>JBGAIM010000006.1:0-424359 GCA_044225555.1 Limisphaerales bacterium | reverse complement strand
GAACACCTCCTTCTTGCCACCGGCATTCGCGTTGATGAACCGCTTGTAAATGTCGTTCACGACGTAGGCCGGCGCGGCATTGAGCGTGGCCGCAAAATTCGACATGAACGCCGCGGCCAATCCCGCCAGCAGGAAGCCCAGCACACCGGTGGGAATCTGCTCGCCGAGGACCATGGGGAGAATTTTCTCGAAGTCCGGTTTCTCCATCGCCTGGATTTGCGGCATGCAGAACGCCAGAGCCAGCACCGTGATGCCGGCAATCATCATGTAGCGCGGAAACATCAAGACCAGCGTCACCATGCCGTTGACGAGGCAGGCTTCCCGCGGATTGCGCGCCGCGAGAATGCGCTGCATATCGTAGTTCGGTGCCGGCCCAGCGAGACTGGCAAGCACGCCCTTGAAAAACATGAGGCCGAAAATGATCGAGAAGAACTCGTTGCCGTCTTTGGCTATTACTGCGTTGGCCGAGCTGAGGATTCCCGTCCAGTCAATGTTGAGATGTGAACCGAAGAAGGGATTCATCCACCCCGCGGGAATGTTGTGCGCGATCATCTCCGGCGTGACCTTCACCAGCGCAATGGTGCCAATGGTCAACGCTGTGAGCGTGAGAATGGCGAACTGCGTCACCTCCGTGATGACGACGCTGATCATGCCGCCTTTGATCGCGTAAAGCGAAGTCGCGCCCATCAGGACCATTGCGTAGATGTTTTCGTCCGTGAAAATGCCCGTGGTTTGCGTCGTGAAATGCCACGGCAGCAGACCCGAGGCGAACTTGCCGATGCCTTTGAACGCATACGCCAGCAGCCCGATGACGTTCACCAGCGCAAAGAACACCACGCTCAGGTGCGCCAGCGTGCCGCCGCGATCGGCGCCGAAGCGGGTTTGAATCCATTGCGCGCCGGTGAGCACGTTCGAGCGCCGCAGCCACGCGCTCAGGAACATCATCAGAAATATCTGATTGAACACTGGCCACACCCACGGCAACCAGACGCTCTTGAGCCCGTAGAGAAAAAGCACATACACCAGCCACATTGTGCCGCTGATGTCGAACATGCCCGAGGCATCCGAAACGCCGAGCAGGTACCACGGGAGTGATTTTCCGCCGAGGAAATAGGAATCCAAATCCTTGACCCCTCGCCGCGAAACCCAAAGCCCGATCAGAATAACCGTGACGAAGTATCCGGCAATAATGGCAATGTCCAACGTGTGCAGCGCGTGAATTTTCATGGCGAAGCCTGGTTTACGTCACGACACTGCCGTTGCGGCGAAACGAGGTTGGTTGCATCGCGGAATGTTGCCAAATCCACCGCAGGCGTTTCGAGGAGAGTTTGGGTCGTCAATTCTGACGACACGCCGTACGAACTCCCGGCAAACAGGCAACCCAAAATGAAATCCCGCGCTCATGAACAAGAACACGGGTTGGAATCAAACCTTCTCGCTCGTGCCGCCCGGGAAGACTGCATGTGCTGGAACGCGGTCGGATCATCCAGCGTTTTCCAACGATCCACCAAGCCCGCCAAGCAGTGGCCAAGTGGGACATCTGCCGTGCCGATTCCGGCACTACTTCGCCGCCCCGACTCGCAAGACGGTCAACGAATTTCCCGGGAAGGTATGCCTGAACTTTGGTCCGGCCAGATTGATTCTCTCGGTCTTCGGCGAGACTTTGGTTGGTTCCTCCAGGGAATTCTCATCCTTCGGGTTCTCCGAGGTCAGGACGATTGCCTGCGCTGGTCCAGCAAGTTTCCCGATTCCGCGCAAGTTGATATCCGTTTCCGTTGGCGTGGACGCGGCATTCACCACCTTCACAATCACTTCGCCGGATTTGGTGTCGCGCGTGGCGCTGGCGAACATCCCCCGCGTGGCAGACAATGTGTTCTTGAGGTCATGCACTACTTTGCCATCCAGCCAGCACTTCACGTTATTGCCCTTCACCTCGACCCGGATATCATACCACCGCCCGGTCTCGACGCTGCCGCGCTTGCCATCAAGGGTCTCGCCCAACTCGACGCCGTGTTGGGTGTTGTTCCAACCGGCGATGTTCCACCAGTTGCGATCCTCCTCGTCATTGATGTGAAACAAAATCAAAAACCCTTCCTGCCCGGAGATCTTGCGGGCCTTCAATTCGATCGTGTAGTCCGTCCACGCCTTGTCCCCCACCAATGCGCGGACAAATTCCTTCTCCGCCGTCTGCCGCAGCGCACCATCCTGGACTTTCCATTCGCCACCGCCGAGGAACTTCCAGCCGTCGCTGTTCTTGCTGAAATCGGAACTGAACAAAACTTTCCCGTCCGGCGCCGTCACTTTGATGTCTTTGAACTCCGCCCCTGTGTTCCAGGTCCCGACCCCGATGCAACCGGTCGGCGGCTTCTCTTCGATCGTGACCGATTCAACGGTCACGGGCAAAACCACGTCGCCCCGATGTTCACTGAAGAGCTTTTGGACATAGTAACCGGGCAGCCCGTACCAGCGCGAGCTGTCGAAGTTAATGAGGTCCGGATTCCACTTGCGATGGTTGACATTGACGAACAGCGGTGCGTAGGCCGCCATCACCACCACATCCGAGTTGCGCTCCAGTCCGGTCATGAAGGCGGCCTCACCGATCGCGGCGCGCAGGTTGCCTTTGCCTCCGTTTCGAGTCACAGCATATTCACCCACGAAAATCTTCGGGCCTATCCGGTCGTAGGTGTCGTAGCGATGCGCCTGCTGCATGAAGAATTCCGGCGTGCTGTAATAATGCTCGTCCACAATGTCCGGCATCGGGTCTTTGGGATAGCCACCTTCCCAGTGATTGGCGACGAGCTGGATCTCCGGATACTTGGCTTTGATGGCTTTCACAAACAGCGGCCAGCGGTCGCGATAAGCCGCACCACCATTCTCATTCCCAATCTCCATGTATTTCAAATTAAACGGCGCTGGATGGCCGTTCCTTGCCCGCAACCCGCCCCAGAAGGAAGTCGTCGGTCCATTCGCATACTCGATGGCATCCAACGCGTCCTGCACCCATTGACCCATTTGGGCCATGGGAACCACTTCCCGGTGCGACATGCCGACGTTAATGCAGAACAGCGGCGTCGCGCCGAGGTCCTCCGTCATCTGCAGATACTCGTGGAATCCCAGCCCGTGCGTGGCGTTATAGCCCCAGATGTTCCAGAGCGGCGTGCGCGCGTCCACGTCGCCGATGGTCTTCTTCCAATTATACATTCGCGACATGTCCTCGCCTTCCACCCAGCAGCCACCCGGAAAGCGAACGAACGACGGATCGAGCGCCACCAGCGATTCGGCCAGGTCAGTCCGCATTCCGTTGTTCTTCCAGGACTTCTTCGGCATCAGTGAGACCATGTCGAGGGACAATGTCCCCTTGCCGCCACCGGAGATTTCCAGATGCGCTTTCGGATCAGAACCCTTCGCCGTCAACTCGAGCGTGTGATACTTCCAATTCCCGCTCAACCCCGAGACCTCGCCTTTGGCCAACTCCTCACCCGCTGAACTCACCAACCTGACCTTGATCGGTCCGTTGAAGCCATCGGCTCGCGCCGCGCATTTGAAGGCGTAGGCGTGGCCGTTCACCACATTCATGCCCCAATAACCTTCGTTCTCCAGCGTGAATGCGCCATCGACCTTGATGCACAGCGAACGACGATTCAGCGGATTCAACGGTCGGCTGTCGTCAATCGCGCATTCCGTTTTGCCCGCCGCACTGTTGACGAACTTCCAGTTTTCCGGCTTTTCCGCATCTTCAAACGAACGATTACGCACCAACTCGGGATAAATACCGCCGTCTGCGGAAAGATTGATATCCTCGAAAAAAATGCCCCACAATGTCGGTGAAACTTTATGCGCGGGCTTGTCCACCTGCACATCAATCGTGGCAGCGCAGGCGGCCAGAGCGGTTGAAACGAGAATCAAGGAAGCGAGCGAAACTTTCGGCGCGTTGGATTTCATGATCAGTTTTCCCAGCTAGTTACCAGCATGCTAGGAATTCCAACCGAATCCAACAACGCCAGATCACGCAAAAGAATGGCCAAACTGCGTCACACCATTCGACCTAATCAACACCATCAATGCTGGTGCGCCACTCCCGAACCGTGCTGCCACGCGTGAATGACGTGGGCCACAATTTCCTCAATGCCCACGCCGTTCCGGACTTGCGCGAAAATGAACGGGCCGTCACCGCGCATTTTTTTGGCGTCACGCTTCATCACTTCAAGGTCTGCACCCACGGCTGTCGCGAGATCCGTCTTGTTGATCACCAACAAATCCGTCTGCGTGATGCCAGGCCCGCCCTTGCGCGGAATTTTGTCGCCGCCTGCCACATCAATGACCTGGATCGTGTAGTCCGCCAGCTCCCGGCTGTAGCAGGCCGCCAGATTATCGCCGCCGGATTCAATCAGCAGCAACTGGGTTTTGAATTTGGCGTGCAATTCCTCCAGCGCGAGCAGGTTCGCCGAAATGTCCTCGCGAATGGCGGCATGCGGACAACCGCCGGTCTCCACGGCGCGGATGCGCTCAGGCGGCAGCGCGCCATGCTTGGTCAGAAATTCGCCATCCTCCTTCGTAAAAATGTCATTCGTCACGGCGGCGATATTCAGCCTATCGCGCAGCCGTAAGCACAATTGGAGCATTAGTGCAGTTTTGCCACTCCCCACAGGCCCGCCAATGCCGACCGTGAACGCGCGCTTTTGGAAATCGCGGTCGAGCGGCAATTCGCGATCGTGAAAGTGGCCGGGACTGTCTGCGTGACCGTGTTGATGAAGGAGAATTCGCATGGTGCTGTTCTAACTTTGGAAGAGACGGGAATAAAGTCGGTCTTGCGCGCCTTGCCACAGGTCGAGCATCGGCGCGGTCTGCGCGATTTGCTCCAGCGACAACTCTTCGCAACGCTGGCGAACGACCTCAGCCTTGGAGGCGAGCTGGTGCTGAAGCATCTGTGCTTCCATCGGGCCAACGATGTTCAATCGCACCGCCGCAGCGAGGACAGCGCGGAGTTGATTAAAGACAAACATCCGCGTCGTGGTTTCGCGTGGAATCTCCAGTTTGTGCAAACACGCGCCGAAGATCGGGGCGAAGTGGGCGAACTGCACTGTGTTAGGAGCGCGGCCTTCAGGCCGCTTTGGCGCACTCTTCTCATTAAACGTTGAAGCGGCGTGAACGCCGCGCTCCGGGAAAAGCCGATCCACCGCCGTCAAGAAGGCCCGCCCTTGCGCGCGGCTGGCACGGTTGGCGACATGATTGGTCGTGAATGCATCACACAGCGCATCGAACTCAGCCAGTTTCTCCGGCGCATCAAACGACGCCGTCACGAAGGGCAGCATCGCGTGGCCGAGTTGGTCCAAACTAGTTTTTATGAACGCGACCAGTTCCGTGCGTCCGCGAACCTCCCCGTGTTGCCAGGCTGCCTCCAGACCGGACGAATGCGCAAAGCCTCCCGTGGGAAACGCCGAGTCACAAAGCTGCCAGATGAGAAAGTCAGGCGTCGCGGCCGCGAAAGCGTCTTGGAGTGCGGCAGCCCTCTGCCGCTTTGGACGTCGAGTGCCTTCAATAGCGCCAGAGGACTGGCGCACTCCAAGACCTTGCGGAGGACGTGCGTTCTTCTCTCGCTTCATGGACGCGAGCCTAGAACAAGTTATACCGTTGCGCGAGCGGCAGCACCTTCGCGGGCTGGCACGTCAGCAATTCACCATCAGCCCGCACCTCGTAGGTCTCGGGATCAACGGTGATCTTCGGCATCGCGTTGTTCCACTTCAGGTCGCGCTTGCCGACTTTGCGACAGCCCTTCACGGCGACGACTTGCTTGGTCAGGCCGTAAGTTTTGCCGACATTGGCCTTCTTCGCGAGCTGGCTGACGAACGCGATGCTCGTCGCGCCGGTCGCACGGCCAAACGCGCCGAACATCGGGCGCATGTAAACCGGTTGCGGCGTGGGGATGCTCGCGTTCGGGTCGCCCATCTGCGCCCAAGCGATGAAGCCACCTTTGATGACCATCTCCGGTTTCGCGCCGAACATCGACGGCTTCCACAACACGAGATCGGCGAGCTTGCCGACGTCGATCGAGCCGATGATGTGCGCCATGCCGTGGGCGAGCGCCGGGTTGATTGTGTATTTCGAAAGGTAACGCTTGATGCGGACGTTGTCGTTGTCGCCTTTCTCTTCCGGCAAACGACCGCGCTGTTGCTTCATTTTGTCCGCCGTCTGCCAACTGCGCGTGATCACTTCGCCAATGCGGCCCATCGCCTGCGAATCCGAACTCATCATGCTGATCGCGCCCATGTCGTGCAAAATATCCTCGGCCGCGATCGTCTCGCCGCGGATGCGGCTCTCCGCGAAAGCCACGTCCTCGGGCAGGTTCGGGTCGAGGTGATGGCAGACCATGAGCATGTCGAGATGCTCGTCAATCGTGTTGACCGTGTAAGGCCGCGTCGGGTTGGTTGAACTCGGCAGCACGTTCGGCTCGCCGCAAATCCGGATGATGTCCGGCGCGTGACCGCCGCCCGCGCCTTCGCTGTGATACGTGTGAATCGTGCGCCCCTTGAACGCGGCAATCGTGCCTTCGACGAAGGTGGATTCGTTCAACGTGTCCGTGTGAATCGTCACCTGCACGTCGTGCTTGTCCGCGATGCCAAGACAACAATCAATCGCGGCGGGCGTCGTGCCCCAGTCTTCGTGCAGCTTGAGGCCGATGACGCCGGCTTTGATCTGGTCAGCCAGACCTGCGGGCATGGCGGTGTTGCCCTTGCCGGTGAAGCCGAAGTTCAACGGCAACGCATCCACCGCGCGGAGCATCTCGCGGATATAATTCGGCGCAGGCGTGCAAGTCGTGGCGCAAGTGCCGACGGCCGGGCCAGTGCCGCCGCCGACCATCGTAGTGAGCCCCGCCGCAATCGCCTCGTGCGCCTGTTGCGGACAGATGAAATGGATGTGTGTGTCGAGGCCGCCCGCCGTGAGAATCAGACCTTCGCCCGCGATGACTTCGGTGGTGACGCCGACGACCATGCCCTTGGTCACGCCAGCCATCACATCGGGATTGCCCGCCTTGCCGATGCCGGAGATGAGACCGTTCTTGATGCCGATGTCGGCCTTGTAGATGCCGGTGTGATCAATGACGAGCGCATTGGTGATGACGCAATCAAGCGCGTCCTTCGCGCCAACGCCGGCGGCCTGGCCCATGCCTTCGCGGATGACTTTGCCGCCGCCGAATTTACATTCGTCGCCATAAACGGTGAAATCCTTCTCAACCTCCGCGATGAGCGACGTGTCGCCGAGCCGGACCTTGTCGCCGGTGGTCGGGCCGAACATGTCGGCGTAATGGGCGCGTTTCATCTTATGCATGGCTTGATCTCCATCCTTCTGACTTTTCCATCCCGGTTAGAATCATTTGCACTGCTTCGTCCTCTGAGTGTGCTTCGCCCCGGACGTAAGCGCGCGGCCAGGGAGCAATACGCTCCGGCATCAAATACTCGACGAAGTAATTCCTTTCATCCAAGGCAGCTGCAATGACGAACCAAGGTGTTTCGGCTGAATCCTGCGCGAGCAAGCAAAGCCTATAGTGCGATGTCAGCCCAAAGACACGTTGCTCGATCGGCAACAACCGCAAACGTCTTATCAGGGCTAACATCGTCTTGCCGCCCTCACGAGTGACCGGTTCATCCGACTGGATCAGCTCACCATAGAACTCATCCAGCGTCCTGGACTTTTGGTCGCGGCAGCGGGTGAGGTGCATGGCAGCTTACTGGTTTCCGAAATTCTTACCCTTGACGCGTTTCAACGCCGCTTTCTTGCCAGCAGCGGATACTTTGCCGCTTGCGAGGTTGTTGCCGCCGCGGATGACCTTCTTGCCTGCGATTTCCACTAGCTTGACGGTCTTGGTTTCGCCGGGCTCGAAGCGAACGGCCGTTCCCGCCGGAATGTCGAGACGTTTGCCGTAAGCCGCCTCGCGATCAAACTTCAGCGCGCCGTTCGTCTCGATGAAATGATAGTGGCTGCCGACTTGAATCGGACGGTCGCCGAGATTCGTGACGGGAATTTCCGCCGTTGCACGGCCGACATTCAGTTCGATTTCGCCGTCTTTGATTTCCGTCGAGCCGGGAATTGGTCCGGCGACGGCGGGCGCGAAAACGGAAACATCCGGCACGGGCAGGAAGCTGCCGTGGAGCGCGAGCTTCAGATCGCCGTTCTCGCTGGCGATGGGATGATGCACGGTGACGAGCTTCGAGCCGTCGGGAAACGTGCCTTCCACCTGCACGTCGTAAATCATCTCCGGCACGCCGGACATGACCTGATTGCGTCCGAGCAACTGGCGACCAAGATTCATCAACTCCGCGACGCTCCTGCCGTCACGGATGAATTCCAGCAGCACGGTGGCGATGAGCGCGACGCTTTCGGGATGATTCAACTTCACGCCGCGCGCGAGTCGCTTCTGCGCGAGCGAGCCAGCCTGGTGCAGCGTCAGCTTGTCGAGTTCACGAGGACTTAGGTGCATAGCCAAACATTTTTAACCACGGATGAGCACGGATAAACACGGATTCGATTGGAGCAGGACCGGCGCGATAGCGTCTTGGAGTGCGCCAGCCCTCTGGCGCTTTGGCTTCGCAGGCTCGCGGTGGAAAAGCACCAGAGGGCTGGCGCAGTCCAAGACCTGGCGGAAGCTCGTCGCCCCATCCCATTCGTGTCTATTCGTGTTCATTTGTGGCCTACTACCACTTCCGTGCCCACGGATCGTCGCCAAGGATGTCGCGGAGGAACGCCAGATGTCCACTCAGTTCGCGTCGGACAGCTTCAACCTCCTCGCCAGCGACGCGTAGCAACGCCCCGCCGCGCACCGGACTCGCGCTAACATTGAGGTCCGCACGCTTTTCCACCGCGCGACCAGCGACCAGTTGTAACAATGCTTCAGTGGAGGCCTTCAGCGGCGGGCCGATGAGCAGGAGCGTGGCGAGGCAATTGAACCGGCCCATGCGCTCGGCGAGTTGGTCCGAGTTCAACCGGATGGAATCAACCAACGCCCGCTCGCCGCCAACGAAGATGTCGTTGCGGCTCTCGAAATGTTTGAACGCCCACCGCTCGCCCCGCGCGGCGCGGCCAGAGCTGAACCAATCGAGCAAAACCAATCCGGCGCTCGGCGCGAGATGAAATTCCTGGCGCTGCGTGTAGTGCGAGTCGGCGAAGGCTTGCACCGGCTCTGGCGCGAAGACCAACAACGCCTCTTCCGCCAAAGTCGCGTGAGTGGTGTGTTCGCAGGGCAAGGCGGCGGGATTGCGATAAACCTTCGTTGAAGATTGCGTGCCGAGAAAACAACGCGCGCCCGCGCCGACGGTGACGTGGAGTTGCGTTTGATCTCCAGCCACGAGGCCGCCGCCGAAGCTGCTCGTGTAGGCCCACACGCTTTGGCCGCGGGCGACGGGCGTGAGCAACTTCATCGGCGTGCGGGCAAAACTGGAAACCGCCGTGCTCTCCCCGAAAACCGTCGTGACTTCCAAGGAGGCAGAACCGCGTTGCGTTGTTTCAAATGTTGCCGGCGCGACCACGCTTCACACAGTCAAATGCTTTTTCACGACTTCGTCATTCAGATTCTTCATCGCGCCCTCGGCCACCACCGCGCCGCGGTCCATGATGTAGAACTGGTCGCCGACATCGAGGCAAAAGTCGAGGTATTGCTCGACGAGCAGGATGCCGATCTTGCCTTCCTTGCGCAGCAGCTTCACGGCGTTCTGGATTTCCTCGGGGTAATTGTGTTTGTCCACACCCAGACCTTCGGCGCGCAGCTTTTTGATCGTCTCGCCGATCTGATCAATGATGTTGGGCTGGATGCCTTCGGTCGGCTCGTCGAGGAGTAATACCTTTGGATTCGTTAGCAACGCCCGGCCAATGGCGAGTTGCTGTTGCTGGCCGCCGCTGAGCACACCGCCTTTGCGGGCGAGGAACTCCTTCAAGATGGGAAACAGCGTGAGCACGCGATCCACTTCGCCATTGAGCTTCTTGCCTTGGGCAATCGCCCCGATGTGCAAGTTCTCCTTCACGGTGAGATGCGGGAAAATGTCACGGCCTTGTGGCACATAACCGAGACCGGCGCGGGCGCGGGCGTCGGGTTTCTGGCCGACGAGTTCGATGTTATCGAGTTTCACCGAGCCGGAATCGGTTTTCACCAAGCCGACGATGGATTTGAGCGTCGTGGTTTTGCCGACGCCGTTGCGACCCATGAGGCAGACGACTTGTCCGGGCGACACGGTGAGATTCACGCCGCGCAAAATGCGCGAACCGTCGTAGGAGACTGTAATGTTGGAGAGGGTTAACATCTGACTTTAACCACGGATGGACACGGATGGACACGGATGAACGCGATAGCGCCTTGGACTGCGCCAGCCTTCTGGCGCTTTTCCGCCGCGAGCCTGCGATTCCAAAGCGGCAGAGGGCTGCCGCAGTCCAAGACCTGGCGGACATTCGCAGTCCCATTCCATCCGTGCTTATCTGTGTTCATCCGTGGTTAAGCTTTTTTCTTCCTGCCAAGATAGACCTCGATCACGCGTTCGTTATTTTGCACTTCGTCCACGCTGCCTTCGCAGAGGACGTGACCCTGATGGAGCACAGTGACTTTGCGCGCGAGCTGGCGGACGAAGGTCATGTCGTGCTCGATGACGACGATGGTGTGTTTGCCTTCGAGCGTGTGGAGCAACTCGCCGGTCTTGTGGGTTTCCTCGTCGGTCATGCCGGCGGCGGGTTCGTCCACGAGGAGGACTTTCGGGTTTTGCGCGAGCAACATGCCGATTTCGAGCCACTGCTTTTGACCGTGCGACAACAGGCCGGCTTTGCTTTGCGCCTTGTCGGTCAGGCCGACGGTTTTTAGGACTTCGAAGATGCGATCTTTCTGTGCGGGGCTGATGCGCGAAAACAAAGTGCTCCAGACCGTCCGGCTGCCTTCCAGCGAAAGCCAGATGTTCTCGAAGACAGTATGATCAATGTAAACCGACGGCGTCTGGAACTTGCGCCCGATGCCGAGGCGATTGATCTGATACTCGTTCAGCTTGGTGAGATCGGTGTCACGACCGAACTCTACGCGACCAGTGTCGGGTCGCGTGCGGCCGGTGATGATGTCGAGCATCGTGCTTTTGCCCGCGCCGTTCGGGCCGATGATGACGCGGAGTTCGCCTTCATCGAGCGCAAAATTCAGATCGGTGATGGCCTTGAAACCTTCAAACGCCTTGTTGACCCCTTCCAGCAACAAGATGAAATCCTTTGCGTGCGCGAGCCGGACGTTGGGGCTGGGAGCGGTGGCAGTCATTTGGCGTTGCCTCCTTCGGGTGTCGCGGGTGCGGGATTCGAAACGGTGAGCGCATCAGAACTTTCCCTGCGTTTCTGGAAGCGACGCTTCAGCTCGCGGAATTGATCCGGCAGTCCGATAATTCCCTTGGGCATGAACACCGTCACAAAGATGAAGAGGAAACCAATGATGTAGGGCCACTGTTCGGCGAAGGAATGCGTGGCAAAGCTCTTCACGGAGTTGATACCGACGGCCCCGAGGATTGGACCCAACATGTTGCCGCGTCCACCGACGGCGACCCAGACCACTGCTTCGAGGGATTTGTCCGGCGACATTTCGCTGGGGTTGATGATGCCGACCTGCGGGACAAACAGCGCTCCACCAAGGCCGGAAATGATCGCGGCAATGACGAACACAAACAGCTTGAAGTTCGCGGTCGCGTAACCGGAGAACAGCACGCGATTTTCTGAATCCCGTATAGCCCGCTGAATCAGACCGAACTTCGTCGAGGTGAGCCAGCGACAAAAGAGGTAGGTTGCGAGCAGTAACACACCGGAGCAGAGGTAAAGCGCACGTTTGGTTCCGGGTGCATTTACGTCGTAGCCAATGATGGTTTTGAAATCCGTCAGACCGTTGTTGCCGCCAAAGGTGAAGTCATTGCGGAAAAACATGAGGCACGCCGCGTAAGTCAACGCCTGGCTGAGGATGGAGAAATAAACGCCCTTGATACGCGAGCGAAAGGCCAGCCAGCCGAAGATGTAAGCGACGACCGCCGGAACAACTACCACCATGATGGCCGCGAACCAAAAGTCTTTGAAAGGAATCCAGTGCGGTGGCAATCCTCCGGTGGCGGGATATTTCGTCGCGAATTCCAGGAAGACCATGAAGTCGGGGATGTCAGCCTTGTATTGGCCGAGCTTGCCGATCATGAGCATAAGGTTCATCCCCAGCGCGTAACCACCGAGCGAGAAGAAGAGGCATTGACCGAGGCTCAAGATGCCGGTGTAACCCCAGAGGAGATTCACGCCGAGGGCAAGAACTGCGTAGGTGAGATATTTGCCATATAGGCTCAAGGCAAAGGTGCTTACGTGAAGCGCGCTGTCCGTGGGTGTAAATGCGTTCAAGCAGGGCAACACGATCAGCCCGATGATCGCCAGCAGGCTGATGATCAGCACCTCGCGCTTGGGAAAAGTTCGAGTCATGAGTCAAGACTGCGGCTGCGGGTGACGAAGATGCCGGCTGGCCGCCATTGCAGAAACAAGATGATGGCCGCGAGCACAACAATTTTTCCGAGCACCGCGCCGAGCCAGGGTTCGAGAATCTGATTGGTGACGCCAACGCCCAGCGAGGCGGTCACAGTGCCCACGATGTTTCCGACGCCGCCGAGCACCACGATCATGAAGCAGTCCACGATGTAACTCTGGCCGAGGCTGGGGCCGACGTTGGCAATCTGTGACATACAGCAACCCGCCATGCCGGCCAGGCCCGAGCCCAGCGCAAAAGTCATCATGTTCACGCGGTCCGTGCGAACGCCGACGCAGGAAGCCATGTTGCGATTCTGCATCACGGCGCGGATCTGCAAGCCGAGCGAGGTTTTGGTGAGCAACAGGTACGTGCCGTAAACAATGGCGACGGCAAAGCCGATGACGAAGATGCGGTTGAAGCCGATGGGCGAGCCATTGAACGTAAAGCTGCCACTGAGGAAGGAGGGCGAGTCCACCTGTACGTTGGCGGCGCCGAAGGTGTGGCGGAAGATTTGTTGCAGCACGAGACTCACCCCCCACGTCGCGAGCAGAGATTCAAGCGGGCGCTTGTAGAGGAAGCGGATAATGCCGCGTTCGAGCACGAGACCCACAAGCGCGGCGGTGATAAAGGAGGCAACGAGCGCAATCACAAAGTAACAATCAAAACCACCGCCCGTTAATCCCAATCCCTTGATCGAGATCGGTTTTCCAAACAGTGAAAACAATAGGCCGGTGCCAAAAATTCCCTGCACCATATAGGCGGTGTAGGAACCAACGGCCATGACTTCGCCGTGCGCCATGTTGATGACGCCCATCAGACCGAACGTGATGGCCAGTCCGAGAGCGGCGATGAGCAATACGGAGGCGAGACTCAATCCACGAAAGGCCGTTCCGATCAGATTGCCCCACCACAGATGCATCTCGATTTCGCCGATGGCCGTGCGCAAGTTGCGGATGGTTTCGTCACCGTACATCGCAGGTGCTTTGGCAACGGCCTTATTGAGTTGCTTCAAGAATTCGAGCGCGTTGATGGAATGCATTGCCCCCAACGCCGCGATTGCCGGGTTGCGCACCGCGGCATTGGTGCTGGCGGAGCACGTCAACTGGATGGCTTCATTGAGGGCCCGGGTGACTTCCGCATCTGTTTCGATTTTCAATCGCCCTTCAAAGTGTGGAATGTAATCGGGGTTTTGCTCCTGACCGAGCTTGATTACGGCATCGCGCCGCATCCGCGGCATGGGGTTCGCAATGGCAAAGAGGTCCAGTGCAGTCTTGATGGCTTTGCGAAGTTTGGAACTCGTGTCGGCGGCCGTCAACTCAGAGGCAAGAAACTTCGCCGGATTTCCCGCGCCATCCTTGATAAATTGTCCGTCAACGAGACTAACCCCCCTGGCCTTTCCTTCGGTATCCTGTTGAGCATCGAGCACGAATGGCGTTTTCACGCCGGCGGGGCTTTCAAGCACGTAAAGCTCGCCCATTCGCCAGGCAGCCAGCCCCCGCGAGACGAGTTCGTCGGTGCTGCCGACCAGTTGTTTGACCAACTCGATTTGCGCGGCGGCGTCCTCGGAAATGACGGCTTGTGTCAGCGTTTTGCGATAGTCATTGGTGGTATCACCCCGAACGGAGAGGGCGAAGAAAACACCGACCATGAAAAAGCTCAACGCTCTCTTCAGGCGCAACGTGGTGTCCATTTAGTAAAAGGAGGCGGACCGCAGGGCCCGCCTCCTTGTTGATTCATCCCCTTGCGGTTATTTCAGGAACTTTTCACTGAACGGCTCACCCGCCACCGCGTTGAACGTCTTGATGATCTTGAACTGCCCATTGGGCAGGGTTTCGCCGATGAAGACGTTGTTCACCAGATGGTGATTGTCCTGCATCGTCACTTCACCCGCCGGGCCTTTGAATTTCTGGCCGATCAAGGCTTCGCGAACCTTGTCCACATCAAACGATCCGGCTTTTGTCACCGCCTGCGCCCAAAGGTAAACGCCCATGCGGGAGAGATTCATGGGGCTGCAAGTGACCCGGCCTTTGGGATCAACCCCCGTGACCTTGTAATCCACGCCGGTGACTTTCGGGTCTTTGACCCAGGCCATGAAGTCCTTGACGAATTTCTCGTTCTCCGGAGTCTTCACCGACATGAAATAAGTCCAGCAACCGAGATGCCCGGCGAGTTGCTTGGCGGGCAGGCCGCGGAATTCGTCCTCCGAGATCGAGAAGGAAACGACCGGGCAATTTTCTGAAGTCAGGCCGGCATTGGCGAACTCCTTGAAGAACGGAACATTGGTGTCGCCGTTAAGCGTGCTGATCACACAGGCATTGCCGCCGGCGGCGAACTTCTTAATCGCGGCAACAATGGTTTGATAATCTGTGTGACCAAAAGGTGTGTAGATCTCAATGATGTCCTCGTCCGGAATACCCTTCATCTTGAGATACTGTTTGAGAATCTTGTTCGTGGTGCGCGGATAGACATAGTCCGAGCCGAGCAGGTAGAATTTCTTTTTGCCCTCCGCCAGCATGTAATCCACCGGGGGGATGGCTTGCTGATTCACCGCTTCGGCGGTGTAGAAAATGTTCTTGGACAACTCCTCGCCTTCATATTGGACCGGATAGAAGAGCAACCCATTATTGCGCTCGAAAACAGGGAGACACGACTTGCGGCTCACCGAGGTCCAGCAACCGAATACCACGGCCACTTTGTCCTTCACCAACAGTTGCTCCGCCTTCTCCGCGAACAGCGGCCAGTTGGATGCCGGATCCACGACGACGGGCTCAATCAGATAATTCTTATCGCCCACCTTGATGCCGCCGCCTTTGTTGATCTCATCAAACGTGAACAGCAGCACATCCTTCAAGGACGTCTCACTGATCGCCATTGTGCCGCTCAGCGAGTGCAGCACACCGACCTTTACGGTGTCCGCCGCCTGCAGACTGACCGCCAGCGCGGCTGACAGCGCACAAATCGGGATGACTTTCTTCCATTTCGACAGATTCATTTTCATTCAGGGTTCGGGGGTTTATTGAGTTCAGTTCTACCGTACGGAACGCTCGCTTTGAGCGTTTGGTCTTGATGGTTTTTGCGAGGGCCAGCAACCAGCTACCGCTGATGATTATCCGGCACCGCGCTTCGGGCGGAGGTTTAGCACTCGATATGCCACGGATTATTCCCGAACGACCGATGCGTGAATTCTCCTCAAATCGTGCGGCGCAAATTTTTTTGACCGGGATCGAGAGCGATTAACTGCTCCGCTTTTTTGAACAGCCCGGCTATTTTTCAACAGAAGAATTCATGATGAATTTGTTTCAACACAATTTCTACTTCGCCAACGATTGTTCATTCCAGGGCCCCCGTGGCTGTGATTCCGTCCTCGCTTGACCGCTGCTAGTGACTCCGGAAGCACGGAGCCCGCGCGGAAAGTGAATCAACTGAGCAACGCAGTTTGTCCCCAGCGTTGCCGAAGGATTTGCTTTCATCGCCCGCCAGGAAAACTGGATCGCCTCGCTCGCCGGGTTCGAGGAAGCGGGTGGCGCGATTGCGGAGTTCCGTAGCGAAGAAACTCGACGCTGCATTTTTCAGAAATCGCAACTCTCAGAATTGTTGCCCGCGGCGAGCGCAGCGCAGGCACCGGGTTTGCTAGGGAGCGGCAATCGCGTTCGTGTTCACCAGAGCACACGTTCGAAAACCAACCCGGTCAAAACAGAAACAAACAAAACAATGAAAATGAATAAATGGACCCAGGTGCTTCTTGGCGTGGGTTTGATCAGCATCCCTGCCGTGGCTTCCGCAGAAGAAAAGCAGAACTTCGTGCAGACGGCATTAAGCTCGACCACGTTGAGCGGCTACATTGATACCACCGCCATTTGGAAATTCGGCACGGGCAACGGCAACATGCCGGGCCGGGTGTACGATGGCACCGATGTGCAGGACGGATTTAATCTCAACGTCGTCAGCTTGACTCTGAACAAACCGCTGGATGAAACCGAGTGGGCCGCAGGCTACAACGTGCAGATGCTGTTTGGCCCCGGCGCGGCAAAGCGCGGCACCGGTTCCTTCATCCCCAGCACGGTGCCGGCGGTCAATACGCCGAGCGGCGGCGATGTGGCCTTCAATGAAGCAGTGGTCCTTCTCCGGGTTCCGGTGGGCAACGGCATCGACTTCAAGGTCGGTCAGTTCGGCACTTACAACGGTTACGAAGCCTACGACACGTACAAGGATCCGAATTGGAGTCGTTCCTATGGTTTCTACATCGAGTCCTCGGCGCACACTGGCATTTCCGGCTCGTACAAAATTTGCGAATGGGCCAGCGTCCAGGCGGGCGTCGGCAATATGGCCGGCTTCAACAACCAGGTGAACTCGAAATACAACGGGGCTGAATCCAAGAAGGCGTATCTCACCATGGTGACCCTGACCGCACCGGAGAGCTTTGGTTTTCTCAAGGGCGCTACCCTTTCTGCTGGTTACACCGGTGGCGTCAATGGCGGTGGGGCGAACACCCCGAATTCAAACGGCTGGATGCAGGAGAACTGGTATGTCGGTGCGAGCATTCCAACGCCGCTGAAGGGACTCAGCGTTGGCCTGGCGTATGACTACACGACGGGCATCAACTTCGACGATTCATATGCGAACGCGCTGGCGGCCTATCTTTCGTATCAAGCGACGGAAAAGCTGAAGGTCAACACCCGCTTTGACTGGGCCAACGGCAGCAACGGCGTCTTCGGTTACACGGCGGCCACGGCTGGCCATGATGAGCTGTTTTCGCTTACCACCACGGTGGACTATTCCCTCTGGGCCAACACCATTACCCGGTTGGAGTTCCGTTGGGATACCTCGCTCACGGGTGACAAGCCCTTTGGCGGACCGATTGGTGGGCCGCCCTCCGACAAGAATGCCCTGTCACTCGGCCTGAACGTGATCTACATGTTCTAACGGGTCCATGAAACTCTGATCATTGGTTCCTCCGATGATCGAAACGGAGGCGAGGCGGCCCGATCGTCCATTTCGGGCACCTCGCCTCTACTCAATTCCGCGGCATGCTCTCAATCAGCCGCCGGGCGGAAGCGTTTCCCGGGTCTATCCGCAGCACTTCCCGCAGATGAAGGCCGGCCTCCTCGAACCGCTTCTGCTGCACGAGCGCCACAGCGAGATTGAGATGCGCTGGTGCAAAATTCGGATTCGACCGGAGCGCTTCCTCGAATTGCACGCATGCCTCGGCGGTCTTGCCCTGGTTGGCCAGAATGGTGCCGTAATTGAGGCGCGCCTCAAAAGACCCTGGCCGAAGTTGCACGGCGGCGGCGAAATGTTCCGCCGAATCGGCGAAGCGCTGCTGGCGGATTAGTGCGCTGCCGAGCGCGTAACGCGCGTCGAAATCCTCCGGCTGCTGCCGGACGGCTTCGATGTTCTGTTGCATCGCTTCCGTAACTCGCCCCTGCTTTGCCAGCGCCTTGGCCAGTGCCAGCCGGGCCGGCACATTGCCGGGGCTTCCACGGATCAGTTCCTGATAGCCGGTAATCGCCTCTTCAAGCTTACCCTGGGCCAGCAGGGCGCTGCCGAGATTCAAGCGTGCGGGAAGAAAATCCGGCTCGGCGACGAGGATCGCGCGGAAGGTCGCCTCAGCCTCCGCAGCCTTGTTCAACTGGAGCAATGCCAGCCCGAGGTGATTTTGAATGTGCCCGGTTTGCGGTTGCAATTGCACAGCCCGTCGAAATTCAAGGACGGCTTCCGGTCCCCGATTCTGCGCCAGCCAGACCCGGCCCAACCCAACGTGTCCATCCACCGAGTCGGGATCAATGCGCAGTGCTTGCTGATAGCAAGCCTCCGCTTCGTTCACACGACCCGCTTCGAACAGGACACTGCCGAGCAGGTCGTAAGTCTGGATCCGATGCGGCAGCAGTTGCGTGACTCGTTGCCAATGCTCGATTGCCCTGGTTCGCTCCCCATGCTGGAGCAAAGCCCCGGCAAAATTATCGTGTAACTGCCAGTCATTGGTGGCGTGG
The DNA here is from genome assembly GCA_044225555.1 of Limisphaerales bacterium. Classification (GTDB taxonomy): domain Bacteria; phylum Verrucomicrobiota; class Verrucomicrobiia; order Limisphaerales; family JADLHS01; genus JADLHS01. The sequence goes on along the minus strand of JBGAIM010000006.1, from coordinate 405,873 downwards.
GCGATCGCCTGCTCATAGATTGCAACAGACGATTGGAAGTTCGTTCTGTCCCGCTCACGCAGTTCAGCGACAATTCCCTCGCGCTGTTTCGCATCTGTCGCATGATCCAGTTGATTGGTGAAAGGGGGCCGGCTGGTCCGCCGCAACATTTCCTCCGCCATTTGCAGTTGCTCCCAGTCGGTGAGTCCCAGTCGCCGGGCGCAGGCTTCGGGCGACAAATTCCCCAAAAAGGTCAGGTGGACGTGTTCGTAAAAGTACTCGGCGCCCGGCGTCCCAGCTTTGCTTTCTTGTTCCAGTTGCGACGCGGCATCCGCCAAGGACACGCCACGCGCCTGCCACTGCCTGGCCTGTTGGCGGATAATTTCATTGATGCGGCTGTCGGCACGGAAGCGAAGGGTGTCGAGGTCACGAGCGAGCACAAAATGCTGGTGCGCTTCGGCGGGCCGGCCCGACGCCGCAAAGCACCGTGCGAGACGGAATTGCAGGTCGGCGAATTGGTCATCGAGTTGCGCCGCGCGCTGGTACTGGAGGACCGCTTCAGCAAATTTTCCCGCACTCTCCAATGTTACACCAGCCTGATAGAGGTTGTCCCACTCAGTGATCTTCTCCGGCGGGAAATCTGCCCGATGCAACGACGCGAGCGGCGCGCAATCCCGCAAGTTGCTGCCGACGGTGCTGACCACGACTTTTGCGCCGGAACGCACCCCGGCACTGAGTATGTCAGAAAGATTCGCTTCAAAGTGCGAGTAAACGGCAGCCATGCGCGGATCCGTCTGACGCACCTGCTGTTTCAGGAACATCTCCATTCCCTCCCACACCCGCGGCCCGCGATGGCCAACGGATTCAATGACTTCATCCAGGAGCTGCCCGGTCTTCGTCGTCTTCAAGGCGATACTCGCGCGAATTAAAGGCAGGCTCGGGGCCTGCGCGCCAAACACCGTCCCGGATCCAAACGGACCAACGACTTCGTTGTTGCCCATGTAAATCACCCAAACATCCCCGGAATAATCCGCGCATTCGCCGGCAATGGGCCGGATGACATGGGAGTTTATGGCAGTAACGGAGGTGTTGATGAATTCGATATTCTGGTCGGGATAACGCTCACGGAGCAACACCTGCAAAATGCGCGCGAATCCGAACGAGGGCGAAGGATCGCCCTCGGCGGCGGATTCGCCGAACACAAACACGCGCCAGGTCTGGCCTGGTTTGGCGGGAGTAAATGCCAACGGCTTGGGCAGCCGCATTAATTGCTTGGAAAAGTAGCGCCGGCTAAACTGCCGGTTCTCCACCAACGTGGGTTGTCCGGCCACCGGGTTGCGGACAAAAAAAGCCGATTCGTAGCCGAAGCCAGCCAGGTGCAGCGCCAACTCCAGCAGGACGAAGAGCAGCGCCGGCGCGCCCAGCAACGCCACAAGGCGAAAGAGCCATTTGCGGCGCACTGAAAGGTTGTCGCGCGTTCGCGCTGCGGGGGGAGCAGATTCCGCCTCGGACGCCGCATGCTGCTTCTGCTTTGGTTTCAAAGGCCGCAGTTCTAACCCAATCGATTGGATTGTTCAAAAAAAAGAGGCTGGACCGAAGTCCAGCCTCTCAACCTAACCCAACTTCTACGGTTCAGTAACCCGTAGGAACAGATTGCCAGGCAGAATCGGCACCGACGCCGGATTTGCCGTGCCCACGTTCGTCCAGACCGTGCTCGCGCCCTGCAACAGAGGCGTTGCCTCCAAACGACCACCTGTTGGCGACCAGGAGACGTTCAGCGAATTCCCGGACTTGGTCGCGGTCAATACTCGAGCGGCCGGGGCTTCCAAGTGGGCGATGACGGCATTCGTCATGGCCGAGGCATCCCCGTTAATTGGGTCGGCTTCCCCGGCGATGATGTAAGTTACTGAAGCGAAGTCCCCGCCGCCACCTTCGTGATGGATATACTCCAAATAGTAGCGATTGCCCGCCACCATGGGCAGTCCGCCGATGCTGCCGGGATTGCCAGGAAGCGTCAAGCCACCGTCGGGAGTGAAGGTGTCGGAGCGCTTTTGTGAGTTGAGTCCGCCACCCGCAGCACCCTGCCAGGCACGTTCGCCGGAGGCCCAACCCTGTTCATGAGCGAGCCACACTTTGCGTGAAGCCTGGTCGTCGGGGCTGATGTAGAGGTACGAGTCGTCGTCGGAGGCGATGAAGAACACGTAGTTTGTGGTGATGGGCGGAATGAAGTAGCCATGCACCCGGCGACCGTAGTTGTCGCCAATCGACGTGTAGTCAATGTTCGTGCGGATGGTGACACTGTTCGCCGGCCCGAGGCGACCTGAGGAGACGCCCAACTGGCTGGCCTGCGCAGAATTCCAGATTTCATCAACGACGGACCCAACCACCACCGTGCCGCCACTCTGAATTGTCAACGTGGCCGGGGTGCTGGTCTTGACCAGTCCGCCCGCCGGCGCGGTGGCCACACAGTCGAAGACCGCGTTGTTATCATTGGTGGAGGTGATGAAGCCGTAGTTTTGGAAGACCGCATCGGCAATATTCGTTCCGTTGCGACGCCATTGATAGGTCGAAGGGACGATGCTGTTGTTCGTGGCCGCCGCAAAGAAATAAACCGGCTGGCTTTGGTAGGTGCTGGTGCTTTGAGGATTAATGGTGAAGTTCAGCACCGTGGCGGCCGGCACGAGGACGCCGACCTTGCTGCCAACCAATGCGGTGGCAGAACCGTTTACGGGAGGATTGTCGTTGAAATAGGTGTAAGTGGCACCGCACGGATCGCCACCGCCGGCTTGATGCATGACGATTTCCATGTAATACCGGGTGCCCGCGACCAGCGGAATGCCATTGGGGTTCCCCGGGCCGGGTAAGGACGTCGTCGGATCAACAAAGGTGGTGGAGCACTTCTGGGCCACGTCGGTGGCTGAACCGTTGCCCGCCTGAGTCCACTGCCGATAGTTGCTCCAGTTTGGTTCGAACGCGATCCGCTGTTTGTTCTCCGGACGGTCATTGGTGCTGATAAACAAGCTGCCATCGTCGTCGGAGGCGAGGTAGAACACATAGTTGGTGGTCGCCGGCGCAATGAACAACCCGCTCAACCTCTGCACGTAGTCGTTCTGGCCGAACGCGTTGACATCAAATCCGCTGATGAAGGAGGTTACGTCAGGAGCGGGTGCGGTCCCGGGGGAGTTCTCAATCTGCGCCCGGGTAACACCGGTGACGTTGATGTTGGTCCAGATTTCCTGCCGGATCTGACCGACGGCAACCACGCCCTGTTGGATGATCACGGTATTGGTGGTACTGGTGGTGTTAGTCACACCCGGGATCACGATGTCGCAGGAGAAATGCGAGTTGTTGTCAACGAAAGCCGCAAGCTTGGTGTATGAACTGGTCGTCGCACCGGGCACAACAACGCCATCCTTCCGCCACTGATACTGGGGCGCAATCTCGCTATCCGTTGCCACCGCTACACTGACGGTGTAGTTGAACCCTTCAAATTGGGTAATGTTGGCCGGCTGGGCCGTGATGGCGAACGTAGTCACGGGCTTGGTGACGTAGCTGATGACGCCGTTCGTCAAGCGGGAAGCATCGTTATCCGCCGGCACACCCAAGGCGACTTCGTTCGTGAGCGCGTACGTGACGCTGACACCATTGCCGCCGGTGCCGGCTCGGAGCACGGCCTCAATGTAGTAACGCGTTCCCGCCGTCATCGCGATTCCGTCGGCATAGGGCGGCGTCACCGGATTGTTGGGGTCGGGCATCCATAGGTCAGAGCGCTTTTGGGTTAGCGAGCTGCCACCGCCGGACGAATTCCAAGCGCGGTTGGCACTCCAAATAGTTTCCTGCGCCACCAACTGCTTGCCGGAAGGTTGATCATTGGTGCTGACGAAGAAGTCGGAGTCGTCATCCGAGGAAATGAAGAACACATAGCGGCCGGTGGTTGAAGGAGTAAAATAACCACTGACTCGTTCACCGTAATTAGCTCCATTGTTAGGAGTATCCAGCGCGGTGACCGCCGTCGTCGAAGTTGGCACCCCAACGGCTCCGGCTTCAACGGCCGTCCGGACGGCTCCGGCGGTGGATTGAGGCATGTTGCCGAACACTTCGCGTTTCAACCAGCCATTGACCACTAAAGCGCCGCTTGCCGGCACGGTAAGAGTCGCCACTGCTGATGTCCGGGTCAGGGAGGGCGTTCCAATTGCGGGAACGGATACCACGCAATCGAACTGGGCGCCATCGTCGGCGGCTGAGGCAACGATGCTGAACGCAGCCGCGGTGGCATTGGTAATGTCCACCCCGCCCCGACGCCATTGATAAGTAACTCCCTCCGTACTATCGGTCGAAACGACCACTTTGAAGCGGCCCGACATGCCGACATAGGCAGTCGTGTTCGACGGATGCGTGGTAAAGGAGAGAGTGGTTGGGGTCGGAATGACCATGCCGATCAGCGAACCGGTCAAGCTAGTCGGCTCCCCATCCGCCGCCCCGAGACCATGCGCCTTCATGGTCACGGCGCAGTTTCCACCGCCACCACCTTGATGATGAACCGCCTCCAAATAGTAGCGGGTGCCGGCCACCAGATGAATCCCCGCCGCATACGGAGATACTCCGGCACCGTTGGTCCACGTAACCGAGTTCTTTTGCGCGGAGGCAACGGCACCGCCCGCACCAGCCGTATTGTAATTCCGCACCCCGCTCCATTGATTCTCCTGAGCGATCATGTACTTGCCGGCTGGCTGATCATTGGTGCTGATGAACAGGTCGGTATCGTCGTCCGCCGCCAGGAAAAAGTCGTACTCACCGGTGGTGTCGGGGATAACGACACCACTGTAACGGCTGGAGTAGTTCGCCGTCCCGTCATTGATATCCCAAGAGGTCGGGTAAGTGACCACGGCGTTCGATGCGGCCAGCGAGCCGGCTTCAACTTGAGCCCGTGTCGCTCCCGCCCAAGTCGCGCGCTTGAGTATGCCGGGTATAAAGGTGGTTTGTGCGTGCAGGGAAGTGGCCAGCAGCAACAGCGCTGATGACCAGCCGACCAGTTTGGTGGTTCGTATGGGTTTTAACGTCATATGTATTCGAGTGGTTGGTTTGTGTTGAGTTAGGTGGGAAAGCACTTACAGGTTGTCTGGTTCAATAATGTAACGATCTGACAAAACGCCACCCCAAACCGACCTGGCAACGCATTACAAACGTGCCCGAATTGAATCGCTCTGGGGTATTGGTGTGACTCTATCAGCGACCTACCGTCTTGGCAATCACATAAATGCAGGATGTGACTATTTACCCGCCGGAGAATGTTGAATCCGTAGCGGCCCGGATATCTCGCGGCCGACGGACTTCGTATAGGTGGCTACCGCCTGGGCGCGCGAGTGAACATGAAGTTTCTCGTACAGGTGACGGATGTGCGTGCCGACAGTGGTGACACTGATGCCCAACGCATCGGAAACCTCCTTGAAAGCATATCCTCGCGCGAGCAAGTCCAAAACCTCGCGCTCACGAGGAGAAAGTTTGGAAGTATTGTCCGGACACTCGGGTTGGGCGCGTTGATAGGATTGAACCACTTTGCGCGCCACGTGGCTGCTCATTGGGGAGCCGCCCTCGTGAATGTCCGCCAAGGCCGCGAGCAATCCCTCCCGGGTTGTGCGCTTCAAAAGGTATCCGCTCGCTCCCGCAGCCAACGCGCTGAAAATATGATCCGAGTCCTCATACACGGTCAGCATCAGGAACTGCGTATCGGGCATGGTCAGTTTCAACTGGCGCACGCACTCGACGCCATTGATCCCCGGCAAATTGATATCGGCCAGCACGATCTCTGGCCGCTCCTTCGGCAGGTGTTCCAACGCACTTTCCGCCGAACCGTGGTCGCTGAGACAGCGGAATCCCTTGGCACGGCTGATCCAGCCCGCCAGTATTCGCCGGGCAGGCGCGTCGTCTTCAATGATGGAAACTGTGATGGCCAAGATTCGTCGAGATTACCGAAGCCAGTTCAGGTTGTCTTGTCCTGAGTATACAGGATGCGGCTTGCCTTGCCTGCATTCAACGAAGGGCTGGTTTGAGCACCACCTGAAACTCCACGCGCGTTCCCCTACCCTGATCCCCGGTAATCTCGCACCGCCCGCCAATCTGCGCCAATCGCTGGCGCATGTTCTTTAGCCCGTTGCGATGGGCCGCGTGCCCGGCCCCATTGTTCGCCACGTAACCGGGAATCCCGCGGCCATTGTCCTCCACCACGACCACAAACCCGGCTTCGCCGACAGTCAATGACACTCGAATCTCCGTCGCCTGTGCGTGCCGCAGTGCATTGTTCAACGCCTCCTTGACGGCCAAAAATAAATTATGCCGCACCTCGGCCTCCAGTCGCCAACCCGGCAATTGCAACGGAACATCCAGCCGGCAACGCACGCCCGTCCCCGACAGGAAATCTTGCGTGAAGCTCCCGAGGTAACCCGCCAGCGAGTCGAGCGTGTCATGTTGCGGGTTTACGGCCCAGACGATCTCATCCATCGTCTGTGTCATTTCGCGCGTCGTGGCAAAGATCCGGTTCAACACCCCAGCGACCTGCGTGGTGGAGGCGTCATCCGGGGCGAGTGATTCGCTCAACAACGAAATCCGCGTCAGCCCGGCGCCCAGGTCGTCGTGGATATCCTTGGCAATGCGTGCCCGTTCGCGCTCGATGGCTTGCTGGCGTTCGATGAGTTCCAGTTTCCTCCGCAATCGCCGCCGCGCCCCAAGCCAAACAACCCCACCACCACCAGCCGCGGTGAGCACCGCACCCGAAATTCGGAACCACCAGGTCTGCCAGAACCACGGCAGGACCGTGAACGCCAGGCTGGCCGTCCCCGCGCTCCAAACGCCGTCATTGTTGGCGGCCATTACTTCAAACCGATAATTCCCCGGCGGCACGTAACTATAGTAAGCCCGCCGCGGTGAAGTGGTCTCCACCCAGTCCCGCTCGAGCCCGGCAAGGCGATACTTGAACCGCACCTTCTCCGGCGCGGAAAAACTCAGGCCGCTGAACTGGAATTCAAACCGATGGCGTCCGGGGCCGATTTCAATCTCCGCCGGCACCAACGGGCTTTGCACCAGCAACTGGTCATCCACCAGCAGGCGTTCAATCATCACCGGCGGCGGGAGGGGGTTGCTGGCGACACTACCGGGATCCACCGCCACCAGGCCTTTGCTGTTGGGAAACCACAAGCGACCGTCTGAAGTGCGACAGCTTGCCGGCTGAAAGCCTCCGGAACATTGCAGGCTCGGCAGACCATCGCTCGTGCCGTACGTCAGGCAGTTGATCTGCTTTAGTTCCCCGTCCGCGCATGCCTTCAATTCCGCGCTGCTCACCCGGGCGATTCCCCCGTGCGTGCTGATCCAGTAAAATCCCTGCCCGTCATCTTGCAGGTCGCAAATAACGTCACTCGGCAGGCCTTGCGCCTTGGTCATCGCAACAAAGCGCCCATCCTTGAATCGGTTCAATCCACCGCCAAACGTGCCAATCCACATCGTGCCATCGCGCTCGAAATGGAGGCATTGCACGAAGTCATTGGCGAGACCATCGGCGCGACGATATTGCCGCAAGGCCCCATCCTTCCAACATCCCAACCCTCCGCCCGACATGCCAAACCAAATGGCACCATCCAGCCCTTCCCTGATCGCGCATACGTCGGCGGTGATTTGCGGCTTGCGCGCGAGCCAGGTGACCCGACCAGCGTCATATTTGTACAATCCCAGCGCCGAGCCCACTAGCATCGCTCCATTCGTTTGCGGCAACAAAGCCACGGTCGGAACCAAGAGCTCCTTCAACGCCTTCGGGGTCTCGAACTGCCCGTCCGTCTGCACAAATACACCAAAGCCCCAACTTCCCGCCCAGACCTGCCCGTGTGTATCCAGCGCCACCGACCACAAGTAACGATGTGGCAACCCAACCGGGAGACCGAAGTTGGTCCAGCTCCCGTTCTGAAACCGATACAGACCCGCTCCCTCCGTGCCAATCCACAGCGCGTCATCGGGACCTCGGCTCACAGAGAGGACAGCCCGTCCTTGCCAATGGTCTGGCGGACTGACCGTGGCCACGTTTGCCGGTCTTAACATCACCAACCCGCCGTTACCGAGCGTCACCCAAAGGTTCCGTTCCCGGTCTTCGCACAAGCCAGTGACCCAGTCATCCGGAAATCCATTCGTACGGCAGAGATGCAAAAATTCCTGGCGGGAGGTAGAAGATAGGTAGAGCCCGTCATCCGCCGTCCCGGCCGCCAATCGTCCGTCGCCGAGTTCCAGCAAAAGCGGAATGGGAGTATCGCCCCACGGGACCAACCCTAGATCCAGGTCCCATTTTCCGTTCTTCCACTTCTGGAGGCGCCTGGCGTTCACTACCCAAAGCCCACCGTCGCGGCTCGCGCTGATGCCCTGGATGTAGCGATTGGTCGGCACGATATCGAGAATTTCGGGACGTAGATAGCCGTCCTCGAGTTTCAAGACATCGTTCTCGCGATGCAGCCACGACCGCCCGCCCGTCTCCCGCGTGAGAGTCAACAGCCATGTTATCCGTTCCGTCGCCGCCGGAATGAACAAGTTATCGCGCAGTCTCACCAATTCTCCGGCCTGGTTGATCACCCACAGGCTGCCACCTGGGTCATGCCCAAAACCAAAAATCTTTCCACCCCCCCAATTGGCTTCCACCACCTCGCGATGAAACACGCCTGCCCGATAGGACAAGATTTCCCCGGTCAGATAACCAATCCACAATGTCCCCGCAGCATCTTCGAACAAACTCGAAACATGCGGTGCCCGGATCTCCGGGGTATTGCTGCTGTCGAACACCGTAAAACGCACGCCATCGAAACGCACCAACCCATTCCGCGTGCCCACCCACAAATAGCCATCCCGCGTTTGCACCATTGACGTGACATTGTTTCCCGGCAGGCCATCGTCGGTGTTGTAGTGGCGCAGCGCGTAACCCGGCACACTCGAGGTGGTCACACCCGTCGCCAATGGCCCGCCAAGCCCCAGTAGGCTCAACCCTAGCAAGGTCGCATAGCATCGGAAAACAAGTGTTCGGTTTGGGATCAAGATTACTTGCGGCAAGTCTAAAGCGGCGCCATGCGCTTGTCAGCAACCGGTTGCCGGGTGGTTCGCTGCGCTCCGACGAACCCGGGCGCAGCACGGGAAATTAACCGGGGCAGTTCCCTCCTGTGAACATGCGATAGCCCACTGGAATGGAATCGCCAGAAAGGCTTTGTGAATCTCCGCAGAAGCTGTAAAATAATACCCAATGCACCTGAGAACTTGGCCGTTGTCGCTGCTGTGACTGCGATTTTTCCCCGGGCATTGATGTGAATTCGCTCATGCAAGAACAGAAGTTCGGGTTCAGCAATCGTAACGGCACCGCTTCGTCGGCCAGGGAGTCGCGAACAACGGGTGTTTACAATTTGCTTCACACCCCAAATCCGAACCAGCGTTGCCTGACAGACGAGGATGTTTCCGCCCACGAACCAAGGATCATCCTGGGCAAACGCAAACGCTAGACGGATTCCAAGGCAGCTTCACAAAGGACTCGCAATTTTCACCATGAGACGCAAACAAAACAAACTGTCCGCGACGGGAATTGTTACACGGATGTTACGAAGAGTAATCGCGTCCGGCCTGGTGCTGGCCGGCATTCAACACTCTTCCCTGCCCGCCCAGACCAATGGCGTGCTGCGCGAGGTCTATGAGGGCATCGCCGGCACCACCATTCCCGACCTGACCAACAGTCCTGCCTACCCCAATAGTCCGACCAGCACCAACTACGTGACCGACTTCTTCGAGGCGCCGATCAATGCCGCCGACTACTACGGCCAGCGCATCCGGGGCTTCGTCATTCCGCCGCAAACAGGCAACTACGTTTTCTGGATTTCGAGTGACGACGACGGCAGCCTTTACTTGAGCACGGACGAATCGCCCGCAAACAAACAGTTGATCGCTTACGTCGCCGGCTGGACGAATCCCCGGGAGTGGAGCAAATTCGGCTCTCAACAATCCGCCGCGATTCCGCTGACTGCTGGCCAGCGTTACTACGTTGAAGCCTTGATGAAGGAAGGTGGCGGCGGCGACAACCTCGCTGTCCGGTGGCAATTGCCCAACGCCACGATCGAAGAGCCCATCCCGGCCAGCCGGCTCCTGCCGTGGGGCACTTCATTTACGCCGCCAATCATCGCCCAGCAACCGACCAACACCACGGCCATCGAAGGCCAGCCAGCGACGTTCACCGTGCGCGTCAGCAACCTCGATTTAACGTTCTACCAATGGCGGCGTAGCGGGACGAATCTCCCCGGCGCCAACAGTTCCGCCTACACCATTCCAGCCGTCGCGCTGACCGACAACGGCGCACCGTTCAGTTGTTTCCTGACGAATTCGCTCGGCAGCACCAACAGCACGACTGCCACGCTGTTTGTCACGCCGGACACGAACGCCCCCACCTTGTTTTCCGCGCAAAATGTCGGCAGCACCAATGTCAAAGTGATCTTTTCCGAGCCGGTGGCGGTCGCGACCGCGACCACCGCCACCAATTATTCGCTCAACAACGGCGCGACTATTTCCGCTGCCGCGTTCGGCAGCGACACGCGAACCATCTTGCTAACCACCAGCCCGTTGATTTTCGGATCGAACTACACCCTCAAGGTCAGTAACGTGAAGGATCGCGCGGCGACTCCGAATACGATTGCGACCAACTCCACCATCGCCTTTGTCGCCTCGGAATTCGCACCTCAAGACGTGGGCAACCCGGCGCTGGCCGGATCGCAAACCCGCCTTCCCAATGGCTTCGCGGTCTCGGGTGGTGGCAGTGACATCGGTGGTACCGCCGACCAAATGCAGTTCAGCTACCAACTGCGCACCGGCAATTTCGATGTCAAGGCACGCATTGAATCTCTTGATCTGGCAAATCTGTGGGCCAAGGCCGGCCTGGTGGCAAGGGAGGATCTGACGGCGGGCAGCCGCTTCGCCGGCGCACTGGCGACGCCGAGTTTGAGCGGGTGCTTTTTCCAGTCGCGAGATCCCGCCGGAGGCAACGCGAGCTTGACGGGTTCGTTTCCGGTAAATTATCCGGCAACGTGGTTGCGGCTCCAGCGCGTTGGCAATCAATTCACTGGCTACGCCAGCTACGATGGCCAGGTTTGGACCCAACTGGGCACGGTCAACATCGCGATGGCCGGCACGGTTTACTTCGGGCTTGCTGCTTCCAGCCACAACACCGGCCAGCTCGCCACTGCGCAATTCCGCGACGTGGCGGATGTCAGCGGCGCCGTTGTCGGAACGCCGTCCGTCAATTTTGAAACGCTGGGCCCGTCGAGCCGCAAAACAGGGCTGGTGATTTCCGAAATCATGTACCACCCGACCAACCGGCTGGATGGCAAAAATCTGGAGTTCATCGAACTCTTCAACTCAAATCCGTTTTACGAGGACATCAGCGGGCTTCGAATTTCCGGAGAAGTTGATTTCACGTTTCCTGCGAACACGATCATGCCCGGCGGAAGTTTCCTGGTGATCGCCAAAGTCCCGGCGGACGTTGAGAGCGTTTACGGCATTGCCAACGTGATGGGCCCTTACACGAATTCCCTGGCAAGTTCCGGAACCATCCGCCTACGCAGCCAGATTGAAGCGATCTATCTCGAAATTCCTTACAACAACAATCCACCGTGGCCGGTTGCGGCGGACGGCGCCGGGCATTCGCTGGTGCTCGCGCGACCTTCTTACGGCGAGGCCAATCCCCGTGCTTGGGACATCAGTGATCAAGTGGGCGGTTCGCCCGGCGGCTACGACGGCTATCGTCCCAGCCCGTTGCGCTCGGTTGTCATCAACGAATTTCTCGCGCACACCGATCCGCCGCTCTTGGATTACATCGAGCTTTACAACCACGCCAATCAGGCGGTGGACATCGGCGGCTGTGTCCTGACCGATGATCCGGCCACCAACCGCTTTGTCATCCCATCGCCGACGGTCATTCCCGCGCGTGGTTTTGTATCCTTCACAGAGACAACACTCGGTTTCCGCCTCGATGCAGTTGGCGAGACGATCTATTTCATAAACACCAACAGCACCCGCGTGCTCGATTGCGTTCAATTTGAAGGCCAGGAGAATTCCGTTTCGATGGGACGCTGGCCGGACGGCGCGTCGGAGTTTTATCCCTTGCAGACCCGGACTCCGGCCACGGGCAACAGTTCGATCAAAATCCGCGACATCGTGATCAACGAGATCATGTACCACCCCATTTCCGGGAACGACAATGACCAGTACGTCGAGCTTTACAACAAGGGCGACAGCGCCATCAACGTCAGCGGCTGGCGATTCGTTTCAGGCATTGACTACACCCTCCCCACCAACACGGTGATCGCGGCCAATGGCTATCTGGTCGTTGCCAAGAGTGTGACCAACCTGCTGGCGCACTATGGCAATCTCAACACGAACAACACGCTTGGAAACTTCGACGGCAAATTGGCCGGCAGCGGCGAACGGCTGGCCCTGGCGATGTGGGATGAGGTCGTCAACACCAACACACCCGGGGTTACGACGACCAACATCGCCTGGATCGTCGTGGATGAAGTCACCTATCAGGACGGCGGGCGCTGGGGTCAGTGGGCCGATGGTGGCGGCAGCAGCCTGGAACTGATTGATCCGCGAGGCAACCACCGCCTCGCCTACAATTGGGAGGATAGCGATGAAACAGCTAAAGGAACCTGGACGAACATCGAAGCCACCGGGACGCTCGATAATGGAGCCAATTATGGCGGGGGCTCGATCAACCGATTGCAATTGGGGATGCTCGGCGCTGGTGAGTGTCTGATTGACGAAGTCGAAGTCCGCCCCGGCGGCGCGGGCGCCAACATTGTTTCCAATCCGGGTTTCGAGAGCGGCACGACCAGTTGGTCCTTCCAAGGCGACCATGTCCGCTCCAACATTGACCCGGCGGGCGCCTATGCCGGCATAAACTGCCTGCACATTCGCGCCAGCGATCAGATGTGGACCGGCGCCAACTCGGTGGAGGGCAATCTTACCTCCACTCTTACGTCCGGTCAGACAGCTACCCTGCGATTCAAGGCGCGCTGGTTGCACGGCTGGCCCGAAGCGTTGGTTCGCCTGAACGGCAACTGGCTTGAAGCTGCCGGCAAAATGTCCATCCCCACTAACTTGGGCACTCCGGGATTGGTGAACAGCAGCAAAGTCCCGAACGCCGGACCCGCCATTTACGAGGTCGCCCATTCACCGAGTATTCCCGCCGCCAACCAAGCGGTCGTCGTCACTGCCCGCGTGCATGACCCCGACGCTCCGGTGACCTTGCAACTCAAATATCGCGTGGATCCATCAGCTAGCTACTCCACCGCGACCATGACGGACAATGGCGCCGGCGGCGATGCGATTGCCAGCGACGGCATTTACAGCGCCACCATTCCCGCCCAGGCCGGAGGCACTGTCGTTGCCTTTTACGTCCAAGCCAACGATAGCTCGTCCGTGCTCACTCGCTTCCCGACCGATCTGATCAACGGTGCTCCGGTGCGCGAATGCGTGGTCTATTTTGGCGATACGGTCGCGGCGAGCGGCTTTGGCAGCTATCATCTCTGGCTGACGCAAGCCAACATTGACCGGTGGTCGAACCTGCCGGACCTGAGCAATGAACCGCACGATGGCACCTGGGTGTACGGCAACCGGATCATTTACAACATGGTCTCGACCTTCTCCGGCAGCCCTTACCATCAGCAATTCGATTCTCCGATCGGCAGCCCGTGTCACTACAGTTGCGATATGCCGGCGGACGACAAGCTTTTTGGCACAACCTCCTTCAACAAGATTCACGCCCCGGGCAACGGCCCGTTCGACGACAACACGATTCAGCGCGAGCAAACAGCCTATTGGATGGTGCGCCAACTCGGCGTGCCCTGGAATTACCGGCGTTACATCGCCATGTATGTGAACGGCAACCGCCGCGGCACGTTGATGGAGGACTCGCAGGTGCCCAATGGCGATGTGATTGAGGAGTATTTCCCCAACGACTCGGATGGCCAGTTGTTCAAACTGCAACCGTGGTTCGAGTTCGATGCGAACGGCTCCGGCTTCGACAACATGTCCTGGTGTACGCTGAACAATTACACGACGACCGGCGGCGCCAAAAAGGTTGCGCGCTACCGTTGGAATTACATGTCGCGCAAAAACCAGACGACCGCCAGCGATTACACCAACGTGTTCAATCTCGTCAACGCCGCCGCCACGTATGGTTCGACCAATTACGTCGCAAATATGGAGAATCTGGTGGACATGGAGGAATGGCTGCGCATCTTCGCCATCGAACACGCCGTTGGCAACTGGGACTCGTTCGGCGCGCAGAACTCCCAGAACATGTACGGCTACAAGCCCGAAAACGGCAAATGGAACCTCCTCATCTGGGATTACAACATCGTGCTCGGCAACAGCGGTTCCTGGGGGCCGGACGGAAATAATCTTTTCACTTACAACGGAGCCGACGCCCCGATGGGGCAGATCTACGCCAACCCCACTTTCCGCCGCACCTATCTGCGCGCGTTCAAGGAGATCGCCAACGGCCCCATGCTCAACGCCAATGTGGATCCGGTCATGGACGCAAAATTCGCCGCCTTCTCGGCCGACGGCGTCGGGGTTGCCTCGCCCTCGGGCGTCAAGAGTTGGATCGCCACGATGCGCAACTCGCTTTTGTCCACCTTGAACAACGAAGGCGCGAACGCGGCGTTCGCCATCACGAGCAACAGCGGGAACAATTTCAGCACGAACAAAAACTTCCTCACCCTCAGCGGCACCGCGCCGGTCGAAGTCAAAACGATCACGATCAATGGCCTTGCCTGGCCGGTCCGCTGGAATTCCGTCACCGGCTGGACGCTCACCCTCGCACTGACCGGCGGGGTCAACGTGATCAACCTCGTAGGATTGGATTATTACGGCAACGTCGTTGGCGGCGCGACGGATTCGATCACGATCAATTACACCGGAACGGCTGAGCTGCCGCAGGACAAACTCGTGATCAACGAAATCATGTACAACGCGGCGCTGCCCAAGGCGGCCTTCATCGAGCTTTACAACACTTCGACCAACAATGCGTTTGACCTGTCCGGCTGGCGGCTGGACGGAGCGGATTTCACCTTCCCCGGGAGCAGCATCATTCTGCCCAACAGCTTCATGGTTGTGGCCGGCGATGCCGAGGGGTTCGTTACCGCTTACGGTTCGTCCATTCCCCTGGCCGGAATTTTCAATGGCACATTGCAGGACAATGGCGAAACGCTGAAACTGGTCAAGCCCGGCATTCCGGACACGGTGATTGACGAAGTCACTTATGACAGTGTCCCGCCGTGGCCAACGGCGGCGAACGGCTTCGGCCCTTCCCTCCAGTTACTGGACCCGGCACAGGACAACAATCGCGTCATGAACTGGGCGGTGTCCACGACCAATGGCCCGGCCCCGCAACCCCAATGGCAGTTTGCCAGCGTCACCGGCACCGCCGGTACCGCCACGTTCTACACTTACCTCAATGGGCTGGGCGACGTGTACGTGGATGACATCCAACTGGTGGCCGGTCCAACCGCCGGCGTGGGACCGAACTTGATGCAGAATGGCGATTTCGAATCAACGTTGACCGGCCCTTGGACGGTTAGTGCGAACTTCGCCGGCTCAGCGATCAGTTCGACCGTCAAACATTCCGGCAACGGCAGTTTGCACCTCGTCGCCACCGCCGCTGGCAGCGGATCGGGTAATTCCATTTCCGAGAGCACCCTTGCGCTCACGAGCGGGGGGCAATACACGTTAAGTTACTGGTATCTGCCCAACACCAACGGCGGCATTTTGACGCTCCGGCTTTCCACCGGAAGCGGCGGCAACCTTCGCAGCGATCAGAACATTCTCTTTCAAGGAGCCACCTCGACGCAATACACACCCGGCGCGACAAACTCGGTGCGCACCAATCTGGCGGCCTTCCCGCTCGTCTGGCTCAACGAAGTCCAACCCAACAATATCACCGGCTTGCAGGATAATTTCGGCGACCGCGATCCGTGGGTTGAACTCTACAACTCCGGCACTAACAGCGTGGACCTCAGCACCTACTACTTGAGCGACAACTACACCAACCTCCTGCGCTGGCCCTTCCCCGGGAGCACGACGATCACGCAAGGCCAATACCGCCTCGTCTGGCTCGACAATGAGCCCGGCGAAACCAGCGGCGTCAATCTGCACGCCAGCTTCCGCGCCTCCTCCACCAACGGCTCCGTCATCCTCACAAAGGTCAGCGGCAGCGTCACCAGTATCGTGGACTATTTGAATTATTCACCGATCAACAATGACCGCTCCTTTGGCGCGTTCCCCAATGGCACTCCGACCAAACGCCAAGTCTTTTATTTCGCCACGCCCGGCGGCACGAACAATAGCACCTGGCCCGCCGTGCCCATCACCATCAACGAATGGATGGCCAGCAACACCGGCACCCTTGTTGATTCAGCCGATGGTCACTACGATGATTGGTTTGAGCTTCACAATGCCGGCCCCACGCCCGTGAACCTCGCCGGCTATACACTTACCGACAATCTCACGAACAAAACCCAGTTCGTCATTCCCTCCGGCTACAGCGTGCCCGCCAATGGCTACCTGCTCGTCTGGGCGGACAACGACTCCAGCCAGAACAGCACCAACGATCCTCGTCTCCATGCAAACTTCGCCTTGAGCAAAGGCGGCGAGGCCATCGGTTTGTATGCGCCCGACCTGAGTCCGGTGGACACCGTCACGTTCGGCGCGCAGACCAACGACGTCAGCCAGGGCCGCTGGCCCGACGGCAACTCGGGCAGCTACTATTTCATGACCACGGCGACGCCCGGCCTGGCGAACGTGCTTGGCAACGTGACCAATCAACCGCCCGTGCTTGGATTCATTCCTGATAAAACCGTCTATCAAGGAAGCCCGCTGTCGTTCACCGCCACCGCCACCGACCCCGACAGTGGGCAGACAAAAACTTTCAGCCTCGATCCCGGCGCGCCTGCCACCGCCTTCATTAACCCCAGCAGCGGCGTGTTCAATTGGACCCCGTCGGCCTCTGACTTTGCCGGCGACCACTTCCTCACCGTGCGCGTAACGGACAACGGAACGCCACCCTTGAGCGACACCCAAATCATCAAGATCACCGTCCTCACTCCGCCCGTGCTGCAACTGACCTCGATCCTCCACAACGGCAATGGCAGCCTCACCTTCAGTTGGGCCACGCAACCGCAGCGCACGTATCGGATTCTCTACAAGACCAACCTCACTCAGGCGGTGTGGAACACGCTGGCCGACGTGCCCTCAACTGGCATCACGCTCTCACTCACCGACGACACGACGACCGACCAGCAACGCTATTATCGCATTCAATTGTTGCCTTAAACCACCATCGGTGGTCGGAGCGTTGGTCACGGGTGAATCTCCCGCGTTTTCCGCGGGCATTCCCCCCATCACCCCCGCGTCTCAGGGGGAGACTTCAACGCTGGTAATACTCGCCGATTCCGTCATAGTCCTTGGGAACGAGTCGCCGTTTGTGTGATTCAGCCTATGGAAGAACAAATTTTAACCTTGCTCAGTCAGAAAGATTCCGCGCCCGCCAACGTGCCGGAGATGCTCCACCAACTCCGCTGGACGCCCAATCGTCAGCAGGAATTACAGCGAATCCTGCGCACGCTCGAACACGCCGGGCGCATCACGCGCACCAAGGGCAATCGCTATATCCTGTCGCTCGAAGCCGATCTCATTCCCGGCCGTCTGCAACTGAATCGCGCGGGCAAAGGCTTCTTGCAGCCGGATGATGCGGGGTTGAAGGAGATCATGATTCCGGAGCACGAAACCGGCACGGCCCTGCACGGCGACCGCGTGCTCGTCCGGCGCAATGTCCGTTCACGCGGCCTCCGCCCGGAGCGCGGCGCAGCGCAGGAAACCGGATCGGTCATCCGGATTCTCGAACGCAAGCGTTCGCAGCTCGTCGGCACGTTGCAACGCGGGCGACAGTTTCTCTACGTGATTCCCGATGATCCCCGAATGCAACAGGACATCATCGTGCCCGAACCGCGTGATGTCGGTCGAAAGCCAAACATCGGCGACAAGGTCGTGGTCGAGTTACAGGAATGGGAATCGCGCCACAAGAATCCCGAGGGCGAAATCATCGAGGTGCTCGGCGCGCCCGACGCAGAAGGCGTGGACATGCTCTCCGTGCTGCGCCAATACAATCTGCCGCTGCACTTCCCCAAGCCCGTTCTGGCGGAGGCCAACGCCATCGGAAACGTCGTTCATCCCCGTGATCTGGCCGGGCGCGAGGATTGTCGTTCGCATCAAGTCATCACGATTGATCCCGACGACGCCAAAGATTTCGACGACGCCATCTGTCTCCAACGCACGTCGCATGGCCAATGGAAGCTTTGGGTTCACATCGCTGACGTGTCGCATTACGTGAAACCCGGCAGCGCGCTCGACGTCGAAGCGCGCAAGCGCGGCAACTCCACCTACCTCGTGGATCGCGTCATCCCGATGCTGCCCGAAGCCTTGAGCAACGAACTCTGCTCACTCAAACCCAACGTGGATCGCCTGACCAAGTGCGTGGAATTTCTCGTCGCAAGCGATGGCCGCGTGTTGAGCACCAAGTTTTATCCCGCCGTCATCCATTCGCAACGCCGCTTCACCTACAAGGAAGTGTTCGCGATTTTGCAGGAGCGCCGATCACCAGATCGGCTCGGTGGTGGTAGCGGAGCGGGTGGTGGAAATCCGAGTGGTGGAAATCGTCGCGCTGCGACGATTAGCGCCGCGTCCAGCGGCGCAACGCTTTCTCAAGAGGCAGCCGCACAGCCCTCCGTTCCGCCGCTCGTACGCGGCGGGGTTGTCGCAGCGCGACAACCGCTACCCAGCGATTCCATTCTCCAGATGCTCCACGACGCGCATGAACTGGCGCAAAGCATCCGTCGCCTGCGCTTCAAGAACGGTTCGCTCGCATTGGATTTTCCCGAAACCAAGATTCGCCTCGACGAACAAGGACGCGTGTTGCGCATCGAGAAGATCGAGAACGACGTCTCGCATCAGTTGATCGAGGAATACATGCTCCTCGCCAACGAGGCCGTGGCGTCGCGCTTGATGAGCCAGAATCAAAAGGCGATTTATCGTGTGCATGAAGAGCCGGACGAGCGTCGCCTCAACGAATTTCGCGAAGACGTCCTCAGTCATCACATCCCGTGCGGCAATCTCACCAAGCGCCCGGAAGTCTCGAAGCTCCTGCAGAAACTCGACACCATTCCTATCGGCGCGGCGTTGAAGATCGGTTTTCTCCGTTCGCTCATGCGCGCGCGTTACGCCGTCGAACCGCTCGGGCATTACGGTCTGGCCAAGGCCAAGTACACGCACTTCACCTCGCCCATCCGCCGTTACGCCGATCTCGTCGTCCATCGCGCGTTGTTCGAGCAAAGCCACGGGCCGACGCACTCCCTAAAAAAGACGGCGGAACACATCTCCGACACCGAACGCAATTCCGCCGACGCCGAACGCGACAGCAAGGACGTAAAGATGTATGCGTTCCTCAAAGCGCAACTGGCGATGGCGAAACCGCCGGTGTATCCCGCGCTGGTGACGGATGTCCGCAACTTCGGTTTCTTCGTGGACGTGCCCGGCCTCGCGATGAGCGGGCTCGTGCATTGCTCCAGTCTTACGGACGACTTTTACGCATTCGATGAAGCGCGCGGCACATTGACCGGCCGCCGCAATCGCCGCGTGATCCGGCTCGGCGACAAAGTGGAAGTGCAGATTGCCAAAGTGGACAGTTTCAAGAAGCAGGTGGACTTCCGCCTCGCCCGTGAAGAGCGAAAAGACCGCGACGACCGCGCACGTCCGCCGCAACGTTCGCACCAACAGCGCCCACCTGAACGCCAGCAGCAACGCTCGTTCGAGGAGCGGCAACCCAAACAACGCGGGCCGCAGCGCTTTCAAGACCGGCAGCAACCTCGCGGTCAATCCCGCCCGCCGCAGCAGAAGTTCGGGCAGTCCAAAATGCAATCACAGTCGCGTCCGCCATTGCCGTCCCGCCCGTCCCGCGATGCCAGATCACAACCAGCGCGTCCGCAATGCGGAGGGGGAAATTTTCGCGCTGGTCCGTCCCGCCCGCAAATTCAGTCCTCCCACTCGCGCTCGAAGTTTGGCGGAAAACGGAGACGCTAAGCTGGCGATACAATCGCTCTTAGTTTCCGGGTGTATCCTGCACGACTGGATAAGCACGTTCAATCGCCTCATGAATGATGCGGTTCGTCTGCGTTTCTTTGAAAAACTTGTCGTGCGTATAGAGTTCTCCCCTTGCCTCCAATGCGAGCCACATGAACGCAGTTGGATTGTCTTCCAGCCCATAGTCAGCACGGGATTTCTTTACGCGTTCGTGAAGCGTGATAAAGCATTGAGGTTCAGCATACGCCTTGGTGTTCTACACACTCCTGCGGTTGGTTGCCAGCATTGTGTTCGAGTTCCAGCGTTAGCGCCCGAAAGCGTTGCTAAAGCCACCGCACTCCAAACGCTGGCGCGCTTGCCCCGCATCCTCGAACCTCGCGCAGCGTCTGGACTGCGGCGCGTTCACCGCAGCTTTTCCCCGGAGCGCGGCTGTGTCGCAGACCAGCCGCAGCACTTCCGCCGATACGAGCCGGTAGGCTTGTCCACACCACACCACGTCGCACACTGAAGCGACCTCAAGGTCGCGCTCCGGGAATGGCTCACTCACGTCAGACTTCCGATTCGGCGCAACCGCAACACCGGCTCACTCGCTTTGCGCGACTCCGCCAGGTCCACCTCGAACTCAGCCACCCAGTCGTTGTCTCCTGCTGGGTCCACCAGCATTTGTTGCACGCGCCAGGTGCGCTTGTCCTCGGCAGGCAGGACGTAGGTATGACGCCCGTTGCGGGCGTTGGGGTCGAGACAGAGATGATCATGGTCGGCGTGATAAGCGTCCATCAACTTCTGCAATCGCGCGCCGGTCCAAGGTTGGCCGTCGTCATCGTTGGGTGAATTGAGATTGGCAATCGCCGCCTCGTAATCCTCGATCACCAATCCGCGCAGGAAGGTGAAGATGCGATTGCGGATCGCGGCGGTGAAGGCCTTCACATCGCGCGTGATGTCAGCGGCGGCTTCCTCGGCGCCGGGCGGGCGGACTTCCTTGGTTTCGCCCGGACGATAATTCGGGTCGCGCATCTTCTCCCATTCATCGAGCAGGCTGGAGTCCACCTGCCGGATCATCGTGCCGAGATACAGTTCCATTTCGCGGACCTGCTCGTTCTTGGCGGAATCGGGGACGGTTTGCGCGAGGACTTTGAACACGCTGTTCAGATGCCGGAGCAAGACACCCTCGGCGCGATGCAACTCGTAAAGCTTGATGTAATCCGCGAACGAACGGAACTCCTCGAACATTTCGCGCACGATGGATTTCGGGCGGATGTTTTCCTCGCCGACCCACGGATGGCGCGCGGCGAAGGCGTTGAAGGTGGAATAGACAAACTCGCGATTCGGCTTGGGGTATTCGAGCTTCTCGAGTTCTTCCATGCGCTGGTCATATTCGATGCCTTCCATTTTCATCTCGGCCATCTTCTGATCCTTCACCTTGTCGAGTTGCTTGCGCAGGATGATATCCGGGTCTTCGAGGATGGACTCGACCAGCGTGAGCAGGACGAGCGCGCAATCCGGCGCTTGCGGATCCATCAGCGGAATCGTCTCCAGCAGATAAAGCGACAACGCCTGGTCCATCGAGAAATCCTCCTGCAGTTCGACGTTGACGCGAATCTTTTGCCCGCCCTCAGGCCTAAACTCGGTAGGGCTGCGCTGCTGCGCAGCCTTGGTGTTCTCTGCAACCGAATCGAGGCCGACCGGCAGGTCGGCCCTACCAGGATTGATAAACTCCACGATTTTGCGATCGAGCAGCGAGCGGAACAGTTGCCACGCGCGCTTGACGTGTGCCTGCTTTTGGCGGGGCGTCTCGTGACAATCGCGGATGAGCTTCTGCATGGCGGCGCAACCATCACCTTTGCGACTCAGCACATTCAGCAACATCCCGTGCGTTACCTGAAAGCGGGAAATCAACTTCTCTGGCGACGCCGCGATCAGACGCAGGTAGGTGTTCTTGTCCCAGTTGACGAAATTCTTCTCGGGCGGCTGGCGCTTCACGGTCTTCTTGCCGTCACGCGCCGCCTTCTCGGCGAGCTTGAGATTTTCGATCACATGCTCCGGCGCTTGCGCCACAACCCAGCCTTTGTCATCAAAGCCTTTTCGTCCGGCACGTCCACCGATCTGATGAAAATCCCGCGCGCTCAGGATGCCGGTCTTTTGCCCGTCGTATTTGCACAGGCGTGTGAACAGCACAGTCCGAATCGGCACATTGATGCCAACGCCGAGCGTGTCCGTGCCGCAAATGACCTTGAGCAATCCCTTCTGCGCGAGCTGTTCGATCAACACGCGATACTTCGGCAGCAACCCGGCGTGATGCAAACCGATGCCGTGTCGCAGCCATTTCTTGATCTCCGGTCCGTACGGACTGGAGAACTTGAAACCTTCGAGCGTGTTCGCGATGGCAGCTTTCTCATCACGCGTGCAGACATTAATGCTGGTGAAATCCTGCGCGCTCTGGGCCGCTTCGAGTTGCGTAAAGTGGACGACATACACCGGCGCTCGGCCAGCGGCGACGAGACTTTCGAGCGTCTTGGCCAGCGGCAGTTCCGAATACTCATGCGCCAACGGCACGGGCCGATCCACCGAAGTAACCGCCACCGTTGGACGACCGTTAAGCCGCGTGAGTTGCTCCTCGAAGAAGGTCGTGTCGCCGAGCGTCGCGGACATCAGGAGGAAGCGCGTTTGCGGCAACGTCAACAGCGGCACCTGCCAGGCCACGCCGCGTTCGCGGTCGGCGTAGTAATGGAACTCGTCCATCACGACGTCCTGCACATTGGCCGCCGCGCCTTCGCGCAACGCGATGTTCGCCAGAATCTCCGCCGTGCAACAGAGGATGGGCGCATCGCGATTCACCGACGCGTCGCCAGTGCTGAGGCCGACGTTGTCCGGGCCGAACTCGCGGCACAGCGCCATAAACTTCTCGTTGACCAGCGCTTTGATTGGACACGTGTAGATCGAGCGCTTGCCTTTCGCGATGGCCTGAAAGTGCAGCGCTGTTGCTACCAGAGACTTCCCCGAACCGGTGGGCGTGTTGAGAATGACGTTCTTCTCCTCGAATAATTCCAGGATGGCCGACTCCTGCGCAGGATAGAGTTGCAGCCGGCGCGCTTCCGCATATTCGAGGAAGCGACCGAGCAACCCATCGTTGCTGGGCTTCTCATCGCGCGGAATCAAATCGTAAAGTGTCATTGCCACTGGGCGCGCACTTTACTCGTTCATAAAGCGGGTGAGAAGGAAGATGAGCGGCCAACCTAGCTATTCGTAACGCAGCGCTTGAATTGGATCCAGGCGGGCGGCTTTCAACGCGGGATAGAGTCCGGCGATGATTCCAACCAACGCGCTGAAGAGCATGGAGACAATCATCGGCAGCGGCGTGATGACCGGCGAGTTCTGGGTGGGCGACAGGATCGACAGCAGATGAACCAGCCCGTACGAAGCCACCAGCCCCAACACCGCGCCGATACAGGCGAGCACAATCCCTTCGGTCAGGATTTGGGCAAAGATGGCCGGTCCGGACGCGCCGATGGCCTTGCAAATGCCAATCTCGCGGATGCGTTCGTTGATACTGGCGAGCATGATGTTCATGATGCCGATGCCGCCAACGAGCAACGCGATCGCCGCGATGATGCCGCCGCTCATGCGCGCGTTGCGAATTTGTTTGGTGATGGTTTCGAGTTCGTTCTCGCGCGTGCGGAAGTTGAAATCCTCGATACCATTGTGCGTGATCATGAGAACATTCCGGGCCTGTTGCAGCGCGGCTTCCATGTGTTCAAGGTCGGCGACTTTGAAATCCATGTCGGTCAGGCGCGCATCGGGCACACCGTTCGTCCCGGTGGCGGCACGAAAGCGCAGCCAGACGGTGTTGAGCGGAATGTAAACCGTGTTGTTCTTGCGCCAGAAAGCCCAGTTGCCGCCGCGCCCCCAACCCCGCGAACGCACAGGACCGGTCGGTTGTTCGGTGGGCTGGCTTTTGGCGAGCAGGCGCTCGCGGCGTTCCTGCTCACCTTCGTAATGGGTAAACATGCCGATAATGGTGAACGGCTGGTTTTCAATGTTAACCACCTCGCCGATGGGAATGATCTCGTGCCCCACTTCTTCCGGTGAACCGAACAACGCATCGCGAATGCCGGTGCCGATGACGCAGACTGGACGCGCATTTTCCTCGTCAAGCTCGCTGAAGAACCGGCCGTGTTCGAGCGTGTGCAGGTTCATTTCCAGTGCCGCCGGCCACACACCGATGCACTCGGGCGACCGCGTGTGTTTCTCACCGCGGCTGATGATGGCATCGTCGAATGGTTCAATCTCCGGCGAAATGAGGCGTAGCAGCGGCGCGCTTTCGCGCAAAGCCAGCACATCGCGCATGGTGCGTCCGGGGGCTTCGTCGGCCAGATGCTCTTGCTCGGGCGGCACGTCCTGGTCCTGGATCAGCACCTTGTCCGCGCCGCCCATGGTGATCATATTTTCCTTCATGCCGTTTTCCATGCCCTTCACAATGGCGGCCATGCCCACGAGACTTGCGACACCAAGAATAATGCCGAGCATGGTCAACAGCGATCGGAGCTTGTGCGCCCAGACGTCTTTGAGACCAATGAGAATGGAATTCAGCAGGCTCATTCGTAACGCAACGCCACCATGGGACTGAGCCGGGCGGCTTTGAAGGCGGGGATCAGTCCCGCAAGAATGCCGATGCTGACACTGGACAGAAACGCCACGGTGAGCGCGGTGACGGTGACGATCGGCTCGTTTTCCGTGGGCGACAGGGTGCCAAGCAAATGCACGAGCCCGTAAGCCGCCGCCAATCCAGTCAATCCGCCAATCACAGCGATGACGACGCTTTCGACGAGTACCTGGGTGAAAACGTTTTCGGTGGTTGCGCCGATGGCCTTGCGGATGCCGATTTCGCGCACGCGGCCGGAAATGCTCGCCAGCATGATGTTCATGATGCCAATCCCGCCGACGAGCAGGCTGATGGCGGCGATCGTACCGCCGCTCATGCGCGCGTTGCGGACAAACGTGTCAATGTTGTCCGCCCAATCCTCCTGCGTGCGGAACGCAAAATCCTCGATACCCTTGTGCGTGCTGAAGAGAACATTGCGCACCTGCTGGATTGAGGCGTTCATCAGGCTGATGTCGTCAATCTTCACCTCCATGGAGGACAATCGTACCGCGCCGGAAGACCCCGCCGCCGGGCCGGCGCCTGCGCCGGGCGTGTTGCCGAACTTAAGCGCAGCCGTGCCGAGCGGGACGTAAATGCTGCTGTTCTTGAGCCAGAATACAAAATTGCCCCGACCGCGCCGGCCACCGCGTTCCTGAGCCTTCTGGTTCTGGTTCAAACCCAGTTCGCGTTCCTTGCGTTCCTGCTCGCTCTCGTAGTGTTTGAACATGCCGATGATGGTGAAAGCCTGACCATTGATAAGCAGCGTCTCGCCGATGGGAATGATTTCCTTGCCGGCCTGCGCAGGTGAGCCGAACAATTCGTCGCGCACATTCGTGCCGATGACACACACGCTGCGGGCTTCCTCGTCGTCAATCGCGTTGAACATGCGGCCATGGGCGATCTCGTGCTCGAACAGTTCCAGCACCACCGGCCACGCCCCAGAGCAGATGAACGGGCGGAGCGTTTTGCCGTTGGCCGTAATGGTGGGGCGCGGAATCCGGTACTCCGGTGAAATCTTCGTCACGAGCGGGGCACTGGCCTGGAGCGCGTAAACATCGTTCATGGTCAGACCAAGCGCCTGATCCTGCAAATGGCGTTGTTCGACGGGCACCTCGGCGGGTTCGATGCGAATTTTCTGAAGGCCGCCGATGGCCACCAGCGCCTCCTTCGCGCCCGATTCCATGCCTTTGACGAGCGCGGACATCGCCACCAAGCTGGAAACGCCGAGGATGATGCCCAGCATCGTGAGCAGCGAGCGGAACTTGTGCGACCAGATTTCTTTCAGCCCAACGACGATGGCGTTCCAAAAGTTCATGGCGACGCATTCGCGACCACGGTTCTGGGCGGGCGATTCAATCCCGCCAGCGTTTCATCCACCTTGTCGGCAATCTTGCCGTCGCGGATTTCGATGCGGCGCGGCGTGATGGCGGCGATCTCCGGATCGTGCGTGACCAGGATGATGGTGCGGCCTTCAGTGCTGAGTTTGCGAAATAATTGCAGAATCAACTCGCCGGTGTGCGAGTCGAGATTGCCGGTGGGCTCGTCCGCAAAAATAATCTTGGGATCGTTCACCAACGCCCGCGCGATGGCCACGCGCTGTTGCTGTCCGCCGGAAAGCTGCGACGGCCGATGCTTGCTGCGGTTGGCCAGGCTTACAAGCTCCAGCGCCTTCATCGCACGCTCGCGCCGTTCCCGTCCACCCACGCCGCCATAGACCATCGGGAGTTCCACGTTCTGGAGCACGGTCAGCTTCGGCAGCAGATTGAAGAACTGGAAGACGAAACCGATTTTGCGATTGCGAATGGCGGCAAGCTGTCGCGGCGAGGCATCCTGAATCGCTGTGCCGTCGAGCATGATCGTCCCTTTGCTGGGCGTATCGAGACACCCCACAATCTGCATCAACGTGGACTTGCCGCTGCCGGACGGGCCGATGATGGAAATGAATTCGCCGGCCTCGATGTCGAGCGATACGTCATCCAGCGCCCGGATTTCCTCACCTCCAAGATGGTAAATCTTGCTGACGTTGCGGATTTCGACCAGTGACATGGGACAAGAAAAAGTTGCTGACCGAACGACCTACGAGGCAGCCGATGCCGTCGGGCGCTTGGTGTCGCGGCCTTGGGCGGGTTTATCGGTCGTCTCCGGCGCGGGCGCGTCAATCTTCTCCTTGGGCGGTTGCTCCAGCGAGACCACTTCTCCCGGCGATAAGCCTTTTTGAACTTCCGCGTAGAAATAATCCGACACACCGATTTGAACCGCACGGCGCTCAAACCGGTCGTTCTTGGAAACATAGACGAAGCGCTCGGTCTGTTGCGTGCCGGGATTGCGTTCGGTGAAGACCGCCGCCAACGGGACGGCTACCACGTCGTCGGCCGCCGCCACCGGAATCTGGATGTTCGCAGTCATGCCGGGTCGCACCCGACCCTCCACATTCTGAAGCAGGATGCGGACGGCAAATCCCTTGATGTTGTTCTTGATGGTGGCCTGGGGCGCGATGCGCTCGACCTTGCCGACCATCTTCAAACCAGCCACCGCTTCCACCTGCACGTCCACCTCCTGTTTGGGACTCAGGCGCGCGACATCGGCTTGATTGATATGCGCGTTGATGATCATGTCAGTCAGGTTGGCAATCGTGAGCACTTCCGTTCCGCTGTTGAAACCACCCGAGCCCGAAACGGCCTGACCAACGGACACGGGACGCGTCAGCACCGTGCAATCGAACGGAGCCTCGATGCGCGTCTTGCGCAACCGGTCCTGCACCAATTCCATGGATTTTTCGGCGCGCCCCAGCGTGTTCTTCGCCAGGTCGTATTCGGTTTTGGTGTCCTCGAACAACTCCTTCGAGATCAGGAATTCCTTGTAGAGGGCCTGACTGCGGAGATAATTGCGTTCCGCCTGTTCGATTCCCAGTTTGGCCCGCTCGATTTCCTTTTGTTGCGATTCCTTTTCAATTTGCAGATCACGATCATCAAGCTGGAACAGCAACTGCCCCTTGCGCACGGTGTCGCCAATGTCCACCGGCAACTGAAGGATGCGGCCGTTGACCTCCGGTCGCACGGAAACCTGGTCCGCCGGGCCAATCTCCCCGGCGGCGTTGATCGAGAAATGGATGTCGCGCGACTCCGCCGTCGCACTGGTCGGGCGCGACTGTTTGCCGGACTTCTCATCAGTTGGATTCCGGCTCCGCCAAAACCAAGCGCCGCCCACGGCGCAAGCGACGATCAGGACTATGAACCATTTTTTCACAATAATATGACTAAGGATAGAACTCCGCCGGCTGGGTGCAAACAGGAAATGCCGTTGACTCGCCGACGGAGCCCGCGAGGCAGACGACCAGTCACAAGGAATTATTCACGCTGAACGACCGACCCGACCGAAGGGAGCCGAGGTGCTTGTTGAACGAAAACCTCAGCGATTCGCGCCTGGAGTAGAATCTGACTTTGGCCAGATAAGATTCGTGTGGTCGGTGGCGTCGGACCGCTGCGGCAGAAATTCGCGCGGTTCGACCGCTCTCGCCGACTTGCCTGAATTTGGGTGGTTCGCCGCCCAACCAATACTCTGCGCGACCAGCCGACGGCAGTTCTCGTTCTCGAATGCCTCCTTGCCGTGTCCGAGCTGCAGATAAACCACGCGTGACTTGCCCTGCGTGCGCGCCCACCCCAGTGGCTTGCCGCTCTTCGGATGCGTCGTTGTGATGAGCGGTGTCACATCGTTGCCGACACGAAAGCCCCAATAAATCTCGTCGTGAATCAGAAAGTCATTTAGCCCGGCGGTCACCGGATGATTCGTGGTCACAATCACGACCGGAAAATCCACGTCATGCTGCCAGCCGACCGTCTCGGTGACCGTGCCCGGCTTGCTGGGAACTGGTTCCTGGTAGCGCCCCCCGATGATGCTCTCGTATTCCGGCCAAGCCTGATACGAGCCCAGCGCGTGATGCAACACAACCAGTCCGACTCCCTTGTCGAACAACGCCATGAACTTCGCTTTCTGCGCGTCGGTGATTTTCTGAACCATGTCGTAAAGCACCACCACGTCGTAACTCAGCAAATCGTCCCGGTCGTAAACACTCGCGTTGGTCTTCGCGTGCTCCGCGGCGGTGAATTCAATCGCCGCGTCGTCCGAAAACATTTTGAAGAACGGCTCCTGCTCAAACCCATGCCCGCCGGTAACCACCAGCACTTTGATTTTGCCGCCACCATCCGCGGCTGTAGCACTACTTGTCATCGCCAGTCCCAGCAACAAACCACAAAGAAAGAGGAGCGCTTTCATATCATCAATCTCTCGTTCATTGCACAGTCAGCAGAAACCGGAGCAAGTCGTGTTGCTGTTGCTCGGTCAGGCCTTTCAGCAATCCTTCGGGCATCAGGGAAATCGCCGAAGCTTTCATGTTCGCAACTTTTGCCCTGGGAATTTTCAAGCTCTTGCTGGTGACCTGACCGAGCACGATTTCTTCCTGACTATTCTCCAACAACACGCCCGTCTCCACTTCGCCGTCTGTCAGTTGAACATTGTAGGCGATATGGTCTGGATTGATCGCGGCGCTCGGTTCGGTGATATCCTTGAACACCGACGCATAATCTCGGTAGATCAGATTGGACAAATCCGCGCCAATCTTCCCGCCCTCGCCGCGAATCGTGTGGCATTTGTAACAACCCGCCTGTTCGCCAAAGAAAATTTCTTTGCCGCGCTGCCAGCTCGCGCTTTCGATCTCCGGCGTGTGACTGACCACAGCCACAGCCTGATACGGTTGCGCCCAGGGCAAAAGCACCCGCCGCAATGGCAGCGGTCGTGGACGCGGATCTTGAGCTGTGAACCAACTGACATCCAACTGCGGCTCGCCTCCGCCCGTAGCAAGGCTGACTTCCAGGGGCAACCAACGATTCTCCTTTGGTTGCGTGGTGATGCGCGCTTCATTGCGGCCCGTGGTCACGACGTTTGTCCCCACTTTCAAGTCCAGTTTCGAGTTGGACTTGAGCACGAGCGTGACGGTCTCAGGCGGATACTCGTAATCGAGCTTCGATTCCGGCTGCACCGCCGGGTGCAGCATGGAGAACAGGTCCAGTTGCCCGCGCAAGGTGAGCGTTCCGCGCCTTCTCATTTGTTTGAAAAGAGATTCGTGCTCGCTACTGCCGATAGTGAGACCGCGTGCCGCAATCAAATCCAAGTGGGGCAGCCAACCCTCCCACACTTTGCCTGAGGCGGGCGCCCAAAAAGCCCGAACGCCGGCAACATCGGTGAGAACCTCAATGCGTTCCTCTCCGTCAGGCGACAGACTCGGCAGACAAACTGCGTAGTTCAC
Source organism: Limisphaerales bacterium (assembly GCA_044225555.1). Taxonomy (GTDB): domain Bacteria; phylum Verrucomicrobiota; class Verrucomicrobiia; order Limisphaerales; family JADLHS01; genus JADLHS01. The sequence goes on along the minus strand of JBGAIM010000006.1, from coordinate 375,760 downwards.
TGCTTCGCGTTCTCCTGCCGTCCGCACCAAAAACGAGCACTTGTCCGGGCGCACGTGGGCCTCTTCGACAACCAGCTCAAATCGCGGCATGGTCCGTTGATTCTTCACCACCTGATAACCAGGACGAAAAGATTCGAACCTCTCGCCAGCCGTTACATACTTGCCGATGGTCACGGCGCATTCGTTTGTAAAATCACGCTCCGCATAAGTGAGCGCTCGGTCGAACACCGCGCGCGTATCCGTATTACAATAACGGTAGGTCAGCACCGGTTGCGGCGCATTCTTGTCCGTGTAGGAAATCTTGAACAACTTCCCCTTCCCTTGCGGTCCCGTGCCCCAATCGGGTTGACCAGTGTGACAGCACACCAATAAATCACCTTGCGGCGTAGGCATCGCATCTATCGTGAGATAGGAAAGACACGCAATGAGGTCCGTCTTGGCGATATAACCGGCGGCGGTTTTCACCAGCTTGGTCCGCCAGATTTTGCCCCGCGACTCGCCGGAGACAATTACGTCGCCACGCCACCACTCCGGGCCAAAAACATTTTTGCCGTCATTGAAGTGCACCCCACAAGTGGATTGATGCTGCGGTGCGTAGTCAAACGTGCTTGGCTCATCAATCACGTCGGGCAGGTACTTCGGATGTCGCGGCGGAAAACCATAGTGCCGGCCCGGTTGGATGTGCAGCAACTCGTCGAACGGATTTCCGTTGGGCAACCACGTTGCGCCTTCCTGGTCTGTGGTGAATAAATCCCCGGCGGCATTAAATGCCATGCCGACCGGGAAACGCATCCCCGTGCAAATAATCTCACGCCGCTTCCAATCGGGAGAAATCTTCATCACCGTACCGCGCTCACTATGAAGGTTGTAGTCGGATTTTCCGGTCACCTTGTTGACTCGATAGGCTTGATTCCACGCATCGACCCCCAGCCCGAAGTATATGCTGCCAGCCTGGTCCACCGCCACGCCAACCGCGTCGAGATTCGAACCCGCCGATGAACTTGGCGGCGGCCAGCCACTCGTCACCGTTTCCAATTCCGCCGTACCGTCACCCCTGTCCCGCAAGCGGATCACTCGGCCTTGACTCGCAATGTAAAGTCCGCCCGGTCCCCAGCACATGCCGATGCTGGGGAGAATCTCGTTCTTGTCGTTCTTGTAAAAATAGGTCGCCGTGTCTTCCAACCCATCGCCGTTGGTGTCTTTCAATTGGAAAACATTCCCGTCATAGCAAAGCGCAAAGAGTCGTCCGTCCGGCGCGCAGGCAAAGCAGTTGATATTGTTCAACTCCAACGGCAACTCGCGCACGGTGAATCCCGGCACGAGCATCTGCACCGGAGGCGGGTTGGAGACGAGCACCAGCGGCTTCTCAATTCGCGCGGACGCGCTTTCGCCACTGCTGACAAAACCACCAATTAGGCAGCCGCAGACCAATAGCACGCGTACGTTCATGCCCGATGGTGTCATGCCCGACTCCCGGCATCAACCCTTGTCCGCGGCAGGTCCCGTCGAACAATTGTTGGATTGAGTTTGGCCCCAGTTTGGCAAATCATCCGGCCATGCGCTCCACCTTATTGAATTCAGTTCTCGCCTTCGGACTGGCTGCTTTTTTGCCATCGGTCAACGCGAACCCGGCCGAGCCTGCGGAGATTCGCGCGGTGATGAAACGTGTCGCGGACTGGCAGCTTACCAACCCCTCGGCGTCCGGCAGCCGCTACAGCGAAGATGCCTGGACCTGGGGCGCGCTGTACACCGGAATGATGGCGTGGTGTCGCATGACCGATGACCCCAAGTATCACGACGCCATGATGGCGATGGGGAAGAAGTTCAGTTGGAAACCTGCCAAGCGCATTTATCACGCGGACGACCATTGTGTGACGCAGACGTATCTGGAGTTGTATCTGAAGCATCCTGACGCCGCCATGCTCAAGCCTACGCAGGAGCGCTTCGATTACATTCTTGCAAACCCAAGCACGAACAGTCTTCAATTCAACCTCAAGGGCGCGAGTGACCGCTGGTCATGGTGCGACGCTTTGTTCATGTCACCACCGGCTTGGGCACGCCTCCACAAAATCACCGGCGACAAACGTTACCTGGACTTCATGACTCGCGAATGGTGGATTACAACCGACTACCTCTACGACAAGGACGAACACCTGTATTTCCGCGACAGCACGTACTTCGACAAGCGCGAAACAAACGGAAAGAAAGTTTTCTGGAGTCGAGGCAACGGTTGGGTCATGGCTGGCACGGCGCGTGTGCTGGATTATCTACCCAAAGACCATCCCGACCGCCCTCGCTTCGAGAAATTGTTCCGCGAAATGGCCGACAAAATCCTGATCTGCCAACAATCCGATGGACTTTGGCGTTCCAGCCTGCTTGATCCAGAAAGCTATCCCCTCAAGGAAACCAGCGGCTCGGGCTTCTACACCTACGCCCTGGCGTGGGGCCTGAACAACGGTTTGCTGGATCGCGCAAAATTCCAACCGGCGATATTCAAAGGTTGGGCTGCGTTGGTCGAATGTGTGGATGCCGATGGCAAACTTACCCATGTCCAACCGGTTGGTGCAGACCCGAAAAAGTTCGATCCGAATTCGAGCGACGTTTACGGCGTCGGCGCGTTCCTACTCGCGGGAAGCGAGCTCTATCGCCTTCAATCACATTGACCCAAGCGCTTTCGCTATTTCGAAGCTGCTTTTGTTAAATCCAGCGGCATCGCTCCACCGCCTTGCTTCCATTCGCCCTTGAGCGCGGCACCATTGGTGTTCAACGTGCCTTCGTAAACGCCGCCAATTCCTCGCACCTCAAAGCGCAGTTTGCTCTCCTTGAGCGTGATCGCGCTGATGGGAATCCCATTTGCGCCCTGATCCAAACTATCCATTGTGCCACTCGCGCCACCTGACGCGGTTTTCGCAATGTTCACTCGCAACCGAAGGTCATCCGTCGCCGTGGACAAAGTACCGTTCCATATGCCGACCACTTTCTCCGCTGCCCGTTTGTTCGCGGCCGAATCCTCAGGCGAAAGTTTTTCCGAGTCCGCCAAGACATTTGTCCCTCGCCCCTTTTCCAGGGTCAATGCCAACACAGCCGGACCTTGTGACCACACGCCGGTGGCTTTGGTTCCCGTTGCGTCGAGCGTACCCACGTACAGCCCTTTCACGGACTTGACCTCGATTCGCAGTGTCTTGTTGCTCACCGTGACCGGATCTGCCGGAATATCGCGTGCGCCTTGGTCGAGGCTGTCCAGCTTGGCCGTCAATCCGCCATCGGCCGCCCTGCTAATTTTGAATGACAGTCGGAGTTTCGCCATGCCGGTATCCAGCGTGCCGAGCCAGTTACCAGTGACATCGTTAGTCGCCGTGGCGGCAAAGGCAATCTGGGCCGATACCAACAGCAGCATCGCAAGCAGGGATTTTGTTTTCATTGAGTTATTTGTTAAGGGTAAGGTTCAACGTTTCAACCAACGCAACATTTCCAGAAGTTTCGGCGGCTGGCCGGTGCGCAAAATGCCGATGCGAAATACCTTGGCCGCCATCCACAACGCGCCCGCTGCCGACGCGACCAACAAAATCAGCGTGCCGATCAGATCAATCAACGGCGGATCGGCCATCGCCCGGTTCATCATGATGAATGGCGTGTAAAGCGGAATCCACGAAAGCACGCGCGCCAGCACACCGTTGGGGTCTTTGGGAATGAACGTCAAGGTGAGCAACGGCACCATCATGATCATCGTAATCACGCCCATGTAACTCTGCGCCTCCTTGAGCGTGTTGCACACGCTCCCCAGCGCAAGATCTGTCCGGTCACGGCCGCCGCGCCCGCCACGCCGCTGGCCTTCCAGCCCAGCACACCGAACAATGCCAGAATCCACGAACCCACCATGGTCAATCCCACCGCGGCGATGCCGAACAATTTGCCCATCATCAATTCACCGGGCGTTACTGACGAAAGCAGCACCTCGATAATGCGATTGGATTTTTCCTCGATGATGTTGTTCAGCAGCATCTGCACGATGGCGAAGATCGCCACCCAGAGCAGATACACAAACGCGCTCGGCGCCCACTGCTTGATGATGTCCGCCGCACTGACGGCTTCCTTTCCGGTTTCCTTCTTGGGATTCAGGCTGGAAAATGGCGCGTAGGTTTGCTCGACCTCGCGAATGGCCGACGCATCCAGCCCTCGTGACAAATACTCCCGCCGCCGGATCTCCGTATTCACCGTCTGCTCCACTTCATCGCGCAACTTCGTGTCAGCGAGATTGCCGGACCAGTATTCAATGCCGTTCCCGCTGTCACCGCTAGCCGACTTGCTTTGCGCACGGACAATCTGCTTTTCGAGATCACGCGGAATGAGAATGGCCGCACTGAGTGAAACCGATTGACCATTCGCCCCGACGTCCCGCTCCCCCCGCAGATAGGGTTTCAATTCTTTAGCCAGACTCGCAAGGTCCGCATCCCGGTCCAATCCGGCCGGCAAAGACACCAATTCAAAGGCTCGTCGCGGTGTTTTGAACGGCGGAGCGTTAAGTTTCAGTTTTGGTTTCAGTTGCGCGAGGTAAGATTCCTGTCCGCCTTGGTTGACGAACTGATCCAGCGAAGGCGGCGAGCCCTGGCCTCCATTGGCATATTTGCGCGCGTACTCATTTAACGCGTTCAGCACCTGACGCTGATGCGACTTCTCGACGCGCGATTCGATGACCGACCCCAGCAAGCCGGATTGATCCACCAGAACGAAATGGCGTGTAGGCGTGCCTTTCGTCTCCAACCAGATCGGCACTTGTGCGCTGAAGAAAATGATGATCGGCACCAGCAGGATACCCAGCCAGAAGCCCTTGGTCTTGGCGTTCTCGGCGTATTCGCGCCAAGCAACAAGGAAGGCGAATCTCATCGGAACGAAGCCTCCTTTGCCTCCGGCCCAACCAGCCGCATGAACACCTCGTGCAAGGTCGGATCGGACTGATTGAAACTATGGAGCCGGATGCCGCGCGAAAAACAGGCCTGAAGAATCGCCTGCGGGTCCGCATTCTCGCGCAGCTCAATTTCCCACGACGCCTCGGCTGGTCGCGACGCCCCATCGTTCGCTAGCGGCAACGGGCGAACCGAAGCGACTTCACCAAGCTCGCTCAGAGGCGTCACGGCGTCCCTGGTTTCGATCCGCACCCGACGCGGGATGATCCGCTTTGCCTCAGCTACGGTGCCGTCAAAGATCTTTCGCCCTTTGGCCAACAGCAGAATCCGGTCGCACAGCCGCTCGGCATGTTGCATCACGTGCGTGGAGAACAAAACAGTTCGTCCGCGCTTGGCCATGTCGCGGATGATGTCTTCCATGACCTGCTGGTTAACCGGATCGAGGCCGGAGAAAGGTTCGTCGAGAATGACAAACTCCGGGTCATGCGCGATCGAAGCCAGCATTTGCACCTTTTGCCCCATGCCTTTCGAGAGCGCCTCGGTTGGTTTGTTGGCGAAGTCTTTCAAACCATAACGCTCCAGCAACTCGAACGCGCGTCGCTTGGCTGCGGCCCGGCTCAATCCCTTCAAGGTGGCGAAGTAGGCGATGACCGCCCAGTTCTTCATCTTCTTGTACAGCCCCTTTTCCTCTGGCAAATAGCCGATACGCTGACGGACTTTGAGCGCCGAGGTTTCGCCCAGCACCGTGATGCTGCCACTGGTGGGCTTGATGATTTCGAGAATCATCCGAATGGTCGTCGTCTTGCCCGCGCCATTGGGACCGAGAAAGCCGTAGATGGACCCCGCTGGCAGACTGAAGCTCACATCATCCACGGCGCGGAAATCACCAAAGAGCTTGCTGACCCCGCGCAAGTCAAGCGGCGGTGCTGAATTCAGGTTTCCATTCACAATCGAGTTAGCGTTGATGCCAGAGACTATTCAGGAGACAACTCCAACGCCAGACTCTCACGCTTACAATTTCGAGCAATGATTCCAGTCCCACTCACTTTGAGCCCGGCCCCATCATCTTGCGATTGAGCGACAGATTCATGCGATTGCCGTTGATGGCAATCGATCGGAATTCCTTGAACTTCTCGATCTCCGGCTCACTCAACACCGGCCCCAACCGGGCCAGGACGCGACCATAAATGTCATCCAGCAATTTCAAGTTCTTCTCGGCCTCCGCCTCCGAGGCGATGTTGCGAAAGTTCAACGTCGGCGTGGTCTGAAAATCCGGCGGCAACCCCAGGCTCGCCAGAACCGCCGCCGTCTCCTCCTGCATCAGTTGATAAATCTGTTTCCCCTTTTCATCCTTGGCCGCCTTGTCGCCGGTCATCATGCCTTTGAACTGTTCCGCCGTCAGATAGCTGGCAATGTTCTGGGTATAATCCTTGTATTTCGCAAGCTCCTCCGGCGTGAGCACCGTTTGGAGCTTCTCCAAAAATGCCGCCTCCTGCGCCGTAAACACCTGGTTAAGCGCGTCTCCAGTCTTTCCCTCCTTGAGAACCTCCGTGATGCGATCAATGTTCTCCATCACATTGTCCGCCATCAGGTCAAATATCTTTTCAGACTGCTCAGGAGACAGATTGATCCGGTTGGTAAAATCCTTGTAAACCATGCTCATTCCGGCCCGCTGCTGCTTGCGGATCAACTGATACATTTCGGGATTGTCCGTCATGCCACTGAGTGGGCTGGGGCCATTGGTCTTCGAGGCCGCGATCTCCGAATTTTCCCGTCGCAATCGCCCCACCTCACCGCGCAACTTCAGAGTATCCGATGACGGAGACGTGGCGACCGCCGGCTCCGGAGTGCTGGCTTTTGCCACCAGGTTGGAGAGACGCTGATTCTCGGCCACCAAATGCGCGTTCTGCTCGGTCTGTTGAGCCAACGTCGCCTTGATATCGTTCAGTTTGCTCTGCGTCCGATGTTCCATCACCCACGGAATGGAAACCCCCGCTACGACGACCGCTCCGATGATTCCGATTTTCAATTTGGTCATGCTCATAATTTTCAGGATGGTTAAAGTGGTGGCACTGCTGCCCGCAGTACCAGACAAAGCCACGGCGGAAATCGTCACGGCCATTCCGACCGGCGCCGCCGTGACTGCTTGCGCGCTCAACGCAGCGGCCAGCGCCGTCGCGGACAATGCCACACCGCGTCGCTTCAACAAAACTTCCAGTTTGTCCAGGGCGCGATTCACACGTTTGCGCGCCGCTTCCTCATTGCTGCCCAACGCCGCGCCCACCGAGGCAAAATCGTTTTGCTCGAAAAATCGAAGCATGATGGCCGCGCGATCTTCCGAGCCGAGTTGATTGATTGCGTCGTCCAGAATCGGTGCGACCGACGCGAGGCTTGCCGCCGAGTGATCTTCCATGGAGTTCATTTCAACAGCCTGCCTTTCACGCGCCAGGCGACGGCGCTCGCTCCGCATGGTTTTGCCGGCCACAAAACACGTGTGCCGATGCAACCAGCCCCCCAGCATCACATCCCGCGACAGCGAACGCGCCAGACGCGCCAGGTCCGCAAACACCGTTTGCGTGACATCCTCCGCCAGATGGGTGTCGCCAGCCACCTGACGCACGGCGGCCGAATAAACCAGGTTCACATAGCGCGACACCAGTTCGCGAAACGCGGTTTCCGAACCGGTCGCGACGTAATCAGCGAGCAGCTGTTGGGTGTCGTTCATCTGTTCAACACTATTAAAGACCCGCCGGCCTCTAAAAGCGGACAAAAATCTTTGAAACTTCTTTGCGGTCGCCGTCACGGTTGCAGGCGGGAATTATAATCCCTATCTTCGCAGCATGAAGTTTGATCGATGTCATGAATGAGCCAGTTGAATCTCGCAAGGAACATGCTCATTCTTCGCGTCGCCGCTATCAAGGCTTCGTCAAGGACTACCAGCAACAGCGACTGGATGACTCGGAGGATGCCGACGAGAATCAGAAGCACCGCGGCGACTCAACCAAAGCCGGCGAGAAAAATGCAACGCCCGAATCCAAGCGCGAACGCAAAGCCAAACGTCGCGAGTACTTGCGTGAGTATCTGCGCTGGCTCAAACCGCATCGTTACGCCGTTGGCGCGTTGTTCGCTTTCGCGTTGGTGGCCGCCGGATTGGAAATGGTTGAGCCGCTGTTCATGCGGTTCATTGTTGATCATGTCCTGCTGAACACCAAGCTGGACACCGCATCGCGCTTGAGCCAACTCCATGTTGCCGGTGCACTCTTTGTCGGTTTGGTCGTCCTCTCCCGGTTGGTTAACGTACTCAAGGACTATCGCCAGCGCCTCGTGAATGTCCGCGTCATGCTCTCACTCCGGCGCTCTCTGTTCGATCGGCTGTTGCATTTGCCGTTGTCGAAAATATGGGACATGAAAACCGGCGGCATTCTGTCGCGCCTCACCGGCGACGTGGACACCACCACCGGCCTATTGCAAATGGCCATTATGTCTCCCGCCATTTCGGTCATCCGCCTGATCATCGCCGTAGCACTACTGTTGACCTTGAACTGGCGCCTGGCACTGACCGCCCTGGCGATCATCCCCGGCGTTATGCTGATGAGCTTCACCTTTTCCAAACGCATCCGGCCCATCTATCGAACGATGCGCAAGGACGTCGAGCGGATTGACGGACGCGTGGGAGAAACCTTCTCAGGAATCCGCGTCGTGCGCGCCTTTGGTCGTGAGACACGCGAGTTGTTCGACTACCTGCTTGGCCGCCACACTGTGTTGCGCAAGGAGATGTTCGCCCATCGCCGCGAAATGATCCTCTGGACCTCTTGGGGACTGCTGCTCGGCGCCGTCAACGTCGTGATCGTCTGGTACGGCGGCTACTTGAACGTCCTGGGCCGGGCCTCGATTGGTGACATCATGGCGTTCCAGTGGTACACCTTTCTCCTGCCCAACCCGGTCTGGAACATCGTCAACACCTTCTCCGAACTACAACGCTCGCTCGCCGCCACGGAACGCGTGTTCGAAGTGCTCGCCATGACCGACGACAAACCAGACAAGCCCGACGCCACCGACGCTCCGCTACCGGTCCGTGAAATCAAGTTTGACGACGTCCAGTTCGAATACCGTGAAGGCCAGCCCGTGGTGCACGACTTCAATGTCACTGTTCCCGGCGGCTCAGTCGTCGCGCTCGTGGGTCGCAGCGGCGCAGGCAAAACAACCGTCACCGATCTAGTTGCCCGCTTCCACGATCCAACCCAAGGACGCATTTTGCTCAACGGCTCGGACATCCGCGATTTTAAGCTGCAAACCTATCGCGACCTCCTCGCCATCGTGCAACAGGACGTGTTCCTGTTCGATGGTTCCGTGCGCGACAATATCGCCTACGGCCGGCGCGACGCCTCGCAAGCGGAGGTCGAAGACGCTGCGCGTCGCGCCAATGCGCACGAATTCATCGTCAAACTTCCCAATCAATACGAAACGTTCGTCGGCGAACGCGGCGTCAAACTCTCCGGCGGCCAGCAACAAAGACTCGCCATCGCCCGCGCCGTGCTCGCCTCACCGCAAATTCTGATTCTCGACGAAGCCACCAGCAACCTCGACACGGAAAGCGAACAACTCATCCAGGCCTCGATGGCCGATTTGCTCGCCGGACGCACCACCTTTGTTATTGCCCATCGCCTCTCCACCATCCGTCGCGCCGACCTGATCTTGCTGATGGAGAATGGTCGTGTCATCGAGCGCGGCACTCACGAAGAATTGATGAAGGCCCGTGGGGCTTACCACGATATGGTCCTGCGCCAAATGGAATCGCACGGCCAAAACGGCGAAAATGTTCTGAAAGAGCAGTCGGCTTGATGACCAGTCGCAGCAGCCAAGGCTATGGTGGATCAACTGGCAGCGGTACGCTGGGATCAATTGCCTTGATGGCATCTCGGATTGCCCCACGAATTTCCTGCGCTGACCACGAGTGAGTTCCCCAAACGCCTTCTCCGAGATCGCCACGCAGGTTGGGCCGAGTCACTTCATTGGAGTAAGCCGCGCGCAAAGCCGGCAAGGCCACAACCACGTTGGACCCTTGATTACTCAGGATCGCAACCGCCAGCCGCCGCGCCGCCGCCTGCTCATCTTCCAATACCGCAACCACGGCCGGCAAAAATAAATCTTCTCTCCAAGCGGACGTCATGATCGCCCGCAATGCCGCCGCCCGGATGGTTGGATTGGTGTCCCGACTCAATGACACGAGGGATACCACGATGTCATCGCGGCGAACCGGCCAAAAGGAGAGCGCTAGACACCCGTTCCGACATTCCACCGTATCTGGGCTGCCCAACGCCAGCGCAAGCCGGTCTCCAATCTGCTTTTGGACCGCGTCGGATCCCATGAACGTCAACGCCATCGCTCCCGAACAACTTGGGTCGCCTTCCGTAATTTGCATCGGCTTGGAGAAGATCATTCCCAGCAACGCCGGGACCGCGTTGGTGTCCAGAATCTGTAAACCAATTCCGGCGTGATAACGCCGATCTCGTGCCGTGCGCCAGAGCGGCCCCATGCTTACATTGGCCAACACCCTCTCTCCCCACTGGCTCGCCCGCGAATCCGTGGCCTGCAATTCCGTAAGCAAATACGGCAGCGCATTCGTTCCCAATGCCAGCACGGCGGGATAATATTCCCTGGGATGACCGCGCAACCAACTCCCGAGCCGGCGACCTTGATAAACGGGTTCTTGCGGCCCGACCGATAAGAACTTCCACGCCAGCAAAAATATCCCTGCCAGCAAAACAGCAATCCACCAGCGACTGAACCGAAACTTGAGCGGCATGCACTGAAGCTAAGAACCCGGCTCCTTCACTGCAAGTCCTCCTCAATCCCAATCACCGTCACCATCTGAAGAATTCCGCGAACCAAATCATCGCGGCGAACGTTACACCCGTGAGCGTTATTTCGGAATGCTCCACCGGCGACGGGTATCCGAAAGCCGAGCGAACTTTTTGAAACATCAATACGGCCCTGCGGGTATGAATCTGTAAGTCGGGCGGCATTGGAAAAGGGCCGGGAGAATTATTTTATGCGAACAATTCACAAAACCAAAGCTGAGCCTCGCACCAACATCCGGCGACTGTGGTTCGGCTGTTTGAGCCTGTTGTTTATCATCGCTTTCACGGCAATGGCTGGGAGCAATGCGTTCTCGAAGATATCAGCGGGCGCGAAGGAGGTGGGTTCCCTGGTGGTTTGGTATGTGAGAAGCGATCAATGGCGCGCAGATGCAAGGGCTTACCTGACGTATGCCGAATACCTGCTGTGTCCCACCAGCGGGATTGAGTATCGCCTGGAATTTGATGAGGACGACGAATAGGCAGTGGCGCGAACCAGTTCACAATGCTTGCGTCCGTTCAACGCCACTGAGAATCGCGGGTAACCAGCGGATCAATGCTGCCGGATTGGCGATAAAGCACTTGACCTTCTGGGCTGAGGACCACGGGCACCGACTTCCCTGCCTGCTGTAACCTGAAAACCCTTGCACAGAGCGGTCGGGTCCACTAGTTTTCGCCCCGCGCTTCGGTTGGCGGACATATTTCCGACTTCGGTTTTTCCCGACAGGAGTAAAACATGGCGCTGGTTTTCCGTGGGTTGGTAGCTCAGTTGGTAGAGCAGTGCCCTTTTAAGGCATTGGTCGTGGGTTCGAGTCCCACCCAACCCACCACTTCAAGAACCAGCAAAATGCAACCGCCCCAGTGGTCTTAGCATTTTCCCCAGCCCACCCCAACGGCGACCGGGTTCAAGACCCGTCGCGACTTTTCGCACCCAGCTTGTTTACTGCGGGCCTCATTTCCAAAGACCGGCTTGTGGAAAGACTTGCGCGATGCATCCCGGAACACCCGTTCTTCAATCTCACCACGCACCCGCACACTGACAGCACTGGGATTTCATCAGCGGTTGAAATTGGGGTCGGGTTCAAAAAGGCGCTGCTGTTCCAATTGGTGTTGCTCTTCGTTCTTCTGATTCAGCTCGTCCGGCGAAAGTCCGCGGGTACGAAAGTAGGAAGCGCATCCGCACAGGGTCAACCCGATGAGACAGCCGCAGAACACCACGAAATAGCGTTGGCCCAATCCCGCCAGCTTGCTCGCATTCATGGCGGCGAACATATTCCCGCGCTCCTTGCCGGGTCAAATCCAAATCCCGCGACCCTGAGAATGAACCTTGATTTTCTCCCACCGTCCTGACACACAGCAGTCGGCAACCCGCTGTTATATGAAATATCCCGCTGGCAAAAGTCCGTTGGGCGAAAAAAACGGCTGTTTCACCTCGCGGACCTTGGGCACGTTGATCATCCGGGTCAGTTCGCACTTGGCGCTGCCAGCCGCCGCCGTTTGGCTAACCTTCCTGCTCGCCGGTTGCACCGCGCCGATCGGCGCCGACCGGGTCACGACGCGACAGGCCTACGACCAGGTGGTGGCCAACGCACTTCGCTCCGGCAAACCCAGCGCGCACACAGTCGCCATCCTGCACCGTTATGACCTAGACCGCCTGGCGGCCGAGCACCCCGACGAGGCGGTGCGCCAGCTTCACCAGAAGGCAGTGGCCACGGGCGAGCGCGATCTCCTGTTCGCCCTGTCGGAACTGAGTTACGTGGCCGGCGACCAAATTCGCCGCAGCGTCAAGCCTTGGGATCCTCGCGACCCGCGCGACTTTTATCTAGGCTCGGCGGTTTATGCCTGGCTGTTTCTATTCGGAGAAAGCAGTCAGCCGGGCCCCACAGCGTTTGACCGCCGGTTTCGCGAAGCCTGTGACCTTTACAATTACGGCTTGGGCCTGGGCCTGGTGCAGGACAAAAACACCAACGGAATTGTGCAACTGGAAAGTGCCCGACGCGCCTTGCCCGTGGGTGAAATCCAGCTGCAAATCAACAACGAAACTTTTGCGTCGCGTCTGGGCGAGTTCGAGCAGATTCTCCTGGCGGACCAGTTCCGCGTGCGGGGTTTGAGCATGCGCAACCGGGAGGCGGGTATCGGCACACCGCTGATCTGCGTCCGGCCGCTGAACTCCCAGTTCGGACTCCGTCAGACCACGCCCGCCACGGCGCTGCTGCGCGGCCCTACGTCACTGGGCGAACTGGCGGATGGCAAACATTTCTGTGCCCTTGAACTGTATCACCCGATTTTTGACTCAACGACCGCCGTCATTGGAGGGGTCCAAGTCCCGCTGGAGATGGACATCACGACCTTTCGCGCCTACGCGCTGAGCCAATCGCATATCTGGAGTCTGGGCAAGCTGGGTTTCCTGGCGCCCGCCGAGCGCATTCCCAGTCAGTTGGTCCTGAATCAGCCCTTCGAGCCTGAGCGCATCCCGGTGGTTTTCGTTCACGGCACGTTCTCGAGCCCCGTCACCTGGGCGGAAATGATCAACACGCTGATAGCGGACCCGGAAATACGAAAGCGCTACCAGTTCTGGACCTTCATTTACGGCAGCGGCAATCCGTTGGTGCAGTCCATCGGCGATTTTCGCGCGGCGTTGATGGACAAGGTGCAACAACTCGATCCTCAAGGCACCAACGCGTTGCTGCGCCAGATGGTGATCATTGGCCACAGCCAGGGCGGCCTGCTCACGAAGTGCGTCGCCGTTGATGCGGGCGACCGGCTCTGGCGCGTCTTCAGCACCAACCGCCTGGAGGATCTCAAAATTTCCCAGGCCGACCGGGAAAAATTACACCAGGCCTTGTACCTGACGCCCTTGCCGTTCGTGTCACGCGTCGTCTTCATCGCCACCCCGCACCGTGGCAGTTATCTGTCGAGCGGGTTCGCCCGCCGGCTCGCCGCGCGACTCGTTTCGCTCCCCGGCAACCTGGTCGCCCGCAGCAAGGATATGTTCCAGGTCATGGCCGGTTCGGATGCCGGGAAGTTTCTCCAGGGCCGGATGCCGACCAGTCTCGATGGCATGTCCCCTAAAAATCCGGGTCTGCTGGCCATCGCCGACCTCCCGGTGGTGCCGCAGGTTAAAGTGAATTCGATTGTGGCCATTGACGGTAACGACCAGCCTCCCAAGGGTTCGGACGGGGTGGTGAAATACACCAGCGCGCACGTGGACTACGCAGAGTCGGAGTTGATCGTCCGCAGCTACCATACCTGTTTGGATAACCCCGCCACGATCGAGGAAGTGCGGCGCATTCTGCGCAAACAACTCAACGAATTGCCACCCTCGATCTCGCCGTCGGTTTCTGCCGGCGACCCCAAACCAACTGCGCTTTCGAAGTAACCGAAACCAAACCCGAAACTGATGAAATCGAAAACTCTGAACCGGACGACCGCCGCGTTGTTGTCGTTTGCCCTGCTGATATTCACTTCCTGCTCTTCGCATCACCCGACGCCGCCACCCAGGGTGGGCAGTGCGCCGGTGGAAGGCAGCGCTGGTTTCGGCGGTGAAGTAGTCGTGAACTCGACCACGGCCACCGCGACTGTGGTTTCCATTGATGCCGCCAACCGTCAAATCGTGCTCAAACGTGCGGACGGGCGGCTCGCGCATTGCCGCGCCCGGCCCGGAGTGGTGGCATTCACCGGTGTCAAGGTGGGCGACACGGTCAGCATTGGCGTGGCGGAAGAGCTGGCGTTGGCGATGGGGAAAACGGCTTTGCCCGCCCCTTCCGCAGCCGATACCGCGCGGGTCCGCGTTCGGGTTCCAGACGGAGTGCAAGCACTCGCCGAAGCGGTGGAACTGGTGGCATTCACCGCGAAGGTCGTCGCCATTGATGCCTGGAATGACGCCGTCATCCTCCGGCTCGAGGATGGCCAAACCCGGAAGGTGCGCGTGAGCGAAGCCGTGAACCTGGCGGACGTAACCCCGGGCGACGACGTCTCGGTCCGCATCACGGACACGGTGGTGCTCATCGTCACGAAATAAGAATCTGAATGAAACGACCCGGATCAAAGCAGTTGCCCGTTTCCATCACTTAAAAATCCGACTTCCATGAAAACCAAACTTACCCGGCTGATGTCTTTGCTTGCGGCGACCCTCATGCTAGTGGTGGCCGGCTGCGCCACCTCCCGCGAAACGACCACCATCGACCTGCTCAAGCGGGCGGGGTTCAAAGCCATGCTGGCTACCACCTTCGAGAAACAGCAACACCTCAAGACAATCAAGGCGGATCGGATCTCCTCTGTGAAAACCGCGGGCGGGCAGCTCTTCTACGTTTATCCGCTGCACGGCAAGAACATGCTTTATGTCGGCAAGGCGGCGGAATACGCCACCTATCAGAACCTCCGGCAGAACCTGCAATCCGAGGAAGCCACGCTGAAAGCCGAACGTTCGACGCGCTCAGATGTCAGTTGGACTGACCAGGTGGAATCCGGTTCGAGTTGGAGCGATGTCTGGTCCGCCCCGGCGGATGAGTGAACGCCAAATGAAGCCAGGGGACTCCGCAGCTTCGATGCGGGCTTACATCGTGGGCGGCGTCATTCCGCTGAGCGCCTATCTGATCTTCCCGGAAGCGCCCCGAGCCTTATGGGTGTCGGCCGGCGTAACACTAGTGGCACTGGGACTTTTTGGCGGCATCAAGGGCTGGTTCACCGGCACGCCCGTGATTCGCAGCGGACTGCAAGCGGCCGTGATCGGTAGGCTCGCCGCCGGCGCGGCGTTTCTCATTGCACGTTGGATCTCCTGATCAAGGCTGGGCTTCAAACCTCCGTATCACGACCACCCGCCATCATTCCCGCCTCGGTTGGCTTTTGACAATTGGGGCAGTTGTGATAGGGAAGATGTGTCGAATTCAGTAGAGTGATAGGACCAAACCTCCTGCACTATCCATGCGAGTGTTAAATCGAATGCAGACGCGCCAGCGCGCGGCGGCGGGCCACAGCCTGCCGGAGGCCGTCATCGCGGTCAGCCTGGTCGGGGTGATGTTCATTTCCCTGTACGCCGGCTTTTCCTCGGGCTTCGCCATCTTGCGGGCGGCGCGGGAAAATATCCGGGCCACGGAAATCCTGAACCAACAAACGGAACGGCTTCGATTGCTCAACTGGAACCAGGTGCTCGATGCCGACCATTTTCTGCCTGCGACATTCGTTGAGCCGTTCAATCCGGACGATTCTTTGGTGAGTCCCGACGGGGCCGTTTTCCAGGGCACGATTGAAACCTCGACCCCGGCCGATTGGCCGGCGGCCTACCAGGATCGCGGTCGGTTGATCACCATCACAGTTACTTGGACCAATCTGACCGGCAACAAGCCAATCGTGAACCGGCGGCAGGTGCAAACCTGCATCTCGCGTTACGGCATGCAAAGCTACGTCGCGGCCCCATGAGATTGTCCCGTCCCGTTCACTCCGCAGACTCTCGGTCACCGAACGGCCGGCAGGGCGAGCGCGCGCTGTCGTTGATCGAGATGATTGTAACCCTGGCGGTGGGGGCGATTGTGCTGGTTGTCATCGGGCTGTTGTCGGCATATGGACTCCGCAGCTTCCTGGTGATGGGCAACTGCGCCGCTTTGGATGACAAGAACCGTTTGGCCGCCGATCAAATCACGCGCGACCTGCGGCAGGCGACCCGGGTTCTGAGCTATGAGACTGACGCCGACAGCAAGACGCTCGTATTGACCAATACTGTCCAAGGTTTCTCGGCGCAATACCTCTGGAGCGCGGATACACGCACGTTAACTTGTGAGAAAACCGATCAACCCCAGGTCACCTGCCTGACGGATTGCGATTCATGGGAGGCAAAGTTTTTTCAGAACCTCCCCTTGGCCGCCACAACCCAATTGCTACTTCCCGCGACGAATACTTCGGGCATGCTCGACCTCAACCAAGCCCGCGTCGTGAACCTGTCCTGGAAATGCTCGCGCCCGGTCGCCGGCAGCAAGATTAAAACGGAGAGCACACAAACACTCCGGGTCGTCCTGCGCAACGCTGCCCAGCCATGAAAACCGCCCACGCTTCAACCCGGTCGCCAAACCAGGGCAGCGCCTTGATCGTAACGATGCTGGTCACGCTGCTCCTGGGCTTCACCCTGGCTAGTTACCTGATGCTGGTGCGTTCGGAGCACGCTGCGACCGCGCGTTCGCAGGCTTGGAATCAGGCGCTCGTCCTCGCCGAAGCCGGGGTGGAAGAGGCGCTGGCGCAACTCAATCCCGGCGCGTTCGCCTCCGATGTCACCGGCGGCAATGGCTGGGAGCTGTCCGACGGCTTCTTTCAGCCTGACCCACCCGAACGCACCCTGCTCGGTGGCCGTTACGCGGTGGTTTATACACCAGACAATCCGCCCACGATTTACTCCACCGGTTATACGACGATCCCCTTCGGGGCCGTGACACTGTCGAGGGTCGTCTGCGTGACCACCACCAACGCGCCACTCTACTCGACTGGCTTGAGTGTGGAGCGGATCACGAATCCTGCCGGCTACAATTTTACACAAGACAGCTACGACTCTTCCGATCCCACCTATAGCGACCTGGGACGGTACTCGCCGGCCAAGGCCAAGACTGGAACGGTCACCAACGCCCCCGCGAGGACACGATCGGAACTCCTGGATGTATTGCCACCGTTTTCAAATGGACTCACGCTGCCCACCCGGGTTGCCAGTACTTACACGCTCTCCGGAAATTATGTTGTCGAAGGAAATTTTCACCTTGCCGGCAGTGACAAGATCTATGTCGCCCCGAGTCGCACGGCCACCCTTTATGTCACCGGCGATTTCAGCATGTCCACCGATGCCGAACTGGAGATTGCCCAGACCGGCACCCTGCGCATCTACGTCGCCGGCAAGCGGACGTCGCTTGATTATGTCAACAACCACGGGACTCCGCGAAATTTTCAGTATTACGGCCTGTCCGGAAACACTAATGTCACCCTCACGCAAACCACGCCTTCGCTGGTGGCTTCGCTTTACGCGCCCAACGCGACCTTCTGCGCGCCCAACGACAGTTCTCTGTTCAACTACTCCGGCTCACTGATCGTAAACAACCTGATCCTCAGCCGGCCTTTCAAATTCCATTTCGATGAAAGTCTCGCCCACACCGACAGCCCCCGGCGCGGGTTCGTGGTCACCTCGTGGCAGGAGTTGTGACTTTGGTGGCTTTGGCCGTCATGGGTTTTGTTCTCGACTTGCCTCGGTTCGCCTCAAAAATAACGCCGCGTGCGAGCGTGCGTCATTTTCAATCCAGCCGCCAAAGGCCAGAAGGCGGAACGTTTCCGTCGTTGTCTCGCCACCATTGCCACCGAGTGTGAACTCAAGCTGACCTCCGCGCCTGGTGATGCCCGTCGCCTGGCCGCCGCTGCGGTTCAGGAAGGATTCGACACGGTGATCGCGGCCGGTGGCGACGGCACCCTCAACGAAGTCCTGAACGGCATCGGCGACGTGGCCGATGGCTTCATCCGCGCCCGGCTCGGCGTGCTGCCGCTCGGCACCGTGAATGTCTTCGCTCGCGAACTGGGCATTCCCACCCGCCCCGAAGCCGCGTGGCCCGTCCTTCGGCGTGGCAACGAAAAAACCATGGACCTCCCTCGCCTCGAAACCGGCGAAGCCGGGAATCGCCAGCCCCTCTATTTCGCCCAACTTGCGGGAGCGGGTTTGGACTCACGCGCCATTCAACTCGTGAGCTGGTCACTCAAGAAAAAAATCGGGCCCTTCGCCTATGTCATGGCTGGGCTGCGGGCATTGTGCGAGCGCCATCCTGCTCTCACCGTTTCCGACGGCATCCGAAGTCTCACGGGCCAGCTCGTCTTGATTGGCAATGGCCGCTTGTATGGCGGCAACTTTCGCGTTTTTCCGCAAGCGGACCTCGCGGACGGCTTGCTGGATATTTGCGTCTTCCCACGGGTCAGCTGGCCCCGGTTGTTCCGCTGCGGCATCAAGTTACTTCTCACCGGCTCGCTTCCGGAGACGGCGGTCACGCGCCTCCGCACAAAATCGTTCACCCTCATAGGTAATTCCTCCGTCTGCGCCGAAGTAGATGGCGAACTCGCCGGCCCCCTGCCCGCGAAGTTCACTGTGCAGCCGCGGGCTCTGCGCGTGCTGGTTCCGTGATCGTTTCCCGCTTCCACCGGGGAACTCCCGGGACGAAATTAAGCACCCCCACCCGGGACGCGTCCCGAAGTTGACCGGATTTGATACAACGCCTTCCGGGTCGTATCTAATACCAAGATTGATGAACGCAAGAACCGAGGAGAAGATTATGAACGAAGCCCCCGCCAAGACCAAGTCGGACACCCTCCGTTGGGTGCGCAACCTCTTCCGCCTGCCCCCGATCGACGCTAAGCCTGCGACCACCGATACCAAGTCCATGGTCATGCCGGCGGCCGAACCCGCCACACCCACCAAACGCAAGGACAAAACCGTCCTCGTAGTGGATGACGATCCGCTCTTTCTCAAGCTCACCTCGGCCCGACTCCAAGCGGACGGCTACGACGTCATTACCGCCGTTGACGGCGGCGAAGCCATCCAGGCGGCCCGGCGCAAAAAGCCGAACATCGTCGTACTCGACGTGAACCTGCCCCAAGACGTGACCGGCGTGCCGTGGGACGGCATGCGCCTGATCACTTGGATGAAACGGTTCGAGGATCTCAAGAACATCCCGGTGGTGATGGTCACAGCGGGCGATCCCACGAAATACACCCGGCTCGCCATTGGCGCCGGCGCCACGGCCTTCTTCCACAAACGGATGGATCCGAACCATCTGCTGACCATGGTGAGCCACACCCTGGCGCGCAAAGGCAGCAAGCCGGTGGCAAACCTTGACACAAACTTCCAAATCTGACCGGCAACCATTCCGTCACGATTTAACGCACCCGCGAAAGGACACAGGCTGAGACTGCGGCCCCGCACCAAAAGTGCGGGCAAGCTTGCGTGCTTTCGGGAAAAACCATTTAAGCACGCGACGCTGGGTCTGCCTCGGTTGCTTTTAAGCCAACTCCGGAGGCTGCGCAGGCCGGCTCAACAGCTTGACATCGTGCCATAGGTGCAAATTACAGTTGAGCAAAGTCGCACGGACAGGTAGTCATGGACCACTTGGCCATGAATAATCTTGTTCGCACCTCGCTCGCCGTTCTCACCTCATTCGTCCTAACCGCAACCGTCGTTGCCGCCGATCAGAATCTCGGGGTTGGCGCGAAACCGATTGCCGGCGCGGAAGTCATCCTCGATGGCTCGCGCCAGATGCTCGACGATAAATGGACTTACTGGGAAGGACCACGCTTCGGTTCATCGCTGCCCATCAAATGGAAGATCGTGGACGATCCCGTGGACAATGGCACCGTCGTTCAAACGGATGATCCGGCCGCAGCGGGCGGCAAATATGGTGCGGCGGACATCGTCACGAAGAAACCCTATCGTGATTTCCGTTTGCACATCGAGTTTCTTGTCACGGCTCCGCGCGGCAACAGCGGCGTGTATTTGCAAAACCGTTACGAGATTCAGATTTGCGAAGGCGACAAGACCAAGCACGGCATGGGCGCCGTCATCAACGAGACCGACTCTCCTTACGACAAGTTTGCCGGCATCGGCAAATGGAACGCCTACGACATCGTCTTCCGCGCGGCGCGGTTCAAGGATGGCAAGCTGACCGAGAAAGCGATGGTTTCGATGTACTTTAACGGCACGAAGGTTCACACCAACGTTTCCATTCAGCAGGTTTGGGGTGGACCGAACTCCGGTGTGGACGGCGGGAATGACGGTGGCAAAGGCATCACCGACACGCCGCAAGGACTGAAACTCCAAGCCGAGGGCCACGATGTACGCTATCGCAACGCCTGGATCAAGGCGCTGAACCTGGCGGACGCGAACACGGATTTCTAAGACGACTCCAAGTTGCTTCGGCTCGGTCACGCCCCGGCAGGCGCGGGAGAAGATTTGCCGTCCCGTGGCTTCGGCAGGCTGGGCGGTGAGGTGTGATCAGCCGATTGGAAGCTCCTCCACATGGCCAAGGGCAGACAGCCTAGAATGATGAGCACCACCTGAGAGAAGTCGAACAGCATCAGCCAGCGGAAGGCGGAGTCCATGAACCCGTAGCTGTGCAGGCCGATGCCAAGCATGTTCACACCAAACCAGGACCAGGCGGTGACAACGTTGCCAAAGATGGCGAGGTTCATCAGGCCGCGTTCCTTCACCAACCCGCCCCAACGCGCATGGAGAATGATGACATTCCAAATGACGATCAGCAGCGCGCCGTTCTCCTTGGGATCCCAGCCCCAGAAGCGGCCCCAGGATTGATCCGCCCAGATGCCGCCCAGCACGGTGCCGGCGAAGCTGAACAGCGTGGCAAAACAGACGATGGCATAGACCATTTTGGTGAGTGCCTTGCCTAAATCCACCGTTGCTCCTGCATTGCCGACCTTGGCGACCAGCAACGGCGTAAAAATCCCAAGAATGACGTAAGCCATGGCCAACGTGCCGGCCACAAACGTGGAAGCGTAACCAAGCGTGACCACCACAACATGAGTTGCCAGCCAGAAGTTTGTATCTAGCACCGCTCGCATCATCTCCATCGTGTCGCCGCCCAGCGCCAGATTGTGGGCGATGAGCAGGGTGATGAAACCGGCCAACCCAGCGACGGCCGAGCCGAGCCCGACTTTGTAAACGCGTTCCAAGACCAGCCCCAGCACGCACGCACCCCAGCCAATGAAAATCGCGGACGAATACAGGTTCGTCACCGGTGGCCGTCCCTCCAGGACCATCCGGTAGATGAGCCCGAACGTGTGAACGACAAAGGCCAGTCCGATAAGATAGAACGCCGAGCGCCGGAGCGATTCAGAAAGATTGGGCGACACGCCGTAGGTCAGCAACGCCCCACATGCGAGAACGAGCGCAAAAATATAGATAATCGTTGCGTGCAGAAACGCCTTCACCTGATTGAAGTAAAACTCCGCACCGCCCTTCCCGATTTCCTTGGAAAATTTTGGCGTGAGCCAGGATTTGTAGCCGGCCACGGCGCTGTTGAATTCCGCAGCTTTATCATGGGCATAGGCGGTGGCCATCTGGCCGAAGAACCCGACGGCAGGATGAATTTCGCCGGTGCGTATGGCGCCGATGAGACTCGTGCCGACATTGACCCAGGCCGTCCGGTCGGCTTGCGGGTCGAGCGGTGGCACCGTGAGGGGCACGGCGAGGCCGGACATCATGTCGAATCGCTGGGCGATGCTGGAGAACTTCCGCAGGGCCTCGTCGTCCACCGTGCCACCCGATTGCTGAGCGCGGAAGGCCGCCAGCCCTGCCGGGAGCGCCGCTTTGTATTGCTCGATCAGTTCGGCAAAATTGTGCGTGTCCTCGGGCTGGATGGTGTTCTTGAGCTTACGGTAGAGGAAGACCGCGTTCGCGAGCTTTAGCATCTGCTTCTGATACGTCGTCCGTTGAGCGTCTTCGATTTCACCTGCCTTGGTGGCTTGCGCGCCGATTTCGCCGATGACCGGTTCAATCTCCTCATACGTGTAATAGCGCAATCCGGATTTCTCGATCCCCTTCTCCTCCAGTTTGAGTTCGCTGACGATCTCGGGATGGTGGATGAGGAAAATCGGCCGGGTGTCCGCCACCTGCGGTTTGAAAAAAACTTCGAGCAACCAGTCCGTGGACTTGAGCTTCTTGGGATGATGCCAGAATTGCCATGAAGGAACAATTTCCAGCGGCACATCGCCAGTGCTGCGAATCTGGAGCAGTGAGTTGCGGGCGACCGAGTCGAACGGCTGAATGCGCCCGTTCATCAGGACCGGCAGCCGGCCAAATTCAGCGGCGTGCATTTCGTTCTCCCGCTTGGGCAGCATCACGACGATGATCTCGGTTGCAAATAAACCAAGAAAGAACCACGGCAGAACTTTCAATAGAGTTTTCATGCGGCCTTTCGTTTCACGGCGAAGCCGATCAGGTGGGAGAGAAATTGGTAGATCATTCCGATGGAAACCAGCACACAGGCAAAATACGGCGTGAGCCAGCTGGGATTGCGCACCACTTGCAGGATGCTGCCCTGGTTATCCGTGTCAAAGCTGGCCTGGTAATACGTCTCGCCGCCGTAACGCAGTGGGCTGTTCATGTAAATCAGCACCTCGCGGTCTTCTTTCTTCTCCGGATGCGTCAGACGGACGCGGCTGGAAAAGTTCTTGGGAATATCCGTGCCGGGATATTTGTCATGCCGGAATTCCAGCAGGTGAATGCTGAACGGTTTGTAGTACCGCTCGGGGCGCAACGAAATCTGGTAGGTGCGGCCATCGTGCTTGATTTCCTGCGGGCGCGCCAGGTAGCCCGAGATCAGCCAGGTGCCGAGTGAACCCTGGGGCGTCGCCAGTTCAACCGTGCCGGACGGGATATCGCGCTTGTTCATTTCCGTCTCGTGCGCCAGCGGTGTCCACCACAATCCCATCCCGATGCCGGAATTCACATCGACCGGTACGAGATTCGTTTGCGGCTTGTCCGACAAAGCGGAGTTGATGAAATACTGTTTCACTTTCACCGCGAACGGCAATCCCGGCAGCGGCACCTGGCGCCCTGGCTGCAACCGGTGTCCAGCAATGGTAAGCACCCGGTCCGCCTGGGCGTCGGTCGTATCCACCACGGCCAGTTCGTAGGCGCGGTCCGCCTCGGAATAATTCTTCGTGTCGCCCACGCGCAGGTGCATGGAACTTTCCGTTGACAGGAGGTCCGTCGCGAACTGACCGACCAGCAGCAACACGATGCCGAGGTGGATCATCACGATGCCATATTTCTTCGCGCCCGGCTTGTAGTAGCGCAGGTGTGCACCAAATAAGTTGACGATGAGCAAGCCGCCGACGAGATAACCGGCGGGGAAAACCGGCACCCGCAGGGAACCGCCACCCGGCTGCCAATAAATGAAAAAACTGCGGAAGAACTCGTTCTGCGCCTTGTAAAGACCCAGGTTCACTTGCGCCAGCGTGCCCCAGAACACCAGCACGAGCCCCAGCGTCAAGAGAACCACCGTGAGTCTCAGCGAGGTCAAAAACTTGAAGGTGCGATCGAGCATGTCAGTATTTCACCTCTTTGACGAACTGGGTGAACGCCGCTTTCTGACTCTCCACGACCTTGGCTTCGCCCATCAACTTGTAGAACCACGTCTGACCGCCACGCGGGACAATCGCCCCGACGACCGTCGCAGGCTGGCCGCTGCGCGCGTCCTTGCCGCTCATCTCCACCAATGTTGCCTTGCCATCCGCGACCGAAATTTCGCCGGCCTGCTTCAAATCGGCATCGCCCCACGGCGACAGCCCCAATTGCCCGCGCCAGCGATTCACGTTGGCCAGCAGTCCACCGCCGTCGCCCGCGGACATGCTGACATTCACCACGGTGGCGCTGCCCTCGCCAACGGTGAACTTCGCGATGAGGAATTGTCCGCCGGGAATTTCCTTCCAACCCGTGGGCACGCTCCAATGCGGCTTGCCTGCACTGGAGATCGCCGGCGCCACCGCCGCTGCGGGTGCGCCGGAAACTTCAGGATGACCCGCCGGCAGCGACGGATTCTCAACCGGCGGATGACCCGCCGGCAAATTCCCCGCCGCCGCGATCGCTTCAAACTTCACCGATTTGAGAAACGCAATGAAGGCCGCCTTCTCCTTCGCCACCAGCGCATCGTCGCCCGTCATTTTGAAAAACCACGCGGTGTCATCGCGATGTTGGATCACGCCGAGGATGCGCGTAGGCTCGCCCGAACCACTGCCCGTGCCCGCTTGGTCGTAGAGTTTGGCCGGTTGGCCGGCGATTTCGACGCTCTCCGCGACCTTCGCCAGTTCCTCCGCAGATAAATTGGCCAAACCAACTTGTCCGCGCCAACGATTGACATTCGAGTCGTCGCCGCCTGCCATGCCCGGCAAGGGAATCACACTGATGTCCGCCTGTTTGCCGGTTTCATTCTTCACATTGAACGACGCCGCCCGCATCTGACCGAGAGTGACTTCCGTCCAGCCTTCCGGTTTCGTGTAAGTCAGTTTGGCCGGAATGGTGTTGGGGGGGCCCGCCGCCGAGGACATGGACAGGTCCGGATGCCCGGCTGGCAAAGTACCTTGCGCCGTAGCCGGCGAATTCTCCTTGGGCACTTCATAGACCTTGGCGTCGTTGCGACCACAGGCACTCAGTACGAACGCCAGGACCAGCAACGGACAGATTTTTGTCACACAGTTCATAGTAGGGTAAATGAACGAACTCATACTAACCTTTTACTTTTTTCAATGCATCACAGCAAGCTGTCGTTTGTGCAAACCCAAGCAGATTTTGTCATGTGGTGATTAGAAGTTTGTTATCTTCGCACCGGCACCGGCAATTTTCGCAGCAGGCCACCCACCCCACCTCAATCACGTGGTTGACATGCCTGCCGCTGATTCCTAGCCTCTCACGGCAAAGATAAGACGCTTTGCCCCGAACAACGTTCGGGGATTTTTATTGTGCAGACGCAGGTTTGATTTATGGCAAATACGATTCTCGTTGGCGCCCAGTGGGGCGACGAAGGCAAAGGCAAGATCATTGACGTGCTCACCGAACAGGCTGAGGTGGTCGTCCGTTACGCGGGCGGCAACAACGCGGGCCACACCGTCTGGGTTGGCCCGAAGAAATACGTTCTGCACCTCATCCCGTCCGGCATCTTGCGCAAGAACAAGCTCTGCGTCATCGGCAACGGCGTGGTGATTGATCCCGTCGGTCTCGTTAACGAGATCAACGGCCTCGCCAAACTCAAGGTCAAGGTCGGCAAGAATCTCGTCGTCAGCGAGACCGCGCACGTCGTTCTCCCCTACCACCGCGAACTGGACGCCCAACGCGAAGTGCTCAAGGGCAAGAACAAGATTGGCACGACCAAGCGCGGCATCGGCCCAGCCTACGGCGATAAAGCCGCCCGCGTCGGCTTGCGGATGGGCGACTTGATTGATCCGGCACGACTCGAAGCAAAGCTCTCGCTCCGCATCAAAGAGAACAATGCCGTGCTCAAATCACTCGGCGCGAAACCGCTTTCCTTCAAGCAAGTCCTCGCCGAATACAACAAGGCCGGCAAGTTCCTGAAGCCGTTCGTCAGTAACACCGTCGTCCTGCTGCACGACGCCATGCGCAGCGGCGCGGACATCTTGTTTGAAGGCGCACAGGGTACGTTCCTCGACATTGACCACGGCACGTATCCGTTCGTAACGTCGTCCAACACCACGGCGGGCGGCGCCTGCACTGGTTCAGGTGTGCCACCGCACCGCATGGATCGGGTGGTCGGCGTGATGAAGGCTTACACCACGCGCGTGGGTGAAGGCCCGTTGCCGACAGAGAATCAGGAGATTTCCGACCTGCTGCACGGCATGGGCCGCGAATTCGGCGCCACCACGGGTCGCGCGCGCCGCTGCGGTTGGTTTGACTCCGTCGCCACACGCCACGCCACGATGGTGAACGGCATTGACGACCTCGCAGTCACCAATCTCGACGGCCTCGACACGGTGGAGACGATCAAGGTCTGTGTCGCGTATCGTCACGGCAAGAAGCGCTACGATTACATGCCGAACGACGTGCAAGTGCTGGCCGCGTGCGAACCGATCTACGCCGAGTTCGAAGGCTGGCGCACGCCCACCGACAAATGCAAATCGTGGAAGCAACTTCCGGCCAAAGCTCGCGCCTACCTGAAAGCAATTGCTGAATTGACCGGTGCGAAGTTGTTCATCGCCTCCGTCGGTCCAGGACGTGATCAGACGATTTTTGTCTGAGGTAGGGTTGTCGCGCTGCGACGACCCCGGCCCGTGCAGGGCCGGAATTCTTTCGAGAGAATACAAGCCTTCGTAAGGTCGTTGCGCCGCTGCACGCGGCGCTGGTTGTCGCAGCGCGACAACCGCTACCTCCCAGAATCTTGTCAAAAGCCCGCACTTGACTTACGGCGGGCTTGGGAGGACAACGGTGGCATGGGTGCAAAAGACTGGCTGCGGGCCGCGGCTGTCGCGGGCTTACTGTTGACGGGATTCCCTTCCGCCTTTGCTCAGAATTGGACGTTGACCAGCGCACCGATCACGAATTGGAGTTCCATCGCCATGTCGGCGGATGGGCGTAAATTGGTGGCGACGATTGATCGCGGACCAATCTATTGTTCGACGAATTTCGGGGCGACATGGTTTCCTATTCCCTTTACTGAGCAAAGTTGGGCTGCAATTGCCTCCAGCGCCGACGGAAACAAGTTGGCGGCCGCCGCGATCCATTTCGGTTACATCGGTGGGATATGGACTTCACCTAACTCAGGCCTTGACTGGTCCATGACTTGGGCTTTGACCAACACGTGGCGCGGAATCGACTGCTCGGCTGATGGGAGCATTGTTGTGGCAGTTGACTTTGGCAACTATGAGTATCCAAGATTGATCGCTACTTCCACGAATGGTGGCTGGGGGATTTGGGAATACTACTTTTCAATAAACGCCCCCGAGCGGTTCACTTCTGTAGCTACTTCGGCAGATGGCAGGAAATCCATGGCCACCTCGACTCAACGGATTTTTTCGTCGGGCGATTCAGGTCGAACTTGGATTGCAGTTGGTGCGCCAGACAGCATCTACACAGGTGTGGCTTGCTCATCAGATGGCTGCCGATGGGTTGCGGTGGCAAGTGGTGGTGAGATTCAGGTCTCTCCCGATTTTGGAGCAAACTGGACATTGGAAAGCAACCCAAGCCTTTCATGGCAGGCAGTCGCTTCGTCCAGAGACGGTTCGCGACTTGTCGCCATAGCCACAAATGGGCCGATTCACATCTCGACCAATTCAGGAATCTCATGGTTTGCAACTCCGAGTCCCAGTCTCCAGTGGCAAGCAGTAGCGTCTTCGGCTGATGGTCACAAGCTCGCAGCCGCAGTTTATGGCGGTGGCATTTACACTTGGCAATCCACACCTTCGCCCAAGTTGGACATCACGCCCACTGCCGGCGGCCTGCTCATTTCGTGGATTGTGCCCTCGCTGCCTTTTGTGTTAAAGGAGACCGCCGATTTGAACGCGCCGGACTGGACGGCTGTCCCAATGACACCGATTTTGAATCTGACCAATCTGCATCACGAGGTGACCGTGCCATGGTCCGGCACAAACCGGTTCTATCGGCTCCAGAACCTTTGAATGAGCAGTCCCACTCCGCATCTCTCCCCCGAAGCCAAGGCCCAGTTGCCCCAGCACGTCGCCATCATCATGGATGGCAACGGACGGTGGGCCAAGCAACGTCACCTGCCGCGTATTGAGGGTCATCGGCAGGGCGCGGAATCGGCGCGCGTCATCATCCGCACCGCCGGCGATCTTGGCATCAAGTATCTCACGCTCTACGCCTTCTCGGCGGAGAATTGGAATCGTCCCAAGGACGAGGTGGACACGTTGATGAAGTATCTCATCAACTATCTCAAATCCGAGACGCCCGACCTGAACAAGAACAACGTCCGGCTTGAAGCCATCGGCCAGATCTATCGCCTGCCGGAAAACGTGCAGGAGCAGCTCCGCAAATCCATCCAGACGCTCTCGAAGAACAACGGCCTCACCCTCGTGCTCGCGTTGAGCTACGGCGGGCGCAATGAAATCGTGGAAGGCGTCCGCGCCATCGCCGAGAAAGTCCGGCGCGGTCAGATTGAACCTTCCGACATCACGGAGCAGACCGTTTCCCAACATCTCTGGACGCGCGCCATGCCCGATCCGGATTTGCTCATCCGCACCAGCGGCGAGATGCGCGTCAGCAATTTCCTGCTCTGGCAGATTTCCTACGCCGAATTCGTCATCACGCCGACGCTGTGGCCGGATTTCCGCAAGCCGCAGTTCTACGCGGCGCTGGAGGAATATGCGAAGCGCCACCGCCGGTTTGGCGGAGTTTAGCATTTACGAACTGCGATTTACGATTTACGAATGAGCCGGTCGTCAGTGGCGGCTCGTAAATCGAACATCGTAAATTCCTCTATGGCCAAACGCATCGGCATTCTCACAGCAGGCGGGGACAGTCCCGGTTTGAACGCGGCCATCCGCGGCGTGGGCAAAGCAGCCCACGACGCCGGCATGCAAATCATCGGTTTCCGCGACGGCTTCCGCGGGCTGGCCGAGAACCACTTCATCAAACTCGACAAGCCAGGTCTGGCGGGAATCCTCACCGTGGGCGGCACCATCCTCGGCACTGGACGCGAGAAACCGCATCGCATGGTCGTCAAAGGGCACATCCATGACATGCGAGACGAGATTGCCCGGACCTACAAGCGCAACAAACTCGACGCGCTTGTCTGCCTCGGCGGGGGCGGCACACACAAGAACGCGTTGAAGCTGATCGAAAAGGGCCTCAACGTCATCACCCTGCCCAAGACGATTGACAACGATCTCGCGTTGACGGACACGAGCATTGGTTTCGACACGGCGCTCGGCATTGCGACCGAAGCCATTGACCGTCTGCACAGCACGGCGCACAGTCATCACCGCATCATCATTGCGGAGATCATGGGGCATCGCGCGGGTTGGCTGGCGTTGGGCGCGGGCATCGCGGGTGGCGCGGACGTGATCTTGATTCCGGAAATTCCTTACGACGTGCATCGCGTCGCGGCGGCCATTCGTCAGCGCAGCCAGCACGGGACAAATTTCAGCATCGTGGCGGTGGCCGAAGGGGCGTTGCCGGTGGCGGAGGCGGCGGAGTTCGAAGTCATTGCGCGCCGAAAGAAAAACGCCACCACCAAGCTGGCCAAGCAGAAAGCGAAGGAAGAATTGATCCGCCTGCGCGCCAAACATGCGGGCCACACCTTCCGACTGGCCAAGCAACTGGAGGAACTCACCCACCTCGAAGCGCGCGTGACCATTCTCGGTTATGTCCAGCGCGGCGGCACGCCGTCAGCGGCGGACCGGTTGTTAAGCACGCGCCTAGGCACGGCGTGTGTCGAGTTCATTCAGCGGCGGCAATTTGGCGTGATGGTCGCAGCCCGCGGAGAGGGCGTGCGAGCTGTGCCGGTCGCGGAAGTTGCGGGCAAACTCAAACTGGTTCCGGCCGATCATCAATGGGTGAACAGCGCCCGGCGGGTGGGGACAAGCTTTGGCGACTGACGCCCGCCGCGCGGCCTTTCCGCGCGCGCCAACGCCAATTGGAAATTGGCAACCCGGTTTTCCCCTGATACTTTCCGCGCCGATGTCCGACCTGGCACCCGCACCACCCGCACCCTCCAAGGCGAAAGTTTTCGCCCGGCGCCTCACCAGTACGGCGATTCTTTGGGGCGTGGTGCTGGCAGCGATGTTCTCCGGCAACAAGCTCATCTCGGATTACGTCTTCGTGTTGTTCATGGTGGTGCTGGCGTGTGTGGGCTTGATTGAGTTTTACGGCTTGGTCGAGAAGCGCGGGCTCGTTTGCTTCCGCTACTGGGGCATCGCTGCCGGGATCACGCTGATGATCGGAACGTTTCTGCACGTAACCGGCAACCTCGGCATTCACGGCACGCCGTCGCGCGTCAACGATTTTGAAACCACGATCCTCATCCTGTTCGTGCTCGGCCTGTGCGTGCGCCAATTTGTTTCCAAGAGCAACACCGCCGGCATTCTCGCCATTTCGACCACGCTCTTCGGCCTGATGTATGTGCCGTGGTTGTTGAACTTCATCCAGAAGATCAATTTCTTCCCCGGCATCAACGACAACGGAAAATTCTACGTCCTCTACTTCATTCTGGTAACGAAGTTCAGCGACACGGGCGCGTATGCGGTCGGCTCGCTCATCGGCAAACACAAGATGATCCCGCGCATCAGCCCCGCCAAAACGTGGGAAGGCTTCGGCGGCGCAATCGTCGTGGCCACGGGCGCGAGCCTGGTGTTCTCCCATTTCCTTGCGGATAAAATGCCCGGCATGACGCCGCTGCACGCTATTATTGTGGGCGTCATCCTGAGTTCCGCCGCCGTCATTGGCGATTTGATCGAGTCATTGTTCAAGCGCGAGGCCGGCGTGAAGGACTCCGGCAATTTCTTTCCCGGCATTGGCGGCATCCTCGACTTGCTGGACAGCCTGCTGTTTAATGCGCCCATCATGTATCTCTACCTGAGGCATGTGCTCACACATCCTTGAGGAATTTACGATTGACGATATACGATTTGCGCGCCTTTCAGTAAGCGAAGCAAAAATTGACAGATTAATCCTATGACACGCGAAGAAATGAAAGCCCGGACGAAGGCTTACGCCAATCGCGTCGTAAAGCTCTGTGCCGCGCTGCCAAACAACTGGATTGCCCGCACACTCGGGAAACAATTGCTGCGCAGTGGAACTTCGGTCGGAGCTAATTATCGGGCCGTCTGCCGCGCCAAGTCGAACGCGGACTTCATCAACAAGCTCCGCGTCGTTGAGGAAGAATGTGACGAATCCCTCTTCTGGATGGAGCTTCTCGTCGAAAATGATCTGATCAAACCTGCGCGGCTCCGTGAACTGATGCAGGAGGGTAATGAAATCCTGGCGATAGTTTTATCATCAGCCAAGACAGCCCGCGCCAGCAAAAGCGCGTAAATCGCATATCGTAAATCGTAAATGAAAAACGTCGTCGTCCTCGGCAGCACCGGCTCCATCGGCACCAGCACCCTCAAGGTTGCGGAGGATTTGCCGGACCGTATCCGCCTGCTCGCACTCGCAGCGGGTAACAATGTGGATTTGCTGGTCGAGCAGACGCGCAAGCATCAGCCGGTCGCAGTCTCCATGATTGATGCCGGCAAGGCGGCGGAGTTGCGCGGCGCGCTGGGACCGAATTGTCAGGTCTATTCCGGCACCGACGGCCTGGTGAAGCTCGCCACGCTGCCCCAAGCAGATATCGTCCTCATCGCCATTGTGGGCACGGCCGGATTGCAACCCGCACTCGCGGCGATCCGCGCCGGCAAAGACATCGCGGTGGCCTCCAAGGAGATTCTCGTCATGGCCGGTGAAACCGTGATGAGCGAGGCGCGCAAATACGGCGTGCGCGTGCTGGCCGTGGACAGCGAACACTCCGCCATCTTCCAATGTCTCGATGGCAAACCTCCCGCCTCCGTGCGCAAACTCTGGCTCACCGCCAGCGGCGGTCCGTTCCGGGACAAGACCGTATGGCCAAAGGAAAAGTTTTCCGAAATCACTGTCGAACGTGCGCTCAAGCATCCCTCCTGGGTCATGGGCCGGAAGATCACCATTGATTCGGCCACGCTGTTCAACAAGGGACTGGAGATGATCGAAGCGCGCTGGCTGTTCGACATCGAGATGCCGCGCGTTGGTGTGGTGGTGCATCCGCAGAGCATCGTTCATTCGATGGTCGAGTTCGTGGACGGCTCGTTGCTCGCGCAACTTTCCACGCCGGACATGTGTCTCCCCATTCAATATGCCCTTACTTATCCCGACCGGGTTGCCAGCGACCGTGTCCAGACGAATTTCCCAAAACTGGGCAGCCTGGCCTTCGAGGAACCTGACGTGGAACGCTTCCCCGCCCTGGAACTGGCCCGGCGTGCCGGGGAAATCGGCGGCACGCTGCCTGCGGTGTTGAACGCCGCCAATGAAGTCGCGGTCGAAGCTTTCGTGAATCATCAGATCAACTTTCCGCAAATCACCGACACCGTCCGCCGCACCATGGAAGCGCACCGGGTCACCGCGCATCCGACGTTGGAACAAATACTGGCGGCGGACGCGTGGGCCCGGGCCGAAGCCGCGCGGGCATGACCACCTCCGTCATTGCGGCAGCCGGATTCATCGCTATACTCACTCTGCCCGGTTTGGGCTGAATTGGTTATCACATGTCCATCTTGAAAATTGTTCTCGTCGTGCTGGAAGCGCTGTTCGCGTTGAACCTGCTCATTTTCGTCCACGAACTCGGCCACTTCCTCGCCGCCCGTTGGCGCGGAATGAAAGTGGAACGATTCGCCATCTGGTTCGGCAAACCGATCTGGAGCACCAAAATCAACGGCGTCGAATACGCCCTCGGCTGGATTCCCGCCGGTGGTTACGTGTCGCTCCCGCAAATGGCGACGATGGAAGCCATCGAAGGCAAGACCGAGGAAAAGGCCGAGCAACTTCCCAACGCCTCACCGCTCGACAAGATCATCGTCGCTTTCGCCGGGCCGTTGTTCAGTTTTTTGCTCGCGCTCCTGTTCGCGGTCATCGTCTGGCAGGTGGGCAAACCCGTTAATGTGGAAGGTGACGAACCAACTCTCGGCTGGGTCGAGCCTGACGGTCCAGCCTGGAAGGCAGGACTCCGTCCGGGCGATAAGATCGTCGCGATCGACGATCTCCCCGTGACCACGTTTGGCCCGCCTTCCCAGGACAGCATCACGTGGCGCGTGATCACGAGCGGGAACACCAACATCGCCCTGACCTACGTGCGAAGCGGTGTAACCAACACGGCTTACGCCATCCCTTACAAACGCGAAACCAAGTGGTACGAACGCAAGGCCCTCCGGCAAATCCGGGTCGGCCCGATTCAGCCCGCGCTGATTTATGATGTCGGCAGCAACAGCCCGGCGGCGGTGGCCGGCCTCCAACGCGGCGACGAGATCGTGAAAATAAACGGCACCAACATCTACAACTTTGCTGCCGTGGGCTACATTCAAACCAACAAAGATACCGGCGATACTTTGTTCACCATCAAACGGGGAGCCGAGGAATTCGAGCGCACCCTCCGCCCTGAAAAGCCATTATCGCCGACGAACATGCCGCCGTCCTTCGGCATCCTGAGCTGGCAGGGCAATACGAATGTCACGCTGGCTCACCCCGGACCCTGGGAACAGATCGAAGCGAGCGCGAGCCAGATTTTCGCCACCGTGGGCGCGGTGTTCTCCAAGAAAACCGACATCGGTGTTCAGCAACTCGGCGGCGCGGTCATGATCATTCGCGTTTACAAAAATCTTTTTGAAAACGAAAACGGCTGGCGACTCGTCCTCTGGTTCAGTGTCATCCTCAACGTGAACCTCGCCATGTTGAACCTGCTCCCCTTGCCGGTGCTGGATGGCGGACACATCACGCTTTCCCTCATTGAAGCCGCGCGTCGGCGGCCGGTCAGCCCGAAGGTCCTGAACTACATCCAGAGCGGTTTTGCGGCTGTGCTCATCGGCTTCATGCTCTGGATCGCCTTCTTCGACACCGGCGACTGGATTCGCAGCAGCCGGGCCGATCGTGACCAGCACATCGTGTTCGCTCCCAAGAAATAGCTCACCATGCGCTATTGCGAATCTCCTTACGTCTTCAAGCGCCGTCACACGCGCGAAATTGTCATCGGCGATCCCGCCAACGGCGGCGTTGTCATCGGCGGCAATCATCCCGTCGTCGCGCAGTCCATGATCACGTGCGACACGATGGACACGGCGGCCAGCGTGCAACAAACGCTCGACCTTGTGGCCGTGGGTTGCCAAATCGTGCGCATCACCGCGCCGACGGTGAAGGACGCGGCGAACTTGCAGGTCATTGTCGCCGAACTCCGTCAGCGCGGCTGCAAAGTCCCCATCGTTGCCGACATCCATTTCAAACCCGAAGCCGCCATGGAAGCGGTAAAGTGGGTGGAAGTCATCCGCGTGAACCCCGGCAACTACGCCGACTCGAAGAAGTTCGCCATCAAGGAATACTCGGACGCGCAATACGCCGAGGAGTTGAAGCGCATCGAGGAAAAGTTCACGCCACTCGTGCTCGAATGCAAACGCCTCAAGCGCGCCATGCGCATCGGCACGAACCACGGCTCGCTCTCCGACCGCATCATGAACCGCTTTGGCGATACGCCGCTCGGCATGGTCGAGAGCGCATTGGAATTCGCCCGCATCGCCCGCAAGCACGATTTCCACAACTTCAAGTTCTCGATGAAATCGAGCAACCCGAAGGTGATGATCGAATGCTATCGCCTGCTGGTCGCCCGGCTCGAGCAGGAAGGACCGGACTGGAATTATCCCATTCACCTCGGCGTCACCGAAGCCGGCGAAGGCGAAGACGGTCGCATCAAGAGCGCCATCGGCATCGGCTCGCTGCTGTGCGATGGCCTCGGTGATACCATTCGCGTCTCGCTCACCGAAGACAGTCCGCGCGAAATCGAAGTCTGCCGCGATTTGCTGGCGCAGATTCCTTCTATGACAATGGTAGGGACGAGTTCCACCTCGTCCCAAACTTCTCCCGAAGCGAATGGGACGCAGTGGAACGCGTCCCTACTAGGTGGATTCCCATTCGACCCCTTCCACTTCGAGCGCCGCAAGACGCCGGAGATTGAACTGAACGAGAAGGTCAAATGCGGTGGCGAACAACTCATCCGAGTCGTCGTCACCCGCGCGACGTGGGACAAGGTCGCGCCGAAGATTCGGCCCAAGGACGACGTGAGGCCGGAAGCTGTCTATGAAGACCTGAATGTGGCGGAACTTGATCCGACGCAAGACTTCGACATCAACTGCGACACGCAACTCGTCACCGTGAAGGACGGCGTGAATTTGCCCGCCATCACCGCGTTCCGGTTGCTGGCGGCGAAGCTGAAGCGCCTCGGTCGCAAGAATCCGATTCTGCTCAAGGATTGCCTCACGTTTGAAGCCACGGCACTTGAGCCCAAGATCGCCCTGCTCCGCGCCTCGGTCGTCATCGGCGCGCTGCTGGCGGATGGAATTGGCGACGCGATTCTGATTCGTGGCGAATCTGGCGCGGGCCAAAGTTTGCGACTGGCCTACAACATTTTGCAGGCGGCGGGTTGCCGGTCGTTCAAGACGGATTACGTCGCGTGCCCGAGCTGCGGGCGGACGTTGTTCAATCTCCAGACCGTGACCGCGCGCATCAAGACGCGCACGGAGCATCTCAAGGGCGTGAAGATCGCCATCATGGGCTGCATCGTGAACGGCCCGGGTGAAATGGCCGAAGCCGAAGCCGTGGAACGCCTCGTGGATTTGATCCGCGAGCACGGCAAGTGGGTTGAGCCGGAGATGATTACTGCCTGAAGTTATTCTCCGCCGACAGAACGGTATCGCTTAGTAAAATCCTTTAAGAATCTACCTTTCTTTAGTGACCAATCCCGGAGGTTTGCAACTTTGACGGAATACCATTTGCCATCCATGTTCACCCAAACGTGGATAAAAGTTCGTCTTAATGCGATGTCGCCAACGATACGGTTTTTGCATTTATAACGCACATACCCGTCACGCGGGATTGGTTCGATATCATTACCGACTCGGCAAAGTTCCGCGTGGACCTTTTCACATGCCATCTTTGCGTTTGGCTGATTGATATAAGACAACACATTGTCCAGCGAAAGTGGAGGCGTATAGCTTTCTTCAGAATCAAACTGCACTTCCTGACAGAACAATCCCCGTTCTCCCGCTTTTGTTTCCAAGTGAGCATATTCCATCAGCATTATACGTGGCTCGAAATGTCGGATAGCGCGTTTCAGTCGTTCGCTGAAGCCGGATGCAATAAGTATGATTCGAGGGTCTTCAGCTGTAACAACTTTGGCCCGCTTTTGAAATTCGTTTGCGAGGCGGTCGCGATTTGAAGAAACCCAGTCATAGTATTCGAGGGCTTGAAAAAGCATTTCGTCATCTTGCCCAATCTTTAACTCGATAACGGTCAATACACCGTCGGCATCTACCGCCAATACATCGATGAATTTGCGGTTCGCTTCCCTTTGGTGTGTTAAATACGTGAGTCCCTTTTCGATTGCTTCTGAATCTTTCGCGACCAAATTTTCGAGGTCACGTTCTTCCTTTATTTCCAATCGTTTGAACATAATCGTCAAATTAAATCTGGAGAATTTGAAATCGAATCATACCGAACGCGTTTCAGCGGCAAGGAACTTTTCAAAACTTGCACCGTCACAAAGCTCTTCCCATTTCATGCAAGTACCGTATCAGAGGTCTGGCTCGGTGCAAAACACAATCGAAGTTGTCCAACGACCTCCCTCACCCTGACCCTCTCCCCAAGGAGAGGGAACAGCCGTAGGCCGCTGGCTGTTTGCTCGACGCGCTTACGGCCAATCCGCTGCACGACATTTGAAAGAAGTGGCGAACGATTCTCCCTCTCCGCGGGGAGAGGGTTGGGGTGAGGGCGAGGGTTACAACCATTCTTCAAAGAAGCCCGTCTTCCAACTTTCGCTTTGCGTGCTGTCGCCGACTTTGTTTTGCTTCGGGCATGGCTTTAAGTCCACTGGCTGGCAAACCCGCTCCTGCGAACCTGCTCATTGATGTCGCGAAGCTGGAAAAAGATTACTACACCAAAACTCCTGATCTGGCTGATCCCAACCAGTTCGTCAGCTTCGGCACGAGCGGACATCGCGGCACGCCGTTCCACGGCACGTTCACCGAGGCGCACATTCTCGCCACCACACAGGCCATCTGCGAGTATCGCAAGGGCAAAGGCATCAGCGGCCCGCTCTACATGGGCAAAGACCCGCACGCCGCGTCCGGACCGGCCCAACGCACCGCGCTTGAAGTTCTCGCGGTTAATGGCGTCGAGACGTTCATCCAGCGCGATGACGGCTTCACGCCCACGCCTTCGATTTCGCACGCGATCCTGACTTACAATCGCGGACGCACCAGCGGCCTCGCGGACGGCATCGTTATCACGCCGTCGCACAATCCACCCGAGGATGGCGGGTTCAAATACAATCCCACCAACGGCGGCCCGGCGGACACGGACATCACCGGCTGGGTGCAAAATCGTGCGAACGAACTCCTGCGCGGCGGCAACAAAGGAGTGAAGCGCCTCGGCTACGAATCCGCGCTCAAGGCGAGCACCACGCATCAATACGATTTCATCACGCCCTACGTCGCAACGCTCGGTGAGGTCATTGATATGGCCGCGATCAAAGCTGCGGGTGTGCGCATCGGCATTGATCCACTCGGCGGCGCGGCGCTGCATTACTGGCAGCCGGTGAAAGAGCGTTATGGACTCGACCTCACGGTGGTGAACACCAAGGTGGACGGACGGTTCAGCTTCATGACGGTGGATCACGACGGCAAAATTCGCATGGATTGTTCGAGCCCGTATGCCATGGCGAGCCTTGTTGGATTGAAGAATAAATTCAGTGTCGCGTTCGGCAACGACCCGGATTCTGATCGCCACGGCATCGTTACGCCTTCAGTTGGTTTGCTGAATCCGAATCATTACCTCGCGGTCGCCATCAATTACCTGCTCACGCATCGGCCGCAGTGGAACCAGAATTCTGCCGTCGGCAAAACGCTCGTCAGCAGCAGCATCATTGATCGCGTGGTCGGCGCGCTGGGTCGCAAGCTCATGGAAGTGCCGGTAGGCTTCAAGTGGTTCGCGCCCGGTTTGGCGGATGGCTCGGTGTGTTTCGGCGGCGAGGAAAGTGCCGGCGCGAGTTTCCTGCGTCGTGATGGCAGCGTGTGGAGCACGGACAAGGACGGTCCGATTCTCGGCTTGCTCGCCGCAGAAATCTGCGCGACGACCGGCAAAGACCCTGGCCAGCATTACGCCGAGCTCACGGCGAAGTTCGGCGCGCCGAGTTACAAGCGCATTGATGCACCCGCGACGCCAGAGCAAAAGAAAGCGTTCAAGAAACTCACGCCGGAAGCGGTGACGGCCAGCTCGCTTGCGGGCGATGCCATCACGCAAAAACTCACGCGCGCGCCCGGCAACAACGCCGACATCGGCGGCTTGAAAGTCTGTACGGCCAACGGATGGTTCGCCGCGCGTCCGTCCGGCACGGAAAACATCTACAAGATTTATGCGGAGAGCTTCAAAGGCACGCAACATTTGGACGATATCATCACCGAAGCACAGACCATTGTGACGGCGGCACTGAAGTAACCATGTCCGCAGAGCCGCAACTTTGGATGGTCGCTCGGAAGCTCCAGGCACTGTCCCAAACCGGCCTTACCTTCTCAACAAACGACTACGATCGCGAGCGTTACCACGCCGTCAGCGAAATCGCCGCGCAGTTGATGGCGCAACAATCGGAGACGCCGATTGAAGTCTTCCGCCAGTTGTTCAACCAACAGCACGGTTACGCCACACCCAAGGTGGATGTCCGCGCCGCCGTATTTCGAAACGGAAAGATTCTGCTGGTGCAGGAGGCGTCCGATGGGCAATGGACTTTGCCCGGCGGCTGGGCGGACGTGAACGATTCGCCGCGCGAGGCCGTTGAGCGCGAGGTGGTGGAGGAATCTGGTTTCACCGTACGAGCCACCAAACTAGCGGCGGTTTATGATCGCGCGAAACATCCACACACGCCGCCCTTCCCCTTTCACATCTACAAACTATTTTTCCTTTGCGAGATCACCGGTGGCAAGCCGAAGACCAGCAACGAAACGCTGGCGGTGGATTTCTTCGCACTCGATGCCCTGCAGCCGCTCTCGGCCACTCGCATCCTAGCCTCGCAAGTCCACCACATGTTCGAGTATTTCAAGAATCCCAGCCTGCCGACCTATTTCGACTGAAACCATTGGCGCGAAGTTTTAGATAAGAAGCGGAGGATTCAATAAACTCTCCGCCACATTCGTCAGACCCGCCGTGTTTACCCTCAATCCAGAAAGCATCATCGCCAGAACCAAAGCAACTGGCCAACCACCGCACATTCCTGCGCTGGGCGAATCGGTCGTCCGCGGAATGATTGGGTTTACGCTGGTCAGCTTGGGTGGATTTGCGCCGTGGGTGCTCGCTGGAAGATGGTTTTATCGCAGCGTGGGCGAGGCAGGATTGTATGCCGCATGTGCCATCATCTTCATCGGACTCAGTGGCCCGTTGTTGCACCGACTGATAATTGGCCCAGGATCGTTGAGCCGCTGCTACAAGTTATTCAGTCTGGCCTTTCTGGCGTATGCCGTCGCGTGGACGATTGCCTGGATGACACTGGCTCGCGCGGCCGGTGCGGCCACCGCCGGCATTGTGGGCGGACTTTGCGGCATTATTATCATGGGCACGGTGCTGGCGCTGGGATTTGCCGCACCCGGAACGATCGTAAAAGTCATCACCGCGGTGTTCATCGGCAATCTGGCTGGTTACTTCATCGGCGAATGGGCTTACAACGGGATCAACGCCCTGAACGAGAGCAATGCCACCGGCTTCGTGCTGGAGCGCCAGACGCGATCAATCCTGTCGAAGACAGCGTGAGGCTTGTGCTACGGCCTGGGATTCGGCGCGGGAATTGGTTTTGCGTTCCATGCTTGCCAAGCCAAAGCGCGGAAGCTTCTGGCAAGTCAGGCGTAAGCCAAGTTTCACCGGCTTGCGTTTGCGACTCCGCTCGCCATACTCCGGCTCACCATGTCGTCGGCCAGCACACTCAACATCGCCATCATCGGCTGCGGTGGAATCACGTTGCAGAATCATCTGCCCGGTCTCGCGCTTTGTCCGGACGTAAAGGTGACGGCATTGTGTGATGCCAACGCGGCGACGCTTGAGCGCGCGCGGCAGCAAACCGGTGTGGCTATCACTTCAACGAAGTATGAAGAGATCGTTCGGCGCGATGACATTCACGCGGTCATCATTGCGACACCGAATCTCACTCATGCCCCTATTGCCTTGGATGCCATGGCGCACGGCAAACATGTGCTTTGCGAAAAACCATTGGCACTGAATTATCCAGATGCCAAAGCCATGGCAGAAGCTGCTGAACGCGCGGACGTGCGGCACATGACGGCCTTCACGTATCGTTTTGTTCCGGCGATGCGCTTTCTCGCTCATTGCATCCAGCGCGGCGATCTGGGGCAGCCCTACCATTTTCGCTCGTGCCGATTGCAGGACTGGGGCACGCGCGGTTTGGGCTGGCGGCAGGTCAAAAAGCTCGCGGGCACGGGCGAACTCGGCGACATGTTGAGCCACCGGATTGACTTCGCCCATTTGTTGGTCGGCCCGATGAAGCGGCTCGTTGCCAATTTGAAACAATGGCATCCCGCGCGCGGCGGCCAACCTAATGAGCTCGACGATTGGGTCGCGATCCTGGCTGATTTCAAGAACGGCGCCACCGGAGTATTGGAAAGCAGCAAACTGGCGAGTGGTCGCAACGAAAGCTGGCGCAGCCTGGATTATGTGGAGCTGAACGGCAGCGAACGGTCGTTTGTTTTCATCACGGGCGATTGGAACAAACTCCAAACCGGCAAAGTTGGCGGGCCGGGATTGGAGACGATTGAAATCCCGCGCGAGTTCTGGAAATGGCCCGGCTCGCCACGTGACCCGTCGCAGGGTGATCCATTGGTCACGTTCCGGTACGATCAAGCGTGGGAATTTGTGGATGCGATTCGCGCTCAGCGTCCGTGCGTTCCCAGCTTTCACGACGGCGCCCGCGCGCTGGCAGTCATGGATGCCGCGGTGAAATCGGCGGAAACGGGGCAATGGGTGGATTTATGAACAGAACAGCAGTCGTCACGGGGGGTGGCAGCGGCGTGGGGCGTGCCACCGCATTGAAACTTGCGGCGCAACATTGGCGGGTCGTCGTTGTGGGTCGCCGTGCCGAGACGCTTCAGGAAACCATCCAGCTTGCCGGCGCAAACGCCTTCCGAATCACGCACCATGCTTGCGACATTGGGAATGCTCCGGCGGTGGGAGAAATGGGAAGGCAGATTCTCGCCCAGCAACGCGAAGTTCAGCTGCTCGTGAATGCGGCTGGCACCAATGCGCCGCGTCGCGCGTTGGAAGTTTTGTCACTGGAAGATTATCACGCCATGATCGCCACGAACTTAAATGGCGCGTATTACTGCGTGCAGGCGTTCCTGCCACAGATGCGCGCCCGGCGGAACGGCCTGATCGTGAACATCGTCTCGGACGCGGCAAAGCAGGCGTCGGCCAAAGCAGGGCCGGCTTATGTGATGAGCAAGTTTGGTTTGGTCGGCTTGACCCAGAGCATCAATGCCGAGGAACGGCCCAACGGCATTCGCGCCTGCGCCATTCTCCCGGGCGACATTGACACGCCGTTACTCGACAAGCGCCCTGCTCCGCCGGATGCCACTGCCCGCGCAAAGATGATGCGCGCCGAGGATGTCGCTGACTGCGCGCTGTTCTGCATCAATCTGCCAGAGCACGTCGTCGTGGAAGAAATGCTCGTGCGTCCGCGCTGATTCAATACCAGGCGAGTTGTAGTTTCGCGTCAGCACGTTTCCACGCATCATTGAACTCGCGTTGCACGATGTCCGCTGAATCTGCCTTGCCCTGAGCACGGAGACTTTGTTCGAGCCCAAACAATCCCCAGCCATTGCGCGGCCAGCGTTGAATGTCTTCACGAAAGATGACTTCGGCCTCGGCAGAACGGCCCGCTTCCATCAGAGCAACGCCTAACGTTGGCCGAACAGGGATCGGCCAATACGAAGGCTCCATGTAGGGCATCTCGTCTTCGGCTTTCACCGCCTTTTGAAGATGCGTAATCGCGCCCGCCGAATCGCCCTTGGCCTGCGCCACTTTGCCAGCCAGCCATTCCTCGGCAATAGCCATCATGGCGGTGGCTGGAAATTGTGGACTGTTGAGCTTCTTCGCGTCTTCGGAGTTGACGAGCTGCGACATCTCCGCGAGTTCGGTCGCCGCAGGCTCAGCTTGTTTTTGCGCGGCAAAGGCAAGTCCGCGTGCGAAGTGCCACATGGCCCGGTCCACGAGAAAATCATTCGTCATCGGCGGTTGCTTGACCTTGAGCACTTCATCCCAGCGACCAAAACGCGCGAGCGTCAGCCAAGGTAGATGCCGCAGGCGCGGACCTTCCAATGCCTTCTTTGGTCCACAATAGTTTTCCAACGCGACCTCCGCTGTCTTTCGGGCGTTGGCGAGGGCATCGGCACTGCGGCCTTGAAACAATGAGGCATACCAGAGGAAGTGCTCGTTGTGCGGATAATACGCGCCGGGATAAAAGCCCTGAGCCGCACAATGCCGGATGTAGGAACGGTCCGCCTTCACCGCCAGCTTGTTGGCTAGTTCCGCGTCCTCATACTGCCCGACGCGCATGTAAATATGCGCCGGCATGTGGACAAGATGGCCAGCTTGTGGCGCGTAACCCGTCAAACGATCTGCCGAAGGAATCCCCTGCTCCGGATGCGGCCCCGCCTCAACCGCGTGAATGAAAAAATGGTTTGCACCCGGATGATTCGGGTCGCGCTGAATGACATATCGCAACGCAGCAAATGCCTCTTCGGTTTCAGGTTTTGGCGAACGGTCTTTGAGCCAATAATCCCACGGCATCGTGTCCATCAATGCCTCGGAAAACATTACCCGCGCGTCCAAGTCATCTGGAAATTGCTT
This sequence comes from Limisphaerales bacterium, assembly GCA_044225555.1. Classification (GTDB taxonomy): domain Bacteria; phylum Verrucomicrobiota; class Verrucomicrobiia; order Limisphaerales; family JADLHS01; genus JADLHS01. The sequence continues at coordinate 332,840 of JBGAIM010000006.1, read as the reverse complement.
GGTCACCTCGCGCATGGCATTGGCGTAGGCTTTGTCCAGTGCGGAGCGATCTTCGACAAACTCCCCCTGATAGCGTTTGGCCACCGCGTCAATGTAGGCTTGCTCGTTGGCGTTTGCCTTGGATTTTAGAGCCAGCGCCTTTTGCACGGCTTCCCACGCACGCACATTGTCGTCTTTATCCATGGGCCGATTCACGTGCGGCCCGCTGGCGTAAGCGATGCCCCAATACGCCATCGCGCAATCTGGGTCAGCTTTCAATGCGGCGCGAAAGGAGCGAATCGCCTCGGTATGATTGAAGGCGTAGCAAAGCGTCAGCCCCTGGTCGAAGTAGCGTTGGGCGACTTTGGATTTGGTGGTGATGGGGTGTTGATGTTTCCCCAGCCCCTCAAAGAGTGGAGCAGTTTTTTCGGCACCGGCGGCGAAAAGATTCCCTGTGGAAACGAAAAACCCAGCCGCGCCCAAGACTGTGAGGGTTGAGATGAGATGGCTTTTCATAATCAGTTGTTGGTTTAGTCGAACCAACGCGGATTATAGAAAAGGCTGTCCGGCTGTCCATGGAACTTTAGTGCTACTGCTCCAATGTGTGCGCGCCCCTAATTGCAGCAAACTGGTTCGTGGCTTTGGGCCGGCTAACCGGCCATTCACCTTCCAACGATCTTCAGGCCGAAGGCCGGATGGCCGACCACATTCAAGAGTGACAGCCATGCGGGCACGAACATCTCCATGCCGCGCGCCGCTTTGATGTCGCCAAGATCAACGATGTCCCTCCAGCCGAAGTCGAACAGCATGGCGGTGGCGGTTCGCTTGGCGTCGGCATGATTGCCGCAAAGGAACATGGTCGGATCGCCGGCTTTGGCCGGGTCAGTCATCACTTCGCAATTCACCATGTTGAGCGTCTTCACGACCCGCGCATACGGCAGCGCCTTCTGCACGTGTTCACCCAATGAGTCCGTGTTGCAGATCATCAGCGACGGCGGCATGCCACGGGAAAAGTCCAGCGGGTTGCTGACATCCACGACGACCTTCTCACCAAACGCATCCTGACCGACGGTGCGAATTACTTCCAAAGTCGCTTCGCCCTTGGTGCACAGGATAATCATCTCGCTGAACATGGCGGCGTCGGTAAAAGTCCCGCGCGACGCATTGACCCCATTCGCATTCGCCCAGTGGGCGGCGGTTTGATTGTCTGGGTTGCGCGATCCCATCGTCACGTGGTGGCCAAGCTGGATGAGTTTGGTGGCGATGGTTATTCCGACCATGCCGGTTCCCAGCACTCCAATCTTCATAGATCAATCACTCTCTCTTGGCGGTCGCCTCTCTCCTTGCGGTCACATTACCTCAGAAAGACCAACCGGCAAGCAAACGATCTGCCTGATCTTGGCTGTCTGAATCTGATACAGGCGCTGAGATCCGAGTCGCCGGCAACGGCAGCTCGATAAACGCAAGCGGTCAAAGTCTTTGCCGCCAGCTTGGTAACCAGCATCGCTCAACTTCCTTATTCAAGCGCAATTGATCCTGAAGGCAAAAGCGGCTGTCCAGCGGACTGTTCCCGGCCATCGGCGCTGCCCGACTTCCCATTGCAACGGCGTGCGGGAGCCGTGAAAAGCAATCCACCTCACTGCGTCCGGAAGCGATAGAACCGCTTCTCCACCGGCTCAATCGGCTACTTGCGGGTTATCGACCCCATCCCAACGGCATTGAGTTAGCCACTGTAAGCCCGCTCGCTGAGGTTGGTGGAATTCTCCGCTGTGTAAGCTTGATTCGGCCTGCCCAGCAGCAACCACACGCAAAGAGTAAAATGTTTTTTCATGTGGCCCGCGATGGCAGGTGCGAACCGCCATCGGTAAATGGAACGAATGGTCCAAGCTTTGACGACCAGGTACTACCAAAGGACTATTGTGAGAAATCACGTTGTTGCTGAAAGTCACGTCGTAACGGACGGCGCTCGTTGTGGCCGACAACCACGGAATCAAAATCGTATGAAGAATATCATGAAGCTGCGCGAGGTGACCACAGTGTGCTGTGTTTGCGGTGAACATATCAGCGGCCCCTGGCCTGCCACACCGGACTTGTCTCACGGCTACTGTCAGGTACATCACCTACTTGCCATGCAGGAGATCGAACGCTATTTGGCCCTGCTGTATCGCCGCTTGCAAACGGGCGCGATTCAGGCTCAGGCTGCTTAACCCGCACAATGAACCGACACCCGGTTTGAAACGGGCAATGACGTGGGAAATCCTCCTTCACCCACGCCAAGAACCTCTGAGAACGAACCGTTTAGAATTCCGAATGGGCTAATAATGTTAATAACAAAACCTTGATAAGCGCGTCACCCTGTGTTCAAGTAAGCGCGTTCTAAACACGAATCCGGACGAACCGAAATCCGGTGACCAGGACGCAACCCCGTTTGAACCCTATGCATAGCGCCTCAAGCCCGCCCGAGACAGCTTTCACTGCAACCTTCCGCCGCCCTTCCTCCCCATTAGAGCGCTTCGTCGCTCTCATCCAACCAACAGCTCACTCGGCAAGATCGTTTCAGCAATCGGTTTGCTTGCTGGCCATGCTGCTTCTCGGCACATGGAGCAACATCGCGAGCGCTCAGGGAGCCATGAATAACGGCTGGACGCATGAGGGCACAATCTCGCCCGTCGGCGACTCCGACTCGTGGACATTCTCCGCGAATGCCGGTGACAGCATCGTCATCCGGGTTGGCGAAATCACCACGCTGTCCGGAACCTTCACGCCCCGCATTCGCCTTAACAATCCACTCGGCGGGCAACAGGCGACGGCGTCATCTGCCGTGGCTTCGGAAATCGTCGTCACGGCTACCAACACCGGAACGTTCACGGTGATTGTGGACGTGGCCGCGGGCACAGCCACCGGGACCTATCGGCTCACACTGGCAAAGTCGCCAGGGGCAATCATCGTCGCACCGGGCGACGAAGGCGGGCCGCTGACCAACGGCGTGGATTACATTGGAAACTTTCTGCCGCCGGGGGATCTGGATGTATGGACGTTTAACGCCTTGGCCGGAGAATCCATAGTCTTGAAAGCCGGCCAGATGACGGACACAAATAATTTTGACCCTTGGATTCGCGTGTATGGTCCGACCGGAATATTGCTCGGCTCGGTGACGGATGTTGCGGCGGCGGAAGTAGCGTTGCGGGCCACCAACTCTGGCGACTTCACGGTGTTGATCGCCAATTACCCTTATTACAGCGACGCCGCGAACGGGACCTACCGACTGACGCTTGCCAAAACCAGCGATCCAATCGTGGTGTCCCCCGGTGACGATGGTGGGCCGTTGACCAACGGAGTCGCGCACCAGGGAAACTTGCCTTTGGGCGATTTGGACTTGTGGAATTTCACCGCCAGCGCCGGCGATTCGCTCGTCCTGAAAATGGGCCAGATCACGGACACAAACAATTTTGATCCCTGGATACGACTCTATGGCCCCGATGGAGCGCTGCTGAGTTCTGTTTCAGCATTCGCGGCCGCAGAGGTCACGTTGCGGGCCACGAATAGCGGCACGTTTCTGGTCGTGGTGGGTAATAACCCCTACTACAGCGATGCCGCGAGTGGTTTTTACCTGTTGACATTGGCCAAGACCGGCGACGCCATCGTGGTTTCTCCCGGCGACGAAGGCGGGCCGCTAACCAATGGTGTTCTGCACCAAGCCAGCCTGCCCCTAGGCGACTTGGATTTGTGGAATTTCACCGCGAGTGCCGGGCAGAGCATCGTGTTACGGCTCGGCCAAATCACGGACGTGGGCAATTTTGATCCGTGGATTCGACTCTATGGACCAAACGGCGCATTGCTGGCCTCTGACTTCAGCTTCTATGTTGGTGAAGTCACCATTCGCGCCACCAATAGCGGCACCTTCCTCGTGGTCGTGGGTAACAACCCGTACAACAGCGACGCAGCCAGCGGCACTTACCTGCTCACGTTGGCGAAGACAGGCGATCCGATCGTCGTATCAGCCGGTGATGACGGCGGGCCGCTGACCAATGGAATCGCGCATCAGGGCGACATTCCGATCGGCGATTTGGATTTGTGGAATTTCACAGCCAACGCCGGGCAGAGCATTGTGATGCGCATGGGACAGATCACCGACACGAACAGTTTTGATCCCTGGGTGCGGCTTTACGGCCCGGACGGAGCCTTGCTCGGATCGGATTTCGGAGCCGCCGTGAGCGAAGTCACCTTGCGTGCGACCAACAGCGGCACATTCCTCGTCGTCGCGGGCAACAACGACTACAACAACAATGCCGGCAGCGGCACGTATGTCCTCACGCTGGCCAAGACCGGCGAACCAGCTCTCGCAGTGGACGGGGACGAAGGCGGGGCGTTCGCTGGCTCCGGCAACTACAACGGAACAATCACGCTGGGCGATCTGGATGTCTGGACTTTTACCACCTGTACCGGCGAATGGATTGATATCCGCGCCGATGAAATCGTCCAGACCAACAGCTTTGCGCCTTGGGTCCGGCTTTATGGGCCCAACGGCGTCTTGATTGGCTCAAGCTTCGGCGCGGCCTTTGGCCAAGTGGCGCGGTCGGCGACCAACAGTGGCAACTACACGGTCGTGATTGGCAACAACGACTATTACAACAATGCTGGCAGCGGCACGTACGCATTGACGGTGAACGGTCTCAGGGACGACTTCAGACTCTGCAATCCAACCTTCTCCGGAACAAACGCCAACGTCGGCGCGGTCGGGGGAGAACCCGGCGCCACGTTCATCCTGTTCACCCAAACGAACGTCGTTACGCCACTCGTCTCCTGGACACCAATCCTGACCAATCAATTCGATCAGTATGGCGTGTTCATCCGGTCGAACGTCTCAGGTCGCTACGAGCCACAGCGCTACTTCTACTTGATTCAACCGTGAGAGGCGCGAGTAAGTGCGGCGTGCGGTCTCCCGTTCACCTTTCGAAAGGTACAACAACTCGCGCTGCGAGTTGTTGCGCCGCAGCGCGACGCAACCCACCAATCCCTCAATGCCGGAGTTACTCCAGCTTGCACGATCCTTCGACCGGCACGCCGAGATGGTCGTCTATTTCTTGATGAGCTTAGAGCCTGTCATGCACTTTTGGCGAAGACCAATTTCAACATGAGCATGGCGAGTGCGAGCCAGTGATAACCTGCCAGGGTGGTGGCGAGGCGTTCGTAATCGCGCGCCAGCCGCCGGAAGCGCGCCGCCCAGGCAAATGTGCGTTCCACCACCCACCTTCGCGGGAGAAGCACAAAACCCCGTTTGGCTTCGGAATGCTTCACGACTTCCAACTGGATGCCCGCTTGCGCGGCGTCCGCCGCCGGTGCTGCTCCCGTGTAGCCTTGATCGACATACGCCAGTTGCACGTTCTCTCCGGTGGCCGCTTGTACTGCTTGTGCGAGGTTTTTGACCTGCGCCCGATCCTGTTCGTTGGCCGCCGTGACTTTGAGCGCCAGTAGATGGCCCAGCGTGTCCACGACTGCATGGACTTTGCTGCCCTTGCGTTTCTTGGCCCCGTCGTAACCGGCGCGCCCACCACTCTCTGGCGTGGATTGGAGCGTGCGACTGTCCACGATCACCGCCGTGGGCACGCTGTCGCGTTGGGCGGCCAGTCGCAGCAACGCCCGCAAATCTTCCGCCATCGTTTCGAAACAGCCCGCGCGCAGCCAGCGCCGCGTCTGTTGTTGCACCGCGTGCCAGGGCGGCAGATCGTTCGGCAGCATTCGCCACGGACAGCCCGCACGCACAAACCACCGCAAGCCGTTGTAGAGTTCGCGCAACGAATGTTCGCGTTGGGGCGCGTCGGCTTTCATCAATGTCAGATAGGGGGCGCAGAACGCCCATTCGGCGTCGCTCACATCGCTCGGATAACTCTTTCGCGCTTTCGTCATCCCCAGCTTTTCACAGATTTCCCCTAAAGGAGCCAGAGAAAAATACTTGCGTCAATTCTCGCCCATTTCAAAGTGCATGACAGGCTCTAGTCAGCTTCACGGCGAGGCATGCGAGGCGCAACCGGCTTGTCAACGGCTTCGCGAAGCGCATATCGTTGGGCCGCTTCCAAACAAATCAACCAGCACCATGAGCATCATCGGAACAGTGGACAGCCTCTGGCGTTACCCGGTCAAGAGCATGCGCGGCGAGGCGGTGGCGCAGGCGTTCCTCGGCTTTGCCGGCATCCATGGCGACCGCATTTTCGCATTTCACAGTTCGGCCAGCCCGAAGGGATTTCCTTATCTCACCGCGCGCGAGCAACGCAAACTCCTGTGCTGCCAGCCGCGCTTCCGTCACCCCGAAAGAACCTTGCTCCCAGCCAATCTGGCCGACGCAGAAGCCCTCGCACCAGGCTTGGGATTGACCACCGCACCGGCCGACGCGGCGGATTTCATGGTGGATGTCGAACTTCCTACCGGCGAATCGCTGGCGATTGACGATCCCGCGTTGCTCCGTGCATTGCGCGACGGAGTCCACGGCGCGCCCGAGTTAACTCTGCTCCGCTCCGACCGGGCGATGACAGATTGCCGGCCTGTGTCGCTCATATCGGTGCAAACGGTGCGTCAGCTGGGCGACGAGGTTGGCACGCCCTTGGACGCGCGGCAATTCCGCGCCAACATCTGCCTGGACCTGAACGGAGCCGGCGGTTTTGCGGAAGACGGTCTGGTGGGCCGATCATTGCGCATCGGCGCGACGACCGTAGTCTCAATTCTTCGCCGCGACGGGCGTTGTGCGATGATCACGCTCGATCCGGACACGGGAGAATCGAATCCGGCCGTCCTGAAGCGCGTCACGCAAGCGCACGAAGGCATGGCCGGTGTATATGCCGCCGTGCTCGTGGAAGGCGTCGTTCGCCAGGGCGATGCGGTGGAATTGCTGAAGTAGAATGGCTCTCCATTCGATGGGTTGAGGCATAAAGTGAGCGTGAAAAAGGCGAACGGATTTCTCCGTTCGCCTTTCGTGCTTCAGATTTGAATTCGCTCAGTAGCGATAGTGCTCCGGCTTGTATGGCCCTTCGACCGGCACGCCGAGGTAGTCGGCTTGCTTCTTCGAGAGCTTGGTCAGCTTCACGCCGATGCGTTCGAGGTGCAGACGGGCGACTTCTTCGTCCAGATGCTTCGGCAGGCGATACACGCCGACTTTGTTCGTGTCGCGATTCTTCCACAGGTCCAATTGCGCGAGGCATTGGTTGGTGAAGCTGTTGGACATCACGAAGCTCGGGTGGCCGGTGGCGCAGCCGAGGTTCACGAGGCGGCCTTCGGCGAGCAGATAAATCGTGCGGCCCGTCGGCAACACGTATTTGTCATACTGCGGCTTGACGTTGATGCGCTTCACGCCCTTCAGCGTGTTGAGTTTGTCCACCTGAATCTCGTTGTCGAAGTGGCCGATGTTACACACGATCGCCTGGTCCTTCATCTTGAGGATGTGGTCGAGCGTGATGACATCCATATTGCCAGTCGTGGTAACGTAGATGTCCCCGGTGCCCAGCGTATCTTCAACCGTGGCGACTTCGAAACCTTCCATCGCCGCTTGCAACGCGTTGATGGGATCAATCTCGGTGACAATGACGCGCGCGCCGAATCCGCGGAGTGAATGCGCGCTGCCTTTGCCGACGTCGCCGTAACCGCAGACGACTGCAACTTTGCCGGCGATCATCACGTCGGTGGCGCGCTTGATGCCGTCGGCGAGTGATTCGCGGCAGCCGTAGAGATTGTCGAACTTGGATTTCGTGACCGAGTCGTTGACGTTAATGGCGGGAACGAGAAGCTTGCCCTGCTCCAACATCTGGTAAAGACGATGCACGCCGGTGGTCGTTTCTTCGGAAACGCCTTTCCAGTCCTTCACAACTTCGTGCCAGAACCCGGGACGTTCCTTCGCGACGCGTTTGAGCAACGCCTTGATGACGGCGACTTCGTGGTTGTCGCTGGGCGTGTTGACCCAGTCGCTGCCGTTTTCGAGCTCGTAACCCTTGTGGATGAGGAGTGTGGCGTCGCCGCCGTCGTCCACGATAAGCTGCGGGCCTTTGTTGCCGGGGTGCGTAAGCGCGGCGAGGGTGAAGTCCCAGTACTCTTCGAGCGTTTCGCCCTTGTGGGCGAACACGGGGGTGCCGGCTTTGGCGATGGCTGCGGCGGCGTGGTCTTGCGTCGAGAAAATGTTACAGCTCGCCCAGCGCACGGACGCGCCGAGTTCCACGAGCGTCTCGATGAGAATCGCCGTCTCGATGGTCATGTGCAACGAGCCGGTGATGCGCACGCCTTTGAGCGGCTTGCTCACGCCATACTTTTTGCGGATGGACATGAGACCGGGCATCTCGTGCTGACAGACCTCGATGGTCTTGCGTCCCCACTCAGCGAGCGAGAGATCGCGGACGGCGAAGTCCTGTTTTGCAGAGCCGTTGCCGTTGGTTTTGACAACGGTGCGACGAGGCGGAGAGAGTTTTACTTTTGCCATAATCGTGATGCGTGTTGCGTGATTTGTGAAATGGTCAGTCCAGCTTGAGGGCGCGACGGAGTTCTTTGACTTTGTCCGTCTTTTCCCAGGTGATGTCCTTGTCGTTCTTGCCGAAGTGACCGTAGTTGGTCGTCTTCGAGTAGATCGGACGGAGGAGGTTGAGTTGGGTAACGATGTTCGCCGGTTTGAAGCTGAAGACTTCCTTCACGGCCTTCTCGATTTTCGTGTCAGTGATTCCTTCGATCGCGGTGCCGAACGTGTTGACACACACGCTGACCGGTTCGGGATAACCGATGGCGTAGGCAAATTGAATCTCCGCACTGCTGGCGATGCCGGCGGCGACGATGTTCTTCGCCACGTAACGGCCCATGTAGGCCGCGCTGCGATCCACTTTGCTGGGGTCCTTGCCAGAGAACGCCCCACCGCCGTGACGGCCCATGCCGCCGTAGCTGTCCACGATGATTTTGCGGCCGGTGAGGCCGGTGTCACCCTGCGGACCGCCGACAACAAAACGACCGGTCGGGTTGATGAGGAACAGCGTTTTCTTGAGCAGACGCTTGGGCAAAACTTTCTTGATGATCTCCTCGATGCAGAATTCCTCGATGGTTTTGTGCTTCACATCGTGGGCATGTTGGGTGGAGATGACGACGTTGGTAATCGCGACCGGTTTGTCATCCACGTATTTGACGGAAACTTGACTCTTGGCATCGGGACGCAACCACGCGACTTTGCCGCTCTTGCGGATTTTCGTCAGCGCGCGGCCGAGCTTGTGGGCATACATGATGGGCGCGGGCATCAACTCCGGCGTTTCGTCCGTCGCATAACCGAACATGAGGCCCTGGTCGCCAGCGCCCTGCTCCGCCTTTTTCTTGCCGACCGCCTTGCGCGCGTCAACGCCCTGAGCAATGTCGGGCGATTGCGATGTGACGGCATTCATGATGAGCACCTTGTCGGCGTGGAACACGTCGTCGTCGTGCGTGTAGCCGATTTCGCGGATGGCGTCGCGGGCGATCTGGTTGAAATCGAGTTTGGCCTTGGTGGTAATTTCGCCGCCGACCACCACCAAGTTTGATTTGGCGTAGGTTTCACAGGCAACGCGGCTGTATTTGTCCTGCGCGAGACAGGCGTCCAGCACGGCATCGGAAATCGTATCGCACACTTTGTCGGGATGGCCCTCGCCGACGGACTCGGAAGAAAAGATGAAGTTTTTGCTCATTCGCTTTAGGCTTTGGTTGGCTATTCAAATGTCATATTGACGTATCAGGATAGGATGATATATCTCTTTCAGCGTGCGTCAAACGGAATTTTCAGGAAAGTTTGCCGCGGCAGTCAATCGCATGTCACCCACATTGAAATCCCTCCGCGCCTTGTCAGATGCCACGCGGCTGCGCATCGTGGCGTTGCTGGAGCGCGACGAATTGTCCGTCAACGAACTCCAGGAAATCACCCGCATGGGCCAGTCGCGCATTTCGACGCACCTGGGACTGCTGGCCGATTGTGAACTGGTGAAGGCGCGACGCGAAGGCAAGCGCACCTTCTACAAACTCAATCCGGATGCCGCGGGCACGACGGCTGAATTCATCCAACTCGCCATTCACGGCGCGAAGGAACTCGGTGATCACGCGAGCGACCAGATCAATCTCAAGCGCATCTTGAATCGCCGACGTGAACAGGCACAGCTGTTCTTCAATCAAGTCGCGGGGCGATTTGATCGCGTTTACGGACCCGGCCGCTCGTGGCAGGCGTTCGGGCACTTGTTGTTGAGAATTATTCCACCACTGACCGTGGCTGACCTGGGCGCCGGCGAAGGCTTATTGAGTGAACTGCTCGCCCGGCGCTGCAAGAAGGTCATTGCCGTGGACAACTCGGAGAAAATTGTCGAGTTCGGCGCAACCAAGGCGAAGAAGAACGGGTTGAAGAATCTGGAGTTTCGCCTGGGTGATTTGCAAAACCCGCCAGTGGAGCCGGCGAGTGTTGACCTGGCCATCCTCAGCCAGGCACTGCATCACGCGGAAGACCCGGCAGCGGCGCTGGCGAGCGCGGCCAAGTTATTGAAGCCGCACGGACAATTGCTGATTCTCGATTTGCTGGCGCACAAGTTCGACAAGGCCCGTGAACTTTACGGTGATCGCTGGCTGGGGTTTGCGGAAAGTGATTTGCAACGGTGGCTGGAAACCGCCGGCTTCAAGAGGATTGAAATCAGCGTGGTTGCGCGCGAAGAGCAGCCACCACATTTCCAGACGATCCTGGCAACGGCAGAAAAATAGTCCGCCGGCGCTCGCCCGATTCAGAACGAGTAGTTGACGCCGACAGCGACGAACAGAGACTTGGTCATGTCGAGCACCGCGGTCCGTCCGCTCTCGGTTTGCGAATACTTGTCGAGATACTGGAATTGAACCGAGCCGAATACTTCCCAAGCCCGCGCGAGTTGATAACTCGCCTCACCGGAAAGGTACGCGCCCACCAGCAAGTCGCTGTCACTTCCGCCCCCCGAGGCGCTCGTAGCAACCGGGCTCGCCATGCTCTCCGTGAAGTTGAAATCACTCAGCACGTACGCCAGCGACAGTCCGCCACTGAGCGACAACCGCCCCTTCTGCCCCAGCGGCATCTCGACGTACGGGCCCAGGCGCCAGCCGATTACATTCGCCTCGAAATCGTGCGAACCGCTGGCCGAAGCCATCATCGAATCCGTGAGCGTTGAAATCGGAGTCGCCCCGATGACAGGATTACCCTGGGGTGACAAATCGCTGCCGTGGTAATAGGGCGCGGGTGGCGGTGAAACATAACCACCGCCCTCGAGCGGCGGCAGAGCATAGGCGTCCGTGAGACTGAACGTTCCGGCAGAGGTCGTGCCGGACTGATGGATGTTGACCCGCATGTAGTTGGCCGCCGCCTCCAATCCCCAGCGCCACTTTTCACCCCGACCGAGTTCGCGCCGATATCTCAATTCAAAACCTGGCAATGGTTCATCAGAATCCGCACCCACCGTTGCGCCGCCGGAACTGTAGCGGTGCATGAGAATGGTGCCATCGCCGGGCAACTGGCCGCCGGAACTGTAGCCCCAGTAGCGGGTGTAGCCCATGGCGTTGCCGGAGGAATCCGTCAGCACGTAGCCGTCGTCGTAATTCCAAGCATCGCCGTCCGGCGTGGTCTGCCCTGGGCCGGAATTGAAAGCGCCGACATTCTCGAAACTGGCCTTGACGTTAAAGGCCATCCGAAAGCTGGCGCTGAGTTTGTTGGCTGACTCGGAGGGCACGGGCACCACTCTGGTTGGGGTAAATGTCTGCGCGCCGACGGACAAAATACCGAGGGTCGCCACCGGGATCAGCGGGCGAAAGGAGCGATTGGATTTGCGTTTCATAAGTCGAGCGTTCGTTACTTACGGAAGGAGCAGGAGACGATAGAAGCGGGCCGGGGCAGCGGCCGGCGAGCCTTCGGTCTTCGGTTCACCGTTGTCAATCCATTGAATCCAACTGCCGTCGCCGGCAATGGCCGGTTGGGCGGTCTTCCACTGCACCAGATCATCGCTGTATTGGACCGCATAGACGCGGTTTGACTGCGTGTTGAATTCCACCAGGTAGGAACGGTTGGCGAGCAACAATCCCCGGTTGATGTGCTGGAACGTGCCTTGCAACGGCGGCCGCGGGCCCGCCGGCGCCACGAGTTCGGCCCGGAGAAAGGGATTCGGCAGGACGCGCAGGGGTGAAAGGTACTCAATCGTCAGATCCACGAACCCGCCCGGAGGAATCGCAGCCGAAGACTGCACGTAAGCGACGCCGTTCGTAATCCCGGACCGATTCCCAACGGTGATGGCCGGATTGTTGGTCAGATTGGACACCAGCACCCGCACGGCGTTAAGAACGGAATAAGTGGGATTGGAAACGCGCACCCGTTGCTCAAAGATGTCTTTCTGCGGATTGTAATAGACCGAAGTGAGAAACGTCAGCGGCGGACGATCAATGACATTGACCGTGACGGGTGAAGCCATCCCGGTAGCGCCAAAGTCATCAGCGGCCATGGCCCGGAAGGTATAACTGCCTACGGGCAAATTGGTGAGCACTGTGAAGAATGGCTCGGTCGTTACATCCACCAGTTTGTTGGTGCCACTAAAAAATTGAACATTCGTAACCGTGCCGTCCAAGTCCTGAGCCTCGGCCAACACGGTAAAGTTACCCGGAACGAAGAACGAAGCGCCGTTGGTTGGGCTGACGATCTGCACGGTGGGCGGAATGTTCAAACCGATGGCGAACGTTTGCGGGGGCGAAGTGTCCACACCGCCATCAGCTGTTCCCCCATTGTCATGAGCGGTGACCGTGACTATGGCTGAACCAGAAGCGCCGGGCGCAGGCGTGAAAGTCAAAGTGCCGTCCGCCCCTATGGCCGGCGGCGTCGAGAAAAGCGCGTGGTTGTCATTGGCGACCTGGAAGGTCACCAGTTGATCCGACTCGTTGTTGGGGCCGGCACTGATTTCCGTCGCCCAACCGGGAACGACCTGCGGACCGGCGCTTTGCGGCAGGCGGAAATTGCCTCCTTTGACAAAGGACGGCGGGTCGTTCACCGGCATCACCGTGATGTCCACATTCAGCACCACGCTGTTGGAAGAATCGTCCGAGACGATGAATTCAAACGCATCAATTCCATTGAAGTTCGTCAGCGGCGTGAGTTGGAACGAACCATCAAGCGCCAGGTTCAACACGCCGTTGGTGATCCGCCGCAACAGCAGAGCCTTCAACAGATTTCCATGCGCGTCTACAATGCCACGCAGCACTCCGGGCGGCGCCACGTTCAACACAGTGTCTTCGTAGGTGGTGAAGCTCTTGCCCGTCCAGTTGTTCGTGTTGGGCGGCTGGTTGACCGGGGTCACGTTAATCGTAACGGTGGCCAAACCAGAGTTCGTCTGTCCGTCATTGGCACGATAGGTAAAACTGTCCAGTCCGTTGAAGTTGGTATTCGGCGTGTAGGTGAACCCGCCGTTGCTGCTCAGGGTCAACAAGCCGTTGGTCGGCGAGTTGGCCAGAATCGCCGCGATGATGTCGCCATCCACGTCATTGTCATTGGTCAACACACCCGGGGCGGTGACCACCAGCACGGTATTCTCCGGCGTGGTGTACTGATCGTTTTGAGCGACCGGCGCATCATTCGTCCCGACCACCGTGATCGTCACGGTGGCAAGTTCCGAATTGGTAATCCCGTCGCTGGCGCGATAGGTGAAAGCATCAACGCCCTGGAAGCTCGCCTCTGGTGTGTAGGTGAAGTCACCATCCACATTGAGCACCAGTGTGCCGTGCGCTGGTGTGGTGGGCAGCAACGTGGTCAGAATATTTCCGTCGGGATCAGAATCGTTGGCTAATACACCCGGCGCCAAGACGACGAGTGACGTGTCCTCCGGCGTGGTGTAGTGGTCGTCGCATGCGACCGGCGGATCATTCGCCCCGACCACGGTGATGGTGACGGTTGCCACCTGCGAAGTGGCGCCTCCGTCACTGGCTCGATAAGTGAACGAATCCACCCCACTGAAGTTCGTGTTGGGTGTGTAAGTGAAACCACCGTCCAGATTGAGTGTCAACCAGCCGTTGGCCGGCAAAGACGCGATGACGGTGGCAAGCCCATCGCCGTCCGGATCGCTGTCATTCGCCAAGACGCCTGGAGCAGCAATCACCAGCACCGTATCCTCCGGCGTGGAGTATTGGTCGTCCCGCGCAATCGGCGCATCATTTGTTCCGACCACCGTGATGGTGACGGTAGCGAGATTGGAATTGGTGTCTCCGTCGATGGCGCGATAGGTGAACGTGTCCACGCCGCTGAAGTTGGTGTTGGGCAGGTAGGTGAAACTGCCGTTCGTTTGGAAGGTCAAGTTTCCGTTGGGCGGATTGCTGGCAAGAATCGCACTCAAGGCATCGCCATCGGGATCGGAATCGTTCGCCAGCACGCCCGGGAAGGGAATCACGAGGGCGGTATCTTCCGGCGTCGTGTACTGGTCATTAAGCGCCACCGGCGGATCATTCGTCCCGCTGCGGGTGTCAATAACGAGGATGGTAACCGTCGCGATCCCGGAGTTCGTCTGACCGTCGTGGGCGCGATAAGTAAACGTATCAATGCCGTTGTAATTGGTATTGGGCGAGTAAACAAAACTGCCGTTGGCGTTGAAGGTGAGCAGCCCATTGACCGGCAGGTTTGCGATGCTCGTCGTGAGACTGTCGCCATCGGGGTCGCTATCATTGGCCAACACACCCGGAACGTAAACTGTCAGCACCGTGTCTTCGAGCGTTGAGTACCGATCATCCTGAGCGATGGGCGGGTCATTTAGACCACTCACAGTGATGGTAACAGTCGCGTTCTCCGAACTGAGTTGCCCGTCATTGGCCTGATAGGTGAACGTGTCCACGCCGCTGAAATTGGTGTTGGGCAGGTAGGTGAAACTGCCGTTCGTTTGGAGGGTCAAGGTTCCGTTGGCCGGATTGCTGGCAAGAATCGCACTCAAGGCATCGCCATCGGGATCGGAATCGTTCGCCAGCACGCCCGGGAGTGGAATCACGAGCGCGGTGTCTTCCGGGGTCGCGTATTGATCGTTCCGGGCAATCGGTGCGTCGTTCGTCCCAACCACCGTAATGGTGACCGTCGCGAGCTGTGAATTGGTGATGCCATCGCTGGCGCGGTAGGTGAAAGAATCAACACCGTTGAAATTGGTGTTCGGGGTGTAGGAAAAGCCGCCGTTGGAATTGAGCGTCAACACACCGTTGGACGGACCAGTGGCGAGAATGGCGCTGAGCGCGTCATTATCCGAATCCGTGTCATTGACCAGCACGCCCGGGGCTAAGACAACCAAAGCAGTGTCCTCGGGTGTCGAGTATTGATCGTTGCGAGCGACCGGCGGATAGTTCACCGGCAACACCGTGATACTGACGATGGCTACCCCCGAGTTTGCCACACCATCATTGGCACGATACGAGAAGGTATCGGTGCCGTTGTAGTTGGTGTTCGGCGTGTAGATGAAACTGCCGTTGGCATTCAGTGACAACACGCCGTTGGTAGGACCGTTGGCCAGAATTGCCGTCAGGGCGTTCCCATCTGCGTCGGAATCGTTGGCCAGAATCCCGGGCGCATTGATCGTCAACACCGAGTTTTCGTTGACGGTGTAGGCATCATTCCGCGCCACGGGAGGATCATTCACTGGTGTAACCGTGATGGTCACCGTGGCAATTCCTGAATTCGCCGTGCCGTCATTGGCCCGATAGGTAAATGAGTCCGTGCCGTTGAAGTTGGTGTTCGGCGCATAAGTGAAACCGCCATTCGCACTCAGACTCACCTGTCCATTGCCGGGCTGAGTGGCAATGATCGCCGTCAGCGCGTCGCCATCGGCGTCAGTATCATTGCTCAACACGCCTGGTGCGGAAATGGCCAACACGGTGTCCTCCGGCGTCGAGTATTGATCATTACGGGCGATCGGCACATCGTTCGTCGGAGTGACACAAATGGTCACCGTTGCAATTCCCGAATTGGTCTTGCCGTCATTCGCCCGATAAGTGAAATGATCAAACCCGTTGAAATTGGTGTTCGGCCTGTAAGTAAAGCTGCCGTTTGCACCGAGGGTCAGTGTGCCATTTGTTGGGCTGGCTGACAGGACCGCGCTCAGCGCGTTGCCGTCCAGGTCCGAGTCATTGGCCAGAATGCCCGGCGTCGAAACCGTCAGCACCGTGTCTTCCACCATGGTGTAGCTGTCGTCTTGCGCCACGGGCGCACGGTTGTTGCTGACGAGCGTGGTAATCCACTTCGCGTAATTGTCATTGGTCTTGCCTGTTTCCTCCGCTTCACTGCCAAAGATCTGCGACCGATTGGTGATGGCCCCGGGCGCCGGCGCATTGGAATTGATGCGGACCTGAAACGAGCGGGATCCCCGGGCGCTCGAGTTGAGCGTCCCCAAGCTCCAGGAAATGGTGCTGCCGGATAGCGTGCCGCCATTGAGCGTATTGGTCAGGGCGGTCGTATTGGCGGGCAGGAAATCCTTCATCACGACGCTGGTACTGCGGACGGGACCGACATTGGAGTAACTCAGCGTGTAGGTGATGACGTCTCCCGGCGCAGCCTGTGCCGGCCCACTCTTGCCGATCCGGAGGTCCGGCCAGGCACCGGCCTGTTGCGCAAACAGCCAGCCAGCTACCAGCCATGCGGCGTACAAGCCGGTGGTGGCGCGCGGCCGCCTGATAATTCTTTCGCGGGATATTCTCATGGTTCACCCTTGGTGAAAGAAAGTTCTTCACTCCACCCGACGGGACAATCGGGGCGCAATGGGTTTCTGCCCCCGGGGAATACCTGATCGGCTTCACCGGACGACCATGGACGCATCGCCGTTGACCGAATGAAACGTGGGCTTCTCGGAAGGACTCAACTTGGTTCAATCTGCAGAGGCCGAGCCGGCAAAGATCGGAAAGGTTCAGTGGAAAACACTTCGCAAACCTGGTGAAAGCCCGAAACCAGCTCCGTGACACCCTGGCTCAAGGTCGCATTCAGAGAATTCCTCCGCCCCTTCGCGAAACGGAATTCACGACGGACACGCAATCGCTGCCCAGAGAAATGCGCGGTCAGCGCCCCATCCAGCCTCCGTCAATGTTGAGCACGGCCCCGTTGAGATAATCGGCATCACTCGATGCAAGAAACACGCAGCCGCCCGCAATGTCTTCGGCTTGGCCCCAACGGCCCTCGGGGATGCGATCTAAAATGGCTTGGTTGCGAACGGGGTCTGCGCGCAAAGCCCTGGTGTTCTCCGTGGCAATGTAACCGGGCGCGATGGCGTTCACGTTGATGCGCTCCTTCGCCCACTCGTTGGAAAGCGCCTTGGTCACGCCCGCGATGCCGTGTTTGCTCGCTGCGTAGGCCGGCACGGTGATGCCCCCCTGGAACGAAAGCAGCGACGCGATGTTTACCAGCTTCAATCGCGCGGATTCGGGAGCCTGGGAGCGACCGGTTTCAAGCCACCATTTGCCGACAGCTTGCATCAGAAAGAAAGGTGAGTTGAGATTCGTGGCAATCACCGCGTTCCAGTCGGCTTCAGAAAAATCCTTGGCCGGTGCACGCCGGATGATGCCTGCGTTATTCACGAGAACGTCAATCTTCCCGGTCCTGGCAAGAATTTGCGCGATGACTTCGGCGGATTCCTTCTGCGTGCCGGCGCCAAGGTCGGCGTTATGGGCGATGAAGGAACCGCCGGCGGCGTGTACCTTGTCGCCGGTTTCCGCGAGGTCGCTGCGCGCGATACCGACAACCGCTGCGCCTTCGCGCGCAAATGCCACGCAGATAGCCTGCCCAATCCCCCGGCTCGCTCCGGTGACGACCACGACTTTGTTCTTGAATCGCATAGAAAATTGGTGGCGGTTGGCACAGTGTGACCGAATGCCACGGTGCAAGGTTCCCCAACTATCGCAAATCCAGCGGCGCGACGGCGTCCATGTCGTTGAACACCTGGTTCTCGCCCGCCATGCCCCAGATAAACTTGTAGTTGCCGGAGCCGACACCGAAATGCATGGACCAATTAGGCGACAGCGCCACATCCTCGTTGTGCAGAAACATGTGTCGCGATTGCTGTGGTTCCCCGAGAAAGTGCGACAGGATGTTCTGCCCCAAGTCGAAGTAGAAATAAATCTCCGTGCGCCGCCAGTGCGTGTGTGATGGAAACGAATTCCACACATTGCCGGGCTCCAGCGCCGTCAGCCCCATCACCAGCTGGCAACTCCGGATTCCGCCCTCGTGAATGAACTTGTAGATGGTGCGCTGATTGGCGGTTTCCGGTGCGCCGAGATTCACGGGCGTGGCGTCTGCCGGCTTCATCATTGTCATCGGATAAGCCGCGTGCGCCGGGCAACTCAGGAAATAAAACTTCGCCGGAGCCTTCGGGTCGGCGCTGGCGAAAGCAACATCCTGCTTGCCGATGGGCAGATAACCGCAGTCAAGTTTGTCCAGCGCGAAGACCTGTCCGTCTGCCGTAACCCGGCCCGCGCCGCCCACGTTGATGATTCCCATTTCGCGCCGTTCAAGAAAGAAGGCGCGCCCGGTTTCCTTGTGATTCGGAAGTCCAATCGGTTTGTCGGTTGGCATCACGCCGCCGACCACCAGGCGGTCGAGATCAGTGAAAGTGCCGGTGAGTTTTCCGGGAATGAAAAGGTCCCGGATCAAAAAAGTGTCGCGCACTGCCTGCGTGGACATACCTACCACATCCTGCGGGCGCGGCATCCGCCGAATCGCATCATTGAACATGCGCCGAAGCTAGAGACGCCTGCCGCAGCGGTCAACGGCAAGTTCAGTTTGCCGGGGAATACGGCGGGGCGCGCACAGACGGCGGTCGGGTTCAATTATTCAAATGTAAAAGTGCAAAAACAAATGAAGATTCCGAAGAGCGGGGCGCGGCTGCCGTCTCATCATCGTATGAAAAAAATACTGTTAGTTGCAACGGTTCTCGTGGGTGGCATGGCCCTATCCCAAGCCGGGGTCAACGTGAGTATCGGAATCGGTTTTCCGCTTCCGCCCCTGCCGGGTGTGGTCATCAGGCAACCGGCTCCGTTTTGCCCGGCGCCGGTCTATGTCGCGCCGCCGTACTGCCCGCCGCGCGTGGTCGTTCCCTGCGCACCGGTTCGCTACCAGCCCTACTGCGGCCCGGCTTATTACCCGCCTGGGCGCGGACACGGCGATTGGGACCGCCACGGCCGGGGCTACAACCGCGGCAATGGTCATCACCGCTGAAAACTGATGCACCTCGCGGCGCAAGCCGTGGACAAGTAGCAGGAGCCAATTCAAAAAGGCCGGAACGCAGGTTCCGGCTTTTCGTTTGCCAAACGGAGTTTAGGTTGCGGTTGCCAGTCCCGGCGGAGCGAAACGATGGTTCAACTTCATCCGGGGCATCAGCAGCATTGCAACCACGAAGAGCGCAAGCCCCGTGCACGTAATGAGAATCCCTTGCAGCCGTGGATGGAGGGCGCAAACGAGCGTGACACAAAGCATGGCCACGGCGGGCAGGACGACGCCGAGAATTGCCAGCGGCGGCCCCATGATCGTCACCGCCCGGACAGCAATGACCGCGAGCACAATTGCCGACGAGGCGAAGATGGCGGCACCAAGGGGAATGAATTCCTGCGCAAAGTACATCAAAGGATACGCACCCGTGAAGGTGCCCAGCACGAGCAACAGCATCCAGCGGTCAAAATTGTTGATCGCAAAGGCGTGAGCCACCAAACCGAGCAACAATCCGAAAATCACCACGCTCGCCGGACCAAGCCAGGTGAGTTCACCCAGGCGGTCAATCGGCGCGATGCCGAGTACGTCCAGTGCGATGGGACGTCCGAACAGCAGATTCTTATAGTCCCACGTGTAAACCGTCTGACCGCTGGCCCGAACCAGTTTGGTCGGTTGCAGGGAGAGTTCCAACATGCGCACATCCGATCCCACCGCAGTGAGATCAATATGAAACGTATCCAGGACACTGCCCGGTGGCGTTTGCAAATTGTAGAGTCCCTTGCCCACGGCGGAATAGCCAATGGTCATGGGCGTTGGCTCGGTCGGGAGCGCTCCGAACCAAACCAGCTTGTCGCCGCGAATTTCCACCGAGGAACTGGGCCGTGAATTCACGGTGACTTCCAGACCGGCCAGCGAGATGATCTGCGGCGGCAGGGGCAACCACACTTCGCACTCGCCCTGTCCGCTCGAATTGAAAGCTAGGAATTTGGTTTCAAGTTTGGAGGTGTAGATGGATTCAGGCTGGCTCGTGCCAACGCTCAATCCCGGTTTGAGGGAGATGGTGGCCGAGAAACTCTTGACCGTGGCCAACGAGCGCCCCGGTAATTCGCCCACGGTCGGCCGGGCGGAAGTTTGTGACGCGCTGGCAATGGCGGCAGCCGAATTCATGCTCGAACGCAGCGCTTTCTTTTTTGCCGCGGACAAAGCCGGGAGCAGCAGCGCCGCAACCAGCGCAATGAGGGCGATGACGACCATGAGTTCAATCAGTGTGAAGGCGGGATGACAGCGAATTTTCATACATGACCTCGTGGATTCCTTTCGTAAAAGTCATGAGCAGGGCGGTTGCCATGCGCGATTTGCGGGCAATTGCTTGTACTTCGACACCGCTCCGGCAATTTCCGCGCGAATTCCACGCAACTCGCGCCAGATTCACGCGGATGCCTTGGCCGGGCCAGCATTCCTGCGAGAACCAGATCGGGATTTGAAAATTGCCGTGGCGTGACGGTTGTTTAACCTGAATCCTCGTTATGCCGAACCAGGCCGCCAGCATCCGCCCAGCCACCGAAGCTGATTTGGCTGCGATCAACGACATCTACAATCATTACGTGCAACACTCTACCTGCACGTATCAGGAAGTAATGGAACCGCTCGAAGGTCGGCGACACTGGTTCCACCACCACGGCGCCCAACACCCGGTCACCGTGGCCGAATTCGACGGGTGCGTCGTCGGTTGGGGATCGCTTTCACCGTATCATGCGCGTTCGGCATATCGGCGCACGGTGGAGAATTCCGTCTATGTTCATCACGAACATCACCGGTGCGGCATCGGCTCGCGGCTCCTGAATGATTTGATCGCGCGCGCCGGCAGGCTTGGCCATCACACCATCATCGCAGCGATTGATGCCGAGCAAGCCGCCAGTGTCAAACTGCACGCGCGGTTTCAGTTCGAAACGGTCGGTTGCCTGAAGCAAGTTGGCTTCAAATTCGGCCGCTGGCTCGATGTGATTTACATGGAACGGTTGCTGGATTGAATCCCCACGAAATAGGTGACAGCCGCTTTGGGAAATGGTAGAGGTCTTCAGTAGCCGTGTGGACTGACAATCACGAACTTCAACCGTCGCGCCCGGAGGAGGAACAGCCGTGGTCCGGTGGAGTCGCCACTGCGTCCAGGCCGGTCGCCGGGCCCGTATCTGCGGAATCGCTGCCGCCGCCGGACGCAGTTGTTCATGAGGAATGCTACCGTTCAACTCCAGTTCCCTCGCAACCCCGATGGCAACACGGCTGGCCAATTCCCAGCACCGTCTCGGTTAATCCCGATGAAGCCCGCTCGTGCATTCATTTGCCCGCGTTCGACGAGGCCGTGCTGGAAACCGCCCGCGTCATCTCCGGACGTTACCCTTTGGCCGAAGCGGAACACCGGAACCAGCGCGGCAAGGCATCCAACACGACCGAGATTCCGCACTTCGAGAAAGTCTTTCGCATTGCCGCCAGCCTGGTGGGATTGGTGAACGTTCAAGAATCCCGGGATTACGATCAACTCCTGGTCCTGACCGCCTGGCACTCGGTGCGACCGGGTGTGGAAGGGTACCTGGGTTCATATCCTAAATCCTTGCTCTGCCCATTGTCGCATGCGGCGCCGCCGGTCGCCTTGGAAAGCCTCTCCTCGGCGCGACGAATCATCTTCGACCGCCGCGCGCCCGTCTATCTGCGTTATCTGCTCAGTGAAAAATTCGGCCTGCGCACCTGCACCGACATCGAGAACGCGGACCTCCGCCATCTTCTCCGCAGTTCCGGTTTTCGCCTCATCTACCCGAGTGCGGTCCCGGAAGTGGCCTTTGCCGGCAGCACGCGCGGTGAGGACCCGCCGATCCGACCTTGGAAACTGACACTCCGGCAGGAACTCAGCGACGACCGCGCCGCCGAGATGTTGATCCACGCGGCACTCTGGCAGATCAAATACGGACTGCGATTGGTAACTGCTGAACAGGGTCGGCCCCGCTGGAACATCGGCGCGTTTGAACGGGTGGACTGGGAAGATGCGCTTCTCTCACTCGGCGTGCGCGTTTCGCCGTCGCTGATGCGCGAGAGTGGTTTGCTCGATTGGCGCGCGGTGCTGGCGCGTTGTCTCGATCAAATTGGCACGGGCAATCTCCCGCCGGACGTCCTCGGCAAGGTTTCCGCCCTGCCCCAGCGCGTCTGTCACGACAACGATCAGGCCATCTGGGAGGTGCTCGACCGCGTGGCGCGAACCGTCCTGGAGCAAGTGCGCGTGTCCGACCCGGACCTGTTCGCCGCGGAAGGTGGACTCAACTATGAAACCGCCCGCGCCTTCCGCCGCTGGGTGCGTTTGTTCGATGAAGTTTCACCAAACATTCTGTCGCGCTTTGGGGTGTCGGCCTTCACGGCCTTGCACCGCGTAGCGCCGGATTGTTTTGGTTGGGGGCCGGAACATCTCAAGCCCTGGGAACTCGAGCAGGAACACGGCAAGTGGAAGGGCCCGCGCGGACGCTCCCTTCTGCGCAGCGCCTACGCGTTCGCTCTGCATGAAACTGGCTTGGGAAACATCGAGCAGCAAAACGGTCACGCGGTCTGGCAATGCACATTGAATCAATTCTCCGAGTGGTCCGCCCTCAAAGCGGAGACGGAAATCACCGCGTATGATTTCTTGTACGACCTTGCCAGCCGCCACGGCTTGACACCTTTGTTGAGCCGTGAAATCACCCACACCGCGGCAGTTTCGCTGCTGGCCGGCATGAACCTGCATCAGAATCTCCCGCGCATCGAAGGTTGCTGGGACATCTGCATGCGGGCGGCGCTCGAACATCATGGCGGCCAGCTTGAAGTGCGACTGGCGCTGCCGGATCTGGTCCCCCTGCCCCTGCGCTTGCGCAAGGCGGTGATGACGCCGCTCACCTATAGCTATCTCCACAAGGAAATCCGCCTCGTCCGCGACTTCGACCTGCGCATGGCGCGTGAAGCCCGGCGCAAGCTCGAAGAAATTCCCGGCTGGTGGGAAGACGAGCGCATCATGGGCACACCGCTGCTGGCGCAAGTCAACGACAAGTCCGCCCCGGCGCGCCGCGTGCTCGGCAGCTTGCATCCGGATCCCTGGCTTGAACCCCCGGCCCAGAAAATCCGCTTTCGCGCGTTGCATTTGCTGCTTTCCAAACGGGCGACCGAGCGCGCGGGCGATGGCGAAGCCGGGTTGACCTCCGCGGAGATGCGCGTTCTCCTGAAACTCTCGCTCGAGGCGACCTTGGAGCATACCAACGTGGCGCACGTTTCCTATCCCGCCATCCGCCGCGGCTTCGAGCGCATCCTGGCACGCGATGACACGCGGGAGATGCTCGATTCTTTGCTGCTCCACATCGGCGCGGCGTACGAAACGGAGATCTGGGGCCAGGTGCGTAAATTCATCGTGCTCGATGTCATCAACGATCTGCTGGCGCTCACGGTTCGCAGTTCCTTGCTGCACCTGATGAGTTCAGAGTAAGCGCGCGGTTCGAGCTGTCCCCCTGTCTTATCTTGATCCAGAGCCTCCCCCGGACACCGGCTGCCAAATTGCCAGACAGCATCGTCCCGGCGGCCTCCGCACGTTCTTCCAATAATTTTGTGGCTGATTCCCTTGCGACACCGCATCCTCCGCCCGTTCATGGGGCATCTCATTTGCTACGTAAATCTGGTTTGTATGGGAAGTTTTAACCTCAGACGCGCCTTGCGGGGAGGTATCATTGCCATCGTTGTCGGACTGGCGGGAAATCTTTACGCCGGCGGCAGCGGGCTCAATACGGTCGTCGTCATCAACCAGAACAGCACCAACTCCGTCGAGCTGGGGAATTATTTCTGTGAGCGCCGCCAGGTGCCGCCGGAAAATGTCCTACGCGTCAACTGGGCCGGCGGCAACATCTCGTGGACCAGCACCGAGTTTCAATCTGTGTTGTTCAGTCCCCTGACCGCGATGCTGGCGGCGCGACAGTTGACGAATCAGATTGATTACGTCGTGCTCTCGATGGACCTCCCGTTTCAGACGCTGAACGGATCGGTCATCAACAGCACCACCGCCGCGCTGTTCTACGGGTTGAAAACCGACAGTGGCCCGGAGTGGGCGGGGATCACCAACAGTTACGCCGCCAGCGAACAAATCTTTCGTCAGGCCAAACCGGCGAGCGCGCCTGGGCCGTCCTTTCTCGCCACCATGCTCACCGCCGGCTCGCTCGCCCAGGCAAAGGCGCTGGTTGATTCGGGCGTCAATGGCGATTCCACTTTTCCCAACCGCCCGGTCCTGCTGGCGAAAAGTTCTGATCCCCTTCGCAACTTGCGTTATCGCCTCTTCGACCATGCCATCTTCAACGTGCGGCTCTCATCGTCGGCCAACTACTCAATCGCGCGCGTCAATGCCGACATTCCGTCCACGTCCCCGGCTCTGCTGGGTCTGCAAACCGGCCTGCCTTATTTCAGCGTGCCCGCCAACTCATTTGTCCCCGGCGCCATGGCCGATAGCATGACCTCCTTCGGCGGAATCATCTTCGGCCCGAACGACCAGAATACGGCGCTCACCTTCATCCACGCCGGCGCCTCCGGAAGTTTCGGCACCGTTACCGAACCGCAACCCGTCGTGGACAAGTTTCCCAATCCCCAGAACTACTTTTATCAGTCCCGCGGATTCAGCCTGGCGGAATGCTATTACCAAAGCCTCCGGATTCCCTATCAAGGCTTGATCGTCGGCGAACCACTCGCGGCCCCGTTTCAAAAACTCGCGACCGGATCATGGAGTGGTGCAGCGTCCAACGGTGTTATCAGCGGCACGACTCAGCTTGCCGTCGCTTTTTTCGCCGCCGACCGGGCGCATCCCCTGCAACAGATTGATCTCTTCTTGGATGGCAAATTCAATCGCACCCTTACCAACCTGCCACCGCAAGCGGGCAACGTGGTGAACCTCAACGTCAACAGCCGGCCCATCGGGCTCGTGGTTCCGGCCGGCGCCACGATCGGCTCAGTGGCGAATAGTCTCGCCACGTTGATCAATCAGCCAGCAAACAGCAATGCCACCCGGGTCGTGGCAACCACGGCCGGAGATCGCCTTGAACTTCGCTCCACCTCCACCGCCCGCACGCTCGCGCCGTTGAACCTGCGCGTGGCTGCCACCACGCCACCCGGCACACCGGCTTTTTCGACGACGAGCAACACCCCGCCACTTGCCCGCACTTCCGTCGGCTCGGCGGGCGTACTCGCCACCTTCGTGACGGCGAGCCGTGATTTGTTTCTGGATTCCTCCGCCTCGGGCCTCCGGTCATTCACCGTCAACGGCACCATCCAGGTCGGCACGTGGCTGAGACTCACCGTCACCAAAACGAATGGCGCGCAAGTCAACCTGGCCGTCACGAATCAAACCGTCACCGGCACGCCCTACACGCTGGCAGGTGAACTCGCCAGCGCAATCAACGCCGCGGCGGCCTTGCAGGGCGCCGACGGCCTTGTGGCGGAAGATCTCAGCGCCTGGTTTTCCAGCGGTGGCGCATTCAACCTGCGGGCGCGCACGCCGGGTCTGCCGGCGGCGGGCACGAAAGTGCAGTTGACCAGCAGCGGCCTCGCCCTCAATCCCACTGGCGAAACCAACCTCACCGAAAATCTGGCCGACCTCCAACCGCGTAATCACCTCTACATCACCGCCGGCGCGACGAATCTTTCGGCGGCGTTTGCCTTCAACACTGCGACCTTGCCCGACGGTTATCACGAACTGACCGCGGTGGCGTACGAAGGCAGCCATGTGCAGACGCAAACCCGCGTCACCCTCCCCGTGCGCATCCAGAACACCGCGCTCAACGCCACGCTCACACCGGTAAACCTCCCCGACCCTGCGCCTGTGGCCGGCACGTATCAAATCCAGGTGACGGCGAACACCAACAACGTCAGCGCCATCAGACTCTACAGCACCGGCGGCCTGTTGGGCACGGTCAACAACCAATCCAGCGCCACGTTCAACATCACCGGCGCGAGCCTGGGCATCGGACGTCACCCCTTCTACGCCATCGTCGAATCCACGAGCGGACTCCAATACCGCACCGAGCCGCACCAGGTACGGTTCGTCACCGGACCGTAGCACAGACATGCCACTCCGTTGAGTGTTGCGCGCCTGCTCCGCCATTGCTCGTCCACACCATTGACTCAAATGTGAGTGCTTTGCCGTTGTGAAACACGCGGCACAAAGGCACGCTCCTCCCATGAAGCAATCCGGTCTGAATCGCAGGACATTTCTGAAGCGCGTCGGGGTCGCATTGCCACTTGCGAGTGGCGCAACTCCGCTAATCGCAGTCATCGGTGGTGGACTCGCTGGGTGCGCGGCAGCGCTGGCAGCGGCACGGAACGATCTGCGCGTCATAATGACTGAGGAAACGGATTGGATCGGCGGACAACTGACCGCGCAGGCCGTGCCGCCGGATGAGAATCAATGGATCGAAACGCACGGCGGCACGAGGAGTTATCAGGAGTTGAGAACGCGCATTCGCGATTACTATCGTCGCAATTTTCCCCTGACCGAGGCTGCCCGTGGGAAGAAGGAACTGAATCCCGGCAATGGCGATGTCTCGCGGCTGTGCCACGAGCCGCGCGTGGCACTGGCCGTGTTGAACGAAATGCTCGCGCCCTTCGTGGCAAGCTCCCGGGTGCAGATATTATTGCGACATGTTCCAGTGTCAGCGGCAACTCAGGGTGACCAGGTGGAGGCCGTGCGCGTGCGCAGTTTGGAATCGGGCAATGAGTTCAATCTAATCGCGCCCTACTTCGCGGATGCGACCGAAACCGGCGAACTCCTGCCGCTCACGAAAACTGAATACGTCACGGGCGCGGAATCGCAAAAGGAAACCGGCGAATTGCACGCGAAGCCGGAAGCCGAGCCGCAGAACATGCAGGCGTTCACCTGCTGTTTTGCGATGGAGTATTTGCCCGGCGAGGATCACACCATTGAGCAGCCGCGCGAGTGGGAATTCTGAAATCTAAAGCCGCGCAAAATGGGCTTCGATCCGGTCGCGGCTACGGGTTACTTTCGTTACCGCCGCATTGTGGACCGGAAGAACTTCACGGCCGGCACGTATGCCGGCGATGTCTCGCTCGTGAACTGGCCGCAAAACGATTATCTGCCGGGCAATCCCTTCGAGTGCGCACCGGACGTGGCCGCCAAACACATTGCCAGCGCCAAGCAACTTAGCCTCTCCCTGCTCTACTGGCTGCAAACCAAATGTCCGCGACCAGACGGCGGCGAAGGCTGGCCGGGGTTGCGGTTGCGACCCGACATCGTCGGCACGGAGGATGGTTTGGCGAAGTATCCCTACATTCGCGAGAGTCGGCGGATTCGCGCCGAGTTCACCGTGCTGGAACAACACGTCGGCGCGGATGCGCGCGCAGCGTTGCTGGGGCAG
The DNA here is from genome assembly GCA_044225555.1 of Limisphaerales bacterium. GTDB lineage: Bacteria > Verrucomicrobiota > Verrucomicrobiia > Limisphaerales > JADLHS01 > JADLHS01. The sequence goes on along the minus strand of JBGAIM010000006.1, from coordinate 305,267 downwards.
CCAGCGGACAAGGTAGTCGCCGAGAGTTTTCCAGACTCGGTCGGTATCGGCAGTTATCGCATTGATCTTCACCCGAGCACTGGTGGCGACAACTACATTGATGTCGCTTCCCTGCCCTTTCAGATTCCGCTGGGCGCGTTAGTGCCCAGGCGCGTTGAAAACCTTCTGCCCGCCTGCAAGAACCTCGGAGTGACGCACATCACGAATGGCTGTTATCGCCTGCATCCGGTGGAATGGAACATCGGCGAAGCCGTGGGCGCGCTGGCGGCATTTTGCACGGCGAAGAAATGCGCCCCGCGCGAGGTCCGCGCCAAGCCGGCATTCCTGAAAGAGTTTCAGGGGCAACTCACCGACCAAGGCGTGCGGCTAACTTGGCCGGCAAAATCATGAAACCCAGAACACAATTTCGGATTGTCCTCGTCACCACACCAGACCTAAAGACCGCCCGCCGGCTGGCGCGAGCGGCCTTGGCAGCGCGATTGATCGCGTGCGCGAATCTTGTCCCGAAACTCGAATCGCACTATCGCTGGCAGGGCAAGCTGGAGCGGAGCGCAGAGGTTCTGATGGTGATGAAGACAACGCAGCCGCGCGTGGCCGCGGTGGAGAAGCTCATCGTCGCCAGGCATCCCTATGACACGCCGGAGTTCGTGGTGCTGGACCTGACCGGCGGTGCGAAGAAATATCTGACGTGGCTGAGCGCGAGTTGTTCGCCCGAGTGAATTCTTCGTTGCGCGGAAACGTCGAGCCGCTAGATTGACGTCGTGACCCCACCTGACACAGTCGCTGTCGCATTGCTGGGCCTGATTGGTCTGGTGGTGTCTGGTTGCATCCTCATGGCGGTGGTCGTGCGGCGACTATTGCAACAGGAGCCCATCAGGAATGAGGAGTTGTCCCGGTTATCCGAGGATCAGCCCATGTCCGCCGAGCCATCGTTGCTTCCCCCGCAATATCGTCGGCCAGCGCGCTGGCTGGCTATTCGCAGCCGGGACATGGTTTCGGTGCAAAGCGCCCTGGGCCTTCGGAATGCCGCACCCTGTTCGTGGGCGGAAGGGCTCGTGGCCGACCGGAAGATTTTCATCGCCCCGCCGGTCAATGGCTGGACACTGGTGTTTGGCTCCGGTCTGCCCGATCCTGGCGAGGATGTGGATGCGGCGTTTCGCTTTTTGCGGGAGTTGAGCCGCAAGCTGGGACACGTGCAGTTCTTTCAAGCCGAGCCGTTGTTACAACATCACGCCTGGGTGCTGGCTGAGTCCGGGCGAATCGTACGAGCGTATGCCTGGGCCGGCGCGACCGTTTGGAATCAAGGTGTGAAAACCACGGCCGAAACCACGCTCGGTGTGAAATGCTTTGGTTACGGAGAAATCACCACCACGGATGAATGGACGGTGGCGGATTTCATTGTCAGCAACGTCGAGAAGGTTCCACAAATCGCTCGCCGCTGGAGTTTGGATCCGGCGGAGATTGATCTGCGCACGGTGGCCAACGCGCAGGGGATTGCCGGCCACCACTCGCCGCGTTATTGAGTCTTGCCGTCCGGAATCCGTTGAGGCAGTCTGCGGCGGTAGTTTCGGTCAACGAAATCCAGGAATCGTTATGTCACTCGAACTCGAACTCCAGAAATACCCCAAGGACATCAAGTTGAAGGACGGCTCCAAGGTGAAGCTCCGGCCCCTCAAGCGCACGGACGAAAAGGAATTCCACGCGCTCTTCCAGACGATCCCCGAGCCGGAACGCATGTTCATCAAGCATCGCGTCACGGAAATTGCGGTGATCCGCGACTGGTGCCAAGACATTGATCTCGGTCGCAACCTGCCACTGCTCGCAACCGACGGGAATAAAATCCTCGGCGTCGCCACACTGCATCAGCAACTCGGCGGCTGGAAACGCCACATCGGGCGCGTGAGCGTGCTCGTGCAACCCAAGGTGCGCGGACGCGGCATCGCCCGCGCGCTGGTGCAGGAAATTGTGGACATCGCCCGCGCCACCGGACTGGAGAAGGTGGAAGCGGAATTCATCGGCGGACAGGAAACGGCCATCCACATGTTCGCCATGCTGGGCTTCAGCGAGTTGTTGCGCCTCGAAAACTACGTCAAAGACATGCAGGCCATCGCGCACGATTATGTGATGATGGGCCTCGATTTGACGACGGACGAGGAATACGCCAGCGCGGGCGGCTGACGCAACGCAGCACGGCCCCCGGCATTAAGCCCATGCCTCCGGAGACCTGCCCCAACTGTGGTGCGGATGTGCCGCGGAACGCGAAAGCCTGCCCCGGTTGCGGTGCGGATGAAAACACCGGTTGGGCTGATGACGCCCAACAGGCCACCGCCGCCGATCTTGGCCTGCCGGAAGAGGACTTTGACTACGACGAGTTCGTGAAGCACGAATTCGCCGGGCCATCGCCCAAACCGCAGGGGCTGCACTGGTTCTGGTGGGTGACTGGAATCGCGTTGCTGCTGACTATTTTCCTGTATTGGGTTTTATCGCATGACCCAGAATCCGGCTACCAGTTTTCTGGGCCGACAACTCGAACATGCCGAATGGCAGGGCTTCCGCTTCTACGACCTGATTTTTCCGCTGTTCGTGTTCATGGTCGGCGCCTCCATCGTTTTTTCCCTGAGCAAGATCGTCGCCGAGTCCGGACGCGTCGGCGCGATTGGTCGCGTGCTGCGGCGGGGAATTCTCTTGTTTATCATCGGCATTATTTACTCAGGCGGTGTCAGCAGTCCCTGGCCCGACATACGGTTGATGGGGGTTTTGAACCGCATCGCCCTCGCCTACACATTGGCGGGACTGCTGTTCTGCTGTTTCCAACCCCGCACGCTGGTCGCGATCTGCGGCGGATTGTTGATCAGCTATTGGGCGATGATGACCTTCCTCCCGATTCGCGACATTCAACTGGAGAAAACGAACCTGGCCGCACTGGCGGAACAAGCCGGCGATCTTCGGCTTGCAGCTCAGTTCCGGGACGCCAGCGGTGCGTCGTCCACCAATAACCCGTCCACCATCAAAGACAGCGCGGTTTGGATAGCCACGAGAAAGATGTACGCCTCCACGACGAACCACGTCCGGGGGAAGTTTGACATGGGCTACAACGTCGCCAACCATTTCGACTTCGAGCATCTGCCTGGGAAGAAGTGGGATCTATTTTGGGATCCGGAAGGAATCCTGAGCACCATCCCGGCGGTGGCGACGTGTTTGTTGGGGGTATTTGCCGGTTTATTGCTGCAACGCAGAAATGTTGCCGTTCCGAAACCAGTTTCAACAATTGCCGGCTTCGTGGCGGGAATAACGGTCGTGATCAACCCTGTCTCATCTATCGGATGGCTTTTTGCTTGGTTTGGAGCACCCGAACTCGCTTGGCTTTGGTTTACCGTAACTGGTTTGGTTGTTGGAATCCTTGTGACATGGTTGCTTCGCCGCAACAACGGAGTTGAACTAACGAAGGCGTGCATTCTCTTTGCGACCGGAATTCTTGCTATTCATATTGGTGGGCTGTGGGGATTGCAATTCCCCGTCATCAAGAAAATCTGGACTTCGTCCTACGTGCTCGTGGCTGGCGGTTACAGCGCCATTCTGATGGGCGTATTCTATCTGGTCGTGGACGTCTGGAAATATCAGTTATGGTGTCAGCCCTTTGTGTGGATGGGCATGAACTCGATCACCATTTATCTCGTGAAGAATTTTCTCGGCGGCACCTTCAGCCGCCTCTCCGCGCGATTGGTTGGCGGCGACATCAAGAATTATCTCGATGCACACGTCGCCAAGGGCTTTGGCGATCTGATGATTTCCATCGTCGGCCTGCTGCTGGCGTTCTGGCTCGTGCGTTTTCTTTACAAGCGAAAGATTTTCCTGCGCCTGTAGTTTCAGCGCAGTTGCCGGTGGCGAAAGCAATCCGTTGAGTGATCGTTCACCATCCCGACAGCTTGCATGTAGGCGTAACAAATCGTTGAGCCGACAAATTTGAAGCCACGCTTTAGCAGGTCTTTGCTCATGGCATCGGATTCAGGCGTGCGAGCGGGAATGTCCTTGAGTGACTGCCGCCGATTTTGAATCGGCTTCCCACCCACGAACTGCCAGATGTAAACGTCGAAACTCCCAGACTCCTTTTGCACCGCAAGGAAAGCCTTCGCATTCTGGATAGTGGCAGCGACTTTCAGCCGATTGCGAACGATCCCCTCATCCGCAAGCAATGCTTTCACCTTCCTTCCATTATACTTCGCGATCTTGCGCGCGTCGAAGTTGTCAAACGCGCGCCGGTAGTTCTCGCGCTTCTTGAGAATGGTTGACCAACTCAGTCCGGCTTGTGCGCCTTCAAGAATCAACATCTCGAACAGCAACCGGTCGTCATGCACCGGCACGCCCCACTCGGTGTCATGGTAGGCGATGTCCAGTTCGGTCTTGGGCCAGGCACAGCGTTTCATTTAATCCTCCGGGAGGGGTTTGCCTTTGGTTTCCGGCAGGAAGAACAGCGCCGCCACTCCAACCAGAAAAACTGCGCTCATGTAGCAGGCCGCCGCGCGGAACGCAGCCAGTTTGGCCTCCGGCGTCGTTGCCCCCGCCGCCAGTGAGGCTTGGAGATGACCGAGCGTGAACGGTCCGCTTGCCGCGATGAACCGACCGACGTTGTAACAGAAACTTGTGCCCGTGCTGCGCAACCGGAGCGGGAACAGTTCGGGCAGATAGATCGCAAAACCGGCGAACAATCCCAGCTGGCACGCGCCCATCAGCGTGCTCATCCAGATATCCGTGAGGCTGTTGAAAAACTGGAAGTAGCCGATGGTGACCGCGAAGGCGGCCAGGAAACCCACGGCAAACGCGGCTTTTCGTCCCCAGCGTTGCGCGGCTTTGGTGAAGGCCAACATGCCGATAAACGCACCAATGTGATACGCCATCATGTTTACGCCAATCCACCGGGTTTTGGCCGAGGCGATCTGGTCCGGCGTCATGCCTTTTTGTTTGAGCGAACGCTCGATGACGTCACCCACCAGTTCCGGACTGAAAAATCCAATTCCCCACAGACCAACCACGCCGGCCACGCAAAGTATCATCCCGAGCAAGGCAGACTTCCGCCATCTCGCCTCGCCGAACAGTGATACGTAGGAGCCGAACTTCACGCCAGTGACCTTGCCCGCGGCGCGGGCCTGCACCCACTTCTCCGGCTCCTTCAGTCGCATCTGGAGGAACACACACAGAAACGCCGGCAGGGCGCCAACCAAAAACATGTACTTCCACGCCATGCCGGTGGGAATGATTTTGCCCTCCAGGTTGCCGAAGGAGATGGCGATGGTGGCAGCGGTGATATTACCCACAGCGGACAACGCTTGCAACGTGCCCAACGCGCCCGAGCGCGAACGCTCCGGAAGACTGTCCGCCACGAGCGTGACCGCCAGACCGAATACGCCACCGACCCCCAAACCAGTTATGAACCGGTAGATCGCGAAGTCCACCCAGCCCTTGGAGAAGGCCGACAAGCCGGTGCAGACGGAATACAAAAGCACTGTCATCGTCAGCATCTTCGCCCGCCCATACCGATCCCCCAGCGCGCCGAAGATCAGTCCGCCCGTCGCCCAGCCCGCCACGAAGATTGTCGTCGCGTAACCGCCATAGAGTTTCAGATCCGCGCCCGCCGGCAGCAGTGCCTTCATGGCCCCATTGCGACCCAGGAGAAACAATTGTTGGTCCACGCAATCGAACATCCACGCCAGCGTGGCCATCGCGAAGACAAACCAGTGGTACCGCGTCAGGTCGCGCCACCACGGTGTGGCGGCGCCCGCAGGGTCGGGTGGTATGCTCATCGGCGTGAAGTATTGCGGGAAATCACGGTCGTGGCAAACGCCCGTTCACATTTCGGCCAACAAAAATTGCGCGACAACTCCAGTGAGTCGGTCAGGCGCGTCGGCGTGGACCCAATGTCCGGTGCCCGCAATCGTCTTGAACGTCGCACGCGGGAACAGTTGGTGAATCAAAGGCACGTCACCGGCTTGGATGTAATCCGACTTTTCTCCACGGATGAACAGGGTTGGCCGATCAACGCCCGCAGTCATTGGCAAAGCCCCTCGCACGTTGCGGTAATTCCCACGAATGGAGGCAAGGTTTGGTTTCCAAAACAACCGCCCGGCAACGTCTCGCCCGAGATTCTTTAGCAGGAATTGGCGCACCGACTTGTCAGGAACGATTTCCTTGAGCGCCAGGTCCGCCTCGTCCCGCCGTTGAAATCCACTCAGGTCCAGGGCATGCATGGCATCCAGCAGCGTATCGTAGCGCGGCGGATATTCGCGGGGCGACATGTCCACGACCACGAGCCTCCGCACTGCGTCCGGATGCAACTGCGCAAAGCGCATCGCGACCTTGGCGCCCATCGAATGCCCCAGCAGATGCGCGGCTTCGATTCGCTGATCGGTCATGAACCGGCGAACATCCCCCGCCATCGCATCATAACTGAAGACCTCGGCGTGAGGTGAACGACCATGATTGCGGAGATCGGGCAGCCAAACGTGAAAATGTACGGCCAGCTGTTGCGCCACCGGCACCCAGTTGTCGAGCGACCCGAGCAGTCCATGCAGGATGATGAGCGGCGGGCCGTGGCCCAGCGCACGAAAATGTAGCTTCATTACTTCGTGCCGGCACGCGGTGAACTCAACACCTCCAGCGCCCGCAACGTCGCGGCACTGCGCGTCTCCACTCCAAGATTGGCGAAGATTTCCAAGAGGTGCTTCTTTACCGTGGACTCGCTGATGCCAAGAATCGAGGCGATGTCACCGTTGGTCTTGCCTTGCGCGACCCACAACAACACCTCCGCCACGCGCGGCGTCAGGTTGAGTCTGAGCAGCGGCTCGAACGTGGAAAAGTCTGGCTTGAACTCCCGCTGGGCCTGCTGATCCGAACGCAACAAACGCGCATTGATGGCTTCCAACAAATCCGCGCGTGCGACGGGCTTGGTGAGATAATCATCCGCGCCCAGGTTCATCCCGCTGCGCAAATCTTCTTTCTCGCCCTTTGCCGTCAGGAAGATGAATGGGATGGAGGCGGTATCGTCATTCTTTCGCAGTGCATCGAGTACCCCATGCCCATCCAACTCCGGCATCATCACGTCGCACAAAATCAGATCCGGTTTGTCGCGCTTTACCGCGTCCAGCCCGGCTCGCCCGTTCTCGGCTCCGACGGGCTGAAACTTTTCCAGCTTGAGAATCGTCAACAGATTCCGCCGCATTTCCGGTTCGTCCTCGATCACCAGTATCTTTTTCATTTTGAATCCTCTGAGTTATCTGCAAACAACGGAAGCCTTACGGTCACGGTCGTGCCCCGCCCAACCGTGCTTTCAACTTTGATTTTCCCGCGATGAAGTTCGACGCAACGCTTCACAATCGTCAGTCCCAGTCCGGTTCCGGGCACATGAGTCGCGTTGCGTCCGCGATGAAAGGCGCTGAACAGTCGTTCCAGATCGGCCTCGGGAATGCCCATGCCATGGTCGCGAATGCGGCAGGCCGCCGCGTCGCCGTCGCGTTCAACGTCAAAGTGAACGGTGCTCCCGGCGGGAGAATACTTCACAGCGTTGGCGAGCAAGTTGATGAAAACGTGCTGCAACAATCGTTCGTCGGCGAACGCAGCCTTGACATCGCCCGGCGTGGAAATCTGGACGGAACATTTGTTGCCAGTGGCGGACTGCACTTCGTCCACCAGTCGGCGGCAGAGCGCGGCGAAATCCAGTGACGCCGGTTTGAAATCGAGTTTGCCCGCCTCCACCATGCCCAGCACCAGCACTTCTTCCATCAAGTCGGCCATGCGGCGCGTGTTTTTCTGGATGGACTGCAACTGCTCCCGCCGATCTTCCGGCTCAAGTTGTTGGAGGTAATTCTCCAAAATCTCCGCCGAAGACATGATCACGCCAAGCGGCGTGCGAAATTCGTGCGACACCATCGAAACGAAATTGCTTTTGAGCTGGCCCAACTCCTTCTCCCGGGCGAGCGTCTTGAGCAATTCCGCCTCCGCGCTCTTGCGATCAGTGATGTCGTGGCCAACGATCATAACGTGCGGTTCCCCATGGATCTCGATGATGTCGGCAGACAGCAACATGGTGTAAACCTTGCCGTCCCGCGTGCGAAGCTGGCACTCGAAGTCGCGGACAACCTTTTGATCCCGCATGGCGGACCAAAATTGCTCGCGATCCTCTAAATCGAGCCAGAGCCCAAAACCCTGCGAGGATTGCCCCACTACTTCGTCTCGCGTGCATCCAGCCCAGCGGAGAAACGTCTCGTTGGCTTCGACGAAAATGCCGTCACTCAGGCGCGCAATCGTGATCGTGAGGGGGCTCGAATGGAACGCGGCACTGAAGCGCGCCTCGCTCTCGCGCAAACGGGCGGCGCTGGCGCGCAATTCATCCTCCGCCCGTTTGCGTTGGGAAATGTCGTTGACCGCCGCCTGGATGATCTGCTTTCCACCCCACTGAATTCGGGTGAGAATGACTTCGACCGGAACGTGCTCTCCGGTTTTGCGACGCGCCACCCAGTCGAAGCGCACATGCCCCCGGCTCAAACACTCCTGGATATATTTTTGCGCTAGCACGGCGGTGTTCTTGCCATTGGGCTGAATGGGCGGCGAGGTCATGCTCGGATGCAGACCAATCAACTCCTCCGGCGAATCGTAGCCAAGAATTTTAACAACGGCCGGGTTGACCTGGAGATACTGTTGCTCGTCGTGCAGCATGATCCCCTGGCTCGACGCCTCAAACAGCGCGCGGAATTTTTCCTCCGATTCACGCAACAATCGCTCCGACTTGGCCCGTCGCGACTCTTCCAGCGCCAGCGAAACCATCGCCGCCAGCGACGAGGCAAAATCAACTTCTTCGGCGGACCACTCCCGGGCCGGGCCCGTGTGTTCGTGACAGATGACACCAACGACCTCGCCCCGCACCCAGACCGGCACATCCAGCAGCGAAGTGATCCCCAGTGGCCGCAAGTAACCTTCAACCAGCCCCAACGTGGCCGTATGTGTCAACACGTCACCGGCGGCGATGGGGCGCTTGAACGCGAGCGCCGCAAAATAGGCCGGGGCAGCACCTGCACTCAATCGCGTGCCGGCGAAGCTTTCCATCACCTGCTCGCCCGGATTGGAAAGTAACAATTCACAAACGAGAGCGGTGTCATTCTCCCGCAAGGACCAGTAGCTCACCCGGGTGACCTCCAATGTGCTGGCGGCCTGCGATGTGACCAAGCGCAACGCGCGGTTGAAATCAGACTTGTCGGCACGTGCCAGCTTCAGCAGCACATCCCGGTGTTTCTGCATTTGTTCGCCCCGCCGGCGCAACGCTGCCTCGATCCGCTTGTGCTCCGTGTTGTCAATGATGCTGGCGCGCAAAAGATTTCTGCCTTCTGCCGGTAACCGAACCAGTCGCACCTCCGTGGGAACAATCCGACCGGAGCGATGCTGGTGCAGCCACTCGAAGATGGGCGTTTTGCCCGCGAGGGCCTGGTTGATCCAGTCACGCGCGGCTTCCGCCGAACTTCGGCCGTCCGGCTGAAACTCCGGACTCACCTCCGCCGGGCCAAGCCGCGTCAACTCCTCAGCAGTGCAGCCGTAAAGTTCCTCCGCGTGAACATTGGAACTGAGAAACCGCGCGGTGTCGCCATCGAACACCACAATGGCTTCCGGGGCATGATCCACAATCGTCCGCAACCGCGCCTCGCTGGCCGTGAGTTCCGCGGTGCGCTCCACGATGCGCTGTTCCAGTGAGGCGTTAAGCTTGCGAATCTCGTCCTCCGCGTGCTTGCGCTCGGTGATGTCCGCCACTGAACCGACGTGATAGAGCACCTTGCCCGTGCGCTCGTCCCGCACGGCGATGCTGTTCGTCAATCCCCACCAATGCCCTCCGTCGCGCCGGAGGTATTCGATTTCCTCGTTGCGAAAGGACCCCTTCCGGGCCAGCAGGTCAAGCAACCGCGCGCGCCCCTCCGGATGGGCGTAGAGGGTTTCGCGCGGCACGTGCCGCATCTCCTCCAGCGAAGTGTAGCCGGACATCTGCAAGTAGGCGCGATTGGCAAAAATCAAATCGTGGTTCGGGCCGGTGCGATAGATCGCCTCCGAGATGTTGTCCGCCACCGACACGAGCAACTGCTGGTTCTCCCGCAGTTCATTCTCGGTGCGCTTGCGTTCTGTGATGTCCCGCGACACCGACAACAGCAACGGTTGTTTTCCCGTGCGAATCAGTGTGAGCACGATCTCCACCGGAAGTTGCGTGCCGTCGAAGCGATTGATGACCCACTCAAACCGGTGGCTGCCGTGTTCGATGGCGAGTTGAATGACCTCTTTGACTTTATCCTCCGAAAGCGAGCCGTCTGGTTGTCGCTCCGGCGAAAAACGACTGGGGCTGCTGCCGAGCAAAGCTGCCTTGCTCGGAGCGCCGGTCATGCGGACCGCTGCTTCGTTCGCGTCAAAGAACGCGCTCGTCACCGGATCCAACAGCGTCATCGCATCGGCGCTGCGCTCGAACAACAAACGGAACATGGACTCATTGTCCATCATCCCCGGCGGCACGGCACTGGACCTTTCGGTCCATTTACCTTCGGTTGTTGGATCGTTAAGCATACCGGCGTGAAACTGAAATTGAATTTGCCATCGCTGCCAAATCCGGCGCAACGTTGCGCGCCAACCCGACAAGCCTTTGGGCAAATCGTGAAATCCCCTGCCCTCGCCCTGTTGGCAGCGCGCCCGAACCGGCCCGCACGGATTCCACCGCCCATCATCGTCACCCGACCCATTCTGCGCGGCGGCAAATCCTACCTCCGCGCGTTGCGCGCTGCTGAGATGGCACTATGGAATGCAAACGTCAAGTTCCCGGTGGTCGCCCTGGTGGGTGCTGCAGCGATCGCGTCGCCGTTTGTCGCGTGATGCGCCGTCGTTGCCATGAATATCCACCGCACCAGCTTTGATGAAAGTCCACTCACCATCGAGTCCGACGACGGCCCCAGCCCGGCCCTCCCCGCAACGTCATACCCGTTTCGCCCAATAGGTTTTCCGCATTACCGAGATTTACAGCCTGGCCGCGATCATACTGCGGTTCTGCTCCGAGGCGCAGTGAGGGCAAGCTTTTCCCCATGCCATCAATCGCCCGGTGTTCTCCCTCGATTTCGCCAGCGTTGGACGCGCGTGGCAGCTTCTGTTTCTGCCGCTCGCGACTAATCCCGTCATTCCTTGGCGTGCGGCATAAACATCGCCGCGACCGCCGCCGGTAAGAAAAGGAAACTCGCGTAGAGCAGCGCCAGCCGATAATCCACCGTCTTCGCCGAAGCAGCCAACAGACCGAAGAACACCGTCCCGAACGCCGCAACCACCCGCCCGATGTTGTAACAGAAACCCGCACCCGTCGTGCGCAGCAAGGTGGGAAACAGCGGTGGCAGATACATTGTGAACAAGCCAAACACGCCCTGGCATAGTCCGATCAGCGGGAACCACCAGAGCAATGCCTCATGATCGCGCGCAACGCAATACGCCCCCAGCATCGCTGCGAAATAGACGAAAAACACCGCCGCGATCGTCGCGCGATATCCGATCAAACGCGCCAGCCAGGCTGATAAGAAATTTCCGGCAATGGACGACGCGATCACAAAATACATCGCCTTGCTCACGAGACTGTTCCTCTGCTCCGCGCTCATCGCCAGCACCTCGGGCAGATTGCGCAAATGTTGAGCGTGCCAGAACATGAAGGCCCAGTGGGCGGTGAGCGACACACCGCACACCAACATTGTCCAGAGTGTGATCCGCAGAACGTCTCCGCGAAATAATTCCACCAGCTTCGGTTCGTGTTGTTGCGACCTGACCTTGGCCGCCTGCCATTCCTCCGTTTCCGGCACGGCGCGTCGGATCCAGAACACGAGCAGCGCCGGCAGCACCCCGACCAGAAACAGATAGCGCGGAGGCGATTTGGCCATGAGCAAACTCGCCACCACCGCCAGCAGGATACCGACATTCACTCCCGTTTGCAGCACAGCGGCAATCCACGGTCGCCAGCGCTTCGGCCACGTTTCCGAGAGCAACGATGCGCCCACCGCCCATTCACCCCCGACGCCCAGCGCCGCCAGAAAACGGAAGATCATCAACTGCCACCATGTTTGCGCAAAGAATGACAAGCCCGTGAACATGGCGTAGGTCAACACCGTCAGGCTCAGCGCGCGTGATCGTCCCATGCGATCGCCAATGCGGCCAAAAAATCCGCCGCCAAACGCCCAGCCCAACAGGAATGCACCTTGGATGATCGAGGCATGCCGGCCCACGCTTGGATCGGTCGTGGCCAATCCACCGAGCAATTCCGCCACGAACGGAAACGCGACCAGTGTGTAGAGATGCAGTTCCAGTCCGTCAAACGTCCACCCGAGCCACGCCGCGATGCCGGATTTCCATTGATGAGGTGAAAGTGAACGCAAGCCTTGTGGGCGATCGACGGATGGCGTTGGTTCGGGTTGGGTCACGTTGAACGGCGCGCATCATGCGAAACAGCCAGAGCGAGAGCAACCCTCCACTCGTCGTGAAAACTAATGGCAGCCCGGTTGCCGCTTCAAACTCCAGATTCGGGATAACGCTCCCGAATCCGCCGGCGCACATGCTCTTCATGAACCGGCTGCAAACGGCGACGGGTGATCAGGCGTTGCACGGCATCGAGCAATTCCATCCAATCCTCCAATGGCGGGTCGGCCACCGGTTGCCATTGATCGAACCGCTTTCGGCGATGGGAGAATCGCCATTCGCCGCCCACACGCTGGGCCGTGACTTGAAGTTTGTCGCCCTCCTCGGTCTGGCGCTTCCAACTGATTTCAGCTTTTGGCATCGAAATTAATTCGGCAGGTCCAGGCTAACCACGGCCATCGCGGCAATGCCTTCCTCGCGTCCGACAAAGCCCATGTGCTCGTTCGTGGTGGCCTTGATCCCGACTTGAACTTCCCGCAGACCAAGCGCATCGGCAATGCACTTCTTCATGTCGGCAATGTGCGGATAAATCTTTGGCGCCTGCGCAATCACAGTCGAGTCCACATTTACAATCCGACCACTGCGCTGCAACACCTGGCGCGCGGCTTCTTCGAGAAAGATCCGGCTCGGCACGCCTTTCCAACGCGGATCTGTGTTTGGGAAAAAATGGCCAATGTCCTCCTCGCCCAACGCGCCGAGGATGGCGTCGCAGATCGCATGCATCAGCGCATCCGCATCCGAGTGACCATCCAGCCCTTTCGTATGTGGAATTTCGACGCCACCGAGAACCAGCTTCCGTCCCACGACCAATTGATGAACGTCATACCCAATGCCTACGTGAACCATGCGCTGAGACTAAGATAATTCCGACGATGGACCAAGGATTTTCCCTGAAGGCGGGCGCCAAAACGTTTGCGCCACTTACGCCTTGGGTAACGTGAAAAAGAAGGTCGCGCCCTTGCCCGGCTCACTCTGCACCCACACGTTGCCACCGTGAGCCTGGACAATATGCTTCACAATGGCCAGCCCCAGTCCGGTCCCGCCCTGCTCCCGCGAGCGCGCCTTGTCCACCCGATAAAACCGCTCGAACACCCGCTCCTGCGCCTCCGGCGGAATCCCCGGGCCATCGTCCTTCACGAAGATTTCCAGCTTGCCATCGCCTGTTTCACGACCGCCCACAATCACCGTTCCATTCTCGCGCCCGTATTTCACGGCGTTCTCCAACAGATTGCTCAACACTTGCTCAACGCGCGTCTCATCCGCGTGCGCGGCCAAGTCTGGAAGTTGGTTCACGAGCGAAACTCTGCGAGCCGTGGCCTGAGATTTCAAATCGTCCAGGCTTCGGTCCACCACCGCCCGCAAGGCCACCGGCTGTGGATTCATCGCAATGCGTCCTGACTCCAACGCCGAGATCGTCAGCAAATCCTGAATCAGCAAATCCAACCGGCGCGCATTGCGGTCAATCGTTTGGAGAAACTTGGTCGCGACCTCGGGATTATCCTTCGCACCATCGAGCAACGTTTCGGCGTAACCCTTGATGAGCGAGAGCGGCGTGCGCAATTCATGGCTGACGTTGCCGACGAATTCCTCCCGCGTGCGTTCGAGCCTTTTCAAACGGGTAAGATCATGAAAGACCAGCACCGTCCCCAACCGGCGACGCTCCACCGTCGTGATGGCGGCGGCATTGACCTGCAGCCAGCGTTCGGACTCCCCGGGCAATCTCATTTCGTGATCAATCACCCGGCCCTCCTGCCCGGTCCGTTCGACAATCTCCGCCACCTCATGCACCCGCACGGCCTCCAACACTCCCTTTCCACTCAACGCGCCCACCGTCGCAAACATCTCGGCAAACGCGCGATTGGCGAACTGCACGCGGTTCGTCTCATCGAGCACCAACACCCCTTCGATCATGCTGTCCAGCAGCGCATCCTGTCGCGCGCGCGCCTCGGCTGCGGACACCATTTCAACTTTCTCGCGTTTGGCCAGTTCGTTCCGCCAGTTCTTGCGTTCCCCTTCGAGCCGCCAGCGCCACCAAAAATGCAGGGCCAGCAAACACAGGATGCCGATCAAAATGATCAAGGAAGAGGGCATGATCGTAAGGCGAGATACCGTGAGCCCGCTGGACCTGCCGGCTTAAACCCGAACACTATTCGCAATCGGCGCATCACTCCACAAACCGATACCCAACCCCGCGCACCGTATCGAGATATTTCGCCGCTGGCCCGAGCTTTTCGCGCAGGCGCCGCATGTGCGTGTCCACCGTGCGCGTATCAATCAAGCTGTCGTACTCCCACACGTCCCGCAGCAATGCGTCGCGCGATTGCACGCGTCCGGCGCGCTGGGCAAGAATGGTCAGCAACTTGAACTCGGTCGCGGTGAGATCGAACGCCTTGCCCTTCCACGACGCCAGATGCTTCGGCACATCAATCAGCAGATCGCCGAACTTCATGGAATCACGCGCCTCGGTCTTCTGTTTGCCGCGCTCCAGAATTTTTTTGACGCGCAACACCAGCTCGCGCGGGCTGAACGGTTTGGTCACATAATCGTCCGCGCCGAGTTCGAGCCCCAGCACCCGGTCAATCTCCGCCGCCTTGGCTGTCAGCATGAGGATGGGAATTTTGGCGGTGGTTTGATCCCGGCGAAGCAATTTGCAGACTTCCAGCCCGTCAATCTCCGGCAACATCAAGTCCAGCACCATGAGCGCGGGTTGATTGGCTTTGGCCTTCTTGAGCGCTTCGTCGCCGTCGGCCGCCGTGGCAACATCGTAGCCAGCCTGCTTCAGGTTGAACTCCACGAGTTCAACTGCCTCCGGCTCATCATCCACCACGAGAATTTTCTGCTTCATCACGGTCGCAGGAATAGCATGGGCTGAAACGACACACAATGCAAACGCGGCAACAAGCCGGTTACGCCCAGGTTACGAACCGGTGACAAATCATTTCTTCCGCCGCCAACCTGCGATGAACATTCCGTTCCCACCCAAATCCTGCGGCCAAATCGTCACCGCGGCTGCGCTCGGCAGAGCGCGGCTAACTTTTTCCACCGGCAACAGCATCGGCTCAAACTCAGGATGGGTGCGACTGAAATCCTCCACCACCTCCGCTGTCTCCTTCCGCGTCAACGTGCAAACCGCGTAAATCAATTTGCCACCCGGCTTCACCGACCCCGCGACATTTGCCAGCAATCGCTTCTGCACCTCTGCCAATTCCAGCACGTCCTTCAGGTCAGTGGTCCACCGTGCGTGAGGATTCCGTTGCCAAGTTCCGATACCGCTGCATGGCGCATCCACCAGGATGCCATCGAACTTGGTCTTCGTCGGCAATTTCGCGCCGCCGTCCCAAAGTTCCGCGCGATAATTAAAGGCCTTTGCCCGCGCGGTGCGCCGCTTAAGTTTCTGCAGCCGCCATGCCGCGCGGTCGCTTGCCCAGATCAGCCCCTTGTTCTGCATCAGATCCGACAAATGCAACAGCTTGCCACCTTCGCCTGCGCACGCATCCCACCAAGTCTCACCTGGCTTGGGAGCACACAGCCAACCCACCGCCTGCGACGCGATGTCCTGAATCTCGAATTCGCCCGCGTGAAACTCCGGCGTCTTAAACAGATCCATTTCACCCTCATAGGTCAAAGCGTCCGGTAACGGCGGTGGGGCGAGCGTCCCCGCGAGCCGTAACTTTTCCGCCAGCGCCCGGCTCTGCCCATGCTTCGCCCGCAACCAAAGTTTCGCCTCGGATTGCAATGAACGCAGCCAGTTCTCGCTCATTTCAATCTGTTCTGCCGTCCACGCAGGCACCGCTTTGGCCCGCAGTTCCGCAACCGGAATGGAAGTTGGATTGGATTGAAACCGCTCAGCCAACCGTCGTGCCAGCCGCATCTTGGCCTCGACGCCGCGCTCCTCGCGAATCCAACCGTGCCAACGGTAATACATGAACACGGTCTTACTAACTTCGGTTGCATCGAACGGCGCCAACTCGCGCGTCTGCTTCAACACCTCCCGCAACGCCGCGTCAGCCGGCTTGTCCCGACTGGTACTCCGGATCACCTCGGCGGCGATCTCTTGAACGAGATAACTCATCGCGCGCAGCTTGGACTCTCTTGACCAATTTAGCGAGCCTTCAACTTCCAAACGGCAACCGAAGCTGACTCACTTGCCCTTCCACCAATCCGCTTACCCCCAGTCCGAGCAGACGGAGTGGACGATTTACCAAAATCTGGCGGGTGAGCGATGTGAAATCGCCGTAGCGCACTTTGACTTGCACGGTGCGGGCGGCGAGCCGGCGTTTCACCAGACTCTTGGCGATGTCTTCGGCTTGCTCCTTCAAGCAGGCTCGTAGCGTCGGACGATCATCCGTGTCGCGGAGGAACGTGTTCTCACTGCTGATGCTCTTGACCTCGTCACCCAGTTCCAATGGACGATCATCTTCGCCGAAGGCAAACCGTTTCAACTCCGGCCCCCATGAGCCGACCAGTGCCCGCAAGTCGCCCGGATGATTTTGCAGGTCGCCAACAGTTCGGATGCCAGCGCGGTGCAAGTTTTCCTCGGTGACTTTGCCGACACCGTGCAGTGAGCGGACGGGAAGCTGTTTGAGAAAGTCCACCTTCTCTGAATCGCGAATGAGCGTCAGCCCGTCCGGCTTCTGGAAATCACTCGCCAACTTGGCGAGCAACTTGTTGGGCGCAACGCCGATGGTAGCCGTCAACTGTCGCCGCTCCCGAATGGCGGCCTTGATCTTCCGAGCGAGTGGGAGGGCGAGCTCCAGACTTTCATCCGCTGTTGCTGCTTGGTGCAACGCGGAAACTTCTACATAAGCTTCATCCACGGAAACCTGCTGAACCAATTCCCCCGCGAATTCTTCCACGATGGCCATGATCTCGTGCGACTCGGCGCGATAAGCCTCCATTCGCGGTCGCAGGAAAACTCCTTTGGGACAAAGCCGCCCCGCCGTCGCGCTGGGCATGGCCGAGCGCACCCCAAACTTTCGCGCCTCATAACTCGCCGCGCACACCACGCCCCGCTGCGTCGGCGGCGAACCAACAATGACGGGCTTCCCCTTCAACGCGGGATTGTCACGCTGCTCCACGGATGCGTAAAACGCATCCATGTCGAGATGGAAGATGACTCGAAACACCACGCCACAAAACAAAACGCCGCGTTGGTTGTCCAGCGCGGCGTGCGGAGAAATGCGTGATTTATGCTTTCGCGACCAGCTGGCGCAGCACGTAGGGGAGAATGCCGCCGTGCTGGTAGTAGTCGATCTCAATGGGGGTATCAATGCGGCAACGGACGCTGACGTTTTCCACGCTGCCATCTTTGCGCGTGATCTTCAGCGTCAGGTCTTGCTGCGGCTTGATGTTCGCATCGAGGCCGATGACGTCGTAGGTCTCGCTGCCGTCGAGCTTGAGGGTTTGCGCGGTCGTGCCGTCCTTGAATTGCAACGGCAACACACCCATGCCGACGAGGTTGCTGCGGTGGATGCGCTCAAAGCTCTGCGCCACGACGACTTTCACGCCGAGCAGGTTCGTGCCTTTCGCGGCCCAGTCGCGGGATGAACCCGTGCCATATTCTTGTCCAGCGATGACGATGAGAGGCGTGTTCGTCTTCTTGTATTCCATCGCGGCGTCGTAGATGGAAATCTTTTCCGGTTGAGCGGCTTCCTTGGTGAGGAACACCGTGTCGCCGCCTTCCTGGCCGCCGAGCATCAGGTTCTTGATGCGGACGTTGGCGAACGTACCGCGCGTCATGATGCGATCGTTGCCGCGCCGTGAGCCGTAGCTGTTGAAGTCCGCTGGTTGCACGCCGTTTTCCTGGAGGAATTTTCCAGCCGGCGAACTCTTCTTGATCGCGCCGGCGGGCGAGATGTGATCGGTGGTCACGCTGTCGCCGAAAATCGCGAGCGGTTTCGCGCCGGTGATCGGAGCGATGCTGCCGGGCATCATGGCGAAGTTTTCGAAGAATGGCGGCTCTTGGATGTAAGTAGATTGCCGATCCCATTCGTACACATTGCCGGTGCTGGACGGGATTTCGTTCCACTTCGGATTCTGCGCGGCAAATTCCTTGTAGAGCTTGCGGAAGACTTCCGGCTTGAGCGCGGATTCCATCGCGTCGCGGACTTCCTGCAACGTCGGCCAGATGTCGGCGAGATAAACCGGGTTGCCGGAGAAATCATTGCCGAGCGGTTCGCAGCTCAGATCAATATCCACGCGGCCCGCGAGCGCAAACGCGACGACGAGCGGCGGCGACATGAGGAAGTTCGCCTTCACGTTCTGATGGACGCGCGCTTCGAAGTTGCGGTTGCCGGAGAGCACGCTGGCGGCGACGAGATCATTCTTCACCACGGCGTCTTCGATGTTCGCGTCGAGCGGACCGGAGTTGCCGATACACGTCGTGCAGCCATAGCCGACGAGATTGAACTTCAGTTTGTTGAGATATTTCTGGAGGTTCGTCTTCTTGAGATAATCGGTAACGACGCGGGAGCCGGGCGCGAGCGAAGCTTTCACGGCGGGATTCACGCTCAGGCCCTTTTCCACGGCCTTCTTTGCGAGCAAACCAGCGGCGAGCATGACGCTCGGGTTCGAGGTGTTGGTGCAACTCGTGATCGCCGCGATGAGCACAGAGCCGGTGCCGATCTTGGCTTTCTTCTTCGCGGTGGTTTCGATCTTCACCGATTTCAAAGCGTCCTGCCGGGTTTTGCCGAAACCGTTTTCGGTGGTCGGACGTTGCAGGGCGCCGAAGAACTCGCGGCGCAGGTTCGGCAATTCGATGCGATCCTGCGGACGTTTCGGTCCGGCGACGCTCGGCTTCACGGTCGCGAGGTCGAGTTCGATCAGTTGCGAATATTCGATGTCACCGAGTTGCGGCATACCCCAGAGGCCTTGAGCGCGATAGTAATTTTCGTAGAGTTTGCAATCGCCGTTCGAGCGACCGGTGGCGCGGAGATAGTTCGTGCATTCTTCATCAATCGGGAAGAAGCCCATCGTCGCGCCGTATTCCGGAGCCATGTTGGCGATGGTCGCGCGATCCACGAGCGGCAACGCCGCCGCGCCCGAGCCGAAGAACTCGACGAACTTGCCGACGACCTTCGCCTTGCGCAGCATCTGCGTGACGGTGAGTGCGACGTCGGTGGCGGTGACGCCCTCGCGGATCGCGCCAGTGAGATGCACGCCGACCACATCAGGCGTGAGGAAATAAACCGGCTGACCGAGCATGCCCGCTTCCGCTTCGATGCCGCCAACACCCCAGCCCACGATGCCTAGACCGTTGATCATCGTGGTGTGCGAGTCCGTGCCGACGAGCGTGTCGGGATAATAAACACCACTTTGATTGAGCACGCCCTTGGCGAGATATTCGAGGTTCACCTGGTGCACGATGCCGATGCCGGGCGGGACGACCTTGAACGTGTCGAACGCCTGCATGCCCCACTTGAGAAATTGATAACGCTCGCGGTTGCGCGTGAATTCGAGATCCAGATTGCGTTCCATCGAATCCGTGCCACCGGAGAAATCCACTTGCACCGAGTGATCCACGACGAGGTCCACGGGCACGAGCGGTTCGATGATCTTGGGATTCTTACCGAGCTTGGCAACGGCGCTGCGCATGGCCGCGAGGTCCACCAGCAACGGCACGCCGGTGAAGTCTTGCAACACGATGCGCGCGACGACGAAGGGAATTTCCTCCGTGCGCGTCTCGGTGGGTTTCCAATTGGCGAGCGCGCGGACGGCGGCTTCGCTCACGCGTTTGCCGTCGCAATTTCGGAGGACGGATTCCAGCACGATGCGGATGGAGACCGGGAGTTTGGAAATCGGGCCGACGCCGGCTTTTTCCAGCGCGGGCAGCGAGTAAAAACTGCCGTCCTTGCCGTTGCCGAGGTCAAAGCTTCTGAGTGTGTCGTTGTCGAACGAGTTCTGTGTGTTGCTCATAAATTCTGGAATGCTTTATTTGCGGCCAAATCGGGCGAAACTGTGAAGATTACGCGCCCGCCCGTCAAGAACGGGAAATGTTGTCAACACGCGCTCCGCTTCGACCGCGGCAGGGAAAGCGAATTGGTCTCACTCTTGTCAAAAATCCAGATGAACGAAAATTTATGAAGCTGGGGCTTGTGCGAGGGTTGGGTGACCATGCTAAAATACTTTTCTAGGCTATGGAGAATATGTTGTTTAGGAGGTTCTTCGCGTTGGTTGGCATGCAATGCTTGCTGAGTTTCGCGCACGCCCAAGTTCGTGTCACCGAGATCATGTATCATCCCGCT
This sequence comes from Limisphaerales bacterium, assembly GCA_044225555.1. Taxonomy (GTDB): domain Bacteria; phylum Verrucomicrobiota; class Verrucomicrobiia; order Limisphaerales; family JADLHS01; genus JADLHS01. The sequence goes on along the minus strand of JBGAIM010000006.1, from coordinate 284,565 downwards.
TCGGAGAATCCGGCGGAGGAGTTTGTGGAAGTCCAGAACGTCGCCGCCACGAACGTCAACCTAGCCGGCTGGCGATTTAGCAAAGGAATTTCGTTCACCTTCTCCAATAGCGTGGTTCTGCCGCCAGGCGGATTTTTCGTGGTGGTGGCGGACACCAATGTCTTCGCCGCCAAGTATCCGGCAGTAACAAGCGTTATCGGCAACTGGACCGGCACATTGAACAATTCGGACGAAAACATCCGCCTGACCGACGATCTCGGCAACACCGTGGACGAGGTGTTTTATGCGGATGAAGGCGATTACGCGATTCGTGTCCGCGGGGCGCAGGATTACAATCATCGTGGATGGGACTGGCAGGCAACGCACGATGGCGGAGGCAAATCGCTGGAGCGGATCAACCCCGCGCTGACGGGCGCGTGCGGCCAGAACTGGGCAGCCAGCATTCCAACCAATGGCACGCCCGGCAGCGTCAACTCGACCTTTGCCGCAAACATCGCCCCGCTCATCCGAGAAGTGGCGCATTATCCATTGGTCCCGCGCTCAACAGAGCCCGTGACGATTACTGCGCAACTGACCGACGAGCAAACGAACGGTCTTTCGGCGACGCTCTTCTGGCGCAACGCGAGCGCGACCACGCCGGCCGCGTTCACGGCAACCGCCATGTTCGACGACGGAGCCCATGGCGATGGTCTGGCGGGCGACCGTTTGTTTGGCGCGGTGTTGCCAGCACATACAAACGGAGCTGTCATCGAGTTTTATGTTTCAGCCGCCGACGCCCAATCCCTGACCCGCACCTGGCCAGCGCCCGCGCGCGAAACCAATGGCACGCTGATCCAGGTCTGCAACGCGCTCTATCAGGTGGACGATTCCGAAACCGACACGACCCGACCCAGCTATCGTCTGGTGATGACGCGAGCGGAATACGACGAACTCTATTCGATTCCGAACGAAGGCGACCCGGAGAATCGCAGTCACGCTGCTTTCAATGGCACTTTTGTAGCCTTTGATGGCGTTGGAGCAGAGGTCCGCTACAACTGCAGCTTTCGGAATCGCGGTGAAGGTTCGCGCTCCGCGCAGCCACCCAATTATCGCGTCAATGTCCCGTCGGATCGCCGCTGGAAAGGCGTCGTCGCCCTCAACCTCAATTCGCAATACACCCATAACCAGGTCGTTGGGGCCACCATCGCCAGCCAAGCGGGGTTGGTGACAGAACAGCATCGGCGCGTGCAATTGCGTGTCAACGCCAACGAGCGGGCGAATTCCGGTTCGCCGCAGTTCGGGTCCTACGTCCATCAAGAAGCCATTGACGCCGACTTCGCGGCCAATCACTGGCCGACGGATGATGGCGGAAATCTCTATCGCGGGGCTTCGCCCGGACATGATGCGGATCTGAGCTACCTGGGAACAAATTATTTTCTCTACCTCACCAACGGTTATTCGAAGAGTTCCAACCTCAGCGAGGATGACTGGACGGATTTGTTTCAACTCACGGACGTGCTTTCCAATGTGCCGGACAGCAACTACTGGTCGGCGGTGCAACAGGTCATCAATGTGGACGAATGGGTGCGCTACTTCGCCGTGTTCAGTCTGATTGGCAGTGAAGAAACCAGTCTGGGCACCGGCTATGGCGACGACTACACCCTTTACCGCGGACTGGCAGATACCCGTTTCAACCTGGTGGGACACGATTGGGATACCATTCTCAACCAGGCTGCCACTGGAAATCCCACGGCCTCGATCTTCCGGGCCACATCGGTCAGCACAGTCAATCGATTCCTAAAACACCCGGAAATCGCACCTCGTTACTACGGCGAACTGCTGCATCAACTCTCCAACACCTTTGCCCCACCGGAAATCAGTCGCACTTTGGATGAAACTCTCAGCGCCTGGGTCCCGCCGAATTACATCACCATAATGAAGGCCTTCGCCACGAACCGTTATGCCGGCGCGCTGGCGCAGATTCCCCTCACGCAGACGGTGGACGGCAGTTCGCCCGCAGGGATCACAACCGGCGGTCTTTGGCGTTACACAACGGCGAACGTCAAGTTCTTCGGCAGTGCCCACGCGGCGCGCACTCGCAGCGTAACCGTCAATGGCCAACCCGCCGCCTGGACGGCCTGGACCGCGCGTTGGACCAACACAATTACGCTTCATCCCGGACTCAACAATCTGCTGGTGCAAAGTTTCGACGCAGACGGCCTCGAGGTGGGCAGCGTGAATCGCGTGGTCTGGTATGACAATGGCGTCTCGCAAACCGTTGGCGGCACCATGGCGACGGATACCACCTGGACGGCCAACGGCGGACCTTACAACCTGACGAGCAGCCTGACCATCGCCAGCGGTGCTACGTTGACCATTGAGCCACGAACAACGGTGTTTCTCGCTTCCGGCGTCAATCTCACCGTCGCCAACGGCGGTCGACTGCTGGCCGAGGGCAATGCCACGAACCGGATTTATTTCATGGCCACACCAGGCTCCGGTGTGAACTGGGGCGGGCTGATCATCAACGGCACCCCGGGTTCACCAGAAACACGCATCGCGAACGCTCATTTCGAAGGCAACACCGCCACCTGCATTGAGGTCGCCGCCGGCACCGTGTTTCTCGATCACCTGACGTTTGGCACGACCACTCAGCCATACCTTGCCCTCGACGGCGCATCGTTCGTCGTGCAGAACTGCACCTTTCCCACCGCGACCGCTCCGTTGGAACTGGTCCACGGCACGGGTGGCATCAAGAGCGGCGGCTATGGCACGTTCCTCCGTAACTTTTTCGGCGCCGCCAACGGCTACAACGACGTGGTGGACTTCACCGGAGGCAATCGTCCCGGGCCGATCATTCACTTCATTGACAATGTCTTCATCGGCAGCGGTGACGATTTGCTGGACCTGGACGGAACGGATGCCTGGGTGGAAGGAAACATCTTCCTCCACGCGCACAAGAACGGGTCCGTCGATACGTCCAGCGCCGTCAGCGGCGGCACCGACAGCGGAAACACTTCGGAGGTCACCCTCATCGGCAACCTCGTCTACGATTGCGACCAAGCGGTCCTCGCCAAGCAGGGCAATTTCTACACGCTGCTCAACAACACCATCGTCCACCAGACGCATCAAGGGGGGCTCGACACTGAGGGAGCGGTGGTTTGCGTGGGCGAGCCGGGCATCGCCGAGGGCGCGGGCGTTTATCTGGAAGGAAACATCATTTCGGACGCGGAAGCCTTGGTCCGAGAGCGCACGAATGCCGTCGTGACATTCACCAACAATCTCATCCACCAACTTGCCGGTAACGCCTGGTCAGGTCCCGGTGGCAATAATTCCACCAACGCGCCGTTGCTCCGCTACGTTCCGCAACTGGCCGAGACCACCAACTTCAACTCGTGGGCGGCGGCGCAAGTGTTAAAGGATTGGTTCGGCCTGCGCTCCGGTTCACCGGCGATCGGGGCGGGCCCCAACTCCCGGGACCAAGGCGGGGCGATTCTGATTGGCGCGTCCATCTCGGGTGAACCGCTCGCAACCACGCCCGCCACGAGCGTGACTTTGACCGTGGGAACCCGGCGGACTGGGAGCGGTATTCCGGTGGCAGGATTCCCCAACGGTTCGGGCTACACGCATTACAAGTGGCGACTCAATGGCGGCAACTGGAGTTCGGAGACTCCCCTCTCCACGCCGGTCTCGCTCGCGGGGCTGACGAATGGGGAGTATGTCGTCGAAGCCTTGGGCAAACGTGACTCCGGCCTGTATCAGGACGCCCTGGAATTCGGGGCGAGCGCGCTGACCACCACCTCGCGCACGTGGACAGTCAACACCACCCTGCCGGGCGGACTGCGGCTGAATGAAATCCTGGCGCGCAATCGCTCCACCCTCGTCACGAACGGCGAGTCGCCCGACCTCTTTGAACTTTTCAACTCCGGCGCAGCGCCAGTAGACCTCTCAGGCAAAGGCGTCACCGACAATCCGCTCAACAAATACAAGTTCACCTTCCCGCCGGGGACCACGCTCGCCGCCGGACAATTCATGGTTCTATTCTCCGATTCGTCGGGCAATCCCGCGCGTAATCTCGGCTTCGGTCTGGATGCCAACGGCGGCGAGGTATTGCTTTTCGACTCGGTCGCCAACGGCGGTGCGCTGCTCGACAGTGTGAACTTCGGGCCGCAACTCACAGATTTTTCAATTGGCCGGCAGGCGGATGGAACGTGGGGATTGTGTCAACCGAGCTTTGGATCAGGCAATAGCTCCAAGCCGGTCGCCACGGGGGAAACACTCCGAATCAACGAATGGCTCGCCTCCGGTGCGCCTGCCGCTCCGGATGACTTCCTGGAACTCTACAACCCGGATCCTGTCCCGGCGGCGATGGGTGGCCTGTATCTTTCGGATGCGCCGGATGGTTCACCCGCGCGACATCTCATCGCCCCCCTTAGTTACATCGGCCCCGGCGGTTATTTTTCCTTCAAAGCCGATGGCAACACCAACGCCGGCCCGGAGCACCTGAACTTTGGGCTTTCACCCAGTGCCGGGAGCATAGGCCTGTTTGCGCCCGACCTCAGGTTGATTGATCGGGTGGTTTATGGCCCGCAGACCACGGGCGTGTCACAAGGCCGTTCACCGGACGGAAACGACACGGTGGCTTTCTTCAATACGCCGACGCCCGGCGCAGGCAATCCCGGCGCGCTCCCCATCTATGTCACGAACATCACCTTCAGCCTGATGGCCTACACCAACGTCTGGCGGTTCAACCAGTCGAACAATCTCGATGCCGTGAACTGGACGGCCACGAACTATAATGACAGCGCCTGGCCGTCCGGCCCCGGTCTGCTTGCCTTCGAAAACAACACGGCGCTGAACCCGCTGATCAAGACCACGCTGCTCGATCCAAGGACGCCACCGCCAGGATTGAGTTCCGGCCACGCCTACTACTTTCGCACCCGACTGGTGGTGACGAACGACTTGGCGGGCTTCGCGGTCACCGCGCGGATGCGACTCGACGACTGCGGCGTGATCTACATCAATGGCGTGGAGTTTTCCCGGCCCCGCATGCCGCTCGGCACCATCACCAATCTGAGTTTCGGCGGCGGGGCGCCAGGCGCGGGCGCCGACGCCGACGCAGATGAAACCTTCACCATTCCGGCAGCCACACTTCATCCGGGCACCAATCTGATCGCCGTCGAGGTGCATCAGATTAACAACGCCAGTTCCGACATTGTTTGGGGATTGGCGCTCGAAGCGACCCGGTACTTTACGAATGTGACCTCGGTGGTCCTCAACGAAGTGCTGGCGGACAATGGCTCATTTACCAACAGCGACGGAACCATCACGGATTGGGTTGAACTCTACAACCCCTCCGCCGTCCCGGTAAGTCTCGCGGGCTACAGCCTGAGCGATGATCCCACGGCGCCCGGACGCTGGGTGTTTCCGACCGGGTCGAGCATCGCGCCCGGAGGCTTTGTGCTCGTTCGCTGTGATCCCGCAACCCTTGCTACCACCACGAACGGCCCGGTGTTGAATACCGGCTTCGGTTTGAATTCGGCCGGCGACGAAATTTGTCTTTTCACTCCCGGCGGAGCGTTGTTCGATTCGATTGCGTTTGGCCCGCAGGCCGCGGATTTTGCGCTCGGCCATTCGCCCGACGGTTCGCTGGCTTGGGAACTTACCCTGCCCACACCGGGTTCGGCGAACATTGGCGCCGCCTTGGGCGATGTGAACAGCGTCCGCATCAACGAATGGGCGGCAAGCGTGGCCAATGGGCCGGACTGGTTCGAACTGTACAACCCGAATGCGCAACCCGTCGCTCTCGGCGGATTATACCTGACCGATGCGCTCGCCAATCGCACCAAGCACCCCATCGCCCCGCTCTCCTTCCTCGGGGTCAACACGAACGGCTGGTGTAAGTTCATTGCCGACGGCAACACCGCCCAAGGCGCGAACCACGTCAACTTCTCACTAAACGGCAGCGTCGGTGAGGCGCTTGGTCTGTTCCCGCCGGGCACGACAGCCGCAATCGACACGGTCACCTTCGGCGTTCAAACCAACGACATCTCTGAAGGGCGCTTCCCAGATGGCACAGCCGGTCGCGCATTTTTTACCAAGCCTTCACCGGGCGACGCCAACTGGCTTTACCTCACCAACGTCGTCATCAACGAAGTGCTCACCCACACGGATCTGCCGCTCGAAGACGCGGTTGAACTGCACAACCGCTCCGGCCAGCCCGTAGACGTGAGCGGCTGGTTCCTCAGCGATGATCTCATCAATCTCCGGAAATTCCGGATTCCCAACGGCACCATTATTCCGGCGGGCGGATACCAGGTCTTCTACGAATATGAAATCAATCCCCTGCCCGGTTTCGCGGCCAGCTTCTCCTTCAGTTCGGCAGGAGGCGATGACGTGTGGCTGACGGCGGCCGACGAGATCGGGACGGCCACCGGTTTTCGCGATTACGCGAAGTTCGGTCCGCAATTCAATGGCGTGTCCTTTGGCCGGTTCGTCACCAGCGTAGGCGTGGATTTCCCGGCGATGAGCGCTTTGACGTTTGGCACGCCGGTCACGGGCCAAAGTCCAACCAACCAGATTACCCTCTTCCGCACCGGCAACGGCGCGGCCAATGCCTACCCGCGGGTCGGCCCGGTTGTTATCACCGAAATCATGTATCACCCCGTGCCAGTAGGCACGAACGAGAATCCGAATGAGGAGTTTGTTGAACTCCACAACCTCACTGGCGTCACAGTGCCCCTTTATGACACGCTGCATCCAACCAACGGCTGGCGCTTGCGTGACGCGGTGAGCTTTCAGTTCAACACCAACCACACCATTCCGGCTGGCGGCTACCTACTCCTGGTTGGATTTGATCCCGCCACCAATGCCGCCGCCCTCGCCGGCTTCCGCGCCAAGTATGGCACGAACGGAGCAATCCTTGGCCCGTGGTCCGGACGCCTCGACAACGCGGGCGAAAGCGTTGAACTCGCGGCGCCTGACAACCCGCAGACGGCCCCCCCCGACCTCGGCCTGGTGCCCTACGTTCTCGTGGATAAAGTGGCCTACGCGGACCTCGCCCCATGGCCGCCGAGCGCCGATGGTTTGGGGGCTTCGCTCCAGCGCCTGAACTTCGCCGGTTATGGCAATGACCCGGCAAATTGGACGGCCACCACGCCCACGGCCGGAACCTCGGGCCTGACGGACACCGACGGCGATGGCATCCCGGACACTTGGGAAGATGCGAATGGCCTGAACAAACTCGTGAATGATGCCGCGCTCGATCCCGATCAGGACGGTTTCAACAACCGGCAGGAATACATCGCCGGCACCAATCCGCAGAGTGCCGCCAGCCGATTGCGCCTCGCCAGCGTGACCCCGGGTGAAACGGGTGTGGAAATTAACTTTACCGCTGCGACTGACCGCAGTTACTCGATCCTTTACCGCGACTCGCTCAGCGCCGGACCGTGGCTCAAGCTCGCCGATGTTCCCGCCGAACCAAGCGACCGTCCGGTGGCGGTTTCCGACAGCGCGTCGCTCAGCCAATCTCAACGATTCTACCGGCTCGTTACGCCCGCCATACCATGAGCAACAAATTTCAAAATCAATCTGGATGCTTGCGCGCTGTTGTTTTGTGGCTGTCGCTTGCCGTCGTCCTTCCAGCCTTTGGTCAAATCAACATCACCGGGGTGGCCGACAAAACGGTTTACGTGGACCAAGTCACTTTGACCGTCGTCCAGGAGGCGGGTTACGACTACGATGCCCGGCTCGACAACCGCCCGGTCGCCGTGGGCTCGCCGGTGCTTGTGAACCGGGTTGAATATCACGAGCTGTCGGTTTTTCGAACCAATACTACGACTCTGGCGGTTAACAACCGGTTGATCCAATTCATCGTCCGCTCCTCGGAACGCGGCGAGACTGAAAATGGCCTGCCGCCGTGGACGCCTTATCCAGTCATTCCATCAGCGCCCGGCGAATTTGCCGGGGCAACACTGCGCATCCTTGCGCCTCAAGATTTTCCGCAAGGCCTGCCCATTCCCGTCGTCGCCTGGGTGGAGAACGGCGACGGTCACGCCGTACGGGTGAACGGCACGGTCGGCGCGCCAGGTCAGGTCTCGTTCAACGTCAAGCGCGGCGTTGGCTCGGGCTTTCTCTCGAATACCAACCCGGCGGGCGCTCTGGATTATCAGCCAACGATTGGCGGGCTGACGACCAACAAGACCATCAACATTGAACCCAGCACCATCTGGACGGGAGTGAGCGGCACGTTAAGCGGCAGCCTCAACTGGCCCGCCGGCTCGCGCATCGCCATCACCAACCACGTTGTGCTCGCCAGCGGGACGACGCTCACCATCGGCGCCGGCACGGTCGTGCGCATAAGTCCCGGCGTGGACATCACCAACAATGCCGCCGTCATCATCAACGGCACGTGGGATCAACCGGTCGTGTTTACACCCATCGCACCGGGTCAGCCGTGGGGTGGGTTCATCATGCGGACGAGCGAGGGCAGCATCACGGGCACGGGCGTCATTTTCACCGGCAGCGGCGCTGTGCCGACCTGGTTTGGCTCGGGCGGCAATCCCAGCAGCCATCGCCGCGAGCAAAGTCTTTTCTTCTGCGGCGGAAACAATGTCATTTCGCTGACCGATTCAGCCGCCATCTCGCTGGCCGGCCAGTTGGGTCACACCGTCAGCGGCAGCACCATCACGCTCCGGCGATTCCTCATGCAACGGACAACCAGCGGCGGTGAGTTCACCGGAGCGAGCTTCCGCGTCAACGACAGCGCCTTCATCGAGTGCCCGGACGATTCGGCAAATTTCGTCGATGGCGACAATGACGCGCTTTATCTCTGGAGCGGCGCGCACGGATTCACCAACACACTCTTTGGTTTCACCAAAGACGACGGCGTGGATTCCGGCGGCGATGGCAGCGGCTTGATCAACTATCAGGACTGCTGGTTTGAATCCACCTTTCACGAAGGCAACTCCCTGTCCGGCACGGGCAAGATCGTCAATCACCACCACACTGTTTTCCTCAACTGCGGCCAGGCATTGGAAACCGGCTATAATGGCCCAACCGGAAGTTTGTTCGGCTGTCTCGCCACGGGCAACATGGTGGGGGCGCGCTTTGGCGACAACTACAACTGGACCTACGACGGCTTCCTGCGCGCGACCAATTCGCTCTTGATCCACAATTATCGCGACGTCTGGGGAATGACCTGGTCCGACTGGGGTTATCGCACCGCACAAATGGATGTCCGCTCAAACCTTCTCACCATGACCGATGCGATCTGGCCCGCCAACCCGGTTTGGAATGCCGCCACCGATGCCGCCCAACTCGCCACCTACTTCAACAGTCCGCCAGACAGTCCCGTCGGCATTGGCATCGCCTTGCGCACCAATCGGATTTCCGCCGCCGCCTTCACCAACGGGATTCCGGTTCGCCTCAGTCGTTTTTGCACCAACGTCGTCTCCGTCCGCTACACGGCGGAAACGCCCTCCGGCGAGCTGGCGTCAGGCACACTCGTATTTCAACCGGGTGAAACCGTGAAACGGTTCACGCTTGTAATCCCCAGCCTGGAAAGCCACGACCTGGTCAGAGTCCGGCTCTTCGATCCGGCGCCGGCGGAGCTCACTGGTTTGACGCAGGTGTTCCTGCTGGCAGACACCGGGAGCACTTCGCCAACAACCCTCATTCCTTTCGGCGCCACCTGGCGCTATCTGGGCAATGGCGTCAGTCAGGGCGCGACCTGGATTCCGAGCGCGTTCGACGACACCGGTTGGTCGAACGGCCCGGCCCTGTTTGGTTTCAACAGTGGCAACACCGGTTTCACCACCATCCTCAGTTACGGCTCCGACTCGGCGAACAAATACCGGACTTATTATTTCCGGAAGCAATTCACCGTCGGGTCGGTCGCGGACTTCGCCAATTTGTTGCTGGAAACCCTGCGTGATGATGGCGTGGCGGTGTATCTCAACGGTCAGGATTTCTATCGCAACAACCTTCCGTCCGGACCGCTCGCCTATTCCGATTTCGCCACCAATGCCACCGACAACGGTACGGTGATCCAATCCGCGACGTTGCCGCTAACCGCCCTCGTGGATGGCACGAACGTGCTGGCCGCCGAAGTCCACCAGACCACCGCCAATTCCTCCGATCTCGCATTTGACCTGCGCTTGACGGCCAATCCACTGCCGCCCCCAGTGCGGTTGCAGGCGGTCGGATTGGGTGGTGAACTGGTTCTCTACTGGAGCGATGCTGGCTATCAACTGGAGGCGGCGCCCCAGCCTTCCGGTCCTTGGTCATCCCTGCCCGCAATGAACCCGCAGGCCGTCAGCGTCCTTGGCGACCAACGATACTTCCGCTTGCACAAATCACCCTGACGCAGAGTCAGGGGTTTCCGGGACAACCTGAATTCCTTCGCGCCGGTTCATCCGGTTGAAGTTCAACCCAGCTTCCACGGCTGGCGAAAGTCGCGCGACAACATCTTGCTGGCGTCCGGGTCGCCGACGATGACTTCCTTTTGGGCGTCCCACTTGAGCTTGCGCCCGGTGAGCATGGCGATCAGTCCCAGGTGACCCGGAATGGCTGAGTGATGCGCTGTTTCCACCGGAGTAATCGTGGGCTTGCGCGACTTCACACAGTCGAGGAAATTGCCCCAGTGGTCGTTGGATTCGTAGAGCTTCACCTTGCGCAATTCCTCGGGCAATCGGCGCGACTCCATCCATTCCGCTTTTGACGATTCAAATGCATTCCCGCGGCTCACCCAGACCCAGCCATCGGTGCCGATCCACTTTGTGCCGCCCTTGATGTCGTTGTAGCCGCCGGCAATGACCATCTCGATGTCGTTGGGATACTTTAGATTGATGCGATACTTCGTGGCCGTGTTCCAAACTGCATCGTGCGGCGGAAACTCGCCTTTGCCTTCCACTTCCACCGGGCCGGAGTTGTCACAATCCATGCCCCAGTGCGCGATGTCACAGTGATGACCGATCCAGTCGAGCAACTGCCCACCGCCGGTGTTGTAGTTCCAACGCCAGTTCTTATGAATGCGGCATTCGATATAGGGCATCATCTGGGACGGCCCGATCCAGAAATTGTAGTCCAATTCGGGTGGCGGTTCGGTCACCTTGTTTTTGTCGCGGTTATTCGAAAAATCGGCATGACCTGAGGGCAAACCAACCTCGACGCGTTTGATCTTCCCGATCAGACCGTTCCGCACAATCTCCGCTGCGTAATGGAAGTGCCGCTCCGAACGCTGCCACGAGCCCGTCTGCCAGATGCGTTTGTTCGCTTGCACGGCCTTCACCATTGCCTGTTGTTCAGCGATGGTCCGGGCCAGGGGTTTCTCCCCGAAGATATCCTTGCCGTTGTTGGCGGCCTCTACGGCCACGAGTTCATGCCAGTGATCGGGCAGCGCCAGCATCACCGTGTCAATGTCCTTGCGCGCCATCAACTCCCGGTAATCGTGGTAGGCTTTGCAGTCCTGGTTGCCGTAGCGCTTGTTGACCTCGTTGACCGCGTCGCTCAAGTGGTTCTTGTCCACGTCGCAAACCGCCACCACCTGGCATTCCTTGTGGCCCAGGAACGCGCCCATGTTGCTGCCACCCTGCCAACCGGCGCCCACGATGCCCATCGTGATGCGGTTTGATGGCGCAGGACGATTCTCCTGCCCAAATGCGCCACTCGGCAGAATGGCTGGTGCGGCCAAAGCCAGGGCGGTGGTGGAGATGAACTGGCGGCGTGAAAGTCCGGACGAAGCAGATTTGGGTTTCATGTTGCTTCAATGACGCCTGAATCCGCCCCAAGATTCGAGAAAAATCTTGCACGACACGGTTTCGGGGACTTGACACGGTCTGAACCGCCTTGTGTTCCGGACGATTCTCCATGACGATGCAGGTATGAACCTTGAGCATCTTGGTCTGAATCACCCGGATGCCGTCGCGGCGGCGGCCTGGTACGAACAAAACCTCGGCATGAAAATCACCCGCAAGTTCGGCCCACCCGGCAATGGCCACTTTCTGGCCGACGCCCAAGGCAAGATGATGCTGGAGTTCTACCACAACGCCCTCGCGCCCGTGCCGGATTTCAAAGCACTGAACCCGATGTCCTTCCACGTGGCCTTCCAGGTGGACGATGTGGCTGCGGCGCGCGACCGTCTGGTCAAAGCGGGCGCAACCGCGCAAGGCAATGTGACCAGCAACGATGACGGCGACCAGCTCGCCATGGTCCGCGATCCTTGGGGATTGCCGGTGCAACTGGTGAAGAGGACGAAAGCAATGATCTAGTTTCAAGGGCTTAGCTTGATTCCGTGAGTCCAAAAGCAATCACAAAACACCCTATCTTATTCGGTCTGATTGCATTAGTCGTTATTTTGGCGGTTGCAATCACTTGGCTCTTCACGCCTACAGTGATTCAGGGCTCCCTATTGGTGAGTCCCGCTGGTGTTACGAACGAACTCGGGCAGATCCTTTTTACTGTGAAGAACCAATCGCATTGGCCAATCCGCTTTTGGACGAGGGTGGAGACCAGAACCAATGATGCCTGGCCGCCATATCCAATCGGAATGCCATTTTCGAGTTTGGGAGCTGAGCGCCACCTTGGACCGAAGCAGCAGACGAACTTCTTCGTCAGTCCTCCCTTATGGGAGCGGCGCTGGAGGCTCTGGATTGACTATCTCGCCGAGACCACACGCGAGGGTGTCGTAATGAAAACTCGAGAGCTCTTAGACGCAGCAGGAATGCCTAGTGCTGCGGGCCAACTGCCTTTTGATTACGGCGGTTATGTCATTCATCCGGAAGAAACGAATACTTATTGAGGTGCGATTGCTCGATCCGAGTTGGTACGCCTTGCTATTTCGCCTCCACGGAACATTCCGCCAGCTTCACATCCGCCTCCTTCACCATGTCAGGCTTTGAAATTCCTTTGAACCGGGAGTTGTAGATTCGCACGCCACTAATCTCAGCGCCCGGAAAGCCTTGCACATCCAGCACCCGCTTGGCATTGGCCACGTTCAGCCCTTCAATCACCAGGTTGCGCACAACGGGCTTGTGCGGGCCGTTCGCACCCTCCTCATAAACAAAATCAATCTGCAGCGCCGCGTCGCCCACCGTGCCCACGGTGACGTTGCGGATGAAGACGTTTTCCACCACCCCACCGCGAACGGCATTTGATTTGAACCGAATCGCACGGTCCAAATTCGGGCTGTCCATGGTGCAATCCTCCACGAACACGTTGCGGCAGCCGCCGGAGATTTCGCTGCCAATCGTCACACCCCCGTGGCCATCCTTCATCGTGCAGCGGCGGATGAGGACATTCTCCGTCGGCACACCAATGCGCCGCCCATCGTTGTTGCGACCGGACTTGATGGCGATGCAATCGTCTCCCGTGTCAAACACGCAATCCTCGATCAACACATCGCGGCATGCTTCGGGATCGCAGCCGTCGTTGTTCGGACCGTGGGATTCGATATGCACTCCACGCACGATGACATTGGTGGATAGCACGGGATGCAGTTCCCACATTGGCGACCGGCGAATGCGCACGCCTTCGATTAACACGTTCTTGCATCGGAACATTTCGATAAAACTGGGCCGGAGGTAATCACCAGCCCCAAACCGGCGTTCCTCCACCGGCACACCCTGCTCCACCAATTTGCCGAGTCTTTTCCGTGCGTTGTCCTGCTTGGGTGCGCCATCCTGCCAGCCGAATTCCTTCTTGCCCTTCCACGGCCACCAGTTGTCTTTGGCCGCTTGGCCGTCCAACACCCCCTGCCCGGTCACGGCGACATTCTGCGCTGCATACGCGTAGATGAGCGGCGAATAATTGAAACACTCCATACCCTCGAACCACGACCGCACCGCCGGCAGATAGGCGTTCGGGTCGGTCTTGAATTTGACCGTTGCGCCCTGGTCGAGATGCAGGTTCACGCCACTCTTCAAATGAATCGGCCCGGTGAGATATTCCCCCGCCGGCACAATCACGCGTCCGCCACCGGCTTGATGGCAGGAATCAATCGCTCTTGCGAACGCCGCACTGCTGTCGCTCTGGCCGTCCGCCGCCGCGCCGAATTGAAGAATGGAAATTTCCAGGCTAGGAAACACCGGCGGCTTGATGCGAGCAAGGATGGTTGGAACTTGATCCCACTCCTTGGCCACGGAAAGTCTGGACGGCATGACCGGAAGCGTTGAGCGCGTCACCACGGTCATGGGGAGCTTGTGCAACTTCTGAAGCTCAAGACCCGCGAGGATAAACGGCCCGACGCCCTTGAGATCGTTATAGACAATGGGTTCGCGCAGGTAATAGGCGTAGGAACCATCGCGACCGTAACCGAGCCCCGCCACCGAGCAGCATTGCGTCAGTGAAATGTCGCCACGTTCGTCGCGTTTGATGAGTCGTTGAACGATGCCCAGATAGCCCCGGTCCGTGACGGCCTCGAATTCGTCGTGCGCCAGATAGCCTTCGTTCATGCCTTTGGCCAACGCGTAAACGAACATCGCGGACGCTGTGGCTTCCAGGTAATTCCCCTCGCGTCCGCCCTGATCCAGCACCTGCCACCACAAGCCGCTCTTCGGGTCCTGCCACTTCGCAATCCCGGCGGCAACCTGCCTGAGTTGCGCGATGATCTCTTTTCGCCCCGCGTGATCCTTCGGCAAAAAATCGGGCACGTCCACGCACGCCATCGCATACCAGCCCAGACCGCGCCCCCAGAAATTTGAAGACGTCCCCGTTGTTTTGTTGGCCCAATCCTGCTGCTTGCTCTCGTCCCAACCGTGATAATAGAGGCCGGTCTTCGCATCATACAGATGTTCACTGATGAGGCGGAACTGTTTGCTCACATCGTCGTAATCGGTCGCCGGTCCTTGGAACACCTTCACATACTCGGCGTAGAACGGCGCGCCCATGAACAGGCCGTCCAGCCACATTTGATTTGGATACCGTTGCTTGTGCCAGAAGCCGCCCGCCGTGGTGCGCGGATGGGTTTCCAGTTGCTTGCGCAGAAGTTCGGCGCACTTTTTGTAACGCTCCTCCTTGGTAAGTTGATAGAGGGCAATCACCGTTTTCCCGGGCGCGATATTATCAATGTTGTATTCCTCGGGCTTGTAACCGCGAATGCTGCCGTCGGAAGTGATGAATGAACCGATGGCCTCTTTGCTGAATTCGACATAGACCGGCGTCGGCACTTGTTCGTTGAGCTTCAGCAAGGACAACGTGAACAGGCCCGCGGTGTAATCCCACTTGACGTTGCGATCCGGCCGCCATGCCAGCTTGTCTCCGCGCCGGTTAATTTCCGAATCCGCCATGCACACGGACCATTCGAGCGGCGTGAGCCCGCTTACTTTTGTGTCGTGCGCGCGGAGCCCCTGCGGAATGAACCAAGCCAACAGGAGCAGGATGGGGATCAGGGAACGATTCATTGTTTTCATTTCGCCAAAAATTACTCTACGGCTCCACAAGGAACACGACTCGTGCCCGCGCCGGAATGTTCAATCGTGAAGCCTGATTCTTGCGCAAGCCACACCCCGACGGCAAAGAAATTTACCCTCCAAGTTGTCCCCGGCCATCATTGGATTGTGCACCACCAGCTGCGACAGCGGGCTGGTGTTATCCTGATTTGCCGAGCGCGGCTCCGTGAGCCGCCGCGCGTCACTTGCAAACCGAAATGCTGCGGGTCACAGAACCGCGCTTCAAACACAAAGCGCCGGACACTACCAATGGGCTGGCTCGTTTGACAAGCCGCCCGCTTTTTGGAATCCTCAGCGCGCAGCCAAAGTCCGGCCAATAACCGGACGCGGGGGATCCGAGGCCCGGTCAGCGGGCATGGGGCAAAGGCGGAAGATCCGCCGGGCCACTTTCAAGGCCCCGCCCGTCAGCTAACCTCGTCGGCGAGTGAAAGGGCAATCTGGCCAGGCGCGCATCGCCTCCAGGTTTCCCGCCACAAACAATGCAAACTGACAGTGGTGCGGGCGGCCCAACCGACCCGCCCCAGGACAAAGCCGCCACCCCGGCCCCGACGGGCTCGCCCGCGACGAATCGCCTGCTGATTCTCGCGCTCGGCGCCTTGGGCGTGGTGTATGGCGACATCGGCACCAGCCCGCTCTATGCCTTGCGCAGTAGTTTCTCGGCCAACGGCGGAGTCTTACCCACTCACGACAACGTGCTGGGGTTGCTCTCGCTCATCTTCTGGTCGCTCATCCTCATCGTCTCGGTCAAATACCTCGCCTTCGTCATGCGCGCGGATAACCGCGGCGAGGGAGGAATTCTCGCCCTGTTGGCAATGACGTTTCCCGAACGCGGAAAGGGTGCCGATACCAAAATTTTCTGGGTTTTCACCTCGCTGGGAGTATTCGGAGCGGCACTGCTTTATGGCGAAGGTTTGATTACTCCCGCCATCTCCGTTCTGGGCGCAACGGAAGGACTCGAACTCGCGGCACCGGCACTGAAGTCTTTTGTCGTGCCCCTGACCGTCCTCGTGCTGGTGGCACTGTTCAGCGTGCAACGGATCGGCACCGGGGGCGTGGGCGCGGTCTTCGGATGGGTGATGCTGCTCTGGTTTCTCACCATCGCCATTCTGGGACTGAATCAGATCCTGCGCGTGCCGGAAGTCTGGGCGGCGGTGAACCCGTTATATGCCTGGCGGTTCTTCCAAGCCAACGGCCTCACCGGCTTTCACCAGCTGGGGGCCGTCTTCTTGGTGTTGACCGGCGCCGAAGCGCTGTACGCGGATATGGGGCACTTTGGGCGGCGACCGATCCGGCTGGCCTGGTTTGGCATGGTGCTACCTGCGCTGTTCCTCAATTACCTTGGTCAAGGCGCCGTCGTTCTCGAGCACCCGGATGCGGCCATCAATCCTTTTTACCGGCTCGCACCGTCCTGGATGCTCTACCCCCTGATCGTGTTGGCGACAAGTGCAGCCGTTATTGCGTCACAAGCGCTCATCTCCGGAGCATTTTCACTCACGAAACAGGCGGTGCAGCTTGGCTATGCGCCGCGACTGGCGATCGAGCATACTTCATCCTCCGAGCGGGGACAGATTTACCTGCCTTGGATCAACTGGGCCATGATGTTCGCGTGCATCGGCCTCGTCCTCGGTTTCCGATCTTCGGACAATCTCGCCGCGGCCTATGGCATCGCCGTGGTCCTGACCATGACGATCACCACTTCGCTGCTGTTCTTCGCGTCTCAACGCCTGTGGGGCTGGCACCCGCTCCATGCGGGTTTGGTGTGCACTTTGTTCCTGACTGCCGAACTTGCCTTCCTCGGGGCGAATCTTGCCAAGGTCTCGCATGGCGGTTGGTTCCCCCTGGCAGTAGGGGCGACCGGCTTTACCTTGATGGCCACATGGAAGACTGGCCGCCGCCGGCTCCGCCAACGCCTCATCAACAGCCTGCTGCCCATCGAGGATTTCCTGAGAGATGTCGCCGAAACCAAGCCGCTTCGTGTGCCGGGTACCGCCGTCTTTCTGGCCGGCAACCCCGATGGCACTCCTGCCGCGCTCACGCACAATTTCAAA
Source organism: Limisphaerales bacterium (assembly GCA_044225555.1). Taxonomy (GTDB): domain Bacteria; phylum Verrucomicrobiota; class Verrucomicrobiia; order Limisphaerales; family JADLHS01; genus JADLHS01. Next base: position 267,092 of record JBGAIM010000006.1, on the reverse strand, counting down.
CACAACCGGGTCATCCACAAACGCGTGGTGCTGTTGACGATTCTTATTGAGGAGATTCCCTATGTGGAATCGGAGCGCCGCGTGGCGATCGTTGATTTGGGACAGGAATTCTACCGGGTCATTGGGCGATACGGTTTCATGGAAGAGCCGGATGCGCTGGCCATCCTTAAGTTGTGCAAGCCGATGGGGCTGAATTTCCGCGAGATGGAAACCACCTTTTTCCTGAGCCGGGAGACCATCATTCCCAGCGAACGACGCGGTCTCGCCCTCTGGCGCAAACGGCTTTTCGCGTTGATGGCTCGTAACGCCCAACCCGCCAATGCCTTCTTCCGACTGCCGCCCAATCGTGTGGTAGAACTCGGACTGCAGGTGGAGATTTGAATCGCCACTCCAGCCGAGTAAGGGTCCTCGCCAGATAACCAAACGCACTGACCGTCACCGATCATTTTCGCCTGGCACAACATTAGCATTGAACATTTCCTGCTGATGAGCATCTTAAGCTCTGTGAAGTCGTACCGGACTCTGCTGACGTTGCTGCTGGTGGCCCTGTGGCCACTGGTCACTAGTCACTGCAATCTGGAGCAGATGCCTGGCCTGGGATTTCTCGCCTGCGCCGACGGCACCAACACTGCCCCGCCTCACGAGAACAGTTGCGAAACAGACAGTTGCGCCTCCATCGAGTCGGGATTCTACAAAATCGAAGATGGCCACCAAGCGGTGCCCCAGCCAACACTGGTTCCGTCTGCATTCCTGACAGCCGTATTGATGGAAGCAGTTCAACCGGCGGCTTCGACAAGCCCGGTCCTCGATGGTGTCCCGCCGGAACTGCCCAAGCTCTGGCAGTTCTCTTGCCGCACGGCGCTCCCGCCGCGCGCTCCTTCGTTCGTTTCCTGATCGTCCCTCCGCGGACATGTCGCTGACGGTCGTGGTGTGTTCACACCTCACCGAGTGACTCACCTGTTGGTTTGAACTTTCGCGGTTATTGGTCTGATTGATTATGAAACAATGGAATTGCAGTTTCCCGTTCAGCCTGGTCGTGGCAATCGTCCTCAACTCGACGCTGCCAGCCAATTGTCAGGAACCCAACTCCCCGTTCGCCACGAATGGGTTGACACTGGATGCAGTCATCCGGCTGGCCCTTGAAAGCAACCCGGGACTCCTCGCTTCGGGCGCGCGGGTGGACGCCGCCCATGGGCGCGCCTACCAGGCGAAGCAATGGAGCAATCCGGAACTGGAACTGAGTGCGGAAGACTGGCCGGTGAGCGGCGGCCAAGGATTCGCGTATGCCAAGCAGACGATCGGCATCGTGCAAACGCTGCCATTCCCGGGGAAGAAATCGGTGGACCGGCAGGTGGGCGGAGCGGGAGTGACATTTTCGGAGGCAGAATTCGCCCTGCGGCGGACGGAACTGGTGCGGGACGTGAAGGCGGCTTTCTTCCGGGTGCTGGCCTCGGAACGATTGGTGGAAGTGTCCACACAACTGGTGGCAGTAGCCGAGTCGTCCGCCGCCACGGCGCAGAAGCGGGTGGACGCCGGAGCTGCGGCCTATCAGGAGCAGTTGCGAGCGGAGGTTCAATTGGAACAGGCGCGGACAGAACTGGCCGGGTACGAGCGTGAACTGGCAACTGCACGACAAGTTTTCGCAACGCTCCTGGGGCGACCCAAGTTGAACAATGCCACACTCACAGGTGCGCTGTCCGAAACTCCGGACACGCGCCTGATGGAAACCGCCACCGAGGAGCGACTGGCGAAGCATCCGAGCTTGATCGCCGCGCAAGCCAGTCTGGACCGGGCCCGCTGGGAGAGCCGCCGGGCGGGACTGGAAACTTATCCGGATGTGAAGGTGGGCGTGGCAGGTGGACGCATCGGCGCCACGGACGAATCCATCATCCAACTCGCTTTTTCGGTGCCACTGCCAATTCTGAACCGTGGGGAGGGCACGCGCCAGGAAGCGCGGGCCAATGTGAGCGTGGCCGAAGCGGAATTTCACGCGGTGCAGTTAGAACTCCAGCGTGAATGGACCATCGCGCTGAAGCGTTATCGCACGGCGGCCGAACAAGTGGCCAACTACCGCGAGCGGATCCTGCCCAAAGCAACGGAGGCGATGCGACTGGTCCAAACCGGATTCGAACAGGGCAAGTTCAACTTCATAGATCTGGTGGACACGCAGCGAATGGCCGCCGAAGCGCGGCTGGCGTATCAGGGAAAACTTCTCGAGATGAACATTGCTCAAGCGGAATTGGAAGCGCTGCTCCAGCCACAAACCAATCAACCTTTAACCGCCAAGTAAGAATTCAATCATGAAAAGCCAAGTCATTATCAAATTTGTCGTCATCACGACAGTTGCCGCCGCGCTGTTGTCGTCCGGATGCAAGAAGCAGGAAAGTCACGCGGCGGATGACGGACACGGCCACGGTCCCGGCGGTCATGGCGAAGCCGAGGCACACACCGAAACCAAAGACGGCGTGCTCATGTGTGCCGAACATGGCGTGCCCGAAGCCGAGTGTGCGGTGTGCAAACCGGGCCTCGCGGCCAATCTCAAGCCGGGCGAGAGCCTGAAGGTGCGCCTGCCTTCGACGAACTCATTGGGAATCGTGGGCGTTCAGACCGCGCCGCCCAGCAGCGGGGCGATGGCCGAGGGTATTGAGTGCGTGGCCGAAGTGAGTTTCAACCAAAACAAACTGGCGCAAATCGCCGCGCCAGTGAGCGGGGTGGTTCAGTCCGTCGACGTGGACCTGGGCACGAAGGTTGAGGAGCATCAGACTGTGGCGAAGCTTTGGTCGGCAGCAATCGCGGAGGCCGTCGTCAAGGCGGTGTTGTCGCACCAGACGCTGGATCGGGAGAAGAAACTGCGCGTCGAACGCGTGACGTCGGAGAAAGATTTGCAGGAGGCGGAAGCAGCGCATCGTACCGCCTGCCAGCAACTCCGGACGCTGGGGTTCACCGAGGCACAAGTGGAGGAGTTGAGCGCCCGGCCCCAGGAACAGGTGTTGATGGAAGTGCGCGCGCCGTTCGCCGGCGAAATCGTGGAACGGATGGCGGTGCGCGGGGCGCTGGCCGAAGCGGGCAAACCACTCTTTACTTTGGTGGATCATTCGACGGTGTGGGCCATGCTCCAAGTGCCGGAGGCGACGCTGGCAAAGGTGCAAGCGGGTCAAACCGTCGAACTGCGAGTGGATTCACTCCCGGGCAAGGTGTTCACCGGCAAGCTGACCTGGATTGGCCCGGCGGTGGATGAACGCACGCGAATGGCCCGTGCTCGCGCGGAGTTTGCCAATCCGGATCGCGCGCTCAAGGACAAGATGTTTGCCACCGCGCGAATTTTCACGCGCCAGGCGGACGGGGCGATGCTCGTGCCGCCGTCGGCCATCCAACATGTCGAGGGCAGGCCGTTCGTGTTTGTGAAGCTGGAGGAGGATTTGTTCGACGCCCGGGCCGTGACGCTCGGCGCGAAGTTCGACGGACGACAGGAAGTGCTGACCGGCATAACAACACAGGACCAAATCGCGGTGACCCATGCATTCGCCCTCAAGTCGGCGATGCTGATGTCACGCTTGGGCGCGGGTTGTGCCGATGATTGAGGGTCTTGCCACAATTCACCCAATTACATGCTTAACTGGATTATCACCTTCTCGCTCAAGAACCGCCTGCTGGTCTGCATTCTGGCGGCGGGGCTGGTTGTCATTGGTGGACGCAGCCTGAGCATTCTACCGATTGACGCCTTCCCGGATACGACCCCGGTGCAGGTGCAAATCAACACCACGGTGGCGGCATTGAATCCGCAGGAAACGGAGGCGCAAATCACCGTGCCGGTGGAACTGGCCATCAGCGGATTGCCGGGTCTGCAAAACGTACGCTCCATTTCGAAGTTCGGCCTGTCGCAAGTCGTCGCCACTTTCGACGACACCATGAACATCTTCAAAGCGCGGCAACTCATCATGGAACGCCTCCAGACGGTGGAATTGCCGGAGGGCCTGGAACGGCCGCAGCTCGGACCAATCGCCACCGGCCTGGGTGAGGTCTTTCATTACCTGGTTCGCTCCACCGACACCAATCGCACGCCGACAGAATTACGCACGCTCCAGGACTGGGTGGTTAAACCGGAATTACGCAAAGTGCCCGGCGTGGCCGAGGTGAACACCTGGGGCGGATTCGAAAAACAATTCCATGTGGTGGTGGAAACCGACCGGCTGATCAAATACCGGCTCACGTTCGAGGAACTGGTCGAGGCATTGCAGGCGAACAACCAAAACGTGGGTGGTGGCCAGATCATCCGCAGTGGTGAATCACTGCTGGTCCATGGCGTTGGGTTGACAACCAACCTCCAGGAGATTGGTAACATCGTTATTGCCAGTCATGACGGAACCCCCGTGCGCGTCCGGGATGTCGCAACGGTGAAGGAGGATCACGAAATCCGGCGCGGCGCAGTAACGGCGGATGGCCGCGGTGAAGCCGTGCTGGGGCTGGGCTTCATGCTGATGGGCGAGAACAGCGCCGTGGTGACGCACGCGCTCAAGGATAAATTGGCGGAAGTGCAAAAGTTCCTGCCGCCGGATGTAAAACTGGAGGTGCTCTATGACCGGACAGAATTGGTGGACAACGTCATTCGCACCGTCGAACACAACCTGCTGGCCGGCGCGCTCCTGGTCGTCGCGATCCTATTTGCGTTCCTCGGCAACCTGCGGGCTGGCTTGATCGTAGCCGTGGCGATTCCGCTTTCGATGTTGTTTGCCGGTAACTTCATGTTGCAGGCGGGCATTGCGGCGAGTCTCTTGAGCCTCGGAGCGGTGGACTTCGGCCTCATCGTGGACGGCGCAGTGGTGATGGTGGAAAACACCATGCGCCGCCTGGCAGAGAAACAACACAAGCTCGGTAGGCCCTTGACGGATGAGGAGCGAAGACATGTCCTCCACCTCGCGCCTTTGGAAGTGGCGCGGCCCGTGGCCTTCGGCGTGGGCATCATCATGATTGTGTTCCTTCCCATCCTCACCCTGGAAGGTATCGAAGGAAAACTGTTCAAGCCGATGGCGCTGACACTCATCTTCGCGCTGCTCGGCTCGCTGATTCTCGCGCTCACGTTGACGCCGGTATTGACGTCGCTGATTCTGCCCAAGCAGGTCAAAGAAACGGAGCCGTGGCTGGTGCGGCTGGCCCATCGGATTTACGAGCCGGCCCTGGGCTTCGCGTTGCGGTTTCGCAAACTGACTTTGCTGGGCGCTCTGGCATTGTTCATCGGCACGGTGCTGGTCGCTTCGCGATTGGGCGGGGAGTTTCTGCCGAAGCTGGGCGAAGGCGCGATTGTCGGCACCACGGTCCGGTTGGCGGGCATTTCCGTGGACGAAGCGGTGGCGCAAAATGACCGAATCGAGCGGGTATTGATGGCAGCGTTTCCGGATGAGATCGAGCACATCTGGACGCGCTTGGGCACAGCGGAGGTGGCCACTGATCCAATGGGCGTGGAACTCGCGGATTTCTTTCTGGCACTCAAACCGCGCGGGCAATGGAGGAAGGCGCGCACGCAAACGGAGTTAACCGAGAAGATGCGCGACATTCTAAACCAGGTGCCAGGACTCAAGCCCGCGTTCAGCCAACCCATCGAGATGCGGTTGAACGAGATGATCGCCGGCGTGCGCGGCGACGTGGCCATCAAAGTGTATGGCGATGATCTGGAGGAACTACGCCGGTTGGGCGGCGAAGTGCAAGCCGTGCTGGCCGGGACCCGCGGTGCGAGCGAAGCCTCCGTCGAACAACTGACTGGACAGACTTTTCTGCAAGTCCGCGTTGACTCACAGGCCATTGCGCGTTACGGCGTGCCGACGCGCAATGTGCTTAATGTCGTCGAAGCGGTTGGCTCGCGGCGGGTGGGAGAGGTGCGCGAAGGACAGCGGCGCTTCCCTTTGGTAGTGCGGTTGCCGGACCGGCAACGCACAGACCCGGACGCACTGGCGGCTACGCTCATTCCCACGACCGCCGGGCCGGTGTTGCCGTTGAATCAAGTGGCCAAGATCACCGAGATGGAAGGGCCGTCCACCATCAACCGCGAGTGGGGCAAGCGGCGAGTCACCGTGCAATGCAACGTGCGCGGGCGTGACGTGAAGAGCTTCGTCGCCGAAGGGCGCGCGAAGATCGCGGCGCAGGTGAGGCTGCCCGAAGGTTACACCATCGAATGGGGCGGGCAGTTCGAGAACATGGAACGCGCGAACCGGAAGCTCATATTCGTGGTGCCGATGGCACTGGCGCTGATCTTTGTGTTGCTGTTCTTCAGTCTGAAAACACTGCGCGAGGTGCTCATTGTGGCCTCGGGAATTCCGCTGGGTTTGGTGGGCGGCGTGCTGGCGTTGTGGCTGCGCGACCTGCCGTTCACGGTGAGTTCCGCCATCGGTTTCATCGCGTTGAGCGGCGTGGCGATTCTTAACGGCCTCGTGCTGGTGACGTTCATCAAGCAAAAGCTCGATGAGGGTTCGCCGTTGGAGCAAGCCGTGCGCGAAGGTTGCCTCGTGCGGTTGCGTCCGGTGCTGATGACAGCCTTGGTGGCGGCGGTGGGCTTCATCCCGATGGCAGTCAACGTCGGTGTGGGTGGCGAGGTTCAACGCCCGTTGGCGACGGTCGTCATCGGCGGCATTTTTACGAACACGCTGCTGACCTTGCTGGTGTTGCCGGCGCTCTACACCGTGTTCAAAGGGAAAGAGTCAACCGCAGCCAAGGTCTAGCGCTGCACCCGCGCGCCACCGCCTTTCATTAATTTCTCGACCTCGATCTTGTCCGCCATGGACGTATCGCCGGGCGTGGTCATGGCCAGTGCGCCGTGGGCTGCGCCGTAGTCCACGGCCTTTTGTGGATCGCCCGTGGTCATCAGGCCGTAGATAAAACCAGAGGCAAAACTATCGCCGCCGCCGACGCGATCGAGAATCTCCAGATCAGAATACTTCCGGCTCTCGAAGAATTTGCCGCCGTACCACGCGATTGCCGCCCAATCGTTGATGGTGGCGGTCTTGGCGGCGCGCAACGTGGTGGCGGTAGCTTTGAAGTTGGGAAATGCCTTCACGGCCGTCTCGATCATGCGTTTGAACGCGCTCACGTCGATGTGGAGGAGATTCTCGTCTGCGCCTTCGACGTGAAATCCGAGACAGGCCGTGAAGTCCTCCTCGTTGCCGATCATCACGTCCACGTACTTCGCGATCTCCTTGTTCACTTCCTGCGCGCGCTTCTGGCCACCGATGGATTTCCAGAGACTCGGACGATAGTTCAAATCGTAGCTGACAATCGTGCCGTGCTTGTTGGCGGCTTTCACGGCTTCAATGACAAGATGCGGTGTCGTGTCGCTGAGCGCGGCAAAGATGCCGCCCGTGTGCAGCCAGCGCACGCCGAGTTTGCCGAAGATGTGATCCCAATCGAAGTCACCCGCCTTGAGCTGACTAGCCGCCGTGTGGCCGCGATCCGAAACACCCACCGCCCCACGCACACCAAAGCCGCGCTCCGTGAAGTTCAGTCCATTGCGCGTGACCCGCCCGACGCCATCGAAGGGCAGCCACTTGATGAATTCGGTGCTGACCCCGCCCTGCAAAATGAAATCTTCCAGCAACCGGCCCACTTCATTGTCCGCAAACGCCGTGGCCACGGCGGTGCGCAAGCCGAAACAGCGGCGCAGTCCGCGCGCGACGTTGTATTCTCCCCCGCCCTCCCAGACCTTGAAGGCGCGCGTCGTGCGGATGCGCCCCTCGCCCGGATCAAGCCGCAACATGATTTCGCCGAGTGACAAGAGGTCGTATTTGCAGGAGTCAGTGGGCCTGATTTGCAGTGTTGCCATAGTTCCAGATGGGATGCTAAACGCCGCTGAATGTGAAATCAACGGCGGGATAACTCAACCACATTTGAATTTCACCCCGGCAACAATCTTCCCCAGCACCACCGCCCGCCGCGCGCCGGTGGCGGCGGGAACATTGCCGGGTTGCCCGGACAACGTGGCCTGGGCAAGGATGGCGAATGCCAGAGGTTCCTTGGCTGAACTATCAATGCCGAAATCTTCGTGGACACAAAGTTCACCAACTCCAACCTGAACTTCGAGCATCCGCACCAAGGTCAAGTTCCGGGCGCCGCCGCCGCCGAGGATGATTTGCAGGCGTGGCAGTAGTGTCGGTTTGATTCTCGGAAAAACAAAACGCCGGTAGGCATCGGCAATCGACCCAGCCGTCAATGCCGTGGCCGTGGCAACGATGTCAGCCTCCCGCAGTCGCAGCCGCTTTGCTTGTCCCAGAAACCGCCGCACAAACGGATCGCCGAACTCCTCGCGACCGGTGGTCTTGGGAGGGCGGCGGCGGAGAAAAGGATGTCTCAGGCACTCCTTTAGCAGCTTTTCCGAAACCTTCCCTTGTGCCGCCCAACGCCCGTCCCGGTCAAACGTCAGTTTGCCATGACTCAAAGTCGTCACGACCGCATCCATGACCATGTTGCCGGGCCCAGTGTCGAAGGCGATCACGTCTTTCAGTTCCGCACGGGGTGGAAGGAAGGTGAGATTCCCAATGCCTCCGATGTTCTGAATGATCCGGGGTCGGGCGGGATCGGTGAACAGCGCCCAATCGGCGTATGGCACCAGCGGCGCGCCCTGCCCACCCGCCGCCACATCGCGCACACGAAAGTCCGCCACGGTGGTGATACCTGTCCGCTCGGCGATGACGCTGGGTTCGCCGATCTGCAACGTGGACCGGGTTTGCGCATTCGGCAGGTGATGCACGGTTTGTCCATGCGAGCCAATGGCCGTGATTTGCGACGGCTTCAATCCGGCGCGCCGAATCGCCGCAAGTGCAGCGCGGGCGAAATGTTCACCGAGCACGAAATTGAGTTCGCAAATTTCTGCCACGGTCCCATGCAGGCACGCCGCCAGCACGCGGCGACGAAAGGCGGGCGTGAAATCCTGGTGAACATGCGCCAGCAGGTTGGCGCGCAGACCGCGGCCACTCCCGGATAGTTCCAGCACCACGGCGTCAATCCCATCCGCCGAGGTGCCGGACATGAGGCCGACATACAATTTCCGGCGCGCCAAGGTTTTGCGGAAGTTCGGCATGGCTTCAAGTTAGTGAAGTCCGGCAAACGGGACAAGCACGGGCCGGCGGCGCATGGCAAAGTTCGTTTGCGTCAGTGCAGGGCCTGTGGTTTAATCTCGCTGCGCGGATGCCGGAACCACGGTCTCCCCAAAAACAATTATGCTGACTGAAGCCGAATCAAAGACGGTCGTTGATAAAACCCGCGAGCTTTGCTCCACCATTCTCGCCCAGCCGGGTATGGGTTCCATCCGCAAGAATATTGACAGCTTCATGGCGGACGCGAAGTCCCGCTCGGATTACGAATCGCTCATGGCCAAGGGCCAGGCGTTGCACGAGAAGCAACATCGTTCCCTGCCCCTGAGCGGCGAGGAGATCGGTGAATTCGAGAAACATCGCGAGGCCGTGCTGAACAATCCGGTGGCGCGCGGCTTCCTCGATGCGCAGGAAGCGCTGCATCACTTGCAGGAAGCAATCCAGACGCAAATCAGCAAGACACTGGAACTGGGTCGCCTGCCTTCGGCGGAGGATCTGGAAGGTTCCTGTGGCCACGGTTGCGGCTGCAAGCACTGACCCAAGATAGATTTTACAAGCCACAGCCACTTCTCGCTCCGGCGTGAGGTGGCTGTTGGTTTTAGTAAGCCAGCGTGAGCTTATACCGCAAAACGTTATTGCACCGGACGGTGTCAATCGTGGCCCGATTGCGCCAGCCCTGGCAGAAGAGTTCACCTTCAACGATTTTACTGCGCTTTTTCACCGCGCTGGCAAGCTGATCGCTCAGGTCGAAATCACCGCAGACGCACTCGTTGTTCGGGCAGTTGAAGCGAAACACCGACCGCGCGTTGTCGAGGTTGACCTTGTATTTGACCTGGCTGCTGCGATTGGCGCGATCGCCGGTGAAATAGGCCAGCTCCACCGTGAGCGCCTTCAACTTCCGGAATTTCGCCGCCAGACTTGCCGAATCCTTGACGCGTTGGTTTTCCGTCTGCCGGTATTCCAAGCGGTTGCTCAACTTTTGATGTCGCATGATTTTCTTTCAACCAGTCAGTCCAGGAGCAACGGATGGCAATAACTCGTCGTCGGGTTCAACTCCGAGCCGTCTCCCGCCGCTGGCGGCGCAAGGTCCGGAGATGGCCGTAGCCCACGAGCCGGCGGCGCTGCTCATCCCAGAGGCGGAAGGTGAAGGATTTGAAACTGGCAAAGAACGTAACCGGTTTGACGGTTTGGAACAGCGGTTCCGCCTCATGACACTTCTCCAGGAGGTAGTTTGGAATCCGCGGGCTGAGGTGGTGGATATGATGGAACCCGATGTTGCCGGAGAACCATTGCAGCACCTTGGGCAGTTTGTAGAACGAACTGCCTTTCAAGGCGGCAGTCGCATAATCCCAGTTCTCATTCCGCTCCCAATACACACCCTCAAACTGATGCTGGACGTAAAACAGCCACACACCCGTGGAAGCCGCCACCGCCACAACAATCAACTGGATCAAGAGGTAGGCCTTGAAGCCGAAAATCCAGCTCATGCCTCCCATCAATAAAAGTAGCCCGAGGTTGGTCCAATAGACGGAAAGCCGCTCGCGCAAACCGGCCTTGGGATTGGGGATGCGCTGCCAGAAAACAAACAAGACCAGCGGGGCGATCACAAACAGGACCAGCGGATTGCGCGTTAGCCGATAGGCAAAACGTTTCCAGCGGGAGGACTCCAAGTATTCCTGCACCGTAAGCGTCCAGACGTCGCCGGTGCCCCGCCGGTCGAGATCGCCGGAACTGGAGTGATGGATCGCGTGTTCCCAACGCCAGTGATAATAAGGCGTAAATGTCAATACACCGGTGATGGCCCCCCAGATATGATTTGCCGTGGACGATTTGAAAAACGAGCCGTGGCCGCAGTCGTGAAAAATGATGAAAGTTCGCACCAGGAAACCGCCCGCCAAAATCGCCAGCGGCACAACCAACCACCAGGACACAGCCAGGCTCAGATACATCAGCCACCAGAGGCCGGCATAAGGCACGAGCGTGTTTACGAGCTGCCACACGGCGCGACCCGCCGAGGGTTTTTGATAGCGCGCCACTATTTCCTTCCACCTGGAAATATCGGCCTGGCTTTCGCCCGAGCTAACACTGGTATCATTCGTCATATTCAACAACATTGCATTTCCGCCGAGGTAACTAACAGAAACCGACTGGCCACAACTCACTTGAGGAATTCAGTGGCAGCAGGTTAGCGAACCGCCGCCGTCACGGCAACCTTCAATGACAAGATTTTTTGTACGCCCGAATCACTGCCGATCAATCCAACTCCTTGGCTCGACGACTGAAACGCAAGCGGTTGGCAAATCACGCGCACCGATCCGTTGCTTTCCCCCGGTGTACGCAGCCCAACCCTTCGACGCAAGGGCTGCGGCCTCACCCGACGGCACCCGGGGACTTCCCTCGGCAAAAACCCCGGGTTCACCCCGGGTTGGGTCTGCGTGCTTTCAATGGAACGTTCCCGCGCCAAATGAAAACCCTTTTACCCATCGGCGTGAGTGCGTGGCTTGGATTAATCGGCATGTCCGCGACCTGCCACGCCGGACTTCTCAACGGCAGCTTTGAATCGTGGGACCTGGTCGGCTGGACGGTCGAGATTCCGCAGGGCATTTCAGCCAAGGAACCTTTTTCCCGGCCTGCTGGCCGGGCGAGAACCATGGACTCTTGGGGGGAGGATTTTGGTTTTTCGCAGGCCCGCCTGCCACAAGCTGGTTACCGTTTCGCCGCCCTGCAAACGCGGCCCAACGCGAATTTCGTCGGAAACGACACCTACAATCTATCGCTGAGCCAGAACCTGCAGCTCAATCAAGGTGAGGTACTTTCGGGTTGGTCGTTCTTCTACAACGGCGACGTCGAACCGCAAGATTCAGCGTGGGTCCGGATTCTCGATCAAACCGGAAACGAACTCGCCTCTCCGTGGTTGGAAGGCCTCGGATCCGGCAATCAGAACAAGGTAGGCGCCACCGAATGGACCCAGTGGCACTGGGAGGCCCCCGCCACCGGTCTCTACACCGTGCGCTTGGGGATGACCACCAGCGGAAACAACAACGGCGCCAGCTACGGCTTCTTCGACGGTGTGGCCGTGCTGCCACCGAACTCCATTCCTGAACCGAGTTCCCTCGCCCTGGCTGCGGTTGGTGCCGCGTTCCTCGCGGTTATGCGCCGGAAGCACCGCTGATCAATCGTACAGCGTTGGTTGCCGGAGATGCGACCATTACAGGTACGGTGTGAATAATCGCGCCACCCCGTCGCGCAGCTTGATCAACCCGGATCGCCGATCAACCTCTCCGAGCGTAACCGGCTTTGCCTCCTGCAGTTTATTCTGGATGATCCGCTCCATCTCTCCGGCAAATTCGCGCCCGTAACACTCCACGTTGAGTTCAAAGTTCAGGCGCAAACTGCGCGGATCCCAATTGGCCGAGCCAAGGAACACCCAATGGTGATCCACAATCATCAGCTTGGAATGGTCAAATGGCGGCGGCGTCAGCCAGAGGCGGCATCCACGCTCCAGCACTTGCCACCACATCGCACGGGAAGCCCAGTGCATGAACGGCAGATTGTTCCTGGCAGGCAAAATGATGTCCACCTGCACTCCGCGCAAGGCGGCGAGATTCAGCGCGGTGATCAATGACGGGTCCGGCAGAAAGTAGGGAGTCAAAATCCGCACGGAAGATTGCGCGCAGGACAACGCGCCGAGCAACGTCCACCGCGCCTTGTCATAATCTGCGTCCGGTCCGTCGGTGATGACCCGCGCGATGGCTTTGCCCCGATCCGACAGCGCGGGAAACCAGGCTTCTCCGGCCAGGACCTCGCCGGTACAAAACTCCCAATCATTCGCGAAAGCTTCCTGTAATTGCGCCACCACCGGGCCTTCCAGTTTGAAATGCAAATCCTGCACCGGACGGCGTGGTTTGTCCGCGAGCACATTGCCCGCGCGGATATTGATGCCACCGGTAAATCCTATCCCGCCATCCGTCACCAAAAGTTTCCGGTGATTGTGCAGGTTCATCGTCGTTAGCCGCCACGGGGCAAGCGTTGGTAGAAACCGGGAGACCGGCACCTGCACGTGCTTGAGTTTCCCAACGATGGAAGGAAACGAGTAGCGCGCCCCCGCGTCATCCACCAACACCCGCACCTGGACACCTCGTGTGACCGCCCGCCCCAGCGCCGCAACGAACTGGTGCCCGCTGCGGTCGTTGTCAAAAATGTACGATGCCAGCGAAATTGAAGTCTTGGCTGATTCGATGGCGGCCAGCATTGCGGGAAAGGCCTGGTCGCCGTTGATCAAAGCTTGAAGAGAATTGCCAGCCAGGAGCGACCGCCCGGCCACCCGATCCACGACATGAGCCAACAGACGCAGATGATCCGCTTCGAGTCGCTGCGGCTCGCCCATGTCCTCGGGAATTGGCCGCAGCGACGAATCACTCGGCCCCCGCTCCACGCGTAACGACTGCGCATGCCGGCGAATTCGATTCACCCCCAATGCGATGTAAAGCACCGGGCCAGCCACAGGAAGCAGCCAGATAAATCCCAACCACAACGCCGCCGCCCGATGATCGCGCTTGTTGAGCAAGGCATGGATTGAAGCCAGCGCCGACGCCAGCACGCTGAACCCACCAGCGATATGCGGCCAAAACTCGGTGACATGATCCAGCCAGGTCATGGAAGGTCTTTTACGCGCCCGAGCCGGTGCGACGCAAGTTTCATTACCGCGCGATTTGCCCCGGACTCAACAGCCGTGCTTACGATTTCGCCACCGAAACTTTCCCGCGGTCGCGCCGTTCAATCATTCAGTGTTGCCGCAGGTGACGTGTGACACGTTCATCCAGCGGTCAACCAATAACAAAGCAAACCAAGACCGTACTATGAAAACAAACACTCGCGCCGGATTCACCCTCATCGAAATCATGGTGGTGGTGGCCATCATCGGGCTGATCGCCGGCATCGCCATCCCGAACATGGCCGACGCCATAAAGAAATCCCGTCAAACGGTGTGCAGCGCCAACCGCAAGAACATTGACGGCGCCAAACTCCGCTGGGCCGTGGACACTCAGCAACCGGAGACCGCCGCGCCCACCGACAACGACCTATTCGGAACTGACCGCTACATCGAACACAAGCCCAACTGCCCGGCGCACGGCAACTACACGATCAACGCCGTCCATGAAAAGTGCACATGCAATGTAAGCGGTCATGAAAACCGATTGCTGGAGTGATCACCGCTTGGTGTTGGGCGAATTCTTTCAGGCGGGATAAAACGCAACATCATCCGCACCACACTCCAAATCTGGCCGCGTTGAATTCAACTGTAATTGCAGGCGATTCTTATCGGTCGCGTCCCTGACTCCACAAGAGCAACTGGTGGCATGCTCATTGCAACAGGCCTAAACACAAGGATTAGAATATGATCGCAGTCACTGAAAAAGACACCAGCTCCAGTGCGGAACGCGTTCCAATGTTTCAAGCCACCAGCACTCCGAGGTCATCACGCATCCGTGTGTGGCTGACGGATGACAACGCCTTCTTTCGCAATTCGCTTGCCGAACTCCTTGCCCGCGTCGGAAATTTCGATTGTGAACTGCAATTCAACTCGGCGGAGTCGTTGCTCGAGGGTCTGGCCCGCGAATCGGCACCGGACGTAATCCTGCTCGACGTCGAGATGGGCGGCATGACCGGTGTGGATGCACTGCGACCCATTCGGGCGCTTGCGCCGGAGGTGCGGGTGCTGATCGTGACTTCCTTCTTTGACCCTTTGTACGACGCTCAATCGAGACGGGATGGGGCTTCCGCCTTCTTGTTGAAAGCCTACGCTCCCCAAAATCTCGCCGGGGAGATCCATCGCGCGCTGGCATCACCCGTTTGCCTGGCGGAACTCGCCGAGGTCAAGTCCCGGCCCGGCGCCGGACCAGCGTCAAGTGCCGGGCCAGCCGGGAGAAATTTGTTCGCCCGTCTGGCGTCGTGGACAACCGGCATTTCCACCGCTTTGTTTGGACAACTCGAATACCACCGGCCGGCGGCAACTCCCAAATGAAACCCACATCATGAAAAATCGGACCCGCTTTGAGAAACTGTCCCGAGGTTGCTTTGCCATGACTCTCTCGCTTGCCGAGTGGCTGGAGTTGGAGCAAATCCTCTCCAGTTCACGCAAAGCGCGCCGGATGTTCCGCCAGCGGGCTAGACGTCGCTGGCTGCGATGGCGAATCTCCCGCACCAAGCCGGATTCGGGATTTTTCACCGGCGCACACACCTGGATGACCGCCGCCAGACTTCAGTAGTCGTTCGCTCACGGTTGTCCCGACTGAGATGATCGGGTGGGTTTCGTTTGACGCCAACCTTCGGGAGTTGACTTGCGGGCTTCCTTGCACAATTGTCCGCGCGTGAATCCAATCCAATCCACCACGCGCGCCCGTTCGCTCTCAAACCAACCTGATTCGGCACCAACAAAACGCCAGTCATTTCTGGCAGCCATCAGGCGATTTGTTTGGTCTGGTTTGATCGTTGCCACCTGTCTGACCGCCCATCCGGCGACTTCGGGACTCCTGCTCGTAGCCAACAAGGGTGATCAAACCTTGGGACTGATTGATCCTGTCGCCGGGCGAATGATCGCCACCGTGCCGGAGGAAGGCGTGACTGGCCATGAAGTGGCTGCGTCACCAGACGGTAAGTTTGCGTTTGTACCGATCTTTGGTAACTCCGGCGTCGGCAAGCCCGGCACCGATGGCCAGCTGTTGCGGGTCATTAATATCGCGGAACGCAAGATCACCGGCACGCTGGATTTTGGCAAAGGTGTGCGCCCGCACTGTGTCGTCGTCGGACCCAAAAATGGATTGCTGTATGTCACCACCGAACTGGAAAACTCCGTGACCGTGATTGATCCGACCGCTCTGAAGATTGTTGCCACCATTCCCACCGGCCAGGCCGAATCACACATGCTGGCCATCACCCGCGATGGTCGACGCGGCTACACGGCGAACGTCGGCCCGGGCACCGTTTCGGTTCTCGATTTGGAGGAAAAGAAAGTCCTGGCCGTGATACCCGTCTCCAAGACCACGCAGCGGATTTCCCTTTCCGTGGACGACCGCTGGGTTTTCACCTCTGACCAGACCAAGCCACAGCTTGCGGTCATTGACACAAAGACAAACGCTGTCAGCCGGTGGATTCCCCTGCCCGGGCTTGGTTACGGCAGCGCCCCCACCCCAGACGGCCGCTGGCTGGTCCTCGCGGTCAGCAGTGTCAACAAAGTCGCGGTGATTGATCTCGCCAAGATGGAAGTGGCCCACACGCTCGATGTCCCGCGCGCCCCCCAGGAAACGCTCGTGCGACCCGACGGCACGGAAGCCTACGTTTCGTGCGACGCCAGCAAACAAATCGCCGTGATTGACACCAAGGAGTGGAAGGTAAAAAAACTGATTGATGCCGGCCCCATCGCCGATGGACTGGCTTGGGCCAACACGAAGTAATCTGTCAGCGTCAACGATTCATCTCATTCCAACGCGAGAACCGTTTCAAGGCCGCCTCGGGCGCATCGGAGAACCACGCATAACCATCGCGTCGTTCGCGGGAAATTTCCTTCACCGTGTCGTGGATACTCTTATCGCGATCACCAAAGATCGGACGATTAACTCCCCATTCGTAGTAGCGAGACCAGATCGGACCTGTGCCCAGGGCGGCCACCAGCTGGCGACCATCATCGGTCCGGCGAAATTCCTGGTCCCGAATCTCCGTGCTTCTGAACCACGCGGCCGCGGCTCGGACTGCGGCAACGACATTTGAATCCGGCGTCGGCCAGCGCATCAGGAACAACATGACCCCGGCACTTTCGCCGGAACTCAAGGACGGCATCTCGTAATTGCGCGCGGAAGTCGGGCGCAACGTCAACATGTCGTACTGTTGACACCAGGCGGTGGGTCTCCCCCCCACGCGGACCTGCGTGGCCAGCACACAAGCCAGCCCGCGTTTCAAACTCACCGCCGCCTGATCGCGAACGGCGGGCGACACGAAAGCAAAATCGTGCTTCGCCGCAGCGACGTCTGACAACAGGTCAAGCGTGGCCGTCATCGCGCTGTCATTGAACGTCACCGCGTCATGATAGCCCCCTTGCAAAGGCCACACCTGCGGCCACCCACCGTTCGGATATTGCGCCGCGAAGACGTAATCCATGCCGCGAGCGAACGACTTCCGGAAAGCCGCGCCCTGTTCCGGGTTGCGCGCTGCCGCCACCTTCGCCAGAAACCGCAGTTGCGTTGTCGTCGCGCCGTTGTCGAACGTGCCAACGTAATTCCAGTTCGGATCGGGCGGCAGATCGAGATCGGTGGCGCTGGCAAACCGCGACAAGTTCCCCTGGGCGAACCGTTCTCCCGGCCTTCGGGAATGTTGCGTCAGGTCGAGATTCTTGCTCCAGCCACCAGCCGGCGTTTGAAACGACACGACGTTCTCGGCAATCCGTAACGCCTCCGCCGACGCATACCAATCGTTCGAACGATCCAATGCCAGTCCTCGCGTGCCACGCCCAACCGGCGGCGACGCGGTCTCGATGACCCCAAGGCGGCGCATTTCATTCCAAAAGAACTCCCGGTCCGCGCGCGCCTGTTGTTCCGACCTGGCCAGATAGTCCAGCCACTCCGTTTGCTCCAGCTTGGGCAAAGCCGCAATCCGCTCCGCCGTCAATGGCAACGCGGGCGAATTAGTGCCGATGATGGCGGCGTTGAGTCTGGTAACCGCCACCGCCAACAACAGGGCGATTTGCAGCAGGCCTGGCATGGCGGGCGACATAAACATCCGACGCTGGAGCAACGCGTTGATTCGCGTAATAAGTGGCGACCCTACCGGGACTCGAACCCGGGCTACCTCCGTGAAAGGGAGGTGTCCTAACCGCTAGACCATAGGGTCGTCGAGGGCGGGCATTGTAGGGAACGGCACCCCGGTGTCACGAAAAAAGCCGCAGCAAATTCTTGCCAACTGTCGCTCGAAGAAGTTGAATATGCCTCCTTCGACTACCTGGCTGGGTAGCTCAGTTGGTAGAGCAGAGGACTGAAAATCCTTGTGTCGGCGGTTCAATTCCGCCCCCAGCCACCACTTTAACCTGCAAATCTGAATCACGGTGATATCCGCGACATCCAGCACTCGCAAAAGGATATCAAGCACCGCAGAGTTAAATGGAATGTTACCTGAATCAGTTGCATGTTGCATGAACATCTTACCCCAATAACAGGGTTCTGTTTTTGGGCGGTATTTGATGGGACTGGGGTACCGGGCACGAGGGCAAATTCGCCGACAGTGGCAAATGGCAAATGGCAGGCTTTTTTGCTGGTTATCTACGCAGTGATTCGTTTGCGCTTTGACAATGTCACCATCCTTACCGAATCGGCCTGGCGGAATTCGGTTGAAAATCAACAGACAATCATTTAGGCGCGACGAGCGGTGCAACCCGCTACTTCCAACCAGGAAACCGGTAATTGTCGCGGACATACTCGCTATCCGGTTTGGTTGTGGAACTCGGCGAGCTCAGGTTGGGGTTTTGGCCATCCGCAGCACGGCGTCCCGCCGCAATAACGACGGGGCTCTTCCACTTGTGCGCTTCCGCATGACCATCCACGAAACCACAGGTGCTGATGTTGCCGTGATACATCGCCGGCGGGTCAACCCAGGTAAAAGTGTTGCCGCCAACTGCCCACCGCACCACCCAGGTCCCAACGTTTCGATTCCGTTCGTCTGCATCCTCCATGAAGGCGAATGTCTGTGACGGATTTTGCACCGTGGAGGCCTTCTTAAAGGTCGCGCCCGCGCCCCAATAGTTGTCGTAGGCCTCGCCCCCCACATTCTGTGTCTTTGAGTAACTGTCGTACGCCCAGCCTTGGGAAAAGGCTGATTTTTTGAACCGGACGTCTCCGGGACAATGAAACACACCAACATTGGGCGCATATTGATAAAGCGGATTGTTTGTTTTGAGAATGCCCTGAATGGCGCTAAACCCTTGATCCACCGTACCACCGGTCCACCCGCCTGGGTCGGTCCAGAAACCGCCGCCATTGGCGTAGGGCACAATATTATCATCGTTATCCATTGGATAGGAATTGAACGCGATCGACATTTGCTTCTGGTTACTCAGGCAAGCCGCCTGTGTGGCTTTGAGCTTTGCCCGGGTTAGCGCCGGCAACAACAGCGCCGCCAGAATGGCGATGATAGCGATGACGACCAGTAGTTCAATCAAGGTGAACGCGCCTTGTTTGCTGGGTTGAGAAGGATTTAGGTTCATAGGTTGTTTAGCATTTTGAGAAAGGACGCGCTCAATTCTTGAGCTGGAAATGATACTCCGCCCCGACTTCAAGCTGAATGGCCTGAAGTTCCTGACCGTGTCGCAATTTGGCTCCATTGCCCATTTGAGATCGGATCGTGGCTGTCGCTAATCCACCATTCTGCCATGCAATATCTACCTCAAATCCGCCGCGCGCGCGTAGGCCCTTGACCGAACCATTCGGCCACGCTTTCGGCAAGGCGGGCAACAGGTCGATGACGTAGGCTTCCGCGCCGGTTTTAGGATCGGTGTAGCGCTCGTGGCTTTGCAAAAGCATCTCGGTCATGCCGGCGACTGCGCCCATGTTGCCATCAAGCTGGAACGGCGGGTGCGCATCGAAGAGATTCGGATACGTGCCACCGGCGTGTTCCATGACGATCTTCGTCTCTTCGGTGAAGCGCAGTTGATTGCTCAACAGATGATGCGCGTGGTCGCCGTTGCCCAATCGCGCCCAGAGATTTTCTTTCCACGCAATCGCCCAACCCGTTCCGTCGTCGCCGCGAATCTCCAGTGATTTCTGGGCGGCATTTTTCAACTCTATCGAACCCAGCGCCGGGATCTGATCGCCGGGATGCAAGGCGAAGAGATGCGACGCATGCCGGTGATGAATGTCCGGCGCGTTCATGTCCCAATCGCCGTTCCATTCCATGAGCTGCCCGGCTTTGCCGATCTGCAAGGGACGAATCCGGTCGCGCGCCGCTTTCATTTTTGCGGCGAGTTCCGCATCCACCCCGAGAGCGGCAGCGGCGCGAATGGCTTTATCGAGCGAGTCCCACGCGATGGCGCGTTCCATCGTTGCGCCTTCGGTGATGCTCGAAACCACACCCGTGTCGGTGCGAAAAGTATTCTCCGGCGATGACGTCGGCGACGGAATCAGCTTTCCATCCGGACCTTCAATCAACGTTGCCAGCCAGAATTCCGCTGCGCCGCGAATCGCCGGATAAACCGTGCGCAGATAATTTTGGTCCTGGGTGAACGCGTAGCGTTCCCACAAATGCTGGCTCAGCCATCCTGCCCCGCCGAACCAGATGCCCCACGTGAGCCGTTCGCCGGGACTCGTCCAGCCCCAACCATTGACGGTGTAGCCCACCACCCAACCGGGCGTCTCCGGCCCGAAATAAGCCTTCGCCGTTTTCGCGCCGGGCGCGACCAGATTGGTGATCAGGTTGAGCAACGGCTGATGCATCTCGCTCAAGTTCGCCTGCTCGGCCGGCCAATAAATCATCTGCACGTTGATGTTCGCGTGGTAATCGCACAGCCAAGGCATTTCGAGTCCGTCGCCCCAGATGCCTTGCAGATTCGCGGGCAACGGATTTTCCGGACGACTCGCAGAGATCAACAGGTAACGGCCATACTGATAGAACAACGCCGCAAACGCCGGGTCTTTCGTGCCGTCGCCATAATTCTTCAACCGCACGTCGGTAGGCAACTTGGCGGCGGCGCTCGTGCCCAGGTCCAGCTTCACGCGGCGAAAATAATTCTGATACTCCGCCACGTGCGCCTGCTTCAGTTGGACAAAAGACTTTTTGGCGGCGGCTTCAAGTTGTTGCGCGGCGAGGTTCGGATTCGCGCCCCGATAATTTCGCGCGTGATCCAGCACGTAAGACGTGCCGCACGTGAGCAACACCAACGCCTCGCTTGCGCCCTCCACTTTGAGCGCGTCGCCGGCGCTGCTGACTTTTCCGTCCTGCACCACGATCCGCACGTTCGCCTGATAATCACAATTCCCCTTCAGCTTCGGCATATCCGTGTTGCCGATCATCACCAACGTGTCATTGCCGACCGACCGCGTTTGCGCGGAAGCCGGACGCGTGAGGCGCATCGTGAAATTCAATCCGCCTTTCGCGCTGCTGGTAAGGCGTTGCACCAAGACATGATCCGCCGCGCTGGCGAACAGTTCGCGCTGGAACTTGCTGCTGCCAACGCTGAACTCGACGCCCGAAATCGCGGAATCAATGTCGAGCCAGCGCGAGTAATTCGTGACGCCGCCCTCCGGCAGTTGGAATTCAAAATTCAAATCGCCCAACAATTGATACGACGCCTGATACGGCGCTGGGCCGTTGAAGTTGGCGTTGGCGAATTTTTCCGCCTCCGCATATTTGCCTTCGCGGATGAGGCGGCGGAGTTCGGGCAGATTCTTGTAAGCCTCCTTGCGATCCGCATCCGGTTGCGGGCCGCCGCTCAAGATGGTGACGTCGTTCAGTTGCAGCCGTTCGCGTTGCGGCTGGCCGTAGATCATCGCGCCCAAGCGACCATTGCCGATGGGCAACGCCTGTTCCCACTTGGTCGCGGGTTGTTCATACCACAGGCGCTGATTGCCGTCGGCCTCCGCGGCGGCGCAGGCAATGCCCGCTCCGATTTGAACCAGCAACAGCAGCAACGAAAACGATTTTGTCATGTGATCAGTTTGCAATAGGTGAAAACAATTTGGCCCAACACCAGTTGAGCCAAGTCGAGCGCCGAGCAGCACGAACAAGATTCAGCGCGCCGCGAGCGGACCGGTCGTGCCGGTCGCTTCCACTTCGGCCACGGCGGGAACTTTCCCGGTGGGCGAACCGATGAGCGTCACGCGCAGAAAGCGTCCGCGCGGCGCGGCTTCTTTCGCGATGTCCATCCGCTCTTTCGCGGTGCTGGCCGTGCGGCTTTGGTCGGCGACCAGTTTCCAATCGCTTTCGCCGTTGTCGGAGACCTCGATCTTGTAACGCCAGTTGCCTTCGCTCGGAAACACGAGTTTGGTTTTGCTGATGGAAACGACGTTCTCCAGATCTACCCGCAGCCAGGCATTCTTGTCGTTCGCCGCCGCCTGCCAGAACGTTCCCGGATTACCGTCGTTGGCGAGCCGTCCGCTGTGCGCGGCGGTTTCGCTGCTCGTGCGCGTGGGGTTGTTGCGACCAGCCGTGATGGTTGTGCCGGCCTTGTCTTCGGCGACGAACCGCTCATACGGCCGCGGTTGAACCGTCGGCGTCACGCCGGTGATGAACTTGGTTTCGCCGAGCGATTCAATCTCAATGGTCGCATCCTGCAATCCCGGTGAAGTGGCGCGAATCAAGGTCTTGCCCGCGTGATACGAACGGAAAGCCATCGCCGCCTGCCCATCGCGAATCGTGATGTCGGAATTGGCTTCAAAGAGAATGCTTGGGCCAGTCGGAAATTCGCCCGGACCGGATTCGATGGTGAGCTTCACGGGCGGACAGTTGTTCAATGCTTGGCCGTCTTTGTCCACCACCGTCACGATGAGTTGGAGGTCGTCCGTGCCATCGATCGCCGTGAGTCTGGTTTTGTCGGCGGTCAATTTCAGTCCCGCGGCGACGCCGGCTTTCGGCCATTCCGGCGGCGGAATCTTCAGGTATTCGTTGCGATACCAAAACCATTGGCGCTTGGGCAACCGGAAGTAATCCACGAATCCCATGCCGCCAAATCGGCGACCCGCGATGCTGCCGTGATCGAACGCGCACCAGATCGCTTCGCCGCTGCGCCACGGCATGCGCCATGAACCCGCGACCTCTTTGTCCGCGCCGGGCGCGGTCGGCAATTCGCCCCAACCGGCTTCATATTTGCCGGGACGATCCGCCATCGTTGAACCGTATTCGCTCACAACGCTCGCCACGCCGGGATTTTGATATTCCGGCAAACTCGCGCCATCGCCGTTGTAGCCAGCGATGTCGCCGAGCTTATCAATCTCGCCGCGCTGACAACCACCGATGGCCGCGGGGCGCGTCGGATCGAGTTCGCGCGAGTAAGCGACGAGGTCTTTCAGAAACCGGCGCACTTGCGGCATCACGCGATTGTCGCTGAAGAACGGTTCGTTGCTCATGCTCCAGACGATGATGCTCGGATGATTGCGATGGATGCGGATCATCTCGCGCAACTGCTGTTTCACGCTCGCCTCGAAACCGGCTTCGTCCGTGGCATTCGTCGGATACGCGCTGCAATTCCACCAGCCGTCGCCCTTGTGACCGCCGATGCCCCAGAACGCATTCTCCGACCAGAACAACATGCCGAGTTCATCGCACGCCTTGGTGAACGCCGGCGCGTGCGGATAATGCGAGCCGCGGATGAAATCCATCCCGACATCCTTAACCATCTGCACATCGCGACGGAACGCGTTGTCCGTGACCGCATCGCCCCAACCGGCGTGATCTTGATGCACATTCGCGCCTTTGAAATAACGATGCTCGCCGTTCAGGAAAAAGCCCTGATCCGCCGTGAACTTGAACCAACGGAAACCGAGCGGCGACGTGTATTCGTCCACGGCCTTGTCGCCGTCCAGGACGATGGTTTGCACGGTGTAAAGATTTGGCTGCTCCGGCGACCACAACTTCGGATTCGCGATCGCGTCGCTCGTCTGATCGAAGACATTCGTGGAATTTCCCGCGAGCGTTTGCGCCGACTTCATTTCCGCGACGCATTCGCCGGCGGCGTTCAGGATGCGGGTTTTGACCGTCGTCTGCTTGGTCGCGCGCGCGGCGTTGATGACTTCCGTCTTCACGTTCACCGTGGCGGATTCTTTCGAGACCTGCGGCGTGGTGACGAACGTTCCATACCATGCGACGTGCAACGGATCGGTGACGACGAGGCGCACGTTGCGATAGATGCCGCCGGAGAAGGCGTGTTCCCCTGCGCGCGGCGCGAGCTGGGCGTCCCACAAATTATTCACGCGCACAGCGAGCAGATTCTTTCCCGTCTTCACTGCGTCGGTGATGTCGAAAGCGAACCCGGTGTAACCGCCGCGATGTTCCCCGATGCTTTTGCCGTTCACAAAAACTTCCGCGACTTGAAACACGCCATCGAACTCCAGATGAACGCGTTTGCCGGACCAGTTCGCAGGAACTTCCAACGTGCGCCGATACCAGCCGTAGCCGACATAGAATTTGTCCGTCGCCGCAAAGTAAGGCATCGAGAAAGAATGCGGGAGATTCGCCGCCGACCATTGGGCGTCATCGAACTTGACCGCCGCCGCACCCGCGTGATCGCCGAGCTGGAATTTCCAATCGCGGTTCAGATTGAGTTCAACGCGGGCCGACCCAGCCGACAGCGGCAGCACCGCCACAAGACCGAGTCCCATGATCAAAAACCCAAGCAACCGATGTAAGCTAAAGCGCCGCATGACAAAAAATAAAATCAAATTTCACCAAACAAGGCCAGCAACGATGCGAAACGAGTCCTCATGGTTGCGTGGCGCGAAAAAATCTGGCCGGCACAGAACGTTCAATCGGCACGACCATCCGATTGGTGGTCGTCGAGCCGGGAACAATCGGCCAGGCATTTGAACCATCCACCGGCAAAAGATTCGTCTGCGTCCGCAGCACATGATACAGCGGCCAGTTCAACACGAGATTCGTTCCACTGACGGACCACAACAGATTCGTGATCTCGGGCACGCCCATGCCGTTATACGCGCCGAGATTCGGAGCGACGCCCGCGGGCACGGGATTTTGCCAGTAGTCGCGACCGCCGTTGTCGGGAATGATCCGACCGGTCCGCAACGCCGGAGAATTCGTCGCCAGCTTGTATCCCGCCACCGAGGCCAGCCCGTTCGACCCGCTGCCCGCGGCGACCAGCAGTGGATTCACTTGCAGCTTGTTCGCGTCGGACGCAATCGCGCCGTTGCCGAAGAACAGATTGCGATCGAAGAAACATCCAGCCGGCGCATTCATGCTGCCGCTGCCCATGTTGATGATGATGTTATTGTAGAAGTTGATCGTGCTGCTGGCGCTGCCGCCGCCGTCATCCTGAAACACCGGCGGGTTGTTGCTGTGGACAAAAACGGTGTTGTTATAGACGGAGTAATTGTGATTGCCCGCACCGTAGATGAGAAACACGCGTCCGCCCGCGACGCAACCATCGTTCTCGCTGATGTTGTAGCGCACGATGTTGTTGTTCGCGTTGCCGCCGGAACACATGTTCAGGAATCCGCCCTGGTTGTCGTGGCTGTAATTGTATTGGTAGATGCAGTTCTGGTTGCTGTGATCCAAATCCAGCGCCATGCCGTCGAAGCGCGTCTGCGTCTCGCAAATCTCGTTGAACTGAAACACGATGTTTTCGCAGATGTAAGGCCAGACCGCTGCGTGACCCTGCCCGACGCTGTTTAGATTGGATAGACGGACGTAATTGTATTCCACCACCGCACCGTTCACCGCCCAGGGAATGATGCCATCGCCGCCGATGCGTTCGAGGATGTTGCTGGCGATCCGGACTTGGGTGCTCGGATAATACGGCCCGCAACTGCTCCAATACGTGTTCGGGTCTTGCGGTTTGTTCACCCAAAGCGATTGCAGCAAGATGCCTTCCCGCACGACATCGCGGATGACATTGTTCTCAATGCGGAGGTCGTTCCACTTGGAAGGCACGTTGGTGTTGGAACTGGTGACGTAAAAAACGATGCCGCCGCTTTCTTTGCCATCAATGTAATTATCCATGACGCCATTCACGTCTTGGATGTAGCAGTTGCGAACGTAAATGCGGTTCAACGTTCCCACGCAATCGTTCTTGATGAGCATACCCTGCTTCTTGGCGATGTTCGTCGAGCCGAGATTGGAAAGCTCCAGATTGTTGATCGTCCAATATTGCTGGTTGAGCAGATAGAATGTGCCGCCGGAAATTCCGCCGCCGTCAATGCGCGGCTTCGCGCCGCTGCCATACATATCGATCGTGATCTGGCCGTTGTAATCTCCCGAACCCAGCGGATGCAGTTGTCCGGTCCAGGTGCTGCCCGCCTTGAGCAGGATCGAGTCGCCCGTGCGAAAGGTCGTGGCATTCAACTTCGCCAACGACTTCCACGGCGCGGCGATGTTCGTCCCGCTGTTCGCATCGCTACCGGCGACGGAATCCACGTAAAACGTTCGCGGCGCGGGACGCTCCTCGGGATCGACGATCATGACCGATTGGGTCGTCACTAACCCGAGCGTGGCATTGGCCGGATTGTTGATGCCGAACAAAATGGTTTTGCTGCCTTGATACGTGGAGTTGTCGAGCACGGTGAAGCCAAAGCTATTGCTGATCACGCCCGGAGAAAATGTCAGCAAGCCGGGTGTGAACGTGAAATCCGTTCCCGCCTGAGCTGTTCCGCCCGCGAGAAAATATCCGACGCTGACGCTGTTCGTCGCCGCCCGGCTCAAATAAACACTGACTCGTCCCTGGGAATTGGTTTCCGCCTGAATCAGGTCGCCGCCCGAAAAACTCACCTGCGGCGCGGAATTGGAAAATGCGAGTCCGACTTCGTCCAGATAGCCCTGCCAAGCGCCGCTGCCGGAGAACACAAAACGCGCCTGCACGGATTTGCCAGCATCGGCAGCGGAGACCGGACAATTCAACGTGTATTGCGTCCAAGTCGTCGTCTGCAACACATCCGTGCGTGATGTGACGACAATCCCGCCGACCAGAACACTTCCAGTCAGATTGAAAGTGCCACTGTTCTCGCGCTTCGCGTAATAGGTAAGCACAATCGCGCCCTCGCCGGGAACTGTTCCCATGGAGGCATCGGACGTCAGTGTTCCGGCCAGTTGATTTCCGTAGAGCGTCTGCTGACTTCCATTCGCGCCGCCGGTGCTGGTCAGCCCCACATCTCCCACTCCGCTGCCCGCGGACCACGTCCATGAAGAGGGTTTCGTCGTTGACCATGCGACCACAACAGGCAGTTCCATGTTGCCATTGAAAAGACCCAAGGTTTGCGCCGGAGCCATCCATGACAGCAGCAACGGCAGCAGAATCAACGAGGGGCGAGCCACGAGGTAGGCAAGCCAGGATCGCTCCGTCATATGATTTCTCTTCTGACCGCTACGGATTGGTGGTGCTTGCCCAACCATTGGCCAGCCACTGGATATCCCTGGGAGAACCAGCCGCGTCAGGAGGCGACCCACTGCCGGAACCTTTCTTGGCGAAAGCGAATGTCTTGGCATCGACCCATTTGTGTTGGGAGGCATGGCCGTCAGCATACGACATTGTGCTGCTCGTCGCATGGAAGATTCCGGGCGCATCCACCATTTTCGATCCCGCGAACGTGGGCTGCGTGCCTTGGAGGTTGAACTGCCACGATCCTACGTTTTCCCCCCGCAGATCGTTCTCCTCAACGAAAACGTAAATCTCCGCGGTGCGCCGAATCTGGCTGACTTTGGTGATCCCGCCGACGGCGCTCATGGACTCGCCGTTCAAACCATCGACCCCGGAGAGGCTGCCCCAAACGAATCCGTTGCCCGGGGTTTGTTTACCGCGCGGATCCGCAGGACAATGAATGACGCTGGGATTTTTCCCGTAGGTCCCCAATGCTCCCTGCTCGAATCCTGCATTGTACCTGGCAATCAGGATTTCCTGCGCATTCAAGCCGGAGGTGACCGGGGAAACCGGAGGATTGATCCAGCGCCACGGAGTTTCGTTTTTGGCGTTCAGTTGCGTGTGCAAATTCACCAACCGCCCTTGGTTGTCATCCGCATACATGGTCCAGGCCAGAATAATCTGCTTTTGATTGCTCAGGCACACCGAGCCCTGCGCCTTGTTCTTCGCCTTGCTCAAGGCCGGCAAGAGCAACGCCGCGAGAATGGCGATGATCGCGATCACCACGAGCAGTTCAATCAGGGTAAATCCGCCCAGCGTGCAACCGGAGGCTACAGGCTGATGGAACGTTTGCGGAGAGGTCTTGGCCTTCATGGAAGATCTATGGTGGCGGCAGTCGCAGAGAATCACTCGGAATGGTTTCTAGTTTCATGAGGGTTCGAGGGGGCGGGAGACAAACCCACGTGTCTCCCGCCCATGACTCCACTTACCCACATACCTTACTTACTGCTTCAAACGGAAGAACACTCCACCGGCCTCGGGGTCGATCGTAACAGTCGTTGGACTCACATCCGGCAGATCCACCCAGCCCGTGGAGCTAATCCCGGTTGCCAAGCTGTTGGTCTGCACTTGTAGTGTGGCGGCGACTGTCCAAGACAACTGCAACTGGCTTCCACCCAATCTCACGTAGCTCAAGGTCGGACGAATCCCAACCGCGAGGACGCCAGTGCCGGAGAAAAACGTGTTGTTGATATGGTCAGCACCAGAACCAGTGGCTCCATAAGTGCCTGCAGCCTGACTAACACCGTTCAGAACCAGTGCACCAAGGGAGAGCGTGCCGGAATAATTCAGATTGACCGTTGTGCCACCGGCAACCGTCAGGGTCGTGTTCGCCCGCAGCGCCCCGGAGCTGGCGAGCGTCAACGCACCCTCAGCCACGGTGGTTGTACCCGCATACGTATTGGTGCCGGACAGAATCAGAGTCCCAGCCCCAATTTTGGTGAGCCCAGAGGGGTTGTACAGATTATCGTTTGACGCCACCGCCCCGGCCAACGTGGCCATCACATTCAAGGTGGCGCCATCGCTGACCGCAAAAGTGGATGCGGGATCGCTGAGATTAAACCACGTTCCACCGGAATTGCTGATGGTTGAAGTAATGGCACCGGTAGCCACGAGGGATGAGAGCACCGACGCCCCGTATGCGTGGTAAGCCGAGTCATCATAAATATCCAGCGTGCCGCCCGAGAACAGGATGTTGCCATACCCGCCATAGTGGGCGTTATGCACCTGCATGGTACCGGTCTCCTCCAGGATGATGGCAACACCGCCTCCGATACCACCTGGCTGGTTTACGAGAACCTGCCCGTTCGTGACGATCGCCGTGCGATTCGGTCCCTGCAACGGGCCAGTGAGGTTGTAGGGAAGCCAGTTTGCGTCGTTCCAGTTACCCACCCCACCAGCCCAAGTGAGGACCTCTGGACGATTCACCGTCACTTGAGCCGTGAATTGCCCCACGAGAGCGCTGCCATCCGTCACCGTCACCGGCAGGTTCAACGGCGTGTCCAGACCGGTCGGCGCCGAGGCGGCCACCGTATTTGTATAGACACCGCCGCCCGCAGAAACGAGTGCGACGGAACTCCCCCCGCCAAGCGCGGTGGCATTAAACACGACCGACGAAATCGTTGGGTTAGCGCCGGGCGTTACGGTCGCCGAGACCAGCACGTTCGAGAAGAGCGCCACCGGGTTGGGCGAGGCGGTGGCCACCACGGTTGGACCACCAATCGTCACAGTATCCAGTGATACTTCATCCATGTAACAATAACTCGGACTGTAGCCGTCCGAGTTGTCCCCCCCGTCGGCGCCAATGGCGACGCCCACCGTCTTGCCAACATCGCCGGCGCTGGTGACATACTGCACGGAAATCTCCGCCCAATCGTAGGTCTGTCCGGTCACCATTCCCGGGGTGACGGCGAACGTGTTGGTAACCACCCCGGCGGAGTTCAGCACCAGTTCCACGCGGAAGTGGCAGTTGCCCTTTTCGAGGTTGGTGACCCGAATCCACACCTTGCCGGTGATGGTTTCGTTGGCGTGGGCCACGGTGTACGTCGTGTTTTGCGAAAGCCGGTAAAACTGGTTCGCGCTGCCCAGATTGCACACGCCCTGGCTGCCTTGATGTGCCCCGGGCGTCTGAATGTAGCTACCGTAATCCCAGGACCAGCCGTCCGGGAGAAAGCCCGAGGACCAGGCGCCAACGACTGGCGCTTCGAATGAAGGATTGGTGAGCGGAATAGTGGTGGCATGAGCGCTCACCGCCACCGCGACTCCGGCGAGAACTGCAAGGTATTTGCTTGGTTTTGTGGTTGGGGTTTTCATTGGTTGCTAACGGTTTTGCCGGCCTGCTCATTTTCGTCCACATGCTGGCGGACGGCGTGATCGACCGGGCTTGACGTCAACCTTAGGGGGCGCAGCGAAAACCGTCATGTCGGACAAACATCAGACATCGCCGAAATCGCGAACAGACTCCTCCTGGCGGGCTGAAAATGTTTCCGCTCGCAATCAGCAGTTGCTGACCGCCCCCAAAACAAGATCAACCTGCAGATCGCTTGAAGTACTTTACGACTGCCTCTGTGCGGCTGTGAACGTGCAGCTTTTGGTAGATTCGCTCAATATAGGTGCGAACAGTGCCCAGCGACACTTGCATCGTGTTGGCGATTTCCTTGTAGGGACATCCCTCCGCCAGCAACCGCAATACTTCCCGTTCTCGCGGCGCCAGTGCGTCCACGCTGTCCGGCACCGGCGGTTTATGTCGGAAGAAATCCACAATCTTCCTGGCCACACTCCCCGAAATCGGTGAACCGCCCGCGGCCACCTCCCGGATGGAATCCAACAACTGGGCCGGGGAGGTGCTCTTGAGCAGGTAACCGTGCGCTCCGGCGGCCAGAGAATCAAAAATCTCCTCGCTGCTTTCAAACGCGGTCAGCATCACAATTCGAACCTTCGGCAGGATGGCAGCCAGGCGCGCCACGCACTCGATCCCACTGATGCCCGGCAAGTGGATGTCCATGAGAACAATCTCCGGCGCGGCTGTCGGAAGCTGCCGCAAGGCTTGTTCCCCATCGGCACAAGCCTCCACGCACTCCAAATCATTGGCCGAGTTCAACAACGCCGTCAAACTGCGGCGCAGTTTCGAATTGTCCTCCACCAGAGCGACGCGGACTTTCTTTGTTGATTCCTTGACAGCATTCATAACGGCAAACGGAGCGTAACGCCGGTTCCCTGACCGGGCTTGCTCTCAATCGAACACTCGCCGCCCAATTCGGACATTCGGCGCGCGAGATTTTCCAACCCTTGGCCTTGCCGCCGGTTCGGAACCGGGGCCCCCGCAGCCGATCCCATCCCCTGCCCATCGTCAGTTACCCGCACGAAGAAAAGCCGGTCCGTTTCCATGGCGCACTTGATTTGCACCTTCTTGGCGGCGGCATGCTTGATGATGTTGTGGATCACCTCCTTCACTGCCAGAAGCAATCCATGACGGCAATTGGGTGGCACCAAGAGATTGGGATAAGATTCCGCCAGGTCAAAATGATGAGCAATCCCCGCCGGGGACAACAGCTCTTCTGCGTAACGACAAATGTAATGGCTCAAACTCAAAAGGGTGTCGTTCTTCGGATTAACGGACCACAAGATTTCATCGAATGCGCGAATGGTCTGTTGCGCCACGCTGGCCGCTTCCGCGTTATGCTGCTGGGCGCTTTCTGGCTGTGCCTTGATGGCTTGGGATGCCAATGTGCTGAGTATGGAAATGTGGGTCAGATTCGCTCCAATCTCATCATGCAAATCGCGGGCAATCCGCGTCCGCTCGGCATCCAGGGCGGCTTGCGCTTTCATCTCCGCCATTTGTCGCGCCACCCGCCGGCGATGCATCCAAAAAAGCAGCCCCCCGATGGTCAGCAACAACCCCATGACACTGGCCGTCACCCATCCCACGTGTTCCGCCGTCCACCAGGACGGGGACCGTAGCACGGTCATGTCCGAGGGCGAGCGCAACAAGATTTGAAAGGAACCTGGGTCCACCGTGCCAGCCGCAGTCCCCTCCTTGGCTCCGGCCGTCACGGTGCAAATCCCCACCACGCGTACCCGGCTCCCGGTCACCCAGGTCCGGGGCACCGCTTGATGTCCTTCCAAGCGCAACCAAGCTACGAAGCCTTTGTCATCTGCTTGCAAGGTGACGCGACACCCATCCGGAACCCGCCATTGTTCCACGAGTTGGGCCTCGAGTTGCACCAGCTCTTGATCGTGATCCAGCGCTTCTTGCGGTGAGGACAACGACAACGGTTCCGGCCGCCGCAGCTTGGCCAACTTGCGAAAGATGGCATCCTCCAGCACGGGCGAATATTCTCCGCGGCTGAGAAAGCCCAGCACCGTCACCTGGTCGCCCACCGCCAGCAACTGGGACTGCAAACTTCGCACCCGCAGCCCCACGGGTCCGCTGCGAATCCAGAATCCTTCCCCCATGACCGCGTGAGTCACCACGCCGCTCACCCGGACCCGATGGCTGAAAAGGTCTTCGGGGCTGAACTGCAACAAGCTGCTTACCGGACGCTCGAGGGCTTCAAACGGGTGTTCCGGGGCCGGGCGCGTGACAATCACCGGTTCGCCCCGCGGAATCTGCAACATCGGACTCACCGCCTGACGGGCTTTGTTGAATTGATAGAAGCAGACCCCTCGTAACCGCACCTCTGAGTCCACCGCCAGCAACTTCCCCTGCTCCGCCGGGAGACGCACCGGAAGCCGTCCGCCACCAACTTCGATCCAAACTCCCCAAGCGGTCTCGTCCTCCGTTGAAGCCTCGGAACGCCGCACCACCCCCGTCACCTCGATCCACTGCGCATCCAGCCTGCCCATCTGCAAGTCGGGAAACGCCACGCGCTGAGGGCTCGGGATGGTGCCGCGACCGATTTTCTCGACCGCTTTCACTTTGACGATGGGAGCGAACTTCCCCGGGTCCGTCTTCCCCGTCACGGCCAACAGATCGCCCATCTGGAATCCCGCCAGTTCGCGGTTGGTGGCCTGGAGATAGATGCCTGCCGTTGCGTCGGCCAACACCAAGGAGTCCGTCCCCTCAAACAGCACGACACCCCGCAGGTGCACCGGCTGCCCCGGCGAGGCCGCCTCCAACGACAGCGCCCGCACCTGCGCCGCGTTGGTGAGCAGCATCACGGTCACATCGGCCGCGGCCAGACGCCCGCCCCAACCAGCAACGAGGAGCGCCAGCATTCCAACCAGAACAGGACGTCGGGTGCGTATCATGATGTCGTGGTCACTGCTCTACCTCAATCGGCACGGAATTGCGAGTGCTGGCCGTCCGGTGCAAAGCGCCTTCGGCCCAGCCTTCCTCACCCGTGCAACAAGCAACCTCACCCGGCACTGACATGTAAGCACTCCGAGCTGTCCTCAGTGTCCGCCGGCTGACTTCATCCCGACCACCCCCTTGGATTGACTCAGTTTGGTCCACCCAAAGCCGTAAAACATGATCAGCACGAAACAACCCAGTGGCATCCAGAAACTCGTGGACATGTCGAACACATCGCCGAGCCGGCCCATCAATTTGGGCATCAACGCGCCGCCTGTAATCGACATCACAATGAAGGCCGCCGCCTGTTTCTTGGCCTGTGCGCCCAATCCGAAGATGCCCAGCGCGAAGATGGTCGGGAACATCAACGACATGAAGAAGTAACTCAAAAACACGCCCGCAACTGACAGCCACCCGAGTTTTGAGATGACCACGGCGCACAGCAGCACGTTGGCCAGGGCAAACACGCCCACCATGTTGTGCGCCGGGACGCGGCGCATCGCCCACGCGCCAATGACACGCCCCAGCAGGAAAAGGCCAAACGCCAGCGAGGAAAGCTTGTTCGCGCCCTTGTCGCTGATGCTCAGGGCGCCGTCTCTGAAGCTAATCTGCCCGGGGAAGGCGTCCGCCAGCAAGCGCCGGTTCAGCCGGAGCCGGTCGTTTTCCAGGTCCAGCTTGCGCGCCGCAAGGGCCGCAGTCGCTTCGTTCAGTTTCACCGCACTGAACCGGGCCGGATCGTAAAACGCAGGTTTCCCGCTCTTTGGATCCAGTTCTTGATGCAGGAGGCCGTTGAGGTCGTTCACGAGGGCCTTGCGCAAGGCGGCCTCGGTGGTCGCGCCGGGATTACCGGCCAGCAGTTCCTTGGTCGATGCACCCAGACTTTCGGAAACAAATTGCGCCACGGCGTCCGTTGGTTGTTTCAACCGGTCCGCCAACGACGGCAAATCGGTCAGGTCGCTCCCGGACAACGCGGTGCGGACTTCGACCCAGTGATTGTCCGCAAACCAGCCTCCGGCCATGGTGGCTGGCAGTTCCGGCACGATGGACGAGCCGTTGTGCTTGTCCACCGTCATGCTGTTGATGAAAAAGCTGAAGATGCCCGCTTGCGCCGCCACGTAGAAAAATTGCGCCAGCGTGGCCCCTGAAAAGTGCGGGTGCGCCCAGATGCTGTGGGTGGTCACACGTTTGGTCGCCAGCAACAGGAAGGGCCCAGCCACCACCACCAATCCCGCAAACACCCACCACTTCCGGTCCACATCCCCTTCCGTCACGCTCTTGGCGACCGCGGGCAGGATGGTGTGCAGGACCAGATAAACTGAAAGCGCCACCGCGGCCACGTTCAACAACAACATGAGGAAGACCAGCGCGCTGTTCTTCTGCCAGGACAGGTTAGCCCGATCGTCCGTGTGGTATTCGTCCTCAACCTTGATGTCGGGCACATGCGCCCGGAACACCAGGGCGGCAATGACAATCACCAGCACGCCCACGCCCACATACGGAATAAACAGTTGTCCATGGGCTTTCTGCACCCCGCCTTCCGAGTAAAAGAAGGACGCCCCGACCAGCGGCCCCACAATCCAGCCCACGCCATTAAACGACTGGGCGAGATTGATCCGGGACGCCCCAAATTCCTTCGGGCCCAGCACCGTGGTGTAGGGATTGGCCACTGTTTCCAGCACGGTCAATCCCATCGCAATCACGCACACACCCAGCAGGAAGGCCCAAAACTGGGAAATCTTCGTTGCGGGCAGAAACCAAAAAGCGCCCACCGCCACCAGCAGCAACCCAAAGATGATGCCGTATTTGTAACCCAACCGGCGCGTCAACAGACCGGCCGGCAACGCCATGAGGGAATAGCCCATGTAATGCGCGAATTGCACCCAGGCCGATTGCGCCTTGGTCAGGCCCAACTGATCCTGAAAATGCTTGTCCATCCCATCAATCATCGAGTTGCAGAACCCCCAGATGAAAAACAGCGACGCGACCAGAAAGAACGTGGTGGCCAGACTTTTTCCATCGGTCCCGGTGAAGAGTCCATTGCGTGATGGCGAATTCATAGAGTTCTTGGGCGGCAAGCCAGTGGCTGGATTCAGGATTGGGGCGTGACGCCCTTCTTCAAGATGAGGTTGCTGTATTTGGCGGTCTCACCGGTCATGACGACGGCAAAGGCGGCTTTGGCGCGCTCGTAAAAGGCGAAGCGATCAATCCGCACGGGCACTTTGGCCTTCGGCACATGCCAATGGATCACCCGCAGGTACTTTGCTTCCACCGCCGGATCCAGTTTATCCCCGCGCACCGCCGCCATCATGACCAGTGGCGGAGCATAGGCATCCAATTCAAACAGCGGCAGAATTCCGTCCAACAGGTTGGCCACCGACAATCCATCTGCCCGCAACACACGCGGGTTCATCGTGTGCCCGGGAAAATGCGCGTCCGCCAAGACGATCTCGTCGCCGTGGCCCATTTCAGCCAGAACCTTCAACAACTCGGGCGAGATACAGGGATTGATACCTTTCAACATAGGCGAAGAATTAACGGGAGGTTTTGCCGTAAAGCGGACCGAAGTTCGCGCAAGCCCGGAAATCCGCGCCTTCCAGATCCGCTGTCCCGAACGCCGTCCACGCGCTTGGGCGGAAGACTTTTTCCTCCGCCACGTTGTGCATGTAAACCGGAATGCGCAGCATCGACGCGAGCGTGATGAGTTCCGCGCCGATGTGGCCGTAGCTGATCGTGCCGTGGTTCGCGCCCCAGGCGTTCATGACCGAATAGACATCGCGGAACACGCCCTGGCCGGTCAGCGTCGGGACAAACCAATGCGACGGCCAGGTCGGATTCGTGCGTTCTTCGAGCACGGAATAGATTTCCTTGGGCAGATCGAGGAAGTGCCCTTCCGCAATCTGCAGCGCCGGCCCCAGGCCCTTGACCATGTTGATGCGGAACATCGTGGTGGGCATCGTGGCACGCGTGCCATAAGCGGAGGAGAAACCGCCGCCGCGGAAGTATTCATAAATCGCGGGCGGCCAGGTCGTCGCATTCAAGCAAGCTTGCGCCTCCTTCGGCGTGATTTCCCAGAATGGCTTCATCACCGCCTCACCGTTGCGCTTCTGTTCCCCGCAACCATCCAGCGCTGCGGCGCCGGAGTTGATCAGGTGCAACAGCCCTGGAGCGGCCGCGCCGGTCAGCGCGTGGCCGGTGACGCGTTGCACCGCTTCGGGACTCCAATACGTCCGCACGTCGGCAAAAATCTGCGCCGTGTTGGTGAGCAGATGCCCGAGCAACATGCACACACCGTTCAGCGCGTCGTTTTCCGTGGCGACCAGGATCGGCTCGCGGATGCCGTTCCAATCGAAGGATGAACTGAGCATCGCTTCGAGAAAATCGCCGTTTGGATAATGATCCGTCCAATGACGCTGGCCTTGGAAGCCGGAGAGAATCGCGTTGTGACCCAGCGCCTCTTCGCCAAAGCCGAGTCGTTTGAGGCGCGGATTACCAAGCATCAGGTCGCGGACGATCATCGCGGACTTCACCACGAACTCCCACTCCCAGTCCTTGCGCTTGCGGCTGTGCGGATTGCTGTTGTAGTCCTTGCCTTCGCGGCAATTCTTCTTCACCCACGCCAGCGCGCGTTTGAATTCCGCCTCGTCATAAATCTTTTCCTCAATGCGACGGACAAGTTCCGTCATGTCCACGCACTCGACGCGCATCCCGAACGTGTCCTCAAACAAATCCTGATTCACGATCGAACCCGCAATACCCATCGAAACACCGCCGACCGACAGGTAACTCTTGCCGCGCATCGTGGCGACAGCGAGACCAGCTTTGATAAAGCCGAGAATCTTCTCCCGCACATCGACGGGGATCTTCGTCGAACCGATGTCCTGCACATCACGACCGTAAGCCTTCGGGATGGACGCATCCATGTCCATCGTCTCCGAGCCGTAGCACCAGCACGGCGTCACGGTGAGGGAAACGCCCACGCCTTCCTTGCGAAACTTCTCCGCGGTAGCCGCTGCCTCCGCCACGCCTCCGATGCACGAATCGGCGATGACACACTCGACCGACAGCCCGTTGGAGTGGCGCAACGTGGATTCGATGAGCTTGGCGACGTTCTTCGCCATGTTCATCGTGGTTTTTTCTAGGGATTCGCGGACGCCGCCGAGCCGGCCATCAATGGTGGGGCGGATGCCTACTTTGGGCATATCACCGACCAGACGGTTGACAGGACGATTGACTTTGAGCGAAGCGACAGCATTGGTTTTCATGTTTCAATGGGTGAAATCTATGGGAAGTGTGACAGAAGCGATTCCGTCCGAGAGCCAAATTACTTGCCCGGAAATCCAAAAGCCTTGGATTTATCACAGGCAACGGCGCCGAGCGCCATCCCGTCAGCTAACCCAGGCTGCGCCCGTGCCCCAATCGATATTGCGAAGGAGACCGCCCGCAATAACGAACAAAGGCGCGGGTGAAGTGCGCGGCATCCGGATATCCAACTGCCGCGGCAACTTCCTTGATGGAGGTGCGCGTCGTAAGCAACACGTATTGCGCCCGCTCCATCCGCCGCTGGAGCAAATACTCCAGCGGACGCATCCCCACCAACTCATGAAAGCGATCGGAGAAATACGTCGGATGCAGTTTGATCACCCGCGCGAGATCCCCCAGCAGCAAATTGTCCTGCATGTGGGCGTGAATGAACGCTTGCAGCTCGGCGAACTGACTGGTGACGCGCGCATGTGTCCCGGTGTGTCGGCGCGCCTGCCGCAAGAAGGGGACAATCAACAAGGTCAGCAGCCCGGTGGCTTCGAGCCGATCCACTCCGAAAGTTTCCAGGTCTGCACGTTCCGCGAGCACAGGTTGGCGGCGATACTCTTCCCGCGTCGGATCGAAACAAGGCAGCTTGCGGTCGGGATAAATGGTTTCCAGCCGCTGCAGTTTGCTCAGGGTTTCTGCCCCCGCCGGCAGCTCGAAGTCATGGTCGAGCAACGACAGCAAATCCACCCCAGTCGGCAGGCGCACCACAAAATGGAGGTGGTAATGATCCAATCGCTGCGCGCAGGAACAATCATGTTCGGTAAAGGGAGGCACCAGGTGTAATCGGCCGGGGCGAAGCTGAAACTCCCGACCGTGATGCCGGACCATCCCGCGCCCATCGAGAATCAGCCAGAGCCGGGCGAACGGACTGATCACTTTCCGAAAATTCCACCAACGTCCCGCGACTGTGCGTTGCACGGCCAACACCCGCAAATCGAGGTGTCCCAATGCTTCAAAATTCAGCAAAGCTGACATGTCAGCCTTGCCAGCGTTTAGCCGGGGATTCCCAGCGCGCTCGGTCTCGGGGCCTGATGCGATAACGCATCCCGCCAGTCGCCGGAAATGTCAGCACGCCACCACTCCTGTTCGTGGCCGTGATTTCACCGCCGGTCTGCACCACGTTAACCACCAGCTTCGAGCTTGACCACGGGTTTACGAAATTCACCGTGCCGCCGACCGTGGCCTTGATTTCCAAGAGCTCCACCCGGCCCTGCTTTTGAATGGCACTGACCAGAAATCCACCTTGCGCGCGCAAATCAACGAAAGCCGCATCCTGCTGCCCGGGCCACGCCGGGAAAACGCGGATGACATCGCCGACGCTTTGCAGCAACAACTCCGCCGTCAAACCGGCGAACGCCCAACTCTCGGCCAGAAACGAACCGTGGCCGGGCCATTCGGCAAACAAACCGTTCGGCGCGAGCAGCCGGGTGAAGTGCTCCCGCGATTTGCTGTAGGCTTCCGGCATCGAAAATCGCGCCCGCTGTACATTGATCATGATGTGCGAGTTGTCGTCGCGGAACTGAATCCAACGCAGCGTGCGGGTGAACAGTTCCTTTTCGCTATTGGGGGAGAACCAAGTCACCTGCTCCGCCGGAAAAATCGGAACCGTTGGCACCACGATGTTGTGCACCGGAACGGAATCAACCGTCGCACCTTTCCAATTGGCGATGATCGGTTTGCCCTGGAGCAGCGTCGTCTCATAGGCCGGCACACGCGCCAACTGCTGTCGCCAACGTTCCACCAGCTTGGCATCGCGATCCAATTCACGCGCGGCCTCGCAGGCAGTGTCCAGCAGGAAACGGAAATACGCAAGATCCACCGGATTGTTGAACGTGCCAAACGGGCCATGTTCAGGATTGTAACTGGGGCCGAGTTCCCCATCGCGACACTGCGCGAGAACATTCGCGTAAAATTCGGCCCCATCGCGAAACAGCGGATAGACCGATTCGAGATAAGAACGTTCCGGCTGGTATTTGTAACGCAACCACAGATTTTGCAGCCCCCAGCCGGTGCAGCCCAGCGTGTAGCTCCACGGTACGTAACAAATCTGACGGCCGTTCCGGCTGCGCGCCAACTCCGGGGCGACCAGATGCTCCGGCCCAAAAATATTCAGCGGCAAAAACAAACCATCCACACCGTAAGTCTGCCTGGCCAACCAATGGCCGCGCGGCGCGTAATTTTGGATGAAACGGATGTACGGCTCGGCAGAGTCCACCTGGTTGCAGACGAACATCGGCCAGTATACCTGTTGAAAATTGTAGTTCAACGTCGGCGCGCCATGCCACGGCGTGTCGTCTTTTACCAAACCTGCGAACAGCATGATGGGCAATGGCGACCCCGCGCGACTGAAGCACCGCATGTAGTAGAGATTGCGATACCAGGCGTCCTGGAAAAACTGGTCCGCGAGTTCCACACCGGAGGCAGACCAGAATTTCTCCCAAATCGCTTCATGTTCGGGAACCGGATTAGCTTTCAGACTTTCCCGTGCCAACTTGATTGCTGCCGCCAGCACCGGCTCTCGCGTGTCGAAGGAGGTCACGACACTCACCGCTTGCCGCGACCCGTTGGTGGCAACTGCCACGGCATAGTCCATCCCGGAATAGTCCACATCCCCCGGCATCCTCATGTACAGCCAACGCAGGCCGTTGGTTTCGCCCCATTTCGCGGGCGGCAGTTCCCGGGTGGTAATTTCTTCCAACGCAACCGGCTGACCGCCTTCGACCAGGATGACATTGCGATCTGCGAGGACACGGATGGTCGTTTGGTTGACGCAGGCCACGGCACGACGCAAATCGAGTCGCGCATTGGTGATGTCACCGCTGCCTGTTGGCGACCCAAGACGCACGATGGCCGCACACCGCGCTTGCGGATATGGATGATCCGACCAACTCGAAACTCGATTCGTCCCGCCAGTCCAAGAGCGGTTCCGCACGTCCATCCGGAGCAGCGGCGGATCTTGCGAAGTATCAATGCGCGCATCCCAAATATCATTCTTCGTCACCCGCAAACACAGCGCCCCGTCGCGATCCCAGAGCAATGCATTCAGATCACCGTTCCCCAGCGGCAGAGCGCGTCGCCCGATGGCATCCAAGCGATCTTCCAGGACGGCTGCCGCATCGAGCGCTTGAGGATAGGGAATATTCCCGGCTGTTGCCAAAGACAGGAGGGATACGAATGAGAAAACATGAACCAACCAGCTCATAAACCGCACCATGCTGGACTGATGAGGGCTGTGGAGTCAAAGCCAGTTCGGTACTATCGGCGGCAACGAGCACGACTCGGCGCAACGTCCAGCGAGCAAGGTCACCCACGTGCGGTGACTGAGAATATTGCGAACGATTGCGCCTGCACCGCCACTGAGAACAGGGCTGCAAATCCTTGCCTTGAAATTCCCATCAAGAAAGCCTGGTGGCCAAGTCAGTCGCTGGCATCGACCATTCTTCGCGCGTCTTGAGATTGCGCACCCTCACCGTGGAATCATTTTCCAACTTCGCCAGGAACCTGGCATTCAGTTCCTGTGCGCGTTTAAACTGTTTGTCCGGCTTGACGGCAGTCAACGCATACTCCGCAACCCGACCGGCCGTGCGTAATTCTTGGATGAGCTTAAGTGACTGAGGACGCAGGACTTCCTGCTCGATTAAAACAAACACATCCACATTCTGATGAAACTGCGGTAATCGTCCACGGGCTTTGAGCAGTTCCAACAACACCACGTCACCCATCCCAAATCCGAGGGCCGGCAGGTCCACTTTGCCGTTGCTGATAAGTTTGACGAGATTGTCGTAGCGTCCGCCGCCCGCTATGGCACGGAACTCACCCTTGCGATCAAACGCCTCGAACACCGGACCGGTATAGTACGCCAGTCCGCGAATGACTTTGTAATCCACCTTCACAAAGTCACCCAGGCCGCGCGCGGTCAGATTGGCAATGATGGATGCCAGTTCGACCGTGGGGGTGCCGGAATTGATGAAAGCATTTACGTCGTCGAGCGAGAAACCCAGGGCGGCGAGCTTTTTCTGTGACTCTTCAGATTCGGCGCGCTCCAATTTGTCGATGACCTGGAAGAAGTCGTATTCCTGGCCAGCTTTGCCGCCACGATTGGTAAAGTAATCGTTCCATGCATTGCGGCTGCTGAGGCGGATGACAAAATCCTCGGCGGTCAAGCCAAACGAACGGAGCGTATCAATTAACAGCGCGATCAGTTCAGCATCCGCAGCGACATCCTGCTCGCCGAAGATGTCGGCGTTGAACTGAAAATGTTCGCGCAGGCGGCCTTTCTGCTGGCGCTCGTAGCGGAACAGTTGCGGAATGGCGAACCACTTGATGGGTTTCTTGTAGTTGCGTTCGTGCGCGGCAATCATCCGGGCCAGCGTGGGTGTCATCTCCGGACGCAGAGCGATCGCGCGGTCACCCTTGTCCACGAAGTTATAGAGTTGTCCGACGATCTCATCGCCACTCTTGGTTGTGAAAAGTTCCAATGGTTCCAGCGGCGGGCCATCATATTCGCGAAAGCCATAGCGGCGGGCGGCCTCGCGCCATTGGCTGAAAATGTATTGGCGCGCATCAGCACTCCACACGTCCTTGTGCGGCAATGGCTCAGGATAGAAATCGCGAAACCCAGGCAAACGTTCCATAGCTTGCGGTCAGAGTAAGGAACGGCGGCCCGAATAAAAAGAAAAAGGGCGCGGACCGGTGAGGTCGCCGCGCCCCCGAAATCTCGATGGCTGAATCAGGCGGCAGGCTGCGGCGGCAACTTGATGACGGCGGCGGCCATTTCCTTGCCGGCCTTGAACTTAACGACGGATCGGGCCGGGATGGGCACGTCGGTTTCGGGTGCGTTGGGATTGCGCCCCACGCGAGCCTTGCGGGTTTTGACTTCAAACACGCCGAAGTTGCGCAGTTCCACCTTGTCGCCCTTGGCCAGACTCTCACCAATGTAATCGAGGGTCTTCTGCACCACGTCGAGCACCTGTTGCTGGGTAAGGCCCGTTTCCTCGCTGATGCGAGTGACCAAATCGCGCTTTGTCAGTGTCATAGGCTTGATGGGTTTGGAGTTTTGCCGGTCTGAGAAGCGGGTATAGCGCCGGCGGGGGCGGCGGTCAAGCCTCGAATCAGCAGAAATTCTTAGCTATGTGAGCCTTTCAAATTAACTACTGTCGGGTAAAACACCGGCGCCAAGCCACGAAGGCGACGGATCCCACCCGATTCGGACAGCGGTTTAAAGGTCAGTTTTGACAACCCGGTTGGTCTTGAGCTGCCCGACCAGAAAAGGTTCGATCACTTTGGCGGCCAGGACGTTCGCACGTTCATTCGGGTGTGCATCGTAGCGATTGACGGTGATCTGATCGCGTGGCATTCCGGCGAACGTGGGCAACAAGTCCAGATGAGGAACGTCGAGCTGAATCCAAAGGCGGTTCAGTTCATCGTGGATCGGCTGGTATTCGTAGTTCCCACCGACCGCCTGCATAAAGGGAAAAGTCACCACGACGAGTTTGCCGCCATGTGACTGAACCACGTCCCGCAATGAAATCAGCCGCTGCTTTTGCTGTTCCCAAGTGGGGCCGCTGTAGCCTCGCTTCACAAAGTCGTAATAGTTTCTGACGTAAGGATCATTCGCCGCCAGTTGGCGGTGATATAGAATGTCGAGAAAGAAACTGTGCCGACGCAACCAACCGCCGCGTCGGGCCTCC
Source organism: Limisphaerales bacterium (assembly GCA_044225555.1). Lineage (GTDB taxonomy): Bacteria > Verrucomicrobiota > Verrucomicrobiia > Limisphaerales > JADLHS01 > JADLHS01. The sequence goes on along the minus strand of JBGAIM010000006.1, from coordinate 224,111 downwards.
GCCTGGATGCGTTGCATTGCCGTGGTCCATTCCGGGAAGAGATCCGCGACATCGTTGAGACAATACACCAAAACGACACAGTCAAATTGGTAGCCATCCCGCTGATACTTCTGAAGTTCCTGCAATTCCGCACCGGTATCCCAGCCCAGCTTGGCCAGCACATGAACTTCCCACTCGGGATGTGCGGCCCGAACCAGGTTCGGGAAGCGATCCTCAACACTCTTTACGCCGTGGCCAGCGGTGAACGAATCACCCAGGAAGCTGATGCGCCGCTTCCCCGGGGTAATCGGCAGCGAGTATTGGACGTTGTCCCGAAACCCGGCGGAGTTCTCAACGATGTAGCGCTCGCCCCACTGCTGCGAAACCTTGGTGTAGGCAATTGAGTCCGTCGTGTCATACACAAAACGGTAAAACAATTCACCGCCGGCAAAGCCAAGACCGACCAGGAGAACCACGGACAAGGCGTTAAAAAGCAGAATGCGACGCCAGCCTGAGTTCGTTTTGGCAAAGCGGGAAATCCGGAACAGCAGGAACAGCAGCAACAACTCCCCCGCCAGCGGTGGAGCAACCAGAAAGAGGATGAGCGTCAGCTTGTCGTCCATGGCAGACGGCCCACCGGTTCAAGACCACAGGGCCCGACCCAGCATGACTTCGCGAACAAACGCCTCCAAGACAAATAAGAGCCGCCAGCGCCACCGAAGGCAGCTACTTGAGCTGCCGGCGCTTGACCTTGAGTTGAGCTAGCGATTGAGCCAAAGCCGCATTCACGCGCGCAGCCTCCTCGTCGTCAATCTTCTCGGCCAGGCGGGCTTCAGCACGCTTGCGGGCATCCTCGGCCTTGCCTTCGTCAATGTTCTCCGCCTTGATCGCCATGTCCGTCAGCACCGAAACGCGTTCGCCGGTGATTTCCACAAAGCCATCGCCGACGGCGAGAAAATAATCCTGGCCGTCCTTGCGCGCGGTCACTTCGCCCGCGGCGAGTTGCGTCATCAACGGGACGTGCATCGGGAAGATGCCCATCTCGCCTTCGACCCCCGGCAGCGTGACCATGTCCACGTCCTCGGAGTAAACCTTGGATTCCGGCGTAACGATTTCCAGTTTGAGCGTGGCCATTTGCTTCGGTGCCTGAAGAACCTGCTTCAGGCTTTCTTGTCAGCCTTCTTTTCCTCGGCTTTTCCGCCTTTGGCTTCCTGAATTTCCTCGATGCCACCCTTCATGTAGAAATTCACTTCCGGCACGTCGTCGTGCTTGCCTTCCAGGATTTCCTTGAAGCCGCGAACCGTCTCGGCCACCGGCACTTGCTTGCCCTCAATGCCTGTAAAGACCTGCGCCACCGTGAACGGCTGGCTCAGGAAACGTTGAATCTTCCGGGCGCGGAACACGGTGAGCTTGTCGTCGGGCGAAAGCTCATCCATGCCCAAGATCGCGATGATGTCCTGCAAATCCTTGTAACGTTGCAGCACCTTCTGCACGCCGCGCGCCACATCATAGTGTTCCTGACCGACGACGTCGGCGGAAAGGGCGCGGGAGTTCGACGCCAGCGGATCCACGGCGGGGTAAATACCCAATTCAGCAATGGAGCGTTCCAGCACGATGGTCGCGTCCAGGTGCGCGAACGTCGTCGCGGGCGCGGGGTCGGTCAAGTCATCGGCAGGCACGTAAACGGCCTGGAAGGAGGTGATCGAACCTTTCTTGGTCGAGGTGATGCGCTCTTGCAAGTCACCCATTTCCGCCGCGAGCGTCGGTTGGTAACCGACGGCGCTCGGCGTGCGGCCCAGCAGCGCGGACACTTCCGAGCCGGCTTGTGAGAAACGGAAAATGTTGTCCACGAACAGGAGCACGTCCTGATTCTTTTCGTCGCGGAAATATTCGGTCACCGCCAAAGCCGACAGCGCGACGCGGAGACGCGCACCGGGCGGTTCGTTCATCTGGCCATAAACCAGTCCAATGCGGGAGCCAGGTTCAATGATCGGCAGGCCATTTTCGCCGAGCGCAGGATGGCCCTTGGCGTCCTTCTTCACCTTGATGACGCCGGCTTCGATCATTTCGTTGTAAAGATCGTTGCCTTCGCGCGTGCGCTCACCGACGCCCGCGAACATCGAAATACCGCCGTGCAGCTTCGCGATGTTGTTGATGAGCTCCATGATGACGACGGTCTTGCCGACGCCGGCACCGCCGAACGCGCCGACCTTCCCGCCCTTCAGGAACGGGCAGATGAGGTCAATGACCTTGATGCCAGTCGTGAGAATCTGCGGGCTGGTGGATTGATCCACGAGCGGCGGCGCGGCGCGATGAATCGGCAGGAACTTGTCCGCCTTCACCGGGCCTTGCTCGTCCACCGCGTTGCCGGTCACGTCAAACACGCGGCCCATGACGGCTTCACCCACGGGCATCGAGATCGGCGCCCCCGCGTCGATGATCTCCATGCCGCGCTTCAAGCCTTCGGTCGCGCTCATGGCCACGGCCCGGATCCAGTTGTCACCGAGGTGCTGTTGCACTTCCAGCGTCAGCTTCGTCTTGGCGGCGGCGCCCGGCGGGGTGAACTCGACGGTGAGCGCGTTGTAAATGGCCGGCAGCTTCTCGGGGAACTCGATGTCCACAACCGGGCCGATGATTTGAACGATTTTGCCTTTGTTCATGGGAATAAATTTCTATCAACCCAACGCCATCTGGGCGGTGGTAATTTCCAACAGTTCCTTCGTGATGTTCGCCTGCCGCAGTTTGTTGTATTCGAGCGTGAGGTCTTTGATGAGCTGCTTCGCGTTGTCGGTCGCGTTCTTCATCGCCACCATGCGCGAGCTATGCTCGGAGGCCTTGGCTTCGAGCAGAAATTGGAAGACCTGGAAATTAAGGTAGTGCGGGAGCAAAGCGCTGAGCACGCCGTCGGCGCCCGGCTCGAACAGATATTCCATTTCCGACTTTTCCAACACCGTGGAGACTTCCCCGCCCTGGATGCTGCTCTGCACGCCTTTGATTTCGCCAATCGGAAGCAACGGCTGCACTTCGGCCTTCTGATTCAGCGTGGTGATGAAATTGGTGTAGAGCACATCCACGTGATCCACCTCGCCGCTCAGGAACATTTCCTGAACGAACTTGGAAATCGCCCGCGCCTCGGAAAAGAGCGGCGAATCCTTGTAGGTAAACTCGGCGACCAGCTTGCGCTTGGTGCGCGAAATGAACTGCGCGCCCTTCTTGCCGGCACAGACGAAGACGACCGTGTCTTTGTCGAACTTGGCGGCCTCGCGCGTGATGTTCGAGTTGAGCGCGCCGCAGAGTCCCTTGTCGGAGGTAATCAGCACCACGGCCCGCTTGCTGCCCTCGCGTTTTTCCATCAACGGATGGCTGAAGTCGCCCGTGTGTCCGGTGACGTGCGCCAGCATGTTGTTCATCAGCCCGGCGTAAGGCCGTCCCGCCGTGGCCGCGAGCTGCGCTTTGCGCATCTTCGACGAGGCCACCATTTGCATGGCCTTCGTGATTTGCGCCGTGTTCTTGACGGAGCGGATACGGCGTCGGATGTCGCGTGTGCTGGGCATGAAAACTTAAGTCGCGGTTGCGTTAAGCGGCCTTCCCGGCCGGTGCGGCCGCCTGGGGCTTCGCCACCGTGTAAGTCTGCTTGAACTCGGTGACTGCGGTCTTCAGTTCGCCGGCAAGCGCTTCGCTGATCGCCTTTTCATTGCGAATCTTGGTCAACAGCTCGGCTTTCCGCGTAGTCAGGAAATCCGTGAGCTTGCCCTGAAAGTCTTTCACATTCTCCACGGCCACGTCGTCCACAAAGTTGTTCTGCACCGCCCAGAGCACCGCCGCCTGGATTTCGACGGGAATCGGATTGAACTGCGGCTGCTTGAAAATCTCCACCACGCGCTTGCCGCGCTCGAGAATCGCCTGCGTCTTGGCGTCGAGGTCCGAACCGAACTGCGCAAACGCCGCCAGCTCGCGGAACTGCGCGAGGTCGCCCTTGATACGACCGGCCACCTGTTTCATCGCCTTGATCTGCGCCGCCGACCCGACCCGGCTCACCGAGAGACCGACGGAGACGGCGGGACGAACGCCTTGATAGAACAAATCCGTTTCCAGATAAATCTGGCCGTCCGTGATCGAAATCACGTTCGTCGGAATGTAGGCCGAAACGTCACCCGCCTGCGTTTCGATGATGGGCAACGCCGTGAGCGAGCCGTTGCCGTATTTCTCGCCGACCCGCGCCGAGCGTTCCAACAAGCGGCTGTGCAGATAAAACACGTCACCCGGATACGCCTCGCGACCCGACGGGCGCTTCAGCACGAGCGAAACCTGGCGATAAGCCGTGGCCTGCTTCGAGAGATCGTCGTAGATGATCAAGGCATCCATGCCGTTATCGAGGAACCATTCGCCCATGGACGCGCCAGCAAATGGCGCGAGGTACTGGTTGGCCGCGGAATCGGAAGCGGAGGCGACCACAACAATGGTATCTTCCAGCGCGCCGGCTTTTTCGAGTTCGGCGATCACGCGCGCCACGTTCGATTGCTTCTGGCCGATGGCCACGTAGATGTTGAATACGGGACGAAAGCTCTTGTCACCGGATGCGCGGCCCACTTTGTTGATGCGCGCCTGATTGATCATTGTGTCCACGCCAATCGTGGTCTTGCCCGTCGAACGGTCGCCAATGATCAACTCGCGCTGACCGCGGCCAATCGGAATCATTGCGTCAATCGCCATGATGCCCGTCTGCACCGGCTGGCTGACAGAGCGGCGCTTGATGATGCCGGGAGCGATTTTCTCCACCGGATAGAACGCGTCCTCTTTGATCGCCCCTTTGCCATCCACCGGACGGCCCAGACAATCCACGACGCGACCCAGCAAACCTTTACCCACCGGCACGGAGAGCAGCTTGCCCGTCGTTTTTACCTCCGACCCTTCATGGATGCTGAGGTAGTCGCCAAGGATGATCGCACCGACTTCGGTTTCTTCGAGGTTGAGCGCAAGGCCGATCACACCGCCGCCGAAGTCCAACATCTCGTTGGCCATCGCGTCGGTGAGGCCCTCGATCTTGGCCACGCCGTCGGAGCATTCGCGGACGACGCCGACGTTCTGCTTGTTCACCTGCGTTTTCACGCCGGCGATCTGGGCTTCAATTTCCTGGAGGAGGTTGCTCATATCAAATTATCGTTCCGTTCTTCGTTTCCAAAATCACATGCTCTCCGCGAGCTCGTTCAAACGCGCCCGCACACTGCCGTCAAAAACATCACTGCCCACCTTCACGCGCATCCCGCCGATCAACGCCGGATTCACGGTGAAGCTCACATTCAAACCCGGGCCGTAACGTTGCGCGAGATTCGCCTTCACCGACTGCTGCAGCGCTTCCGGCACAGGCGCGGCGCTCTCCACCACGGCGGTGCGCCGTTCGAGGTCCAGCTTCACCAATCTTTGAAAGTGGGAAAGAATCCCCACGTAACCGCGCGGCTTCTGCGCAATAACCGCGTTAACGGTCTGCCGTACGCGATTCTCATCCAGCACGCCACTCACCCGGCAACTGGTGAACAGCGCCTTGCCGTCGCGCCGGGCTTGTTTGGAAATCTTCATTAGTTGCTCGCCAACTGCTTCGCCGTGTCTTCCGCGAGCCGGCTCTGCTGGTCCGGGGTCAGGATGTTGCCGGTGACCTTCGCGCTGGTGGCGACGACAAGCCGACCGACTTCCTTGCGCAATTCCATCTTCATGCGGGCCAGTTCCGCTTCGCTGGCCTGACGCGCCTTGGTCACGATGTCATTGGCGGTGGCAATCGCCTTCTGCGATTCCACTTCCAAAACTTTCGCCGCCGACACGCGCGCTTCCTCGATCAGCTTGTTTCCGTGCACATTGGCCGCCGAGAGAATCTCCTGCGCTTTGGACTGCGCGTTGGCCAGTTCCGCCTTGATCTTATCGGCGTTGGCCAGGCTCTCGGCGATTTTTTCGCGGCGATCTTCGAGGACCTTCAAGATTGGTTTGTACGCCCAGCGATGCAGCGCAAAGCAAACGATGCCAAAGCTGATGCACTGCGAAATGAACAGCGACCAGCTAAAGCCGAACGTCTCGCCCGTCTTTTTGGCGAGCTCAACCAAGTCACTGGCGGCAAAGAAAACTGAGTGTTCCATAAAAATCTATTGGTTGTCGGAAGGCGCGGCGACTTGCGCCGCCGCGCCCGGAATCCTTACTTCACCAAGAAAATGGCGAAGAACACGATACCTTCGGCGAACGCGGTGCTCAGAATGGCCTGAACCAGGATCTTCGTGGACGCGCCGGGATTGCGCCCGACGGCTTCCGAAGCCTTCATGCCAATGAGACCGACACCGATGGCCGCACCGAGCGCAGCCAGACCGACGTGAATGCTACCAGTCATTTTGTTACCTTTCGTTTTTCCCGCCGCCTCCCGCGATTGAACACGGTCAAGCCGGCGAAATCTTAGTGATGCGCGTGCTCGTGTCCCTCTTCGTGCTGACAAATCAACAGGGTGAACACGGACGTCAACAACATGAACACCAGCGCCTGCACCAAACCAACCAAAAGCTCCATCGCATAGAATGGCAAGGCGAGCAGCCAGCCAAACGCCGGACCACCCATGATGGCCATGGATTCGAGCATGTTCTCACCGGCAAAAATGTTGCCGTAGAGCCGGAAGCTGAGTGACACCGGACGGAATACGATGGACACCACTTCCAAAACGCCCACCAGGAGAAACACCAGAATCATCAACATCTTCAAGAGCCCCGTTGTGTCGCCCTTGGGTCCAAACAAATGCAGGATGAATCCGCCCGGCCCATTGGCCTGCAACGCCCAGATCGTCCAGCAGACGAAGAAGATCATCGCCATCGCCAATTGGTGAACAAAATGAAGATGAACACCGTCGCGAAAAACCAGAAGGTCTTTTTGACCAGATCGGGCCCGATGATGCCCTCCAGGAAACCGTAGAGCGCCTCGACCAGCCATTCCCAGAAATTCTGCGCGCCTTGCGGTACGGCCTTGATGTTCCGGGTGGCGACCTGGGCAAACACAATCAGGAAAAGGGCGATGCACCAGGTGAGGATCATTGAGTTCGTCACCTCCAACGGGCCGACCTTAATTCTCGGAGCCGCCGCGGGAAGACCTTCACTGTGCTCTGCCCGTGCCGCCGCATGTTCGACATCGTGAGCTGCCGCCTCGGCTGCATGTTCGGCTCCCGTCACAACCGCCTGCGCGGTCTGTTCCACGGCAGCCACATCGCCCGTTGCAGCCTGCACAAGCACTGTCGGCACAGCCACCAACAAAGCGGACGCCAGAATGATTTTAAGCAATCGCATCGAGTTTCTGAAACCACCTCGTCGCTAACACCCCGCGCGAAAGCGCAAACCCGGCGACGAAAGGACGCGCAGATTGCCCCGCTGTGAAATAATTCACAAGAATTTTTTTGAGTCTTCAGCAAGCCACCCAAGTTGTGCTAACTCAGAACTTAAGTTCACATGCGTCTGATTTTCCAGGCAGCGGCAGCCTGGCTTGCGCAGCCGGCGGCGATTGGGGACTGCGCGCCCGCAGTGTGGTATGGCATCCCTTCCCCACGCGGTTGTCATCGCCCCCGGAGCCGGCTCGGATTCGGTTGCGCGCTATGTTTGCAGCCGACCACCGGCAACTTGGTGGAGATCACCCGGGCCGGCTGTTTCTGGCAGGTTGGACAAATGCCGAAGAATTGCAGCTCATGATACAACTGTTTGTAACCATGCGAGGCGGCAACGGCTTGCTCCATGGATTCGCAGTGCGACCCGGTGGGCAATTCTGTGATCGTCCCACACTGCCGGCAGACCAGGAAGTGATTATTTTCCCCGGGGATATTTAAGACAAAAAGGCTGACCTTGTCCGGCAAGCCCACTTGGCGCAGCACCTCCGCATCGCAGAGCAACATCACCGTGCGATACGCAGTCGTCGCGTCACACACGCCTTGCAAATCCTCGGCTTGCATCAGCTCAGCGAGGCTCACCGGCACGCGTTGCGCCGCCAGGAACGCGAGGACTTTCTCGCGCACCGGCGTGAGCCGCAGTTGGAGTCGGCGGCAGGCGTTCAGGGCCCAGGCCAGCTGTTGCGTGGAATCTTTCACGGTCGGATGGGGACAGGCGCAAGCTTCTGGCGGAGCTGCGCAATCTGCCGGGGAATACCGTCCCGCTCCGGGGCGATCTTTTGCGCCGCCTCCCAATATTTTAGCGCCTGCGGAAAATTCCCGCCTTCCTCTTCGAGTTTGGCCAGGTGCGTCAGCAATTGCTCGAGGATGAACACGTCGGGCTCGGGTTGGTTCGCTTCGTGTTCGCGCCACGCACTGACCCCGGTACGCCAGATGTTGCGCGCGCGAGGGAGATCGCTCTCGACTCGGCGCGCCCGTTCCTGTTCAGAAGGAAATGGCTGGTAATAACTCCGTCCCAGCTCGAACAACAGCACCGGATGATTCGGCAGGTGTTTCAAACCTTCGCGTAACAACCGTTCGGCCTCGCGCGGCTTGTTCATCCGGCTGCGCAACCAATACGAGGTCACCGAGTAGGTCAACGGATTCTCGGGGTCGAGCTCCTGTGCCAACTTCAGCCAGGGCAGAATCTCCCGCACTTCGCCGCTGTCCCCGCCGCCCAGTTCGATAACCTGTCCGTCGGGGCCGTGTTCGTGAGTCTTGGTGTCAGCGGCAGGAGCAGGACCATGCCGGTTCGGGCCGCCCTCATCCAGATGGGTATGACGCGACGGAAAAAAATTGCGGCTGAAGCGATCAATAAGATCATGTTCCTCCCCGAGATATTTCGCCTCGTCCCCCGTGTTCCTGCTCCCCGTGGCGCCCGCGTCCTCGCCAATGTGCGCAGTTTTGAACGACTCGTTGTTGTCAAAGATGCTCGGATACATGCCGCTGTGGTAATACACGTCGGCTTTGCGATAGAAGTGTCCAGCGAAGAGCTTCTGTCCGTCGCCGATGGCTATGCTAAGGGGATTCCCGTTTTTGGCGCGATTACCCGGCCACTCCATGAACCAACGGTCCAGCCAGGCCGCAGCGGCGGTGGCCGTTACCAGCAATAACCCACCCAAGAAAACGAAGGCGCGATGCGATTTCATTGAAACGATTTCCTCCGGAAGAGCAGCCAGGCGCCCAGGAACAACAACGCGGCGTAGAGCAACGCATACCCCACCGCCAGCGCCCAGATGTTCCAGCCGATCAACGGCCAGTTGTGCACAATGAGATCCCGCACATCAAACAGTTCAAGATGTGGAATGGCATAGTAGAGACCGCTCACGCACGCACCGGTCAGTTCGTTCAACTGCGCGGCGATCTTGTTGAGATGCCGGCCAACGAAGAGGATGCCGCCGCTCACCACCACGCTGAGGGTGATGTTGGCGGCCACGGAACTAAGCAGGAGGGAACCGATCAGCGTCAGGCCCACCAGCACCGCAGACATTACGCAGTGCAGCGACCAGGCCTGAAAGTAGTTCCCGAGCGGCCATGCGTGCTCCTTGGAGGCGACCACCAGCCCGAAGAAAAAATAGAAGGCCAGGAGCGACAGGCATGTCGCACCCCAGCAGCCGAGAAATTTTCCGAACAGCACCTGGCCTCGCGTGATGGGCTTGGCCATCAGCGGAAAGATGGTGCGGCTTTCGCGTTCGGCCGGAATCTGGCGCGCCGTCGTCGCGATGGCGATGAGGAGACCACACCCCCAGATTAACGCGAGGCAGATTTCCTTGAGGTACCGCACGATCCTCGGGTCGTTAAAGAAGTTCACCGAGCCCATCAAGGCGGTGATCAGCACGGTGAGGAAGAACAGCACGTAAAAGTCCTTGCGCCGATACATTTCGAGCAGGACGACATGGGCGATCGCGAGGGAGTTTTTCATAGGTCAAAGCGGCTCGGGTTGAAAGCCAACGATTTTGAGGAACAACTGTTCGAGGTTGCACCGATGCTCGCGCGCGAGGTCGTCCACCCGCCCCAGGACACGCAAGTCACCGTGATGCATGATGGCCACGCGGTCGCAGATGGTTTCCACTTCGCCCAGTTCGTGGGAGGAAAAGAATACCGTTTTGCCCTCGTTCTTGAGGCGCTGGATGAGGCTACGCACCTTCATGCGGCCCAATGGGTCGAGCCCGCTGGTGGGTTCGTCGAGTATGAGCAGGTCAGGATTGTTGATCAGCGCCTGGGCGAGGCCGACCCGCTGCTGCATGCCTTTCGAGTAGGTCTTGATGAGCCGTTTGCGGGCGTGCTCCAGTTCCACCAGTTTTAACACGGCATCGATGCGTCGCTCGCGCTCGGCAGGCTCGATTCCAAAGATGCGCGAGTAGAAGCGCAACAATTCTTCGGCTGTGAGAAACTTGTAGTAATACGTCAGTTCCGGCAGGTACCCAAGCCGTTGCCGCGCGATGGTCTGCTCGACATTCACGCCAAAGATGCTCGCCGCGCCGCTGATGGGTGGAACAAAACCGAGCAGGACGTTCATCGTCGAGGTTTTGCCGGCGCCGTTGGGCCCGAGAAAACCAAAGACTTCACCGGCATGCACCGAAAGCGAGAGGTTGTTCACTGCCACCTTGGTCTGGTTGCCGAGTTCCCGCGAGCGATACTCGATGCGCAGATTCTTGATGGTGATGACATCCGTCCGGTGGCCATCCGGGTGGGCGCCGCGCTGGTCGCGCTCGGCTGGAGTTGCGGTGGCCCCGGGCACCTGGGCGGTGAATTTGCAGAGTTCCTGGAGTGTGTTCATGGGTAATTCAATCTTGCGCGGAATTGGAAGAAGCGTTGGGTGGTGGTCGACAATGGAACCGCATCCCTCACGGTGACGCTCTCCGTTTCGCCGTGGTCCTCAACGCTGACCGTGTTGGTCAACACGGCCCAGTCGGCGGCAACCAATGCGCTGCACACCGAGGGTGAATAGTCTACGTCGGTCGCGGTTTTGACTCGCGTGTAGGTCAGCGCTCCAAACTTCTGCCCATTGGTTTCAATCAGTGAAAACGCGGGCAAGCCGGTGGTTGAAGCGATGTTTGGATTCAGGCCGAGCGCATACTCGAAGGCGTTCGGCACGCCGTCGCCATCGGGATCCGCGGTCGCACCGTTGGTCAGCGGTGAGGTTGCCGGCAACCAGTTGGTGGCAATCCAACTCTCCCATGGCCGGAGGGGGAGAATTTGAAACGACCATGCCACGTTGCGACCGACGGTATGGGTCGCGTCACCGAGAAACGTCCCGTTGGCACGAAGGGTAATGCAGTAGAGCCCCGGGGTGCTGAACGCCCAGTTGTTGTGCTCATGACTGCCGATAAACGGGTTCGCCAGGTGGTACTGTGGCGAGACCACGCCGTTGGTCGCAATGAACTTGATCGTGGGCGGATTCCCCGCACCACTCACGGACCAGGAAAAGAAATTGCCGGGACCTTCCACGGAGACCAACTCCAGTTCCATTGGATCCGCAAACACTCCGAGCGGGATGTCCTCGGCGGAAATGCCCAGATACGGCAGCGAGGTGACTTGCGATTGCGGCAGGACCCACACGGGCGCACCCGGCGCGCCGAGAAACGCGTAGTCGGGATTGGCCGGGATCGTTAATTGCGCACCGGCGCCGCCGACAAGATAGGCCTCCGTGTTGGTCGCCCGCTGGCCCGGATCATAACCGAGCACCAAGCCCAGCCGATTGCTACCCACCGCCGCCGAGTCGTACTCGAGCCGGAAGTCCATGTGCTGATGGTCCAGATTTGTGACCTGGGCCAGCACCGGCACCAGGCTGCCCACAAACCACCACGTTACGCTCCAAAACGCTTTCATAGGTCACGTCGCGGTCGGAAGCGCGGCCGCCGGGAAGAAATAAAGCGGCGACCGCGCGCACCAACCATTTTAGTTGTGCCGTCGGCGGCGAACCAACCATCCAGTCAGTACACCAGCACTGACCAAACTCATTGCCCCGGGCTCCGGAACGGCTTCCACATGAAATCGATATTCCACGCTACCGCTACTGGTGGGGCCGTTGAGCGTGCTGATGGCCGAGGCGTTGAAGAACACCGAGTAGTCCCCCGGCGCGGTGAAAGCCCAATTCACATGACTGTGCGCTCCCGAAGACAATACCCGCGCATCCGCACCCGAGATGCCATCCCCGGAATTCATCCAAACTTGGGGGGCACCGAAGGCGTCCGTATCATAAACCACGAACCGGCCAGGTCCGGTAACCGAAGTGAGTGCCATGGTGAATTGGTTGCCGGCAAATGTCCCGTCGGCGATCTCCTCCGCACCAAAGCCCAGGAACAGTAGATTTAGATCCTGCGCCTTGGGCAGCGTCCAGATGTCCGCGCCGGGGCTGCCAAGGAAACTCCACGTGGGGTCGGTGCTCAACGAACTGTGCGCGGCATACTTCACGAACAGCACAGCATCGGTCGGCGGAGAATATTCGGAAGCGGTGGCTTCATCGTGCACGTGCAAATTCCAGGCGTTGAGGCTTTCATCGTAATCAACGCCCACGTCCACGTGGCCGTCGAGCAGCGTGGTTTGTGCCTGGGTCGCCAGGCCCGTGGTCAGCAGCGCCGCCAGCCCAAGCTGACGGATGCGACCGGTGATCTCATCGGTTTGTGTTTTCATGTTTGGTTTTGCTACTGGGTTCTTGCTGACTCACGGCTCGCACCGTGAAATTGGCTGGGCTTCATTGCGGTGGCCGGGCGAAGTTGTCCCGGGCCACGATCCGTTGCTTGAGTTGGTCTGCCTTCAAGGCCGCGACATGCCAGTCGGCGAACAGATAATTTGCCGCCACGCCGTGGCGGTCGGGTTGAATGTCATCCAGCACGCTGTTCCAGCCGTTGAGCCAATTGCGGGAATGTGTGTGGTCCTGTCCGGTGCCCGTGCCGGCACGATCCGCCACCTCAAAAATCAGTATCGTGTTGCAAGGTTTGGGAATCGAACTGAGTTTGTTCCAGACAGGTTCGTTCGCAATTGGGCTGCCGAAGGGATCGAGCGCCGGCACGGACGTATATTCATTCATCACATAACTCGTCCCGTGGTTCAGCAAACGCTCGTCCCCCTTTTTGTCAGCAGGACAAATGCGGATGTGGTCCACGTTGGCGAGGTAGGGGGCGAGGCTGTAGATCCACGAATTGCTCCGGCTGGAATGGCTCGTGCCAGGCAGAAAACCATTGGCGTCCTCGGCATAGAGGTTCATCGCCAGACCGATCTGGTGCAGGTTCGACACGCACGAAACGGCTTTGGCCTTGCCCTTCGCTCGCGCCACGGCCGGCAGCAGCAGTGCCGCGAGGATTGCGATGATCGCAATCACGACGAGCAGCTCAATCAAGGTAAACCCACCACAACGACTCAACGTCCGTTTTGGTTTCATGGAACTGAAATGACTCCGCCTTTCGGTTCACACGCCGGTGAACCCGGGCAGCGGCAGACCCAACGAATTCCTGAGGAAGTTCTCCCTGGCCCCGCGTCGGCGCACCGTGGAGGGCGGACGTCAGCGGCCAAGGCCGGTTACGGATCAGGCGAGGAGTGCGGGCGGGCCGCAACTGGGAGGAAGGGAATAGGCGACCGAAGCAACAAAATCATTTTGCGGCAACAGGCAAATGTCCCCGGCGGGCGCGCTCGAAACCACCTCGGCACAGGCGCCGGGCGCATCCACCTGCCCGCCTTGGAGCATGGTGACCGCGCATTGGTGGGTTGCCTTCCCGGCATCCGAATGCAACAGCCGGTGCAGTGTCTCGAATTGCGCCAGCGCGAGGACAAATAAGAACAGTCCGCACAACAAGCCCGCCACTGCGCGGCGCTGGTTTGCAGCCTGATACCATTGTTGTCGCTTCACATTCACGTTCGCACAATCAATTCAGCAAGACTCATGCGCGCCGGCAATGATGATATTTGCAAGTCACTTGCAAATCCGCCGCTTGCCCGCAGCCATCCGGCTCTGCTCTCCTGCGCTCGTCGTCCTTTTCAACCACAATAATCCAAATGAAAAAACTCCTCACGCTCCTGGTCCCCTTCACGCTGGTTGCCGCCGGCTGTGCCACCCATTCCCAGCACGCGCAATCCCATCCCCATCAACACGGCGCCGGCTGCGGCCATCCCACGGTGCAGCACGCCGGTCATGTGGACTACCTCGACGCCGGCCACTTGCATCACAACCACGCGGGCCATGTCGATGATCACACTCTCGCCGTCAGCGCCGCAAATCCCGATCAGTGCACCCCAGGCCACGGCGCCGGCGAACAACCCGCTCTACACGCCCACAGCGCGAATTGCGGTCACCCCGCCCTGCCCCACGGCGAGCATACCGATTACGTGGTCAATGGCCACCTGCATCACCCGCACGGCGACCATTGTGACAACCACGGAGCAGTCGCTCTCGCGGCAAACTGATCCCCACTGGCACGCACATTTCCGCAGTAGTTCCTCTCCCGGACAAACCGGGCGGCCCGGCCTTGCCGGCTCGCGGCGTCAAACCCTTCTGCACTTCGAGATCGCCCCCGACACCAGCAGCGCGAGGCCGAGGGTGCAGACAATCGCCGCACCGGTCGGCACGTCGAGTTTGAACGAGGCGTAAAGTCCACCCACGCTCGCCAATGTCGCTACACCCCAACCTACGGCCAATCGTCCGAGCAACGAATTGACCAGATACGTGCCGCACGCCGCCGGGACGATCAGGTAAGAAAACACCATCAGTACGCCGCCAACTTGCACAAAGCTCGTCACGATCAAGCCGAACAGCGCATAGAACATGAAATCCCAGAAATGCACCGCCAGTCCTCCGGCTGCCGCATGTTCATGATCGAATGAGAGCTTGATGAACTGTTTCCGGAAGATGAAATGCACCACGCCGATGACCGCATAGAGCGCGGCAGTCTTCCAGATTTCCTGCGAAGTCACGGTGAGCAGATCGCCCACGAGCGTGCGCTGGAGTTCCTCCTTTCCGTGCGGGCTCTTGCTCAGCAACAAGATTCCCGCTGCCGCCGCCACTACGTAGATAATTCCGATCAGAGCTTCCTGCGGTACGCGGGCGTGCTTGCGTGGGCGCGTAAACGTGAACACTGCCGCCCCTACGAGCGTAAAGCCGAGCGACCAAAAATAATTGTGCGGATCATCCGGTTCGTGACCGAGGTACAAACAAACGCACGTGCCCAGCGTCGCCACCTGCGCCAGCGCCAGGTCAACGAAGATGACTTCGCGCCGGATGATGTGCAGGCCGTAGTAAACCAGGATGCCCGGCAACAACAGGCACGCCACCAGCGGCCATTTCATTACGGAAAGGATTTCGGTCATAATTCAGTTCGGTTTGATTCATCGCAGAGCGTCTTGGACTGCGGCAGTCCCCTGCCGCTTTTTGTTCGTGAGCCTGCTATGCCCAAAGCGCCAGAGGGCTGGCGCAGTCCAAGACCTGACGGAATGACGCGCATCATTTCTTCTCGCCCATCGCCTTCGCCAGTGAATTCACCAGGTAATCCATCAACGCGATGTAGCCGCCGTCCGTGCCTTTCACTCCGCCCGGGAATTGCGCCACGTCCACGACCGTCGCGTCCGTGCTGCGCGCCACGGTCTCGGCGGTTTTGCGATTCAGATAGGGATCAACAATGATGACGCGTGCTTTTTCCTCTTTCATCTTCGTGATGATGGAAGCCAGGTGCGCGGGCGACGGCGGAATGCCTGGCTTGGGTTCGAGGAACAAATCAATCTTAAACCCAAACCGTTCTGCGAAGTAAACCCACGAGTTGTGATACGCGACGACGTGCTGTCCCTTGAAGGGTGCAAGTTGCGCCTGCCAGCCGGCAAGCTTCGCGTCGAGGGCGGCGATGAACTTGGAGGCATTCGCGCTGTAGAACCCGCCGTTCGCCGCATCCAACTGACCAAACGCCGCCGCGAGGTGCTGCGCGACAATCTTCACATTCTCCGGGTCCACGAGGTAATGCGGATTGCCCGCCGCGTGGATGTCGCCCTGCGAACGGTCCAACGTTGTCGGCACTTCGCGCATGGCGATGCCCTGGTTGCCCAGAATCCGCCCGGGCTGGCCGGTCTGGATTTTTTCGTTGCGCGCCCCCTGCACGAGCGTCGGCAGCCAGCCGACTTCGAGTTCCGCACCGCCCTCCAGCAGCGCATCGGCCCGGTTGAGCTTCACGATGAAGCTGGGCTTCGCATCCACGAAATGCGGATCCTCCGTGGGCCGCGCCAGCGTGGTGATTTCAGTCTTGTCGCCGCCAACTTCCCTGGCAATGGCCGCCAGGTCAGGGGTGGTGACAACCACGTTCAACTTCGCCTGCGCACCAAGCGCAAGCAACGCGGCCAAAGTTCCCAGCAAAAGTTTTTTCATAATTGGGTTCGTGTTAATTCGTGTCCCTTCGTGGTTAAAACTTGTGCGCCGCGTGCGCACCCAGCAGGAATTCAAACTGCAACCACACCGAGTGATCGATGCCGAGGTCGGCGCGGTTGTCGTAATTGTATTGCAGCCGGATTTTCGAGAATTCACTCGGATACCAGGTCAGGTTCGGTGACAGCCGCCAGCGCTCGCGGCGTAACTGGTCGCGCCCGACGGGATTGCCATCCAGCGTCAGCGCGAGTTGTTCGTAGTTCCCCAGGCTGCCCGTCACGTAGTCACCGCGCAAACCGGCCACCCAGCCCTTGCTGAAACCGTAGAGCACCTGCGAATAGAAACCCCAGTCGGTAACGGTTTCCCGGGACAACACCGCCGGCAACCCGATGGCCGGGTTCACGAGTTCGCCAGGATCGGCCGCGCCGTTGCCATTCAAATCCCAGTCATACGCACCCAGTTGATAGCGCATCACCATCGGTTCGGTCTGGAAGGACACAAACGGGAAACCGCCGTGGGCATTCGCCGGTTTCCATTTCCAATAAATGTCCAGGCCGTAAACCTGCGTCATCGTGTCACCGCTGCTGCCACTGCTGTTCGGCCCCAGCGCCGCCGATCCGCCCAGCACCAGCGTCTGCGAATCCGTCAGTTCAAACGACGTGGTCAGGCGCGGCGTAATCAGCAAATCACCCAGTCCGTTTACACCGCGATCATTGGCGGCATTCCGATAACCGTAGGGCAACCCGGCGTTGTCCGGCGGTAAAGCATCAGTCCCCAGTTCACCATGATTGGCGTCCGAGTTGCGAAAGCTTGATGCGTGCTCGCCCTGGCTGTCCTGAATGCCGACCGACAGCTCGGTGTAAAACGGCGTGGGCGCGAGCCACGCCAGCCGCGCTCCCGGATTCCGCAAGCCATCCGGCCCCAGCAGCCGGGCGCCGACCAGCGGTGAATCCACAAATCCCCACGAGTGCGGATGCTGCGTGTTGATGCGACCGAAGTCCGTGAGAATTTCACCAGCACGAAGCTGTAGATTCCACGGCAGCGAAACGGTCTCCATCCAGGCCTCCTCCACTTCGAGGAACGATTCCCCTTCCGCATCAATCGAGAACAGGATGTTGGCATTGGCGCGGAAATACGGATCCACGGCGCCCTGCAAGTTCATCTCCACGCCCTGAACCGTGAAGCCGTTTTGGTTCGGATCGTGCCCGCCCAATTGCGTGCCACCCTGGATGTCCTTCGCCGTCGAACCACCCGCCGCGAAGGTCCCAACCAGACCGATCTCCGCATAGGTGCCGCCCTTGCCGACACGAATCGGATCGCTCGGCGACCACGGCTTGGTAACGCTGGACGCTGGCGATTCAACAGGTGGGGCAACTGCCACCGGTTTCTCCGCCGGAGCGACCGCCGCCACCGGCGGTTTTTGCTCGATCGTTTCGAGTTTCTGCTCCATGCGCCGCATCTGCTCGCGCATCTCGCGCAACTCGCGCTTCAACTGCTCCACTTCATTTGTTTCTTGCGCCGAGGCCGCACTCACGACCACCGCTCCCATCACACTCAACCACTTCACCAAATTTAATTTCATAGCATTTCTTCCACGGTTCATCACGGCGTGACCACACCAATGGGCACGCCAATTAAAGGTTTGAACAGGCTCCAGCCCACACGGGCCGGACCAACGACAACGAACAACGAATTACAGGGAAGAAACGGAAAGGGGCGGACCGCGGCTCGACGCGACCGAGAAATCAATCTCCGGCGGCAATGCGGTTTGCAGGGAAGGAATTGTCCATGAGAGGGACAAAGCGGCAAAGACTTCAGACACAGTCGCCACCGGGATCTCGAGCTGCCCCTGCGCAAAGGAACAAACCGCGCACGGCAGATGATGCGGAGCATCCGAGTTCTGGTGAACCGTGAGATGAAGCTTCTCACTCGACGCAAACAACGCCAGCACGAGGACAATCGCCGCCATCAGACCGGCAAAGGCGGGTCTGGACGAGCGGACATACCTGCGAACCAACTGCTGCATCGGGGCTGATTGCAGCACACCGGATGCCGCAAAACAAGGCTTTTGGGAGGGCTGCCTCACGGTTTGGGCCGTTTCCGCATCAGGTAGCGGCAGAACGACCAAAGGCCGGAAAACTTGAAGCTCGAGTCCACATACTTTTCGATGACATAGAACGCGAAGTAGTAGAACCGGCAGAAGCACCAGATGGCCAGCGCAAGCAGGCCGGCAACCTTCCAGCTTGGATGCTCCAGAATCAACAACGTTGCTGCCGCGATACCGAGCAGCAGGAAGAGAATCCCCTTCACCTTGATCCACGTTGGACTCAGGTCTTTCACGGCAACAAACGAACGATGGCTTTCGCTGCCCGCCCCGTCGCGCCCGGCCCACCGAGCGACGAGATGACTTGGGCAAGCCTGGCCTTCACCCCATTTCGTCGCACCTCATCGCGCAACAATTCCAGCGCCGCGCGCGAAATATTCTCCGGCGTGGCCGCATGTTGAATGAACTCCGGATAAACCGCCTCGCCGGCCAGCAAGTTCGGCATTGCGACATATTTCACCGTCACGATTTGTTTGCCAATGGCGTAGGTCGGCCAGGACGTTTTGTAGAACACCACCGCCGGCACGCCGAACGCCGCGCATTCCATCGTGATCGTCCCGGACTTGGCGATGGCCAGATCAGCTTGTGCAAGCGCCTCAGCCAGCCCACCAACTTGTATTTCCAATCCGGCGGGCATTCCGGAATTCTTCGTGGCTTCAACCAAGGCCTCGTTCGGGAAAATCATCTTGCCGCTTAGCGTCGGTAATTCCCGTCGCAATAATTCAAAGGCGCCCACCACCACCGGCCAATGCCGCCGCACCTCATCCGCCCGACTCCCGGGCAACAGCACGACACACTGCGGTTTAGGTTCCGCACTCCGCACTCCGCACTCGGCGTTCGGCATTCTCCCGATCATCGGATGTCCCACAAACTCCACGCGCAATTTCGGCACCCGCCGCGCATACCATTCCTTCTCGAACGGGAAAATACTCAGCAGCAGATCGTAATTGTCCGCCAACGTCTGTGCCCTCGCCGGACGCGACGCCCACACCTGCGGCGAGACAAATTGCACCAACTTTGGATTCCATGGAGCAAACTGGCTGTGATGCCTCCGGACATAATTCTTGATCGCCCTGCCGAACCGCAGATTGAATCCGCCGTAGTCCACTCCCATGATCACGTCCGGCTGTCGTTCAATTGCCAGGCGCAGCAACTGACGAAACAGCCGTCGGAACTTTCCGAGGTTCTTGAGCACCTCGGCAAAACCAATCACCGAGTGCTGCGTCAGATCAAACGCCAGTTCCACCCCCGCCGCCGCCATTTTGGGCCCACCGGCGCCAAAGAATCGCGGCGCGAGCGCGGTTCGCAACGGTTGCACATCGGACGTCGAGTCCTGTAACCGAGCGACCACCTGCTGCCGCAACTCGCCCACTAGTTCCGCCGCCAGCAAATCCCCGCTGGCCTCACCCGCAATGAGCATAAAGGAAAGCGGCTTCATTTGGATTCCAACTCCCGCACAATGCGAACAACGCGACGGGCAATCGTCACCAGACAACCCAGGCAAATGATGATCAACGCGGGTTGAATCAAATCAATCGGCTTGCGAACGAACCCCAACGCCGCCATCAACACACACGCCACCGTTAGCGTCGCCATACGATGCGGCTTGGCCATCGGACCAAGGAAATACTGTTGTGTCCCCACTGACGCACCGAGCGCCCGCACATACGCCGTGATCACTGCCAATGCCGCCGCCATCCAGCCCAGCGTTTGCAACCAAGGCGACGAGGGTTGTGCATAACCCGCACCTGCGAGAATCATCACGTCCGCAATCCGGTCCGGCAGTTCATTGTAAATCTCGCCAGATTTCGTTTTGAATCCGCCCTCCACCGCCACCATCCCATCGAGAAGATTACAGAGCAGTCGCAATTGAATTAGCCCTGCCGCGAGTAAAAACAAAAGTCCTCTCCACATCCCGCTGACGGAGCCCGCGCCAATCAATGCCAGCCCTGCAGAGCTCGCGAACACGAGACTCATCACCGAAATCGCGTTGGGTTGAATGCGTCGTTTCGCCAGCCAACCAGCCAGGGTCGCCGCCCACTTCGTGTTGCGTGAAGTTAAAGGTCGGCGGGTAGGTTTTGATTCGGCCATGACTATTCGATATTACTTGCTCATCTGCACCTGCCGCGTGATCTCGAACGCCAAATCCAAGGCCGCCTTCGCCGATTCGCCACTGACTCGTGGGGTCAACTTCTCACGCACGCACTCGACAAAGTGTTGCAACTCCAGCTTGAGTGGTTCGTCTTTTGCAATCGGCACCGGCTCGCGCACGATGCGTTTGCCAGCGAATTCGCTCACGATCGTGGAGTCGCGCGAGGCCAGGAGTTTCTTGAGCAACGAACTTTCCTCTTCGCCATCGCGCGCGATGCGGTAGATGAACCCTTCCTGCGCGCGATAATCGAGCGAGATGTAACAGGTGTTCTCCGGGCCGCTGAAGACGCGGATCTTGCGCATCCGTTCGGGACTGATTCGGCTCACGGTGAGATTGGCCACACAGCCATTGGCGAAGCGCAGCCGCGCATTGGCGATGTCTTCGGACTTGCTTAACACGGGAATGCCCACCGCATCCACGCTGGTTACGGGTGATTTTACAAACGCGAGCACCACATCGAGATCATGAATCATGAGATCGAGCACCACGCCGATGTCCGTGCTACGCGCCGGATAAGGCGAGAGCCGATGCGTTTCAATGAAGCGCGGTTGGGTAGCGACGGTTTCGAGATAGTTGAACACCGGATTGAACCGTTCGACATGCCCGACCTGAAGCACGCAATTCTTTTCCTGTGCCAGCCGGACGAGTTCCGCGGCTTCCGCCGCATCGTCAGTCATGGGCTTCTCGATCAGCACGTGTTTGCCCTGCTCGAGGCATTTTTTGGCCAGCTCAAAATGTGTGACGGTGGGTGTGACGATGCTGATCGCTTCAGCGTCCTCGATGGCATCCTCCACCGAACCCAGCGCGTGCGTATGATGTTTGGACGCGATGTGGCGGGCGATCTCGTGGTTGGTGTCGTAAAGGCCGACCAGTTCCGCCTGACGGGACGCGACCAGTTGCGCGTAGATGCGGACGTGTTCCTTGCCGAGCGAACCGGTGCCGAGAACGGCGACTCTCACCTTGGATGCCATCCCGCAGCTTAGGCGGCGGATGCAGGAGTTTGAAAGCTGAAAGTTGGAAGACTGCTTCTCGCTGCGCCTGGCTCAGGGCGCCGCCCGGACCAACTCGTTTCAATTGAACCGATTCATCGCCCGCTCGCGTTGTCGCTCTTCTTCCACCTTCTGACGCAACAACGACAAGGTGGCGTTGGTCACCTCCCGCAGTTCACCAGAGCGAGCATCGAGTTCCCGCTCCAGTTCGAGAATGCGTTTCTCATAAGCCAGGATTCGCTCGGGCAGATTGAGTGCGAGCAAGCGCGCCTCCATTTCGGCCAGCTCGCGATGTGCTTTCTTCTGCGCTTCCAGGAGCGCTTCGCGTTGCGAGTAAAGTCCCTGCACGAGGCTTTGCTTGGCAAATTCCGTAAGCTCTGCCAGCGCGCGTTCTTTCAGTTCGTCTCCGGCATTCAATGATTTGGTATTGGGGCCCGCAATCGCCTCCGGCTGCGTCGGAGCCGCGAGAGCGGCCAAATTGGAGCCTCGTCGTCGGAACTTCAGGACCAACCCTGCAAGCAACGCGACAATCAACGTCAAGGCGCCGCCCGCCCACCAGTACAGCACTTCCCGGTTTGTTTGGGGAGGCACACTTGCGACTACGGATGTCGCCTGCGGCGGTGGCGGAACCAGTTCCGCCGCGATCAATTGCAACCCCGCCGGCAAACTCGGCGTCACCACGCGCGCCTTGCCAACCAGTTTGCCATGGTGCGCACCCGGAGAAGCATCCGTGGCCAGACCATCCTCAAAATTCCACAAGCCCACGAGTCCTTCCTCGCGCCCTGAGAGGCGGCGATTCATGTTGTCCCGAATTTGCTCGTCCGTCCGGCGATAATTCCACACGCGGACTTCATCCATCTGGCCCAGAAAATCCCGATCATCAGGATTCCGCACCAGACCACGCCCGAACAAATTGAGTTGCTCCGTCTTGATATTGGCCAGGCAGGCTTCGTTGGTATGCGTCGCGACCAAGCCACCGTTGAGATAAAGCTTCATGCCTCCCGGCCCCGACACCGCCGCGATATGAATCCACTCACCGAGGCGCAGTGCGTTATTGGCGCGCGCGTAATACATCAGCGCGGGATTGTTTTGCGCTCGCTGCGGATAAAGATTGAAGCGCAAATCAGACGAGGTGCCCTGATTGAACACGCTCATGGCCTGCCAGCTCGCACCAAATTCAAAGACGCGGGAGTAACTGCCAAAACGATCCCACTTGGCCCAGACTTCCACCGTCGCCTCTGTAAGATTCTGAAAAATGTTGTTGGGCAACTCGACGTAACTGCCGTTGCCATCCAGTTCCAACACGCGATTTTGCGCCGGGCTCGAGACAACGGCCAACATGCTGACCAGCATGGCCACCAGCCAGCCCGGATGGAAAAGGCGGCGGCGAAAAGTGGAATCAACCAGCCGGCGCACGACCTGAAATTGGCAGCCAGCCAGGCAAAAAACGGTTTTGGGATTCACGGTGGCAGACCTTATAGCGTTCGCGACCTCGCAAAGGCAAGGGCGTTGTTTCGATTGCACGCGGAAAAGGGAGCGGGCAGCACCGCACCATCAACTCCGCTTGTAAATTGGCTTCGGCACCACGAGTGCCGGCGCGCGTTTGCCGCGCGCTTCGACCTCGATCGCCGTTCCGACCTTCGCAAGCTCCGGCGGCACGTAGCCCATGCCAATGCCGACGCCGAGCGAGGGACTTTGCGTGCCGCTGACGACCTGCCCCACCGCCTTGCCATTCGCCCAGATGGGATACTGCGGTCGTGGCGGAGCGCACTTCTCCGTCATCTTGAACGCCACGCATTTCTTTTTCACTCCCTGCGCCTTCTGTTCGGCCATGACCGCGCGCCCGATAAAATCGCCCTTGTCGAACGAAACAAAAAATCCCAGCCCGGCTTCGATGGGCGTGGTTGCTTCATCGAGTTCATGACCGTAGAGCGGATAACAAACTTCCGTGCGCAACGTATCCCGGGCACCCAAGCCGCACGGTTTGATCCCGAACGGCTTTCCCACTTCGAGCATTTTATCCCACACTTTCGCGATCGAATCGTTGCGTCCGACGATTTCAAATCCGTCCTCCCCGGTGTAACCCGTTCGTGAGATCATCACGTTCGCCCCGCCGAACGGAAATCCCCCGATCTCGTTCTTCTTCAAATCGGTGATCTTGGCCACGCGCATGGCGGAGGTGGAAGCCCCGGGAATGCACTGATCAATGAACTCCTTAGCGCGCGGCCCCTGCACCGCCACCGCGTCATAATTGTGCGACGCATCGCTGACCGAAACATCCGCGCTCCCGGCGAACCCCGCCTGCGCGTGCAACCAGGCGATGTCGGGATCAATGCGCGACGCGTTGATGACGAGAAAATAAACGCTGTTGGACAGGCAGTACGCGTAGAGATCATCAATCACGCCGCCACGACCATTGCACATCAAGGTGTATTGGCCCTGCCCCGGCGTCAGTTTGCGAATATCGTTGGTGAGAACCCGATTCAGATATTGCACTGCGCCGTTGCCACTCACCGTCACTTCGCCCATGTGCGAAATGTCGAAGATGCCCGCCGCCGTGCGCACGGCCTGATGTTCGTCCATGATGGACGTGTATTGCACGGGCATTTCCCAACCACCGAACTCGATGAGCTTGCCGCCGAGCTTCTGATGGGCGGCGTAAAGTGAAGTGCGCTTAAGCATGCTTACAACTTGAAGGTTGAAGGTTGCAAGTTCAAGCCCGCAACTTCCAAGTCTCAAAGCTTGGAACCATCAACCCGGAATTTGGAACTCCGCCGTCATCCCCACTTCTCGGTCTTCATCTGCTCCTTGGGGACATTCAATCCGTGCAAAACAATCTCCTCGGCGAACTCGACGAGCGGATTCGGGCCACAGGCATAGAAGATCGCGTTCGGCAGGTCGTGAATCCGCTCACGCACCCATGCAGCATCAATGCGACCGCGCCGCCCGGTCCAGTGATCTTCCGGATGCAGACGCGTGCAAGTGACGTAAAAACTGAAGTTCGGATTCTCCACCGCCATCTCGTGGAATTCGCGCTCGAAGATAATGTCGTTCGTGGTGCGCACGCTGTAAATCACCGTGATCTTGGTCTCCAATTCACGCTGGGTCGCCTCGCGCACAAACCCGCGAAATGGCGTCACCCCGGAACCACCCGCAATACAGATGAGGTGCTTGTTCGGCTCATACACCGGCAGGAATTTTCCGGCCGGCGGCAGCACGGCCAGTTTGTCGCCGGCCTTGGCCCAATCCACAATCCGCGTGCCCATCTTGCCCTCGCGCTTGATCGTGACTTCGTAATAACCGCGGTCCTGCGCGCACGAGGAAAGCGAGTAAGCCCGTTTGTAAGTCGGCGTGTCCGGCCAGTAAACAGTGATGAACTGCCCGGTTTTGAAATCCGGGTTGTGTCCGTCCGGCCATTTCAGACGCAGGGTTTTCGTATCCGGCAACTCGGTGGTCACCGACTCAATCAACATCTCTGTGACTTCTTTGGGCATGATTCGAAAGCGCGGCGAGCTTACGAAATCCGCCCGGACTGTAAAGGCATTCTGATTTGGAGAATAATCTCATTGCTTCCCGGCCACATCCAGGCAGAAACCTTCCTTGGTATTCCGCGCGAAGATGCGTCCATTGCTGATCACCGGCATCGTCCAGCATTGGCCCACGTAAGTTTCCGCCCGCGCCATTTCACTATACGCGTCCGGCTTCGCCGCCACCAAAACCAACGGCCCACGATCACATTGCGCCAGCACATTGCAGCCCACCAGAATCGTCGCGCCACCTCCACCGAAGCCCTCCTTCGACCACATCTCCTTGCCCGTGGCAATCTCAATGCACTTGAGCGGCGCGCCGTTTTGCTTGCCACCGCCATAGATGCCGTAAAGATAACCATCCTTGCAAACCGGGCTCGTCCAATGATTCGGCAAGTCTTTCTTGCGCCAAAGTTCCGTCGCGGTGAACGTGTCGCCCGCTTTCGTCACCCGACATGCGCCGGCGCCGATGCCATACGCCTCCGAGCAGTAAACGATGTTGCTCCACACAATCGGCGAAGCGGCCGCCGAGGTTTGAAACGGGTAGGCGTAACGCCAGAGCACTTTGCCCGTTTGCGGCAGGACCGATACCAGTCCTTTTTGCGTATAAAAAATCACTTGCCGCACCCCGTGAATCGAGGTCGGCACGGGTGAAGAATGCGTCGGCAAATCGTCCTCGCCCTTCCAGACCACTTTGCCGTCAACCTTGTTGAACGCTAGCAACGCCTGCCCAGTCCCGCCACCATTCACAAACAACAAGTCGCCTTCAATCATGGGCGACGCCGCGTTGTTCCACTTGATGACTTTCCCACCAAACTCGGACACCAGATCATGTTGCCAGATTTGTTTCCCGGTGTCCGCGTCCAGGCACGTCAACACTTGATACGCACCCAGCACATAAACCCGTTTCCCATCCACCGCCGGAGTCGAGCGTGGACCATCACCACCCTGTTTGTCGTAGGTCGGCTTTCCCAGGGGCGTCGCCCAAAGCTCCTTGCCCGTGTTCGCATCCAGCGCAATGGCAACTTCCCGATCCTCGCCTCCCACGCTGCGTTGAATGAAACAAAATGCCTTGCCTCCGCTGACCGCAAACGACCCGAAGCTCGGTCCCAATGTCGCTTTCCAGAGCACCTTGGGGCCTTCCGCCGGCCAAGTCGTCAGGATTTTTTCCGGTGACGAACCATCCACCACCGGCCCGCGATACTGCGGCCAGTCGGCGGCAAAGCCCTGAACGACGGCGAGCAACCATGCGCAAATTCCGGCACGATATAGCGTCTTCATCGTGGAGTGGTGGCCGGGATATTGACGGACCCGTCGGACTTTGCATTCAACCGCTTCAGAACTTCCTGCGCCAATACCTCGTAAGCCGCCGCGCCGGCACTGTACTTGTCGTAATGGATGATCGGCTTGCCGAAGCTGGGGGCTTCCGCCAGTTTCGTACTGCGCGGGATCATCGTCTCAAACACGCGCTCGCCCAGAAGATTGCGCACCTCGCTCACGACTTCGTTCGATAACTTCGTGCGCGCGTCGAACATCGTCATCACCACGCCAAAAATCTCCAGGCGCGGATTCACTCCCGCATCCCGAAGTTGCATCAACACCCGGTTCATCATCGAAATGCCTTCCAGCGCGTAGTATTCGCACTGCAACGGCACCAACACGCTGTCGGCCACGGCAAACGCATTCAGGGTCAGGATGCCGAGTGAAGGCGGACAATCCACGAGGATCAAATCGAACTGCCCGGAATCCCGCACGGGCGAAAGCGCCAGCGACAATCTCTTCAAATGGTTTTCCGCCCGGGCCAGCTCCACATCCACGCCGCATAAATCCACCTCGCTGGGAATCAACGACAGCCGCTGGTAGGCTGTGGTTTTGATTTTGTCAGCCAGATTGCCTTCGCCCAGCAGCGGATGATAGGCGCTGCCGCCCTCGGTCTTTTCCACGCCGACGCCACTGGTCGCGTTCGCCTGGGGATCGAGATCAAACAGCAGGATCCGCTGCCCCAACGCCGCCAGGCACGCCGCGAGGTTCACCGACGTGGTGGTTTTGCCGACTCCGCCTTTCTGATTGGCGACCGCGATGACTTTTGTTGCCACCCCGCAGATTTAAGGCGAACCGCTCCACCGATTCAATTTTTCTTTCTTTAGATTTCTTTCACTGGATTTTGTCGGCACGCGGGCGCATCATGACATTATGAAACTGATTCTCATCCCGCACGGTGTGACCCTCACCAAGGCCATCGAGGACCACGTCGTTGCCAAGATTGAAAAACTGGATCACTTCGACAAACGTGCCATTGATGCGCGCGTGACGCTCGAACACGATCACACGCGCGCTCCCGAGCGGGCCTTTTCCTGCTCCGTGCGCATCAGCGTGCGTGGACCGGACCTGTTTGCTGAAGACCGGGAAGCGGACCTCTACGCGGCCATTGACATCGTCGTCAAAAAAATCGCCCAGCAAATCCGCAAACGTCACAACAAGGCCAAGGCCCGTCATCATTCCGAAGCTTCCAAGACCAAGCAAAAGCTCAAGGACCGCGGCCTCTGATCTCCGAAGACCGCGTGCAAATTCTCCGCTCCCGCGTCGTCTTTCCGGTCTGGCGCCCGCCAATCGAGGACGGCGCGGTTGTTGTTTCCGGGTCGCGCATCGCGGCGGTCGGCGACTGGCCCACGATCCGCGCGGAGTTTTCCGGTGAGGTCTGTGACCTGGGCGAAACTATCCTGATGCCGGGTCTGGTTAATGCCCATTGTCATCTGGACTACACCCACATGGCCGGGTTGTTCCCGCCACGCGAAAGTTTCTGCGACTGGATCAAACTCATCACCACCGAGAAAGCGCAGTGGACCTACTCTGACTTCGCCGAATCCTGGCTCGATGGCGCCAAAATGTTGCTGCGCACCGGCACCACCACCGTGGCCGACATCGAAGCCGTGCCGGAATTGCTGCCGGAAGTCTGGGACGCCACTCCCTTGCGCGTCTGGTCGCTGCTCGAAATGACCGGCGTCCGCAGCCGACGCAACCCCGATCACATCCTGAACGACGCGTTGCGCACGATTCATTCGCTCCGCCACAAACGCTGCACGGCTGGCCTTTCGCCACACGCCCCATATTCCACCACACCGAAGCTGCTCCGTCGCAGTGCCGCCGCCGCCCGCAAACGAAAATTGCTCGTTTGCACCCACGTCGCGGAGTCCGCCACCGAACTCGAGATGTTCCAGCA
This sequence comes from Limisphaerales bacterium, assembly GCA_044225555.1. Lineage (GTDB taxonomy): Bacteria > Verrucomicrobiota > Verrucomicrobiia > Limisphaerales > JADLHS01 > JADLHS01. The sequence continues at coordinate 195,863 of JBGAIM010000006.1, read as the reverse complement.
TGGTCATGGTGAAATGTACGAATGGCTGCAACGCAACGAACGCGACATGAGCGATTGCAACGGCGTTTCGCCGGTCCAACACCTCGCGCGCCAACGCCTGCTCGGTCGCCACCTGCTGGCCGTTCACCTGAATTACCTCGCGCCCGGCGACGCCCGGCTACTCGCGCAAAAGAACGTCAGCGTCGTCCATTGCCCGCGCAGCCACGATTACTTCAAGCATCAGCGGTTTCCCTATCGCGCCCTCACCAATGCTGGGGTCAATCTCTGCCTCGGCACGGACAGTCTGGCCACGGTCCGCATCACCCGCCGCAGCCAACCGGAACTGAATCTCTTCCGCGAAATGCAAGTCTTCGCCAACGCGCACCTCAACGTGCCCGATCACAAGATCGTTCGCATGGCGACGTTGAACGGCGCGCGCGCGCTGGGATTGGCCGGCCAGATTGGCGAGTTGAACCGGGACGCGCTCGCCGACCTGATCGCGCTTCCGTTCACCCGCAAGCGCTCGGAGATTCACGAGGCCATCATTTATTTCTCCGGCGAAGTCTCGGCAAGCATGATCGGTGGCGAGTGGGCCATCGCGCCGAGATGATTTTCGTGGCTGCGTTCGGGAGAACGCGGCTAATCTTCTGGCCGTGTCAACGTTCGACCAGGAACTCAAAGCCAGACTGGAAGCCATCCGCGAGCAGGGCCTGCTGCGCGAACTACGTCGCGTGGATTCGCCCCAAGGCCAGCGCATTCGCATTGGCGGACGGGAGCTGATCAACTTTTCCTCCAACGACTACCTCGGCCTAGCCAACCATCCGGCTCTAAAGGAAGCCGCCAGCAAGGCGGTGATGGAATTCGGCGCCGGCGCCGGGGCATCTCGACTGATCTGCGGCTCACTTGCGCCCTTCCACGAACTCGAAGAAACGCTTGCCGCCTTCAAAGGCACTGAGGCCGCGCTGACTTTCTCCACCGGCTATGCCACCGCCGTTGGCACGATCACCGCGCTGCTCGGCAAAGACGACATCATCATCGTGGACAAACTCGTCCACGCGAGCATCGTGGACGCCGCCAAGCTCAGCGGCGCAAAACTCCGCGTCTTCGCCCATAATGATCTGAATGATCTGGAAGACATCCTGAAGTGGGCGGACAAAACTCGGAACTCGAAACCTGAAACTCGGAACATTTTGATCGTGACTGAATCCATCTTCAGCATGGACGGTGACGCTGCTCGGCTGCGGGAAATCTCAGCCCTCAAGGAAAAATACGGCGCCTGGCTCATGGTGGACGAAGCCCACGCCACCGGGCTCTACGGCGCGAACCGTCGCGGCCTCGCGGAACAACTCGGCGTCAGCGACCGCATCGAAATCCAGATGGGCACGCTCGGCAAGGCGCTCGGTGCGAGTGGTGGCTACATTTGCGGCAGCCGCCCGCTGGTGGACTTTCTGGTCAACCGCGCCCGCAGCTTCATCTTCAGCACCGCGCCTGTGCCTGCGGCCGCTTCGGCTGCGACTGCGGCCATCAAGCTCGTTCAATCCAGCGAAGGCCAGTCTCGAAGCGACCTTCTGTGGAAACGCGCCGAACAATTATCGGCAGGGACGCGTTCCACCGCGTCCCCTACTCTGACGGAAAAAATTGGGAGCGCGGTGGAACGCGTCCCTACCAGCGCAATTCCCAGCCCGATCGTTCCGCTCATTCTCGGCGATGAATCCGCCGCCGTCGCTGCGGCAACCCAACTCCGCGACCAAGGCTTGTTCGTCCCCGCCATCCGCTATCCGACCGTCGCGCGCGGCTCGGCCCGACTCCGCATCACGCTCACCGCCGCACATTCCAGCAATGACATTGGCGCGCTCGTATCGGCGTTGTCCCAAATCGTAAAGCGTAATTCGTAAATCCGAAATGCACCCGCTCGCCCAACTCGACCACGCCCACGTCTGGCATCCGTTCACCCAGATGCGCGACTGGCTCCAGCGTGAGCCGATTGTCATCACCTCCGGCCAAGGCGCGGTGCTGCAGGATGTTCATGGCAATAAGTATCTCGATGCGAATTCTTCCATCTGGACTAACCTCCACGGCCATCAACATCCAAAAATCAATGCCGCCCTCACCCGGCAGTTGAAGAAGATCTCCCACAGCTCCGCGCTCGGCTTGGCAAACGAGCCTGCAAGCCTGCTGGCGGCAGAATTGGTCAACGCCGCAAACCGGATTTACGATTCACGATTCACGATTTACGACCGAAAGACCGGTGCAACGCGTAAATCGAAATTCGGTAATCGTAAATTGGAGAAGGTTTTCTTCAGCGACGACGGCTCGACCGCCCTTGAAGTCGCGCTCAAGCTCGCCTACGAATTCGCCCGCCGCACTCGCGGAGCGAAGTCCAAGCCTCGTTTCCTTTCCCTCGACGGCGCCTACCACGGCGACACCATCGGCGCGGTTTCGCTCGGCCACATTGACCTGTTTCACAAGGCGTATGCTGGAATGCTTTTCCCAACGGACAAAGTCATGTCGCCGTATTGCTACCGCTGCGCCTTCAACCGAGCGAAACCGGAGCGCGCCGACGCCCGCGAATATCGGAAGTGCAACTGGGAATGCGTTGGCAAAGTGGAACAAAAGTTTTCAGCCCGGAAGAAACGCGGCAATCCCTACGCCGCCTTTGTCTTCGAACCCCTGATGCAAGGCGCGGCGGGAATGATCCCCCAGCCTGCCGGTTGGTTGAAGCGCGTGACAGACATTGCGCGCCGGCATGGTGCAATGCTAATCGCGGATGAGGTGATGACGGGGTTTGGGAGGAATGGCAGTGGGGAAAGGGAGAAAGGGAGAAAGGGGGAAACGGCAAATCTCACCCCTGCCCCCTTTCATCCTTTCTCCCCTGCATCACTCTTCGCCTCGCATCACGAATCTGTCCAACCCGACTTCCTCTGTCTTGCCAAGGGCCTGACGGGCGGCTATCTGCCCATGGCTGCAACGCTCACCACGCAGAAAGTATTCGACGCGTTTCTCGGCGAGTATCACGAGTTCAAAACTTTCTTCCACGGCCACAGCTTCACCGGCAATCAACTCGGTGCATCAGCCGCGTTGGCAAGCCTGGAAATCTTGCAGAGTCAGCAATCTCTTCAAACCCGCGCGCAGTTGGAGCAGGCGTTTGCCAAGGAACTCGAATCACTTTGGTCGCTCCCAAACGTTGGCGACCTCCGACAGGTCGGGTTGATCGCGGGAGTAGAATTGGTCCGCAACTGGCGCACGCGCGAGCCATTTGCTCTGCGCGAGCGAGCCGGCATTCGGGTTTGCGAGGCCATGGCCCGGCGTGGCGTACTGACGCGCCCGATCGGCAACGTCATCGTGCTGATGCCGCCCTATTGCACCACCGCAAGGCAAGTGAAGCAGATGATATCAGCCCTCCGCGATTCTGTAGCGGAAGTGTTCGCAGGGCGTTAAGGTAAATCCGGGCGAATCCGGCACGATCACTGCGCGAGAAATTCCTTGAGCTTCGGCTCGATGGCGGCGGCCCAAATTTCGTATCCCTTTTCGCCCGGGTGCAAGGCATCACGCATCATGTCGGTGGAAATGCTGCCGTCGGCCTCGATCAACTGCGAACCGATGTCCACATAGAAAACCGTCTTGCCATCGGCCAGCTTCTCCAAGGCTTGATTTATCTGGAGCAGTTTCCCGCGCTGGGCACTGAAGGTTTTGCCGCGGGGAAAGATGTCCATGAGGATGAGCTTTGTGTCCGGCAGGCGCTCGCGAATCTGCTTCACGATGGCTTGCACCCCTTCGAGGATGTCGCTGGTGGTGTACTGCTCGGTCCCGTCGCGGTTGTTGTTCGAATTGTTGGTGCCGATCATCAGCACGGCCGCCTTGGGTTTGAGACCGTCCAATTGTCCTTGCTCGAAGCGCCACAGCACATGCTCGGTGCGGTCGCCGCCTACGCCGAAGTTCAGACACTTGCGCTGGCCGTAGTAATTGGTCCAGACATTTTTGCCCGGCCCTTCCCAGCCCTGGGTGATCGAGTCGCCAATGAAGACGACATCGCACGGTCCGGGATTGTCCTTGGCGCGCTGCAACACCTGCGCTTGGCGGTTGGTGGACCCACCGGTACGGGATACCGGAATGATGGCGAAGTTTGTATGCGGCCCGGATGGGACGCTAGCCACCACCGGCGCGCTTGTGGCGGCGGAAACAATGTTGGTCACATAGACCACTTTCACTTCCGGCGCCGGGGTGGATTGGCTGCGGGAGCCAATGCTGACGGCGCAGCCGGCGAGGGTTGAAATCACAGCCAAAAGTCCGAGTGAGCGAATTGTTTTTTTCATTGTCTTGGTCACCGTGTAGCAATTCTGACCGGAAAGTCAGCAAGAAATTCAACCGCGGGTGGCACGAGCGCGTTCAATGCCCACCAGTTTGATGTTCCTGAATGTATTCCTGTTTCAGGCCCAGCTTCTCCGGCGCGTGCAACACCAGCATCTTCATCCGGATGTCCGACGGTACTTCCCGCTGCGTCAACTTGGACACGACAATCATCAAGCCAATCGCCAGCGGCACCGCCCAGATGGCCGGTTGTTCCGCGAGGATGCGCAACAGCGGATGATGCGCCCAGAAATCGTTTAGCGGTTTGAACAGGGCAAACATCTCCCCCGACTTGCCCGGCGCCGCCGCCAAAGTGCTGAAACTCGTCATCGAAATCGCCACCACCGCGCTCAAGCCGCCGGTCAACATGCCCGTGGCCGCACCCTTCATCGTGAGCTTGCGCCACCACACGGCCATGAACAGCAGCGGGAAATAACTCGCCGCCGCGATGGCGAACGCCTGCCCGACCATGAAGTTGATTTCCAATGCCTCCACAAAACTTCCCAGCAACATCGCCATCGCGCCGATGACCACGGCAAACACCTTGAACATTCTCATGCGCTGCTCCGGCGTGGATTTCGGACGCAACATCCGACCGTAAACGTCGTGGGCCATCGCGCCGGTCATGCTGACGAGCAAGCCGCTGAACGTGCTCATGAACGCCGCGAAGGCGCCGGCGCAGGTGATGCCGGAGAGGATCGAGCCGAGCGGCGCATACTTGTCGTTCAGCAGGCGCGGAAGTTCGAGGACGATCTTGTCCGTGCCTTTCGCGCCGATGCCGTTGTAAAGCTCGGGGAACAGGTTGCGCCCCATCACGCCGAACACGGGTGGGAAGACGTAAAAGATGCCGATGAGAATCATCACCCACATGGTGGTGCGCTTGGCGGCGACGCCGTCGGGGTTGGTGTAGAAGCGCACGAGGATGTGCGGCAATCCCGCCGTGCCGCAGACGAGCGCGATGATGAGCGAGTAGGTGTAGAGGAGGGCCAAAGGTTTCTCATGCTCCGCCAACCATATTTTTGCCGTGTCAGGACTACTTGAAAACTGTGGCGAATATTTTGTCAAGTTCGTGCTAAACACGAGCGCTACTGCATCGCGGCTGACATGGACTAATGTCAGATCGTTTGTCTGAAACACGGACTCTACGTATTTCGAGAATGTGCGTGCATTCATTGGCACGGAGGGCACAGGAACTTGTGTTGTAAATAGGTTGTCAATTCCCGCTTGGGCCACTGCTTTTTCGGTGTAATTCGTGAAAAGACTGCTGAGTCCTTTGCGAAAGCTAACGTATTTGCTTATTGCCACAGCAGTAGGGCACATGGGCCGGGGTAACGTTTCGGAAATACGCATCAGTCCCCAGCGGGTAGCCGTGTTTTTTATCTCATCCTGCTCACTCGAGTAGCGAATCTCCCAAATTTGCTCGACGAAATCGTTCGGAAATTTTGCCGGATCAATCTTCACTCGTGCATCACCTGGCATTAGCAGTTCAAGCGACTCCGACTCTTTGGCCTTCGCATTGGCGGCGGCCTTGGCGGCTTTGGTCGTGAGCGGGCCGAAGGGGGAAAGCCAGGTGGAATCGGCGGGGGCTTTTTCGGGAAGAGGGGAACGCTCAACATTCAACATTGAACTCTCAACGCCCAAGTTGCCGACTCCGCTCGTCGCCACCATTCGATGTTCGGCGTTGAATGTTGAATGTTGAATGTTTCCCCCATTCGCCCCGAGTTGTCTCCCATAATGCCCATACACCGCCATGAGCACGAAGATGGGCACGGAGATGGCGAACATCTTGGCCCAGTATTGGAAGGCTTGCACCAGCGTGATGCCTTTCATGCCGCCGAGCGCGACGTTGAGCGTGATGACCGCGCCCACCAGCACCACGCCCGCCCAATACGGCAGACCCGGAAAGATGTAGGCCAGCGTCGTCCCCGCGCCTTTCATCTGCGGCATCGTGTAGAAAAAGCCGATGAACAGCACGAAGCACACGGCGATCTTGCGGAACAGCGGCGAGTCGAACCGGCCCTCGGCGAAATCGGGAATCGTGTAAGCCCCAAAGCGTCGCAGCGGTCCGGCGATGAACAGCAGCAAAAACAGATAGCCGCACGCATAACACACCGGATACCACAGCGCATCGTAACCGCTCGACATCACCATGCCGGCGATGCCCATGAAGCTGGCGGCGCTGAGGTATTCGCCGGAAATGGCGCTGGCGTTCCAGCCCACGCTCACACTGCGGCCGGCGACGAAGAAGTCGCTGGCCGTTTTGGATTTTCGCGCCGACCAGAAGCCCATGAAAATCGTCGCGAAGACCGTCACGGCGCTGAACGCGAGGATGTAGGGGTCGATGGTGGCGAGGATAGGGGTCATGCTCTTCTGATTTGAAGGTGGGAAAGTGAGAAAGTGGGACGGTGAGAGATTGAGCCGTCCGCGCGTGAGTTGGATCTAACCTGCCCGCTGTGCCATCTGCTCGCTTTCGATTTCATTTGGCTAATTGGCTAATGTTCTCTTGAGCAGCCAAACTTCGGGACGGTTGCCCATGTTCACCAGCTTCCCAAGGATGCGATCACACAACCGATGCAACTCGCGACCTTCGGCTTTGCTCAGGTATTCGCAGTCCACGGCGTGCATGACCCAAACCTGCGTCTCGGCGGCTTCACCTTCCGCCTCATTTAGCTTATTGACGAACGCCGCTTCATATTTTCTGCGGCGCCAGGCTTCGGCAATCATCGCGCTGACTGCCCGCGAAGCCCGTCGTCCCTGATCGGTCAATGAGTAAACTTCCTCCTTGGGGAATCGTTTCGAGAGCTGAAAGAATCTCTGTGCCGTTTCACGCGCCAATTGAAAAACTTCCAATTGCCAGTGATGAACAATCTTTTGCTTGGCAGCCATACCCACTTTCTCACTTTCCCACTTTCCCACTCTCGTTTTTCCCCTCCGCCACCTCTGCCACTTCCTCTTCTTCAAGAGCAATCGAGCGTCGAATGAAGTAGAACGAGATGCACCACACGGCCGGGAAGAAGCCGATGCCCAACAGGAACCAGGTCACCGTGAAGCCCATGATGCGCGTCGCCATCAGTTCCGGCGCGAAGTAATTCGCCAGCGGCAGCCCCAGCAGCACGAGGAGAAACGCGAGCGCGCAGGCGATGGACAGCTTGAGTTGTTTGCGCATCAGCGAGTGCAGAAACTCCTCGCTGTGCATATCCAGCTTCTTATCTGGGTTAGGGATTCGCATGAGCCGGGCGTGTTGTAACGAAGGGGTTGAGAAAATCCAAGCACCAACATCCAAACTCGCGAGAAATTCCAACAGCCCAACACCAGGGCAAACATCGCCACTGGTTTGGAGCTTCTACATTTGCGCCAATAACAATTCCACGTACGGCAAGTCGGCGGGCAAAGTCACCTTGGGATTCGGCGACGCGCTCGCCACCAGGCGCACCGGCTGGCCAATCAACTCGCACGCCGCGGTGTCGTCGGTGACGTGCAGCTTGCGCGAACGCACCTCGGCTAGCGCACGGCGGATGACCTCCACGCGGAAGGTCTGGGGAGTTTGCACCGCCCAAAGTTTTGAACGATCAACATTTCGGGCAATGGTTTTGCCGTCGGCGGTTTCCTTGATCGTGTCCGTCACCGGCTGACCGGCGACGGCCGCGCCGGTTTCTCGCGCCACTTGAATCGTTTCGGCGATCAACTTCCCCGTCGTACAAGGTCGTGCCCCGTCCTGGATCGCCACGATTTCGGCCTGCGGCAACAGGGCGTGCAATCCGTTCCACACCGAATCCTGCCGCTCGGCACCGCCAGTCACAAACCGATGCACCTTGGTGAGCTGAAATTGCTTCGCGAGTTCGGCAAAGGCGGATTGCATCCCGTCGCGCACGACCAGCACGATTTCATCAATGCACTCCGCATCATTGAAACGCTTCCAAGTGTGCGCCACGACGGGACAGCCCGCGACATCGAGGAAAAGCTTGTCCACGCCCGGGCCCATCCGCGTACCTTTGCCGGCAGCGACGATGATTGCGCTGTTCATTGCCGCGGAGTCTAAAGCCGCGAGGCTGAAGTCTAAAGTTCAAATGCACGCTGCTGGAGCGCGGTTGTGTTGAAGCCCAGCCGCAGCAAGCTGGTGGGTTACTGACGCTATGATTCACTCAATGCTGCTCAAAGTTTGGACATTTCTGTTGTTAGAGCAGTCACCCAGTCGCGCTCCCCACATTGTTCAGCATCTGGAAGATGACTTTTGCCCCTATTCCGCTATGCTGTGAGGCGTATGAGTAACACCAGCCAACTTGACCAACTGAAGCAGTTCACCACCGTCGTCGCCGACACCGGCGACTTCGCCACACTCAAGCAATACGCGCCACAGGACGCCACCACGAATCCCTCGCTCATCTTCAAAGCTGCGCAGATGCCCGAATACCAATGGCTCGTGGACAAGGCCATCGCCGAGGGCCGACAATCCGGCGCCAGTGGCAAGGCGCTGTTGAACACGGTGCTCGACAACTTGCTCATCGCCTTTGGTTGCGAGATTTTGAAAATTGTACCAGGCCGCGTTTCCACCGAGACCGATGCCAACCTCTCGTTCGACACGGAAGCGCTCATTGCCAAAGGCCGGCACTTCATCGCGCTGTATCAGAAGCAAGGCATCCCGCGCGAACGCATCCTGATCAAGATCGCGTCGTCGTGGGAAGGCATCCGCGCGTGCGAAGTGCTTCAGAAGGAAGGCATCAATTGCAACCTCACCCTGCTCTTCTCGCTCGCCCAGGCCGTCGCCTGCGCCGAGGCCAAGGCCAAACTCATCTCGCCGTTCGTGGGCCGCATTCTCGATTGGTTCAAGAAAAGCGCGGGCAAGGATTTTGCCCCGGCGGAAGATCCGGGCGTGCTGTCCGTGAAAGAGATTTACGCCTACTACAAAAAGTTTGGTCACGCGACCGAGGTCATGGGCGCGAGCTTCCGCAACGCCGGCGAAATCCTGGAGTTGGCCGGGTGCGACCTGCTCACCATCAGCCCGCAATTGCTGGGGGAACTCAAGAGCAGCACCGCGCCCATCGTGCGCAAGTTGAGTCCGGAAATCGCGAAGCAAAACCCGATTGAGAAGCTGGTGCTCGACGAAAAGAAATTCCGCTGGCTGCTCAACGAAAACCAGATGGCCACGGAGAAAACTTCCGAAGGCATCCGATTGTTCAACGCGGATGCGATGAAGCTGGAGAAGTTTGTCGCGGCGAAGTTGTGAGCAACACCGAATAGTAGCCACTTCGCCGCCTTTGTCTGGCAAGGTTTGGGACTCACTTGTGAACGAACTACTGGCTAACCAAGCCCTTAGGCCGTGAATAGTGTCGAATTCATGAAATTTGCTAGGCTGCAAACGCGAAGTTCAATATACGGTTAGGCGACTCGTCCACTCCAATGATAAGCCAAAGCGCATTTGAAATCGGGGGCATGGTTTCCATCTGGGTCGGGAACTTTGCAGACGATGTTCAGTTTGATCATTACATGAATCTGAGTAAGCAGTTTGAGAAGGACTTTGGATTCATAATCAATGATCGCGCTGTTCGGGAAGGCGTCGTTGAGAGCACTCCCACTTCTATCGAAGCTTTAGTTCGTGGGTTTTCGAGTTGGGAATCTTTTGCGCCAGCGGTCATTCAGGCTGCGAGGACTGCCGGAGTAGATCGAGCAACGACGATGATTGTTTTTTACTGTGTTGAGTTTGCACCGTCGAAGGTGAGGGTTAATCCGAACGCTCCACTCGATTTTATTGGAGCATTTCCATTCTCATGATGAAGAGTTATCAGTCGCCTCGTAAGTAACAAGAAATGCACCGTTCATTTCCAACAAGTTGTGCGGGCTTGTTACTTGAGTCATTGCCCCGCCTCAGAGGCGGTTGGTTCGCTAATCTAGCAATAGACTGCAAACGATTGTGAGCCGCAGGCGGGGTCAGCAGATTCGGAGGGCCAGTGCGCCCCGCACAACTCGCGCTCAGTTTTTAGTCGTAACTGACCACGGTTGGCTTCGATGTCGTGGCCTTGGAACTGTTCGCTTTCCCCGGGCGTTGCCAATTTTCTGCCACCCTTTATCCTGCCGACGTGACCGCCAACGCCAAAACCCGTCGCCGCTGGTTCGGCGCTTTCTGTTTGTTCGCCGCCATGGTCATGCTGGTGTTGGGATTGACGGTGGTCGAGAAGCGCGTGTCCGGCGTCATGCTTATCTGTTATTGGCTGGTCTGCTTCGTGTTGACCGCCCTGGCCGCCGGGACGGCGTTGTTCGATGCGTCCCGCGTCCGCGCCGAACAACGCGAGGAGCAGCGGGCGTTGATCGAAAGCACGCTCCAGGCAATCGAGCGCGAGAAACAAGTTGACCCTACAAGGTCCCCGTTTTCCCCGGGGGCAAATTCCGCCCCATACTGAATTGTTGGTTTGGCCTTTGTGCGGTTTAGTGGTGGCAGACAATTACATGCAAACCACAGTCGCAAATATACCGGGGATGCCGCTGCAGGCGCAGCAGCAGGCGGCATTGATCAAACTTTTATCGGACGAAGATCCCGTCGTTTACGAAGCCGTGCGGGAGAAAATCATTTCGCTGGGCAGTGACACGCAGATCTGGCTCAAGCCCTGCCAGCTCAGCAGCGATCCGATGGTGCGCAAGCACGCGCAGGACATCGTGCGCCATTTCGACCGCGAAATGGCCGATACGCGCTTCATGGCGCTGTGCCTGCAGGATGAGGACAAGATTGATCTCGAGAAAGGCGCCATGCTCCTGGCCCGGACCCAGTATCCGGAAATCAACACCGCCGCCTACAGCGCCGTGCTCGACGACTTTGCCGGCCAGTTGCGCGAATTCCTGGCGGAAGGCGACCAACAGCAACGCCTGCTGGAGCGCGTGAACGAGTTCATCTTCGGCAAGCTCGGTTTCACGGGCAACATGGAGAATTATTACGACCCGGAGAACAGCTTCCTCAACCGCGTGCTGGACCGCCGCACCGGCAATCCGGTCAGCCTTTGCATCATTTACATTCTGCTCACCCGCCGGCTCGGCCTGCCGGTCAGCGGCGTCGGCCTGCCGGGACATTCGGTCTGCCGCTACGTCACGGCGAGCGAAGAAACCTACGTTGACGCGTTCAACCTGGGAAAACTGCTCACCCGCAACGACTGCATCGAGCACCTGAACCGCTGCAAGCACGAGGTGCGCGACGAATACCTCCAGCCCATGTCGGCGCGGCGTATTCTCGCCCGCATGTGCGGCAATCTGGAACAGATCTACATGGAACAGAACCAGCCGGATGACGCCGCCCGCGTGCAGCGTTATCTGTTCGCGCTAACCCGGTAGAAACTGGCGCTCAGTCCGGCAAAGACTGCCATTGCCAGCGCGCCACGTGCGGGTCCACCCGCGCGAGCACGAAGTAAGCCCAGCGCTCCTTGAGCCGCGTCCAGAAACTGCGGGATCGTTTCCACGTCTCGAAGTCAATCTGGCGGCTGTGTTGGAGCGCTTCGGCAAACAGTTCGCGCGCTTCGCCCGCCAGCTGCGGATTGGAAAACCGGACCATCAATTCGTAGTTGATGCTGAGACTGCGCGGATCCAGGTTCGCCGAACCGACGTACACCGCGTCGTCCAGGATGAGCAGCTTCGCGTGCAACACCTGCGGTTCGTACTCATGAATGGCCACGCCGGTCTTCAGCAATCGCCGATACACGCTCCGCCCGGCGAGTTGTGACAGCGCCACATCGGATTTGCCCGCGAGAATCAGACGGGCCGAACCACCGCGTTGCGCCACGCGCCCCAGACTGCGGCGAATGCGCCAGGTCGGCAGGAAGTAAGCCTCGATGATTTGCACGTCACGGGCGCGGACCAGGTCGTGATGCAAGGCGCGGCGGATGGGATTCACGCCGCGGCCCGGTCCACCCAGCAGCAGCTCTTCGTCCTCGGACACGATGGTCCGCTTGAGTTGCGCCCGCCACAATCGCGCCAGCAACTTGTGCCGGAACTCGGCCAACCCGAACATGGCTTCAAAGGAAGCGGCCAGTTCCGTTATCAGCGGTCCTTCGAGGCGCAATCCCAGATCACGCCAGCCGCGAGTTATGCCGTCGCCCTCGTAGTCCTTGGCGATGTTGAAGCCGCCAATGAAAGCCACGCGCCCGTCGCATACCAGGAGTTTGCGATGATTGCGAATGGCCGCACGCTTCAAAGCCAGCGGATTGAATACCCGCACCTGCCCTCCCGCCGCCCGCAACGGCGACCAAAATTCGTCGGACAAGCCCAACGAACCAATCGCATCCACCAGCACGCGGACGCTGACGCCCCGTTGGGCAACGCGGGCGAGAGCATCACGAAACCGCCGGCCCAGTTCGTCGTTAGCAAAGATATAGGTCTCGAGTTGAACCGAGGAAAGCGCCCCCTCGATTGCGGTGAGCATCGCCGGAAATGCCTCGTCACCGCTGCGCAACCATTTCCACGAGATGACCTGGGCCGAGGACATTACCCGCAGAATAAGCATTTCGGCTGTAATTGGCAAACCGCCGGCGCGACCAACTCTTAAAAACAAATTTGTTCAAACATCTGATGGCTTCTGGCATCTATACCCGAGTGAAACGCATTGTTGCGGTCGGTCTGTTCCTGGTTATCGCGCTGCTCGGCACCGCGAATGCCGCGCACACGCGCGTTTCGCTGTTACTTTCCGCCACGGACGCCAAGCCGGGCGACATCGTGCTGGCCGCAGTGCGACTCCAAATGGACCCCGGCTGGCACACCTACTGGCGCAACGGCGGCGATTCCGGCGGGCCGACCAAGATCGAATGGCAACTGCCCACTGGTGTCACCGCCGGCGACATCCAATGGCCCGTCCCCGAGAAGTACGTCGTGGAAGGACTCGTCACCTATGTCTATCACGAGGAAGCCATGTTGCTCGTGCCGTTGAAGCTGGCGAACGAGCTGAAGCCTGGCCCGCTGGAACTGAAAGCCAAGGTCTCCTGGCTCGAATGCGAAAAAGTCTGCGTGCCCGGCAACAAGATCGTTTCGGCTGCGCTTGAGATCGCCGCATCGTCACGACCTTCTTCCGACGCTACGCTCATTGAAGCAGCCAAAGCCAAATTGCCAAAGGACAGCAGCACGCTGGGGGTTCGCGCCACGTGGGAGAAACCAACCGACGAAAACACGCGCCCCGCAATTCTGGAATGGAACGTCACGGGCAAGACAGACAAGGTGGATTTCTACCCCGAAGCCGGCGACATCTTTGAGGTAGCAACTACCAGCGAAATTCTCCCCAGTGCGGATGGCCAGGTGAAGTTGCGCGTCACCGTGAAGAAGTTGTTTGAAGGCAACTGGCCAAAGGAAATCCGCGGATTGCTGATCAACAAGACCGGCGATCAGTTGTCGGCGTTCGCGGTCAAGATCACCATCAGCGACTCGCCAAACGCAGTCTCACCGGCGTCGGAGACAAAGTCATCGCAATCGTTGGGCCTCATGCTCCTCTACGCGTTTATCGGCGGCTTGATTCTAAACATCATGCCCTGCGTGCTGCCGGTCATTGCGTTGAAGATTCTCGGCTTCGTCAATCAAGCGAAAGAATCGCCGGCGCGCGTGCGCACGCTCGGACTGCTCTACGCCGCCGGGGTTCTCGTTTCTTTTCTCGCGCTGGCCGTGCTCGTCATCGGCATCAAGGCAGCAGGGCATCGCGCCGGCTGGGGCATCCAATTCAGCAACCCCTACTTCATCATCACCCTGACGGTGCTGGTCACCCTGATCGCGCTCAATCTGTTTGGCGTGTTCGAGGTCACGCTCGGCGGACAACTCATGAGTACGGCCGGTGTAGTTGCTGCTCGCGGTGGCGCGAGCGGCGCGTTCTTCAACGGCTTGCTGGCGACGGTTCTCGCCACGCCTTGCACGGCACCGATGCTTGGCCAGGCGCTGGGGTTTGCCTTCACTCCTCAGCCCGCGGCTGTTGTCGTGGCTATTTTTCTCACCGTGGGCGCAGGCCTTGCCGCACCGTATGTCCTGCTCAGTTACCAACCCGCCTGGCTTAAGTTTCTCCCGAAACCCGGCGTGTGGATGGAACGATTCAAAGTCGCCATGGGTTTTCCCATGCTGCTCACCGCCGTCTGGCTGCTGAGTCTGGCCGAGCCCTTTTACGGTTCACGAACGATGTGGCTGGCGGTGTTTCTCGTGCTTGTCGCCGTCGCCGCGTGGGTCTTTGGTTTCAGTGCGCGCATCAAGGGAAGCATGGCCGCACTGCTGATCTTGGGCGGCGGCTATTTCTTTGTGCTCGAAGGCCAGCTTCACTGGCGCGAACCGGTGAAGGCCGGCGCCGCTGCAACCAAATTCATTGCCACGCCGCCCAAAGGCTACGATTGGCAACCGTGGAGCCGTGAGGCGGTCGCCCAGGCGCGCGCCGCCGGCCATCCGGTGTTGGTGGACTTTACCGCCAACTGGTGTCCGACCTGCAACGCGGTGGTGAAACCGGTTTTGCAATCCGAGTCGGTTCGGGCCAAGGCAACGGAAGTCGGCGCCGTGGCGCTGCTGGCCGATCACTCGCTTTACCCGCCGGAAATTGCCGATGAATTGAACCGCTACGAGCGGGCCGGTGTTCCGTTGGTTTTGGTTTTCCCGCGCGATCCCAATCTGCCTGCCATCGTTCTGCCAGAAACACCGACTCCCGGAATGGTGATTGAAGCGCTGGAGCGCGCTGGAAAATAGGAAGTGGAAACCCGAAGACTTCGCTGGTCTGCCGGCCGGTTGCTCCTCTCTACTGGTTTTGGGCTCGGCAGGGCGGCATGTCATCCCCCCAGACTCCACACCGCCCCACCTCGCACAGCCCGTCTGACTCCGCTAAGATCAACCAACACCGTACCAACCGTAATTGTCTGGTGACACTTTAGCCGACACCTGAATTCTCACAACCCAGTCCCTGCCTGAACGTGCGCCCAAGGATTCACCGGGGAGCACAACTGGTTCTGCTAATCACAATTATCATCTCAATCTTACTCTCGGACTGGCAGTCCGACACGCAATCTGGCTAAATCCCGCCGTGCCGCGCCCGCATTATCGCCTGCCCGCCTCACGTCGCCGTCGCAGCGGAAGATTTCTCCTGCTGTTGGTGTTGCTGATCATCGGCACCGGCCTCTGGTTCTGGTGGCACCAAGAAAAAAAGCAAAAAGCCGCGCAACCGGCACGGACCTCCGTTTTGCCGGTCGTACAACCTTCCCCTGCTCCGCCGCGCTCGAATGCAATCGCGAAACCAGCGCCTCAACCAAAGCCGGCTCCGGCCACAAACGTGATCGTCGTCACGCCACCGGCCCCCACCAACAACGTATCAATCGCTCCGGCATCCAAGCCCGCGCCAAAACTGGAAGTTTTGCCCAAGCCCGTCCCCTCCGCGCTAACGACCAACACCGGAACTTTCCCGCGCCCACCTCGCGATACGCTTGAAGCCCAAATCGCATTGGCGCGACTCGTCATTTCTTCGGGTTCAATTGATGGCGTGAGCGGTTCGCAAACTCGCGCCGCCCTGACCGCTTTTCAGCGGGCGAATAATCTCACAACCACGGGCGAACTCGATGCACCAACGCGCACGGCCCTTAGTCTGGTTTCTCCTCCGCTTGTCACTCTCACGATCACCAGCAATGACCTCGCGCGCCTCCAGCCGTTGAGCAAGACCTGGCTCGGCAAATCGCAACAGACCGCGCTTGACTACGAGACCCTGCTCGAACTTGTCGCCGAGCGCGGCCATGCTTCCCCCAATTGGATTCGCCGGTTGAACCCCGCCGTGAACTGGACCAACGTCGCAGTCGGAGCCGAAATCCAAATCCCCGACGTCGAATATCCATCACCTCCGGCGAAAGCCGCGTTCATCGTCATCCGTCTGGCCGAGCGCCGGCTGCAAGCCTTCGATGCGAATACAAATTTGCTGGCACACTTTCCGTGCAGCATCGCCGCGAAGTTTGAGAAACGCCCGGTGGGCGAGTTGCACGTCACCGCCATCGCACCGAATCCCGACTACACCTTCAATCCGGAGGTGTTTCCCGAATCGGAGGAAGCGCGCCAGTTGAAAACCAAACTCATCCTGCCGCCCGGTCCGAATAATCCCGTCGGCACGGCGTGGATCAGCCTCGACCGTCCCGGTTACGGCATGCATGGCACGCCCAGCCCTGAACAGGTAGGCCGCACCGAATCCCACGGCTGTTTCCGCCTCGCCAACTGGAATGCCGAGTATCTGATCAAACTCGTTACGGTGGGAACACCCGTACTGGTCGAGCCATAATCGTCCATGTCTCCCGGCTTGCCCACAGACGGCGGACGAATCTACCCTGCCCTTCGTTCACGATGACAACCATCAACCGCTGACCGTCCATGAAAACTACCATCTTGTTCACTTCCACGATTCTGCTCGCGACATCACTCATTGCCGCCGACTCGTCCCCGAAGGATGTGGTTATCGCCGCCGCCAAAAAACTCGGTGAGAAGCCAAACTACAGCTGGAAGACCACCACCGTGGTGCCCGAAAGCGCCCAGTTCAAACCCGGGCCCTCCGAAGGCAAGACGGGCAAGGACGGAATCACTTACTTCACCACCAGCTTCGGCGACAACTTCACCCAGATTTATCTCAAAGGCGACAAAGCCGTGGCCGAAGTGGACGGCGCCTGGCAAACGCGTGAAGAACTCGAAGGCGACGAAGGCGCGGGCCGATTCCTGAGTTTCATGATTCGCAATTTCAAAGTGCCGGTCGCGCAGGCGGAGGAACTCGCCGGGGCCGCCAAGGAACTTAAGAAGGACGGCGACACCTACGCCAGCGACTTGACCGACGAAGGTGCCAAGGCGCAGTTTCGCTGGGGCAACGTTACCAATCCCAAAGGCTCGGTGAAATTCTGGGTCAAGGACGGACAGCTCGCCAAACTCCAGTTCAAGCTCACCGGCAAGGTGGACTTCAACGGCAACGAAATTGACGTGGACCGCGACACCACAGTCGAGGTCAAAGACGTTGGCACTACGAAAATTGAAGTTCCCGAAGCCGCGATGAAGAAGCTGGTCCCACCACCCACACCGGCTGCGAAATAATTCGGAGGCGGCTCACAGGGAAACCACATCACACTTGCCGCGCGCCAGTCGTCGGCAATGCGTGTAGCCGACACTGCGCGCCAGTTGAATGGCTTCGGCGAAGTCCATGCCCACCTCCTCGGGTGCGTGCGCATCGGACCCGAACGTGATCGGCACGCCGTATTGGTGCGCGAGTGCCAGGATCTGGCGGCTGGGATAAATCTCCTTGCAATCCTTGCGCAGGCCGGCGGTGTTGAGCTCGATGGCGCAATTGTGTTTTTTTGCGGCAGCCAGGAATCGCTCGTAGAGCGGTGTGCAATCCTGCGTTGGCCGATGCCCGAACTTTTTCGGCAGGTCCGTATGGCCAATGATTTCAAAGAAGCCGGTTTCCGCCGCCTGGGTCAGCCGCTCGAAGTAAATGGACCAGACTTCGTAGGTGTCGCGGTGTTTCCACTCGGAGAGCTTGTACGGACTGTCCACCGCCCAGTCGTCTGACACGTAGTGAACCGACCCGATAAAATAATCCCAGGGATGACGCGAAGCGAGGTCGCGAATCCAATCCTCCTGACCCGGCAGGTAATCCACTTCCAGGGCGAGCCGGATGGTGAGTTGCGGGAAATCGCGCTGGGCCCGGCGCACCTTCTCCACATATTCATCAAGCTGACGGTCATACATGCGCCAGTCGTCAAAGTCGTCGCGCGCCATCGGGGAATGATCGGAAAAGCCGATCTCGGTGAGGCCGACCGCCAGCGCCCGCCGCGCATAATCCACCGGTTCACCGCTCGCATGTCGGCAGAGCGGCGTGTGCATGTGATAGTCCGGCGGCAACACCATGCGCCAAGTGTCGAGCGACAAACGGCAGGTGGCGAGTCAAAAACTGGAGAGCAACAAACTCCGATTCAGTTTGGGCCCGGGTCGCGTGAGTTCAATCCGCCTTCAGCCGGAAAAATTGTCGCGAACCGCTGGCCGGATTGGTGTACGGGCTGGTCGCAGTGGGAATATTCGTGTAAGGGCCCGCGACCGCCGGCGACGATTGCAACGCGAATCGCGTATCGTCCCAGGTCAAAGCGACTTTGTCCCCAGCGCGTTGGATTTGCAACGGGATGGGCGACGGGATCACCGATGCGTACTTGATCGTCGCGTAATCAAAACTTCCGTCATTGCCCGGTGAGTTGCCGGCCACGAAGATATTGCCGTAACGATCCGCCGCGGTGGCGTAGGCTTCGTCCGAGCCAACGGCCGGCCCGTCGTAACGGTTCGTCCACAGCGGCACGCCTGCACTGGAATACGCCACGGTGGCAAAATCCCGGTTGCCCACTCCCACCGTGGAATACCCGGTCACAAACACATTGCCGTTCGTATCCACCGCCAGCGATTGCGCGGAATCCTCCGCATTGCCCGGGCCGCTGTAACGATTCGTCCACAGCGGCCCGCCCGCGCTGGCATACGCCACGGTCGCGTAGTCGTAATAGCCACTGCTGCCGGCCGAGTAACCCGTGACATAAACATTTCCATTTGTGTCCAGCCCGATCGCCTGCACGGCATCCGCGCCGCTGCCCGGTCCATCGTAGCGATTGGTCCACAACGCCACACCCGCGCTGGAGTACTTCACCGTCGCGTAATCGAAACTGCTGCCAACCCCGAATGAAAACCCGCTCACAAAAACATTCCCGCTGGCATCCACCGCCAGAGCGTGCGCTTCGTCGCTGCTGTTCCCCGGCCCGTTGTAACGGCGCACCCAGAGTTCGGCTCCCGCGTTGGAATACTTGATCGTCGCAAAATCCGTCCCACTGCCGCTACCCACGGAAAATCCCGTCACGATCACGTTGCCCTCCGCATCCACTGCCACAGCCTGCCCGTAATCCCCACCATTGCCCGAACCGTTGTAACGATTCGTCCACAACGGCACACCTGTGCTCGAATAGGCCAGCGTCGCCAAATCCGGATTGCCGCTGTTGCCATAAGAACTGCCGGTGACAAACGCATTCCCATTCGTATCCACCGCGATGGCCGTTGCCTGGTCCGAGCCCCCTGCCGATCCGTCGTAACGATTCGTCCATACTGGCACGCCGACACCCGAATACTTGACCGTGGCGTAATCCAGTCCACTGGCGCCGCCCGATGACCGGCCGGTAACAAGAACATTTCCCGCACGATCCACCGCCACGGCGGCGGCCACATCCTCGCCGGACGCATCAAACCGATTGGTCCACAACGGCACGCCGGCGCCCGAGTATCCCACCGTCAAATAGTCCGACGTGGCAAAGCTCCCCAGAAACGAATAACCCGCCACGAAAGCATTGCCCTGCGCATCCATCGCCAATGCCCGCACAAGGTCGTTGTAACTCCCGCCCCCAACATAGCGATTGGTCCAAAGCGGAACACCCGACTGAGCGTTGGCCGGCCGGAAATCAAAGCCGGCAAGGCAAATGACCGCGAGCAAAACGAGACTGCGGGGAGTAGCTGTCATACGACTGGAAGTGATGTTACGACGTTACGATTGATCTCGGGCAACTTGACCACCAAGAACGGGTCTGAGATCCCTGATGGCTTGACGCCTGTTAAATCATCAAACCCTGCTTCTGACAAGGGTTTTCTGGAGCTTTTTGAAATTTGAAGATCTGCCGCGAAACACTGGCACCAGCAAATTGCCCAAGCCCTGAAACCGCTGTTACCGCTACCTTGATCCCGCACCAACAACGCGACCACCGCCCCTGAAGAAGTGCGTGACCATTGGCACCAATTCAGGTTTCATTCCGGGCAGTGAAGATTATTACGGACGCCACCTGCACGAGCTATCACTCCCCCGGCCATCCGGAGCGCCCCGCGCGCATCACCAGCACTCTGGAGAAACTCCGCACGCAAACTGAGCTTCCCATCGAGTGGCTCAAGCCGACGCCAGCCAGTGACGAGGTCATCCTCCGCGCACACACGCCCGAATACATCGGGCGCCTCCGCATCGCGCACGACTTCGACGCGGACACCGCCTATTTCCCCGAGATCGAAACCCTCGCCCGCAATTCCGCCGGCGCCGGGCTGCTCGCCTTGGACTGCGCCCGCCGGGGTGAAACGGTTTTCAGTCTGATGCGCCCGCCGGGGCATCACGCCACGCGCGAGCACGTCATGGGTTTTTGTTACCTGAACAACATCGCCATCACCGCGTTGCACGCCCTGGCCACCGGCACGCAACGCATCGCCATCTTCGATTTCGATGTGCATCACGGCAACGGCACCGAGAACATCCTGTTAAATCACCCGGGCACCGCGTTCTTCTCGATTCACGAACACCCATGTTACCCCGGCACCGGAGCGGCAAATATGGGCGACAATTGTTTCAACTATCCCGTCGCCCCTTTCACTCCGCGGGATGATTATCGCAAAGTGCTGGCGCGCGCCCTGGAAGATTTGCGCCGCTTCAAGCCGGAGCTCATCGGTGTATCCGCCGGTTTCGATGCCTACTCGGGCGATCCACTGGCGCAAGGCTCGCTGGAGGTCAGCGATTACCACTGGCTCGGCAGTGAGCTGCGCCGCTTCGGGGTGCCGATGTTCAGCCTGCTCGAAGGCGGTTACAGCGACGACCTGGCGGAACTGATTTTCGCCTACCTCAAGGGCATCGCCGGCCATCCATTGGCTGGCAACAAACCGGCGGAAACGGTTTAGATGTTCTCGCCGATGGACGGGGGCGGTTGATACGGGGATTCGACCTCGGGAGTCAGATCGCCCGTTTCGCTGGCCAGCACGCGGTAGTTCTTGATCTGGAATGAGACCTCGCGCCCGTCCTGCAAACCCAGTTGCGTGTATTCCTCCTTGGTCATTCGGCTGCGGATCGTCAAGCCGCTCGGCAGTTCCAGTTCCAGCCGCAGTAGAATGCCCAGAAAAAACGTATGCCGCAGCACCGCGCGATAAGGCAACAGTGACAGGTCATTGGAAATCTGGACGGCGTACGGCCGGAAGCCGATGCGCAACCGCGTACCGTCGGAACGACCGCCGGCGGGAAACTCCAGTTCGTGGAGCCGCGCCACGCCTCCGCGCACCTCGGTATCGAGCACGTTCATGACGCCGACAAAACGCGCCACGAATTCATTGGCCGGCTGCTCGTAAACTTCGCGAGGGGTGCCGATCTGTTCCAGATTGCCCTTCGAGAAAATCACGATGCGATTGGAAACCTCCATCGCCTCCTCCTGATCGTGCGTGACGAAGATAGTCGTCACATTCAACTCGTGATGCAGCGTCACCAGCCACTCGCGCAGTTCCTGGCGAATCTTGGCGTCCACCGCCCCGAACGGTTCATCCAGCAGCAGCACACTGGGCTTGGGCGCCAGCGCGCGGGCGATGGCCACGCGTTGGCGTTGACCGCCCGAGAGTTGATGCGGAAAGCGCTTCTCCAGTCCGCTCAATCCAAAAAGCTCCAGCAATTCCGCCACGCGCGTCTTGATGTCCGCACTCTTCCACTTCTTGATCTTCAGCCCGAAGGCGATGTTCTTGAACACGTTCATGTTCTTGAACAGCGCATAACTCTGGAACACGAAACCGATGTTGCGCTTCTGCACCGGCACGTCGTTGACGCGCTCGCCGCGCACGAAGATGTCGCCTTCCGTGGGCATTTCGAGTCCGGCAATCATCCGCAGCACGGTCGTCTTGCCGCCGCCGCTCGGGCCGAGCAAGGCCATCAATTCACCGTCGTTGACGGTGAAGTTGACGTCGTTGACCGCGGTGACATCACCGAACTTCTTGCTGATCTTTTTCAGTTCAATGCTCATTCAGCCTTGGATTGCGCGATGAAAATGGTGTCGCCGGTTTCCGAAACGCTGGCCAGTTGTGCCAGTTCAAATTCGCGGTGTTGCTTCCACTCCAGAAAGGTCTTCACCCCGAGGGTCACCAATGCCAGCAACGCCAGCAAACTCGCCACGGCAAACGCCGCCTGCCCTTGATATTCGTTGTAAAGTTTCTCCACCCGCAGCGGCATCGTATCGGTCTGCCCGGTAATGTGGCCGCTGACGACCGACACCGCGCCAAACTCGCCCATCGCCCGCGCGTTGCACAGGATGATGCCGTAGATCAACCCCCACTTCACGGACGGCAGGGTGACATGCCAGAACGTCTGCCAGCCGTTCGCGCCGAGCGTCAGGGCCGCCTGCTCCTGGTCCGTGCCCGTCGCCTGCATGACCGGAATCAATTCGCGCGCGACGAACGGAAAGGTGATGAAAACCGTGGCCAGCACGATGCCGGGCACGGCAAAAATGATCCGGAGGTCGTGGTCATTCAGCCACTGGCCGAAGAAACCTTGCAGCCCAAACAGCACGATGAACATCAAACCCGCCACGACCGGCGACACCGAGAACGGCAGGTCAATCAAGGTGATCAACAAAGCTTTGCCGCGAAACTCGAACTTCGCAATCGCCCACGCCGCCGCCAGCCCGAACAGCACATTCATCGGCAGGGTGATGGCCGCCACCAGCACGGTGAGTTTGATGGCCGCCCACGAATCCGGATGCGTGAGCGCCGACCAATAGGCCGCCACCCCCTTCTCGAATGCCTGCACAAAAACATTCGCGAGCGGCAGCAACAGGAACACCAGACAGAACAACATCGCCAGCGCGATCAACACCCACTTCACAAAGGGCGACTCCTCCGTGCCACGCTGCGATTTCGTGTGGCCCACGCCCCAACGTTTTTTGGTCATGCCGCCCATCAGGTCACCCCTTCACAAACTTGTTGGCCCATTGTTCGAGCAGATTGATCACTCCCAGCAACACGAACGAAAAGACCAGCAGCACGACGGCCAGGGCCATCGCGCCGGAGTAGTCGTATTCCTCGAGTCGCATCACGATGAGATAGGGCGCAATCTCCGTTTTGAACGGCAGATTGCCCGAGATGAAAACAATCGAGCCGTATTCGCCAATCGCCCGGGCAAACGCCAGCGCGAAACCGGTGATGATGGACGGCAACAGCGTCGGCGCGATCACGCTCACAAAGGTGCGCAGCCGGCCGGCGCCGAGCGTGGCGGCCGATTCCTCGACCTCGCGCTCAAAAGTTTCCAGCACCGGCTGGAGCGTTCGCACCACGAACGGCATCCCCACGAACGTCAGGGCAATCACAATTCCCAGCGGCGTGAACGCACCTTTAATTCCGAGTGGCACAAGGTATTTGCCGAGCCAGCCGTTGGCCGCAAACATGTTTGCCAGGGTGAGGCCCGCCACCGCCGTCGGCAGCGCGAACGGAAAGTCCACCATGGCATCAATGAAACGGCGACCCGGAAAGCGGTAGCGCGTGAGCACCCACGCGAGCAAGGTGCCAAAAATGGCGTTGGCCAGCGCGGCAATCGCCGCCGCTATGAAGGTCAGTTTGTAGGCCGCCAGCGCCCGGTCGGTCGTCGCCAACTGCCAGAAATCTTTCCATGGAATGCCCAGGGTCTTGAGCACCAGACCACCCATTGGAATCAGCACAATCGCGCTCAGATAAAAGAGCGTGAAGCCCATGGTCAGGCCAAAACCCGGGAGCGCGTTGAATTTCTTTTCCGCCATGTTGACGATTGAGTCTATGGAAAACAAAACCGGCCGCAAAGCCTTTCAACCACGAAACGGACTTTGCGGCCGGTTGTTTTTAGATGTTTTGCGCAATGGCCATCAAGTAACGGTACTCCACAAGGATGGTGCGCAGCGCCGCCACTGCGGCTTCCACCTGCCGGTGCAGCGGCGCCTGCTGCGGCGTCTCGAACGTGATCTCGAAGGGCGGCCGCGCCAGACCTGGCAACGATTTCAGCACGCCCGAGTAACCAGCCGTGATGATGCCACGCCGGGCATGGAAACCATCAATCACCGTGCGGCGGTTGCGCGGCAGGAAACGTTCGGCCTCGCGCAAGGCCGGCTCCAGCAGATTCTCCGTCAGTACCGCGCCGCTCAAAAATCCGTAGAGCCCGTCGCTGGTATCGTCGCTGTGCAACGTGATGATACCATCGAAGGCGTGCAGACAGATTTCGGATTCGAGGGAGCGAATCTCCGGCGCGGAAGATTGTCTCCAGAATTCGCGGTTCAAATCCCTCCCGCCGCGGACGTGGCGGGTGTTGTCCTCGAAGCCGGTGGGATTGCACACCGGATAGAGATAAAGCGCATACCCCTTGGTAATCTCTGGTTCGCGTTCCAATTCGCTGACCAATCGCGTCAAGGCCAGTGCGCCCTCGGGTTCGTCGCCGTGGATCGTCGCGAAGATGCCAATCCGGATCACATCGCCGCCGCCCTTCGGGCCAAGGTAGAAGTAACGCGGCAGGGTGTACGAAACACCCGACCGCTGAAACTGGCCAAGAGGCCGGCGGCTGAAGTTCGGCGAGGTTTCCGCCAGTTGATCCAGCGGGGCCAACAAACGCTCAAGGGAGCGGCGTTCCACCGTCGTCCGCTTTGGCGTTTCAGGGGCAGAAGTTAATATCGCAGCACTCATGGATGGTCAGCGGGTTGATTGTTGGATCTGATCGAAGGAGCCGCCATCGGCAAAGTGCGCTTTCTGCGCCTTCTGCCAGCCACCAAAAACTTCATCAATGGTGAAGAGATTCACCTTGGTGAACTGCTGGGCATACTTCGCGGCGATCTTCTCGGAGCGCGGGCGGTAGAAATTGCGCCCGGCTATTTCCTGTCCCTCGTCCGCGTAGAGGTAGTCGAGATAGGCTTTGGCCACGGCTTCCGTGCCGTGCTTTTTGGCAAACTTGTCCACGACCGTCACCGGCGGCTCGGCCAGTATGCTCACCGAAGGAACAATGATCTCGAACTTATCCGCCCCGTATTCCTTGATGGCCAAGAACGCCTCGTTCTCCCAGCCGACCAATACGTCGCCGATTTCGCGTTGAATAAAGGTGGTTGTCGCGCCGCGCGCGCCGGTGTCGAGCACGGGTACGTTCTTATAGAACTTGGCGACGAAGTCCTTCGCCTTCGCGTCATCGCCACCGTTTTTGAGCACATAACCCCACGCCGCCAGATAGGTCCAGCGCGCGGCGCCGGAAGTTTTCGGATTGGCCGGTATGATCGCGATGCCCGGCTTCACCAGGTCGTTCCAATCCTTGATGCCTTTGGGATTCCCTTTGCGAACGAGGAACACAATCGTCGAGGTGTAGGGCGAACTGTTGTTCGGCAGCCGCTTCTGCCAGTCGGCCGGAAACAGCCCCGCCTTCTCAGCAATCGCATCCAGGTCGTAAGCCAGCGCCAAAGTGACGACGTCGCCCTGCAACCCATCTATTACCGAGCGCGCCTGCTTGCCGGAGCCGCCGTGTGATTGCTGGACGGTGACGGTGTCGCCAGTCTTGTCCTTCCAGTGCTTCGCAAAGGCGGCGTTGTATTCCGTATACAGCTCGCGCGTCGGGTCGTAGGAGACGTTCAGGAGTTTGAACTCCTTCGCCCCCGCCACGCTTAACGAACTGAGCACCGCCAGGGCGGCGGCCAGTTTCCAGATCAGATTCTTCGGCTTCATGATTTGGTTTCTTTCCGGGTTGTTCCAACTAGAACGAAAGCTGGACACGGGTGAAAAAGACCTTCTCGTCCTGAGTCGTCACCGTCCCGGGCGGAACGAGGGTGGCGGGAACAGCCGGATTCACCGTGCCGCCGCCCTCGAAGGTGGTGTACGAGAAGCTCGTCAAGATGCGGATGTTTTTGTTGAGCCACCAGTTCAGGCCCACCGCCCAGGCGAAGGCTTCGTTGGCGGAGCTGGCGGGATTGGCAAACACCGGGAAGGCATCGTCATCAATCTGGAGTTGCGAAACTCGCGCCACCACCTGCCAGGCTCCCCAGCCCCCGTTGCGGGGATCAAACGAATGCTTCGGCACGATGCCCGTGAAAGAAGCCGGCTCCCCGGTCAACACCCACTGGGCTGAGGCCTGCCAGGCCGTGTGGTGCAGGTTCGCCCGCCCCGAGGTCACCGTATTGTAAACTCCCTGATCGGAGATAACATATTCCCCCAATAACCCAAACGGCCCGTAGTAATAATAGCCCTGGGGCGAGAGCCGCCAGTGCGTGCCATCTGCCTGCACGGTGCCCGCAATCGGATTGTAGGCGAAGAACTGCTGCTGCCCCGCCGTGACATAACCGGGCAACGTGCCACCGGTGGTGTTGGGCAACCCATTCGCATTGAAAGTCAGGTCCGCATAGCTGCCAGCCACGCCCACACCCAGACCTTTGAGGCTGCTCAACCTGGAAGCTTTGAACGGCTGAAAAAAGATCCGGCCCGCAACCTCCTTGTTATCGTTGAAATCATTGTTGCCCGGATTGCGGTAGTCGCCATCTTCATTGTAAACGCCCACCGCGTAACTGGCGATTCCTCCTGCAATTTCTCCCCCCAATTGCAGGCCGATGTTACGGACGGGCACCAAGTCATTGGCCAGTGACCGCTCGTTGAACGAGCCCACGGCATCCGACTGAAGATTCTCCAACCCGACGGGTCCTTTCATTTTCCCAACGCGCAATTGCAGTTCCGGCCGATAGCGATAGTTAAGCCACGCATCAATGAGGGTCGCCGAACTGCCGGCGAAGTCACCAACCAGCAGAAAATCAAAGTCGCGGAAAACCGTCCCTTCAAAAATCGGCCGCGCCCGCCGCACCAGAAAACCACTGTTGCCCTCCGCGTAGGGACTGTCATCGAAAAAGGATCGCCAATCCGTCTGGATCAACCCCTTCAACTTCAGAACATAATTCGTGTCGGCGGAACTCAACACGAAGCCCCCCGACCCGATTGAAAGCCGGGGCGCTTCCTTCGCCTTCGCTTCCGCCGCCTCCGCTGCCAGTTCGTCGTTGCGGGCCAGCACGCGAATCTTCTGATCCAATTCCTGGGTGGTCGGACCATCCTTCGGCGTCACCGCGATTTCGGGCAGCACCTTCCCGGATTCCAATGAGCCGACCTTGCCTTCGAGTTCATTGATGCGGTTTTGAAGTTTCTGCACCTCCGCCTGGTGAGCCTTCGCGGCCGAGTCGGCGCGCTGCGCCTCCGCGGATTTGCTCTGCTCGAGCTGTTCCAGCCGCTTAAGCAGTTTCTGAATCAAGTCCGCCTGCTCTGCCTGTGTGGATTGCAATTGCTTGACCGCATTGGGATTGGTCACCGCCTCAGCCGGCGCGGTTTTCCGATTTGAATTTGTCGCCGGCGACTGCGCTAGGGCTGCCGTCAACGCCAGCGCCCACCCGAGCGAGATGGACGCTGCGATTCTCCGCAACCGTTTTTCCTTTGTCTCAATCAACATTCAATTTTCCTCCGATTGACTGGTCGAGGAGCCAACCTCCGACCTCGACTCAGCTTTCCCTGCGCCCACGAACTGACTTTGTTCCCGGATCGTCCGGTTTCGTCCGCTGTCCCTTGATTTCGCAGGCAGTATTCCCGACAGCATTCGCAGGCTAACAATCAATCCCTATTAAGTCAATGGATATTTTGTAGTTTTGATTCGTAATGGATAATGTCTGAAATCTTAGCTGTTCTTAATGAATGGTCCTTGAAACCGACGCGAAGGGAAGCTTGCGGCAGGTCAAGAATAGAGAATCATCAGGCCTCTACCCTCGCTGAATTGGCAACTCCCGAAACAGCCGTCAGCGGGAAGACTTCATCGTACTGGCTATCGAGGAATTTCACAGCGATCTGCACGCCGCTGATGCCGTGTTCGTGAGCGAAATCAATGGCGCGCTGCGAGTGCTGAAAATCGTACCCTTCAAGCGGATTAGCCGTCCAGTTACCCAGACTGCGGAGATACAGCTGCGTGCGCGCGTGCTGCAAAAGGATTTTCATGGCATCTACCGGTTTTTCTTTGGCGCGAACCCTACTGCGAAGCCGACTCGCCCCCATCAACTCATGCATAGCATCAGCCGATGAACTTTAGGCGACAAGCCGAAGTTGTACGGAACTTATTGACACAGGATTCACGGACCTGGTTGGTGCCGGTGGTGGGACTTGAACCCACACGACTTTTTATGGTCCCAGGATTTTAAGTCCTGTGCGTCTGCCATTTCGCCACACCGGCAACCTTACTAATCAATCGCCTACAACTTTACGCCACTCATTAATTAACGCTGTGCTAGTTATTGTGTTGAAGTCATTCCAAGAAGTGGGAAGCAATGAAAAGAACTAGCACAAACAAGACTGGCATCGTCCATACTCATGCGCTCAAGTTCTCAAAAGTCGCGGATGGACGCAAGCAACCGATTTGCGGACGGTGGATTCGCGATGATCGTTTCTGCGTGCTGGTGTCCAAGAAGAACTCGGTCAATGTCGTTTGCAACGTCGGTCACTTTGCCAGGATCGTCTTGAACCATCCTGATTTGCGAATCGGCGGACGGACTTACGGAATATAAATTAGCTGGCTGAGATTTGATTTCATGTTTCCCGAGCAGTTCAAGGTTTCAGAATTGGTCCGTTGGGCTTGTTACGTCGTCCTGGGAAAACACTGTCGACGAATCAGCCAGCAAATAGCAGGGCAGAAAAATTGCGGCCGCCACAAAAGCACTCAACGCCGCTCTCAGTGGTTGAATCGTCTTGGCTCTCATAAGTCGTAGCTTTCTTGCGCTGCTCCAAGCCGGTCATGGTGTTATTACCGAGCCCCAGACACCTCGGGCTTTGATCTTTTCGGGTCAGGATTTAGTCCGCCGAGCATCCCATCTCACCAAGAAAAGAATTCCTAAGTTGACCACGGTGGCGCGGACAGTGAAAACGCCGGCACGATCCCATTCTCTTTTGCAGGAATTGATGAAATCTCTGAGTGCTGGATTAGGATCAGGTCCACCCTGAGCAGATTTATTCACCACTTCAGTTATGCGGGCCTCCCAGCTCAGCATCTGAAGTGGGTCTGCCCGCCAGTGAGCGCGCGGCCAAGATTAGCATTGACCCATCAAGACCGTCTTGTAGTTTCTGGCAAAACTTGAATGCATTGCTTCATGCACGAGAACAAACTATGAAGAAACCACTTGTTAAGCTCTTCGTTGCCGGAAGTTTCACCCTGTTGCTGGCGGTCGTGTTGAGCGGTTGCACTTTTTGCCGGGCTGGCAAACCCGGTCCCATCGGTCGCTACACCATCGAAGTCAGTCTCGACGATTCACTCAAGACTTCTTCCGTGATCGTGGACCTGGTCGGCGTCAATCTTTCCAACCTGCCCCGCTGGGAGGCGTACGACATGGGCAAATATTGGCGGGAAGGCGATGCGATGCGGCGCGACGGCGACAAGGTGGTGCTCAACTTTGTTTCCGGCCAGACCATGACGCAGTCGCTCGCGGTGAAGGATGCGAAATGGCAACAGTGGAAGTCCAAGGGCGTAACGCATGTGCTGGTGCTGGCCGATTTGCCGGGCACGATCGCTTCGCGCCCGGGCAGCCAGGACGCGCGCCGGCAGATTCTCTCGCTGGACGAATGCAACTGGCCCGGCGGCACCAAGGATCTCAAGCTGCTGGTGCAGCGCAGCGGCATCGTGGTGGTCACACCGGTGCGAACCCCGTGAGCCGTCCAGGCCGGCTGGGTGGTGGTGCGTCAGAAGTGCAAGTCAGTAACGTGCCCGATGTTTGAGCGCATAACTCGTTAACATTTCTCTGATGGCGTCGTTTGGCTCCTTTGAAACCACCCGGGAAGTTTATTCCGGTACCGCCTATACTGTCTTCAGCGCCAAGAAGAGCGGCGATCCCCAGGGCGAATACGCCGTCAAGGTTTTCTCCCTGCACAGTCTGGGATTGGAAACCGAATCGGCGACCGAACTGGATCCGCTCCTGAACGAACTGGAGCGCGCCTGCGTCGGACGCATCACCATCCAGCAGCAAGCCGCTGCCGCCTCGAAATACGTCACCCCGATTCTTGAGCATGGTCGCGACGAACGCGGCGTCTGGTATGCCACCAAGTTTTATCCGCGCTCCGTCAACAAGATCATCAGTGGCCGGGTGGAATTGAGTCGTGACGCGCTGGAACATCTCACGCGTTCGATGGCTTTAGGTGCGCTGGACATCAAGCGCGCGTGCGGACGTTCGCACGGCGACATCGTGCCCTCGAATATCCAGATCAGTCGCGCCGAGAAGATGGCCGAGGCCGAGGTCGTGCTTTCCGATCCGCTCCCGGGCGACGCGACCGAGGCGGCGCGCTATGAACTGTCGGACTTGCATTCGATCGGGCGCATCCTGTTGCAACTCGTGCTCCGCCGGGAAATTGATTCCGAGGATACGGCGGCACTCATCCTTCCCGTTCTCGCTTCGCCCGAGTGGACCAAACTTTTCGGCAAGGACGCCGACCGCTGGCTCGCGTTGTGCAACCGGCTGCTCGACCCGAAACTTTCCCTCGAGCAACTGACCCTGGAGCAGTTGGTCCAGGCATTGGACCAACTGCGTTACACACCGCCCGTTTCGCGGCGGGGAATTCTCGTCGGGGCCGCGGCGCTGGTCGTGCTGGTCGTGGCGGCGGTCTTCGCGTCGATGCATTTCAAACGCGGGCGGCTCCTGATCACCACCGACCCGCCGGGCGCAGAAATCAAACTGGAGATTGAGGGACAGTACCAATCTTTCGGAAAAACTCCGGCCGACAAAGCCCCGCTGGCCATCAAGGGACTCACCAAAGGCAGTTACAAACTGCGTGCGGAATATCCCGGCCTGCCCGATCAGGCTGGCGAGTTGACGGTCGAGGGCGGCGCCTCCCGCCCGTATCAGTTCGTATTTCCGTACGGGCTGGTGAAGATCACCAGCACTCCGGCCAATGCCGCGGTGGAACTGGAAGGCAAGCCGGTCGGCTCGACTCCCTACACGAGCCCGCCCCTGGGAGTGGGCCCGCAAATCTATACCCTACGCCTGACCGGTTACCGCGAAATCAAATTGCAGGTCCCGGTTTCCACCAACCCGCCGGTCGTGGCCATTACGACGAATCTCATCCGGATAAAAGACGATGACGGTCTGGTTGAATTCTCGAGCCTCCCCTCCGGCGCGATCATCAAAGAAGGCACCAACACTCTGGGCCAAACCTCGTTTCGCACTTACCTTTCGGCCGGGCGTCACAGTCTGATTGCGCAGTTTCAGGATTGGCGGCCCGTGACCAATGAGATCGTGGTCGTCGCCGGGCAGAATCCGCCCGTGGAAATTCGGTTTCCATACGGCACCGCCGCGTTCAGCATCACGCCGCCGGACGCCGAGGTGTTTCTCAATGACAAATCCCTCGGCCGCGACCTGACGCGGAAGGCGCTCCAACCGGGCGATTACCAGATGCGGATCATCCGCCTAGGTTACAAGACCAACCAGCAACCGATTACCATCACGGAAGGAAAGACGACGCCGATCAATGTGGCGCTGGAAGCCATGCTAGGTTTCGTGGAGTTCACCAGTGATCCGCCCGGCGCGGCAGTCTTTGACACGACGGCGCCGGACAAGGAACTCGGACGCACGCCGTTCAAAAAGAGTTTCCCACCCGCAGCCGCCTATTCGTTCATCGCCCGAATGGAAGGTCTGGACCCGGTGACGAGCAAATCCGTGGAGGTTGCCATGGGCTCCAACATCCCGCTGGGATTTCCTTTCAAATACGGAACGGTTCAATTCACCTCCGAACCCCCAGGCGCGGACGTGCTAATCGCCGGAAAAAAAGCGGGCGCAACTCCCTACACTTATCGCCAGAGACCCGGATCGGTATCGTACCGTGTGGAACTGCCGGATTACTACCCGGTGGAGGACGCAAAGGACCTGGCAGCCGGCGCGAGCATTCCAATCGCGTTGCGCCTGCGTCCCAAAGAAGTGAGCGTGGTCTTGCGCAGCGACCCCGCCGGCGCTCAGTTCTTCCAGGCGGACACCGCGCTGCGAGGTACCAACGACGTTTACGTGATGCCGTGGGGCAACTACACCATCACTGCCAGATATCCCAACTTGCCGGGTCTGCCGGGCTTGGACGCAAAATCGGATTCGGTGCAGGTGGAAAAAAACGGCAGCACAACAAGGAAGTTTGAGTTCGCCTACGCCACCCTTGATCTCACCAACGCCGAACCGGACGCCCGGTTGCTCTACCAGAACAAACCCATCACCAACTTCCCGGCCCGGCTCTATCTCAAACCGGATTTCGATTACGATTTCGTCGTCGAGTACGGCGAGGAATTTCGCACCAATCTTCCGGTGAGAATTGCCGCCAGCAAATCGTTCACGCCCCGGGTGGTCTTACCCGAGTTGCGACGGCTCTACACCAATAGTGTGGGCATTACGATGATTCGCATCAGCAAGGAACTGTACGCCGCCAAGTTTGAGGTGTCCGAGGAGCAATATCAAAACGTGATGGGCCGCGCGATCGAAAGCAAACCGCGCGGGCCGGTCGTCAACGTCAAGTGGGATGACGCAATTGCGTTCTGCCAGAAACTGACGCAGAAGGACGCGGCCGCGCTGGACAAGAACCGGCTCAAGGGCTGGTCTTATGCGCTGCCGACCGACGCCGAGTGGGCGCGCTTTGTGGAAAACGACCCGGCGCAACTGACCGGGGCGGTCTTCGGGCGTCTGGAGGGGCCGTTGGAAATTGATCCCGACCGCAAGTCATTTAACCGGGCCGGGCTTTATGACTTGTTTGGCAACGTGGCCGAATGGTGTTACAGCGCGAGCAACCAGCCGATGACCATCGGCGGAGCGCACAATCGCCCGCGGCCCCGGCAATTTCCCGAAGACCTGTTGCGTATCACCGACCCCGCGCGATTGGGTACTTCAATCACTGAAGGTTCGCCCACCATCGGGTTCCGCTGCGTGCTTCGGGCGCCGTAACCGAACCCCCGTTCTCCCGATTCGGTTTCTGAAGCGGTCGGCGCGTGCAAGTTTGCGTTGTTTGATCGTTTCCATCTCGTGAGCCGGAGGGTTGGGGATTTTGGAAATGTGAAAACAAGTCGCCGGGCCAACGAATCCGGAAAGTCGCAACCGGTTTGATGGCCTTCTTGCGCTTGTCAAAGGGCAGGAGGAACTTGTGCGAGAATCGTGTTGACGATATCTCGAACCTTTGCTCAAATCCGGTCAGGTCAATCAGCCCGTCTGCCTTTATGAAAAAGATTCTCAAATGCTGTTTCTCTCTGACGTGCTTGTGCGCCGGAGCGTTTTCATTGATCGCCAATCCCGCCGGTGAAGCGGTCAAAGCCGGCAACGCCGCCATCACCCGCAATGGCCCGGGTTCACTGACGGTCAACCAGTCCTCCGACAAGGTGATCATCAACTGGAATAGCTTTTCCATCGGTGCCGGTGAGGTCACCCGCTTCGTCCAGCCCAACGCAAACGCCGCTGCTCTCAATCGTGTGCTCGGTGGCAGCCCGTCGGCCATTTACGGACGGCTCGAAGCGAACGGTTCCGTTTACGTCATCAACCCGGCCGGCGTCATGGTCGGACCCTCCGGACTCATCAACACCCGCAGTTTCGTCGGCTCGACGCTCGACATCAGCGACGCCGGCTTTCTCTCCGGCGTTTCGATGCGCTTCGCCGGCAGTTCCACCGCGTCGGTTCGCAATGAAGGCACCATCAACGCCCTCGGCGGCGACATTTTCCTGTTCGCCCACACGGTTGACAACGCGGGAAATGTAAACGCGCCCGTCGGCACCGTTGGCCTCGGCGCGGGCAGTGAGATTCTTCTCCGCCAAAGTGGCACCGAACGCCTTTCCATTCTCGCCGGCAACGTCTCCGCCCCCAAGACCGCCACGGGTGTGAACAACGCCGGCGCCGTCCAGGCCGCCAGCGCCGAGTTGAAAGCTGCGGGCGGAAACATGTACGCGCTCGCCATCAACAACGGTGGCATCGTCCGCGCCGACACAATTGTGCATGAAGGCGGTCGCATCCTGCTCAAAGCCAGCGGCGGCAACATCCAGAACAGCGGCACGCTCGCTGCCAATGGCTCCGCCGGTAAAGGCGGCAGCATAACGATCGACGGCGGACACAACGCCACCGCGCCGGCCACCGTGACGAGTTCCGGCACGATTGACGCGAGCGGTGCCAGTGGCAAAGGCGGCGATGTCAAAATCCTCGGCGATCACGTCGGCCTTCTCGGCAGCGCAACTGTCAACGTGAGCGGCAACACCGGGGGTGGCACGGCGCTCATCGGTGGAGATTATCAGGGAAATAATCCCAGCATCCAAAATGCAGCGCGAACCTACATCAGCCCGGACGCTCACATTTCAGCGGATGCTTTTTCGTTGGGGAATGGCGGGCGGGTGATTGTTTGGGCCAACGACCTGACGCGGTTCTTCGGCAGCCTTTCGGCTCGCGGCGCAAACGGCAGCGGCGGCTTCGCCGAAATTTCCGGCAAAGGAGAGTTGAGCTTTGCCGGTCAGGTTGACCTCGGTTCTTTTTTTGGAAACATGGGAAGGCTGCTCTTGGATCCAAAAAACATCATCATCGCCGCCGCCAACCCTGGTGGCGGAGCAGTCAGTCGCAGCGCAGCAACCGACGTGGATCAATTCTCAGATAACCCAACGGAATCCTCCTGGTTGACCGGGGCCGCTTTGGTGACGCTACTCAACGCGGCGAATGTCACGCTGCAAGCCAACAATGATATTAGTTTTCGCGAAGCGGTAACCGCGACCAGCGGCGGCAACAATCTGACGTTGCGTGCGGGCCGGTCCATTGACTTTCAAAGCGGAGCCGACCTGACATTGAACGGGAATGGAGTTTTCACTGCCACCTTCAACGATGGCGGTGCGACCGCAGCCAACCGCGATCCGGGCGCGGCCACATTTAATATGGCGGCGGGCACCACCATTACCGCGCGCGGCGGCATTTCCATTCAGGCCGGCACATTGGCTGCCAATTCCAGCGGCGCCGCGACCGTCGCGGCAAACACCGGAAACATCCTGATCAACAATCTGGTCACCGCTGGACCGACCGTTGCCGCCGATTCTCCGGGCGTTGATGGGGGCAACATTTCCGTCTTGAACAATGCGGGTGCGGCCACGGGCAAGAACATCATCGCCGCCGGCTCACTTGATACGCGTGGCTCAAGTGCGGCGAATAATGGTGGCGGCACCGCCAATCACAACGCAGGGAGTGGCGGCACCGTCACGGTGGATGCTTCCGGCACGGTGGCAACCGATATCATCAACACTGGCGGCGGCGACGGTGTTGGCACGGGCAACGGTGGAAGCGCGGGTACCATTACACTGACGGGTGACCAAGGCATCACGCTCAACAACAATATTTCGGCACTTGGCGGCGCCGGGGCTCCTGTTGGCACTGCCGGAAACATCGTGCTCGCCGCAACGGCGGGTGGTGTGAATCAGACGGCTGGCGCGACGGGAAATCTTTCCTATCGTGATGCCAATGCGTTGACTCTCGGCACCGCAGGCAACGGAATCCTCAGCGCGGGGGGAAATATTGATATCCAGACCGCCAACGGTTCCATTACCGGAGTGGACGCGCTTCCGGGGCTCGTTGATATTGACGCTGATGGCGGTTCTGTAAGTCTCAGCGCCGGGGGTGATAACAGTGCGATTTCCCTGGACGCCAGCATCCAGGGACTCGCGGGCGTCACGCTGACCGCCGATCGTTTTGACATTGTCACCGCTACGCGCATCGTTGATGCCTCCGGTGCGACCATTCTCATCAAACCATCCAGTGCCGGGCGAGTCATCACGGTTGGAACGGATGACGTTTCCGGAAGCACCGCCACCACCGGCACACTCGGATTGTCGGCCACCGAAATCGCCCAGTTGCGGGCCGCTGCGGGTGGCACGCTGAAGATTGGCGACGCCGCCAGCGGTAACTTGAGCGTGACGGCTCCGCTCACCGTCGTCTCGGCCACGGCGGGCACCCTTTCCCTTCAAAGCGGCGCGGCGATCAACCAGGCTGCCCTGGCGATTGTCACGGTTCCCAATCTCGCCCTGCGCGCCGGCACCACAGTCGCCCTGACTGAAGCCAATGCCGTAAATACCATCGCCGGGACTGCCGCCGGTAATTTCTCGTTCAACAACAACAACGCCCTCGCGGTGGGCGCGGCGGATGCCGCCAGCGGGATCACCGCTGGTTCGGCTAATTTGACCACCACCGACGACGCCCTGACGGTCAACAACGCGGTTCAGACTTCGGTCGGTGACTTGACGATTAACACTGGCACGGGCCTTTTGACCCTGGCGCAGAATCTGGCTGCTGGCGCCAATAATATATTACTGACATCCGGTGGGGTCACGCAAACCGGCGGGACTGTAACCGGGGCTGGCTTGAGAATTAACTCGAGCGGCGCGGTCACGCTCAATGGCGACAATGACGTGGACACCCTGGCGGCCCTGCTTACCGGCGCCGGCAATGCGTTCTCCTTCCGCGATCTCGACAGTCTGGTGATTGGGACTGTTGCCCCCGTGGCGGGTATCACGGCCAACAACGGCAACATCGTCGTCACCACTGTCAATGGCCCCTTGACCGTCTCCGCCAACGCTGATGCGGGCGGAGTGTCCGGCACCGTAACACTTACCGCTGGGAGTCTGGCCGCCAGCGACAACACCCTCACCGTTGATCCGGGCGCGGTTGTGCGGGGCTTGAGCGGCGTATCGTTGATCGCGGATAATCTCGCCATTGATGCCTCTGGCCTCCCGGCCACCATCAATGCGGGCAGCAGCGTAGCAACCATTCGCCAGACCCAGAATGGCACCACGATCAATCTCGGCGGCGCGGACGGCGCCAACACCCTCGGCATCACGGACGCCGAGTTCGACCGGATCACTGCTGGCACGATCAAAGTGGGTGACGCCAACAGTGGCGCTATTTCTGTTTCCTCGATTGTGAGCCCCGTCAGCGCGACCACCCTTTCCCTCCAATCGGGCGCGGGCATCTCCGAAATTGCCGGCGCGGCAATCGTGGTCCCGAACCTCGCTTTGCGTGCCGGCGGCCCCGTCGCCCTCAATCAGAATAACAACGTGAACAACGTCGCGGCCTCTGTTTCCGGGGCGGCGAACTCTTTTGTGTTTCGGAACGACCCAGTGGCTGCGGGGCTGACCGTCGGTGCTGTGGATGGCGTCACGGGTATCACCACTGCCAACGGCAACGTGACCCTGGCCGCTGATTCACTAAACATCGCCAATTCGATTGCCGCGGCGGGAGCGCGCGTCAAGTTGCAGCCCTCCTCCGCCGGCTTGTTCAATATTGATCTTGGCACCGAAACCGTTGGCAAACTCAGCCTGACGGATGCGGAACTCGATCGCATCACCGCCAGCGTGCTCGAAATTGACCCGGCGGGTGCAATTGACGTGAGCGCTGCCATCACGCTCGCGCCGGCCAGTGTTCCGACCCTTTCCCTGGTCAATGATGGCAGCATCGGAGGCGCGGGTTCGATCTCGGCGCAAAACCTGCGCATCACCTCCACGGGTCCGGTAACCCTGAACGGTGATGTCGATACTCTCGCCGCTTCGTATGCGGGCGTATTCACTCCCTTCCAGTTTACCGACTCCGACGGCCTGACGATTGGCACTGTCGATAGCGTGGCTGGCATCACCTCGGCCGGCGGAGACGTCATCCTCAGCACGGGCGGTCAGTTGGTCATCGGTACCGGCCTGGGCCAGGACATCAACGTCGCGGGCGCCGCCTCAATCGTCACTCTTAACGTGGCTTCCGGTGGCGCGACGGAAGCAGCGGGTTCCTCCATCATCGCTCCCGTTTTGACGCTGCGCGGCAATGGAGATTTCCTGCTCGACGACGCGGGCAATGATCTGATCGTGATCGCTGGCCTGGTCAATGGCACGGTGAATTTCACTGATGCCAATACGGTGCAAACCGGTTCCGGCTCAGATTCCATCGGCTTCCTCAATGGCTTGAGCGCGGGCAATAACCCGATCACCCTCACTGCGGATGGCATTGATCTGCCTTCGCTTCTCAGCTCTGGCACGGCCCGCCTGATCCTGCAGCCATTGACCGCCGGCCGCTTGATTGACCTAGGCACCAAGACGGCAGGCAAGCTGGCCTTGGACGCCTCGGACCTCGCAAATGTCACCGCCGGCACACTGCAAATCGGGCGCGCGAATGCCGGGGCGATTGATATCACGGCTGCGGTGGCGCCAACCGCCACCACTTTGGCGTTGGTCAACAACGGCGCCATTGGCGGAATCGGCGCCCTTGCCGTTCCCAATCTCCGCATCAGTTCGCCGGGCCCGGTGACCCTGAATGGCGCCAATGATGTCAACAATCTCGCCGCCAACGTCACCACCGCGGGCAACACATTTGCCTTCAGCGACACCGATGATCTCACCGTCACGACGGTGGACGGCGTTACGGGAATCACCACGGTGAATGGCCCGATTACCCTCGCCAGCGGAACCACCTTGACCCTCACGGACCCGGTCGATGCCGGCGCCGCCGGCACGATCACGCTCAATAATAACGGCCTCGCCACCGTCGCTGGTACGCTCACCGCCGGCACGCTCAATCTGTTGGGCGCCGGGAACGTTGGCAGCCTGGCCAACCGGATCAACACCACGGTAAACACCATCGTCCTGGGCAAGTTTGGTGGCGACACTTTTGTGAATGAATCCGGCGCCGTAAATCTGCAGGGCACCAGCGCCGGCGGCAACGTGGACGTGGTCGCCAACGGCGCGATCACTTTGGCGGGTGTGCTGAATCTTGGTGCCGGCAGCGCGACGCTGGACAGCACCACGATTTCCCTCGCCGGTTTTGATCTGACTGGCGGGACAGTGACCCTTAACCACAGCGGGCTGGCAAACAGCGGTGCCGGCCGGGTCAACGCCACCACCCTTGCTCTCAATGGTAATGGCGATGTGGGCAGCAGTGGCACGCGGTTCAACACCACGGTGGGTCGGATCGTTCTCACCAAAAGCGCCGGGAACACATTCCTCAACGAAGCCGACGCGGTGAACGTTGACGGCTTAGCCCCGACCTTGGACTTGGTGGCGGGCGGCCCCATCAGTCAAGTGGCCGGACTCAACATTTCCGGCGCGGCGCTCTTCAAGACGCTCAACAATCTCGGCGCGGCCATCAACTTGAACCGCGCGGGCGATACCGTGAACAACAGTTTCGGGTCCGTGAACGCCCAGGTGCGTAACGCCGCCGACACCGCCAACGCCGTCGCAACGATTACCATCCACGAGAATGACGCCGGGACCGTGCTGGCCGGCGTTCAGACCGGCGGCGCCCTCGATGTCGTTTCGGCCGGCCCGATCACCCAGACCGCCGCCTTGACCGCTGGGAGTCTGGCGGCCTTCAAGACGCTCAACAACGGTGGCGCGGCGATCAACTTGAACCGGGCCGGCGATACCGTGAACAACAGTTTTGGCTCGGTGAATGCGCAGGTGCGCAACGCCACCGACACGGCCAATGCCAGCGCGGCGGTCACGATCCACGAAAACGACGCCAGCACGGTGCTGGCCGGCGTGCAGACTGGCGGCGCACTGGATGTTGTCTCATCCGGCCCGATCATCCAGACCGCCGGACTGACAGTGGGGGGCGCGGCGACCTTCAAGACCGTGAACAATGTTGGCGCCGCAATCGCCCTCGACCGGGTGGCCGACACGGTCAACAACAGTTTTGGCTCCGTTAGCGCGCAGGTACGCAATGCGACTGACTCCGCCAATGCCACCGCCTTGGTCACGATTCACGAGAACGACGCGGCGACCGTGCTCGCCAGCGTGCAGACCGGTGGCGCGGTGGAAGTGACCGCTGCCGGCCCGGTCACCCAGACGGCCGCCCTGGACGTTGGCGGGTTGACCACAATCAACGTCAACAGCGCCACCGACGTAACGTTGAACAGTCCGGCCAACAACTTTGCTTCGGTGACGGTGCCCCTCGGTAATAACATCAGTCTCGGTGACCAAAACGGCTTCACCCTGGGAGCCGTCAATGCTGGGGGAACGTTCAGCCTGAGCACCAGTGCCGGCAGCGTCGTGCAACTTCTGGATGGCTCCTTCATCGTGGCGCAGACTTTGTCCGCCTCCCTGGGTGGCGGCCTCATTCTTGGCAACCCCGCTAATTCCAGTCCCGCCGCGCAACCCGCCAACCGCTTCGCTACCCTCGGTGCGATCAGTCATACCGGTGATCTTTATCTGTTTGATTCCGACAGTGTCGCCTACCCCGCGGGCGCCAATCCGAGCCCGTTACCCACCGGCAGCGATCGCCTGGGATTGACCATCAACGGCCCGGTCTCTTCTGTTTCGGGCGGCGGAAAAACAATCATCCGGACGATGGGCGACCTCGTTCTGGCTGGCCCGCGCTTGGGCACGGTCGTCAGCCGCGCCACGGGCGACATTGAACTCTCGGCCGAGAACAACGGCAACTTCCACAATCTCCTTGGCCAGGGCGACCCGCTCGGGGCTGATGGCTCCCTGGCGCTGAACCCCGGTTCGGGTCGCTTTCTGGTATTCTCCACGGACGGCGCCTTGAATTTCGGCAGCGCGGTCGTGGACAACAAATTTACGTTTAACAAGCTGGCGGCTGACTTCCTTGCGGACTTCCCCGCGCAGTCGTTCAACAACACGCCCCCCATCATCAAGCAAGACGGCCAGGAAGCCGGACCGACTGAAAACGGGTTCGTCTTTCTGGTGCAGCAGGACTTCGTGCAAGTGTCGGATGAAACCGCGAAGTTCTTCCTGGATGTTCTGAACCTCGTGGTCTTCACGGGAGTTAACGCCACCGCCAAGGCGGACAGCCTGCCACCCGAGCGCCCGCCGACGATCTGGACTTCGAGCTACCATATTTACCTCCAGCAACAGCAGGAAAAGGAGAGCGAGGAAAAGAAATCCAAGAACCCAACGGTGGCGCAACTCGCTCCCTTCGCCGAGACCCGTCTGGCCGGAGAATAACCCATGAAAGCCACATCCCTTTTCATTGTAAAATCAATCCTCGCGCTGAGCCTCCTCTCCTGGCTATGCGCCAGTCGCGACGTATGCGCGCAGAATCCGACGGCTCCCGGCACGGAGCTGCCCGCGAACCCCAACGCCCCCTGGCCGGACGCCGAGAAAAAAGGACTCTGGCCAAAGCCCGGCGGGACACCCGCTGCGGAAACCGCGCCCGCTGAGAAATCGGACGATTTCCGTCGGGTGCCCAAGATCACCGGCATTGTCATCGTCAAGTCGTTGAAAGAGTTCAATCCGGACGGTGTTCCGCTGAAGCCCGGCTTGACCGTCACCAACAGTCCGCTGCTGGAGACCGCGCAGTTCGCCCGCCTGGCGGACAAGTTTCTGAACCAGCCGATGAATGAAACCAGGATGCGCGAACTCCAGCGCGAGATCATTCTTTACTACCGGAAGCATGACCGGCCGCTGGTTGACGTGTTGTATCCCGAACAGGATGTGAGCAACGGGATGTTGCAAATCATCGCCATCGAAGGCCGGCTCAAGGAGGTAAAGGTCCAGGACGCCAAGGGCAATCCCTACACCAACGGCTGGAGCGGCCTGACGTTCCTCCGCAAGTCCATCCAACTCCGCACCAATGACGTGATCGCCGAGTCGGTGCTTGTGAAAGACCTCGACTGGCTCAACCGCAATCCATTCCGCGAGGTTGAGGCCGTATATGAGCCGGATCGTCGGGAGTACGGCATGTCGTCGATCCTGCTGCGCGTGGACGAGCAGCGCCAGTGGAGCGCCGATGTCGGTTACGAAGACTCCGGCAGCGACGTTACCTCGGAGAACCGTATCATTTTCGGTGGCACCTGGGGCAAGGCCTTTGGATTGCAGGATAATGTGATTCGCTATGCGTTCACTGGGGACCCAAGCTTTCAGTTGCTGCGCGTGAATTCCCTCAGTTACTTCGTCCCCCTGCCTTGGCGGCATGGCCTGCGCATCAGTGGCTACTATCTGAATGTCAAGTCCGCCCCCGATTCCGGTCCAACGATCGAAGGCATCGCCTACCAGGCCAGCATGCGCTATGAAGTTCCGCTGCCTGCCATCGGAAAACTCCAGCATGAAGCCGCCATTGGGCTGGACTTCAAATATAACGAAAACAATCTCTTCTTTGGTGAATCCCAAGCGGCCAACACCCCCACCGAAATTTTTCAGATTGCCGCCAACTACAGTGCTGTGCTTCCCGATCGTTGGGGCCGGACTTCGCTCAGTGGCCAGGGCTACTACAGCCCCGGCGACGTAACCCGCTTGAACACCGATTCGGCCTTCAACGATTCCCGCCCGGACGCGCAGGCTGATTACGCCTACGCCCGTTTTGCCCTCGAACGCCTGACCCAACTGCCCGGCAACTTTTCCTGGATTCTGCGCGGCAGCGGGCAGATCGCCAACGGAAACCTATTGGCAAGCGAGCAACTGGGCATGGGCGGTTACGCCACCGTGCGCGGTTACGAAGAACGCGAAGGCAATACGGACAACGACGGCGATCAGGGTTATTTCTTCTCCACCGAACTGCGGACCCCACCCCTCAGCCTGACGCGGCTGTTCAAGAAGACCGCTTCCCTCCACGATGAGCTTCAGTTTCTTTGCTTCTACGACTACGGCTATGTAATGGCGAAGCAGCCCATCTCCGGCCAAGACCCCAACGTGCAACTGTCGTCGCTCGGCGTTGGTTTGCGTTACCAGTTGGCCCGAAACTTTTCATTGCGGTTTGATTACGGCTGGCAGCTTGAATCCACCGGCTTGGGGCCGGCGGGGCAGGATTCGCGCGCACACATCGGCGTGGTGGCAACGTACTGAGATCGCTGGCAACTCTCCGTTCAATCGTGGTTGTGTGCCGCAGGCCAAGCCCCAGAAATTTTTTTCAGAAACCGGAAACCGGTGAAATCGAGACTTGCCAGTTCACTTTCGCGATGACATTCATTGAACCCGCCCGGCGTTGGTTCGCGATTGGGCCCGGCCTGTTTCCGGTGCGCCCGCAATTTCGCACGCATGGGCGCCTGGGTGTCGGCTCGGACTGATTTTACTATGGAAGCGCATCTCTCGGAGGAATCGTTGTGGGCGAGCGGCCTGGCAGCCCGCCTGCGGTTGATTCAGGCCAACTTCGCGGACGATCCGGCTTCGGTCCGGCAGGGTTACCTCGTCGAGGAAATTGAGCGCGCGCTCAAACCGGTTTCGCCCACCCGCAGAAAACTCTACCTGGATTCGTTGTCCGAACGTTTTCCCGCCTGGGAAGGTGCCCGCACGGCGCCGCAGAGCGACCTCAAAACCGGCAGCGCCCTGCTCACGCCAGAGGAAATGGTGGCGGGCTTGATTGAACTGGCCCCGACGCTGTCCCCGGAAGCCCGCGCTTCGTTTGCGAGCCAGTTGCAGGCCGTGGGCCTGAGCGTGAAGGAATCGGCGAACGCTTTTCTCGAGCTGCCGCCGGAATTGCAGAAGAAGCTTGGCCTGCCGCCCGGCAAACCGCTCCAATTGGAGCGCGCCGTGAAGTTCCTCGTGATCACCATGGAACTCGCACTGGCTTTGGACCAACTCGCTTGGGCGCTCTGGAAACAACTGGCGCCAAAATCGACGATCCGCAAGGAAGCTGAGCTCAACAAAATGGTCGGCTCGTATCTCGCGGGTGACGCCGAGGTGTCCACCGCCATGATAACGCAGCCGGTCGAGAAGACCCGCCGCTTGATCGCCGGGTTGCTCGGAGCCGTCGGTCGCGCGGGTTCGGCTTACGCGAAGAAGCATGTCGCGCGGCTTTCTCCCGAAGTGA
Source organism: Limisphaerales bacterium (assembly GCA_044225555.1). Taxonomy (GTDB): domain Bacteria; phylum Verrucomicrobiota; class Verrucomicrobiia; order Limisphaerales; family JADLHS01; genus JADLHS01. The sequence goes on along the minus strand of JBGAIM010000006.1, from coordinate 152,019 downwards.
TCGAAGACTGGGCCAAGATGGAAAAGAAGTGGAACGAGACCATTGAGACGGCGTGCTGGCGCAAATTCGTCCAGCAAGCCAAGGAGCACGCGTCCGAACCGGCCATCGAACACGAAATCCAGGAAGCCCTGGCCAGGGCGGCGGAGAACCTGATTCTCGGGCGGGCCGCCGGCTGATCGCGAACCAATTTATGTCTGTAAAAATTCACTGGCAGGAAGGCTTGTTTCTGCAGCCGCATCACTTGCAGCGGATGCAAAAGAGCTTTGAGGACGAACTGGCCTCCGAGCGGCGGCTCGCCTGGCCCTACCCTTACGGCGTGATTGAAGCGCGTCTCTCCCGCGATGAACTGGAGAACAAACGCATTCGTTTTGACAAGCTCCGGGCCATCATGCCGAGCGGCCTGGAGGTCAACTATCCGGCGGCGGCCGAATTGCCTTCGCTCGATATCGCTCAGGCGTTCTCCAAAGGGGCGGGTAGTTTCACCATCTCCCTGGGCGTGCCGCTTTGGCAGAACAGCCGCGCGAACACCGTGCCGCTCACGCAGGACGCTGATACGCGGGTGAAATTGCTCTACCGCGTCGGCGAGGTCGAGTGCCACGACGAGAATACCGGCGAGAATCCCAAGCCGGTTCAGATTCGTAAAATCAACTCGCGGCTGATCTTTGAACACGAGGACACCTCGGACATGGAAGTGTTGCCACTGTTGCGCATCGTCCGCGCCACCGGCGAAGAGGTCGGCCTGCCGAAGGAGGATCCCGAATATGTACCGCCCTGCATGCTGCTGACCGGCTCGCCCGTGCTGCGCGAACTCGTGCGCGACCTCGTCAGCCAGGTGGAAGCCAGCCGCAAGGAGCTGGTGGTGCAGGTCACGCGTGGCGGGTTCAGCATTGATACGATGCGCGGGGTGCAGTTCGAACAGTTGATGCGGCTCCGTTCACTCAACCGCTACAGCGCCCGCCTGCCCTCGTTGATCCAGGCCCCGGTGGCCTCGCCCTTCGACATCTACGTGCAGCTTCGCGAATTGCTGGCCGAACTCGCCGCCCTGCATCCGGAGCGCGACGAGTTCGAGTGTGCGCCTTACCAGCATGACAACCAGTTCCTGTGCTTTCGCGAGCTCGCGAACAAGATTCGTTCGTTCCTCCGCGGCGCGGTGGCCCCGAGCCATCTCAAACTCGCCTTCAAGGACGTGGGCGGCGTGCTTACCGCGAATTTTTCCGCGGAACATTTTTCACAACCCAACGCCTATTTCCTCGGCATCCGCTCCAAGCTCGATCCCACGGCGCTGGCGCGTTACGTCGAAGACGGCGACCGGTTCAAACTCATGCCTCAGAGCCTGGTCACCCGGGCCATCCGCGGCATCGAACTCAAGGAGGAGCGACATGCACCGCTGGAACTCCCGGCGGCCGCTGACCTTCACTACTTCCGCCTGGAACGCGCCAACACGGCCCGCATGTGGCAGCAGATTCAGGCCGAGAAAGCGGCGGCCATCCGTTGGACCGGCAGTGAACTCGACTGGTCCGACGCCAGTTTCACCCTCTACATGACCGTGCCCGCAGGCACGACCAAGCCATGACCCTACTCCAACTCACCGAACCAGTATTTCAATACGTTTGCCGGCTCAACCGCCTCGCCCGCCAGGCGGGCGGCCCGAAGGCCTTGGGCGACACGACGAGCTTTCTCCTGAAAAGCTCCACACCCGCACCGACGGCGGCCGCCTCGGCCACGCCGGCCCGTGGCGCGAATCTCGATTACACGGTGGCTCGCGCCGAGGTCAAGGCGCTCTTCGAGGATATGATGACCAAGGCGGCCACGGACCTCCGCCTTTCGCATCAGGCGCGCAAGATCGAACTGCCCATGATCTTTTTTGTGGATTCGATGATTTCTGAGAGCAGTCTCCCCATCGCTGCCAACTGGAATCAGAACCGGATCGCCTATGAGCGCCAGGAACTGGCCGGCGACCAGAAATTCTTTGATCTGCTCGATGAGACACTGGCCGAAAACAGCGAGGATGCCGCGGAGCGATTGGCGGTTTTTTACATCTGCATCGGGCTGGGATTCACCGGCATCTATTACAAGCAACCGGAGTTGTTGCGCAAGACGATGCTCGGGATCGCCCCGCGCATCCGGCATCTCGTCGAGAATGACCAGAATGCCCGCATCTGCCCCGAGTCCTACGAGGGTGTGGACACGCGCAACCTGGTGCAACCTCCCAGCAGCCGCATGGTGGTGGTCGGGATGGTCTTTGCGGGTTTCACGCTGGCGGTGCTGATTTCCTACTTTGTGATGTACCGCCAGGCCTCCAGCAACCTCAACAGTTCAATCGAGGAAGTGCTCAAACAAGACCTTTCCGTGGAGCCGGCGAAATAAGTCAACGATCATGGAACAAATTTTCAAAATTCTAAAACAGTTGATGGGCGCGGCGGGACCGTTGGGCAACGTGCCCAAGCCGATCAAGATGTTCATGATGTACTTCGGCGTCCTCGTGGGCGTGCTCATCGTCTTCAAGTACACGAAGGTGGGTCAGGGCGAAAAAACCTTTCTCCTCGTTGCCTTCGCCCTGCTGGCGGTCATCACCGCTGGTTACTACGCGTGGAAAGCCTGGAAACAGAAACAGCAGAGCCAGCAGTTCGGCGGCGACATGTCCCAGCACAGTTCGGCCAACCCCCGCTCCCTCAGCGATCCTGGCCAGCGCGCCCGGCTCGACGACATGCGGAAAAAATTCCAGTCCGGCGTCGAGGCCTACAAATCGCGCGGCAAAGACCTCTACAAGCTGCCTTGGTATGTGATCGTGGGTGAACCAGGCTCGGGCAAGACCGAAGCTATTCGTCACAGTAACGTTGGATTCCCGCCTGGAATGCAGGATGAGTTCCAGGGTGTCGGCGGCACCATCAACATGAACTGGTGGTTCACCAATCATGCCGTCATCCTCGACACGGCGGGCCGGTTGATGTTTGAAGATGTCAAACCCGGCGAAACCAGCGAATGGCGCGAGTTTCTGACCCTCCTCAAGAAAAACCGGCCCAACTGCCCGATCAACGGGTTGTTCCTCGTCATTCCCTCCGACAGCCTGATCAAGGATTCGGCGGATGCCATCCAGAAGAAGGCTGGCAAGATCGCGCAACAGCTGGATGTCATCCAGCGCGTGCTCGATGTGCGCTTTCCCGTGTTCGTGGTCGTGACCAAGTGCGACAAAATAAACGGCTTTCGCGAATTCTTCGATGGCCTCACCGACCCGCAATTGCAGCATCAGATGATGGGCTGGTCGAATCCCGATCCGCTCGACGAGCCGTTCAAACCTGAACTGGTGGACAAGCACCTCGACCAGGTGGCCGCGCGCTTGCGCCGGCGCCGGCTCGGCTTGCTCCGCGATCCGGTGCCGGAAAACCCCGATGGCCGGCGCACGGACGAGGTGGACACGCTCTACGCGCTGCCCCACAGTCTCGAGTTGCTCAGTTCCCGGTTGCGCCGGTATCTCGAGACCATTTTCATCGCCGGTGAATGGTCGGCCAAACCGTTGTTCCTCCGCGGCATCTATTTCTCATCGTCCATGCGCGAAGGTGCGGCGCTCGATGCCGAACTCGCCGAAGCGATTGGCGTGGGCGTGGAAGAGCTGCCCGAGGGCAAGGTCTGGGAGCGCGAGCGAGCCTATTTCTTGCGCGATCTTTTCCTCGAAAAGGTTTTTCGCGAAAAGGGCCTGGTTACTCGCGCCAGCAACACCAAGCGGATGTTGCGCACACAGCAAGTTGCGCTTTACAGCCTCGGCTTCGTTGGTCTGCTCGTGTTCGCCATCGTCGCCTGGTTCGCCCGAGGCGATCTGCGCAGCGGCGTCAAGGACCAGGGCGACTACTGGCAGGTGGTCCGGGCGGCGGGCTGGGAGAACCGCACTTGGAAGCAATCGCTCGTGCCTTTGCGCGGCGACGGGTCGTTCTCGTCCACGATTGCCACCAACACCCTGCTGGTGGACAACAACCCTGTTTCGCTTGGAGAATTTCACGCCAAGCTGCGCGATCTGGCTGAGAAACCCATGAAGCGCAGTCTGGTCTTCCCCACGCTGGCCAGTTCGTACAATCGCAACAGCAAGAAGGCGCAGCGCATTGTCTTCGAAGCGGGAGTCGTTCGACCGCTGATCGAAGGTACGCGGCAGAAGATGGCGCGGGACGACGGCACGGATCCCGGCGCCGCCTCGCATCAGGCCGATGCGCTGGCCGCCCTGATTCAACTCGAGTCCAAAATCCTGTCGCGCGGCACCGGCACCAATACCGGCGAACTTTGGCCGGATGACGCCCGCAAGTTTATCACCGACCTCCAAAGTTACATCGCCGGCAAGGACCTGCCGGCGGACACGAACCTGGTGGCGGTGATGAGTTGGGTCTATTCCACCAACGACACGGCCCGCGGCTCCTGGCCGCCACGTTGGTTTAGCGGACAGCGCGGCGGGGCGGAAACGCTGCAATTCAACAGCGGCATCAGTGCCGGCATTGATTTGTTCATGCGCAACGCCACCAACGGCCTGCAAACCCACATCGCCAACTGCAACCAGATTTCCGCCGTTGCCAAGGCCGCCGACGCCTTTGCCACCGCCGAGCGCGGAATGTTTGCCGCCGCTTCCGCCAACGATGAAACCAAGTTCGCCGCCTCCTCCCGCTCTCTGGAGACGGCGCGCAAGAGTCTGGATGAGGAACTCGCCAAGGCTGCAAAGTTGCCGATGTTTGCCGATGGCCCGATGCTCGCGAAAGCGGGAGAAAAGTTCCGGGCATCGGTCACCAGCAGCGCCGGCGCCGCGCTCAATCGCATCCGCGAAATCAACGATGCCGCGCTGGCAGCCAATCCGGATTATTCTCTGTTCAAGGAAACCAAGGCGCGGCTTGATCTGGTCAACACAGCCCTGAGTTCCCGCGTGGCTCAGTTGCTTGAGTGCGTGGATCTCAAGGCCATGCAACAACTCGACGAGAGCTGCATGGCTGACGGCGTCTTTGCCCATCGCGCCGACATTTATGCGCGCGTGGACAAGGTCTTGAACCAACCGCCCTTCCCCGGCGGGGAACTCCTCGGCCTCAAGGCTGATCAATTGGAGAAATTCAAGGATGAGTTGAATGGCATCCGGACTGAGGCCGCAAAGTCATCATCCAAAGTCGCCAGTGACTTCAATCGGACCTATGAGTATGAACTGAAGCGCGCGGAAAGAGCGTACTTTACCTCGTACTTGACCGAGGCGAGAAACAAACTGGCGCAGGCCGGTTTCCCGCTGGTCAGCACCACGAATCGCATCGCCACCGCGGATGGCTTCATGACTGCCACCCGCCATTTGAAGTACATCTCCGATGACTTCGCTTCGCCTGTGTTCAAAACCGCCGCCGCCGCCAACCGGGCGGAGGATTGGAAAATATTCACCGCCAACATCGAGGCACAGCAGGCCATTGGCCGGGCGTTGGTGACCGATGACGGAATCCTCAGCACCTGCACCATCTCCCTGGCCGGCGCCACGGAAGCCACCCGGACGAAGGACGCGTGGCGTGACAAATGGCGCAACATCAAGCTGGTGTTTCCCGACGGCACCGGCAGCGAAGCGATCCGCACGCAGGACGAGGGCGATCAAAAGATCGGCGCGGCGCCGGTCCAGTCGAAAATGGAACTCCGGGTGATTGAAAATGTCGGCATCTCGGGGTCTGCTACCTTCTCCATCCCCACCGGCGAATGGGGGCCGCTCTGGCTGCTGCACCGGTATAAAGCGGAGCGCAGCAAAACCGATGCGAAGGCGTGGCTGCTGGAATTCCCGATAGAAGCGCCGGGCTCGACGGGCATGATCCGGTTGAAACTGGAGTTCGATCGCCCGCTGCCGGAATTGGAAAAATGGCCCGCAAAGTGACCCGCCACGCATGACCCCCAAGCCAAGATGAGCGACTTCTTCAAAAAATTCCTGCTCGAAGAAGCTCGTCGCTTCGGCCCGGGTGGACGTTACGCGGCGCTGGCCGCTTTCGGCAAGCATCCCGGTTGGGATGATCACGTGGAGGATTTGGGGCTGGAAACGGAGAGCCTCAATCTCGCCAAGACCGTGTTCTATGTGAACGGCATTGGCGGTCAGATTGATTCCGGGGCATGGGAAAAACTTGAGCCGGCTCAACAGCTTCCCGCCTTCAAGCATGTTTTTGTCTGGCAGCGCGACGGCCAGTTCCTGATCGGTCGCCTGTGGTCCTCCAGCGATGGCAAAGGCCGCAAGCGTTACCCGATGGTGGTGTGCGCGCATTTCATGGGCGTAACGCTTGGCTGGGCCTTGAAACAGGCGTTGCCGGCGCTTGCCGAGCTGGAAGAGCGCTGCCTGCAAACAAACTCCAAGGAAGAGGTGCGCAGCCTGCTTGGTCGCAAACGCGCCGCCCTCCGTGAAGCCGTTCAATCGTCCACTGGCCGGGGCGAATACGCCCCCGTGACTCCGGAGGCACTTCACCGGATCTTGCAGCCGGGCGGCCAATCGCAGTCGGAAGGCTTTCTCCGTGTGCTCTATCAGATGCAAGGTCAGTTGGGCACGTTTGGGCCGGGTCGGTTCAATGCCCGCGCCAACCCTGCGGCCATCCGGGCCCAACAGATCCGGGTCCCGGTTGCGGGGGAAAATCCAGAACAAGCGCTCCTCTTCTGGAGCCGGTTTTTTCTGACGCAAGTGGACGCTTCCGTGCCCTTGCTCCTCACCTTGCCGCTTGAAGAGAGCTGGTTGGATGTAACCGTCGGCGAACCGGAGTCGCACGAATTCTTCTGCCTGCGAGCCTCTCCCAAGTCGGTGCCGCTGGTGAGCGAAGTACCCTACAAGCTGGACGAAACATTTTCCACCAAGGCGACCGCGTTCCTCCAAGGATTCCAGCGCGGTGAAACGGCCAGCACGGACCTGCGCCCCGCCCCGGCTCCGGTCTTGGACGCGCCCGCGCCCGCCAAAGGCGGGTGGCTCAAATGGTTTGGTGTCGTGATCTTCCTGGCCCTCGCGGGTGCCGCCACCTTCCTTCTCTTGCCAAAACCCGGGGAGCAGCGGGCCGAGATCAAGCCACCGCAAACAAATCCGGTGGTGGCCAAGCCGCCCGTTGCTGAACCCACGCCGGTCGCATCCGAGGCCCGGCAACTGCCGGCCTCACCCGCCAAACCAGCCGTTGATGCCAGGAACGAGACCGCCCGTTTGGCGGAGGAGAAGAAAAAGGCAGACGCACTGGCGGCAGCGAAACAGAAAGCGGATGCCGACGCCGCGGCGAAACTGTTGGAGCATCAGCAAAAGGAAAAACAGTTGGCGGATGCCGCGCGGATCGAAAAAGAACAGCAGTTGGCCCGGCAGAAGGAACTGGAGGAACAGCAACGCAAGGCCGACGAAGCAGCAGCGGCAAAGGCGAAGGTGGAACAGGATGCGAAAGCGAAACCCACACCGGCGGCGACGCCTGCTTCCATTGCATCCGATTCCAAGCCCGCAGTGGCAACTGCCGCCCCAGCCCTCCCGGTCACGGGCGAAATGACCAACTCCATTGGGATGGTCCTTGTTCCGCTGCCTTCGGGAATTTGGGTCGGCAAATTTGAAGTCACGCAGGCCGAGTATCAAAAGGTGATGGGCAGCAATCCCAGCAAGTCCATTAACGAAGGCCAGCCCGTTGAGCGCGTCAGTTGGAATGAGGCCCGGGAGTTTTGTCGCAAGCTGACCGAGCTGGAGCGCGGGAGGCTGCCCGCCGGCAGGAGTTATACGCTGCCCACCGAACAGCAATGGAAAGATTTTCTCGGCGGACAGAAGTTTGAAGACCTGCCCGGTGGCGGGGTAACCAGCAAGGGATCCCCCGCACTGGTTGGCCGTTCCGGGCGGGCCAACAAGTTTGGCTTGTTCGATGTCCTCGGCAACGTGTGGGAATGGTGTCTCGACGGGGCCACCGGCGACGAGAAGCTCTTGAAGGGCGGGGCGTTTAACAGCGCCAATTACGACCGGACGTTGCTGCCGGACGTGCAGGTTTCCAACTGCGGTTTTCGCTGTGTGCTTGCGGCACAGTAACCCGCCTGGGTCCGCAGCCGGGAGGCGCGGGCATGGCCGCCATTGATGTAGAACACGGACCAGATGATTTGAGAAACAGGAACTGAACCTATGATCAACGTGGAAGATTTGCTCAAGCCCGTCGCCGGCGACAAGCCGTGCGGTGAGGATTTCACCTACCATCCGTCGTTCCAGAATCTGGAGACGATTGCGCGCGGTAAACCGGAAACCCAGTTCAGTGCCGCCGAGGAGCCGCAATGGAAGGAAGTCCAGGATGCCGCCGTGGAGGTATTGGGCCAGTCGAAGCATCTGACCGCGGCGATCATTCTGACCACGTCACTCCTCAAGGTTGGCGGGCTGGAAGGATTTCGCGACGGAGCCGCCGTGGTGCGCGGTCTGGTTGAAAACTTCTGGGGCGACTTGTATCCCCGGCTGGATCCGGATGATAACAATGATCCCACCGAGCGGCTGAACATTCTGAATAATCTTTCCGGCGGACAGTTCACGACCAGTCTGAAGCAGGTCGTGCTGTGCGATTCGCCGGCCATGGGTCGCATCACCCTCCAACAAATCCTCACCGCGAAGGAAAAAGGCGATCAGACCGCTGCTGGCGGCGCCAAGACGGAGCCGGACTTGAACCAGGTACAAGCGGCATTTCGCGATGCCGGCCCCGATGCTGCCAAGGCCACGCTCGGCCTGATTGATGAAGTGATTGGCCACGTTCAAGGCATCGAAAACTTTCTTGAATCGAACCTCGGCTCCGGCAAAGGCGTCAACTTCGAGTCCTTGGACAAGTTACTCGCCGAGATGAAACATACCGTTGAGCCTCACGCCGTCGGGGATGCCTCTGCGGAAAGCGCGCCGGCGGGCAATGCGGGCGCACCCGCGGAGGGCGGCAGGCCTTCGGCACGAGGCGGAAGCGGCCCCAGTGTCTCCGGCACCATTCAGTCGCGGGCTGATGTGATTAAGGCGCTCGGTTTGATTTGTGACTACTATCGGACGAACGAACCTTCCAGCCCGGTGCCACTGATCCTGCAACGCGCGCAACGGCTGGTGGACATGGATTTCATGGCCATCGTGACTGACCTCACTCCCGACGCGCTGTCGCAACTGCAGGTCATCACAGGCAAGAAGAAAGACGAGTAATCCCTTCAGTCGGCCGCCGCGCAAATTCGGCAGCTGGCCGTTTTCCTGAGTATTATTAACCTCTAAAACACCATGGCAAAAACCACCACCGCCAGTCGCGTTGTCAAAATCGTTGACCTGATCCGGAAGCGCGACCGGTTCAAATACATCGAGATTCCCAAGTATCCCGTCGAGATCACCATCGAGGTCACGACGACCGCCATGCTGACGACTCCCAAGCCAGCGCCCTCGGCGGTGTTCGACCGCTTGGAAGAGGCGGCGCGAGGTGAATTCGAGCGCTACGAAGACATCATCACGGAGGAGTTGGTCAAGATCGAGGGGAAGATTGACAAACTGATGGAGCAACCGGGCGAGCAGGCCCGCAAAGAGGCGGAGCAGATGGTCAAGACCACAGCCACGGTGGTCAAGAACGCTCTGGATAGCGCTGAAGGGGCCGCCCAGGACGCGGTCGAGAAACGGTTGAAAAAGGAGGCGCAAGGCGACGCCCTCCTGACCGAGGCTCGGGTCAAAACGGCCTTCAAGGTTGGGGTCGGTGTCATCTCCTTGAGTGCCAACGTAGCGAAACTCGTGGCCACCTTCGGCGCCGACGTGACTTCCTATCTTTCAATTGCCAAGACCTTGTTCGAGCTGGGAATGGAATTGAAGCAACAGCTCAAGGGCGAGGAGAAATTGCACAAAGATCTTAAGGCCGGAGTGGATGCCTTTCTCGACTTGCGCACCAGCATCATCACGCAGGCCTTGAAGCGGCAGAATCTCACCGATACCAGCGGCATTCCCAAGAACCCGAAAAAGGCCGTGGAGTTCATCACCAAAGGCGTCATGGCGGCTGGAAAGGAAGTCACCAAAGGCCGGAGCGCCAGCGACGTTGCCAAAGAGGTGCTTGATTTCGTGGTCAAGGGCGTCAAGAGCAAGTACGACAACGTCGAGGACGCCCGGGTCGCCTACCGCAATCACACAGTGAAGATGCGGCACAAAGTTGATGACGTGTCGGCCAAAGCCGACGAATTGGAGAAGGCGATGAAAGCCGCCAAGACCCTCCGGGACGGCGTCAAGATTGGCGCCGAATGCATGAAGTTGAAAGGCACCGTGCGCAATCTGGCCACAGCTCTGAAAACCGCCGAGTCTTTTCTGGACGACATGCAGGAGATCATGAAGGCCGGCGGCCTCGAGTGCGACGATTCGACCGTGATCCAGAAACTGAAGCAACTGGACATCTCGACGATCCTGTCGGGCGGCGAAACGCTCGCCAGCACTGCCAGTGACATTTACGACCTGATAAAGAACGTGGCGGCGGCGGTGGCCTGAGCGTCTGTATTTGGAATCGCCGGCAAATTGGTTTGGCAATGCGGTCATTGAACCGCCTTACGAAAGGAACACGATTTATGGCCTACGAAGTCAACTTCGGCACCATGCGGGTCAACGCCTCCCGACCGGCGCCGAAGAAGTCGGGCCGGTTTCGGATCGCCGTCCTCGGAGATTTCTCGGCCCGCGCCAACAGCGGCATACTGGACACGGGCTCCTCATTGGCCGGTCGCAAGCCGTTGAAAGTAGATTGCGACAATCTCGATGCCACACTCAAGCGGCTCGGGGTAAAACTTCGGTTGCCGCTCGGAGCTGATGGCGGTGCGATCGAACTCGCGGTCAACTCGATGGAGGATCTGCATCCCGACCAGCTTTACAGCAACTTGCCGATCTTTAGTGAAATGTCCGGCTTGCGGCAGCGACTGAAGACGCCCTCGACGTTCGCGAAAGCCGCCAAAGAGGTGCAGGCATGGGCGGGGGTAAAGACTCCGCGGCCAAGACGGCTGCGGGCGCGCAGTGCCGTGATTCCCGCCGACGGCAAGTTGAGCGATTTCGCCCGGCTCGTCGGTGCGCCAACGGCGTCGCCCAAGGCAACAATTTCCATCACTGAAATGCTCAAACAGATGGTCGGCCCGTATGTCGTGCCCGCCAAAGATCCGCGCCAGGACCAGCTCGTGGCCACGGTGGATTCCGCGCTGGCCGCGACCATGCGATCGGTGCTTCATCACCCGGACTTTCAATCTTTTGAGGCGCTCTGGCGTTCGGTGGACATGCTCGTCCGGCGGCTGGAAACTGACGAGCAGTTGCAAATCGTGCTCTACGACATAACGGCTGAGGAAATCGCAGCCGACCTGAGCCAAGCCGATGCGCTGGAAAACTCCGGCCTCTACAAATTGCTGGTGGAACAACCGGCGCTCGATGCGAACCAGGGCCCGTTTGCTGTGATCGTCGGCAACTACCTGTTCGAGCAAACCCCGCCCCACGCCGAATTGCTCGGGCGCATTGCCAAGATCGTGGCCCAGACGCAGACCTCATTCATTGCCGGCGTCGGCACAAGCTGCCTGGAAACCAAGCCAGCCGACCTGCATCCGTTGATTCGCGAAGCGTGGGACGCGCTGGCGGACATGCCCGAGGCCGATTATCTGGGTCTGGTCGTACCGCGATTCATGCTGCGCATGCCCTATGGCGAACGCACGGACCCGATTGATTCATTCGACTTCGAGGAGTTCACTCCCCAAGCCGGTCTCACCGGGATGTTGTGGGGCAATTCAGCCGTCATTGCTGGCCTGCTGCTCGGCATGACCTTCAGCCAACAAGGCGCAAAAATGAAGCCCGGCTCTGTTTTGGGTTTGGGTGACATGCCATTTTACTGTTACACCGACGCCGATGGCGACGAGACAGCGCTGCCCTGCACCGAACGCCTGTTGAGTTCGAAGCTGGCTGAACTGGTGATCAAACATCGCTTCATGCCGATGCTCTCCATGAAAGCCCAACCCGAAGTCCGCCTGGGCGGTTTTGGCTCGCTTGCAGGTGGAGTGCTCGCCGGTCCCTGGAAACCGGTTACGGAAACATCAAACGAAGCGCCCGCGGAGGACGGGGCAAAGCCGGACTCCGAAGAGAAAACCGCTACCGAGGCGCAGCCCGCCGAGCCCGCCGCCGAGACAGAAACTCCGGCCGAGGAAGCTTCGGGTGGTGATGCCGAACTGGACAAGTTGCTGGCGGATTTGGGTGGTGACAACACCCCGACGGAAGCGGCAGCTGAAACCGCACCTGAAGAAAGCGGTGAGCCGGAGGTTGACCCCGAACTCGCCAAGCTGCTCAAGGAGCTTGGGAGTTAAAATCGCTGGGGAGGATTCGGCGGCGCGATCCATGGCACCACCCTGCCCGGCATGTGTTCCGGCCGGTGGGTGGGCAATTCTCCCGACCAGCTATCGGGATTCCACGGCTTCTCGACTTCGCTGAACCTGACCAGCAATTCTTCGGTGTTTTCCCCCTGAATATAGTAACGACCGTCGTCAAAAATGTTGATGATCGAATAGTTGTCCAGGCGCAACATCGTGCCGGTATCGAAAGCGAAGCGTTGTTGTAGCGCAACCTTGACCTCGGTTTGAAGCAGGATGGTTTCAGCTTGTTGGATGGTCATAGGTTTCGCTGCAAGAGAGGCTAACCCTGTGCAGTAGCCCTGTCAACCGGGCCAACGACTAGACCATCTGAGCAAGTCAACGACCGGGTAATCGCGTGAAAGCCAAGATTGGAGCCAGTTGTCGGATTTGAACCGACGACCGACGGTTTACAAAACCGTTGCTCTACCACTGAGCTAAACTGGCTAAATCCCGATATAAAGCCCTATTTGCAAGGGTTTCATCGCTGTTTGCGTTGCTTGCAACGTGGCACATCGCAACGCTATTCCGTCAGGTTTGCTGTCGGAATTTGTCGGAAGAAAATTAGCTTCAACGGTTGCTGAAACCGTCTGCGCTTGATCGTTCCGACACATCATGTCGGAAAGCGTATCCGCACGGCTGCCACTGAGCAAGCCAGACGTTGCAAGCCCGTCCTGCGCCAGCCTGCGCCTGCGCCGGGATGGCCGCAGCAGCGTCCGGCTGTGCCATGCTGATGGTTCAGACGCCGGATGGATTGCGTTACGTGGCGAGAAGTTTGATCGTGTTCGCCACGGTTCGCTTTTGAAAGTGGAAGCGTTCGGCCTGACTGCGAAGGGATTGCTCCGGGAAGCGCGGATTGATAAAGACTCACCTGATAGCTGGCTGGTCCGGCACTGACTTCCGAGCAAGCTACAACGTCACCAATTCAGGCCCCGGTTCACGCCGGGGCTTTTTTATCCGAGCAGGTTATGAGGCAAGTTGAACCTGCGGATGAGAGCTCGTAGAATCCCCTTCTGAAGATCGCGCCCCTTGTGGTAGGGCACCGGGAAAGACCTTCGTTCGCCATTAACATCTGGATGGAAAATCATCCTGTGCGAGCCCTTGCCTCTATTCTCAAAAACTTGGAATCGGGAGTCGTGTCCCTTTAAGATTTTGAAAACGTCGTCAGCCCTGTGTGGCTTAGGCACAAACTAATTGTTTAGTTTCGCGGAAGGTTGGAGACTTTGACAACAACGCCTTGAGGTCGAACGCCAGCATTGCAGTCCGTGATTTAACCTCGATTGAACGATCTCCGCGTATTGCGCTCAAAAGTGATTTGCGCTGCGCATCCTCCCATCGTTCGAAATACTCCTGTTCAGCCGAAAACTTGATCAGCGAGTCATCCTTCATCTGGTGAGCAAAAGAGATTTGCGCCTCAATTGCCTTTCGCAAATCCTGCAAGGCTTCGCCGGCGGTTTTTCCGTAACCGAGCAAGTCCATTTCCAGCGCGCGCGCAACGAATTCGCCATCTTCTTTACAGATCAATACGCGAACTTGGATGTCGTATAGGTGGGCTTCCATTTTGTGGCTTCTCTTGTGTCGCTGTGAGACTTTCATCATTTCCTAACGCTTCGTCAAACATTGATTTGATAGCAGAAACACCACCAGCGTTCACAATATGAGCTTTAACGGTAAATGTAGCGCTGTGGCGCCTCAATTGTGAACTATTCCACTTCAGCACTGCCAAATGAAATTAGCCTAAAGACGTGGCTTTGCACTCTGTGAAAGCCGGACTGGCAACGAGAGCCCGCGAGATTTTGCACGAATAAGAAAGCCAGCACTGGTTTCCCAATGCTGGCTATATGGACACACACCGCACGAAAACAGTCCGTGCGGAGATTTACTTCAAACCCTCGAAGGCCCCGACATTCTCCCACGCCAGGAACGCGCTCCAACGCGAAGTCTGTGCCCGCATGTGCGCCAGCAACGTGGACAGGTTCACTCCCGCTTCACTCGCGTCTGATCTGATTTGCGCGGTGTCGGCGTCGGCCTGCGCGGCCATTTCTTCGCAGAACCGTTCCGCATGGCTCACCAGTAACTTGCGTTGCAGCAATTCATTCACCGCAGCCGCAAAGGACGAACGCGCAAACTCTGAGGCGTCGCTATTGAACCAGAGTTCCAGAGCACGGCGAGCGAGCGCGGCTTCGTCCGGCATGGCGTAGGCTGATTGAAGCGAAGCGATCTTCAGGCGGACACTCCCGAGTGAAGCAATCCGCGCCTCGAATTCTGCGACGGTGGCTCGCTGGTCTTCGGCAATGCTAGCGGCTCGTTCAACGGCGGCGTCGGCCTCACGCCGGGCGTTTTCGATCTGGTCCAGCGATTCAGGAGAACACGCAAGCATTGCCGCATCTGCTCGAAACTGACGTTGCAGCCGTTCCTTCGCGGTGTCGAAGCTGTCGCCCGTGGCTTTCATTTCCGCCAGGATTTCGAGGCTGTTCGGGCGCACGCGCCACGGGGTTGTTTCGGTTTCAATCATACGAGGTTCAGTTTTTGGATTTCACGGTCAATGATTGCTTGGTTGCTCGCTGTCGCGCTCCGGTTCGCGCCAGTCCATCGCTCATCCGAAACGTGGCGTTTTGCCGTTGCCGGGATGGCGGCGAAGTCTCCTTCGCATCCGGGATAAGTGAGTCGCGCCTTCCAGAATGAAGTCGCCAAAGCCGCACGATCATTCACGGCAGCCCACGACGGCCACAGGAGGCAAGCAATCCGGCCAAGCGTTGCCGTGGAAACGGAAACTTTTGGCGCAACCGGAGTGTGTAGGGTGTTTGCGGTGGTCGTGGTGGTGGCTGGCGTGACAGTGGTGCCCTTCCCTGATTGTGCGAGGATGGATTCCAGTTGCTCGATACGAGCGTTCGCGTTCACGATTCCGAAAATCCGCTTGCCGGGTTCAAGGCCAAGAGATTTTTCGAGCGAGGCAATGCGCGTGTTTGCTTCGCCGATATTGTGGTGAGTGAGTTTTTTTAGACCAGCCCGGCGCGGTGGCGCAGAGGCGGCGAGGGCGGTGATGGTTTCTTGGTTCA
Organism: Limisphaerales bacterium; assembly: GCA_044225555.1. Taxonomy (GTDB): domain Bacteria; phylum Verrucomicrobiota; class Verrucomicrobiia; order Limisphaerales; family JADLHS01; genus JADLHS01. The sequence continues at coordinate 136,648 of JBGAIM010000006.1, read as the reverse complement.
TAGTGATTTCGTTTTGCCTGTCACCAGTTCACGCGAAGTCAACTCAGGCCCGAATATCTCCCTTGCTCGGCGAACGTGGCGGGTAATGGCCGACTTGCAGACGCCATGCCTCTTGGCGATCTCTTGCAGCTCACCCTTCCCGGTCAGGAAATGGGCTAAGACTTCGTTGCGGAGCGTGTAGGCGCGACCGTGGTAACAGTCCATCAATGGGGAGGTCAGCCAGCTAGCTAGATTTTCGGTTTTTGGATTTGTCTTCATAAAAAAGTGTAACATGATTTGTTACATTACTCGCGTGAGAACTCGACGGTCCGGCAACTGAAACGTGCGTATTCTGCCCTAAAAGATTCCTTAACCGGGTGGCCACCCCTGTATCCATTGGCTGAAACAGTGGTGAGCCATTTCGACATTCAAAATCCCCAATGTTATCGAGGTATTTCACGCAGTATGCTCCGCCGCGTTCTGCTGTTTTGGTCCGTGAGCCACCTTGGCCTTCCTGCTCGTTGACCAGCCCGGGTGGCCCATCATTGCGGCTGACATACGTCGGCGTGCTGTCCGGCTTCTACTCCCGCGAAATTGAAGTCCAAGCTCGTCAGATAGAAGCACGCTGGCATGAGACACCGCTTGCTTAGAGATTTTTAACGAGGCCGCGACTTCCTTCAATGTGCCTTCACGGAATAGGGACGGCTTCAAACGCAGCGCCAGAATGAGCAAGCGCTTTACACCGGCTTGGGGCGGATGGTTGTGAAAGGCCAAAATCAAAATCCTTCCAAGCGCATCAGCCGCCAGTTGCATGACCTCGGGGGATTCATCGTCGGCAATCTCGCCTAGTCGCCGCTCCACCGCTTCAAAATCGAACTGGGTAACGGCCATTGTGCCGATATGGGAATCTTCGGCCATGTTGCCGTCGTCAAAGTGCCCTGTGGCCAATTGCGCGGAATGGTCCCGATCTTCTTGCTCGTAATCTGCAAAACGAGACGGCGGCTTATCGACATGCGATGCCCAGCTAGCGTGCGCCCGCGTAAACGTGCGCTTACATGGGCCACACACGCCACGGTTCTGAGACATTTCAGCGAGAGTGGTGGCGCGATTGCAGGACGGGCAGAAGATTGATTCGGAAGTCATCATTTCATTCCTGTATGTCAACCGGCCTTGCCATGTCCTGCCGTTCGCGGCAAAGGTCGCAGGCACATTGCGTGGACAGGGATTCCACCGCGCACGCTCCGCACAAGTCGCCGGGGTGGTCAACGGCAACCAGGTTGCAGCGGGGGCATAGACTCACTGGCACACCCGGCACAACCATTTCCCTTATGTGCGCTCTACTAGGGTTTTGGTGGCTTTTGCTCTGTGTGGAAAACATAAAGAAAATGGGTGTGCCAGTCGTGCCACCTATTCGGTTTCGAGGATGGATTTGAGCTTGATGCCTGAAACACACCGGACGCGTGATCCTTCCCGGCGCGGCATTGTCTCTTTGAGGTTTGGCCAACGCTCGTAAAGCCGCTTGAAAAACCAGTCGGCAAACTCGACGGGCACGCCGTGAGTTTCGCAGAAGCCATTGAACGCGGCTTTGAGCGAGTCCTTGGTTTCGCGGGCCTCGGGGTCAAAGTCGCAGAACTGAGCAACAAAGCTTCCAAGCGGGTCGTTGCTGACTTTGAATCGGGCGTGAACCGCTTTCGACTCCGCTCCGCCAAGTGGAATTTCAGAAGTGGAAAGCAGCCGTTGCAATCCTGCCAACATGAAGTTGAAAACGCCGTCACGCTCGGCCAAGAGCCGGGCCTTTAGTGTCACGTCCTTCGCGGCGGGCTGGCAATCGAAACGGATAAACCGGGTGCGCCTCAACTCCGCTTCCGTGCCGTTTTTGAACCTTGGCAGACCGTTGGCCAGAAACCAGAGCTTGCACGTCGTCTGCATCGTGAACGGTTCGCCGTAAATCGGGCGGGCCTCGACGGGTTCACCTGAAACAATCGTTTTGAAGTTCGCGCTTTCATCAATGGCGATAACGTCGAGTTCAGTTCCCAGATTTACGGCCGCAAATTTGAGCTTGGGCAAGGGATAGCTGCGTGGGTCGCAGATTTGCGACATGGAAAGCCGGGCAACCAGGTCCATGCCAAGCGCGGCGGAAACCGGCTCGGCAATCGTGGACTTGCCGCGCCCGGCTTCACCGTAACAGACCAGAGCGGTTTCAAATCGGCAATCAGGCAAAAGGAAATTGCCGCAACACAACTGGAACAAGTCACGGTCCAGTTCATCGGGCAACGACTCGGCCAGAATCCGGTTGAATAGTTCAGCGGTTGCGCCCGGTTGAAATTGTGCGGCCAGCTTGTGCCGGAACAAGTGGCGGTCAACGTGCGGGAGCAATTCGGGCCCGTAGTTTTGCGAGACGCGGACAATCCCGTTTGCCGCGTTAATCAAAACCGCTCCGTTGTCGTCGAAACAGTAGAAGCCGCGAAAGGCATCGGGCGCGACTTGGCATCGGCCTTCCAAGTGATCTAGCAAAGTTGCTTCACGTCGTGCCGTGCGAATGTGTTCGGGCAGGATTGCTTGCGCCTTGGGTCGCAAAGTGGCGCGGTGAATTTGCCGCCACGCGCCGGCATCGTAAGCGAACCAGTCCGCGCCAATGGTTTTGATGGGCGGCAACTCCGCTGCGAGCATGTTGGCAAAATCAAACTCCGTAAGTTCGCCGCGCCCGGCTGGTGAATCTGTAATTGCGGACGGGTCCGGCCCAATGTCGTTGGAAAGCAAGTCCAGATTGATGCTCACAAAATCGCCTCCTGTTTTGGGTCCGGGTTGAGATAAAGCAGCCGTTGCTTGCCATCGCCACTTGCGCCAATCGTGCGGATTGCGCCGGGCAAGCGGGAAAGTCTCGACGGGTTTTTGTTTTTCCCGTCAACACCGAACCGGGCCAGCACGTCGAGCAACTTTGAAACAGTGGCTCGATAGTCGTCGGCAGTGTCCGCGCCGACTTTCACCCAAGCATGAGCGGACTTCCCGCCGCTGGTCAGGATTGCGGCAATCGGCAATTTGAGCCGGGCCAGCAAAGCCAGTTGCAACTCGACGGGCACGCAATCAATTTCGATTAGGGCGAACCTGAACGCCGTCACGTTGGCATCGGCCACGCCGTTGCCGTCGAGGGGGTTCATTCGCAGCCACGCGCCCCCAGGTTGCGCCGTCATGGGTTCCAGCAATCGCCCTTCCCATTCGTTGCGGTCCAAGGTCAACCCGGCATCGCCCGGCCTTGCCTTGTCGCCGTCCACGATTGCGCGGGTGACGATGTTCACGCGTTCGCCCGGCTCGAAAAGCTGGTCAATCAGATATGCGCCTTGTCGGTGGAAATGCCTTTCACAAATCAGCGGCGGGATTTTGCACGTCGAGACGGCAATCAAATCCGCTGGCGTGCATCGGAAACCCTTCAGGAAATTCTCGACGGCGTTCGCCGGGTCAATCTTTGGGGCTGGCGTCGGCTTCATGGGTGCGGGGCTGGAATACCTTTGCGCCTTGTCGCCAAGCAGGTGCCCGCGTGGCTTGTCATGGCGAGCGGTCGCAACCGATTTGATCTTGTGAACCAGTTCACGCTCGGACCATGCCGGGGAACAACGCCCATTGTATTCCTGAAGGATGGCGAGCGCATCGGATTCACTCAGGGCGAATCCATGAACCAGAGCGCACGCAACGGCGAAAGTTGCGTTGTGTCCACTCTGCCCAGAGATTGCGGCTGGCATCTGCGCAACGTAAAGCCGCGCCCGGTCCAGAATCGAAAGGGCGGTTTGCGATTTCATCGGCGTTCCTTTTTTGGGCGAACCGTTCCGCCAGGTATCGTGCTGGTTGTGCGTTTGGGTTGCGCCCCGCGCAGTTGCTTGGCGCGGAGCAAGAGGGTTTTTGCGAAGCGTGGATTTTTTTCCGCAACTTCTTTCGCGTCACGCTCGAATAAATCCGCCAGCCCAATACACAGTGCATCGCCTGACTTGGTGCTCATCGGGCACCTCTGCGAGTGGCGACGCGGCAGCGGTCCATCCAGCCAATGAGGTCGCCTCGGCGATACCTGATGACCTTGGCAGTGAGTTTGTAGTGAGGCAGTCCGCGTGTGTGTCGCCACAAGCGGAGTGTTCGGGGTTCAACAGAGAGAAGCTCGGCGGCTTCAGGCTCGGTGAGAATGTCAGCGGCGATCTTTGCCGCTCCTGTTAGTGCTGGAATAGGTTCAACCATGCCGTGATGAAACCACGACATGACGGACCACTCAAAAAGCTGAAAGGGAAACGTTTAGTGCGGCTTCTTCCCTTTGGTTTTGCCTGCGTGCCGCTCAAGCTTTTTCCTCAGGGCTTTTCGTTCCGTTGTCACCGATCCCGGTTGTATCGCCAGGATTTGCGCGATTTCTCCAGCGTCCAGTGCGGCTACCGGCTTTGCTTCACCGTCTGCACACTCTGAAACAACGTTCGTCCCGATCTTGTCGCGTTTGTTCCTGATGCGCACGAATGAGTGTGTAAGCAGAAAGCGGCGAGTTTTTCCGGCGTCGGTTTGTGCCTGCAACTTAAACGATTTCCGCATGAGTTGAATCAATTCAAGGACTTGGTCGGGATGGCGAGAAAACAACTCGGCGAACCGCTTGCCACTCGCACTCGCACTGACGATATGAGGTCGGTCAGCAACTCTTGCAAGCAGCACGAATTCTTGCCTGAGCAACGGCTTGGGGCCGACGCCAGAAACCGCATCGTCATTCCAGTGGGGGCAACCAGAAATTACGGGATATTTTCGGTCTTTCCAAAAGCGGATAACTTCGTCCCATACCGCATGATGGAGGCCGTAGGTTGGTTGAGCTATTTTGTTTTGCATGGCGGCTCCTAAGAGGTTGGTGATTTATCCGTGCGAACCCTGACAAATCGGGCCTCGCGCAATTTTCCGGAGGCATGACGACACTGCGCGGCGATCTCGACAATCATCCCATGCCGGAGTGAATCGAAATGATTGAACACCGGCACCCAACCGCAGTCTTGGCCGTCCAGTTCTACGCGCACGCTCCGCTTGCTCCCGCCCATCGCGACAATTCGGCAATCGAAAGTTTCAACCCGCTTGCACTTCACGCGGGCACCATAAAGGCCGTAAGCCGCTTCCAAGTCTGCCGCAACAATTCCCTCGCCGCCGTTGGCTAGCACATGCTCAAGGAATTCGCCGCCGATACCTGCGGGCACAATCTGAACCCCGCACGATCTGAACGCCTGCAATGCCTGCCAGCGTTCGCGCAACGGGCGTTTCCGTAAGTCTTGACCGTCTATGTCCACGACATCGAACGCGAAAAATTCGCCCCCGCGCATCTGCTCGCCAACGAACACCGCGCCGAACATTTCACGCACGGCAAAAACGCCGTCCTTTTTCTCTGTGAAAAGCCAGTTGGCATCTCCGCGCCATGTCCGGCCTGCGGCGAGCGTGGCCGATGTGTAGTGAGGTCGGGTGATGGTGTTCACTTCGTTGCTCCTTTCGCCTCGGCGATGCTGGTGACGTTCGCGGGCTTCTCTGGCGCAACGGCAAACCATGCGGTTGCGTCGCCCTTGGTGACAACTTCGCGGTAGTGTTTGAAAATCGTTGCAGCCGAATTCCCGGCTTCAAGCGCAACCTTTCCCACATCTTCAACCTCGGCGACGCGATAGCTAATGAATGAGTGCCGCAGCGCGTTTTTCTTCCAAGTAACCTTTGCGGCCTCTGCGGTCGCCGCTTGTGCGTCGCTGAATAAATCCTCGGCTCGCTTCCGGTTGGTTTCCGACTTCAACCAGACCAAACCCGTGCGCTTGGAGTAGTCAGCCAGCCATTGCCGCAGATTGTCTTTGATGGGAACGAAACGGCGTGACGCTGTGCCGCGCTTCCGACCACGCACGAAGATATGCCCGCGAGCAAGGTCTATGTCCTGCCAAGTGAGGCGTTGAACCTCTGAACTACGCAAACCAGCAAACGCACCCAGCACCACGCACGGCAGAAAGTCTTTGGAAGCTGCTTTGATTAGCTTCTCAATTTCTTTCGGCGTGTAGGTTGTCACCTCGCCTTCTGTTGGCTCTGGTCGCTCCGTGCCGGCAACCGGATTCCCGCCTTTGGGAATGTAGTTGCGACGCTCGGCGAAAGTGAATAACTGCGAAACCTTCAAGCGATAGTTCAGCCGGGTGCGATCAGATACCTTTAGACCGTCAAGCCAGCCTTGCACGTCGCTGGTCGTCACGCTGGCAACATCCCCCTTGAACCTGTCGGCGAACGTATTCAGCCGGGCCCGGAGGTCGCTGATTGTGTTCTCCGCTCGTTTCCCGTCCTTGCTGGCTAGAACCTCCGTGACAACCTCGGCGACGGTGCGCGGCGTTAGGGTTTCGGGACTGTGCGCGGCGTAGTATTCAGCGGCGGCAACGATCTTGTCGCCTCCCAAGATTTTGAATGCCTTCGCGACAATGGTCGCTGCGAGTTCCAGCGAAAGGCCGGTCGGGCGCAGAATTTCCACGGCCCGGCCATAGCTTGCGGCCTCGCTGTTTTTCATCATGGCGGCTTCCACGTCACCAGACGCCAGAAGCTTTGCGATGCGGTGCGCCTCGGCAAGCGCGGCCTGCTCGTTCTTACAAGAGCGCAGTTGCCGCGCTCCGGTGGTGTAATCGGCAACCTCGAAGCCGTCGCTGCCATCGGCACGGGTGCGGCGATAGACCTTAACGGTTACACTGCCAACTTGGACGCCTCGCGGCCACTCGCCGGGCTGCGCCTTGTCCAGTTTGAAACTCTTAATCCGCTCCGCCTTGGTGTCATCATGCGTTGCTGTCATGCCGACATGGTGTCGTAATACTGTCGGAAGTCAAGCGCCAAGGTGATTTTTCTACACCTACGGAAATGCGTGTTTGACCAACAGAATCAATGCTTCCGTGAATCCTGAAAGGGTGAGAAAAAAGGAGGTTTACAAAACCGTTGCTCTACCACTGAGCTAAACTGGCACCGCAGAGCCACTTTCCAAACAGTGGCAGAGCTAGCAAAGCCGGTGGCACGCGTGCCGTCAAGTTCAACCTTCCGGGCCGACGACCGAAGCCGCCCCTCCTCGAACTTACCTCCGCAGATATTTCACGACCGCTTCGGTTCGGGAGTGCACATGGAGCTTTTCATAAACCGTCCGCACGTAACTCCGCACCGTATCTATCGTGATCTTCATCCGGTCGGCGATTTCCTTGTAGGTATAACCGTTCGCCAGTTGATCGAGGAACTCGCGTTCGCCCGGAGTCAATTTGGAAAAGGGCGTGTCCTGCTGGGGCGGCCCGGAAAAAAACTGTACGACGCGCCGGGCCAGTTGCGGCGTCATGGGCGAACCACCTTCGTGAACGTCCTGGATCGCCTCAAGCAATCTTGCGGAGGCGGTGCGCTTGAGCAAATACCCGCTTGCGCCCGCGCGGAAAGACTTGAAAAGCGAATCGCTGTCCTCGTAAACCGTTAGCATCAATACCTGCAATCTGGGCAGCGACATTTTCAATTGTCGGACGCATTCTACTCCGTTCATGCCGGGCAGATTGATGTCCATGAGCACGACATCGGGCTCTTTGCGCGGCAACTCCTTGAGAGCCGTCTCCGCGTCCCCGTAATCCCCCAACAATTTCAGGGAGGGCGCCCGGCGGATGAGGGTGGCGAGACTTGATCGGATACCTTCGTCGTCATCCACGATAGAGACTTTGATTGGCATGGTTCTGTCCAGACTGGCGCTCACACCTTACTGAGTCGCAGAGTTCACGTCACTTCTCAACCGCATAATTGTGCGGCGACGCGCTTCGGGGCGATCATTTTCAGTTCTTTACCTGCCCGCTACTTTGACGATCAGGCGCACGTTCGTCCCCTTCTTCGTGCTCTCAACGGTGAGGTTGCCGCCCATCGCCTCCGCGCGCCTTCGCATGTTTCCCAAACCATTGTGCCGCCTTGTTGTGGGCGTTGCGACGGCATCAAATCCCTGGCCATCGTCCTGCACGATGATTTCAATTGTGTCGGGTGTCGCTTTGGCTTGAACCCGCACTTCCCTGGCCCCGGCGTGTTTGACCACGTTCGTCAGCGCCTCTTTTACCACGAGAAAGATGTTGTGCCGGATTTCCGGCGGCAGTGGCAGTGCTGGCAGATCGTGCGGCAAATCAAGCCGGCAACGAGTGCCGTTGCCTTCAAACAATTCATTCGAAAAGTGCGCGATGTATTCCACCAGGCTTTGCAATGAGTCACTATCCGGACGCACCGCCCACACAATCTCCTCGAGCGCGCGCACGGTATCATCCGCGGATTGGGCAATCTTGGTAATGTGCGACAGGACTTGCTCGGGATTTTCCTTGTCCTCTTTGGCCAGGCTGCTCAGCAGAGAAATGCGGGCAAGCGACGAGCCCAGGTCGTCATGCAAATCCCGGGCGATGCGGGTCCGCTCACGTTCCAACGCCCGTTCCTGTTCCGCCCGTTGCAGGCGTCGCTGATATTTTCTGCGTTCAACAATGCGAACACTCAAGGCGACGCCAGCCAGAAGCGTCAGCGAACTCAATCCCACAAACCACCAGGTCTGCCAGAAACGCACCACGACGAAATCGCTGAACGAAGTCGCTATGGCCATGTCGCTGAAAATCCAGCCGTTGCCAAGGCCCTCGTGCCGCAGGCGGATCTGATTAAAGGACGCGTTCGCCTTGAACCGGGTGGTGAGAATTTCGGGTTGGTTTTCCACCGTGGCGCCGCGATGCACTTTGGGGCTCAACCACACGGTGATGAGATCGTCACCGGCGGGGACATATTGAACCTTGAAGATGATCGTTCGCGCCTGGTTTTGATGCACCACCTCGTACGGCCGGACAACCCCCAGACCGGCGGCTTCTGGCTGGGAGGACTTCAGATTGAACTCTCCGACCATCTTGTTGGAGGGACCGGTTTCAGAAGTGTAATAGGCGGAATAACCCCAAGCCTCCGGGGCGTTGCCCACAGCCAATCGGGGTTGATCAGCTTCGAACAATTGAAATGCGGCATAGTACTCCTCGGTGGCCACGTCTGAAAGCGGGTCAACCGTAAACTTGAAGTACAACGCATCACTGGCCTGGTCGTCGCGTTTCACTGCGCCGCCGAGAATATCAACACCTTCGCCTGTCTTGTGGACGACCCGCGCTCCCAGATCGCTCCACAAGACATCCGCGGAGGCTTTCGTCCCGGCCAGAAACCAGACCAGCACCACGGCCCAGGCACTGGCACATCGCCGGTCGGCAAAGCGAAGGAGTCGTGGCATGGCACTAGTATTCGCGCTTTGCTGGCCTGAAGCAAGCCAGTCCCGAAATCGCGCAAATGTTTTGCCGGCGCAGACGAATTGTCTTATGGTAAGTTGAAAGGCGACCAGTAGCGTCATCCACCGCCATGAACCAAAATACCTCAGTTGAACTCACGCGTGACTGTTCCGCCGTCCAGATTCCTGCCGGCACGAGCACCACGCTCCCCTCTGGCACGACCGTGCATATCGCCCAAACTCTCGGTGGAAGTTACACCGTTCAGGCCCTTGGTGGCTTGTTTCGGATCTCCCCCCAGGATGGCGACGCCCTGGGGTTTGAGGCTCCCAAGCCAACCGAGCCCTCGTCGACTGCCGCCGGAAGCGTGGATGAAAAACTCGTCTGGGATACATTGCGAACCTGCTTCGACCCGGAGATTCCGGTGAACATCGTTGACCTCGGCTTGGTGTACGACATGAAACTCACCGCGAAACAAGGCGGTGTCGCTGACGTGGAGGTAAAAATGACTCTCACCGCTCCCGGCTGCGGCATGGGCCCGGCCATCGCCGGGGATGCCCAGGTAAAGTTGTTGAATCTTCCCGGCGTCGAAGACGCGCACGTGGAAATCGTCTGGGATCCGCCCTGGCATCACTCGATGATCACCCCGCAAGGCCGCAAGATTCTCGGGCTCGAATGACTCGTCGGCGCCGAAGGCCGAAGCCCCAGTTGGCTTCGGTTCCCGGTACAGAACGGGCACTCGGATCAAGGTGCGGCGAAAATCACCCGGCTGCTGGTTGCCGTGCCGCTCGTGCACCCAAACCCGGCATTCTGCTTTTGCAGCACCACGCCACCAAACTTGCGTACTGTGCCCACGCCAGGCTCGGTCACCTGCCCCGTGAACGCACCCGAAGCCGTCGAAATGGTCAGCGTCATGGCATTGGGGCTCAGGTTGACTACCTGGCTGCCGGCATTCACACTCACGGCATTGTTGAACGCGGAGGCAATTGTGCCGCCACTGAAATTCACCGCTGCCGCCGAGAGATTAATTGCTTTACCTTGGCCAGTAGGCGCGGCGTAGCGGGAACCCACAGCCTCAGTCTCGTTGATGAAGCCGTTGGGATAGCTTGTCGCGCTGGCGCCAGCCTCTTTGATCCAAACCAGCATCCCGCGCAGGTCGCTGTTGCTTAAGTCAGCGAAGTGAATCCAACTCACGACGGCACCCTTGGCGGCGTACAACGAAACGCACATCGGCCAATCGCCCTGTTCGGTGATATAGGCACTCTGCATGAACTGCGAGCCATCCGCCAGCGTGCCATTCATCGTAGCCAGGCCGTCCGCCGCGACATGCAGTGTTGCATAGCTGTCCCCCGATGGAATTTGCGCGCTCCCGGTCACACCGGGGATGACCACGGTATAATCTCCGGCAAAAAGCGAGTTTGTCGTGGTGCGCCCGCCAGCCAAGCTGGAACTCCACACGCCATCGCTCACGTCCCCAGCAATTTGGCCAGCCTCGCTGCCTTGTCCGAGCCGGATCGAAAGATTCACCGGTGTTGCATTCCACCGCGTGATGACGTTCGTGGCGCTTAGATCGACGGACAGTTTCCCTGAGAACGAATAACGCGCATAGCCAATCTGCAGCCAGCCCGAGTAATTGCCATTGAGTTCCGCTCGCAGGTTGAAAGCGCCCGCACTGTTCACGCGCACTTCGTCGCTTTCGAAGAAGAGCCCATTGTAGGTCCCCGCCGCCGCCGTGTAAGGGCTCGCAATGAAAGTGGCCTGCAACACCAGATTGCTCGTCATCACAAAACTCAACGCGTCATCGTGTACGACTGACCAATCATCAGGGAGTTGCCATTTAAATTGGGGGACACCGTGCCCTGCCCTTGTATGACAACCGTCAACGTGCTGCCTTGCGGGACGACCGGTTGCACCGTGAGCACCGCGCCGCTACTGGTGGCGGTGCCCGCCGCATTCGTCACCACACACGTGTACGTGCCGCTCTGATTGGTTGTAACGGTCGAGAGATTCAACGTGGGCGACGTCGCTCCGCTGATGCTTGTTCCGTTCCGTCGCCATTGATAACCCATGGGACTGGTGCCGCCCGCAACCACGATGAAGCTCACGTTCGCCCCCGCAGTCACGGTTTGGCTCACCGGTTGGGTGGTGATGCTGGGAGCGACGGGCGCCAAGTTTACGTTCAACGTCGCCGTACCACTCGTTGCAACGCCGGCCACATTGGTCACGATACAAACATAGCTGCCCGCCTGGTTGGTCGTCACACTCGTCAGCACCAATGATGCGCCCGTGCCCCCGGCGACATTCGCGCCGTTCTGCTGCCACTGGTAGGCTAACGGCCCCGTACCGCTCGCAACTACGGACAAAGTCACATTTGCGCCAGCGCTGACGCTTTGATTGACGGGCTGGGTGGTGATGCTGGGCGGCACGTTCACCGTGAGCGTTGCCGCACTACTGGTCACCGAGCCGGCTATGTTGGTCACCAGACACGTGTAACTGCCGGCTTGACCTGAAGTCACTCCCGTTCGATTCAAGGTCGCGCTCGTCGCACCACTGATATTGACTCCGTTGAGTCGCCATTGATAACTGAAGGGAGAAGTTCCCGCCACCACGACAATAAAGGTGACGTTGGATCCCGCGGTCACGATTTGACTCACCGGTTGGGTGGTGATCGTGGGCGCGATTGGCGCCGGACTCACACTCAAGGTGGCCGCCACGCTCGTCGCCATTCCCGCGAGGTTGGTCACGATGCAGAGATAACTTCCAGCCTGATTGGTCGTTACCCCCGTTAGAGCCAGACTCGCCGCGGTGCCGCCGCTTACATTCACGCCGTCACGTTGCCACTGGTAGGTCAACGGAGCCGTGCCGGTCGCGACCACGGACAAGGTCACGTTTGCGCCGGCGGTGACGGCTTGAGAGACAGGTTGAGTCGTGATGGTCGGGGGCACATTCACCGTGAGGGTCGCCGCACTACTGGTCGCCGAGCCAACCGTGTTGCTGACGAGGCAGGTGTAGCTGCCAACCTGGCCTGAGGTCACGCCCGTCAAATTCAATGTGGCGCTTGTCGCGCCGCTGATGCTTGTGCCATTCAACCGCCATTGATAGCTCAGTGGTCCGGTTCCGGTTGCTGCCACCGTAAAGGTGACATTGGAACCTGCCGTCACGGACTGACTCACCGGCTGGGTGGTGATGGTGGGCGGCACATTCACCGTAAGGGTAGCCGGGCTGCTCGCGGCGGCGCCAACCGAATTACTGACAACGCAGGTGTAGTTTCCGGCGTGGTTTGTTCCGACGCTAGTCAAACTCAACGTCGCGCTGGTTGCGCCGGAGATGTCACCACCATTTAGCTGCCATTGATAGCTGAAGGGCGACGTGCCGCTCACAACGACGGAGAAACTCACGTTCGCTCCTACGGCCACGGTCCGGCTAATCGGCTGCGTCGTGATGGTAGGCGCAACCGGGAGGGCGGTTACCGCCAGCACCGCTGTGGCGCTGGTCGCTGAACCAGCCACATTCGTGACGACACAGGTATAATTGCCGGCTTGATTTGTGGTCACGCTCGTCAGGTTGAGCGTAGCACTGGTCGCCCCGGAAATATTTGCTCCATTCAATCGCCATTGATAGCTCATCGGCGTCGTGCCACTCGCGGCAACGGTGAAACTGAGATTTGCCCCGGCAGTAACGCTTTGACTTGCGGGCTGCGTGGTGATCGAGGGAGGGGTATTTACTGTCAGAGTCGCTGCGGCGCTGGTCGCTGAACCAGCCATGTTCGTGACGACACAAGTGTAACTGCCAGCCTGATTGGTCGAAACTCCGGTGAGGTTAAGCGTGGCGCCGGTGGCGCCGGCAATGTTCGCCCCTTCCAACCGCCATTGATAGCTCAACGGCGTGGTGCCGTTCGCGGCGACGGTGAAAGTGACATTCGCCCCGGCGATCACCGTTTGGCTTGAGGGCTGGGTAACGATCGAGGGGGCGACTGGCGCGGGGTTAACTGTCAAAGTCGCCGCAGTGCTGGTCGTAGATCCAGCCACGTTAGTGACGACGCAAGTGTAACTGCCAGCCTGGTTAGTGGCCACACTGGTCAAGTTGAGTGTGGCACTGGTCGCACCAGAGATATTTGCTCCATTCAATCGCCACTGATAACTGAAGGGTGCCGTGCCACTGGCGGCGACACTGAAGCTGGCATTGGCACCGGCCGTCACCGTCTGACTCGACGGTTGAGTGGTGATTGTCGGCGGGATGTTTACCGTCAGCGTCGCCGCGGCGCTGGTCGCTGATCCAGCGCTATTGGTTACGACACAAGTATAGCTGCCGGCCTGGTTCGTGGTCACACCCGTCAAACTCAGTGTGGCGCTGCTCGCACCGGAAATATTTGCACCGTTCAATCGCCACTGAAAGCTCAAGGGCGCCGTGCCACTCGCTGCGACTGTGAAGCTGGTATTCGCCCCGGCCGCAACTGTCTGGCTTGAGGGTTGAGTGGTAATCGAAGGCGCAACCACCGGGTTTACCGTGAGAGTGGCTGCGGAACTCGTGGCCGACCCCACACTGTTGCTCACCACACAGGTATAGCTGCCGGCTTGGTTGGTGGTCACGCTCGTCAAGTTGAGCGTGGTACTGTTCGCGCCGGAGAGGTTCGCCCCATTCAATCGCCACTGATAGCTCAAAGGCGCCGTCCCGCTGGCGCCGACCGTGAAAGTGACATTCGCCCCGGCTGTCACCGTTTGACTCGCAGGTTGGGTGGTAATCGTTGGGGCCGTAGCGGCTCCGCCGCTCACGGTAATAGTGGCGCTTCGGGTGTCATTGTCACCCCCGCTGCAACCGCTGCCGCTCCAGATCCTCATTGTGAATGTGAAGGTGCCACTAGTCGTCGGCGTACCTCCTATCCGCGCCAGGTAGGTACTGGCGTTGGTCAGCCAGAGTCCGGGCGCGATTTCATATATGCTATTGCAGCCGGACTTTGCACCAGTCCAGTTGTTTCTCAACTCCCAGGATCTCGCCGAACTGGCGTGTGAACCTGAATACTGGACCAGGCCGGAGTAAGGCACGCCGGTGGTAGCGGTGGCGGGCGAGATCGAGATGCTGGAAGCGCCGGACACGGCGTCCACCGCGCCCATCAAGGCCAGAGCGCCGGCAATCCAGGTCGAGACAATGGCAAAGCTCGATCCGGCCGCAGGTGACGTGGCGATGAAAACGCGCGTTAACGGCATGACTTGGAGCGCAATGGCCAAGCCCAATGAGGCAACCTTACGAATGTTCATATCAAACTCCTTTTACGACTTTCCCCGAATTATTTCTGTGACGACACAAGCTGATGCCCGAGCGTCGCGCCGCCGGCTTCCGGCGTGAGCACGACGTACGAGGGCAATCCCATGACGTTAAAATGATCGAGGACTTCCTTCGCAGGCGATTGATTGGGGCGTTCGGCCTGAAACCGCACCTCATGGAATCCGGCGAGGCTTTGTTTGACCGCCGCGGAAGCAAAGGTCGTATGTTCCATCGCCGAACAGTTCTTGCACCAACTCGCCCAGAAGTCTATGAACACAGGCTTGCCATCGGCTTTGGACGCCTCGAGCGCTTTGGCAAGTTCCTCGGTGAACTTCGCATTGGACTGGACACTCCCCTCCGAACCGCGGGCGCGCGCGACGAATTCCGCGTCGGAACGAAACAGGCCGTAGGCCAGATGCCCATAGTAGGCGGCGAACAGAATGATCATCACCCCGAACCCATATTTCACGCGGACCATCCATTTGCCAGGTTTGGGCAGGAAGGAGAGTCCCGCCCCGGCAAAAGGCCAGGGCAGGCCCATGCCCAAACCCAGCAGGAATGGCAGCAGCAGCCCTACCGTGATGCCCTTTGCATGCAACGTCGTGGCTTGGAGTAACACCGAAATCACCACCGGCGCCACACAGGCGCCCGCCAGCAACGCGGCCACCGTGCCCATCGTGTAAGCCACGATGAATTTGCTGCGCGACTCCGAGCCGCCACCGGCTGAACCATTTTGGAAGCGCGAGAGGTCAACTGAGACGATGTCAAACATCGCCAGCGCCAGAAAGAGAAACACCGAGGCAATCCCGAGGTTGAACCACGGCGAAGAATTCAAGGTTCCGAACTTCGATCCAGTCAGCACCACCACCAGCCCCAACACACCATAGGCGATGGCCATGCCGGCCGCGTAGGTCGCACCGAGCGCGAAGCCACGTTTCTTGGATCCTGCCTGCGCACCTGCGCCGATGATGGCGAGGTTGATCGGGATCATAGGCAGAATGCACGGGGTCAGATTCAAGGCTACGCCGCCGAGCACAATCAGTCCCATGGTCAACAGGACGCCCCAGAATCCGCTCCGGGTTGGAACTCCCTCCGCGCTCGTTTCACCCGACTTGGTGTGGCTCAGGAAGCCCAGGAATTCCTTCTCGTTCAGATAACCACTGCCTCGACTGGCAACCTTGAAGCCGGCTGCCGCCGCCTGCCAATCAGCCGTTGTCCCGGAACTCGCCTCCTCCGTCTCCTCCACCCGCGCAACCGTACCCGCCGCGGAGATCAGGAAGGTTTGGTCTTCCGGGAAATAACAATTTGCGGGATCACACCCTTGAAAATGCACCGTGAGCTTTTGTTCGCCGGCGGCAGCCAGGAGGTGAATCGCTTCAAAGGATTGGGCATAGACCTTCTTCTCCTGGCCGCTGAATTTGTCCTGGACGGTACCAGCCTCGGGCATTTGAAACACCACTGGCGTTTCACTTTCCCCGAGTCGGAACGCAATTTTCTCCGCGTAGAGGACGTGGTTTGTGGGAATCCCAAATGCCACATGCAAGACTCCGGGGCCATCCTGTTTCTCCACGCGGGGTGTGACTGTGAACGGACTCTCCGCCCAAGCCCCCAGCGTGCAACTCGCCACCACCGCCGACAACAAACCTCCCAGTATTTTTTTCATACAACAAAACTGACTAGCTCTCCCTAGTTACAACCACAGCCACCACCACCAACACCACGACCGCCACCGCCCGCTTCCCGCGAGAAATAAATGTGTTCATCCATCGCCACGCCAAGCGGGTCACGGTCGCCGCGCATCGTGTAATCGGCGAGCGTACTCCGTTCCCACGGCTTCACATGGGCACAACCACTCCCCAGCGCCAGCACTCCCAGCGCGGCAATGAGCAGGATTCGCTTTTTCATGATCACTTGCTGGCAACGTTATCGGCCAGGAGCTTTTCGATTTCCGCCACGTATTGCTTGGCGGTATCCTTGCCGTGAAAACCCTTGTGGATTGAGGCGATCTTGCCATCCGCTCCAATGATCAACGAAGTAGGCATCGAAGCGATGTTGACCGTGCCGACCAGCTTCTTCGTGGCATCATGCAGGATGGTAAAGGTGGCCGGATGGTCCTTGAGGAAGTCCTTCATCGCGCCGGCCTGTTCGTCAACATTCACCGCCAGAATGACCAATCCTTTCGTCCCGTACTTCTTGTGCAATTCCTCCATCACCGGAAAAGATTCCTTGCACGGACCGCACCACGATGCCCAGAAGTCGAGCAAGATGACCTTGCCTTTCAGGTCGTCCGGAAGTTTTCCTTCGAGGCCAAATGTCGTCAGGTCGGGCAACGCGTCACCGACTTTGAGGACCTTTCCACCGGCAAAGGTTGAACTTGCAAACATAGTCAGCGCGAGGGCGCCGACGAACATTGATTTCTTAATGAGTGACATATTCATGGAATCTCCTGGTTTCGTAACGTGACTTGTCCGTGGTGATGCACCCATCAGCACCCATTTGACTGCTGATGAGGTTCAAGCCCTCTGTCGGGCCTAAAATGAAGGCGGTGGTTGAGAGAATCCCCGCAACCGTGCAGCTCGGCGCAATCACCGACACCGCGCGGCAGCCATTATCAACCGGATACCCGGAGCGCGGGTCAATGATGTGACCGTAGCGACGACCATTGATGGTGAAGTGACGAAGATAATCTCCGGAGGTCGCCACCGCTTTGTCCTTGATGGCCACACCCGCCCAGCATTTGCCCGGACTCGCGGGATCTTCCAGGCCAATGTGCCAGGCCGGCTTGCCGGCCGGCGCACCGCGCATGCAAAGATCCTGCCCGAAATCCACCAGCACGTTTGCGATGCCATGCCGCGCCGCCATTTGCGTGACGCGATCCACCGCGTACTCCTTGCCAATGCCGCCGAGATCAAGGCTCATTCCGTTGCGCGGCAGAAATATCGCTCCGGGCCGGCGTTGAATCTTACTCCAACCGCACAGCTCGCGGGTCTCGCGCAATTGTGCTTCGGTTGGAATCACCGGCGGGTTGGCCTTCCAGTTCCAAAGCTTGATGAGCGGGAGCGCCGTGGGATCGAACGCGCCGCGCGTGAGGAAGAACATCTCGCCGCAAAGCTTGAGCAGCATTTCGGTCTCGGGGTCAATCTCGACCCACCGGCTGCCGGCGGAGGCGCTGATGTGACTGATCAAGCTGTCGGAAAGAAAGCGCGAATACTTCGCTTCGAACTGAGCAACCCACTCCAGGACCTCCGCCTGATAGGCACTGGCATTTGCTGGATTCGAGGCTTGGAATTGCACACGACAAATCGTCCCCATCGCATGAAACGCGAGCTTGGTCCCGCCTGGCCCCACACTGTGGGTGGCCGAACGCAGAATGCGCTGATGCACGACCGGAAATGAATTGGCAATGACTGTTGGCATGAACGAGAGCGTTAGAAGTTGATTCGCCCGCCGATGGTAAAGACGTTCGCGTCCGGGTAGGCGGTTTGCGACGTCACGCCGTCGAGACCTTGCATCGTGTAATACTTGTAGCTCGCATCAATCGTCAGCCACTTGGTGGCCTTCACCATCAGATTGAGTCCGACGGTAAAGGATTGGAATTGCGACAGCCGGTAATCCGGTGAGTAGTACTGAAAGGGTGGCGCATTGATGCTGCCCGGCAGGATTTCGTAGTAGAAGTACGCCTGGGTTTGGTAGTAGTACCGAAAACTCGGCGACAGCACGACGTGTTTCCCGATCTTCTGATACCAGGTCACTTCGGCCATCTGCGCGGTGATGCCAAAGCTGTCGTTGTAGAATCGGTAGGCCGCTTCCACACTGGCGTTCGCCGGCGTGATGAACTGGGTGAGCGAAACCCGCACGACCTCCTTTTGCTTGAAGCCCGGACGTTGCTCGGGGGTGCCAGCCGGATTGTCCGCATCGAGCTGCGGATCGTCAGCGCCAACAATGAACCGGTAAGGGTCGTTCAAATAGCCATTGGCCTGGCCATAGGTGAAGGTGGCCCCCAAAACCGTCTTCGGTCCGAGCAACTGATTTAAGCCAACCAGCACGTCGAAACTGGTTTTGTCGTGCCATTGGCCAAGCGTGTCCAAGGCGCGATCCCAGGTGCCCGCCAACCCTGCGTTTAACGTGGTGTTCTTCTCGTTTAACAGCAATGCGTAATTTAGCGCCCCGCCGGTGGATATGTAATCGCTCTCCTGACTGTACGCCGCAGAGGGTGTTATGCCATGTATCCCCAGCGTCACCGGCAACTCCAACGCAATCGAGTTGCGCACGTCCTGCATGTGCTGTAAGGGCACCGATGCGCTGTTGGTGTCTCCGAGGATGGGAACTGGAAATCCGAAATCGTAGTTGTACTGGTTGGGTGGCGCCGCCCCGCTAGGTGTGGCACCGGAGAGTGCGTCATGCACGTACTCGCCCTTGATCGCAACCAAACCTTCCTTGAGCGCCACATCGAACAAGGCGGCGCTGGTCTGCACCTGAATCCGGTCATCGTTCTCTTTGTAGAACTCGTACCGGTAAGCCACCTGGTCCTCGGCGCGGGTCCGCTGGATCTGCAGGACTTGCAGTAACAACGCGAGGATAAGGGCGGAGGATGCTCTGCGCGCAGCCGAGCGCTTGTCCGCGACGGTACACGGGCAATTCACGACGTGTTGTTGCATTCATGGCTGGATCAACCTCTCCTTGATGACCAGGCGGGTTCGTCCTAGCAACGCCAGTGCCAAAACACATTTGAGATGAGAACGCACGATTTTCCAGCGTCACTCCGTGAAGTCGCGCAACTTAAAAAAACTTTTAGCGCAAATTCTGGACGAATGTCATTCAAAAACTGGATTCGTCCAGAAAAGTGTCATGGCTCCGACCATCGCCGGTCGCACAACTGATCCGTATTCGAATTCCCCGGTCCAAATTCGGATCAGGTTTGAGCAAGTTCCTTGGCATAGGCAAACAGGGCGGGTGCGCCGCCCGTGTGCCAAAACAAAACCGTCTCCTCCGGTTTGAAAACTTTCTTGCGGATCAAATCCACCAAGGCGCCAAACGCCCGGCCTGCATAGACTGGGTCCAGCAATATTCCCTCGCAACGGGCCATCAGCCGGATGGCTTCACGTTCCAGGTCACCAACGACGGCATAGCTTTGACCCATGTAGCCGTAAACCACCTTCACGTCGTCTTTGCTCAACCGTACATCTGAGCCAATGTAGCCGGCGCACGCATTCGCAATCTGTGCGACTTCGATTTCGTATTCCTCATGCTCCGGATCATCCTTGTCAATTGAGAGCCCGTGCAACCGCCCGGTGAAACCCGCCACGCGCGCCCCCACGACCATTCCCGCCTGCGTCCCGCCCGAGCTGGAGCCAAAAACGATGTGATCCACCGGTTGCTTGCTCGCACTCAATTGCGCCATCAGTTCCAACATCGCCACCACGTAACCCGTCGCGCCCACGCCATTCGAACCACCAACAGGAATGAGGTAAGGCTTGCGGCCTCGCACGCGAAGCTGATCGGCCAGCTCGCGCAGCTTTGCCGCGCGCTGTGATCGCTCAATCCAGTGTTCATTCGCTCCGAACAGTTCATTGAGCAATAAATTACCGTTACGAATTTCAGGCTTCGTGCCGTTCAGGATCAACTCGCACTGAAGTCCCGCTTTGGCCGCGGCCGCCGCCGTTTGCCGGCAATGATTCGACTGCGCCGCACCCATCGTGACAAGTGTATCGCATCCTTTCGCCAGCGCGTCGCCGACGAGAAACTCCAGCTTGCGCGACTTGTTTCCGCCCAACGCCAGGCCAGTCTGGTCATCCCGTTTGATTAGCAACGTCGGCCCGCCCAGCTCACGCGACAGCGCCGGCATTGCCTCCAGCGGTGTCGGTAATTGTGCGAGCGGAAAACGAGGGAGTCGTTCAATATGCATCGCCGCGAGTCTTAACCAAGCCGCCCACCTTGCGCAACAACGCAGCCATGAGGACAGCGACCTTGAGTTCGACAGTTTTGTCCTTGGGAGAAATGTTGACGAGCTTCTCCCTTTCGCTGTACAAGCAGGTCACCGGTTGAGAATCAAACTTCGGAGAAACCAAATGAAAACTCGGAAAACCGTTTTGCTAACTCTGGGAATTGCGCTGACAGTTTTGACCGCCGCGCAGACCTTGGCGCAGTCTGCCTTTACTGCAACATACGACTTCGCGCAAGTGACCACTGGTTCAGGCACCACCGATCCAACGCCACCGCCCATCGTCGCGGGCTTGACGCTTGGCTCGTTCACTTCGACCGGGGCTTCCGCCAATCCCAACGCCAGCAGTCGGTTTTCCTTCACGTCTCAGCCGCTCGGCGGTGTGGCGAGCAGTGACGATTTCTCCCAATTCACAGGCAGTCTCAACGTGGCAGCGTATTTTGAAGTTTCCATCACCCCACTTAGCTCGATCGAACTCCAACTCGATACCATTGCTTTCACCGTCCAACGCTCCGGCACGGGCATTCGCAGCTACGCTGTTCGTTCCAGTGTGGACGGCTTCGGCGCCAATCTGGCCGCGAGCATAAACCCCGCAAACGCAAACCTGGGCGTGGGACCAGGGAATGAATTCCGTGTGCTGCTGGACTCGGTATCAACGGCGCAAAATGGCAGTCTGGTTACTCTGGGATTGCCACACTCCAGTCTTACCACTCCTGTCACGTTTCGCTTCTACGGGTGGAACGCCGAAGCCGGCACTGGCACCTTCAGCGTGGACAACGTGGCGTTTTCCGGCAGCACCCGGGGCAGCGTTCCTGAGCCGGCCACCGCTACTCTCCTCGCGCTGGGGCTGGCCTTGGGAATCTATCAACGCCGCAGGTTGAGGAAATAAGACCGACCGCCTTCACCGAATCAATGTCCCGCAGCCGTTAGGCAGCGTTGCAAAGCACCCACGAGCAAATTCGGAAAGCATCCCAACCCGAGGACCAGGACCGCAATCACGCCGAGCACGATTTGACTCAACACGGAGACGCTCCTTCCGTTAGTCGTATCGGTCCCCTTCACCACGTAGATTTGCTTGAGCACCTTGAGGTAGTAGTAGAAAGACACCGCGCTCATCGCCACGGCCAGCGCAACTAGCCACAGCAACCCCAGCGCCGGTGTCCCTGCCTGCAACGCCGCATAGAATACGTAAAACTTGCCAAAGAAACCGGCTAGCGGCGGAATCCCCGCCAGCGACAGCATGAACACCATCATGCACAGCGCCACCACGGGCGACCGCTTGCTCAGCCCCGCAAAATCCGTCAGCTTCGCATCACCGGTCAGATTTTCGACGACCGACACCACCCCGAACGCGCCCACTGTCGTCAACCCGTAGGTGAGGACATAGTAAATCAAACTCGCCACTCCCCGTTCACTGTTCGCCAGGACTCCCAGTAACGCATAACCGGCGTGGGCAATAGCCGAGTAGGCGATCAGCCGCTTCACGTTGCTCTGCGCCAGCGCCGCCAGATTTCCCAGCACCATGCTCAAGGCCGCTATCACTGCCACCGCCGGCATCCAGCCCGAAACAAAAGCCCGCCAACCCGCGCTGCCCTCAGTTCCTGCAAAGCCAATCATCATCACCTGCGCAAAAATGAAGAAGCTCGCCACTTTGGAGCCGGACGCGATAAACGCCGCGCTCGGCGTCGGCGCGCCTTCATAAGCATCCGGCGCCCAGAGATGAAACGGCACCGCCGCCACCTTGAAACCGAAACCAATCACTGTCATAACGATTGCGACGACCAGCAGCGGGTCCAGTCCCCTGCCCTTCAACGCTGCGGCGATCCCGCTGAGGTTCGTCGAACCGGACAATCCGTAAATCAGACTCAGCCCGAACAACACAAAGGCGGCCGCCATCCCACCAAACAGGAAATACTTCAACGCCGCCTCCGCCGACTTGATGTTTCGCTTGTTGAACGCCGTCAGGATGTAAAGTGAAAGGCTTGTCATCTCCAGCGAGACAAAGATCATCAACACATCCCGGGCGCTGACCAGGAACATCATCCCCACCGTCGCCAGCAGGATCAGCGCAAGGAATTCACCGACGTGCTTCGTAAAATCGCAGTTCACCGACAGCATGATGGTGAATACTGTCAGCGTCAGCAGGCCACCCTTCACCAATTGCGTGAGCGAATTTACCACCATCATTCCCCCGCCCACCTCGCCCTGCATCGGCACCACCAGCATCCAGGCAATGGCCGCCACGCAGCCCACACCCGAAATCAGCGCACCAATGCCCAAGCGCAACCGCGTTTCCAGGCCGCGCATCGAGGTCAGATCAATCACCAGCACCACCAGTGCAATGAGCACGACGATGGTTTCCGGCATCGCGAGCTGGAGTAAGTCGAGATAGCTCGAATTCACTGCACGCCTCCCTTCTTCAGCCAGTCAAACAGCGGTGAATTGAAACTAGGCACAATCACATCCAGCAAGAGCCGTGGATAAAGCCCGACCACTAATGCCACCCCGATCAACATCACCGCGCCAATACGCTCGGAAACGGAAATTGGTTCAAATTCGCTATGTTCAATATCCGTCGCATGCGGCCCATCCGTCCTATCAGCAGCCTCCCCAAAAAACGCCTTCTGCATCGCCCGCAGCGTGTAGGCAACTCCAATGACAATGCCCACACCAGTAATCACCGCCAATGTAGGGAACGTCTTCCACGCACCGATGAGCACCTGCAACTCCGCCACAAAGCCGCTGAAGCCCGGCAACCCCATCGAGGCCGCACCGGCCAGCACAAACGTCACTGCGGCAAATGGCATTGCCTTCACCAGACTCATCCCCTCCAAGTCCGCCAACATTCGGGTGTGGGTCCGCTCATAAACCATCCGGCCCACGACGGCAAATAGCAGCCCCGCGATGATGCCGTGCGAGAACATCTGCAACACCGCACCGCTCAAGCCGATGGTGTTCAACGTGACGAGACCGAGAATTACAAAGCCCATGTGGCTCACACTTGAATAGCCGATAACGAACTTAAAGTCCTTCTGCACCAGCGCCACCATCGCGCCGTAAACAATCCCGATCACTGCCAGCACGGCAACCCACGTCTTCCACGCGTCCAATCCTTCCGGAAACAAAGTCATCGCCACGCGCAAACAACCATACGCGCCCAACTTCATCACCACGCCGGCGAGCAACATCGAGGCGGCCGTCGGCGCGGCCACGTGACCGGTCGGTGCCCACGTGTGAAACGGCCACATGCCCGCAAGTATTGCAAAACCCACAAACACCAGCGGGAACGCCCACATCTGGAAGTCGTGCGGGAACGGATACTTCGCGAGTTCCAGCACGTTGAACGTGTGCGCACCCGACACCACGAACGCCGCGATCAAGCCGACCAATACCATCGCGCTGCCGACGAACGAATAGAGCGCCAGCTTCATCGCGCCGTATTCCTTCCGCGTCGAACCCCAGATCGCAATGATGAAATACTTCGGCACAATGGCGATTTCGTAGAACACGAACAGCAGGAACAGATCGAAGCTCAGGAACACACCATACACACCACCGATGAGCGCGAGGTAGAACGCGAAAAACTCCTTCGCGCGATGCTCGATGTTCCACGAGAAAAGAATTCCACCCACCGCCGCCAGTCCGGTGAGCAACACGAGCGTCAAACTGACCCCATCCGCCGCGAGATGATATTCAATCCCGAGCGACGGCACCCACGGGCATTTGGCAACCGTGAGAATTTCGCCGGCCTTGAACTGGACGAAACCCGCCACCGCCACGAGCAAGCCCGCCACCGCCGACAGCATGGCGACCTTGCGCGCCGCCGACGCGTTGCCCTTCGGCAGGAGCATCAGCACCAGCACGCCAAGAAATGAAATGTAAACGGTCCAGGCTAACATTTTAGAATTTCAACTGCTCCACCATCTGCACCGCCGTCGGATTGATCACGTCCAGCACGAGGCGCGGATACAATCCCAGCAAAAACATCAGCGCGATTGGAATCAATAACAGCCCGATCTCGCCCGGCGTCAGGTCCGGGAACTTCGCCCACTTCTCGTTCAGTGGGCCGTTGAAGACGCGCTGCAAAATCGTGAGGATGAAAATCGCCGTGACCAGCAAACCGATCACCGAGAGCGACGCCGAGCACATCGCCAGTGGGAACACGCCTTTGAAGATAAGAAATTCACCGACGAACCCGTTAAGTCCCGGCAGGCCGAGCGAAGAGAACAGCGCGATGCCCATCAGCCCGCAGAAAATCGGAGCGACCTTGCGCAGCCCGCCGAAGTCATTCAAACCGCGCAAACCGCCGCTGCGTTGTTCGATCAGCGCCACGAACCAGAACAGCGTCGCCGCCGTGAGGCCGTGATTGAACATTTGCAGGAACACGCCGTTGAGGGCGGCGGCCTTTTCCGTGGCGAACACCGGGGCATTGGTGAATTTGGCGACCGCGAACACGGCAAGCAGGCAATAGCCGAGATGGTTGATGGAGGAATACGCCAGCATCCGTTTCAAATCTTTTTGCGCAAAGGCAGCACACGCCGAGAAGACAATCGTCACCACCGCCAGGACGAGCAGCGGTGTCAGTACCCAATTGATTTGCTGCGGGAAGATGGGCAGCAGGATGCGGATGAACCCGTACACGCCCATCTTCGACATCACGCCCGTCAGCAGCATCGTCACGCCGCTGGGCGCTTCGCTGTACGTGCTAGGCAGCCACGTGTGGAACGGCATCAATGGCACTTTCACAGCAAATCCGAGCAACACGCCACCGAAGATGATTAACGCCAGCGGCCGCGTGTTCAGTTCGTACCAACCCAGTTTGGCCGACAACGCGCCAGCCAGCGTACCATTGCGTCCCATCTCGGCCAGTTCGATGAAATCCATCTTGCCCGTCGCGAGAAAGATCGCTAGGAACGCCAGCAACATGGCCACGCTGCCGACCATCGTGTAGACGAAGAACTGCGTGGCCGCCGGGGCTCGATTGAGTCCACCCCACAGGCGCACGAGGAAGAACGCAGGAATCAGGCTCAGTTCCCAGAAGATGAACCAGTGGAAAAAGTTCAACGCGGTGAACGTTCCAAATAAACCTGCTTGCAGAAAGAGAATCAGAGCAAAGAACAGATGCGCGCCATGCCCGGTAGGGACGCGTTCCATCGCGTCCCCGTCTTTCCGTGAAGAAGTTTGAGACGAGGTGGAACTCGTCCCCGCCAGTTTCCAAGAAGCCAGCATCGCCATCGGTGTCACCACTGCCGTCAGCAACAGCATCAGTAACCCGAGTCCATCCACGGCAACGAAGTAACTGACGCCCAGCGTCGGGATCCACTCGTGTTTCTCCGCAAATTGTAGCGCCCCCGAGGCGGCGTCGAAGTTCCTCCAAAGTGCCAGCACCAGCGCGAGCGACACAAAGCTCGAAATCAAAGCCAGCGTGCGCGCCAATCCTTTCCGATCGCCCAAGCCAGCGACAATGATCCCGCTGAGGAGCGGCAACAGCGTGATGATGGTTAGGACTGGGAGTCCGTTCACCGTCCACCTCCCCAGATCAGAAGCAGCACCAGGATCACGAGCGCAACACCGATGACCCGCAAGTACGGTTGCACCCGGCCGGATTGCAGCAGCGATAGCCACGCTCCATCACGCTGCAAACCGCCACAGACTTTGTCAAAGGCGAGATTGACCACGAACTCGTCGAAGGCACGGTTCACCCAGGAAAGTCCAAGCGTGAAATACGAAACCAGCGTCACCATCCCACCCCAAACCCATTCGTCCAGAAACGCGCACGCCTTCGCCGACCACGCGTTGAAGCGAATAACGGTCATTTCGTAAAGCTCATCAATGCCATACTTCTTCGCAAACCACGTGTGCATGCCGAGCGGGAGTTTTTCCAGAACGTCCGGTTCGTCGGCCTTCTGCATCGGCTTGCGACCGTAGAGCCACCAACCGATGCACAGGCCGGCGAACACCACCACCGACGACAGCACCATCAGCTTGACGATCTCGCTGGTATAGCCCGCTTCCCCGTGCGCCTGGCCCAGAAACGATTGAAACCACGGCCATGCCGGCGTGCCGATGACGCTGAGACCAACCGCGCAAACCGCCAGAATCACCAGCGGTATTGTCATGGTCGGAGGAGATTCATGGGGATCATGCTGCCCCGGGTAGGAGACGAGCTGTGGAGTCTCTGACTTCTTTGCGTCGTGGCTGTGAGAGGAAGCGTGCACTGCTTCGTTGCGACCACCGCGATTCTTGCCAAAGAACACCAGCGCCACCTGGCGGGTCATATAGAAGGCGGTGAGGAATGCTCCAGCCACACCAAGATAGAACGGCACATGTGACACCGACCAGCCATGCGCCGAGTGGAGGATGGCGTCCTTACTCCAGAAACCGGAGAACACGAGCGGGAAGCCAGCCAGCGCGAGCATGCCGACGGCGTAGGTCGCGAAAGTGATCGGCATGTATTTCTTGATGCCGCCCATCTTGCGGATGTCCTGTTCCTCGTGGCAGCCGTGAATCACCGAGCCTGCGCCCATGAACAGCAGCGCCTTGAAGAAGGCATGCGTGATGAGATGGAACATGCCCACCGCCACACCGCCCGTGCCCAGGCCCATCATCATGTAGCCGAGCTGGGAAACTGTGGAGTAAGCAAGGATGCGTTTGATGTCGTTTTGCGCGACGGCGATGGACGCGGCGAACACAGCGGTGATGGCACCGACCCAGGTGACAACAATTAAGGCGTGTGTCTCACTTCCAAAAACCAGAGGCGAATGCTCATGCCAGGCGCCGGCCATCAATGGATACGCCCGCGCGACAAGAAACACGCCAGCCGCCACCATCGTGGCGGCGTGAATGAGTGCGCTGACCGGTGTTGGACCTTCCATCGCGTCAGGTAACCAGACGTGCAACGGCACTTGGCCGGATTTGCCGGCTGCACCGATGAAGATCATAATCCCGATCGCCGCTGACACCGCCAAGCCAACGCTCGTAGTCTTCGCGACCATTCCCGCAAGAGCCGTCTGCTCCAGGCAACCCGCGCCGCCGTCATAGAACAACAGCGTGCCGGTCTCGTGATAAAGCCACATCATGCCGAGGAAGAAAAACACATCGCCCACCCGCGTGGTGATGAAGGCCTTCTTCGCCGCCGCCGCCGCGCTGGGCTTGTGATACCAGAAACCGATGAGCAGGTACGACGTCAGACCGACCAGTTCCCACGAGATGAAGAGCAGCAACAAGCTGTTCGCGATGACGACGCCAAGCATCGCGCCGGCGAACAGCGAGAGGAACGTGAAGAAGCGCGTGAAGTTTTCGTCGTGCGCCATGTAGCCGACGCTGTAGATGAAGATCAACGTGCCGACAAACGTGACCATCACCAGCATCACTGCTGTGAGCGGGTCGAGCACCCAACCAAGCTTGAGGACACCGGTGTCGCCGGCAGCAAATTGCAGCCAAGCAAAGTTAAAGACTTCCTTGGAACCCTCGTGACCGCCGTGCAGCACATGCGCAAAAGCACAGAGCGACAGCAGGAACGCGCCGATCATCGAGCCGATGGCGAGCGTCGAGGAAAACTTGCGACATCGCTGGGGCGCGAGCGCGGTCAAGCCCGCCGCCAGGATTGGCAGCGCCGGAATCAGCCAGAGGTTATTGACGATCCAAGCCATTTCAGCCCTTCAGAGAATTCACATCATCCACGTTCGCGCTCCGGTAATGCCGGTAAATCGCGATGATGAGCGCCAAACCCACCGCGGCTTCTGCTGCTGCGATGCCGATGGAGAAAATCACGAACATGATGCCAGTGAGCGCCTCGGGGTGTTCGCTGAAGCGCCAGAACGCGATGAAGTTCAGGTTCGCCGCGTTGAGCATGAGTTCGATCCCGATGAGCACGATGATGGCGTTGCGTCGGGTCAATGCGCCCGCCAGACCAATGGCGAAGAGCATGGCGCTGAGGAGCAGGTAGCCGGCGAGCGGAGTCATGGGTGACCTCCGTGCGAGGATGAACTTTCGGATTCAGCCATCTTCGATTTTCCATCTTCGTTCTTCGCTTTGGGCGATTCGTCGCGCATGGCAATGATCACCGCGCCGATCATGGCCGCAGTGAGCAGCAGGCCGATGACTTCGAGCGGCAGGACAAACCTGGTCATCAGGGCGTCGCCAATCTCTTTCACCGTGGCTACAGGAGCCGGGGGAATTTCATTGGTGTTGAGAAAGCTCTTCGCCACCGCCCACGCCAACAGACCGAACACCGCCAATGCGATGACAATGCCCGCAAACCAGCTTCTTGAGAAAACCACGTCTGTGGAGGGTTCGCCACCGCGCGTGAGCAGGACAGCAAACACGATGAGAATCGCCACCGCGCCAACATAGACGAGGATTTGGGCAAAACCGACAAACTGCGCGTGGAGATTCAGATACATCGCCGCCAGGCCCACGAAGGTCACAGCCACCGCGAGCGCGCAGTGGATGAGATTCCGCAACGTCATCGTGGCCACCGCAGCAGCGATGGTCAGGACGGCAATAAGGAGGAAGGGGGTGCTCATTCAGTCGGCGTAACGATAGACACGCTTGGTGATGTGCTTGCTCTTGAACAATCCGCGCCCGAGCAACAGATACGGTCCGACCACCAGCAGCGAACAGACAATCCAGCGCGGAAGTCCCGACGGCATGTAATGCCAGACCGCCGCCGTGATCAGGTTGATCAAGGAAAGCGGCAGCATGAATTTCCAGGCAAAGTTCATGAGTTGATCCACGCGCAGACGCGGGAGCGTGCCGCGGGTCCAGATGAAAACCAAGATGAAGCCCAACAGCTTGGCGAAGAACCACGCCCAGGACGGGATCAAATCCAGCCCCGGCAACGGCGCATGCCAACCACCGAGGAAGAGCGTGATGCCCAGTCCGCAGATGGCAAAGAAGCCCAGGTATTCGGCCATGAAGAACAGGGCGAACTTGAAGCCGGAGTATTCCGTGAAATAGCCCGCGACCAGTTCGGATTCACCTTCGGGGAGGTCAAATGGAGAGCGGTTCGATTCCGCGTTGGCCGCGATCATGAATAGAATGAAACCCGCAAAACCCCAGGGCGTGAACACAAACCAGTCCGGCAACAGCCCGCCGTACGTTCCTTGCGCCTCGATAATCTTCACCGGCGACAGGGTGCCAGCGATCATGACGACGCTGACGGTGGAGAGGATGAGGGGGATTTCGTAACTGACCATCTGCGCCACGGCGCGCATCGCGCCGAGCAACGCGTATTTGTTGCGACTGGACCAACCGGCCATGAACACCGCGAGCTCCGAAGCCGCGCCAACGGCGAAGAAGAACAACAACCCCGCATCCACATCAATCGCCACCATGTTGCGCCCAATGGGTAAAACGGCATAGACGAGCAAGGCCGGCACGACCAGCACCACCGGGGCAAGCAGATGCACGACCTTGTCTGCCGCGCGCGGGACAACGTCTTCCTTGATGAGCGCTTTGATGCCATCAGCGGCTGGTTGCAATACGCCAAAGGGACCAACCCGGTTGGGCCCGTAACGGTTCTGGATTCGCCCCAGACCCTTGCGTTCGAGAATGGTCATGATCGCAAACAAGCCGGCGAAGACGATGATGATGGCGGAAATCGAAATCAGTGCCGACACGACCGGCAACAGCGGCTCCGGCAAAATGTTCGCCAACAGGCCGAGCAGCCAGTGCTTGAGGGTGACGAAAATTTGATCGAGGTCGGAAGGCATCAGGCGGGTGCAGGAGCAGAGGTGGTTTGGGCTGCCGCGACTTTTGCCTTCGCTTCAGCGGCGGCTTTTGCTTTTGCCTCGGCATCCGCCTTGGCTTTGGCCTGGGCTTTGGCGAGTTCCACCGCGAGGGCGGCATCGGAAGCCGCCGCTTCCGTGGGGTGGATCTGGCGATAGTGGCTGTTGGGCTTCGCGAGTTGTTCCTTGTGCACCAGCAGGCCGCCGAAGCGGTCAGCCGTGCTGAGTTCATAGGCGGTATCCATCTTGATGGACTCAAACGGACAGGCCTCGACACAAATCTGGCAGCTCATGCATACCGAATAATCAATGTCGAAGACCGCTGGATAGAACTGCAACTGGCCCTTGTAGTCCGGCTTCTTGTCCTTGCTCTTGACGATGTAAATGCATTTGGGCGGACATTCCTTTTCACAGATCTGACAGGACACGCAACGCAGGCCCTTGGTCGGATCGTTACCGTCATAAACCAGGAAGGGAAACTGCCGGGCATTTTCGATCTGCGGCGAGCGTTCCTCGGGATATTGCACCGTGGTCAAACGCTCCTCGCTGACGTAAGAGCCGAGGAAGTTCCTCGCCGTCTCCGCCATGCCTTTGATGATGCCTTCGCCGAGCATATCTAATTCAATTCAGTCCCCAGCCTACCGTCTAAAGCCAAAAGTCTGAAACCTGCGAGCGCAAAGACTAATTTGCGCGCTGACTTCAGACTTCAGAATCCAGAATGGTTTCGACCCACACTTCCGAACACGCGCGGAGGGTATGGTTTTGGCGTTACGGAAGCAAGCCGCGCCTACGACCACCCGCCGCCCGGTTTTTGCTCAGGCCCGGTACG
Organism: Limisphaerales bacterium; assembly: GCA_044225555.1. GTDB lineage: Bacteria > Verrucomicrobiota > Verrucomicrobiia > Limisphaerales > JADLHS01 > JADLHS01. The sequence goes on along the minus strand of JBGAIM010000006.1, from coordinate 105,661 downwards.
AGGAAACCGCCCGCATGTATTGGGCGCGCTCGAAAGCCGTCGGGTCCGGGCAATTCTTCTGGCACATGCTGCTGCGGAGCTGACTAACTGACTCGTACTCGTGTTCCTCCATCCACGCCTTGATTTCACCCTCCACCGTCGTGAGATGTTTGACCCCGTGACGCAGCAACGCCGAGCACAGCATCGTCACATCGGCCCCGGCCATCAGACACTTGATGGCGTCGGTAGCCCGATGAATGCCGCTCGTCGCCGCCAGACTCAGGCTGAGTTGGCCGCGCAAAATGGCAATCCAACGCAACGGCACGCGCATCGCCATCGGAGTGCTCAGGAGAATGTTCGGCGTGACTTCAAGCGATTCGAGGTCCATGTCTGGCTGATAAAACCGGTTGAACAAGGTCAGCCCATCCGCACCCACCGCCTCCAACCGTCGCGCCATGTTGGCGAAGTTGGTGAAGAAGGGACTTAACTTAACCGCGACCGGAATCGAAACTTGTTGCTTCACGGACCGGAGGATTTCCACGTAGGTATCTTCGATGCGAATGGACGTGAGCGAGGGATCGGTCGGAATCCAGTAAATGTTCAGCTCGATGGCGTCTGCGCCGGCCTTCTCGATTTCCTTGGCGTAGTCCACCCAGCCGCCGGGGGTCGAGCCATTCAAGCTGGCAATGATGGGAATCTTCACCGCCGCCTTGGCCTGCGTAATGTGTTTCAAATACATTTCCGGGCCCACTTGAAACTCCTCCGGCTCGGGAAAGTAAGTAAGCGCCTCCGCGAAACTATTCGTGCCCTGCGTCAGGCTCTCGAACAATTCGCGGCGCTCCAGCGAGAGCTGCTCCTCGAACAGCGAATGCATCACCACCGCCGCCGCGCCCGCGTCCTCCATGCGCTTGATGTTGTCCACGTTCTCGGTCAACGGCTGCGCCGCCGACGGCACGAGCGGTGAGCGGAGTTTCAGTCCCAAATATTTTGTGGTCAGGTCCATGATCGTTCGCTCCTATATTCAGTTCTCGACGGTGGAGGCGGTCTTCGCCCCGCTGCCCTGCCCGTTTGCGGGCTTCAAATCGCGCGCGGCCAGATGTTGATACAGCTTCCAACGCAAGTTCACTTCCTCCTGCGCCTGACCCAGCAGCACCTTGGCCTGCTCCGGATGACTCTTATCCAGCATCTTGAACCGGTTTTCCATGGCGCGATACTCGCCAAGCTTGATGCGCGGCGCGGGCGAATCGAGTTGCAGCGGATTCTCACCTTTCGCGGCGCGCTCCGGATTGTAGCGATACAACAGCCAGTGGCCGGAATTCACGGCCGCCTTCTGGTTCTGCAAGCCGGTGTTCATGTTGATGCCATGTGCGATGCAGTGCGAATACGCAATGATCAACGCCGGTCCGTCGTACGCCTCCGCCTCCAGGAACGTCTTCAACGTGTGCTCATCCTTCGCGCCCATGGCCACGCAGCCAACGTAAATGTTGCCGTAGGTCATCGCGATGAGGCCAAGGTCTTTCTTCGCCGCGGGCTTGCCACTGGCCGCGAACTTCGCCACCGCACCACGCGGTGTGGACTTCGAGGCCTGCCCGCCGGTGTTGGAATAAACCTCGGTGTCGAGCAACAGCACCTTCACGTTCCGACCACTCGCGAGGACGTGATCCAAGCCGCCGTAACCGATGTCGTAACCCCAGCCGTCGCCGCCAACGATCCACACGCTCTTGCGCACGAGCATGTCCGCGAGCGAAAGCAACCGGTTCGCTTCGGGTGATTTTATCTTTTCCAGACGCTGCTTGAGTTCAACGATGCGTTCGCGTTGATCCCAAATGCCCGCTTCGTCCTTTTGATCCGCAAGCAGAATGTTTTCAACAAAATCGCTGCCAATGCTCGGCGCCAGCTTGCGCAACAGTTCGGCAGCGAACTCACGTTGCTTGTCAATGCTCACGCGGAAGCCGAGACCGAATTCGGCGTTGTCCTCGAAAAGCGAGTTGCACCACGCCGGGCCGCGCCCATCCTTGTTTTGCGCGTAAGGTGTGGTGGGCAGATTGCCTCCGTAAATCGAGGAGCAACCCGTGGCGTTCGCCACCACCATGCGGTCGCCGAACAGTTGCGTGAGCAGTTTGAGGTATGGCGTTTCGCCACAACCCGCGCACGCACCCGAGAATTCAAACAGTGGCAGCAGCGCCTGCATCCCGCGCACGTTGTCGGTCGAAACCGTGCGCCGGTCGAGTTCGGGAATGTTCAGGAAATAATCCCAGTTCTTCGCCTCCGCCTCACGCAACGGCGGTTGCGGACGCATGTTGATCGCCTTGAGCTTTGCCTCGGACTTGTTGCGCGCGGGACAAACATCCACACACACGCCGCAACCCGTGCAATCCTCGACCGCCACCTGGATCGTGAACTTCTTGCCCTTCCACTCGGGCAGGCGCGCGTCGGCAGACTTGAACGTCTCCGGCGCGTGATTCACCGATGCATCGTAAACCTTGCTGCGAATCGTCGCATGCGGACAGACGAACACACATTTGCCGCACTGGATGCAAACCTGCGGATCCCAAACGGGAACTTCCGTGGCCAGATTGCGTTTCTCCCACCGCGCCGTGTTGGTGGGGAATGTGCCGTCACAGGGCATCGCACTTACGGGCAAACGATCGCCACCACCGGCGGCAATCGTTCCCAGCACCTTGTGAACAAACGCCGGTGCTTGCGCCGGGATGGCCGGGCGAATCGTAATGACGCTTGCCACCTTCTCCGGCACTTTCACCTCGAACAAGTGCGACAATGTGGTATCCACCGCCGCAATATTCATCTTCACGATTTCCTCGCCCTTCTTGCCGTAGGTCTTCTTGATGGAATCCTTGATGGCTTGAATGGCTTCTTCGCGCGGCAACACTCCGGACACGGAGAAGAAACAAGTCTGCATGACGGTGTTGATGCGGCCGCCCATGCCGGCCGCGCGGGCCACCGTGAGGGCATCGATTGTGTATAGCTTTGCTTTCTTGGCGATGAGGTCCTTCTGAGTCTCGGCTGGCAGGTGTTTCCAAACGTCCTCCGGCTTGTTCGGTGAATTAAGCAAAAGCGTGCCGCCCGTCACCAAACACTCGGCCACATTCATGCGTTCGAGGAAGATCGGCTGATGACACGCCACAAAATTCGCGTGCGTGATCAGATAGGTGGAGCGGATGTATTTTGGCCCGAAGCGCAGATGCGAGATCGTGATGGCGCCGGACTTCTTCGAGTCATAGACGAAGTAGCCTTGCGCGTAGTTGTCCGTGTTCTCGCCGATGATCTTGATGGAATCCTTGTTCGCACCGACCGTGCCGTCTGCGCCGAGGCCGTAGAACAGCGCACGCACCACCTCGGGCGGTTCAATGGAGAACTTCTCGTCCACCGGCAAACTGGTGTTGCCCACATCGTCGGTGATACCGACCGTGAAATGATTCTTGGGATGCGCGATCGCCAGGTTGTCGAACACCGCCTTGGCCATGGCCGGGGTGAATTCCTTGGACGATAAACCAAAACGCCCGCCGACGATGCGTGGCGGGCGGGCAAACTTCGATTCTCCATTGGCGGATACGACTTCGGCAAAGGCGTTCAATACGTCGAGATACAGCGGCTCGCCGCCGGCGCCGGGCTCTTTCGTGCGATCCAGCACGGCGATGGCCTTGGTGGTCGCCGGGAGTGCGGCGACCAACCGTTTGACGTCGAGCGGACGATACAGGCGCACCTTGAGCACGCCGGTCTTGCCACCGCGGGCGTTGAGCACGTCCACCGTTTCATGAACGGCTTCGCAACCTGACCCCATGATAATGGTCACGAACTCCGCGTCCTTTACGCCGTGATACTCGTAGAGATGATAACGACGGCCCGTCAGTTCCGCGAACTTCGCCATCGCCTTGTCCACAATCTCCGGGCACTTGTCATAGAACGGATTGACCGTTTCGCGCGCCTGGAAATACACGTCGGGATTCTGCGCCGTGCCGCGCAACACCGGACGATCCGGCGTCAAGCCGCGCGCGCGATGTTCGAGCACGCGCTCTTCGTTGATCATCGCGCGAACGATCTCCTTGTCCAACATGTCAATCTTGCCGACCTCGTGCGAGGTGCGGAAGCCGTCAAAGAAATGCACGAACGGAATGCGCGATTCGAGCGTGGCCGCGTGGGCGATCAGCGCCAGATCGTGCGCCTCCTGCACCGAGTTGGAACACAGCATTGCCCAACCGGTCTGCCGCGCTGCCATCACATCCGCGTGATCACCGAAGATCGAAAGCCCCTGCGCCGCGAGCGAACGCGCCGCGATGTGGAAAACCACCGGCGTGAGTTCGCCGGCAATCTTGTACATGTTGGGGATCATCAAGAGCAGCCCTTGCGACGCGGTGAACGTCGTGGCGAGCGAACCCGTTTGCAGCGCACCGTGAATCGTGCCCGCGGCGCCGCCCTCGCTTTGCAGCTCGATGACGGACGGGACGGTGTCCCAGAGATTCTTCATGCCACCGGCGGCCCATTGGTCCGCCCACTCCCCCATGGGTGACGAGGGAGTGATCGGGTAGATGGCGATGACCTCGCTGAGTTGGTAGGCGATGTTGGCTACGGCTTCGTTGGCGTCGAGAGTTTTGAAATGCGGCGTCTTCATCCGCGGAAAAGTATCCCTGACGAATTGAATGACGGAAAATCATCCCTTGCCAAACAGTGGGCCAAAATTGTTTTGATCGTTGATGCCACTGAAGTCCACCCTAGAGCGTGCTGAAACCAACTACACCGCCATGAACTACCTGCTACTCCTCGGGAAACACCTCAAAGATGAGGCCGTGATCGAGATCTTGGAGTTGGAAGACATCAAGGTGTGGTATGAATTCGACCGCCTGCACGAAAATACGCCGGATGTTTACTGGACTGAATCTAAGGAAAAGGGGGTTCAGTTCAGGTTTGATTCGAATCAGATGCTTGACGTGATCTTTCTGTATGCTGCAAACCTTGACGGATTCAGTCCCGTCTCACGTGAGAACTGCGACATTCCCTTCTTCTCAACAATCAAGGAAGCCGAAACCTACGGGAACAAGGGACTGGCAAGGCTAAAAAGAGGTAAGCCAACAGAATTTCTTGGCATTTTGCGTGAGTGGGTAAAGCTTGATTTCGGCAATTACTCTTTGCACTACGAGTTTCGCCCCCAAGGTCTAGCTCTGATCACCGTGAAAACTGCTGAGACATAGAAGCGCCATCTCTCCAAATAATCTCACCTGTCAACTTCTCCCAGGACAATATCAATTCTGCCGAGGATGATCACCACGTCGGGGATCATCTGGCCAAGGACATCGCCTCCAATTCCGGCACGCCCATCCTCATCGTGAATCGGGCGACGGCGGAATCAGATTGATGAAGGCCGGCCGATCGCGATCCGTGGCGAGCTTGCCATTTTCAAAAAAGAGTTCTGTCACTTGAATGGAACTGCGGCGTTGTTCGTAACCGTCCTTGCGCGCATCCTCACCCCGGCGACCAGGGTGCGTGAAGTAAAACAGAAAGGCGCGCTGGCCGTTCACAACGACATCCGGATGACCGCCGATGACTTGATCGTCCGTCCCCTGCCCCGGCTGCTCCAGCAAGTTGCCACCCGATTGACGAGTCCAGTTGAGCGCATCGTCCGAGCGATACACTGCCAGCCCGCGCCAGACATCCGTCACCATCCAATAACGGTTCTGCCAACGGAACACTTTCGGTCCCTCACCGCTCTGGTCACCGACCGCCTTTCCTTTGTCGTCCCACTTCACGAGGTCCGTCGAGTCCGCGTAATAGATGGACTTGTGATCCCGCTCGTTGTTGTACCACATCCGCCACAGACCATTGGTAAGCTGAAGCACACAGGCATCAATTACGCGATCCGAGGCCAGCCTGAGCGGTTGAGCGTTTTGCCAGTGGCGTAAATCTCGGCTGCTCAGGTGAACGATGGACCGGGGGTGATTCCAGTTATCGAAGATGCCCGGAACGACCGTCAGGAACATGTGGTGTGCTCCATCGGGGGCAGTGAACACCTCCGGCGCCCAATGTGTCACGTTTGTGCCGCCATATTCACCGGGTAAATCAATCGCCGCCGTGCCGACATAACTCCAGTTGACGCCACTGTTGGTGGACCCGGCAATCCCGAGGCGCGTACCGTGAACCCACGCCACGCCAGACGCGTTCGTCGCATTCGCGCGACGGTTGGTGTAAAACATCCACCAAGCTTTGACGTGCGGATTCCAGAGGACGACCGGGTCGGCGGCGCCATCGCAAACCGGATCCCGAAAAAGGGGTTTGGGTGCGCGCATCTCTCCGGCGGCAACCGGCGTTGTTGCGGCTACCGCCGCAAGCAGCAGCATGATGATGCGAGTCATAGGTTTCAAAGGTCATTCCACCGGCACCCGCAAGACGAGGAACGAGTTCGGCGGCACCGCCTGGTTGAACTTCGGTGCGATGATCCGGACCGGCAATGACCGTGGCGCGACGCAGTTCGGTGCGGAAAAGTCGTTCACGTCGGACAACTTCTCCCCCGCGAGCAGGATGGCCTTGGCGCCGGGCTTGACGACCTTGACGCCCGCGAGTTCGAGCGCAACCTCGCGCGCTTGCGCCGAGGCGTTCACGAGCTTCACGATCACTTCTCCCGCTTTCTCATCGCGCACGGCGCTGGCGAAGAATCCACCGCGTTGGGGCACGGCAATTGTGGCCGATTGGATCAGCTTGCCATCGAGGTAGCAATTCATCTGCGGGCCTTTCAGTTCGATCTTCACATCGTACCAACGGCCTTCCTCAATTTGACCCGGAGTCTGGGCTACAATTTGTTCCTGCACACCCAGCCAGGACTGAATGCCATGTTGCGTATTGCCCCAACCGCCGACGTTCCATTGTACGCGCGTGTTTGGCGGGTCGTTCCGCACGACGATGATAAAGCCTTCCGCACCCGCCACCTTGCGTGCCTTTAACGTCACGGTGTAATCCGTCCACTTGTCGTCACCCGCCCAAACGGTTGTGGTCGTCTGCGCGTCCGTCTGCACGAGTGCTCCGGCCTTTGCACTCCATTTCCCTTCGCGTGGAAGCTGCCAATCTTTGATGAGGTCACCCGCAAACAAGGTTTCGCTCCCGCGAACCACACGCACATCTTTGAACTCGGCGGAGGTTCGGAACGTCCCCAACCCGATGCCTCCCGAAGCCACCCCGGGTGAATTAGCACCGGACTCGAGCTTCACGGGCAATACAGCGTCGCCTCGATTCTGCGCGAACAACGACTGCACATGATAATTGGGCGTGCCGTAAGAACGCAGGTTATCGGCCCAGATGAGATTTGGCGTCCACTGCCAGCCGTCCACATGTCCGAACAGCGGCGCGTAACTGGCCATACGCACCACGTCGGCGTTTCGCTCCATGCCGGTCATGAACGCAGCTTCCGAAAGCGCGCACTCCCAGTTGTTCTTGTTATCGACGCTGACGATCTTGTCGCTCTGCGCGGCGTACTCGCCGAAAAACACCTTCGGCCCGTTGCGCTCGTAATTGTCGAAGCGATTCACACTGGTGAAAAACCAGGTCGGATTCGCATAGCAATGTTCGTCCACAATGTCAGCCTTCAGTTCGCGCATCTTGGGCCAGAGAAAATCGAAGCGATCATCGGCGGGCGACGGCCCCGCAGCGGAAACCAACTGGACCTCGGGATATTTTCCTTTAAGCGCTTTCTGGAACTGCGCGTAACGCTCGATGTACTGCGGTCCCCATTGCTCATTACCAATACCCAGCAGCTTCATGTTGAACGGCTGTGGATGTCCCATCGCCGCCCGTTTCGCGCCCCACGTGCTCGCAGCCGGGCCATTCGCAAACTCGATCAAGTCGAGCGCATCCTGGATGTAAGGATCGAGCTGATCGAGCGGCACAAGCTGGCCGCTGTTGAACTGGCAAGCCATACCACAATTCAGAATCGGCAACGGTTCGGCGCCGAGGTCTTCACAAAGTTGGAAATACTCGAAGAAGCCCAGACCGAACGACTGGTAGTAATCCGGCGTTGGGCGATGCTTGAATTCGAAATTCCAACGATTGACAATCAGCTTTCGTTCTTCGACCGGCCCGATGGTGGTCTTCCATTGATAACGATTCGTGAGGACGTTGCCCTCGACAATGCAGCCGCCGGGGAAGCGCAGGAAGCCGGGCTTTAGGTCCGCGAGCAATTGCACCATGTCCGCCCGCAGGCCACCCGGGCGATTCTTCCACGTCTTCTGCGGGAAAAGCGAGACCATGTCGAAGTCCACTTTGCCTTTTCCTTCCAGAACGACTTTCAAACGCGCTCTGGGCTCCGTGCCCATGACTTGCAGCGTGCAGGAATATTTCTTCCACCCGTCGGTCAGCGCAGCAATTTTCTTTGTTGCGAGCACCAGGCCCGCTGGATTCACCAGTTCAAGGCGCACGGCGGGCGACCCTTCCGTCGTGCGGATTTGCGCGGTGAAGTCGAAATTCTGCCCCTCGCTCACGCCGATGCCACGGAAGCCTTCATTGGCGACACCATAGGCTGCGGCACCGAGCGACTCGATGCGCAGATAGTGCGGGTTCGCGGGGCTAAACGGGGCTTCAGCGTGGATGGAGAGCGAGCCCTGCGCGGGACCGGAGGAGAACCCAAGGATCGGCTTCCAACCCATCATCGCATCGGGAAACTCGAACGCCCGGTTCTTCACGAGTTCAGCGTAAATGCCGCCATCCGCGCCGAGGTTGATGTCCTCGAAGAAAATCCCCCACATGGCGGGATTGATCTTTGCGCCGGGTTGATCGGCTTGCACGGTCACCCGCACCTGCGCGTTCAGCGCGGGCGCGAGCAGGATGAGGATTGCCGATGTGATGAGCGACCGGAATCGCGGGCGAACGACAGTTTGTGGGTTCATGGTGTTAGCGTTTGAGTCGGATGAATTGTACGGCATTGGTTTTGGTCAAGGCAATCTGCCAGTGGTCAGTTGCCAACACGGCCGTGGCGACCGGCAAGCCCGCTCCAGCCCCCAAGGCAGTTTTAGATTTGGCAACAAAACCCACGGCTCATTTCGCGAACTTCTCGACAATTGGCCAGCCATCATTACCCCACTGCAACGGTCGGATGGCGTAAGTGGCGGCACCGCGTTGGGCGCCATTGTAAAAATGGAAACCGAACCAGTATTTCCCCTGCTCTTCCAAAATCCCGGCGTGGCCCGGGCCGATGAAGACATCCTCCGTCCCGAGCAATTGCGATCCGCCGCCCACGAGCAGATCCTTGCCGGCACGATCCAGGTAAGGTCCGGTGACTTTGTCGCTGCGGCCAACACGAATCTCGTAGGTGCTGTTCGTGCCACGACAACAGAAGCCCCAGTTGACGAACAGAAAATACTTGTTGTCGTGACGATAGAGGAAGGGCGCTTCAATTGAATCATAGTGTGCCAGCGCATACACCGGCGAGTCAGGCGCGATGCGCTTGCCGGTCTTCGCGTCGAGTTGAATCATCTTGATCCCACCCCAGAACGAACCGAACGGCATCCACATACTGCCGTCGGCATCCTTAAACAGTGCCGGGTCAATCGTGTTGAAATCATCCCGCGGGGTGGATTGAATCACCATGCCCTGATCGGTCCAGTGGTAGTTTGGGGCATTGGGATCAAGTGTCGGATTGGTGACCAACCCGATGGCCGAAGTGTTCTTCCCAAAACTGGAAACGGAATAATAAAGCAGGTAACGGTCGCCATCGTGAATCACATCCGGCGCCCAGAAGTCACGACCGCTGCGATTGGCCGGCACGGCTTCGGCCACCCACGGCGGAGAATTGCTGAACACCACCGGACCGGCCTCCCATTTGACCAGGTCTTTCGAGTGATACGACCGCACATCGCGCCCGGTGTAAAAAATCCAGTACTCATCCTTGCACTTCACGATGGTGGACGGGTCATGCACCCGCATGCCACGGCTGCCGAGTTGCGATTGACGAGCCACTTCCTCGGCCACCAACGGGGGCGGAGGATCGAAACGGCGCTGCTGGGCCATCGCCGTAAAATCAACCAAGGCAACAAGCACAAGGGCTGTGAATCCGGGGCGAGAAATTCTCATGATGTTGGCTGCTGGGTCACGGTGTTGGACTCTTGCTCGTTGCGCGTGCCGTCAATGAAACATCATCAAGCCAGATGGTGCCCGGCTCGGACACGGCGATCACCAATTTCGCCTTCGGGCACCCTGCGTGCGTTCGCAAGGCCACGGCGTATTGATTCCAATCGCCGCCAACTTCAGGAATGCATCCCGACGACCAGCGCCAGCCCCGCGGCGAGCCAGCTTGGGTGGTGTTTGGAACAGCTCATTGTGATCGGCTCAAGTTGACGTTGCGATGGAACCCAGTTCCCGCCAACCAGAAAATCGCGCTCCTATGCCGCCCGCAATGAACTCGTGGCCGGCATCAACCGCTTGCGCCGATACTCAGACGGCCGCCAGCCGATCCATTTGGTGAAGGCATTGGAAAACACAAACGGGTTTTGATAGCCCACTTCATGAGCCACAGACTCAATCGTCTGATCGGTGGTGGTCAATAGTTCGGCCGCACGACGCATCCGCAAGTAACTCACCTGTTGCATGGGACTGCGCCCCAACTTGGCCCGGCACAACCGGCGTAGATGCTCGCAACTGTAGCCAGCCTCACGCGCCAGCCGGCCCAAAGTCCAACGATCCGAAAGATGATTCACCAGGCGCTCCCACAGGAGGCACAGCGAATCAATCGGCTCCTTGCTCTGCGCGAAGCGCAACACGTACGCGTGAACCAGATCAGTCCATTCTTGGACGATGATCGGCTGACCCGGCCCGTGGCATTCATGCAAGAGGCCGATGATCGCTGACTGAAGTGGCAGCGCTTCAAACCGGGCCAGGATCGGCGCCTCCGGACCAGCAATGGGCCGCTGGTCAATCGGACGATTGTAGCAAACCCAGCAGAACTTCCACGGCGAACCCGGAATGGACTCGAATGCGTAATCCGTGTGCGCCGGCAGCAGACACGCAAAGCCCGATCGGCAAATCTGCCAGCGCTCGTCAATGAGCACCCGGCCCTTTCCGCCAAAACACGCCAGGAAATAAGTCGTCGTATGATTGGGCCGGGCAATTCTGATCGGAGTAGTGCCCTGCTGAATGCCGACATGGATGATGTTATGCTGACTCAAGGTCCGGCAAACCGGAAACCCCTCCATCCAAGGCTTGCACTCCGCGTGCGCAGCTTGAACACCCTGGAGGCGAAGACCATTGCCATTGATCGTCGCACCGGCACCAACTTCGCTGTCTGCTCTCGCAATCATTCAATTCAAACCGAATCAGCACCCACGCCTCAAAGGGGCGACCAACAACGAATCACGAGCCGTGAACCTGCCATCGCGCTATATTTGTCAATCACCGCGCTCAACCACGACACGAACGCGCCCCGCCTGGTTACGCTGCCCGGATTATTAAGTGTTGCAAGATTGATACTCCGTGACGCTGTCTCCTCACAACGCCACTTTGCGGATAACTTTCACCATTTTACGCACCGCCGATGTTCGCTTGTTTGCTTCCATGCATTTTGCGATAGGCAAGTGGACTCACGGCCTTTGCACTGCGGAAATACCGCGCGATGTGTTGCACATCCGCGAAACCCAGCCGCTCCGCGATTTGCGCCACCGGCAGTTCTGTCTCCACCAACAAACGCGCAATCTGATCCGTCCGCACCCGCCGGATTTCATCCAGCACGGAGCGGCCGAGCGAATCGCGAAATCGTTTTTCCAACGCCCGGCGCGAAATGGCGGCGGCCCGCGCGACGGCCTCGACCGATGGACTTTCCTCCACGCGATCACGAATGAAACGCAACGCCTTGGCCAGATGCGGGTCCTCCACAGCGAGCAAACTGGTTGAACGGCGCGGCACGACGTGCGTCGGACTGACAATAATTCGCGACGGCGCGGCCTCACGCTTCATCAATCCCGCCAACACATGCGCGGCCTCGTACCCTGCCCGCTCAAAATTCACCGCCACACTCGACAGAGGCGGATCGGTCAGTCCGCACACCACCTCGTCGTTGTCCACGCCAATCACTGCCACATCGTCCGGCACCGACAACCCGGCCAGCTTCGCGGCAGCGATGACCTCGTGCCCAAGGTCGTCGTTACATGCCATGAGCCCCACAGGACGCGGCAGGGAGCGCAGCCAATTGGCGATGGCTTCACGTTGATCATGCCACGGCGAATCGGTTGCCCCCGCCTGGATGCTGAACTCGGCACAGTCGAAATGCGCCAGACTCACCACATGCTTGAAAGTCCCGCACCGCGTGTCCGACCAGGAACAATTGGTGTAGCCGCAAAAGGCGAAATGTCGCACGCCGCAGGACAGCAGATGCTCCGCGCCCAACCGCCCGATGTCGTGGGAGCCGGTTACCACGTTGGCCACGTCGGGAATCTCCCGATGCCGATGCCCCACCACCACCGCGGGCAACCCGCGCGCCAAAACCTCCTCCAGCCGGTCGGTATCCCGCATGATGACACCCTCGGCGTCCAGCTTATCGAACGACCCGGAAAACCGCTCCAATCCACCGGCCTCCCAGTAAAACGACCAAGGACCGTGGTGATGCGCATAGCGCGCGATGCCACAAAGCAAGGCGCGCCCGGCCGCACGGGCTGATTCGATCAAGAGCACCACCTTCGGCATGCCGCGCGGCGCGGCGGGTCGTGCGGAGACATCCGCCGGTAATTCACTGTTCGGGCGGCAACGTTTACCACGCTGGGAACGAACACCGGGCCGCAAAGATGATGAATTCACACGCATATCGGGTTACGCCCACAGTATGCACCTTTTTCTGAAAAAGCCGATGAATTTTTGGCGCTCAAGGAATTCGCATATCCCTGCGCAGCGCGGCGACCATCATCAGCACACGGCGACTTATGTCGGCAAGAGTCGATGGCCCGATCCGTTGTTCAACTGCCGCTTGGCCTTTACAACTGCGCCCTCGGCGACAGTTTGCGCTTCACCACGCGCACGCCAAACACGCCACCGGCGAAGTTGCCGGGATGCGCCTGGAATTTTACCGTCACCTTCTGCTTGCCCTTGGTCAACGACTCGGGCAATGGATAGACCTTGTCCCAGAATTGTTCCGGCTTGTCCTGATGCAAACTCGTGGTCGCAATCTTCTCGCCGTCCACCAGCACATCAAACTTGCGTTCGCCAGTTTCGCTCCCCCAGTAAGTGATGACGAGGTCGCTGGGAGCATTGGTCGCCACGGCCACTTCAAATGAGAACCAGCCGCCGTCCCACGCGTGACGTAATTTGCGTCCGTTGTATTCGACCGCACCAGATTTCTCGCTTTGCACATTGTGGTCGCGCTCGGCCTGCATCTCGCCGATGTGGAAGAGGTCGGCAGAATTGGCTTCCAACTCCTTCAACCGTTGTTGCTCGGCGCGATATTCCTGCTCGCGAACCTTCCAGCCCGCCTCGGTGAACACTTCCCAATATATCGAGTGCCGCTGATCGAAGGTGGCGAAGAACGGTTTCAATTCCACATCCGCCGGACGACCCACGCCCTCGGTCCGATACGACAGTGGTTTGCTTCCGAGTGGCTTGACCCAATCCGTTACCGCCCGGCCATCGGTGACGAGCACCGGCACGGGATTCTGGCTATCCACGGCGCCGACGTTGCCCGCAAGCAGGATCGGTCCGTCAAAAATCGCGATGCGATTTGGATTGTCGGGCATGGTCTCGGTGCGCAGGCAGAACGGCATTTGCACCGCTACCGTATCACCGGATTTCCACTCGCGATCAATGGTCACGTAACCCTCCGTCGTTCCGGCGTCGTCTACATCCCGACCGTTAACTGTCACCGAAAATCCATTCGTCGCCCAGAACGGTTGCCGGATATACAGCGCGAGTTTCACTGGTTTCTCAGTGGTGATCCTCAACTTGGTCGCGGCGTTGTAAGGAAAATCCGTCTCTTGCCGGAGCTTCACCCCTTTTTCCGTCCAGTTCAGTTCGGACGCGATGAATTGATTGACCCACAGCTGATCAGGTGCGTGGAAATAAATGGCCTCACCGTACCGCGCGTGGTTCTCCATGCCGCTACCGTTGCAACAGGTGAAATCCTCCGCGCCAAGAAACTTCTTCGCTTCGCCGGGCTTCAATGTGAGGAAGTAAGTCACGCGCCCGTCCCCGGGATGTTGCGAGGCGAGTATGTGATTGAACAGGGCGCGCTCATAATAATCCGCCAGGGCCGCCCGCGGTTCAAAACTAAACAAGGCGCGATCCAGCTTGAGCATGTTGTAGGTGTTGCAGGTTTCGGTCGTACTCGCGCCCAAACGGTCATTGAGCTTGCCGGACGGACCAAAGTGTTCACCCTGACTGTTGCCGCCCGTGACGTAAGTATGATTGCTCAGCACGATTGAATAAAAGTTGCGGGCGGCATGACCGAAATTCGCATCGCCCGTCAGTTCATAGATGCGCGCCGCGCCAATGAGCTTGGGAATTTGCGTGTTGGCGTGCTTGCCCGGCAATTCATCACGTCCGGTTGCCAGCGGGTCGAGAATCGCCTTGTGGTAAAACTTCTTAGCCAGGTCGAGGTAACGCTTGTTCCCGGTGAGCGCGTAGAGGTCAGCCAGTGATTCATTCATGCCTCCGTGCTCACAAGCGAGCATCTGTTGCCATTGCGCCTCGGTGAGATTCTTCGTCGTGTCATCCGCCCAGTCGCCGAGGCGGGAGACGACTTCCAGCGCTTGGGCGTTTTCACAGTAGCGATACGCATCAATCAACCCGGCGAACAGCTTGTGGAGATTGTACCACGGCACCCACGAGCCGTTCAGATCGAAACCCGCCGATCGGATATCGCCTCGCGCGACCTCGGCAAAAACTTTCTTGCCGTTCGGCATGGCCCCGACAAAGCCATTGGTGTTAGCGCGCTGGCACTCGGCCAGTTCAGCCACGATATGATTCACACGCTCGAGAAACCGCTTGTTGCCGGTGTCCTGATACATCCAGGCGCAAGCTGAGAGATAATGGCCGAGACTATGGCCAGCAATCCCCTGCTCCTCCCAACCACCATAACTTTTCGCTTTGGGTGTCAGTCCAGCTTCCTGACGATAACGACTCAACAAGCGATCCGGCTCAAGACGCAAAAGCCACTTTTCATCCAACTCCATCGCGCGCTTGAACGGCCCGTCAAGCAACACCACCTGTTTCGGCGCGAACATCTCCGCGCGAATCGGCACAACCGGCGTGACCTTGTCCACGGCAGCACTGATTGCCGAGACACCTCCACCGGTGTAAAGCAGGAGAGCGACACGGATAATCGTCGAAGCAAGATGGCGATGGCTGGCGATGTCAGCTGGTTTCATGGTTTGCCGGCCAGCGTGCATCTTCGTGCGGACAGTGTCCATACGCTTGATACACATTGCGCGCAATCTAAAGACTGACCGTGGCAGAAGCTCAAGCCTGAATAATCTGATCCGCGACCGGTTGGCGAGAACACACGCGATTTAGCGCGTTGACCAAGGACACGACTTTCTCCCGCGCAACTTCGCCCATGAGGCAGATTTGAATCCAGTTCTGGCGTTTGAGGTAATCGCTGTTGCAACTGAGGAGGAAGCCGGCTTCCTGCATCAGGTTGCCCACATTCACCGAGTTCAACTCCGGCGGCAGCGCGAGAGTGAACACCGCGGGCGACGTGCGCGTGGAGATGCCCACCACGCTGAAGCCCATCTCGACCAGCCGGGTCCGCAGCCACGTGGCGGTTTCCGCTATTTCGGCAAAACGCCGGTCCCAATTCACGCCGCGCACGGCCGCGTGCAGCGCGTGCAGCAGGTTCGAAGAAAAGGTGAACGGGATACCCTCCTGTTGCGCGTAGAACCCGAGGTCCAGATAGCGTGGAAGGCGATCCGGCGCGGGCGTTACGTTGTGTTGATAAAAGACCATCGAGACGCCCGGATATGCGCGCAATCCTTTGCCGCTGGAAGCCGAGGCCAAATAAACGTCCTCCAAGTCCACCGGCATCGTCCCGACGCTGCTGATGCAATCGAGACAAAGCTTCACGCCATGTTCCGCACAAAGCTTTGCGAGCGTCTCCACGTCGTTCAACACGCCCGTGGAGGTCTCACAGTGCACACACCAGAGCCAGGCCGGCGATTGCACATGCGAGAGTTGCTTCCGCACTGCATCCAGGTCGAACGGTTGTCCCCAATCAAACTCGATCGCGTCAAAGCGCAGCTTGAACCGCCGGGCCTGATCAATCAACCGTCCGCCGAACTCGCCATTGCTCAACACCACGCCGTGGCCCGGCAACAGCGAAAGCTGCGCGCCGATCAGGTCATTCGCCAGCGTGCCCGATCCAAGGAGCAACTCGACGTTTGCGGCCTGGGTCAGTTCACACAGCATCCGTCTTGTATCCTGGAACTCCTGTTTGAAGCTGTCGGCCCGATGCGATTCTGGAGCTTGCTCAAACGCCCGGCGGACTTCCCGACGAATGGCCACCGGCCCGGGAAGAAAATTCACCGCGCTCGGTTGAAATGATTTTGCTGGCGACGAACGCAGGAATTCCCGCGCTGTTACCTCGAAGGTTTCCAGCGTCACATACATCGGCTGAAACTGCGCGTCCCCCGTGCCCACGAGCGGACCAAATGGTACAAAACCGAGATGTTGATACAATCGCAACTGCCGCATCGTGCCGGAGATGATCGCCAAGTCGTAGCCCTTCTCAACGCCGTGCTGCCAAAGCAACGCCAGTAACCCGGAGAGGACCTGCCCGCCGCGCGAGCCGCGAAATTGTTTATCAATCGCGAGGAGACGAATTTCGCAAACCGTCCGGCCTTTCGGCAGATGCGAATCGAGTTCGGGTAGTTTCTGATCGAGTGAGAATGGCCGGTTGCCGCGCGCCGCCAACATGCCAACGAGTTTCTGGTCGTTGAGACAGATGAGATATGTATTCTCGGCGTGAAACTTGTCCACGAGCCGGTGCGTGGGCGAGGCTTTGTGCTGCGGAATCTCCTCGACGAACGTGCGGTAGTTCAACCGGTGAATCTGTTCAATCTCCCAATCTTCGGAGGCGAACTTGAACACGAGAGGAGAACGTATGGCGCTCATGGCTTGGTATGTTGCGGTTTGACGGACAACCCGCACCGGGCCGCCAGCACGGGAAATTCTCGGAGCAGATTCTGACGATGCGCAAAGATCACCAGCCCACCGAGCATCGCAACGATCACGGATTCGACCGGATCGCGATGCAACCAGTAACTCACGACCGGCAGACTCAAATACGCCGCCATCCCGGGAAGCAGCGATTTTCGCGTGAGAGCAACCCCGGGCAGAAAGACGGCGAAGTAAGCCAGCACGAGGTAGGGGCTGTAAACCAGCAGCGCTCCCAGCGATGTGATCGCGCCCTTGCCACCGTGAAAACGCAGCGTCACCGGCCAGATATGACCCGCAACCACACCGAGCATGGCGATGGCCGCCAGCAGGTTGTTGCCGGAGAAATGACGCACAGCCCAGACCGCCAGCGCGCCTTTGGCAAGATCGCCGAGAAAGGTCACCGCGAATCCCGACTTGCCGAGCACCCGACCGACATTGCGCGCCCCGCTGCTGCCACTTTCAATCTCCCGGATGTCTCGCCCTGTGCGGGCCCGAACGATGTAGTAGCCGGTGGAGAAACAGCCCAAGGCATAAGCGCTCAAGACGCATCCCAGCGTCTCCAGTGCTCCGACCGACTGCATTTGTTCCGCCCAGGCCATGATTACAGGTCGTTCTCGACTAACCCGACTCTGGCACCAGTCTATGCGCCCTGCTCCGCTGCGCACGAATCGAAAATCCAGGCACTGCGTTCGATAGAATCAATACCCTGATGCTCGGTTGGTCTGTGGAAAGTTAAGCCGAAGCGTTGCAGCGGGCTAGAAGATTTTTCTGAACCGTAACTTGTCAACGACCGCGGGGACTGCGGTTAAGTGTGACGGCAATACCACTCCATCGCGAGGGCCAATCCTTCGCGCGCCCGCAGCACCGGCTCGTAACCCAACAGCCGTCGCGCCTTGCTGATGTCCGCGAGCGAGTGCCGGACATCACCGGCGCGAAAGTCGCGATAGACTGGTTTCTGCTCTGGCAATGCGGGATTGATTTTGCGCAAGCCGTCCTGGAGAAACTGGAACAGTTCATTCAGCGTCGTCCGCTCGCCCACGGCGACATTGTAAGCCTGATTGACCGCCTCAGGATTCGTCGCGGTTGCCGCGAGCAGATTCGCCTGCACCACATTCTCCACAAAGCAGAAATCCCGGCTGGTTTCACCGTCCCCATTGATCTGCACCGGTTCGCGGCGCAACAAAGCGGCGATCCATTTCGGAATCACGGCGGCGTACGCCCCGTCCGGATCCTGGCGCGGTCCGAACACATTGAAATAGCGCAAGCCAATGGACCCAAAACCATACGCCTTCGCATACGTCTGAGCATAGACTTCGTTGATCAGCTTGGTCGCCGCATAGGGCGAAAGCACCCGGCCAAGTTGATCCTCCACTTTGGGTAATGCCGGATGATCGCCATAGACTGCGCTACTGGACGCGTACACAAACCGCTTCACCTTGGCCATGCGGGCGGCGTCGAGCATTTCGAGAAATCCCGTCGCGTTTGCTTGATGCGTGGCCAGTGGCTGCTCCATCGAACGCGGCACCGAACCCAGTGCCGCTTGATGCAGGACGTAATCAACGCGCGCACACGCCTGCCGACAGACTGCGGAATCACCAATGCTTCCTTCAATAAACCGAAAGTTCGCCCACTGTGCCGGGGTCACGAGCGCCTGGACTTGTTCGAGGTTATTGGGCTTGCCGGTGGCGAAGTTGTCGAGACCAACGACGTGTTGGTTCAGTTTGAGCAGGGTCTCCAGCAGGTTCGAGCCGATGAAACCCGCCACTCCCGTGACCAGCCAGGCGCGTGGCTGGGTGCGAAGTTCGGCCTGGAGTTTTTGGTAAGCCGACATGCTCGATTGGTGACTTTCGATTTACGCGCAGCTTGAGGTCCGGCGCTTCTATCGTAAATCTTAAATCGCAAATCTGTTCACGCTTTCCAAAGCTTGCCCGGCGAGACCTTGCATCCGGCCATCGCATTGCGTGTGTCCACGATGCCCTGCGCCCAGTCGGCCAATTCCTGATAGTTCACTGCTTTGTGCGCCGTGGAAATCAATACCAAGTCGTAGCCGGCGATGACTTCCTTCTTCCACTCGACGGATTTGGTGCCCGCCCAATGCGGATGTTCGCGGGTCGGTCGGATCACCGGCACATGCGGATCATAATAATCCACATGGGCACCACGATGTTTGAGTAGATCAAGCAGATGATAGCTCGGCGACTCGCGATCGTCGTCCACATTGGCTTTGTAAGCCAATCCAAGCACCAGCACGCGACTGCCTTTCACGGGCTTCTGCCGCGTGTTCAGCGCATCCGCGACGCGACGCACCACAAACTCCGGCATCGCCGTGTTGACTTCACCCGCCAGTTCAATGAACCGCGTGTTCTGGCCGTACTCGCGCGCCTTCCATGTCAGATAGAACGGGTCGATCGGAATGCAGTGTCCGCCCAGACCCGGCCCTGGATAAAATGCCATGAAACCGAATGGCTTCGTCTTGGCGGCGTTGATGACTTCCCACACATCAATATCCATCGCGCCATACACCTGTTTGAGTTCGTTCACGAGCGCGATGTTGACGCTGCGAAAAATGTTTTCGAGCAGCTTGGTTGCCTCCGCCGCGCGGCACGACGACACCGGCACGAGCGTTTGAATGGCCTTGCCGTATAGCGCCTTGGTTCTTTCCAGGCAAGCCGGTGTGAAACCACCAATGACCTTGGGAATCTTGGCCACTTTGCTGTCGGGATTGCCCGGGTCTTCGCGCTCGGGAGAGAAGGCAAGATGAAAATCCGTTCCCGCCTTGAGCCCCGAGCCTTTTTCGAGCACCTCACGCAAATCGGTGTCCGTGGTGCCGGGATAAGTTGTGGACTCCAAGACGACCAGCACGCCTTTCTGCAAATGGCGGGCGATGGCTTCGCCCGTCTTGATGATGTAGGAAATATCCGGCTCGCGATTTTTATTCAGCGGCGTCGGCACGCAGATGATGACAGCCTCGACCTCCTTCACGCGGGCGAAATCGGCGGACGCCGTAAAACGCCGGGCCTGCACGGCTTCCCGGATGGCCGCTGAGTCAATGTGTTCAATGTAGCTCCGGCCCGCGTTGACCGACTGGACTTTGTTCCCGTCAATGTCCAGGCCGATCACTTCCACCCCGTTCCGGGCAAACTGCAAACACAACGGCAAGCCGACGTAACCCAAACCCACAATGGCAATCTTCATAATTTAGCGGTGCGCCTATTCGCGCGGGAAGATGCCCGATGTCCACTTTTGTTCAATCCTAATCAATCCCGGAAACATTCCCGGTCCGCTCCTCGGGACTTGCCCGGGGCATCGTTCGCTGGTCTGCTATGGGCAATAGAGATGACCACCGCCACCGAGCAGGCCACCCTGAATTTTGGAGAACGAGCATCGCCGGCTCCGCCGGTGATGAACCGGCCACGTTCACGCTCACTCGCCGTTGAGCTTGCCTCCTTTCGCGAGTTCGGCGTTGCTACGCGCGAGGTCAGGACTCGTTTTGTTTCAGCCAGCGGCCCGTGCGATGTCCCCACCTTCGTCAACGAATTCTGGACTGCGCGCCAGCGGCAGGCCAGTTCGCTCCACGAAGTATCCTATCGCGCGTGCTTCAAGCCGCAGCTCCCGCGTTTCTTCATCGAACGGCTCACGAAGCCCGGCGACGTGGTTTATGATCCATTCATGGGCCGCGGCACCACGCCCATTGATGCCGCACTGCTGGGCCGCGTCCCTTTCGGCAACGACATCAACCCGCTCAGCCTCACGTTCACCCAACCACGCCTCCGCCCACCGGCTCTGGAGCAAATCGAAGCGCGCCTTCAGGAAATCGACCTCACCAGCCACGATGAATTCCCGGAAGACTTGCTGGCCTTCTACCACCCTGAAACGCTCCGCGATATCTGCGCCCTGAAGAAATATTTCCGCACCAAAAGATCAGATTCCATTGATGACTGGCTACGCATGGTTGCGCTGAACCGACTCACCGGCCACTCGCCGGGATTTTTCTCGGTTTATACCCTGCCACCAAATCAGGCCGTCAGCCTTGCCTCGCAACGGAAGATCAACGAGAAGCGGAATCAAACCCCGCCGCGCCGCGACGTCGCAAAAATCATTCTGAAGAAATCGAAGCAACTGCTTGGCGACGTTACGCCTGAAGTCCGTCGCATGCTGGCCGACGTCGCCGACCAAGCCCATTTCACCAACGCGCCTGCCGACGCCACGCACGAACTGCCAGCCAATTCCGTTTCACTTGTGGTCACTTCCCCGCCGTTCCTGGACGTCGTGCAATATGCCGACGACAACTGGCTGCGTTGCTGGTTTTTGGGAATTGACCCTCAATCCGTGAAGTTAACCGTCCCGAAGAAGATCGAAGCCTGGCGTGAAGTCATGACGGGAGTATTTCGTGAACTTCATCGCCTGCTGAAATCAGGAGGCCACGTGGCATTTGAAGTCGGCGAAGTCCACAGTGGCAAAACAAAACTGGAAGAGCATGTTCTCCCCTGCGGTGTCGCGGCCGGGCTCGAACCGGTGCTAGTGCTCATCAACGATCAGAAGTTCACCAAGACCGCCAATTGCTGGGGCGTGGACAACATGAGCAAGGGCACGAACACCAATCGCATCGTGCTGTTCCACAAACGCTGAAATGAAGAAGCGATGGCTGAACTGCTGTGGTGTATTGTGCGTCTCGGCGGCAGCGGTCGTTGGTGCGGAGACGACCAACCCGGTCTCCACTGCGGCCCTCGCTGAACTCACCAGGCCGGCCAAGCAAATCCCGTTCAAGGAGGTCATCCTGGCCACGACGCAACATCGCGTGCTGGATTTCGACACCAACAACCCGGCACATGCTGCGTTGTTCAAGAAACTCTCCGCCGCCGCCAGCGCCGCCGCCGCCAAAGCACGGGCCGAAGGATTGATTTCCGTCCGCGCCAACGAAGCCGGCAATCACATGGAAAGTTTCGTCAAAGCCGCCTTGAAGGAGGCCGGACTCGACGCGCGCACGCCAAGCACCGTCACAGGTCCTCCGTGCTATCTGGAGTTAAAGACCTACAGCGCCACCACAGCCAACACCACGCAGCGCTCGTTCTATTATTCACCTTCGGAGAATCCGAAAGTCACCCATGATGCCCTCCACCTACTGCTCGCTTACCAGTTGGAACGTAACGAGCAGAATGGCCAGACTGTGTTCATGCCCGTTCACTGGAAGCTCATCACGTTGCAGGACCTCGAAGTGGATTTGAAATTCGAGTTCAATCAGAGCAATCGCGGACTTTATGGCAAGGAAGCCAGCAGGGCTCTGCTCGGTGAAGGCGCGAAAGATTGATCCAGCGGAGCGCGGCGGGCAGGTTGCCTAGCGGACATTGCCATCCCAGACCCAAGTCTCGACGCGCATGCCCCGACCGCCGTTCCGTTCCTTTTGCGCGTGCAACCGCAAGTCGAGACTGCCATCCGCCGGATGCATCGAAGTGCCGAAATCCAGCCAGCCCCGACCCGCGCCGAATTTTTTGATGGCGGCATGGTCCAGGGCCAGGAGGCTCTGTTTTGGCGCCAATCGCCGCCGCGCGCCCCGGATGCCCAGCAATCGGATGGCGTCCGGGAAACGGTTCAGGAGATCGGCCATTTCCACCTCCGTGTGAACTGGAGTTGCCTGATGGCGGTGGTGGAGATAACTCGTCAACCCGTCCCAAAACTCCGGCAACGGGATGCCATGCACGACCCGGATCTTGGGCACCGCCTGGCGCAGATACTTGCGCACGCGTTCCTGCATCAAGCCCAGCCGGGGCAACCGCGCCCGGGCCGCCAGCTTCAAACTTTCCAATCGCGCCCCTAATTGGTGCAGCAAAAATACGTCGTCCTCGAACGGCTGCGTATGATACACGTGCGGCGTAGGCGTGTAGCGTAGAGCCGCGACCCCGGAGGAACGCATCCGGCCCCCGATCTCACGAAATATCTCGGCGGTTTGCTCCATGGTCAGTTCCGGGGCGGCGATCAAACCACCAAACGGCAGACCCCGATGTGAAATCCACTCGTTGTCCTCTTCGTGCAACGGAATTACCGCAACCGGTTTTCCTTCGCGCAAAAAAATCAGCGAGCGGTCCCGAAAGCGGTCGCCATGATAATCCAGGAAGCGGCGCGTAACCATGAAATGGCCGTTGCGTGAACGGGCAACCAGCTCATCCCACAGCGTGCCCAGCTCCCCGCGATAGGAGACCATTTCCACACTCCGTGAGGAGCGGCTTGGCTCCGAGACAGGGCGCGGGCAGGCAGCGACGGGTTCGACGTTCATCTCTGATTAAGCAACGCCAGTAGCAGCACGTTTGGTCTTGCCACTGTGCGCTTTACGTTTAGCGCAATGTCGGCGCGAAGTCCATCCCACCCGTCAGGAAAAAATACTGACAAGCAATCGCGGTCACTGTCCTCCCTGGGCCGCAAGTTTCGCCGCAACCAGTTCGGCGACGACCTGATGCCCGGCGGGAGACAGGTGCGTATCGTAAGGCAGATAAACCAGCCTTCCTGCCTTCGCCTGTTCCTGCAATGGAGCGGTCGCGTCGGCAAACGCGATCTGGTGCGAATCGCAAAATTCCTTCAGAACTACTCCCAAAGAGTCGCCTTCCGGACGACTGAATGTAGCGGCGGCAAAGTCCGTGAGCTTGGTGTACGGAGTCAATACGCGCGCCTTGGTCG
This sequence comes from Limisphaerales bacterium, assembly GCA_044225555.1. Lineage (GTDB taxonomy): Bacteria > Verrucomicrobiota > Verrucomicrobiia > Limisphaerales > JADLHS01 > JADLHS01. The sequence goes on along the minus strand of JBGAIM010000006.1, from coordinate 81,889 downwards.
GGATGAGCAGAACCAACAAACGGATATTATTCGCGCGACAGACCGCCGCACCCTCCAGCAGCGCCGCCGAGAAACCCGGCCACCCGGGATGATTGCGGACGGGCGGCTCATGGTTGGCCCCGGGCAGAAAACGCACCGGATGATCCACCCCATCCTGATCGCGAAATGTTCCAGCCAAGGGCCACGGGCGTGGGGTGTTCTTTCTCAGCGCCTCAAACAAACGGAATGTGGGCGATCGCTTCTGCCATGCTTCAATACGAGCTGAGTCTGGTTTCGCATCAAAATATCTTGGCCGTCCGAACGAGACCCACTTCTCATAAATGACCATCTCGGCCAAATCGTTCGCCTCGGCGATCTGCCACACCACGACTTTTGGCCGGCAGTTCAATCCGTATTTCTTGAGCACGATGAGCTCCGTCGCCGCAGTGTAACCCGCGCGTCCAAGATTCCGTGTGCTCAAGCCCAAGCGTTGACCGGCAAGCGTCGAGAAACTTTCTGCCTCCATGACATTCCCGGCTTCGGTGAAAGAGTCGCCGAGTGTGAGGAGGTCTGCCTGCTCAATGTCCCGGCCGTTGCGAAAACCTTCCCGATCCGTTTCAAACGTCACCGGTCGCGCGTAGGGATCGGGATCACCGTTCAACAAAGCCAGGTCGCCCCGCGACATTCCCTCCCACTTAAGATGCGGCGGGCGTCCAAAGGGCAGGTCCACGCCCTCCGATGTTCCACCGCCGGCCGCCAAATACCACGGGTTATCCATCTGGTGTCGCACCGGCAAAATGTAAGCCACTAATTCGGCAGCCGCCAAAGCCACCCCGAAACTCAACAATACCGCCGCGAACCTGAACCCAACCGCACGCCGCCTCGCCGGCGCCAACATGCGTACCGGGAGAAACGCCGCTGCAATCAGCGTCAGCAAGATTGCCAGCCAGAACTGCAAGTAACTTAACCGTCCGAGCACCGCATTCGGTTTGGTTGCCGGACAAAACCACGCCAGACACGCTGCCAGCAGCAGGAGAATGGAAACCGCGCCAAGACCGGCTCCAGTACGGTTCAGCGCCCTTCGATCCGTCTCGGTGCTTTTCTTCAGCGGTAATCGCATGTGGCCATCAACTTCCCCCGACACTTAGCCGAAAGCCCGGAGCGTGGCGAGCTTGCGTTGCCAAACCCGCCGCCCAGCAGCCTGGCCGGGTAAACTTTTTCCTTTCCTTGACCTGATCCCGTCGAAAAGATGCGGGCGAAAAATGTGCTAACTCAAAACTCATGAAATCCCGAACTCTATCAAACTGCGCCTTGCTGCTTGCCATGCTCACCCTGATCACTGGTTGCACCACCACTGGCGGAAGCGGCGGCTACCAGCTCAAACAGACCCGCAATGACGTTGACTGGGCGATGACCCGTTATCACAACCGGCTGGCGTTTGGCTTTCTCACGCCCCAAGAGCAACAGCGCGTTTCCGACGCTTACAAAACCTACCAAGCCGCCTTTACCGATGCCGTCAAGCAGGTGAATGGGAACTACAACACGCCAACGCCGGCCAATGTGAAGCAACTCGCCGATCAACTATTCTCCATCCTGGACTCGATCCCATAACTGCCAGCTGAGGGTTGGTTGGTTGCGTGTCGGGGGATGGCCGATTTCCCGGCGCGCCAATCCGCTCTGCGTGCAACCACGGAGTCATCGCCAGAAACAAAAAGCCCGGCTCCGCCGAGGCAGAACCGGGTGAAGTTCAGAATCGCGCGGTTATTTCACCAACCGGAAGAAGCTGTCGCCACCGCTGATCGGGAACACGGCCTGGCTCGTCAGTTCGCTTCCCGGAACATTCGTCCAGATCACGGGCGACGACAGGCTTGGTGTGGCTTGCAAGGTAGTACCCGTGCCAGCCGGCCACGACACTACGACATTGTTGCCGCTGATCGTCGCTGTCAAGGGCACCGCTTCCTTGGACACGCCGAAGTCGCTGAAGACAGCCTCGGTCGTCTGCGCCCGGTTATGGCTGGTGACGGCCAGACCGACCCGCAGCAGGCTTGGAAACGGACCGCTCGTATTCGTCGAGGTGTCAATGGCGGTCATCGGGGTCCAGTTCAGCCCGTCCGGCCCGGAATAACCTTGGAAGACGGCCCCGGTGCGCTTCAAGCGTAGCCAGTTGTTGGGGTAATAGGCGGGCGGACGGGGCGCTGCCGGCGCCACCGCACCGGCGCTGAATTCATCCCGGTACTGGATGAAGTTATTATTCCGGGTCGGGTCCGCGGTGAAGCCTGCCGAGAGGAAGTGGCGGTCGTCAAAGCGCGGGCCGTTTACATCGCTGATTTCGCGCGCCATGATGCCGGCCTTCGCCGCCGGGTCGCTGATCAGCAACGATTCCAAACGGACGCTGAAGTCGAAGTCGCCTTCGATGTTCTTGAAAACGAATTGGAACTCATCCTGGGTGCCGAAGATGTCCACGCCATCCGAATATACTTTGACCTGCATGTTCGTACCGTAAGCGAAGGCCGACCCATTCGTGACCAAGACGCTGACCGACTCTTGGAAGCCGAGAGCCGCGCTTGGAACGTTGGTTGTCGCCACGACGTTGGGCACATACGCCAGGTCCTGGACCGACTTAACGTTGACCGTGAAGGTGAGGTTGCTGATGGGGGAATCCAAGGATAGCACCACGTTGGTGGTATTGCGCAAGGTGGCACCGGTCACGCCTTGGCCGGTGCTGATCGCGTAGTTCGCCGGGTTTTGAGCAGTGCTCGGATCCAGTTCGGCGGAGAAGATCACGTTGACTTCATTGCTGATGAGGCTGGAGGCGGAGAAGACCTTCAACGGAATGGGATTGGGCAACACCGCCACCCCCAAGGTGCCGTTGACGATGAGATTGTTCGTAATCCAAATCAAGCCGGCCGCCGGCGTGGCCGGCACAATACTGGAGAAGCCGCCCGCGTAACTGCCCGCCGAAAAGAGTTTGAAGCTGTCTCCGGGCGCATAGGCCGTCGAGCCGACGTTTTGCAGGTAGAGCGTGCCGGCCATGGTCACGGAGGTCAGCCCCCGCACGGTGTCATTCGTACCGGCATCTTTGTTGATCTCAAAGACATTGCTGCAACCCGCCTGGAGAATCAGCGTGTTGTTGATCGTCAGCCCGCCAAGCGTGGTACCCGGCACCGACACCGATCCATGCGCGCCGGGTGACAGCACGCTGCCCGAAGGAATCGTCACGGCGTACTTGATGTTGCCGTTGCCCGCAATGGTGGTCGGTGAAGTGATGGTCAGCGGTTGCGCGATGTCTCCCAACGTCCCGTCCACCTGCAAGACGGCACCATTAATAGTCGTGCCACCAGTGTAGTTGGCGTTCCCCGAGACAACCAACGTACCTGGCCCGATGACCGTTGCCGAACCACTTCCATTGACCGGCCCGGTCAGAATCAAACCCGTGGCCGCGGGTAGATTGACGACATTGGAGTCGGAGAGTGTCACCGACCCTGCGAATTGATTGTTGGTCAATCCGTTCCCTTCAATGGCGAAGGTCGCGTTGGTCAGCGAGAGCGCCTTGTCGAGGATGTTGTTGACGAATTCGCTGGTCCGGTGCAGTTGCAGCGTTGCGCCCGGACGTACCGTGATTTTCTTGGACGGGTTGCCCATGTATGTGGAGCGCGAAAACGTCAGGGTTCCGCCCTGAACGTCAATGTCGCCCAGCCCCGTGTCGCCCGCACTGATGAGCCCGACCACGTTGGAGCTGACCTTGGTGAGGTTGTAACCGTTGCCGTGGAGGAAGGCGTCATTGCCGCCGTTCGGATCGTTCGCCACGGTGGGCACACGGATATCCCAGCGGCGCGCGCCGCCGAACGTCGTCGGGCCGTCCAGCGTTACATATCGGGTCGCGGTGGTTTGATCCCCCGGACCATTGTTAACAATCGCGCCTGCGCCGCCCACGCCGGCTCCTTGCGCATTGATTGGCTCTGCGCCAAGACTCTGCGAATTAACGTCCAAAGTCGCGGTGTTCGAGATGACGGTACCCGAGTTGGTGACGCCCACAGCGCTGCCGCTGCCCGCTGCCAAGGTACCGGAGGCAATAATCGCAAGTCCGGTGTAACTGTTCGCTCCGCCCACGGTCAAAATGCCGGTGCCACGTTGCTCAATCGAACCGGCGCCATTGATTCCGTTAAAAGTGATGGCATCCGAACGGTTGAAAACAAAAACACCATCGTTGTTGACCGGGCCACTGATTGACCCGCTGGTGCCACCGTTCCCCAATTGCACCGTGCCGTTGGTAATATAAGTCCCGCCGCTGTAGGTGTTGCTGTTGACGATGGTCAATTTGCCCGGACCATCCTTGGTGAGTCCAGCCGTACCGATAATACCACCCGCACCGGTGAACGTGTAATCCGTGGTATGGTTCAAATTCACGATCGCCGGGGTGACGTCTTCCGTGATTGTGACCGTGAAACTCGAGGCGGAATCATTGAAAATGGCAGGATAGAGGTTGAGATAGGGTTGAGGATTGCCCGAGATCGCCCCTTTCCATTCGAGGCCGCCCGCCAGATTCCATTGGCCAAGCACATTGCCCACCCAAATTCCCGACTCGCCCGTCTGGGTCACGTTCAACTGGATGGCAGTACCAGAGTCCTGAAGGTTGGCCACGACTCCGGGTGGCAATACTCCCAATTTGAAACCGGAGAATCCATTCCCGCCGATCGCTCCGGTGTAGGTAATCAAATCATAAACTCCGACGGCCGGGACCGCACCGATGATGTTGATCACGTTGGTTCCGTTTACCGTCAAGCCGCCGGCGCATACGATTTTCCCATTGAGAAAGGCATCCACTTCCGAGGTCGTGTTGTCGGTCGAACCGCTCCCCAACGTGAGGGTGCCGACGTTCAACGGCGGTGCGCCGATCCCACCGGCTGCCCGGATCGTTCCGCCAAGATCCACAGTCACCGCGCCGTTGGCGTTGCCCGAACCACCGAAAAGTGCACCCGCACGAACTGTCACACTACCTGAACCAGCACTGGCAGTGCTCCCTTGGACTAAGACGGCGCCGTTGCTGACGATGGTGCCGCCACTGAAGGTGTTATTGCCGGTCAGGGTCAGAGTTCCCGTCCCAACCTTCACCAGTCCGAGTGAAGAAGTATTGTCGGCCATGACCGCACCGAACGTGGTGCTGGTGCTTAGTGCACCGACGGTCACGGTCGCCGGACCGCCGCCGCTGTTGCGCAGCGTGCCGCTATTACCGCTCAAGCTGCCAAGTTCAATGCTCGTCGCGCTGTAGGTTTCCAAAACTGCACCCGCATTGTTGAGCGACCACGCAACCGCCGCACTGCCTGGAGCAGCCGTCGAAAAGCCGATCCGCAAACCGTTACCCGCATTGTTGAAACTGCCAGTCCAGCCGGCGAGATTGTTGGACAATACGAGAATAACGGGGTCGGAGCCAACCGCCGTTCCATTGATCGCCGCGGTCCCGGACCAAGCTCCCGTCAGGAAATAGTTTTTTGCGGTCGCTGTACCGCCACCAGAAGAAAACGTCACGTTTCCGCTCAGGGTCAACGGGAATCCGTAAACCGCACCTCCGGTGTTGTTCCCGCCGAATTCGAGGGTGCCTCCGGCATTAAGCGTGATCGGTTTTGTGCAGATCACGGCGCCGCTGTTGCGGAACAGCATCAACTTCCCGCCACTGTTAATGATGATGCTTCCGCCGCCACTAACGCTCATCGTGGTTGTGCTGCCGCCGTTAAATTTCACCGGCCCCTGATTGATAATGAGGTTGCCGTTGCCGGTGATATTTGCGCCGATGAAGGTGAGTTGGCCCGTATTGGTTTTCGTCAAGTTCGCGTTGAGTGCGAATTGCACTTGATTGGGAGTCCCAAGGGTGGTCACGCCGATGCCAGAGTCGGTGGTGACAGTTCCAGGCGTGCCCCCGATGGACCAGGTCTGGTCCGCGCCAATGACTGTCGGAAGCCTCAAGAAATTAAGCACTCCGCCGATGTTACCGTTGGCGACCAGACCATTATTAATGGTGAGGGAAGCGTTTGGAGCGTTGCTGCCGATGGTAAACGCCGAGGCGCGCGTGCCCGTCGTCCCAAAAGTCAGCGCACCAATGGTGCGCCCATCGGCCAGGTTGAGGTTGTTGCCCGTCGCATCCGCAATGACGATGTCGTCGCCGACATTGGGAACACCGACGGGAAACCAATTTGGTGGATTGGTCCAGGCCGTACCGGCCGTGGCATTGGTACCGAGCCAGAGGGAGCTGGCGGCGGGGACGGTGGTAGCGGCGGCAAGTAAAATAGCCACGACACTGAGGGTGTATTTTTTCATATTTAAACGGGCGTTGGTTGACTGAAAAAGTTGATAGGAAATTACTTCTTGTACGCAGCACGACTCGGTGTGAATCGCTATTGCCTCGGGTTCATGACGCCAATTTTCTGCCTGCGCGCGCAGGTGTCAACCAGGTTTTTCAACTTCGTGATGAATCATGGATTCGCAGTCCGGCGCGCACCAGTTCACGCCCGCCCCGAAAAAAGAGACGGCTGATGTATATCAGCCGCCTCGCAAGCGTGTTCGCCTGTAGCCAGGTCAATTGCGGGAACGATAGAATGTTCCCTCGCCAGTCGGGCTGGCCAGATACGGCGAACTCGGATTCCCTGGCACATCAACGTACGGTCCGGCCGCGTTCGTCGAGGACTGAAGCGTGCCGTTGGACCAACTGATTTGGAGCTGGCTGCCGGACCAGGTAATACTCAACGGTCCCGGCGGCGCCGCAAAGGCATATGCTTTTGGTACGGTTGCGTTATAGCCTGCCGTGCTCAGATAGAAGTCGTCAAAGACGGCGCTAACCGTGGCGCTGTTGCCCATCACCACCAGTTTGTCCAAGACGGGCAACATTCCTCCCAGCACCGGATCAATCAGGAAGAAGTCACGATCGCTGCCGTAATCCTGGAAAAGCACGGTCCGGGCGGCGCCGCCTTCCTTCTGAATATAGACGGTGAAGGTGTCGTTGATCAGGTCGCCCATCGGGGCATTCGTAAGATCCACCCACACGTTGTAAACCCCGCCGGACTCCAGCGCGAGTTGGGGCGGCGTCGTTCCGTTGTAGTCAATCGTTCCACCCGGATAATTGCGTGCGCCGAGATACCAGCCATTGGTTTCCACCAGGTAATCCACGTTGGTCAGCGCCGTGGGATAGAGCACAGGGCCGATGTTGGAGAACTCATCGGCATAACTCCGCTGACTCTTGTCCGTGAGACCAACAATGTTGGTGACACCCACGGCGTTATCGGCGCCGGGGATGATGCGGAAGAACAAGGTCCGAGCCTGCAACTCCGGAATTGATAAACTGCGCAGGTTCAGAAAGCTGATGCCCGAGGAGGTGGTGCGCATGGCGCGGTTGCCATTGGCCGTGACCACTTGGCCAGCGCTTCCGGAGGTGTCGTTCCAATAACCGCCAGCAAACAAGTTTCCGGGTTGGTACTGGTCGAAATCGTCCAACAGCGTCCACCCAGTTGCGACACCCGAAATCACCGCCACCGAAGTGGTCGCGGAAAGCGTGTCCACGCCACGCTTGACCGTCAGCACAAAATTGGTTGATTGCGCCGGCGAGATGATTTGACTACCAAGCCCCACGGCGGTCTGCGCGGTCACGTCCCCGAGTCCACTAATGGTCACCTGCGTGGCATCCTTGCTGACGTCCCAACGCAGGGTGGTTGAACCTCCCGTAACCACGGCGGGCAAATCAGTCTTAAAACTGCTGATGGCCAGGGGCTGGAGCTGGCTGGGCGGATTGGTGATCGCGGTTACCTGCAAAATCCCAATCTCTTCCGGGGACAGGGCACGATTCCACGTCGCAACTTCATCGATCAAACCGGTGAAGTTGGCCGACGTGCTCGCGCGACGCAAAGCGCCAAACGCGGTGGTGTTGGGATTAAGCGGGCGAATCGGAGCAATCACGACCGGGTCCAGAACACCGTCAATCCAAAGTTGCGCCCGCATGTTCCCATTGCCCACGTCCCGCTGCACATAAACGACGTTGTGCCAATTGCCATCATAGGCCGTCGCAACTGACCGTCGATGGTCGGTCGCGGTGACATTTCCATCGCTACGAACATACAAGTCCACGGTTCCATCCGCACCGCCACTATGCGTGCCGAGATCAAACAGCGTATTGCCGTTGGTCGTGTTCCCCTCGGCATAAACGCGCTTGTCAGTTTGTGGAAGGGCGTTAACCCATAATGAAACGGTAAAGTCGGGATGCTTGTAAACCGGCATGGCATCATTCGTTCCGTGGATGCGCTCCATGGAGGAGGCAATGGTTCCATTAAACTGAAATGCGTTTCCCCACCGGCCGGGCACTGCGTTGGAAGCGTAGAGATTAACGAGCGTCATATCGTAGCCTCGAACCAGATCCACCGTCTTCGTGCCCAGCGCCGCATCCAGCGGCCAGTATGAAATCATGCTGTTGGTAATGCTGGCCGGCGGAAAAGCATGGAAGTCGAGCCGGGCCACCGTGCTCGTCGCCCAGCCCAACGAGTTGGTAACATGCAACTGATAGTCGCCGGCATTGGTCGGATCCAAGCTGGTGAACGCAAGACCGGCGGTGGTGGCCCCGGCCAACGGTAGTCCGTTCTGGTACCATTGGTAGGTAATGGGCAAGTCACCAATGACGCCGGCACTGAAAGTCCAGGCATCGCCCCCAACCAGATTTGTCGCCCCAGCCAATGGCAAGGTGCATTTGACCGCCTGCGGCGTCGTCAAATACGTGATCGCGTTGAGGAACAGGGTCGCGCCGTCCGTCTGGAGGTCAAAGACCCCGGCTGTGTCGCCGCTAAACGTGTTGGTTTCCCGGCTGCCGCTAAAGAAGATTAACCGCCTTCCGCCCAAGACATCGCTGAAGTGGGTTGTCACCACGCCCGGAGGGAATTCCGCGATGATGGGTCCGTTGATCGCCGCATCACCGGTCGTCCCAACGACGGCAAGGGCTGAACCGCCCGACGCCATGGAATTGTTATTGACCGAAATGCCACGCTGCAAAATGGGGGCGCCGTTGAACGCATTGGTGTAGGTGATGATCCGCGAAAATGGATTGACCATCAAATTAGTGCTATCCAACGAGACTCCAGCAAAAATCGGATGGCTCGGCGCGTTTACCTTTAGCCGCATGTTATTTGAGTTGTTGTCGGGAATGGTTTCACCCGCCGTCAGACCAAGTCGCGAACCTCCGCCCGTCCCCCCGCGCGTGATGTAGCCTCCCAGCAGAATCATGGGCTTGGTGATCCCGTTCCAGGCCGCTGTTTCGTTGGCTTGCTGGTATTGTCCGCTCCCGACCGAACGGCTAATGATAATCAGGTCATTGGTTTGAATAGCTGGCAGGACGGGTGTCACACCGTCGCTGGCAAAGACGGCCGTATCTATGTTATCCACACTGAGGAAGCGAGTGACTGTGTGCCCTTGGGAGGTCAAGAGCTGCGTATAACCCCGGTCAGGGGCATTCGTGAAGCCGCCAGTCGTAGCCGAGCTTGCCGCGGCTGAGGCGGTGTCATCGCTGGAATGGAGGCTAACCCAAGCTATGTTCGCAGCGTGGAGCGGCGCAGCGGAGGCAAGGGCCATGGTTAGGTACAGGAGTTTTGTGTTCATGCGTCAATTTGTGACTGGGTTTGTTAGAATTAAGACCATACTTCCTCACCCGTCAATAATTAAGAATGCCACAAATGGGTCGCAAAACGCCCGAGCCCAGCCCGGTGAATTGCCGGGGGTGCGCGTTTGACATCAGTTCTCACTGCTCTAATTTCGTCGATCGATGTTCGAACCGAAATCCTCTGCCCGAATCCGCCTGCGCGGCGTTCGGCACAACAATCTCAAGAACTTTAATCTCGATCTGCCGTTGCACCGGCTCATCGTCATCACGGGCTTGAGCGGTTCAGGTAAAAGTTCGCTCGCGTTCGACACGCTTTATGCCGAAGGCCAGCGGCGGTATATCGAAACCTTCTCCCCCTACGCGCGACAGTTCTTCGACCGCATGGACAAGCCGCAAGTGGACAGCATCGAAGGCATCCCGCCCGCCATCGCCATCGAACAACGCAACGCCGTCCGCTCCACGCGCTCCACCGTTGGCACGATGACGGAAATTTGCGACCACATGAAAGTCCTCTGGCCGCATCTGGCACAACTCCACTGTCGCGGCTGCGGTCAACCGGTGAGCAAGGATTCACCGCAGGAAGTTTGGGCTAAAGTTCAAAGTCTAAAACCCAAAGCCGAGACCCATTCGGGAGAATTCGTCATCACCTTCGACGTTCCGCTGTCCGACAAACTCCCGCTTGCCGAATCTCTCGCGCTGATTTCCAAGCAAGGTTATCAACGCCTCCTGTTGAAGGGCGAACCTGTGCGCATTGAGGACGCCCTCAACCTTTCCGCACTCCGCACTCCGCATTCGGTGCTCACGGTCATTCAAGATCGCGTCAAACTCGCCCCCGCCGCCCGCGCCCGTTTCGTCGAAGCCTGCGAACAAGCCTACCACTTCGGCAAAGGCAAGCTGACCATTCACAAGCTGGCCCAGACTCAAGACTCAAGACCCAAGCCTCAAGCCCCGAAATCCTATTCCAACAAACTCCACTGCGCTCCGTGCAACATCGAATATCCCGACGCTTCCCCCGCCTTGTTCAGCTTCAATCACCCCCTCGGCGCGTGCCCGACCTGCAAAGGCTTTGGCCGCACCATCACGATTGATTACGACCTCGCCATCCCCGACCGCTCGCTCACGCTCGCACAAGGTGCGGTCAAGCCGTGGCGCTCCGGTTTCAGCGCCGAATGCCAGAGCGATTTGAGAAAGTTCTGCAAGGTGCGCGAAGTCCCGATGAACGTGCCGTTCCACCACCTCACTGCCGAGCATCAGCGCTGGGTTCTCGAAGGCGACAAGGACTACGGCATTGACGAAAACCACCAATGGCCGCGTGCGTGGTATGGCGTGAAGGGTTACTTCCGCTGGCTGGAAACAAAATCCTACAAGATGCACGTCCGCGTGCTGCTCTCGCGCTATCGCGCCTACACCAAATGCCCCGATTGCCAGGGCGCACGCCTCAAGCCGGAGGCACTCTTGTACCTGCTGAAGATGGCCAAGCACACGGAGGCACAGTCGCCGCCCTCCCTCCTCCCTCCTCCATCCTCGCACCTGACGCTTCCAAACTTCTACGCCCTACCCGTCCGCGACGCCCTCGCCGTGACCGAATCGTTGATGAAAACCCGAGACCCAAGACCCAAGACCCAAGACCCCATTCAGCACGCGTTGGATGAAGTTCGCACTCGCCTCGCCTACCTCAACGAAGTCGGCCTCGGCTATCTCACGCTGGATCGCCCCACCCGCACGTTGAGCGGCGGCGAAACTGAACGCGTCAATCTCACCACCTGCCTCGGCACGCGCCTAGTGAATACGCTCTTCGTTCTCGATGAACCCAGCGTGGGCTTGCATCCCCGCGACACCGATCGCCTCGTCTGCATCCTTGAAAAACTCCGCGACACCGGCAACACCGTCGTCGTCGTCGAACACGAAGCGAGCGTGATGCGCGCCGCCGATCAAATCGTGGACATCGGCCCCGGCCACGGCGCAACGGGCGGCGAAGTGGTTTTTCAAGGCCCATTGCCCGATTTGCTGAAATCAACGCGCTCCCTTACCGGCCAATACCTGAGTGGACGAAAACAGATTGAGATTCCCCAACGTCGCGTTGTAGCGGCCGACGTGCGCCGGCTCAAAATCTCCAACGCCAAGCGCCACAATCTCAACAACGTCTCGGTGGAAATTCCGCTGCCGCGCTTCGTCGCCATCACCGGCGTCAGCGGCTCTGGCAAATCCACTCTGGTCCGCGACATCCTACTGCCGGCACTTCAAGCCAAGCTGCAAAACCAGGATTCAAGCACCGTCAAAGCGTCCGACCGGCTGGATTCCGAGTCCGATAAAAGTAACGAAGAAGAGGAAACCTCCATCCTCCATCCTTCATCTTCCATCCTCACCGGCTTTGAAAACCTCGGCCAAGTCGTCCTGGTAGATCAATCCGCTCTCGGAAAAACCCCGCGCTCCAATCCCGCCGTTTACATCGGCGCATTCGACGACATCCGGGAAGTTTTCGCCCAATCCGAGGTCGCCAAACAACGCGGCCTCAACGCCAGCGCGTTTAGCTTCAACTCCGCCGTCGGCCAGTGCGAAAAATGCCGTGGCGCCGGATTTGAGAAGATCGAGATGCAATTCCTCAGCGACATTTTCATCCGCTGCCCGGACTGCAACGGCCGCCGCTATCGCTCTCACATTCTGGAAATCAAGATCGAGAGTCGAAGGTCGAAAGTCGAGAGCCAGACGACCCGCGCCAGGCCTTCGCCCTCCAACCCTCGACCCTCGACCGTTTCCTGGTCCATCGGCGACCTGCTCGAAGCCACCGTGGACGAGGTGATTGATTTCCTCGCTTCGTTTGCCGACTCAAAACCCGCACAACGAGCCTCCGCCAGCCTCAAGCTTTTGCAGGAAGTCGGCCTTGGCTATCTGCGCCTCGGTCAGCCGATTAACACCCTCTCCGGCGGCGAAAGCCAACGCCTGAAACTCGTGCAGCATCTGGCTGAAGCCGAAGTCGAGCGGCGAAAGTCGAAAGTCGAAGGTATGACCAACTCTGTCCCCTCTGGCTCTCGACCTTCGACCCTCGACCCTCGACCTACTCTGTTCCTTTTCGACGAACCCACCACCGGCCTGCACTTCGACGATGTCCGCGTGCTGCTCCAGGTGTTCCAACGACTCGTGGATGCCGGCCACTCGGTGATCGTCATCGAACACAACCTCGACGTCATCAAGTGCGCCGACTGGGTGATTGATCTCGGCCCGGAGGCTGGAGATGGTGGTGGGCAGATCGTCGCTCAGGGCACGCCGGAAGAAGTGGCAAAATGCACCGCCAGTCACACCGGTCGTTTCCTGCGTTCAATGCTCAAAGGCTCTACCGCCAAACGAAATTGAGCGGCTTATTTCGTCAGCAACTCATTCACCTTGGCCATCACCTTGAACGCATTGGCAACGTAGAGCACATCCGCCTTCCCACGCGCCCAGCCGCAGTTTGGATCAAGACTGATGGCGCGACGCTCGTTGATGAAGCGCCAGCCCACTGTGTGCGGTTCTTCGCCGTGGCAACAGGTGGACAAACCTTTCGGATGTCGTGGGGTCGATCCGGTCTGGCCGATTTGATTCAAGTGCGAGAGGAACGGCAACACTGCCTGGCCCTCGCCGCCGAGGTCCACCAGTGACTTGCTGCTGCCCAACGAAGCGCGGGTCTTGTTCAAAAACTCTACGATGATCTTCTCCGCCTCCGGCACATGTGTCTGGCCATCGGCTTGTTTCTTCGTCCAACCCGCACCGGTGACGAACAACAATTGCGCATCCGGCCGGATCGTTTGCGCGTCCGCCTTAGGTTCGCGAATGCCGGCCACCGTCGTGCGTTTCGCGGCGTCCGCCAGATTCACCGAGACCATTTCCACAGTCGCCGCACCTGCACCGCAATCGCACGGCACCTGGCTGCCCGGGTCAATCGCGATGAACCACGGACGCTGCGTGCGCGAAATCGTCGCCTCCATGCGCTGGCGATAATACCAGCGATTGATCGCCGGCTTGGCGCCCCCTTCAACCACGCCCGTGACATGCGTATCCACGCGTCCGCCAAGTCGCTGCGCCACGCCGGCCAACACACGATTCCAGCGTGACGTCGCCGGAGCCACGACGATGGTCGCCTGCGCCGCTTTGTAGATCGCTTCCGCTGCCGCGGCGTCGCTTGCATAGCGGGCTTGAGTGAAGTCCGCGCCGCTGACGCCGAAGTATTTTGTCGCCGGACAAGCCGCGATTGAGTTCGCCGCGGCCTGAACATTATCGCCGATCAATCCGATGCTGAGTTTCGAGCTGGGCAGTGCTTTGAACAGCGTGCCCGCCGCCTTCATCGCTTCGCGCAACGATTTCGCGAGCGAACCGTCAACTTCCGTGTGAGCTAAAACAAGAATCGTTTCCATATTTCATTTCGGTAGGGACGCGTTCCACCGCGTCCCAAATATTTCCTCGAGAATGGGACGCGGATGGAACGCGTCCCTACCAATTTACTTCTTAATCCACTCCACAATCTCCACCGCGATCTCGTCCGGCGATTTGTCCTTCACGACTTTCGTTTCCCGCAACTGCTTCGGGAGCGTGACGTTGGCAAACGCCAGACCTTCGCCCGCGAGCTTCACCGGTTTGGCCTTTTGCAGCGCCGGCATCACGGTGCGCATGTTGGTCATGCCCACCTGCGGATTGTTTTTCGGCTCGAGCAGATTGCCAGTGGCCCAACCGAGCAACGCCGGCGGGCCGACGCACTTCGACATCTGATGCTTGCCACCCTCGATGCGCTCCAGAATTTCCAGCGATCCATCGGCGCCCACCGTGAGTTGATCAACGCCTTGGAACTGGTCCATGATGCCGAGGCGTTCGCCGACCATTTGCATCGTCGCGCCCGCGCCGCGCGAGGCGGATTCCCATCCGCCGAAGACGAGCAGCTTCGATTTGTCTAAACCGGGAATCGCTTGAATGGCCTCAGCCAATGTCGCCGCGACTTCAGCCGCTTCCGTGAAACCACTGCCCGGCCCATCGAGCGCCACGAGTTCGAACGGAACGCGTTGCGCGACGGTCATCATCACCTGCTGGAGCTTCGCCCTCGGGCCGAGGCTGACGAGCCAGACCTTGCTGCCGGGCGCGTTCTTCGCGAGATTCGCCGCCTCGTAAAGCGCGTGGCTCGCCCACGGGTCGAGGACGGCGGGCAGCATCATTTCATTCTTCAATGCCGGCCCGCCCGGCGACGCGACGGGTTCAAGCGTCTGCAAAGGATCCGGCACAATCCCGGCGCAAACGACGATTTGGTATGCGGTGCTCATAAAGTTTTAACCACGAATGGACACAAATTCACACGAATTACAATTCCGCTGTCCACATTCGTGTCCATTGGTGTTCATTCGTGGTTCAAATCAATTCTCCGCCGAGTGCAATCCGCCCGTTCCCGCGCGGAAGGCGACGGCCATGCGCTCGGGATTCTCCGGTGAAGCAGAGGCGCAGTTCCACAGACACGCGCCGCAGTGGATGCATTTCTCGCGATCGAAGTTCGGCACTCCATTTTCACCCGGCGTGATGGCCTGGCCCGAACAAACTTCAACACACAGCTTCGTGCCACAGCGCTGACATTGGTTCGGGAAGACAAACGCGACGTGATCCGCGTAGCCGGGTGGCGCTTGCACTTTGCCGCCGAGCAGGAGTGCGTCCTGGTGTGACACGAGCAATTGGCCGTCGTAGGGAATCGCCGGCCAGCCGGTGCGTTCCATGAGCGCAGCGTGCGCGGAAACACCGCGGGCGTAGCAGTCCTCGCGAATCGCACGAACTTCGCCCTCAGCGATGCGACCGCGATAATAATCTTCCAGCGACGGGATGCGTTCCCACGGACGCAGTGGTTTGCCGGGCAGTGCGAGGCGTCCGCCGCTCAAGCCCGTCAGCGCCATGCCGATCATGCCGGGGACGACGCCCCGTTGGAAACCGTCGCGGGATTTTTCGGCGACGCGCGCTTCCTGTTCCACCCAACTCGCGCGACGGCGGGCGACGTAGGTGGCTTCGAGGTTTTCCTTCGTGAACGGTTTCTTGGCCTTGAGCAATTCGAGCACGGCCTCGGCGAGTTGCGCACCGGTGGCCCAAGCTTCGTCCACGCCCGAGCCGGTGAGGACGTTGGTGCTGCCGCTGCCTTCGCCGATGCGCGCGTAGCCGTCCCCGACGAGATGCGGCTCGCCGCGTCGGCCGGATTCGCCGAGCGTCTTCGCGCCCCACGAGCGGAGCTTGCCGCCCTTGAGGTAACGCCAGAGATACGGGTGCAACATCCAATGCTGGAGGTAGCGGTAGGTCGTGCGCACCGGACTGTCGAACCACGACGGCACGAAGATGCCGAGCGAGGCGACGCGGTCGGGATGCACGTAAAGGAAACCGAAAATCTCCGGCTCGGGATAACCGAACGTGTGCAACACCGTGCCGGGTTTGAGCGTCGCGTCTTCGGGCAAATCCACGACGAACTTCATGCCGACGGCCCAATCGCGAGTGTGGTGCTCGGGAGGCAGGCCGAAGTGTTCGTCTAGTTGCTGACCGATTGGTCCGACAGGTCCGTCTCCCACGACGGTGAGCGCAGCGTGAATGTCCATGCCGGGAGCGAAGCCGGCGGAAGGTGCGCCCTGTTTGTTTACGCCTTGGTCCAGCAGGCGGACACCGAGGACTTTGGAGCGGCCACATTCGCCTGTGGTAGGGACGCGTTCCACCGCGTCCCCATTCTTTTCGGAAGAAGTTTGGGACGCGGTGGAACGGGTCCCTACCGGATTTGGTCCACCCTTCTCAATCAGCACCTCCGCCACCGGCGTGCCCGGCCAGATCTGCACCGTGCCGGTGCTTTGGACCTGCGCGCCGACCCATTGCATGAATTGCCCCATCGAAAGCACCATGCCGCCATGCTTATGGAGAAAGCTTGGCGTCCACGGCAGATTCAGCGCGTCGTTCTCAACCGGCAACGCGAACTTGAAGGCGCGGATAGCTTCATCGGTGAGCTTCAGCATCGTCGAGCGCCGGCTCGCGCCGACGGGATCGAGCAGGTAGAGAACTTTTTCCTCGCCCACCGGCGCGGACATCGGGATGCCAGCAGCGGCCAGATCTGGAAAGCTCTCCCGCAAGGCACGTGCTTTGGTCACGACACCGGACACGCCGAAGCCGATGTCATCAGCGCGTTCGTAGCAGAGCACCTGCGGTGGCAAACCAGGCATCGTGGGACTCTCAACGACCGGCGTTCCATCTGGATTTACCAACTGTTTGGAGAGCGTGGTGAGAAATCCCGCCGTCGCCGGGCCGAACCCGACGCAGACGATATCGGCGTCCATGTGCGGACGTTCGACGGATGGATCGGTTTCAGTCTGCGCCAAGTTCATTAGAGCCTTACGCAACGCGCCGCCACCCCGGCGCGGCGATTGAAAATAGCCCAGCGTTTCAACGCTGGGTTGATCCGGGAAAACAGAAGCAAGTCCCGTAGGGACGACTGAAAACTTCGGCCGCCCCTACGGGGCTTGACCAAAATCCAACGTCGAAACCCAGCGATGAATCGCAGGGCTATTTTCGGTTGTCCCTCCGGGACTAGCCAATGTCCGTTCATGCCGGATAATCCAACGCCTCTCGGGTCATCACGGTCTTCAACGATTCCGCCGCGCGGTCTTTCGCGAGTCGGCAGCCGGTGATGCAGGTGTCGAGTTTGGCGCGCAGCGCGACGAACGGTTCGAGGCCACCACACTTCACACACGGCCCGGCTTTTGGCGGATGAGATTCGCCGGATTCGGCCACGTCGGAGTAGGCGCGGGCCGAGCCGTCAATGCCCGGCATGATGCTTTCGAGTGAGGTGAGTTCCTCGGCACAGTAGCACGCGTGGCAACTCGCGTCGTCCCACGCGGGATGGCGGTTGTAGCCATGAACAATCTCGGCGCAAACCCGGCCAACTTCGCCGGCGGCACGCGCGGCTTGGATATGGCACAGGTCGGTAAAGAACGCGACTGTGCCGGCGAGGCCGTCAGCCACCGCTGGATTTTGTGAGCCTTTCGTCTCCAGTTCGATCACATCGAGGATGAACTGCCGCGCGGCGAGCAACCAACACAGCGCGTCGGCGAGCGGGAATGTCACGCCCTGACGCGTCTTGTGGTAAAGCTTCCCGCCATCAGCGTCGGTGGCGGTCTGAACGTGCTGGAGCGTCCAGAGCCAGAGCTTCATTGCCGTGCCGAGCGCGCACGCGCCCGTGCCGGGACGTTCGGAGGCGAGATGTTTCATCTGCACGATCCATTGCTTGAACTGCGCAAGGAACAGTTCATTGGTCATCGTGATGGAAAGCTGCAAACGCTGCACCGCTTCCGGGCCTTCGTAGGTGGCTTCGAGCTGGGCATCCATCCATTTCTGGCCGAGGAAGCCGGGGCAATCCTCCGTCACGCCGTAACCGCCCATGAGGCTGACGGCCTCGCGCATCATGTTCGCGCCGTGGCCAGTGTTCCAAAGTTTGCAGGCCGGACAGAGGACGTTGGCGAGCGAATCAAGCTGCGCAAATTTTGTGAGAGGCGATTCAATCGGCTGGTGCTTGTTGACTGCGACCAAAGCTTCGTCTTGCGCCTTGTTCAATTCCTTGAACGCGGCGCGACCGGTCAACTTTTTCTCGGCGAGGATGCGGTCCTTTTCTTTTTCGAGCGGATCAAGTTCGTCGAACAACCGCGCGGCCTCGAAGCCCAGCGAGGCGCTGGCTTCACCCGTGGCCCAGATGTCCACGAGCCGGTGTAAAGCGTCTTCCTTCTGCTGGATGCCGAGTTCGTACCGCGGGGTGCCCGGCGCACCCTGACCGCCGCGGAAACGGCGACGCTGATAGAGAATCACCGGCTCGACGGCGGACAGTAGTTTCGCGCTTGTCATCAAGCCAACCGTGACACGCGTACGGCGGAAAACGGTTTCGAGGATCTCGCCATGGGAATAGTTCGGGACAATGACCCCGTCCTTGATCGTGTAACCGCCGACGATGCGGCTGGCCGGAACTTTCAGATTGAAGACCGGATCGTTCGTTGAGGAAAGTTGGTGGACGAGTTTCTTGGTGGGTGTGCCACGATCCCAGATGCCGGGGTCACCCTCCTCCAGAATCACCATGCAACTGCCTTTGAGCCTCGAGTCGTCGGATTCGACCGCGGCCGTGACGACATTGGCGAAGCCCATGTTGGTGATGAAGCGTCCCCGCTTATCCACTTGCAGCAACGGCTCGCTACCGTCCTTCCACTCGGCGACGCGGACTTTGCCGGCCAGCATGCCCGTTTCCACACCGACAAACGGGATCGGTTCGGTAAGCGCGAAGGCGGCGCGAACCTGTTTCCGCTTCTCGCCGGGTTTGAGCGGCGCCGCACCGGCGACATATTTGGCGCGTTGGTCTGGGGTGCCGCGTTCGTACATGGGCGCGAGACCCAGGTTGCCTGCGAGACTGCCAGTGGCCGCCCCCGCGTCCACCCAGGACAATTCAAACGCGATCAGCGCCAGCGCGAGATTCTTCGGGCCCGCTATGTAGCCGCCCGATTCCAAATCCAGAACTGCGGCGGTGATACCGCTTTCGTCGAAATGGGGCAGCAGGCTGGCTTTTTCCGGCGTCCACTCGTGCGAGTTGCGTCCACCATTCGCCACGAGCCGCGCCACCGGCCCGCGGGCCACGCCGCGGGCGCCTTGCACGAGCATGTGCAAATCGTAGCGGTCGGCAAAACGCCACATGAGCTGGCGGAGGTCGTCGGAGGGTAGTGTGCGGAGAGTTTCCGACACCGGAGTTTCCAAGGTCGCTTGCATAGATATAACCGGTTGGTCCGGACCGCCGCCGCGAACCCACAATGCGCGCACTTACGGCACAACACCGGATTTGATTGCGACCATGGGACGCCGGACGCCCGCGGGACACAACCCGTGGATTGCGATTCTTGAGACAATTCTTGGCACAGAGACCAGCAAGCAGCATGGCGAATGGCCAAGGATCTCAAGCGTATTTGGGGCAGCCGGCCGGTTTAGAATTCAATTTTGCGGAGCGAAGGGACTTTGACCATATTGGCCGCGTGCATCAGGACCTGGGAACATTTGCCGCCGCCGAGAATCAGTCCATCGCCATCCACGGTGCGCGGGAGCATAATCTCAAGAACCTCTCGCTCACCATCCCGCGCGACAAATTCGTCGTCATCACCGGGGTAAGCGGTTCGGGCAAGAGCACGCTGGCATTTGACCTGTTGTTCAATGAAGGCCAGCGGCGTTTCCTCGACTCAATGAACGTCTATGCGCGGCAGTTCGTCGAGCAGATGGCACGGCCGGACGTGGACTTGATCACCGGTATTCCGCCCACGGTGAGCATCGAACAACGCACCACCCGCGGCGGCGGCAAAAGCACCGTCGCCACAGTCACTGAGATTTACCACTTCATCCGCCTGCTCTTTGCGCGGCTCGGCACGCAGTATTGCCCCGATTGTCAGTTGCCCGTCGAGGCGCAGACCCGTGATGAACTGACCAGACATTTGCAGGCCGAGCTCAAACGGCGCGGCGATCTCCTCCTGCTCGCGCCCATCGTTAAGAATCGAAAGGGCTTTCACACCGACGTCGCCGAATGGGCCGCCAAACACGGCTACAAGGAAATCCGTGCCGACGGAAAGATTTTTGACACGAGCAAGCCATTCCGCTTGGATCGGTTCAAAGAGCATGACGTTGAAATCGTCGTGGGCGTGCTTGAACGACAGGTAGGGACGCGTTCCACCGCGTCCCAAACTTCCAATCGAAAATCAAGGGACGCGGTGGAGCGCGTCCCTACCACATTGATCGAAGAAACTCTAAAGCTTGGCCACGGCACGCTCTACGCCCTGGACAATCGCAAGCAACTCACCGTTCATTCGACCGAGCGCGCGTGTCCAAGCTGCAATAAATCTTTTGCGCCACTCGACCCGAAGAATTTCAGTTACAACTCCGCCCAAGGCTGGTGTCCAAAGTGCCGCGGCTTTGGCGAATTGTTTTATCTGCCAGACGTGGAGCGCGGCGCCGATGCGGATTCCATCGAAGAAAGCTGGTGGAGTTGGGCGCAGGAGCGCGAGGTGTGCCCGGAGTGCCATGGCGCGAGATTGAATCCCGTCGCCCGCGCCGTGCGGTTGCGGACTGGAGCGCCGATCACCAGATCGGCTCGGCGTGATAAAGTACCGCAACGAGCCGATCAGGAGATCGGCGCTCCTACCATTGACGCTTTCTCTTCGCTGGACGTCGAAGCCGCCTTTGAGTTCGTTCGCAAGATGAGATTTACCGGTCGCGCGGCGGAGATCGCGCGCGATATCATCCCCGAAATTCGTGAACGATTGAAGTTCCTCAACGAAGTCGGCCTCGGCTACCTGCAACTGGGTCGTGGGGTGCCGACGCTTTCAGGTGGCGAGGCGCAACGCATTCGTCTCGCCGCCCAACTGGGTTCGAATCTCAGCGGGGTCCTTTATGTCCTGGACGAGCCGACCATCGGTCTCCATGCGCGCGACAATGAACAGTTGCTCGCTGTGCTGCAAAAACTCCGGGCCCGCGGCAATTCCGTGGTCGTGGTGGAGCACGATGAAGACACGATGCGGCGCGCGGACCACGTCATTGATCTCGGTCCGGGTGCGGGCGTGCATGGCGGCCAAGTGGTGGCCAGTGGAACTTTGGCGGAGTTGGCGAAACATCCCGAGTCCGTCACCGGCCAGTGTTTGCGGGCGGAAAAGAAGTTTCCGGCACGCGGCGAACGGAGAAGCCTTGCGGGGGTGAAAGGGAGAAAGGGAGAAGCGGCGAGGCTTACGCTGCGCAATGCGACGGTGAACAATCTTAAAAAGCTCACGGTGAATTTTCCACTCGGACGATTCGTGGTCGTGACCGGTGTCAGCGGTTCGGGATCAAGCGCCCATCGGTCGCACGCCGCGGTCAATTCCCGCAACCTACGTGGGTTTCTTCGATGACATCCGACAACTCTTCGCGCAAGTGCCCGAGGCGCGGATGCGTGGTTACTCGGCCAGCCGGTTTTCCTTCAACAGCGCGCAGGGTCGTTGCCCGCAGTGCGAAGGGGCCGGCCAGATCAAGCTGGAGATGAACTTCCTGCCGCCGGCGTTCGTGCGTTGCGAGACATGTGATGGATCGCGCTTTAATCGCGAGACCTTGGACATTGAATATGCCGGGAAGAACATCGCCCAGGTGCTGGACCTCTCGGTGGAGGAAGCCATCGGTTTCTTCTCCAGCGTCCAGAAGATCAAGCGCGCGCTGGAGGCGTTGCACGACACCGGGCTCGATTATCTCAAGCTCGGCCAGCAAAGCCCGACGCTCAGTGGGGGTGAAGCGCAACGGGTGAAACTTGTCACGCATCTGCTCACCGGTTTGAAGCCCGGACTCGATCGGCCGCAGCTGGCCAATCGGCCTGCGAACATCGCGAAGAAGAATCTGTTCATTCTCGAAGAACCCACCATCGGCCTGCACAGCTCAGACGTGCGACGGTTGGTCGAAGTATTGCAGCGACTCGTGGACGCCGGACACTCGGTCATCGTCATCGAGCACAATCTGGATTTGATCGCCGAAGCCGACTGGGTGATTGACCTCGGCCCGGAAGGCGGTGAAGGCGGCGGCCAAATTGTCGCCGAAGGAACACCCGAACAAGTAGCAATGAACAAGCTCTCGCACACGGGCCGGTTTCTGCGTAAGCTGCTCGCACCATCATGAGCGAGCCGTACGAAGAAATGCTTCAAGGCGAGAAGACCCTGCGTCTGCCGCCGGGATCGCGCCATGAACTGATTTGCGAACGGTTGCATGCCGTCGTGCGGGCGAGCGTGGCGGATTTCGCCAGCACCAGATTGTTGGACCGACGAACTGCCATCAAAATGGCCGCCGGCACGACCGTTCGTCCCGATCTGGCTCTGATCACCACCGCCACCAGCAAACTCTGGCTCGCCGCCGAAGTGGTGAGTTCCGACGACCATCACACGGACACAGTCGAGAAAAAGCAAATCTACGAGGCATTGAAACTCCCGCGCCTGTGGATGGTGGATCCGCGCTACGACAACGTGGAGATTTATCACGCCAGCGAGTACGGCCTGCGACTGGAAGGAATTCTCGCCGGCTCGGATGTGCTGACGGAAAAGCTGCTGCCGGAGTTCCAGGTCACGATCAGAGAATTATTTGCCGCCGCGCCAACATCGATCGCATGAGAATTGGATTCACCACGGACGCGGAGGTCGAGGCACTCGACTTCGCTCAGCAAAATGGCTTTGGTTCAATAGCCTGGATGCGGTTTGACCAAAGCTTCGCCGCGCCGGGCAAAGAACGCTGGGGCGAGGATGCAGAACGGTTCGCAGCCGAAGCCAAAGCCCGGGACATCCGCATCTCGGCCATTGGCGCGTTCTATCGCAATCCACTCGACCCCGCACAAACGGCGCGGGCGCGGGAGCTTTTGCATCGGGCGATTGATGTGGCCTCACTCATCAACGTACGAACGGTTTCAGGTTTTGCCGGCGGGGTCATTGAGACGACGATCAACCCGCGCGGTGGCAATCCACTCTACACGCCGCTGGAGAATTTCGTCCCGCAGGTGGCCGCGTTTTGGGATGACGTCGCGCGCCACGCCGCGGCCAAAGGTGTGCGCATCGCCCTCGAACATTGCCCACAAGGCGTGTATCGCCTGCCGGTGATGAATTACAACCTACTGGGCCAGCCGGCGAACTGGGAACGGTTCTTCAACGCGACGAAGTGTGAGAACATCGGGATCGAGTGGGACGCGGGACATCTCATCTGCCAGCTCATTGATCCGGTGGAGAATCTGCGGAGATTTGGCGCGAAGGTGTTTCATGTTCATGCCAAGGATGCGTTCATCAATCGGCAACTGCTTGAAACCTTTGGTATTTGTCATCCCGGCGTGGCCGAGCATCGTTTGCCGGGATTTGGCCAGGCGAACTGGAGTGAGATCATTCACGAGTTGCTGCGCGCTGGCTACGATTCCGACCTGAACATCGAAGGCTTCCACGATCCGGTGTTCAAAGATCATCCGGCGGACGCAAACAATCCGCTCGCCGGGAGGAAACTGGAGCGGCAAGGTTGGCTGCGGGCCAAAGAGCATTTGGCGCAGTGCGTACCGGAGTGATGGATTGGACCGTGCATTGCAAATTGCGTGGTTTCAGGGATAATTCGCCCGTCCAGAATATGACGGTGACGTTTCGCGCCCACAACCCAACTATGAAAGCAACGAAGCAACTTATTTTTTCCGGCCTGGCAATGCTTGCCCTGCTCGGCCCCGGCCGGCACGCGTGGGCCTCCTCGATTATTCCGCTCAGTCCAGCCGAACACATCAACGCCTCCGCGGCCGTTTTCCGCGGCACTGTCCTTTCGCTGGCCTGTTTTCGGGACGACGACGGCCTCATCTATACCCGGGCGTCGCTGCGCGTGGATGAACCATTGCTGGGAAAATTCCCCGACGTGCTGCAAGTCATGCATCGCGGCGGCCGGGTGGGCGGGGACGATGAATACGCCGGACTCTCGCCGCGATTCGTGGTCGGGGGAGAATATCTCCTGTTTGTAAGCCGCCGCGCGGATGGCCGGTTGCATTGCACGCAAGGTTTTGCGAGCGCCATTCCGCTGGCCAATGGGTCGTCTGGGAATGCCAATGGAACCGGAGTTGTCTCAACCGGTGAGGAGTTGCTGGCCGAAGTCCGGTCGCTGCTCAAGCAGAACCAGAACCCAGGCAGCGATGTCACGGATCAGGCGGGTTCAGCCGGCACAATTTCGTCAGCCACCACCGGTATGTTGGGCAATGTAAACACGCGTTTTCTTCAACCAGACCGGGGCGAACCCATCCCCTACCTGATTGATGCTGACAGTCTGCCCGCCGGAATCACGCTGACGCAGGCGACGAATGCGGTGCAACAAGCGCTCAACGCCTGGACGGCAGTTACCAGCCTGAAGTTCAGGCTGGAAGGCATCACGAGCTTCGGTCAGGCGGCCAGCACGCTCACGACGGCGAACGAGAAACTGCGCATCCAGCTTCACGACAATTACAATGCCATCACCACGCCCAACGTGCTTGGCATCGGCGGACGCGGAGCCAGCACTTCCCCGCTGCCGGGTGTCGGCTGGGATCTGGGCGGCAACGTGGCCGGGAATGAATTCCTCAAGACCACTTACGGTTACGTCGTGCTCGAATCAGGCAGTGCCTCCATGCAGAACCTCGCCACGTTCACCGAAGTGCTTTGTCATGAGATCGGACATGCGTTGAACATGGCGCATTCCAGCGAAAATTCTGCCGAGCCGGACAACACCCTCAAGCAGGCGATCATGTATTTCCAGGCGCACGCAGACGGTCGTGGCGCCAGCTTGGGCGTGTATGATCCGCCCATCATCCGCCAGTGCTACCCTTTCAACACCCCGCCCTACTCCTATAACCGGATCATGGATGTGACCACCGATTCTCCCACGCAACCGAATATTCCGGGCATCAACGATCTGGAATTGCGCGGTTACGATCTGCAATCCTCCAGCCTGACCATTGAAACCAATGGCGCAACCGGTACGGGAACCGGCGACTTCAGCCGGTCGGGAAACATCATCAAATTCACTCCCAACAACTTCTGGCAAACAACCCCCGTTGATCCCGCCACCACATCCTTCTACGAACTCCTCTACGCGCGGTTCTCCGACGGCACGAATGCTTCACCACGAATTACGATCCGGGTCGTTTCGCACAGCGCGGACTCTTATCCTGCGCCCAACGGCGATGGCATTCCCGACAATTGGATGACGACTTACTTCGGGAGCGCGAATCCTGCCGCCGGACCAAATCGCGGCGCGCAACAGGACAACGATGGCGATGGGATGAAGAACATTGACGAGTATCGCGCCGGCATGAATCCGGCGAGTGCCGCCTCCGGCCAGCGCATCACGTTGATCAACGGTACCAATATCCAGTTTCAAGCCAAGCCGTACGAACTTTACGAATTACAGGCTTCGACCAACCTGGCCAACTGGGTGCGCGCCGTGAATCCAATCGTGCCAACGACCTCAACCGGCACGTTCACCGGATTCACCAACAACGCACCGTACCTGTTCTTCCGCGTGCAGAAGGTGCCGTAGGGAAAGCTCAAAGCTCAACGGCGATTGAACGCCACCGCATCGGCATAACGCACGCCGCCGCCGCCAAAGATGTCCAGCGCGGAACCAATGGTCAGGTGAACTTTCCCGTGCCCCAAACGCGTCACCGTCTCCAGATCGGCCAGTGAGTTTGCTCCGCCCGCATAGGTCACCGGAATCGGCGACCACTGGCCAAGTTTCTCGACGAGTCCGCCGTCAATGCCGCGGCAAAGCCCTTCCACATCCACGGCATGAATCAGGAATTCCGCGCACGAAGAGGCAAACTGCCCCAGCGTCCCGGCAGAGAGCGGAACGTCGGTGAATTTCTGCCACCGATCTGTCACCACGAGATAATCCGTGCCCCGCCGGCGACAGCTCAAATCCAGCACGAGCCGCTCGCGACCGATGATCCTGACCAGTTCGCCGAGCCGTTCCCAATCCACCCGTCCGTCACGAAACACCCAGCTCGTGACGATGACGTGCGAGGCGCCGGCATCCAGCCAGCTCCGCGCGTTGGTTACGTTCACACCGCCGCCGATCTGTAGTCCACCAGGATACGCCGCCAAAGCCGAACGAGCTTCGGCCTCATTGCCCGGCCCGAGCATGATGACGTGACCACCCGTCAACCCGTCGCGCTGGTAAAGTTCGGCGAACCAGGCCGCGGGCCGTTGTGAAATGAAATTTGTTCGCACGGCTGCCGGGTCGTTGCCTAACGTGCCGCCGACAATCTGGACGACCTTACCATCCCGCAGGTCTATACAAGGTCTAAACACAAGGGCAGGCTAGAGTTCCACCTTTTCCGTTCCAAGTTCCAAGTTTGGTTGTTAACCGTGGCTCGATTCCGAAAGCCTGATTTGGGGGAGTGATGATCCGGAAAATTGCTTTGACCGGCCATCATTTCTCACTTGCGTCGGCGTAATTCCCCGGCACCATCGGGGTGGCAAGTCTGAATACAATTTGGCAACCCGACGCTGCCCACCAACTACGAAACAAGGATTCTGATATGAAATGCCCTGCCTGCAAAAGTCCGCTGCGCGAAAAAGGCGCCGGCGGCATGATGCTCGATCTTTGCTACGGCGGCTGCGGTGGCATCTGGTTCGACAAGGCCGAACTGGAGAATGTCAGCGCCCGCGCCGCGACCACGCTACACACGGTCTGGCAGGTCCCGGTGGGCAACGTCAAGCTCACCGAGCCGCGTCCGTGTCCGCGTTGCCCCGGGCAGGTCCTCGACCGCAAGTGGTTTTCGCCATTGCAAAAAGTCGAGATTGATGAATGTCCCAAGTGCGGCGGCATCTGGCTTGATGCTGGCGAGTTCAGCCGCATTTACGACGAGATTCAGGGCGCAAAAGTCGCCCCGCCCGGTTGGGCCACGGCCATGGCAAACGCCGCCCGATTGATCGGCCAGAAGACCGGAGGCAGTGCCGATCTAGCATGAAGGCGAGCAGATTCTGCCTGCCGAAACCCTTCGCGCCGATAGCCAGATGATTCATCCCCGCCGGTTACGCTTCGACGCCGTGAATACGAAGCTGCCCAACATGCTTTGGTTTGTGGTCTTGGCGGTCGCCATCATCAGTTCGAGCGCACCGTTCTTCGCGGTGCGTGACACGGACCTTGGGTTGGGGCCGAACCTGATGAACTCATCTACGACCAACTCATGAAACGATGACCACCCCAACCGACAGCCGGCTACAGGCACGCCCCTGGTATCGGCGTTATCCGGCGGCACAGTTTCTAGGGGCGCTGGCATTGGCACTGGTATCGTCCCCCTACACCGAAGCGCTCCGGGATGGAGAGTTGATCGAGACCGCGCGGCTGACTCTGGTGTTGCTGACCGGGCTGTCGGCGGTGGGCGGGCGGCGCCGCACGCTGATTTGGGGAATTGCTTTGGTGATGCCGGCCTTGATCGGCAAATGGGTGAACCACTGGCAGCCCGAGTTGGTGCCGGATTGGACCTTCCTTTTGCCCGGCGTGCTATTCGTGGTGTTCTTGGTCGGCCATCTTTTGCGTTTCATCTTGCGCTCCCCGCATGTCAACTCGGAGGTACTGTGCGCGGGCATCTCGGGTTATTTGTTGCTGGGATTTCTCTGGACGCTGGCGTACACGTTGGCGGCGCAACTCTCGCC
The DNA here is from genome assembly GCA_044225555.1 of Limisphaerales bacterium. Lineage (GTDB taxonomy): Bacteria > Verrucomicrobiota > Verrucomicrobiia > Limisphaerales > JADLHS01 > JADLHS01. Next base: position 54,097 of record JBGAIM010000006.1, on the reverse strand, counting down.
GGGGGCATTTGCCTTCACCACCGGGCCGGAGGCCAGTCACACGATGAAGGGTTTTACCGCGCTCTATTTCAGCTTCGTGACCCTCAGCACGGTGGGCTACGGGGATATCGTGGCGGTGTCAAACTCGGCCCGGATGCTAGCCATGACCGAGGCGGTGGTCGGCATTTTCTACACGACCGTCCTGCTGGCCCGGCTGGTGTCCGTTTATTCCTCAACCCCACCCAAGGCCGGGCGAACGGACAATCAAGAACTTTGACTTTGCGCCGCACGGACCGGCAACAAGTGGCCCAACATGATCGCGAATCAACCTGAACCAAGCGCACCGCGCCCGAGTGAACCGTTGCCCTCACCCAGAAGCTGGCCACGAAAAATATTCCGCCTCGCCGGCGTTGTCGGTTTGGGACTCGTTCTCCTGCCCCCAACCATCTGGGCGGCGGCGGCGCTTTACTTTGATGTGCGCGAACCCTGGATGAGCGGGCCGCTGGCCGGCATCTACATGCTCGCCGGGCTCGCGGCCTGGATCTTTGTGAAACGCCGCTGGTGGGCGCTGGGTCTGACCGTCGGCGGTTTCGCCTTGGTGCTGGGCTGGTGGTTGACACTCCAGCCTTCAAATGACCGTAACTGGAGACCGGACATCGCCGTCCTGCCTTACGCGGACATCAACGGCCACAACGTCACCATCCACAACATCCGCAATTGCGATTATCGCACCGAGACGGATTACGATGTGCGGCACTACGACAAAACCCTGGACCTGGATAAATTGCGCACCTTGGACCTTTACATGGTGTATTGGGGCTCGCCGCTCATCGCCCACACGATGATGAGCTTCGGCTTCGAAGATGGCGAACAGGTGTGCTTTTCCATCGAAACCCGCAATGAGCAAGGCGAGGGCTACTCCGCTGTGAAGGGTTTGTTCCGCCAGTTTGAAATCACCTACGTCATCGCCGATGAGCGGGATGTCGTAAGATTGCGGACGAACTACCGCCAGGGAGAGGAGGTTTACCTCTACCGCCTGCGCGCCTCGCCCGAACGCATCCGCGAATTGTTCCTCGCCTACCTGCATCGCGCCAACCACCTGCGCCAACGCGCCGCCGCCGACCGCGCGCCTTGGGACTGGCGGATGCTGGTGAATGGTCGCGGTGACGAACTGTTGTACGAGCGCGGCGCACTTGCCACCAACCTGCCGCTTGCCGAACTGAAGGAACGCGGTCACATCAACACCCGCGCGCGCGCCGCCGACAAGGCGGTGGACTTCTCACATTTGATTCGCCAAGGTGTGCCGGGCATGACTGAGCAACCATGAAATCCTCGAAGCAGAAGAAAGCCATCAGCAAAGGCAAGTCTCCGGCCCCGGCCAAAAGCCAGCGTGGGTTGATGCCGTGGGTCATCGCCGGCGTGGTGGTCGCGGGTCTGGCAGGGTTTATCATGTGGAAGCATCAGTCGCGATCTACAGAGTTAGCGCCCCGAGGCTCCTCGCCGGAGCTGGTGGTTTCGACGAATGCCACAACGCCAACCGCCCAAGCGCCGACGGACTTCCAAAAACTAAAGGGCCGCTGGCTTCGGCCTGACGGCGGCTACGTGCTTGAAATCAAGAGCGTTGAGGACCAAGGCAAATTGAGCGCAGCCTATTTCAATCCGAAGCCCATCAATGTCGCAAAGGCGGAGGCCTCGCAGGAGGGCGCGGCCACCAAAGTCTTCGTTGAGTTGCGCGATGTAAATTATCCCGGCTCCACGTACACCCTGACCTACGTTGCCGACAAGGACCTGCTCGTGGGAATTTATTACCAGGCGCTGCAGCAGCAAAGCTTCGAGGTCTACTTTGAACGAATGCGATGAAATCCCGAAGCCGGATTTGCCGTGACAATTGCCGCCATCACTTATTAACGTAAATGCGACCTAGATGAGCGAACCAATGAATCAATCTGCCACCCGCACCGTCACGAATAACCGTTCAACCCTGTTCGTTCTCCTCAGCTTTGCGCTGTGGATGTTCCTGGCTGATGACGGCTTGAACGCTGCCGAACCCCAGCCCGCAACCGCGAAGCCTCTGCGCGTCGGCGTGTCACCGGTGTTTCCACCCATGATCTTCAAACAGGGTAAGGAGTTGTCGGGAGTGGAAGTGGATCTGGCCCGCGCCTTGGGCCAGGAAGTGGGCCGCGAGGTCGTGTTCGTCGAGGTGCCATGGAAAGACCAGATCGAGGCGCTAAACGACGGTCGCACCGACATCATCATGTCTTCCATGTCCATCACCATGGCACGGCGCTACGTGGTGAATTTTTCCAAACCCTATTTCATGGTCGGCCAAATGGGGCTGGTCCGGCGCGAGAACCTCGTGGATTACACCATGGGCTTTCCCCTGACCTTGAAAGGCACCACCGGGGTCCTCAAGGCGACCACCGGCGAGTTTCTCGTGCAGCGCGATTTTCCGAAATCCAAGTTCAAGACTTATGATTCGGGCGAGGAAGCCGCCCGCGCGTTGATGAACAAGAAGGTGAACCTCGTCATCTCGGATTCCACACTGGTGTGGTACCTCGCGGGTGTTCACGCCGCCGACGGTCTGGCAGTCGTTCGCAAACCACTCTCCGAGGAGCCGCTGGCCTGGGCGATGCGCAAGACGGATGACAGCCTGCTGTCCTCGGTCAACGATTTCATCACCAAGGCTTCCCAGGACGGAACGATGCTCAAAATATTCCGACGCTGGACAGCGGTGGGCGAATGAGGCCCAGCTTCAGTTCACTCAATTACAGAAAATCCACCAACCCGCATAATCACATGATAACCTTGAGAACAATCGGACAATCCTTTTCCCTCGTGACCCTGGCCGTTGGCCTATTGGTCACCGCAGGCTGCGGCTCGACCAAGCCGGCCTCCGCGAGTTTCGCCTCTGCGATCATCCAAAACCACACGCTGGCTGAAATCCGCGACGCTGCGGGTCAGGTGTTCACTGCGGATGGCTACACCGTGATGGTCCGGGGGAATGAAATGAAATTTGAAAAGGAAGGTTCGCGCGCCAAACAACTCGCCTATGAGGGCTTCGACAATCCCGGACCGGTCAATGTCCGTGTGCTGGCCCAAATAGTCCAACTCTCTGAGAACTCCTTCCGTTTTGAGTGTAACGCCTACATTGTGAAATCTCCCGGCGATCCCACCTTCGAGGAAGTCATCAAACTGCAGAACGTCCGTTCGCGGCCTTATCAAGACCTGGTGGACAAGGTCGCGGCGAAATTGAAGTAGCCGACGCGCTGGCGTTTGGGACCGGGCTGCAGGTCTTCCAGGGAGGGTCAGCCCTTCTCAATGCAAGCGTAGGCGTTGTGATTGTGGATGCTTTCTTGGTTCTCAGCCTCGACCTTGTACCAGGTCACATCGGGATGCGCATTCAACCTGACCGCCACGTTGCGCACGAGGTCTTCGACGAAGACCGGATTGTCATATGCGCGCTCGGTCACTGACTTTTCATCCTCACGCTTGAGCAAGGCATACAGTTCCGAACTCGCGGACTTCTCCATGATGGCAATCAGATCTTCAATCCAAATCGGCTTCTTGAAGCGCACCTGCACCGTCACTTCGCCGCGCTGATTGTGCGCACCCCGGGCACTGATCGCCTTCGAGCACGGACACAATGTCGTCACGTTGGCCTTCACGGTGAGCACAAAATCAATTTCCCGCTCGCACGCCGCCGCATCGAATCGCGCCGCGTAATCCATCAAGCTCTCCTTGCCGGAAGCCGGCGCCTTCTTGGACATGAAATAGGGGAACTCCATCTCCACGTGCGACGTGGCCGCGTTCAGTTTGTCCTGCAACGCCAGCAGAATGTCCCGGATGTTCTCCACGTGAATGACATTGCCATGCGCGTTGAGCACCTCGATAAACCGGCTCATGTGCGTGCCCTTGAATTCCTTGGGAAGGTCCACGAACAACCCGATCGTCGCCACGGTGTTCTGCACCGCGTGCGCCTTGTCGCGCACCTGGATGGGGAACCGCAATCCACGCACGCCCACCTTGTCAATGCGTAGTTCACGATGATCGCGCTCGCTCTGCTTGTCCTGCAACTTCGCGCGCTTGGGAGTTTCAACAACACTGGTTCGACTCATGAGCACACCTTAGCAAAGCTGGCGGCGATTGCAAAAAACAAATCAGGAGCGGACCCAAGGTCGCCCGCCGATTCAGCAGGGCCGGCATGGTGATGCCGCCCAGAGGCCTGCTTCATTTAGCCACGACGCGGTGGTAGATGCGCCACTCGAAACCATTCAGGCGGAACAAAGGGAAGCCGTCAGCGGTCGCCTCAGGCATACCTTTGATCTTCACCGGCTTGAATTCAGGCGCGTTCAGCACTTCCACCCAGCCCACCTGCGGACGGTTCGAGAAGTTGATGACCACCACGAACTCGTCCTTGTTGTCGTGACGCATGAACGTGAGCAGATCTGCCTCATTGGAACTGTGCAACCAAGTGACCTGGTCATTGCGGAACGGCGCGTAGTCTCGCCGCAGCTTGATCAAGTCGCGATAGATGTCCCGCAATGGTGGGCGCTCCTTGGGTTTCCAAAAAACGGGCAGCTTCTCAAACAACGCCGGGTCGCCGGATTCGGTGGCATCACCCGCCTCCATGCCGTTGTAGAACAGCGGCACGCCATCGAGGGTCATCATGAACACCTGCGCCGCCAGCGCCCCACGAACACCGAAACGCGCCACCGCCCGGGCCTCGTCGTGATTGTCCGAGATGCGCAGGTGCAGCGAGCCTTGGGGAAATTGGCGGCGGGATTCCTCCCACGAACGGCGCAGGTCGGTGGCCGGTGCGCCTTCGAGCAGCACCTTGTTGAGCGTGGCGTGCAAGGGCCAGGCGTAGTCCAGGTCAAACGCCTTCACGAGCAACGCCGGGGTGCTGGCCTCCGCCAACATCAGTACGTCCGGTTTGGCCTTTTCCAGTTCAGCGCGCGCCTGGTTCCAGAAATCCACCGGCACCATGTGCGCCACGTCGCAACGGAATCCGTCCACGCCATATTCCGTGAGCCAGAACTTCAACATGTTGATCATGTAGTCGCGCAGTTTTGGATTGGCATAGTTCAAACCGGCCACATCGGTCCACTCGGCCACGGGCGGGATGATCTTGCCGCTGGCGTCCTGCTTGTAGAAATCCGGGTGAGCACTGATCATCACGTTGTCCCACGCAGTATGATTGGCAACAATGTCGAGGATGACCCGCTGGCCGCGCGCGTGCGCTTCCTTGAGCAGCCGCCGGAAATCGTTGGTGGTGCCGAATTCGGGATTGATGGCGCAATAATCCCTGACGGCGTAAGGGCTGCCGAAAGTGCCTTTCTTCAACTTTTCGCCGATGGGATGAATGGGCATGAGCCAGAGAATGTTCACACCCAGGTCCTTCAGTTGGTCCAGTTGCGCCGTGATACCGTTGAAGTCGCCGACGGCGGAGAAAGAGCGCGGATAGATTTCGTAGATCACGCTCTCGCGCAACCACGCCGGCGCAGTGCGGGCGGGCTCGCCGGAAACATCACGGTCAGCGGCAACGCCAAGCGTCGCGGCGCAAGTGATTGCGATGATTGCGAGGTGAATCGTCCGGAATAGCGGCATCCTAGTCTTCATGGGCACTGGCAGTTTGACGTGGGCTGGGCACAGAAGCAATGCGAGAAGCAGTATTGCCGCCGCATGTTTGTGTGGTAAACCTTCGAGCGCTTGCAAGTTGAGTCTGGTCACCGGGCGCCAGTCGTTGTAGCAATTTCGCATGACAACATCCTTCGCGGCGGCTCGCTCCCGGCGGCGGCTGGTTGCATTCACACTCGCGTGGAGCCTTCCCCTGCTCTGCCTCCAGCCGAACACGAACGCTGCCGATCGGCTGGCGCCTTGTCGCATCGAAGTCAGGGAGAAAGCCACCGGCTGGCCGGTGCCGCTGGTTGAACTCCGCACCACACACAATGTGCGCCTGATGACGGACAATTCCGGAGTCATCGCCTTCGATCTCCCGGAACTCATGGGGGTGGAGACCTGGTTCGACGTGTTTGGCCATGGCTACGAGGTGCCAAAAGACGGTTTCGGCATGCGCGGGGTGCGATTGACTCCGAAATCCGGTGAAGTCATCAGAGTAGAGCTAAACCGTACGATCATCGCCCGACGCTTGGGGCGGCTGACCGGTGCCGGTTTGTTTGCCGAAAGCCAGCAGCTCGGTCTCGAGCCCGCCGGGGGCGAATCCGGTGTGCTGGGTTGCGACAGTGTTCAAAATGCCGTGTATCGGGGAAAGCTGTTTTGGGTTTGGGGCGACACGACGATGGCGAACTATCCCCTGGGCATCTTCAACGCCACCAGCGCCACGACGCCCATTCAACCGCTCGCCTCGTTCGAGCCGCCGCTGAAACTTCGCTTCGATCATTTTCGTGATCGAACTGGCCGTGTACGTGGTGTCGCGAATATCCCCGGGGAGGGGCCGACTTGGATCTCTGCGTATGTCAGTCTGCCCGACAAGGCTGGTGAGCCCCACTTGGTCGGTTCATACATGAAGGTCAAACCACCTCTGGACGCCTACGAATGGGGGCTTTGCGTCTGGAATGAAAAGGCCGAACAACTGGAGCGCCTGAAAATTCTCTGGACCAAATCGGAATCAAATCCGAAGCCACCGCCCCTGCCTGACGGACATCCGGCATTTTGGAAAGACGCTGCCGGCAGAGAGTGGGTGCTCTTTGGCAACCCGCTCCCGACATTGCGTTGTCCGGCAACCTTCGAGGCCTGGCAGGATGCTGCAACCTGGGAAACGATCAAACCCCAGGCCAGCCTTGTTTCAGCGAACAATGGCAGGCCGGTCAAACCGCACAGCGGGTCCATCGCGTGGAATCCGTGGCGGAAACGCTGGGTCACGGTATTCATGGAGGCGTTCGGAAAGCCGTCCGCCTTTGGCGAACTCTGGTACGCGGAAGCAGCCACGCCGACTGGACCTTGGGGACCAAGCGTCAAGATTATCAGCAACGAGAACTACACATTCTACAACCCGCGGATTCACCCAGAATTTACGGCCACGAATTCGCCCGTGATGATCTTTGAAGGGACATTTACCCAGCAGTTCGCCGACCGGCCGCCGCCCACACCACGCTACGACTACAACCAGATCCTTTACCGGCTTGATCTTGATGATCCCAAGTTGAAGCCGGCACAACCGGCGAACCCGCCCTAGGCAAAAAAAACAATCCCCACCAGAACCGGTCTGGCGGGGACTGTTTCGCAGGAACCAAATTCTCTAAGCGGGCACTTCGCGCTGCACCCAAGCCGTGGCGTATTGCGTCAATTCGGAGGCGTCTTTCAGATTGAGCTTCCGCTTGATCTGTTCGCGATAGTATTCGACGGTCTTGACGCTGAGGTGCAGTTCGCCGGCGATCTCTTTCGTCTTTTTCCACTGGCCGATGAGATGGAAGACCTCGACTTCGCGATCGCTCAACGACTTGATGGCTGGTTGCTGCACGTCCGTGTGTCCGCGCACCTGTTGCTGGAGCATCTTGGCCCCGAGCGCATCGCTGACGTAAACACTACCGCTCAGCACCCGCCGGATGGCCGTGACAATCTTTTCGAGCGCCTCCTGTTTCATCAGGTAGCCGAGCGCACCGGCGCGAAAGGCGATTTCGGCATAGACCGTTTCATCGTGAACGCTGACCACCAGGATCGGGATCGAAGGAAACTGGGCTTTGATGTTACGGATGAGTTCCAACCCGCTGCTGTCTTTGAGCGACAAGTCGGCGATCACCAGTTCGGCCTTCAGGCGGATAATGGCATCGAGCGCCTTGCGTGCGTCCTCTTCCTCGCCACAGACGACGAGATCGCTCTGCCGGTTGATGAGTTGGGCGATCCCGAACCGCACGACGGCGTGATCGTCCACCAGGAGGATTCGTTTCCGATTATCTTTTGGTTCCGCTTGTTTCGTTTGCATCGTTTGAATGGAAATAATCTATTTTGCCCACATGGTCGCTCCCCGGATGCTGCAAGTTGGAAGCCAAACTTTTAATTCTTTCAGAATCCAACAAGTTCACTTTTCCGGTCGGGCCGGATGTCTCACGCCGGGACAAATCCGGTCGGAGAACAAGACAAGCGCCTCCCTTGACTCGCCGAAGTTCGTCACTAGACTCGCCCAATGTTTTTGCGGAACGAACCTCTCCGGCGCAACCTGCCGGCTGCTGAATGATGAAGAAGCCCTCGTTGCTCATCATCTGGCTGACCGTTTTCATTGACCTCATCGGGTTCGGTATCGTCGTGCCGCTCGTGCCCATGTTCAGCAAGCACTTTGGCGCACACGGCCTCGTCATCGGCCTCATCATCGCATCGTTCTCGGCGATGCAGTTTCTGTTCGCCCCGATCTGGGGCCGGCTTTCGGATCGAATGGGCCGCCGCCCCGTGCTGCTGGTCAGCACGCTGGGCGCAGCCTTCTCCTACGTGTTATTTGGCTTCAGTTGCGGTTTGGAGAATCATGACGCAGCACTTTGGTTGATGGTGCTTTCCCGGTCCTTGGCTGGCGTTTGTGGTGGCAACATCACTGTCGCCCAGGCTTACATCGCGGATATCACTCCACCAGCAGAGCGTTCCAAGAAAATGGGGCTCATCGGCATGGCTTTCGGGTTGGGCTTCATTTTCGGCCCACTCATCGGCGGGCTTAGTTGGAAGCACTTAGGGAACTCCGGCCCCGGCTGGGTCGCCGCTGGCCTCTGCGCTGCCAATTTTCTACTGGCGTTGTTCATCCTGCGCGAGAGCCGCCAACCCACCTCGGAACACGTGGCCCCTCGACCGCGCTTGAATCAATGGGCCCACACCCTTGGCAAACCGCGCATCGGCCTGCTGGTCGGTGTGTTTTTTCTGGCCACTTTTTGCTTCAGTTGCTTCGAGAGCACGTTGCCCCTGCTGGTTAGCGACAACTTTCACCTCAATATTCAAACCGACGAGGCTTCGGCGAGCACGGTAATCTACCTGTTCGCCTACTGCGGTATCATCAGCGCTTTTGTCCAGGGTGGCGCTATTGGGCGGCTGGTCAAGAAGCTGGGTGAACCCAAGCTCATCGTCATGAGTTTGGTCTTCACCGCCGTGAGTTTGGGATTGATCCCCTTCATAAAAGGCACCGTCGCGCTTTCCTGGGGAACACTGATTCGACCCGAAGGCCTGCCCTGGCTCTTGATGCTGGGGGTGCTCGCACTGCTATCCGTCGGCAGCGCTCTGACGCGTCCACCACTCTTTGGGCTGCTTTCAAACCTGACACCAGGGAATGAGCAAGGTGAAACCATCGGCGTAGCCCAGAGCGCCGGAAGTCTGGCGCGAATCCTGGGACCGATATTTGCCACTACCACGCTGCATTACCTGCCCCCCCTGCCTTATCTCGTATGCACCGTCGTCCTGTTGGCAACTGCCAGCTTCTTTCTTCAAAAAATCGGCTCGCCCACCGCCGATAACCCCAAAAATTAGCGCAAAAACATTTCGGCGGCTGCGTCCGCAAATCGCAGGCCCTGGCGTGTGAGTTGAAACCCATCCGGCACAAGCAATCCCCAGCCACGCTCCACCAGTCTGGTCATATCCGACTGCCAATCCTGGCGAAGATCTTGGCCCGTCACCCGCTGGAATTCATCGAAGCCCCAACCGGCATTCATCCGCAACCCGAAAGCTGCGGTTTCACCAGCGCGCGCCAGTGGCTTCAGTTCCTCCGCGCTTTCAACCGCTCGTTTGCCCTTCTCCAGTTGCTCACAGTAAAGCTGCGTATTCGCCCAGTTCTTGGTGCGCACGCCCCGCACATAACCCGTAGCACTTGGACCCAGACCGTAGAATGACCCGCCACGCCAATAGTTCACGTTATGCCGACAAGCGCGCGAAGGGATGCTCGAAGTTCCAGCCTCCGGGTTACGAAGGGCAGTTCGGGCGTCGTTGCGGGCGAAGTTGGCGATTTCGTACTGCTGGAGGCCAGCTCCCGTCGCGCTTTCGATCAGTTCTTCGTACATTGAGCAGGCGAGATCCTCGTCCACATCGAACTCCCCGGCATTCAGTTGAGCATAAAGCGGCGTATCTTCCTCGTAGATGACTTCGTAGCTGGAGAGATGTTCACTGCCCAGGGCCAGCGCCTCGTCCAGCGTGGCACGCCAAACCTGCCGGGTCTGCCCGGGAATCGCAAACATCAGGTCAAGGTTGATATTATCGAAGCCCGCCTGTCGCAGAATATCGAATGACTTGAACACCATTTCACGAGAGTGAACGCGGCCCAGGCGGTCCAACAAGGCTTCGTCCAACGACTGCACACCCATGGAAACCCGGTTCACGCCGCAGGAACGCAGGAGTTTCGCTTTGTCCAGCGATACGGTCGCGGGATTACATTCCACGGTGAATTCTTCAGCGCCCAAGAGGGCCAACCGGTCCATGGTGCGCAGGATGCCTTCCCACTGACGCAGGTTCAGCAACGAAGGCGTGCCGCCACCGAAGAAGATCGTGCGGGGCTCCAGATCGTGGGCCACCAACTCGAACTCGCGCTCAACCGCCGCCACGTAACGGTTGATCAGTTCGCCGCTGGAGGCCTCCGAAAAGAAGGCGCAATATTCACACTTCTGCGCGCAGAAGGGAACATGCACATAGAGACTACGAATTCGCGACGCCGGGGAACTCGACATGGGGACAGCCTGACATCCTCGCGATGTCGAGGCGACGCAAATTTTCCACGGGCAGTGGAAAATCCCGAACGCTGAAGCGCCTAGGCTTGGGCGCGTTGAACGTTTTGGGCTTTCAAACCCTTATCGCTGGAAATGACATCGAACGTCACCGTTTCGCCTTCGTTCAATGTCTTGAAGCCCCCGCCCACGATGGAGGTATGATGAACAAAAACATCCTGGCCTGTTTCCTGGGCGATGAAGCCGAACCCTTTTTTGTTATCGAACCACTTTACTTTGCCACTTGCCATATTTTCTCTCCTGATGATCGCGCACAATCATCCCATGAAGACAGGGCTAACGCTTCCATGCGTAACCAAGTTGTATTCATTGGGTGGTAACTGCGGCAACGCAAGCGACAATAAGAACTTGTTCTTGCGAGGTCAAGCCTTTGTTTGTCGAACCGCCTCCGCGACAGCAGAAATAATCCGCTCACTCCACCTGCAAAGCCCGCTCGATAAACTGTGTAAGATGGGTCAGAATAACTGAGTCCGCCGCCACCAGCGCCGCACCGGCTTCCCTCCCCGCTGCCTGCAAAGCTTCCTCCGCGTCATCAGCAAACCCGATGATGGGAATATGGGCCGTCGTCGGTTCCGCCCGTAATTTCCGGATGACCGCGCAAACGTCGCCGCTCTTGGAAACCAGATCGGCGAATATGAGCATCGGCCCGGCGCTCGCCGCGCACGCGGTCAGTTCGTCCAGCTTGGACACCGCCTGCACACGATACTGGGAATCTTGAAGCCGGTTGACCAATTGGCTGCCGGGAATCAAGTCCTCATAGAACACGAGCGCCAGTGGCAAAGTCACGCGCCGAGTTTGGGCGGCGCTTTCAGGAAATGCAAAAGAATTGTGGCGCGCGTTCGCGGACAATTTCCCGCCCGGATTCAAAAGCCGCCTTGCAAGCCCCGGCCCCCTGATTTACGCTCGCCCCAGTGAAAAAAGGTGACGAACCCACGCCCTCTGCCGCGGACTGTTGCGCGGAAGCCACGACCTGTCCGCTTTCGACGGTGGACGCGGGCACGGTGGTTTGCATCAAGCAACTGACCGCGCAACCGGACGTCATCGGGCGCCTGCGCGAGATGGGATTGGGCGAGGAACAGCGCATCCGCCTCGTCAGCCGTCATCCCAGCCTGATCTGCCAAGTCTGCAATGCCCGCGTCGCCCTCAGCCAGGACCTGGCCAAGGCCATCCTCGTCGAACCCCTTTCCAAGAAACGCTGACCGCTCATGCCCCCGGCCCCACAACCGCTGACCTCGGTCGCCCTGGGCACTACCGCCACCGTCACCGAGATCAAACTCCCCGCCGCCAGCCGCCCACGTCTCATGGAAATGGGCCTCCTCGTCGGCACCAAGGTCGAACTCGTCCGCTTTGCGCCCATGGGCGATCCGGTTGAAATCAAGGTGCGCGGTTACAACCTCACGCTGCGCAAACACGAAGCCGAACAGATTTTTGTCAAACTTTCAGGCGAGCGGTGACGGCAAAGAGTCAACGAAGGCTCGGCATTGCAAACCACCGACAAAGAATCGCAATCCACCGTAAATAGGTCTCCCCGGGAAACGCTACCATGCGGTCGAATCTATGACGAACAGCGCGCCAGAAAACCCCCAGCAAAATCGTTCGCGCGCTGAATCCCGCCAGACCTACGTTGTCCTTACCGGCAACCCGAATTGCGGCAAGACGACGTTGTTCAATGCGCTGACGGGCCTGCGGGCCAAGGTTGGCAATTACGCGGGTGTCACAGTTGAACGCAAGGAGGGCAAACTCCTCGGCACTTCGGCTGACGCCAACATTCGCGTCCTCGACCTGCCCGGCACTTATAGTCTTAGTCCCAATTCGCTTGATGAACAGGTTTCGCGCGACGTGCTGCTCGCGCGGCTACCGGAATTGCCCGCACCCGATGTTATCGTCGTGGTGGTGGATGCCGCAAATCTCCAGCGTAATCTTTACTACGCGACCCAGGTCATCGAACTCGGCCATCGAACCATTCTCGCCTTGAACATGGTGGACGTGGCCGAGAGTCTCGGGCACGCCATTGATACGAAAAAACTGTCTGAGTCACTTGGCGTACCCGTGTTGCCGGTGGTTGCCAGCAGCAGCCAGGGCGTTTCCGAGTTGCGTGATCAAATTCTGGTCACACTCAAGGACTCACGGGAAATCAAGCCGCACCTCTTCTGCCAGTTGCCCGGTCTGTTTCGCATCGAGGCCACAAACCTGGCCGATCTGCTGGCAGAAACCTTCAAGGAACGTCGCCTGCAAGCCACCGCCGAGGCGTTGCTGCTGTTGAGCAATGAGAAGGCGTTAGCTTCCAGCACCACGCATTATCCACAGAAAATCCAGGACGCTGTCGCTAATGCGCGCAAGCGGCTCGATGCCGCCAACGTGGATTGGCGCGGTGCGCCCATCGAATGGCGTTATGGGCGGGTCGCCGAAATCCAACAAACCGTCACCACGGAACTGGCACCACCCGGCGAAACCATCAGCGACAAGCTGGATCGCATCCTCACTCACAAGGTTTGGGGCACGCTCATCTTCGTCCTCGTAATGGCGGTGATGTTCCAGAGTATCTTCACGTTTGCCGGCTATCCGATGGACTGGCTGGAAGGCGGCGTCAAATGGGCCGGTGATAAAATTGGCGCGTTGATTCCGCCGGGCGACTTACACAGCCTGTTAGTGGATGGCGTCGTCGCCGGGGTCGGCGCGGTCATCGTGTTTCTGCCGCAAATCCTGATGCTGTTCCTGTTTATCGGCTTGCTCGAAGACACCGGTTACATGGCGCGGGCCGCGTTCTTGATGGACCGGCTGATGAGCAAGGTCGGGCTGCACGGCAAGAGTTTCATTCCGATGCTGAGTTCGTTTGCCTGCGCGATTCCCGGCATCATGGCCACGCGCACGATTGAAAGCCCCAAAGACCGGCTGGTAACGATCCTCGTCGCCCCGCTGATGAGTTGCTCCGCGCGCCTGCCGGTTTACACGCTGCTCATCGGCGCGTGCATCCCGGACAAACGGGTGTTTGGCTTCTTCAAGCTGGCCGGTCTGACGATGCTCTCAATGTATCTGCTTGGCATCATCGTGGCCCTTTTGATGGCGTGGATCTTCAAGAAGACGCTGCTCAAGGGCGAAACGCCGATGCTGATCATGGAACTGCCACCCTACAAACGGCCCCTGCTCCGCATTGTGGCACGACACATGTGGGATCGCGCCTGGCTGTTTCTTAAACGTGCTGGCACCGTAATTCTTGCCATCAATATCGTGCTCTGGGCGCTCGCGTCTTTTCCCGGGAGCAAGGAGGTGGAAAAGGAATTCGCGGCAAAGCGCCAGGCATTGGAGCAATCGTTCCGCGACGGATTGCCAACGGGAGTCTCGAATGAACTGGCCAGGACGGATCAACTGAATGCGCTGGATCAACAAGAGGCCGGTGAGAAACTTCGCCACAGTTTCGCCGGTATGATGGGCCGCGCCATCGAACCGGTCATCGCGCCACTGGGCTTCGACTGGAAGATCGGCATCGGCATCGTGGCGTCGTTTGCAGCGCGCGAAGTCTTCGTGAGCACCATGTCCACGGTTTACAACGTGGGCGCGGGTGATTCCGACGCGGCGACCAAAGCGTTGGCGGAAAGTTTACGCGAACAAAAGCGCTCGGACGGAACGCCGGTTTACACGACACTGACAGCCATCACCCTGATGGTTTTTTACGTGTTCGCGATGCAATGCGTGAGCACCGTGGCGATTGTCCGCCGGGAAACCAACTCGTGGAAGTGGCCATTCTTCCAATGGCTCTACATGGGCGCTCTGGCGTGGGTGCTCGCATTCCTCACCTATCACGGCGGACGCTGGTTAGGTTGGGGTTGAGAAACAATCGGGAGAATCTTAACTCACCCGAAGCTCGGCTGGAATCTTCGCTTCCGTCCCCTCGCTGCTCTTCTTACGCCGACGCACCACGCGGACCGGTTTCAACTTGCCCGACACCGTCTCGGTCGAATTCTCCGTCTCCTCGGGCAGATAAAGATACCGGTCACAACTGTGGCACAATTGAATGTCCTGCCCGTGCTTGATTGTCATGATCACGCCGAGAGGCTGTCGCATGTGGCAAGCGGTGCAGACCTGGTTGTTCACTGCGGCGAGGCCCTTCTTGCCCCGGGCGCGAAAGCGATCGTAGTGCCCCAGAATTTGCGGTGGAATCTTGCCGCGTAGTTCCGTAATCAACGTGGCATTGGCCTCGTTCTTCGGCTCACTGAATTCCAATGTCTGAAGCTTCAGCAGTTTTTGCATGAGTTCTTTCATAAGCTCAAACCCTCACGGTTTCTCCAACCGTCCCAACACGCGCAGCAGGCCATCCAGAATGGTCAGCGGATGCGGCGGACACCCGGGAATAAACAAATCCACCGGCACCACCGACGCCGCGCCATCGCGCACCTGTGAGTGACCGACAAACGGTCCACCGGCGATCGCGCACGCGCCCACGGCAATGACCAGTTTGGGTGGCGGGACAGCGTCATACGTTTTCTTAAGCGCCAACTCCATATTGCGACTTACCGGGCCGGTAATCAACAACCCATCCGCATGGCGCGGCGACGCCACAAACTGGATGCCGAAGCGTCCTAAATCCCAGCCGATCGTACCCAGCACATTCGTGTCCGCCTCACAGGCATTGCACCCGCCCGCGCTCACCTGTCGCAATCTCAACGAGCGACCAAAGAGTTTTCCTAACTTCTCATCCAGCGCAGCCGCGAGTCGCAGTTCTTCCTCGCCCGTCCTGCCCAGCACCAGGTCTTCGCGCCGCCGCACCGCCATCCGATGGTCGCGCGTCTGCGTGATCGCCTGCGTCGGACAAGCCTCAACGCACGCCGCGCAAAAAACGCAACGACCGAGATCGAGCGCGACCGGACTCCCCGAACTTCGCGTAATGGCCTGCGTCGGACACACCGGCACACACGCGCTGCAACCTTCGTTGCATTTTGTCGCATCCACCCGCAACGCCCCGCCATGCCGATCCGGCAGCGCGGGTGGCGGACCATCGGGATAGGCCATCGTCTGGCAGCCGTGCCGCAACCGGTTCAAGATGGTGTCGTGGGCGAACATCGTCAGAGGTCAAAACCGCAGTATGAAAGATTGAAACTCTTGTTGCAGACCGGAAAATCCGAGATCGCCTGTCCGCGGAGCGCCAAGGCTAATCCGGTCCAATTGTGGAATGACGGATCCACAATCTTGTAACGACGAAAGCGTCCGGCAGAATCCGTCAGCGCCACGTGACAAGTCTCGCCGCGCCAGCCTTCGACCAACGCAACTGCCAGCGTGTCCGCCGCCGCCGGCCCGACGTCCGTCCGCAACAGCCCTTCCGGCGGAGCAACGATCTGTTCTTCGATGAACTTGCCGGAGCGCTGCGACTCCAACCAGCGCACCCGCGCACGCGCAAACACATCGCCTCCCGGCCAGACCGCCACCGGCACTTGCGCGAAGCGATGCCAACCCGCCGGATGATCATAGCGAACATCACGCACCAGCCCGCACGCGCGCGCCGCCGGGCCAACGAGTCCGATGTCCGTCGCCTGCTCATTGGAAACCACCCCCGTGCCCTCGAAGCGGGCGCGCACCGACGACGCATCCCACAACCACGCCGCCGCCTGATCCAACTCCGCGAGTGCGAGGCGCAATCGTTCGAGCAACTGTTTTGCGCGCTCCGATTCCAATTCATGCTGGCAACCGCCCGGACGCACGAGCCCCCGGCCAAATCGGTTTCCGCACAACAGCGCCGTGAGATTGAGAAAATCGCCGCGAATCTTTCCGCAGGCCGCCGAAGTCGGCAGGAAAGCCACATCGTTAGCCAGCGCTCCAAGGTCGCCAGTGTGATTCGCCAACCGCTCCAGTTCCAGTGCGATTGCTCGCAACCACTGCGCTCGCATTGGCGCTTCGCTTCCCGCGAGTGATTCCAGCACCAACGCATGCGCCGTGGCATGCGCAATGGTTGAATCGCCCGCCACCGTTTCCATCTGACTCATCGTGGCGCGATGCGGCCCGCCCGCCAAAGCCTCTTCCACTCCGCGATGTTGGTAGCCCAGCGCGATTTCCAGATGCAACACTTCCTCACCGTTGCATTGAAACCGAAATTGTCCCGGCTCGATGATGCCTGCGTGAACTGGACCAACAGCGACTTCATGAATCTCCCGCCCGTTAACCTGAAAGAACTCTCCGAGTGCCGGCGCGTCGCCACCTTCCCGCCGCACCGGCTTGAGCCAGGGATGGCCCACCGGCACGAGTCCGTGTTGCTCCCAAACCTCGCGCTCGAACAAATGCGCTTGGGCGTGTCGCGGTGTGAGTGAAGGATAGCTGCCCTGCACGGGTTCACTGCGACCTGCGGCCAGCGTGTTGTCCGCATCATAGGCCAGCACCGCCAAGAGTCGTGTGGCATCGCCTTCCGGCACACCCAACCACGTACACAGCCGGGCGCCGTTTTCCAGTTCCACCCCCACGGCTTCCACGAACGCCTCGACCGGCCACTCCGGCACCTCGGCCCACGGCAGGCTCGTCGCATTACCCAGCATCGCGAATGATTGCGTTGAATTCATGGCGCCGGGAGAAGGGATTGAACCGCCGCCGTCCACGCGTCACGCAGCACCGTCGGCGTCGCCAGGCCGAGCCACAGTGAAAAGCCCAGCAACACTAGTGGCGGCACGATGACCCCGACCGTCTCGCGAAACCGACTCGCGTTTGCGCTCGCCGCGCGCCGTGGTCGTCCATCCGTGATCGCAAATACCAGCCGCGTCAGCCCGAAGAACGCAAACAACAGGCAGCCCAGAAAGACCGCCGTCGCCGCCCCGTGACCAGATTCAAAGCCCGCGCGCACAATCCGCAGTTCGCTGAAGAACGGCCCGAATGGCGGGCACGCCGTAACCGCCAACACGCCCACGACGAAAATCCTCGCCGACAGCGGTGTGAGCACGGCCATGCCTGACACTTCACTCATTGTGCTGGCGCCGGCGGCACGGCGCATGTTGCCAGCACTCAGAAATAGCGCGCCCTTCGTCAGGCTGTTGGTCCAGAGATGGAACAGCGCGGCCCAAACTCCCACACCACCCAGTGCGGCACCCACACTCAGAATACCCATGTGCTCGACGCTCGAATACGCGAGCATCCGTTTGAAGTCCGGCGTGCCAAGCAGAAACAACGCGGCCACCACCATCGAAAACAACCCCAGCACCAGCAGCGTCCGTCCGGTCACCTCATCGCCAACAGCCGTGTCCACCACCTGCCGCACTCGCAAGACCGCCACAAACGCTGTCGTCGTCATCCCGCCCGCCAGTAGCGCACCGACAATGCCCGAGGCTTCGCCGTACGCATCTGGCTTCCAGGTATGCATCGGCGCGAGCCCCATTTTGGTAGCGTAACCGGTCAACAACAGCACCCATGCAATCAACACCCAAGGATGCGATAGCGTCGTGCCTTGTGCGATCAGCGCGGCAAAAGTCAAATCTCCACCGCCGCCCTCGTGCAGCGACGCGTAGCCGAGACAAAACGAACCGAGCAGCGACAAAGCGACGCCCGTCCCGCCAATGAGCAGGTATTTCCACGCCGCTTCCACTGCCCGCGCCGTTCGATTGAAATGCAGCAGCGGCACGGTGGCCAGAGTTGCCCCTTCCACCGCCACCCACAGCAAACCCAGATGCTGCGCCTGCAAGGCCAGACTCATCAACCCCAACAGAGCCAACAAGGCGGCGACAAAAATGCGATTGCTCCGCTCGCGGCGCAGACGAAGGTAAGTCACCCCATAGGCCGAACACACGAGGAACAACAGCGACACCGCCGGCAACACTGCGCGCGCGAGCGCGTCGGAGGCCAGCCACGCACCGGGCGTGACCGGCGGCGGGATCAGCAGCAACCACAGGGCGAGCACTGTGTGCATGACGCCGGTCGCGGGCAGCAGCCACGGGCGCGTCTCGTCCTTCGGCCAGAGCAACGCTGCGACCGCCGCCACGAATGGTACCGCGATGAGGAGAATCTCTTTCATTCGCGCAACGAGGTCAGCTTACGGGTGTCCAGTGTGTCGAACTCCTTCTGAATTCGATCCACGATAATGCCGATGACGAACACACCCACCGTGAGATCGAGCAGAATCCCCGCCTCGACGATCAGTGGCGTCGTCCGAATGAGCAGCAGGCCGAAAAGGTAAATGCCGTTTTCCAGAATCAAATAGCCGCAGACCTGTGAGATCGCTTTGGTCCGGCCCATCAACAGAAGAAATCCACTCACCGCCGTGGCGAATGCCCCCGGCACGAGCAACAAACCGGCATGCTCGGGTCGCAACGGCAGCGCGCCCGACAACGCCACCGCCCCGATGGTCGCCGCCGCTCCGAGCAACAAGGACGGGATGAACCCAATCAACGGTTCGACTTCGCGATCAATGTTCGCCGCCCGCAATGCCCGCCGCAGCAGATTCGGAATAATGAAGCCCTTAATCGCAACCGTGCCAACCGCGACCATCGCGACCATCCAGTGAAACTCCTGTTCCATCAACAGCGGGAGAACTCCGAGCACCATGCCTTGCATCGCCGCCGCGCGAATTATGGACGGCAAGCGACTGCTGCCCAGCGCAAGCAGGTTCAACCCCATCGCGAGGCCGACCAGCAGATTCAAGGTGCTGTTCATGTGCCGCGCCCTCCGCGCGATAAGCCCGGAACGGGAATCGTGTTCGTGGTGAAAACTGAGGATTGGACGTTGGATGTTGAATGTTGAATGTTCCCCGTCCCCCGCCACGCCGCCATCAGGGCAAACAAGCAGAGCAGAAACGCCGTTGTCAGCAGCAACGGCACACGGCGAAACGCAAAGCGTGCCAGCAACGATTCGACCAGCCCCACGCTGACGGTTAGGAGCAGCACCGCGCCCAACAGCACACCTGCGGCTCCCAGCGCTGAGAGTTCACCGATAGGCAACACCGCCTCGGCGAGCAACACGGCAAAGAGCAGCAGCTTCACCGATGCGCCGTGCAGGATGACGGCGAGCGGCGGCCCGCTATGATCGAGCGCCATGACTTCGTGAATCATGGTCAGTTCCAGGTGCGTGTTGGGATCGTCAAACGGCACGCGACAATTCTCCGCCAGCAGCACCGTGAACAGTCCGGCCGCCAGCAGGGCCGCACCCGCGCCTGCCGAGGGCGTGAGCATCTCCGCCAACGAGACACTGCCGCTTTGCAAACCCAGCGTGAGCAACGCCGTGATGATCGCCGCTTCCGCCAGGACCGCGTAACTTACTTCGCGGGCCACGCCCATCCCTTCAAACGCCGACCCCGTATCGAGGGCGGCAAAAGAGGTGCAGAAGCGCGCCATCGCCAGCAGATAAACGAACAACAGCACGTCGCCGCGAAACGCCACGCCCGCGCCACCGGGTCCAAGCGGCAGCAGCAACGCCGCCCCCACCAACGCCACCCAGGCGATGGCCGGGCCAGCAATGTGTCCGGGTGAAACCGCCGTGCTCAGCACCACACCTTTGCGCCAGAGCTTTGCGAGGTCGTAGTAAAGCTGTAAAACCGGCGGCCCGCGCCGACCTGCAACCCACGCCTTGACCTTGTTGATAATGCCCGGCAGCAGCGGCGCGAGGAGCAGCCAGACAGCGAGACGCAAGAGGATTTCGAACGCGATAGTCATCGCACCACCTCCGGGAAACAACATTCAACATCCAACATCCAATGCTCAACATTCAAGGCTGCGGCCAGCACACGGCCCTTGGGCATTGGACGTTGAGCGTTGAATGTTGAATGTTTCCCCCAGCTCACTTCGCACCTCCAACGAAAACGAGAATCGCCAGCGCGGCCAGACCCAACACCAGGTAGAGAATGTAGGCCTGCAAGCGGCCATGTTGCAGCCGGCGCACGGCGGTGGACACCGACATCACCACGCCGCCGGTTGGTTCAACGATTTTCTCCAGCACCGTTTCCGGCGTGTGTTCCGCAAAGCTGGCGTGCGCCGGAAAGTTCCCCTTCACTGGATGTTCATGCCGTTCGGGGCGGAGAATCCACGCGAACCAGCCGGTGATGATTCCGGCGAACGAACCGGCGGTGTATTGCATGCGCGGAGTCGGGGCGGCATAACCGCAATCCCAAGTCACAGCGCGGCTCAGACCATTCTTATTCACGCGCCACCACAGCAGCAGCGCCGCCAACGCGCCGAGGAGGGCAAAGGCAAGATTGCACAGACCGAGCGTGACCACAGGTGCTGGCACATCCAATCCCACCCACGCAGGTTGCCACGCCGCCGCCGCGCGCATGACCGCCGGCCAGAACACAATTGGCGCCAACCCGATGGCCACACAAGCCGCCGCCAGCACCAACATCGGCGCGCGCATGAACTGATCACACTCGTGAGCATGAGTCGCGTCCGGCGTTCGCGGCAGACCGAGGAATACAACGCCGACGACTTTTACGAAACACGCCAACGCCAGCGCCCCGGTCATCGCCAGCAACACTGCCGCCGGCACCGCCAACCAGGCCGCCGAACTGCGCTCGCCAACCGCGTCGAACAAACCGAGATAGACCAACCATTCACTGACGAAGCCGTTCAGTGGCGGCAATCCGGAAATAGCGGCGGCGCCCAGTGTGAAGCAGCCCGCCGTCCACGGCATCGCGCGCCAGAGTCCACCGAGTCGGCTCATTTCGCGCGTGCCAGTGGCATGCAGCACCGAACCCGCGCCGAGAAACAGGAGCGCCTTGAACAAGCCGTGATTCCAGACGTGCAACAATCCTCCCGCCAACGCGAGTTGTCCCCACACCGCCCCGTTTGCGCCGGAAGTACCGGACGCAACCATCGCAAAGCCGAGCCCGATCAGAATGATGCCGATGTTCTCAACGCTGTGATAAGCGAGCAACCGTTTGAGATCGTGCTGGCCCAGCGCGAAGGCCACACCCAGCACCGCACTAACGACACCGAGCACCGCCACCGTCCACCCAGCCGCCGGCGGCACGAGCAACCAACCGCTAAAGCGCACCAAGCCATAGATGCCCATCTTGATCGTCACCCCCGAGAGGATCGCAGAGACGTGACTCGGGGCGTTGGCGTGGGCGGACGGCAGCCAGATGTGCAGCGGAAACATGCCCGCCTTCAAACCAAATCCTGCCAGCGCGAGCCAGAACAACGGCGCGAGCTCCGTCCGGTCCCGCAGCGGACCGAGTTCCCAGCCGCCTGTCTTCGCCGCCAGTAACGCGAAGAACGCGAACAGGCAGAGCGTGCCCGCATGTGAAGCCCCGAGATACAACCAGCCGGCGGCCCGCACCTCGCGCTTCTGCCGCTCGCGCGTGATGAGGAAATACGCGCTCACCGTGTAAAGCTCCCAGCCGATGAGAAAGTGGAGCCCGTTGGTCGAGAGCAAAACCAAGCCCATGAAACCAAGCAGCGCCGTCAGCCACGCCCGGCCCGAAGGCGCGGAACGCGGATGCGCAGCGTCCGACCAATACGTGTTCGAGTAAGTGCTGCACGCGCCACCGAGCACAGCCAGCAGCACGAGGAAAAAGGCGCTGACCGCATCCAACCGCAATTGGACAGTTTCGCCTCCCACGAGAAAATCTGAGCGCCAATTCCACGTTTCGCCGCCTGACAATACGCCCACGGCGGCGGCGAACGTGGCAACCGCACCAATCAACGAAGCAGCCAGCCACACACGCGGCGCACTATGCGCGCTTGCAATTCCAACGAGCATTGCAACCGCCGCCAGCAACAGCAGCCCACCGGGGTTCACTTCTTGCCCTCCATCCCTGACGGGTTGGCCCCGGACGCCTCCGCAGCGGCCAGCGCCGTGTAGATTTCCGAATCGAGAGCGCCTTGCAGCAGGAGTCCACGCAACGAGCCGCGCGTGAGCGTGGTGCTCAGTTGCGCAAGCATTTCCAGATGCGCCCGTGGTGAAGGTGCAATGAAGAACAACAGCCTCGTCACCGGCACGCCATCCGGTGGCGCTTCAGGAAGCGTCAACGCGTCGCGAAGAAAAATGATCGCCAGCAACCCGGAGTCGCGTCCCAACGCCACATGCGCACGCAAGTGTGGCAGGGCCAATCCGTGACCGACGGTCGCCCAGTTGATCCCTCCGGGAGCGTGCAGCCGTTGGGCAAGAATTTTGCGAACATCCGGGGTCGCCCCGGGCAAGCCAGATACAATCCGTTCCAACAGATTGAGCAAGTCCGCGGCGGGGACATCGCGCCAGATGCCGCCGGTGCGCAACAGTGATTCGATACGGCGACCGGGACTCGCGGCAGGACGCGTCGGGGCGAGAAAACCTGCCTTCGCCACCCGCCCACGCTCGGCCGCCCAAGCAACGACCTGGACGCGGTCGAAGAGCAACCGTCCGCGATCTTCGATGGCCGGCAATGACTCGTTACGCACCCAGCCCTCGACGACGTTCTCCTCGACGCCGAACGATTCCGCGAGCTGGATGATATTCAGATACATGGCCTACTCGGGCTCGCGGGGATTCTGGCTTCCATTCGTCGGGGCATTGAGAACCTTGCCGGCGCGTTCGAGAGCGCTGGTCAACTCCTGACGCACGGCTTCAATCTTTTGCTTCTCCGCGTGCAACGGATCGCTGGGCGGCGCGGGCGGCAGGCCAAGGATTTCACGCGAGCGCGCCAGGGAAAGTTCGATGTTCGCACAGACGTTTTCCTTGCCGAGCCGGTCCAGAAAACCAGCCTTGTCCATCATGAACAAGGGCTGGGTGTGCGGACCGCTGAGCACGAGATGCTTTCCGCGTGAGCGCAACCGATCGTGCAAGTCTTCGAGGGCGTTCAGACCGGTCGCGTCCATCGCGAGCACTTTTCGCATGCGCAGGATGAGCACATCCGGCTCCTCCTTAAGCCGCTTGAGCGCGCTCTCCAGCTTGTCCGCCGCACCGAAAAAGAACGAGCCGAAGATGCGATAGATCATGACGCCTTTGGGAATCTCCCGGCCGATGAGCGAATGTTGCGAGCCCTCGGTCTCGGTGCTTTCGTCCACCGCGGTGATTTGCGTGGTCTCAGAAACACGTTTGATGAAGAGCACGGCGGCCAGCACCATCCCGATCTCGACTGCAACCGTGAGGTCCACAATCACCGTCAGGCTGAAGGCGGTAAGAAAGACCACCGCGTCGCTCCGCGGCCACTTAGGCAGACGACCAAAGTTGTGCCACTCGCCCATGTTGAGCGCAACGTTGACGAGCACCGCACTGAGCGTGGCCAGCGGAATGAACTTCGCCAGCGGTGCCGCCGCGAGAATGATGACCAGCAAGGTAACGGCGTGAATCATCCCCGCGATCGGGGTGCGGGCTCCGCATTTTACATTTGTGGCCGTGCGGGCGATCGCGCCGGTGGCAGCGATACCACCGAAGAGCGGGCTGGCAATGTTCGCGATGCCTTGGGCCATGAGTTCCTGGTTCGAATCGTGCCGGTCGTCCACCATGCCGTCAGCCACGACCGCGCACAGGAGTGATTCGATGGCTGCCAACAGTGCGATGGTGGTGGCCGGCTGGAAAAGATTGCGGATGTTTTCCCAGGACAAGGTCGGAATGTGCGGCGAAGGCAGGGCCTGCGGAATCCCACCGAACTTACTGCCGATGGTTTCCACGGGCAACAAGCTGGGAAAGAGAACGACCGCAACTGTTCCCAGCACCAGAGCGACGATTGAGCCGGGCACCCGCCTTTGCCAGGGCTTCGGCCAAAACACAATGATCGCAAGCGATGCGGCCGCCAACACGAGCGTAGGCCACTGGAAAGTGCCCGCGTGCTCGAACAGCGCCCGCATCTTCTCGACGAATTCCGAGGGCACCTTTTCAAGGCTCAACCCGAAGAAATCCTTGATCTGGGTGCTGAAGATCAGCACTGCGATGCCGGAGGTGAAACCCATGGTCACCGGGTAAGGAATGTATTTGATCATCGTCCCCAGCCGCGCCAACCCCATCACCAGCAAAATCACACCCGCCATGACGGTGCAAATTGCAAGATTCTCGGCGCCATATTTGGCGTAGATGCCGTATAAGATGACGATGAAGGCACCGGTCGGGCCGCCGATACTGACCTTCGTTCCCCCCAGCGCGGAAATGAGAAATCCCGCGATGACCGCCGTGAAGATGCCCGCCTCGGGTTTTACCCCCGAAGCGATGGCAAATGCCATGGCCAAGGGGAGGGCCACGATGCCAACCGTGATACCGGCGACGAGGTCCGAGGTGAAGTCCTGCCGCGTATAACCGCGCAGCGTGTCGAGAAGTTTAGGGTGAAACGAAAAAGAAAACTTCGAGTTGTCTTGGGACATAGTTGCCGGAAACACCCTTTGGCTATTTCCGACACCCTTGATGTGCGAAATCGTTGCCGAAAAATCAATTGAATTCTGAAAGCCGTTGAACGTCGGGTTCACTTTGGCATAATCCACCCGCATGAAATACCGCCGCTTTGGCCGCACCGGACTGCAAATGCCCGTCATCTCCTGCGGCGGGATGCGTTACCAGTACAAATGGCAGGATGTTGACCCGAAGGAAATCCCACCAACCGGTCAGGCCAACCTCGAAGCCACCATTCAGCGCGCACTCGAACTCGGCATCAACCACATCGAAACCGCCCGCGGTTATGGCACGTCCGAAATGCAACTCGGCTGGGTGCTGCCCAAACTGCCGCGCGAAAAATTGATCGTTCAAACCAAAGTCGCACCCCAAGCGACTGCCAAGGAGTTCGTCAAGGTTTTCAACACCTCGATGAATTACCTGAAGCTGGATTACGTGGATCTGCTCTCCTTGCACGGCATCAATAACCGACATTTGCTCGACTGGTCGCTCAAGAAAGACGGCGCACTGGCAGCAGCGCGACAGTTGCAGAAGGACGGCCGGTGCCGTTTCGTCGGCTTCTCCACCCACGCAACCACGGACATCATCAACGAGACCATCACACAGGGCGATTTCGACTACATCAATCTGCACTGGTATTTCGTCAACGACCTCAACTGGTCTTGCGTGGAGGCGGCAACGCAACGCGACATGGGCGTGTTCATCATCAGCCCAAACGACAAGGGCGGAAAACTCTACGAGCCGCCGGCCAAACTGGTGAAGCTGTGCGCTCCGCTCTCACCAATGGCGTTCAACGATCTCTACTGCCTGGCGCGGCCACAGGTGCATACGCTCAGTTGTGGCGCGGCGAAGCCATCAGATTTCGACGAGCATATCGCCATGCTGGAACATTACGATCGCGCGGCGGAGGTGGTTGCGCCGATTGAAAAAAAGCTGCGCCAAGAAATGGAGCGGTCACTGGGGGCGGACTGGTGCGCGCGCTGGTTCGAAGGATTACCGAGTTACACCGACGTACCGGGGCAGGTCAACGTCACCGAGATCCTGCGGCTCTGGACCTACGCGAAGTCACTCGACCTCGTAAGCTGGGGCAAGATGCGTTACAACCTGCTCGGGCAGGCCGACCACTGGTTTCCCGGCGAGAATGCCGCCCGCGCCAAAGAAATGAAACTCGCGGCGGTGCTCGCAGCGAGTCCGTTTGCCGAAAAAATCCCAGCCCTGCTCGAAGAATCCCACCAGCTGCTTTACGAAGCACCTGTGAAACGGCAGAGCGAGAGTTAAAGCCCGCGACGGCGGCTACTTTTTGTCGCCAGTCTTTTCTACCGACGCAGCCGGTTCGGGAGGTGCCGCCGCATTCAGCTGTTCGATCACGACCGCGGTAAGATCAGATTCCCCATTGTTGTAGAGCACCACCGGCGCCTTGCTGAGCGACTCCGCGGATGAATCGAGCACGAAGGCATAGCCGGCCGCCTTGCCTTTGGCGGCCACGGCTTCGCGGATGTCTTTGAGCACGTCGTCCATCATGCGGCGCATCTGTTGATCCAGTTCCGCGTCGCCGCGGCTGACAAACTGTTTCAAGGTTTCCTCGCTCTCCTTGAGCTCTTTGACTTTGCCTTCCAAGGCCTTCTTGCGCTTCTCCCGCTCTTCGCTGGAGACCGCCTGGTCATTGGCATCCGCCAGTTGTTTCTGGTATTGCTGCACGAGCTTCTTGTGCGCGTCCTGCATGTTATCAAGATCCTTCTTCAAATCAGCCTTGCGATCCGCCAAGGCCAGCCGCGCGCGCTTCGTTTTCCAGTATTTCTCGAACACCTGGGTCAACTCCACCGTGGCAATGCGGCTCTGCCCCTCGGCGGCCAGCGCCGTGAAAATGAGCGCCGCCACCACCAGACCAACCATCCGAAACGATTTGTTCATAGGCATAAAGAAACAGAAATCCCCCCGCTCGCCAACTTCATTTTGGAGTCTTCGGGGTCAATCCTGACGCGGGTAAGACAAGGTGACCGGCCAAAATGTTCATTCCCCGTGCCGGTTTCAAGGATTCGAGAGCCGGAAGTACTGCACGGAATTGGTCGCCGGCAGTGAGACGGAAAACACGCCGTTCGATTCCACGGGCGAGTTCAAGATGTTCAGCCAGCCATTGGTGGCCAGCAGGTTGGTGTTCGCCTGCAATTTGAAATTAGACGCCAAGGCCGTCCACGACAATCGCACCTGGCTGCCGGCCGGTTGAATGCCGAGCACAGGATTCACCGTGATAGTGGCGATGCGGGCGATGAACGCGTCCTTCGAGCCGCGGTACGTGCCCTGCAATGCCCCAAGCGTCGGGAAATTCCCCGACGCGGTTTCCCCGACGATGTAAATATTCCCGGTCAGATCCAGCGCGATGCCGTTGCCGTATTCCGAACCCGATCCGCCCAGATACGCGGAACCCAGCAACGCGCTACCGTCCTGGCTGAGTTCCGCCAGCAATACATCCCGCCCGCCGGCATTGCTGGCGCGCAGGGCGCCGAAAGTGTTCAAGGTGGGGAAATCGGTGGAAGCGGTGGAACCCACGATGTGAGCGTGGCCCAAAGGTCCCACCGCCACGTCCCAGCCCTCGTCATCACCGGAGCCGCCAAACACGACGGAGTATCCATTGGCGCCGAGTTTGGTTACAAACACATCGTTACCGCCGTAGAAATTAGTTCCCCGCGTCCCAGCAAATACCGTATTCGGTGTCTGCGGATTGACCGCCACGCACAGGAAGTCCCAAATCGAAAAGCTGTTGGTCTGGCGGGTCCAGGTCTGGCCGGCATCCAGACTTTTGAACATGCCGTTGGTGGTGCCGGCGTAGATTGTATCCGGTGCCGCCGGGCTGATGGCCAACGAGTTGATATTGGAAGTGGTCAAGCCGACGCTGGCGGCATTCCAGTTCGTTCCGCCGTTGAGACTCTTGAACACGCCCGCCGCCGTGCCGACGTAAATGGTCGCCGGGGTGGCCGGGTCAATCGCCAGCGCCTGGGCGGAAAGATTTCCCAGACCGTTGTTGAACGCGGCCCAACCGGCACCGCTCGTCACGCTGCGATAAATCCCGCCCGCCGTCGCCGCATAAAGCGTGGTGGACGTCACTGGATTTATCGCAAGGGCGCGCACGGTCTGGTTGCCCAGGCTGCTGTTGACCGCCTGCCAGTTGGTCGCGCCATTGGTGCTGCGATAAACTCCAAACTCGCCACCGGAATAGAGGATTGCCGGGTTGATCGGGTCAACGACCAAGGCCCGGGTGGAAGCGGTGTTAAGATTTGTGTTGTTCAGAAACCAGTTGTCGCCCCCATCAAGGCTCTTGAAAACCCCTTGCCCAGTACCCGCATAGAGCGTCGTGGGCGTCAGGGGATCAATGGCGATGGAAAGCACCAAGCCGATGGCAATCGTCGGGCCCAGATTGGAGAGCCGGGCCATCGGCGCGACGGAGAGGGACGTATTCCAGCTCAACCCACCGTCCGTGCTGCGGGCGATGCCGCGGGCGGTACCCGCATAGACTCTGGCCGGGGTCGCTGGATCAATCGCCAGCGAAAAAACGAGGACACTTTGCAAACCAGCATTGGCGGGAGTCCACAGCGTCCCACCATTGCCGCTGCGAAAGAGACCGCCCGGATTCAGCCCGCCCACGGTCGTTGGAAACGCCGAGTCACCGACCGTCACGCCCGTCACGTAAATGTTTGAGTCCGCATCCAACGCAATCCGATAACCTTCGTTGGTGCCAACGCCGCCCAGATAGGTGGAGTTGATCAACGTGCCGGACGGCCCAACGACCGTCACGAAAGCATCCGCCCCTCCCCCAGCCAGCCACGGCTGTAGCGCATTGGCGGTCACCGGAAAATTCGTCGAAGAACTGAATCCGGTCAGGTAGGCCAGGCCCGCCGCGTCCGCAGCGACATCATTGGCCCAATCCCAGTTGGTCCCGCCCAGGAACATGGAGTAGATCAGGTTCGTGCCGGCCGGTCCCAGTTTTGTGACAAAGGCATCGTCGCCGCTTTGATATCCACCACTGTAACTGGCAAACCGTCCCGTGACATTTGCGGTGGGAAAATTCGACGATTGGGTATAGCCCGCCACATACGTGTTACCCGTCGGGTCCACGGCGATGCCGACTCCGACATCCAGTCCGTTGCCACCCAGAAAGGTCGAATAGACGAGATTCGTGCCGGACGGACCAAGTTTGGTCACAAACACCTCCAGCGGATAATAGTTGATGATGGGATATGGCGTCCCGCTGATCTGGTTGAAGATCGCGTTGGCTCGCGGGAAATCAGGTGAGTCCGTGTAACCAGTCACGTACGCGCTTCCCGTTGCGTCCACCGCCAACGATAATCCGACGTCGTCGAAATCACCCCCAATGTAGGTTAGGTAAATGACGTTCGAGAAACTGCTGTCAAACTTGGCGACAAACGCATCACCATGGAGGCCGGTGGCGGCACCGCCATATTGATTGGTCAACGTGCCGGTGGTCGTCGGCAGCCCGGCCATCGTTTCACCCGACACATAAACGAATCCGTTGGCATCCACCGCCACGCCCCACGCGACATCCCGACCCGTGCCGCCATAGTACGTCGAGTAAGTCAGCACCGGATCAATCACCAGCGGCCGGCGATGATCGTAATCTCCAATTTGAAACTTCACGGTCTGGCGATCGGTCAATACATATCCCCCCGGAATCTCCTTTCGCTGCTTGCCGACTTGTTGATAGATGACCGGCTTGGGCTGGCGGATCACGTCCTCACCAAGGCTCAAAATCAGGTCACCCCGGGCGTCCAGCGCGAGACCATCCGCCCCGCTGAACCGGAGCGCAATGGCCGAAGGATCCGCACCGGGAGCAACTTCAAAATCGTACTCGAGGTGTTGTTGATTGCCGTAGTGAAGCAGGCTGATGCCCGGATACATGTCCTGCACGCGAACGCGTGAATACAGCGGCACGCCTGTCCGCCATTTCGCAACGTCATTGCCCAGGAAATAATTGACCCGGCCGGGCTGTTCGCCTTCGCCCGCAATTTCCGCTCCCGGATTGGCGCCAAGAAATTCCAGCCGCACCGAACGAAACTTGACGACCTCTCCGGTTCGGACGCGATTCCGCAGGGCAGATGCGCCGGCCGGGTCCGGCGGTAATTTGCGCAGCGAGATCGTGGCTTCCGTGGGCGAGAGCGAAAAATAATAGGCCGGACCGCGCGCAATGAACCGGGCGCTGTCGCCCGCCTGCCCCAAGTTGGATTCAAAGCTGATGGATTGCGGGCCGAAACTGGCAACACCCGGCTCCGGGCGGATGCTGGTTGCGCCGGTAGCCACCAACGCGCCAAGCCAAACGCCGACCAGACCCAATATCACTCGGAGCCGAAAACCGGTCGTTCCGCCGCAAGTAGTATATGGATGGCTAGATGGAAAGCTCATGTTCAAAAGGGCCGTTGCCAGCCGACGCCAAATTGGAAGCGCCCTTTGCCGTCACTGAATTGATCATGCTTCAGCGGGATGCCGTAGTCCAGTCGCAGCGGGCCGATGGGCAGATTCAGGCGCAAGCCCAACCCCCAGTTCGAGCTGTAATCACTGGCATTGAGATCGTAGGCGGCCGCACCCACACTACCCACATCGTAGAAGATGGCGGCTCGTGCCCCCAAGCCGGTACCGGAGTCGTCCTTGTTGAAGATCGGCACGCTGTACTCGGCGGAGGCGAACCAATACGTGTTACCACCAACCGGCTCTGAGAAATAGGTGTTGCCCGGCGGAGTCGGATTCAACTCGCGCGGGCTGATGGCGCGGTACTCAAATCCGCGCAACGAGTAAAGTCCGCCGAGATAATAGGCCTCGTAGAACGGCACCGTGCCATCGCCAATCCCATTGGCGACCCCGATCCGGCCGCCGATTTCCAGCACATGCCCCTTCCCAAGACCTTTGAAATACCAAGCGGATTGCAGCTCCAGTTTGTAAAAATTCTGCTCGCCTCCCAGGTACTTCGAGGTGATCTCCCCCAATAACTCGGTGCGCTGGCCGGCGTTGGGCAAACGAACATTATTACGCGTATCGTAAGTCAGCGTGCCGCCGAAGGTCGAGAGGAGTGAATAACCAGCCTGACTAAGAATCGCCTGGGGCGCAGTTGGGTAAATCAACACTGGCGGACCGGAGCCACCGCCGGGCCCGCCGGGCCCGGAGGCATAGGCCAGTTCATAGTTATGCACGCCGTCGTTCAGCAGGATGCCGACTTGTTCGATGTTGTAAAAGACGCTGCCGCGGACGAAGTCGCTCCACAACGCGCGTTCCAGACTCACGCGCGCGCCCGTGCGCGCTTCGTCATACAAATTGTCGAGACTCTGGAAATTCAACCGCCGGGAATACAGTTCGGTGGCGAAGGCCAGCTTGCGACCGAGGAACCAAGGCTCAACAAACGAGACGATGATATCCTGCCGCTCCGTGCCAAGCTGCACGCGCAGGCGGAACTTCTGACCGCCGCCGGTGAAAGTAGGCGGGTGAAAGAGATCGAAGTTGCCCTGCGTGATCTCGGCAAAGCCGACAATGGAATCCACCGAGCTGAACCCCGCGCCGAAACTCAGGTTGCCCGTGTTCTTTTCCTCCACGCCGATCAAGAGGTCGTCGCGATTGGGAACATCGGTGGGCACGGGGCGCGCGTCCACCTTCGCAAAATAGTCCAGTCCCTCGAGCCGGTATTTACTGACGCGCACGCGCACCATGTCGAACGTCTCGCCGGGGGAAACCGCGAGTTCGCGCCGGATGACCTTGTCCTTCGTTTTGGTGTTGCCGCGAATTTCGATCTTCTCGATGTATGACTTCTGACCTTCCTCCACCTTGTATTGCAGATCAATTGTCGCCTTCTCGGTATTGGGAATGCGCCGCACCTGGAGGTTGGCCGGATTGCGCCCGACATCAATGTAACCCCGTCCGTCGTAAAAATTCTGCACCGCCTGGGTGTCCTTGGTCAGCCCCTCCGCCGTGAACACGCTGCCTTCCTTCATCTTGAAATCACGATTCAACATCCCGCGCTCCGACCACGCCACCCGCTCCGGGCCCTTGGGCGCCTTGCCCGGTTTGTAATCGGGACTGACCGCGTTGGTGGGCAGCATGGTCGTGCCTTCAAAAGTCACCGTGCCGACGTGATACTGGCGGCCTTCAAAAAGTTGCAGGCGGATGACCAGCGAGTTGGTCTTCGGGTAGAGGTATTCCACATTCTTGATTTCAAAATCAATATACCCGTGCGCCCGGTAATACTCCCGCAGTTTGTCCTCCGCCTCCTCGAACTTTTCCTCCTGGAACTTCCCGTAGCCGAAAACCCACGCGAAATTCTTCCGCCACCAGCCGAGCATCTCGGTGCGGAGGGTTCCCTCCGAGAACGCCGTCACGCCTTCGAATTCGTAGTTTGCGATTTTGATTTTCGGGCTTTCCTTGATCTTGAACGTGGCGCTGCCGCGGCCCGTCGCCTCGTCAATGCTCGACACGTACTTGACCTCGGTGCTGGGGTAGCCGGATTTTTTGTAAAGCTCCTCGATGGCCAGGCTGTCGTTGAACAGTTTCCGTTCCTGCAACGGTTCGCCCACCTTGGAGGTAATCTTCTTCTGGATCTTGGACAGGCTCATCCGGGAGTTGCCTTCCACCTTCACCTCGGTCAGCCGCGGGTTGGCCTGCACGATGTAGGTCAACACAATGCCACTGTCCACGGAAGCCCGGGTGACCTGGATGTTGTAGAAGAGACCGGTGGCGTAGAGATTCCGCACGTCATCATCCACCGTGACGGCGTGATAGCTTTCGCCGGTCTTGGAACGGATGTTGGCCCGGATGAGTTCGTCACTGACGGACGCCGGACCGACGTGCTTGATTTCGATGCGTGCAACCCGCGCCTCGCCGATCAATTGCGCGCGCGCCACCGGGAGCCACGCGAACGAGAAACACAAACCCAACAAAAGCAGCAGCGCCCTCAATGATGCCTCATTGCCCCGGAACGTCGTCGTCGCTGACTTTCGCTGCACTTTCAAATCGTGTGTACGGTTTCAAAAAGGTCAAATGCACGTCACCGGTCGGGCCGTTGCGCTGTTTGGCGATGAGCAGGTTCACCGGCAAACCATCCGACTCCTCCGGAGCGGCGCCTTCGTCATCTTCACCGCTGGATGGTTTGTATAACAGACCCACCAGATCGGCATCCTGTTCAATTGAACCCGACTCGCGCAAATCGGACAAACGCGGCTTGCGGCTCTTGTCCTTTTCCAACTCACGGTTCAACTGGGCCAGCACAATGACGGGAACACTCAATTCCTTGGCCAGTGCCTTGATGCCGCTGGAAATCTCGGCAATCTCCTGCTGCCGGTTCTCCTGAGCACGGCGCGAAGTAGAATGG
Source organism: Limisphaerales bacterium (assembly GCA_044225555.1). GTDB lineage: Bacteria > Verrucomicrobiota > Verrucomicrobiia > Limisphaerales > JADLHS01 > JADLHS01. Next base: position 20,800 of record JBGAIM010000006.1, on the reverse strand, counting down.
AGAAGCTGCAGGTAATCAACCACAAAAAGCTTCACGCCATGCTGCTGCCACATGCGCCGCGCCCGCGCCCGCAACTGCAAAATCGAAAGTCCGGGCGTGTCATCAATGAACAACGGAGCGCTCGACATCTTCCCCGCCGAACTCGTCAGCTTCGGAAAATCCGACTCCGTCATAAACCCCTCGCGGATGTTGCGCAGGTTCACGCGCGCGTTCGAGCACAACATGCGCAGCACCAGCGACTCGGCGGTCATTTCCAGACTGAACACCCCCACCGGCACTTTGGTGTTGAGCACTACGTTTTCAGCAATACACATCGCCAAAGACGTCTTGCCCATTGAAGGCCGCGCGGCGATCACAATCATTTCACCGCCGTGCAACCCATCCGTCATGCGATCCAGATCTGCGAAGCCGGTGCCGAGCCCGCCCAACGCCCCCTGGCGATTGAAGAAATTCTCGACCTGGCCGATCGCTTTGTGCACGAGCGACTTCACCGGCTCCATGCCGCCCTCCGCCCGCGACTCGCTCATGCGCAGGATGTCGCGCTCCACTTCATCCAGCAGCGCGTCCACTTCCCCGTCGTAATCATAAACGCGACCGACGACATCGGTGCAGGTGTGGATCATTTTTCGCAAGAGCGATTTCTCCTCCACGATGTCGAGGTAGTAACTCAGGTTGGCCGCGGACGGCACGGAGTCCTGCAAGGCGTTCAGGTACGGAATCCCGCCAATCTCATCGAGCAGATGCTTGTCCTTGAGCCGCTGTTGCAAGGTGATGATGTCAATCGGTGTGCGCGTGTCATACATCTCCACCAGCGCCGTGTAGATGGTTTGATGCCGCAGGTCGTAAAACACTTCAGGGCCGGACTTGAGCTTCTCGATGCAGGTGCCCATGCATTCATTCGGCGAAAGCAACACGCAACCCAGCACCCCCTGCTCAGCCTCGGGTGCGTGCGGCGGCAACCGGTCAGCCCGATGCGGATCGAGCGACGGCGACTTGCGGCGACGCGCCTTCTTCAAATCGGGAGCCGCCCCGGCACTTTCTGAAACGGAATCAATCATCTGCGCGCAATTAAATCGAAATCGAAACGCCGGGACAATTAGTCATTGCAAAAACCTTTGCACCAGTTATTCCAAATTGCGGTGCCAACAACTATCCCTTGCGTACAGCTAATTGTCTGAGAAGCTTGAACAGAGATGCGGGCCGAGGGTGGTTTTGGAAGCCACCGGATTTGCCAGCGGTCGCCTGCACGGCTAACGTCAAGTTTGGACCTCGACGAACGGCCATTGACAAATCGCAACTCGGCCCGCGCCTAAATCAGAACTCATTCGCGCCTTCCGCGCAATTCCTTCTTCTACACATTCTGTTGACGGCGTCATGTGAGTAACTGCCCATCGCGAAAACATTTTGTCGCATTTCCAACCGGGTTCGTCAAAACTCCCCGCCGTTTATGAAACGTGCTTTGCTCTTGTTTGCCATGTTGATTTCCACCAGCTCCCCTGCTCTGCTCGCGCAGCCAGCCGTGCCGTTGTTCAAGCCGGCGAGTCGCATTTTGTTCCAGGGCGACTCGATCACCGACGGCGGGCGCGGTCGTAACGGCGATCCGAACCACATTCTTGGCCACAGCTACGCGTTCCTGATTGCCGCCCGCTACGGCGCGTCGTATCCGGAGCGGAATCTCGTTTTCTTCAATCGAGGTGTGAGTGGCAACAAGGTGCCGCAACTCGCGGAGCGCTGGCAGAAAGACACGATTGATCTCAAGCCGACGGTCGTGAGCATTTTGATCGGCGTGAACGACATCTGGCATCCGCTCAACGATGGCAAGGAAGTTTCCGCCGAGGAATTCGAGACTGGCTACGACAAGTTGCTCGCGGACACGGTCGCGGCTTTGCCCAATGTGAAGTTAGTTCTCGGCGAACCGTTCATTCTGCCCGGCAAAGCCACGAGTCAGAAGTGGGATGTCTGGCAGGGCCACTTGAAGAAGTTTCAGGCGATCGTGGAAAAGCTTGGCGCGAAATACCACGCGCCTGTGGTTCACTACCAAAAGATGTTCGACGACGCCGTGAAGAAAGCTTCAGCGGAATACTGGATCTGGGACGGCGTCCACCCGACCTACGCCGGCAATCAACTGATGGCTGACGAGTGGGTTCGCACCGTCAATGCCACCTGGCCCAAGGGCGAGTAGCCGTTCAGGCCGCGTGCAACTGGGGCGCGCCGACCAGGCGTGGCAGGTACGGCGCCAGCGAAACCAAACCTTGCGAAATCGCAAACCGGGTCAGGCCCGCCACCGTGTGGATGTCCAGCTTGCGCATGATGCGCTCACGATGAGTCTCCACCGTGCGCACGCCGATGGACAGTTGATGCGCGATTTCCTTGTTGCTAAATCCGTCCGCAATGTGAACGAGCACTTCCCGTTCACGATTGGTCAGCCGTGACATGGGCGTGGATTCGCCGCTGCCCCGCACGACGTGATTGAGCGCCACCCGGGCAACGTCCGGACTGAAATGCGTCTGACCGGCGTGAACCATTTCAATCGCCTGCACCAGTTCCAGCGGCGGCGCTTCCTTCAAAACAAATCCCCGCGCGCCGCATTCGATGATGCGCATGACATAATCCGTGTTGGAATACATCGAAAGAATGATGACCTTGATGTCCGGCATTTCGCGCCGCAACAAATCCGTCACCGCCATGCCATTCATCTGCGGCATGTCAATGTCCATCAACACGACGTCCGGCTTGAATTCCTTCACCTTGACGAGCGCTTCGCGTCCATCAGCGGCCTCACCCACGACGAGAATCCGTTCGTGATGCGCGAGGCACATGCTGATACCGCGCCGCACTATCGGATGGTCGTCCACGATCAGGATACGGATTTGTTCATTCATAATATTGAAAAGCGTTGTGGTCGCTGAGGGATTGCGGGTCATTCTGAAAAGCCTGACGAACGGGGAGTTTCACTGGAGGCGCGCTGGGCTCGGGGGGGAACGGCCGGCCGGCGGCGCCGGGCGCAGGCGAAGCGCGATCTGGCAAAGTCAAAAGCCCCGGCAAAGATTACGACCACGATCAAGGCAGCGATGCCCGCATACTCGAACATTCCGATGGCAAAAGTTTCCCTGTTCATGTCTCCCTGGTTTGTTAAACGGTTTTTCTAAACGTGGGAAACCGATACGCGCAGTGCGGTAGTCCGGCAACAAAGGGCACACCTGTTTATCAGCCCGGTGACAATTCGTGGAACCTGCCCGGGGATTTTCCGGCGGCTTGTATTTCTTCGGAAGCATTGTCGGGGTTCATTCCGGTTTCGCGATTGCATGATGCGGATTAGATTTTCGCGCCGTGGAATTTCTGGAGCATTGGAGGTTGCGTGAACGTCCCTTTGAACCGACTTGGGATCCACGTTTCTTTTTTCAAGGTCGCGCGCACGACGAGGCATTGCAGCGCCTGAGCTTCGTCGTGAGCGAGCAAACCATGTTGCTCGGCCTGTTGACCGGGGAGATTGGTTGCGGCAAGACTCTGACGCGCGCCGTGTTTGCCGACCGACTGGATCGCGGGCAATTCCGCGTGGTAACTCACGAGAATTCCTCCTTCGGCTTTAATGATCTCCTGGGCTTGACGCTGCAAAAGCTCCTGTGCGGCGAGGGGAAGATCGAACGAACCAAAGCCGCGCGGTGGTGCCAATTTGAGAGAGTGGTGGAAGAGATTCGGGCGGAGGGCCGGCATCTCGTACTCATCTTTGACGAAGCGCAGGAAATGTCCGCCGCCACGTTGAGTGAATTGAAGCAACTCACCAACCTCAACGGCAACGGGCGCAGCGCATTGACCGTCGTGCTGGTGGGCCAGCCGGAGTTGCGGGAAATGGTCGCCCGTCAGCCGGCCATCAACCAGCGCATCAGCCTCCGCTTTCATCTGAACCCGCTCACGCTTGAAGACGCCGCGCAATATCTCGGCCACCGGTTGCTGGCGGCCGGGCACGAGGCCGGCGACTTGTTTACACCGGAAGCCGTCGCGTGCGCCTTCGAGGCGACCGGTGGGATTCCCCGGGAGTTGAACCGCGTCGCAAAACTCGCGCTTGAGTTTGCGTGGGTGCAAGAGTATTCAGAAGTCACGCTTGCAGCCGTGGACGCAGTGGTGCGCGACATGAACCGTCATCAGACCCTGGCCATCGCATGAACGAACCCGCCGGAGAATTCAGTGTCAGCGCGGTGCGGGCGAAGCGTGCCCAATACACCCCGGCCACCGCGCGCGACGATCAAGCGTTCGTACCGCGGGACAAAACATCCACAACCATCACCGATACGACCGGGCCAAAAACCAATTTGAAGAAGCCGGCCAAAGTTCCGTTCGATCCCTGGCGGCTCGTCGCCGCTTTGAAGGAACACCGGCGGCTGGTCGGTTATGCGGCTGGCATCGCCGCACTGGCGGCGTTCGTTTTCGGATTCCTCAGTTCCAATTATCACGTCCGGGTCACGCTCCTTGCCCGCGAATCGGCCAACGCCCTCGCCCTGAGTTCCGATACCGAAGCTTACCGCCCCCGCCAGCTCACGCCGCAAACGCTCGTCAATCTCATGCAGTCGCCGGAACTGCGGCGGCGCGTGGCGGCGGCGAGCCAGCCGCCGGTCGGCGAAAGTTCGCTTGAAGGCCGGATGCAAGTTGCCCCGGTTCCGGGAACTGACCTGGTGGGACTCACCATCTCCGGCAAAAGCACCAAATCGCTCGTAGCCCTCGCGAACCTTTTTGGAAATGAAGCGGTCGAAGTCGGACGCCAGTTGCAAGTGGCCGAGTCTGTTCAGATGAACCGGTTTTGCAGCGACAAACTCGTCGCCCTCGACAAGCAACTTCTCCAACTCAACGCCGAACTGGTCAAGTTCCAGAAAACCGAGAGGCTTGCCGACCCCGACGCCGAGAAACAGGGCTACGTGAAACAATTGGGCGACGTGATGGCGCGAAGCGACAACGCCCGCATTGAAGTCGAACTGGTTGAACTGCAAATCACCACGCTGCAAAATGAGATCACCCAGCAGAATCTGGTAGCCCAGAAGCTGGAAGCCGCCCGCAGCAAGTTGACCGAGATGTATGGCCGCTACACCGAAGCGCATCCGTTGGTGCAAAGCCAGCGCAAGATGATTGCGGAACTGGAAAAGCAACTGACCACCGCCAGTGCCGGCACGGTCAACAGCGCCCGTTACAGCGACAATCCGCAAGTCGTGGCGATGTATTCGCGGCTCGTGGAATTGCAGACGCGCAAGATGACGTTGCAACGGGAGATGTCGGAATTGACGAAACTGCGCGACTCGCTGCAAAGCAAGGTCACCGGTCTTTCGGAGAAGGGTCTGCAATACGCCACCATCAAGGCGCAACTGGATGGTTTGCAAAAAACGCGGGCCCAACTCGCCGCCCGTCAACGCGAAGCCCAACTCTATCAGGAAAGCTCGCAGGGTTATTACCGCGTCTATGCTCCGGTCACCCTTGCGGATGTTGATTCCTCGTCGCGATGGTTCAATGCGGTCCTGGCGGGCATCGCCGGCTTGGTCATCGGTATGTTGGGGGCAGGATTGGTAGTGGCGGGCAAGGAACTCGCGGATCGCCGGCTGAAGACGGTTGACGACGTTCTGCGCGAAACCGGTTTGCCCGTGCTGGCTTCGTTGGGTGACCTCAAACAGATGTCGCCAACGGACCAGGAAGCGTGGGCCTTTCGGACGTGGACTGCAATTTCCGGCCAGCTCAACGCCTCTCCGAATCGCGGCTTGGTTTGTGGATTCATTTCATCGGCGGCAGGCGAAGGACGTTCGACCTGGATCGAGTTGCTGGTCGGCGCGGCGAAGCAACGTGGTTTGCAGGTGATGACCGTCTCGACGCGCTCGGGTGATGTCGGTTCGCTGAAGACCGAGCTGCCCGCCAACGTCGTGACCCAGGATTTTTCCAGACCAAGCGCGCGCACCTCTTCGCGCAAGCGGTTTGATTCGCCCGATCAGACCGAGATGCCCTTTTCACAGTCCCAGGCCGTGCAAGTCGCGCCGCGGCCGGTCACTGAGGCGCACATTCCCCTGCCCGGAAAGGTCTGGGACCTCGCGCACCGAAAAGAATGGCAAAACTCACTGGCGCAATTGCGTCGGATGGATAACCTCGTCCTGCTGGTCGAACTCCCGCCGGCTTCCCTGCCGGAAGCCGTGCTGTTGGCGGAAAGCCTGCCGCAGTTGATCTGGCTGACCGACAGTGGCAAGGCCAGTGTGCGGGAAACGCGGCAACAGTTGCAAACGTTGCGCCATGCCAAATGTCGTCTCGTAGGTGCGGTGTTGAATCACGAACCTAAACCGATTTTCGAACTATGAAGAAATCTCTGCTCATCCTTGTCGGCCTGAGCTTCGCTCTGACCGGCGAATTCGCCCGTGGCCAGGAGGTATCGCCGTCTCCGGCCAAATCCGTCGTTCGGGTTACGAACAGCAATCGAACCTTCTCGGCCGTGTCATCGCCCACCATGCGCGCGGCGTGGCAGAAGCGTTTGACCCTCGGGCCGGGTGACATTCTGAATTTTTCCCTTTTTGATCAGCCGGACTCGGCCCGTGCCGATGTGGCCATCGGCCCGGACGGGCGCGTGAGTTTTTTGCAGGCGGCGGACGTGCTGGCGACGGGACTCACTGTTGACGAACTGCGCGCCAAGTTTGATTCCGAACTCAGCAAGTATTATCGGAGCCCACGCACGATCATCACGCCGGCACAATACCGGAGCAAAAAGTATTACATGCTCGGCACGATCGCCAACAGCGGTGTGTATCAGCTCGAGCGTCCGACCACGATGATTGAAGCCATCGCGCGCGCGGGCGGACTGCAAACGGGTTTATTTGATCAGAACACGGTGGAACTCGCCGACCTGTCGCACAGTTTCGTCATCCGCGGCGGACGACGACTGGATGTGAATCTGGAAGCCTTGTTTCAACAGGGCGAACTCTCCCAGAACATCGCCTTGGAGCCGGACGATTACGTCTACTTCGCATCAGCCAGCGCGAACGCGATTTTCGTGGTCGGCGCAGTGGCCGGCCAGGGCGTCGTGGCCTACACTCCGAATGCCAGTGTCATCAGCGTCATCACGGCGCGCGGTGGTTACCTGGACAAAGCCTATCAAAGCCGCGTACTCGTGGTTCGCGGTTCAATCAGCAAGCCGGAAACCTTCGTCGTGGACACGAAGGCGATCCTGGCAGGCGAACAACCAGACTTCAAACTCGAGGCGAAGGATATCGTCTATGTTTCGCGCCGTCCGTGGGCCCGGGCCGAAGAAATCATTGATGGAGCGACGATGGCGTTTATCCAGGCTGCCATCGTCACCGCCACCGGCAATTACGTGTTCCCCAATTTCGCCCCATTCCCCATCACCCCATGAAAAAGTTATTCACCCTTTGCGGAATTGCTTGTGTGCTGGCGCTGATCACCGGTTGCCAGATCCCCAATCGGAGCAAAGCCCCGCGCTTCGATCCCCGGCCCAATGGATTTTCGACGAATGGCCTGAACACCGTCAGCGTCAAGCGGCCCCTGGATCCAACCCTGCTGCAACCGCCGCGGGACCTGTTCACGCTCGGTCCGGGCGACCAGATCGAGGTGGAATTGCTGGGCAAACCGACCTCGCGCACCCTGCTGACGGTAGGCCCGGATGGGAAAGTCTATTTTGACCTGCTCCCCGGACTGGACGTCTGGGGGCTTACCATGGCCCAGACCAAAAAGCAGCTCGAACAAGAACTGGATAAGTACATGAGCATGCCCGAAGTCTCCGTCACCCTCAAGGCCGTCGGCAGCAAATATGTCTGGATGTTGGGTAAAGTGAACCGGCCCGGTATCTATCCCACGGCATCCCCCATGACCTTGCTGGAAGCCATGTCGGCGGCGGGCGGCACCGCCCGCTCGAGTTCAGCCGCGACGACGGTGGATCTCGCAGACCTGCGCCACGCCTTCGTCGTTCGCAACGGCCAGTCGCTCCCGGTGGATTTTCAACGCCTGCTGGAGGGAGGCGACATGACGCAGAACATCTATCTGCAGCCGGATGATTTTGTTTATGTGCCATCGGGCGCCGCGCGGGAAATCTACTTGTTCGGGGCGGTGCGCTCGCCACGGGCCATGCCTTTGTCCGACCAACCCACGCTGGTTTCCGCCATTGCCGCCGGCGGCGGGCCCTTGCGGGACGCATTCCTGTCCCAAGTGGCGATCGTGCGGGGCTCACTGACAACGCCGGAAATCGCCGTGGTGGATTACAATGAAATCATCAAGGGCCGCGCGCCCGACGTGGAATTGCAGCCCCGGGACATTGTCTTCGTGCCTTATTCCCCTTATCGGGTCCTCACTCGCTACGTGGATGCCATCTTGAATACATTCATGTACACGGTGGCGGCCAATGCCGGCTCCGACGTCGCCGGGGGCGACAACGTTGGGGTGGCGGTGCCGGTCGGCAAATGAAGTGGTGCGCCCACGCAGCACCAGATCGGTGACGAGCAGGATGAATCAGGGCGGAAACATTTTGATTTCGGACCGGAGAATTGCCTCGCCGGCGAGAAAACCCGCCGCGCCAATTCGCGCGGGCAAAAACTTTGGTTCGCCACTTGACGCGCTCCGGCAACCCCAGCATATTCCACAGCCGTTCCAGAGAAAGTTCATGACCTGATTTGTTTGTGACTCACTATGCGTAAGCAGAAGGTTTGTATCTCAGGGCCCAAGTCCGCCTCTCGCAAGTCTGGTCGAGCCTCCGCAAAAATGCCTCCCGTTCCCAACGCCGGGCACCACCATATCTCGACCGCCCCCGCAAACGGCAGCACCAAAACCAGCGATGTCGCTGCGGTGCCGCGTATCGAACCGTTGGCCGGCACTTCACCAGCTGAAGTAGCCGAGAAGGTCAAGGAACTGGTCCTGCTTGCACAGGAACAAGGTCACCTGACTTTCGGCGACATCAACGATGCCCTGCCCGACAATCTGATTTCGCCCGAGGTCATGGACGAAATCTACGTCAAGCTCCGCAACCTCGAGATTGAAATTGTGGATCAGGCCGAAGTGGATCGCGTCCGCCAGCCGGAAGTGGAGGAAGACGAGAAATCACGCCTGGATGTGTTGGATGACCCCGTTCGCATGTACCTCAAGCAGATGGGCCAGGTCCCCTTGCTCACGCGGGAGCAAGAGGTGGAAATCTCCAAACGCATCGAGGAGGCGGAATTGGGAGTGCAGCGGATCATTTACCAGCTTGGCTTCACCGGCAAAGAACATCTCGCCCTGGCGGACAAACTCACCGCCGAACCGCCGCGTGAGCGGTTTGACCGGGTCGTGCTGGACAAGAAAGCGGACAATCGCGAAGGCTACCTGCGATCGCTGCGGAAACTGAGCAAGTTCCTGCGCGAACTCGACCATCAGGTGGACGAGCATTTCATCGCCTGGCGAAGCGCCACCAACAATGCGCAACGTTCGCGGGCGGCCAAAGCCCTCCGCAAGCTCGCCGCCAAACTCGAAGCCGGTTTCCGCAAATTCTATTTCAAGCACAAGGTCATCGAGGAAATGGCGCTGGTGGCCGAGAACATTCACGACAAGATCCAGTCGAGCCGGCGGGTCATCACGGATCAGGAGCACCAGGCGAAGTCCGCGCATCAGCACGCCATCATTGAGTCGGAACAACGCAAGATTCAAGTACTCGAGGAGTTTGTCCGGATGCCCTACACGGATTTTCTGGACGCTTATAAGCAGCTCACGCATTTCACTGCCCTGGCAAACGAGGCCAAGACCGAAATGGTGGAAGCCAACCTCCGTCTCGTCATTTCGATTGCCAAGAAATACACAAACCGGGGCATGTCCTTCCTCGACCTCATTCAGGAGGGCAACATGGGCCTGATGAAGGCGGTGGAGAAATTTGAGTATCGCCGCGGCTACAAGTTTTCGACCTACGCCACGTGGTGGATCAGGCAGGCGGTCACCCGCGCCATTGCCGACCAGGCCCGCACCATCCGCATTCCGGTTCACATGATCGAAACGATCAACAAGCTCATGCGGGCGCAAAAGCGGTTGCTCCAGGATTTCGGACGCGAGCCTACGGCGGAAGAAATCGCCGAGGACATGCAGTACCCGGTCGAGCGGGTTCGCGCGGTTATGAAAATGGCGCAACAGCCCATTTCGCTGCAATCACCGGTCGGAGACGGTGAAGACACGAGCTTGGGCGACTTCATCGAAGACAAGAACACGGAGAGCCCGATTGACATCACCAGCTTTGCGCTGCTCAAGGACCGGCTGGGCGACGTGCTGTCCAGTCTCAACGAGCGTGAACGCCGGGTGCTGGAATTGCGTTTCGGTCTGGGCGACGGTTATGCCCGCACATTGGAAGAGGTCGGCAAACAATTTCGGGTCACGCGGGAACGCATCCGGCAGATCGAAGCCAAGGCCCTCCGCAAAATGCGTCATCCCACCCGCATCCGGCAGCTTCATGGCTTCCTCGAACTCGAGAATATTGAAGCCCTGCTGGCCGGCGGCACCTTGCGCGTTTGAATTTTCCCGCGAGCCGACGGAATCGTCCGGTTAGTTTGATTTCCTTGCCAGTTCCCCCGGTTGCTCGCTTTTATCAAACGGGCGCAGTCGGAAACTGTAGGTGTATTCCTGGCACGGAACCAGGAACTCATCATGTGGCCACGCGCCCCAACTGTCATCCCCGCCGACTCCTTGTTGCCGCCAATCGAGATTCAGGACCGTGATATCCCGATGCGGTAACTCGTAAGGGTGCTCGGCGTCCTGCAAATCGTCGGTGGTATGATGCATTGCGTTCACGCTCAGCAGCGGCTGTCCGACCGCCAGCAAGCCCACGCCCTTCTGATTCGTGATCGCAACCCAGCGCACGTCCACCTTGTTCCCACTTTCGCCTGGTTCAACGTAGTCGCGATAAAACTGATCGCGCACCGTCCCCTGGTACAGACCCACCCGGGCATCCTTGCGGTCAATGTAAGTCTCCTGTGGTCCCGGACCGAACCAGGAGATGCGATCGAAGCCGGCAGGCATGAGCATTTGCATACCCAGGCGTGGGAGCTTTGGTAGGTCGGTTTTCTCCGGCGTAAACTTTGCCTCAACGAACACTTCACCGTTGCCTTGCACCCGATACGTCGTCTGCCAGGTGGCGCTGACTCCCGGCAACGACTGCACGTAGGTCACAGCAGCCCGATTCGGGTCCGCAGGGTTAAACTGCACGGAAACCCGGCTGGTCTTTGCTCCTAGGTGAGCACTGCGCCAGATTCCCTGTGACTTCGCCATGCCGCGACCGCGATCGTTGTCGGTTGGAGCGCGCCAGAAATCCGGACGCAACGGCGAGTCCACCAACTCCGTGCCCTTGAAACGCCATGACTTCAGCCCGGCGAGGTTACGGTCGAATACCATCTCGAAGTTCTTTCCATTCACCCGCACATCATTCGTGCCGTCAACCAGCTTGAGTGGCAAATCAGTCGCGACGGGTGTGACGGCCGGGGCCGCATCCGGCAGTTTGAACTGATCCCAGGCGATCTCGTGACCGCGCTTCGCCCATGGTTGGTCCTGCTTGAGACGGAAACTGAGTTCGAGAAAATACTCAACGCCCGGTTCGGGTGTGAACGGTTTGATCGGAACCGAAAGTTGAGTTACGGCCCGCGGTGCTAGATCCGGCCCGGGCAGTTCACCCTTCTGCACTTCGCGGCCATCAGCCGTCAACTTCCACTGCACGACCGCGAGGTCCTTCAGATTGACGAAGTCGTACCAGTTCTTTACCTCAACTTTGCGTGCAGCAAGATCAGTCGGTTTGCAGTGGACGTATTGATAAACATGTTTCACCTCATGCAAACCCGGATGGGGCTCGCGATCTGGTGTAACGAGCCCGTTGCAACAAAAGTTCTGGTCGCTCGGAGTGCCCGAGGGTCCGTAGTCACCGCCAAACGCCCAGAAGGTTTCCTTGCGATCAATCTTCGTTTCCCGCGCCTTCGTCATGTCGAGCCAGAGCACCAAGGCGGGGTCCTCGCCACGTTGTGCGTTGGCGATTTCGTCGGCGGATAACGCGCGGCCATAAATGCGAGCTTCGCGAATGACACCCGCGACCGCACGCTCCGGATGTTCCGCGTTGCTTCCCATCATCACAGGAAAGGCCGCCGAGTTGACCGGGCCGGAATATTCACGCTGCCCCGCCAACTTACCGTCCACGTATAGCCGCAGCTCACGACCGTCGAAAGTTCCCGCCACGCGGTGCCATCGGCCTACCCAATCCGCCGGTCGAGGCACCGTGAGCGTATTCCACCGTTGTTCCCCAAACACAAATAACTCCAGGCCGGCGGCGGTTTCCTGCAACGACCATTGCGTATCGCCTTTGCTGAGAAAGGTGCTGTGACCGCCAGCGGAATGAGGATTTACCACGACCTCCAACGTGAACGGACCAGTGAGATTGAGCGAGTCGCTCTCGGGAACGCGGACGGTGCCGGCGTAAAAATCGTTCACCTTGCCGGGCTTGCTTACGTGACAAACAAAGCCGTTTCGACTGCGGTCTGTCACCGTCACGCCTGGCGGGACCGGCTTCCGCTGTCCTTGGTCCACCCAGTCCCAAATGAAACCGCCCTGCAAATGCGGACGGTTGTAGATCAGATCCCAGTAAAGCCACATGTTGCCACTGCTGTTACCCATCGCGTGCGAGTATTCGCACATGATGTAGGGTCGGGTTTGCGGCTGGCTCGAATACTCGGCAAGCTGGCGCGGTCGCGGGTACATCGGGCAGATGATGTCCGTGTGTTCCCGGCGTCCGGCTTGCTCATAATGCACCGGACGACTGGGGTCGCGTTGCTTGGTCCACTTCGAGGTGGCGACGAAGTTTGGCCCGTCACCCGCCTCATTGCCCAACGACCAAATGATGACCGAGGGATGATTCTTGTCGCGCTCCACCATGCGAACCGTGCGATTCATGTGGGCTTCGGCAAAGTCTTCCCGTTTGGCCAGCGTCTCCGGCCCGTAACCCATGCCGTGACTTTCGATGTTCGCTTCATCAATCAAATAAAGCCCGAACTTGTCACAGAGATCGTACCAGGCGGGTTGGTTCGGATAATGGCAACACCGGTCGGCATTGATGTTGTGCTGCTTCATCACGAGGATGTCCTTGATCATGCCTTCAACCGTGATGGCCTGGCCGCGGTCGGGATCAACCTCGTGGCGGTTTACACCCTTGATCAAAATGCGCTGGCCGTTGACGAGCAAATCACCGTTCTTGATCTCGACCTTGCGAAAACCAACGTTCACGGGAATGACTTCAAGGACCTTGCCGGAGGCATCCTTCAGCGAGAGCAAAAGTTTGTAGAGGTTTGGCGTTTCGGCGTTCCACTTGAGCGGGTTGTCCACGCTGATCGAGCTGGTGACTTCCGTTTCCCCCTCAGCCGGCGCGTTGACCTTGATCTGAAGCCGCGTCTTGGGATGCTCAGCCGGGTCAAGAAGTTCACCAACCACGGTCGCCACGGCGGCACGCTTCCCGCGATTGGACACTTTGAGCGTGACGGCCAAGTCAGCGTTCCGATACTGCGCGTCCAGTTCCGTCTTCACCTGAAAGTCGCGGATGTGAAGGTCCGGCGGTGACCAGAGATAAACGTCGCGAAAGATGCCGCTCATGCGCCAGAAATCCTGGTCTTCGAGATAGGAGCCGTCGCACCAGCGGAAGTTCTCGACGGCAATCAGATTTTCACCCGGCTTGAGGAAGGGCGTGATGTCAAACTCGACCGGCGTCCGGCTATCCTTGCCCAAACCAACTTTCTCGCCATTGATCCAAAGATTGAAGAACGAATTCACCCCGTCGAACGTGACGAGCACGCGGCGGCCCACCCAATCCTTCGGCACTTCGAACTTGCGGCGATAGGCATTGACCGAATTATTTGGATCATCCGCCGGGACGAACGGCGGATTCCACGGGCGGCGCCACGGATATTGAATGTTCACATAGATCGGGATGCCGAAACCGAGTTTCTCGACGTTGGAGGGCACCGGAATGTTAGTCCACTCGCGGTCATTGAACCCAGGCTTCCAAAACTCCGAAACCCGCGCGAGATGGTTCGAGGCGAAATGATACTTCCACTCCCCGTTGAGCGAACGATAGAACGGCGACTTCACGCGTTCGGCATTCGACGCCGGTCCGATTTTCATCGCGGTTCTTGCGTCCGGGCAAATCACCATGGTGGCATGCGGCGGCTGATTGTTGACACCAGTAAGGCGCGGGTTTTCCCAGTCCGCAGGTTCGGCAGCGACGAGAGCAAGGGGCGAAAGAACCGCCAAGACCGTGGGAAGGCGACGAATCAATGACAGTGAAAGCATAAGTGCGGACCAGCGTAGCAAGATGCCAGCTGGGTCACAATCCCCCAAGAGCAGTGATTAGCAACTGTGGATGCCTGATGACGAATGCTGCTGCTGAAAATTGCAGCCGCTGGCAACTTGGAACTCAATCAGCGAGCTTGGACTCCTACAGGAAAAACTATCCGCCCAAATTTCAGCGTAAAGGTGCCGCGGTTTACGCCGACCGCCGGCTGCCCTGAATGGGCGGTGAATCCTCGTTGAGCATGCGGCCAGTCAATCGCTGATCTGGTTGGTGGGCCTGCCCGGACTTGAACCGAGAACCAAAGCATTATGAGTGCTCTGCTCTAACCATTGAGCTACAGGCCCACTGGGGAGATATGCTTTCATAAGCACCCGCAACTTTCAATTGCTTACTTTCGACGGGATTTGCTCTGCGTCAGGCGAAGTCGCTGAAGAAAGTCGAGCGCTGGGCACAAGTGTTCCACGCGAAGTCGGTTTCAGGAGTTCAAGACTGACTTTCGTTCCTCGATGAGTTGCCCTGAGGTGGCTTGCCTTTGCGCACGATAATTTTTTGGCGCCATGCCATGTACGGATTTGAACAGGCGTGAGAAATAAAACGGATCCTCGTAGCCCACCTGCCCTGCGATCTCCTTGATCTGAAGGTCTGATTTGCACAACAGCTCGCCGGCCCATTGCATTCTGATTTTGATGAACCAGTTGAGAGGCGTGTCACCGGTTGCACATTTGAAAAACTCGAAGAAACTGGACGGCGAAAATCCTGAGAGGGCACTAAGCGTGGAGATCTTTATCGGCTGGTCGAGATGCGCCATCATGTAATCAAGACTCGCCGCAATTCTAGTGGCAGCTCTTTCTTGGGCTGGAGTGGGTGTCGTCAATGGAATCGGTCGAGCAGCTTCCCACTCGATCGGACTGGGGGAGTTTTCCACAGCTGCAAGCATGCTAACTGGAACTCCCGTCCGAACGGTATCGCAACGGTCTCGGAAATCACCTGGCTGCATTTGAGGCACTTCCGCTGGTTCAAAAATTTTCCCGGCACGTTTGTCCTGCCCGGACTCGCAACTTGCGGTCATTATCCGACCCCGGGATTTCGAACGAAACCGGGGAGAGCCCAGCAGACTATCAAGCTTCATCGCGATTCAATGTGACCGAAAAAACGCCCGGAAGCATATACGACGTTTATCGTATTAACCGGTCTGACCACACGCCGACGATTGGGAACGAATCCAGCGCCAAAAACGCATGCCAACCGATTCCAAGATTGCCGCGTGGAAACCTCTCCAGTTAAAATGGCATCATGCCAGCCCACCACCAACAACAACTCGAGCGGAGATTTTCCGGGGTTGTTTTGTGGGCTCTGACAATGCTGGTAACCGCGTTGACGCCGGCAGTTGGTGTACCGGCGATTACGAATCTTCACCAACTTTCCCAGATGATAAGTTCCAGCCCGCAACTGAGCCGGGCCGTGAACCTCGAAGTAACCGTGTGCGCCGCCAGTCGCCCCAAAATCGGCGTGTTGATCGTCCAGGACGCCACGGGAATCGAACTGCTACAGCTCGGTAATTTTGGCCGGACCATCCAACCCGGGGAGAAAATTCGCATCCGCCACGAGGCGTGTTTCCTGCGCCGACGCGAGATGGGAGTGGAACTATCCACCACCCCCATTGTAAGCAACGATGGCCTGCATGCCTGGGCGGGCGTAAGCGGATCGGCCATTTTGCAGGCCGGTAGAATCCCGGTGCAAGTGGACTGGTTCAACTATTGGCGGTCGTTTGGCCTGGATGTGTCATGGGCAATTTCGAACGAACCGCCGCAGACCATTGATGCTTCCAATCTCTGGCACAAAGTGGTCACCGACTCCGGCGCCACCAATTTCCTGCCGGGACTCCGCGCAGATTATTTTGAGGGTGCTTGGGAGGCGATCCCAGATTTCAATCTGCTCCAACTGGTAAAAACCGGAGTCGTGACGAATCTCGACTTGGGCATGAGAACCCGTGACGAGCAGGTGGGCATCCGGTTCACCGGGTATTTGGATGTTCCCCGCGCGGGGAGCTACACATTTGTTCTGTTCTCAGATGACGGCTCCATGCTGTGGCTGGGAGATCCAAATGTGCCGGTCGTCAGCGTCGGACACACCAAAGTTCCGACACCCGAACCAAGCCGACTCTGGGGAGGTGACTTTCGTAACGTGGATGAACGACGCTGGGTTACGGTCGAAGGGCGTGTGAGTTTCGTCTTTCAAAAAGGCGAAGTCCTGGGTTTTGATCTCGGGACCGAACGGCACGCCATCCGGGTTAAGCTGGCGGACGCAACCGGACTGGATGCGGCCGACTTGAGAAACGCTCGTGTTCGGGTCACGGGCATCGGGAAAAGTGTGACCACGACCGAGCAGAATGCCATTTTGGGTAAGCTGTTTGTGGCAAGCGCTCAGAATCTCCAAGTCTTGGAACCGATGGTTGCCTCCGGCCAGTCGAAGCTGCCAATCACCTCCGTGGCCCAGGTCCAGAGTCTGCCGGTCGAGCGCGCCCGACAGGCCTTGCCTGTGCGCATCCGGGGAACGGTAACCGGTGCCATCAAGACCAGCCAGGAACACTGGATGTCCTTTCAGGATGACACGCGCGGCATTTTTGTAACCCTGAAGGACATTACCAACGCTGCCCCGGCTTCGGGAGAGTTGTGGGAAGTAGAAGGCCACAGTGGGGCTGGAGATTTCGCGCCGGTAGTCGTGGCCGACAAGGTGACCCGCTTGGGCGAGGGCTTGTTGCCACTGCCGGTCCACCCCACCTGGACCGAATTGCTCAACGGCAGCCGCGACGTTCAATGGGCCGAACTGACCGGGTTGGTGACGGAAGTTCACAGTAACACCATAAGTCTTCAAATGTCCGAAGGCCGTCTCGACGTGGAGTTGGAGGGGTCCGCTGAATCCGAACTGAAGCCATTTCAAAAAGCCGTGGTGAGGATGCGTGGCGTACTTTACGCCGTCTGGGACAAGGCTACGCGCGAAGTCCGCGTCGGACGGGTGATGATGCGGAATTCAGTTCTCAGCGTGGATGTTCCCGCGCCGATGGATCCATTTGACGCGGTCCTGCGGACCCCGCGCGAACTGCTGCTGTTTGATGCGCAAGCCTCAACCTTCCGCCCCGTGAAAGTGCGCGGGCAGATTGTTTACGCCGATGCGACCCAGCTTTTTCTGGAGGCAGAAGGAACCGGCCTACGGTTGTTGCCCAGCGGCAAAGTGGATTTGCATCCGGGAGACCTCGTTGAAGCAGTCGGCTACCCGGACATCGGCCGGGCCGAACTCTTGTTGCGTGAGGCGTTGCTGAAAAAGACCGGGCAAGCCCCGCTGCCGCCACCCAAACCCCTGGATGAATCGGGCTTGGAGCAGTCGAACCCAAATTCAACCCGGGTTCGCGTGGAGGGAAAACTGCTGGGCTGGCACGCCGAGCAAGGCGCACTCGTTTTTGAACTGCAATCCGGGATTCGCCTGATTCTGGCACGCGTTGCCGCGCCTGAATCCAGCCCCCTATCTTTGCGCGCTGGCAGCCGGCTGGCACTGGTGGGCGTCTATGTCGGACGCAACCACGATCGTCAAATCCCCAATGCGGATAATCAGTCCTTCGCGCTGCTGCTGAATTCATTGGCCGACATCACCGTTGTTACGCAACCGCCGTGGTGGACGCTGCCGCGCCTTCTTGCGCTCTTGGGCGTGTTGTCGGTGATTTTGATTTTCACCGTGGTTTGGAACACTCAATTACGTCGGCTGGTGGAACAGCGTACTGACCAACTGCAGCACGAAGTCCGCGAACGTGAGCGGGTCGAACGCCAGCACGCGGTCGAGACCGAGCGTTCCCGCATTGCCCGGGATTTGCACGATGACCTGGGTTCCAGCCTGACGGAAATCAGCGTCCTCGCCAGCACGGGGCAGCTACCGCAAGCCACCGCCACTGGTCAATCAAACTTGTTTCAAGCCATCGGCAGCCGGGCACGCAACCTCGTGTCCGCCCTGGAAGTCATCGTGTGGGCGGTGGACCCGGAGGACAACACCCTGCAATCGCTCGCCGATTATCTGACCAGCTATACCAACGACTTTTTCTCGCACACCCAGATTGCCTGCCGGTTCAAAGTGCCCGTCTCCTGCCCTGCCGTCACTCTGGAAGGCCGCGTACGACACGACCTGTTGATGTCGGTCAAGGAAGCGTTGAACAACGTGGCGCGACACGCCCACGCCACCGAAGTCGAATTCCGACTCAGCGTGACTGGCAGCGATCTGGAGATTGACATTGCCGACAACGGAAAAGGCATTGAGAATCGGGCCTCCAGCAACGGTCATGGCCTCAAGAACCTGTCCGCCCGGTTGAAAAAAATCGGAGGGAATTGCCTGGTGGGACCGCGCACGGGCGGAGGCACGATCGTGAAACTCAGACTGCCGCTTGGAGTGTCCGCCGCGGCGTAGTTCGACGAGCCGGCCAGACGCTAGATACGACGTTTGACGGATTCCCTGGCACCGTTCGCCAGGTAAAGTGTTATCAAACCGGCGATGGAAAAAGGTCCATCCGGTTGAAAGGATAACATGGCAGCGCCATTAGCACCGCAAATTGGATTCGATTTAATGACCAAAGTCGCCATCGTTGAAGACAACGCCACGTTGCGAAAATATCTTACGGAGTTGATCGGCAACACGCGGGGTCACCAGTGCGTGTGCGCCTGCGCCTCGGCCGAGGAGGCAATCGTGGAGATTCCCAAGCATCGGCCCAACGTGGTGCTGATGGATATTCACCTGCCCGGCGAATCCGGCATCGCCTGCACCGCGCGATTGCGCGAGAAGCTGCCCGATCTTCAGGTCATCATGCTCACCGTTTACAAGGACATCAAAATGATCTTCCAGGCGCTCAAGGCCGGCGCGTGCGGATACGTTTTGAAGCGGGCGGACGAGAGCGAAATCCTGGACGCCATCGCCGAAGTGCGCGCGGGCGGAGCGCCGATGACCGGCGAGATCGCGCGCATGGTGGTCCGCGCATTTGCCGGCTCGCCGGAGATCTCCCCAGCCGAAGGCACGGATCAACTTTCCAGCCGCGAGCTGGAAATTCTGGCCCTCCTGGCCGAAGGCTGCCCGAACAAGGAAATCGCCTCGCGCCTCTCCATCAGCACGGCCACGGTGCGAACGCATCTGATGCACATATACGAAAAATTGCATGTCCACTGCCGCACCGAAGCCGCGGCAAAATATCTTCGCACCAATCCGCTCAACGTCGTGAAGCCGGCTTCCGCCTGATACTGACCCAGAGGTCACTTCGGTCCGGCACTGCCGGTCGGCATTCCGACCATACGACAAATGTCGTATGGCTCAGTACCGGGACAATTTGAGATTCTCTCGATACATATCCATGAAACCACAACTGCTCATTCTTGCCGTCTTGACGGCCGCCCTTGTGGCGGGCTGCCAGGCGAACTCACACAAATCCAGCCCAGCGTCCGCCAGCGCGCCCGACGGTGCAACGGCCAAGGTAAACGCGCCGGCGGCACCAACTACCCCGCCCGCACCAGCCAAAATATTGTTACCCACGATTCGCATTAACGCCGGCGCCGCCGCCCTCAAGGATGCCACCGGCGTGGAATGGCTCGGCGACACGGGCTTCGAAGGCGGCGATGTGATTGAACGGCCGGACCTGCCCATCGCCAACACCAAGCAACCGGAGCTATACCGCTCCGAGCACTATTCGATGGACGCTTTCAAGCAGCCGCTACCCAATGGAAAGTATCTGGTGAAACTGCATTTCGCAGAAACGTTTGAAGGCATCCAGGGTCCGGGGGAACGCGTGTTTTCGTTCGAGGTGGAAGGCAAGCCGTTCGCCAATTTCGATCCGTTCGTCAAGGCGGGCGGATTCGGCAAGGCCTACGTGGAAGCGGTGCCGGTCGAAATCACGGATGGCACCTTGAACATCAAATTCACGCCGCAAGTGGAGAACCCGCAGATCTGCGCGATCGAAATCACACCTGCGCCGTAGGCAGCAATTTGAACAAGTACCTCCTGCCTATGCCGTGCCGTGCAGCGTTGCTGCGTAGTTTCATGCTCGATCATTGAAACGTCCAATCGTGCAGTTTAGGGGAGGTTTCTCGCTGGTGAATCTCAGTCGCAAAACCAACCACCGTGCACATTGGACAACATGTTCCCATCGCTGACAACCGCTGGCAGTGCACGGCTCCTTCTCGACAGTCCTTGAGCCTTGGAGATTACTCTTTCGGGCTCCCAGAAGGATCAAGACAAGTCGCGCAGCACTTGCTGACTGGGCTTACCCCATGGCGCGAGTTGGGTGGCGGTCCACCCCACCACCCAACTCATTTCTAATTTCTATCTCGAACTAGTCACGGATTAATGAGGCGGAAGAAGACGGCGCGGTTGGTGGGGTTGATGGCCGTCGAGTAGGTGTTGCCCAGGTCGGTGCCCGGGATGGTCACCCAGTTGTTACTCAAGCCAACCGTGATCGCGTTGGTCTGGCCTTGCACG
>JBGAIM010000021.1:0-93048 GCA_044225555.1 Limisphaerales bacterium | reverse complement strand
ACCAACGCGCCGGTGCCCGAGTCGTCAATCGTGCCGCCGCTGGTGCCGAGCGTGAAGAGACGATCAATGCTCGCGCCGCTGCCGGTGTATTGCAGCCGGCCGCCGTTGAGCACCAGATTGGCCGCGCCGCTGCCCGACTGGCCGATGTCGCTGGGCGAACCGCCGTTGGCGAGCACGCCCACGCTCAACGCGCCACCGCTGATGGTCGTGATGCCGGTATAGGTGTTGGCACCGCCGGCCAAGGTGGTCGTCCCGCTGCCGGCCTGGAGCACCGTGGTGCTGCCGCCCAGGTTGTTCGCGCCGCTGGCGGCCAGGCTGTAATTCGTATTGACGTTATTGAACGTCACCAGCGTCGCCGACACCGGACTGTTGATGGTGAGGCTCGTGTTCCCGGAAGCGGTGTCGTCGAAGATCGCCGGCCCCGGACCGTTGACGCCATAGACCACCGGGCCGCCGTTCTGCTGCCAGTTGTTCGCGGTGGTCGTGTCCCAATTGCCGTTGTTGCCGCCGCTCCACTTGTAGGCCGTCGCCGTCACGTTCAACACGATGGTGTTGCCGCCGTTGGTCGTCAGGGTGCCGATAAAACCATTCAAAACCCCCAGGCTGACCTCGGGGGCAGCACCCGCGCTCCACGAGAACAACGGATAACTGTTTCCCGGCGCCAGCGTGCCGCTGTTGACGTTGACCGTGATGGGACCGCCGGCCGCGATGCTGCCCGCCGCAATCGGCGCAGTCGTGGTGCTGCTCACACTGTTGAACTCCAAAGTGGCGCTGCCACTGGGGCCCACGGTTAACGTGCTGGGCGTCACCTGCGTCCCACCGGTCACCACCCCGAGGGCCGCCCCATCGGCCACGGTGATATTGCCCGTCCCGGTCTTCGCGCTTTGCAGGACGAGTTTGCCGAGACTGACGGTGGTCAAGCCGCTGTAAGTGCTCGCGCCGCCCGCCAGGGTCAGCGTGCCATTGCCCAGTTTGGTCAGCGTGTTGCCGCTGCCCGTCAACCCGGCCGCGTTGGTGAACGTCACGCTTTGTCCGCCGGTATCAATGCTGTAAGCCTGGCTCGCCGCCGCGCTGAACCGCGCCGAGTAATCGTAGATGTTGTTCACCGAGTAACCCAACGTGCCGCCCGTGAACGAAATCGTGCCGCCCAAGCCGAGCGGACCAGACACACTCTCGGTCTCGGCACCAGCCACAATTACCTTGCCGCCCGTCAGATTGATGTTGCCGCTAAAGGTGCTGCTGCCCGAAGAGAGCGTGAGGGTGCCATTATTCACCTCAAACACCCCCGGGCTCGCACCGTTAAGCGCGCGGGAAATGGTGTCCGCATCCGCCGGGGCCACCGTCTTGAAGACCACCAACCCGCCGTTGATCGTGATCGCCCCGTTGCCGTTCTTGCCGGCGGTCAGGAGATTGTTCGCAAACGTCAACTTGCCGGCGTTGACGGTCACCGTGTTGAGGGCGTCGTTGGCCGGAACGAACGTGGTGCCGTTGGTCCAGGTGATCGAACCGGGACCATTGACCACCAGGCTCACGCCCCCGCCGCCGTTGTCGGTGCGCAAACTGTTCCGGATATCAAAATCGCCCGTGCCACTAAAGTCGATCTCGTAAGCCGTGCCGCCGCCCGCCTGCCATTCGCAGCTGGGATTGACGATCAACGGCGCCGTCGAATTGTTCTCCCAATAATGAATGGCCCCCGCCGGCCGGCCCGTCAGCCGCATCCGCGTCGTCGTGAAATCGCCCAACACCAACTGCCCATTCGGGCTGTTGTTGGTGATGAAGTTCAACCCGATCTGCCCGGAATTCCCCGGGTCCGCCACCGTCGAAATAAACTGCACGTTCTTGGTATGCGTCGCATCCAGCGTGATATTGATCCCAATCGTGCCAAAACCCGTGTTGGGCAGCGTCGCCGTGGTGTTGGTGATCACCATGTCCTGCGTCGTCCGGCTGTCCCACAAGGCAATCTGCTGAAATCCCGAACCGTCGTTGCCGTTGGGCAATTGATTCGGATCCCAGTTAGATGCTGTGGTGATCAGCCCGCCCGCGTTGTTGGTCCAAGTCACCACAACTTGGCCGAAGGCGGAAGTCAGCGCGAAGGTGGTGAGCAACGCGACTGCTAGTTTAGTCATTATTGGTGAGGGTTTCATAGGTGGTTGGTTTTGGCTTTCGCGAACGGGCAATTTAGTCCCGGTCGAAAATTCTGTTCCTTTGAGCCCGCTTGCAGCTTTTGCGGCCAAGCAAATAGTCACCTGCACGGCTTATCAGAGGGTTGATAGGCCTAATCTACAAAAAGTCCGAAGGGGGATACTATACGACAAATGTCGTATTCTGGAGTTTGGTCCGGTGGGAGCCGCCAGCCTGACGACCCCCACCGTCCAACCAACCTCACCCAACCCAAATTGTCCGTCCAAGTAGCGCACCGCCCGCTTTCCATCGGGCTGCTCAGTCACGACCGGCATCTGGAGGTGGCCTAAGTCGCGGGGCAAATCGAGCGTGCTGCTGTCCTTACGGTCTCGCATGCGGTATGCATCACCACAAAGAGCGTTTGCTGTTCGCGTCTTCAGGGTGTGCCCCATTATTAGTTGATCGCAGGCAGTGGAACAATACGACGTATGTCGTATTCCTGCCGCAGCGGCTGCCTCGAGAAACCCGGCGACGGCCTCCAGGCTCGCACGGCGGCGCTAATGGCCCCGTCCGCTTAATGCTCCGTCATCCGCGAAACAAGATCACTTGGTTTCGGCCGCCGGAAACCCAAGCAGTGGGAGCATTGTTTCTGCGTAGCGCCTTCCCAGTTCCCGATAGCCAGCCGGGGTGAAATGCAAGTGATCCGGTCGTCCGGCGCAACCTTCCGATGAGATGACGTGCGCAGTCGGAATTGTCTTGGGCAATTCATCAATGATCTTGTTCATGCTGGCGCAAGCGCCCTTCTGGTCCGCCCCCACCAACTCGCCCGCCAGCAATGGCACTTCCGCGGCTTTCAGATTCAGGTCCTTGATCAGGTTCTCATAAGTGCCTTTGACCTTGTCCGGCCAGCCCTTGTCGTTCGTGTTCGATTCGCCCTGATGCAACAGGATGCCTTTGATGACGCCGTCCTGCTGCGCCCGTTTCGCCATCGCAACGAGGTGCTGATAGGGATTGCCGCTGTAGGTGGCGATCGTGTTGGTCATCCAATTCGGCGCTGTCGCGGCATACGTCTGGAAAGTGTCCTTCTCGAAGAGCTCGATCTTGCAGCCACCGATGGACACATTGACGATACCAACTTTGATCGTGGGCGGCAGATTGGACACGAGTGTTCTCCCAAAATAATCTGCCGGACCAATGCCAGTCCGGGGGCGGCACAAGGGAGGAATCGCGGGATACCAATGGCCGTTCGTGCGACCCAGGCTGGGAAAATCCACCGCTGCCAGCACTTGGAAACGGTCGTCCACCGGACCTTTGTCCCGTTCCTCGATTCCCGGGAAGCCTTCCATGTTGGACTGGCCGAAACAGAGGAAGACGAAAAAGTTCGTGTCCTGCGCCGGAGCGCTCAAACTCAACAGGAGCCATCCGGCGATCAGAACACCGCGCAATTTGTAGTTCATGCGGAGAGCGGAAGGAAGCCTGCGCGCTATTCGGGTCGCTGCTCGGCTGCCACCTTCAGAACCGCATCGAAGGCGGGCTTGGGATTGTTATTGCCGTCGAATAACAGCGGCTTCCCATTGGCGCGCCAGGAGACGCCGTCATTCACGCCCCAGAAGGTGACCACCTTCACGGAATCCTTATGCTTCACGAACGCCCGGAACAGGCCCGCGTACGCATCGGCCAACTTCCGGTCGACGTCGCTCACCAAGCCGCCCTGAGTGGTGGTGGCATTCTCGGAGATGTCCGCGCTGTTGCTGCGCTGACCGCCCTGCGCGCTGTTTACATCGAGTTCAGTAATGTGGATCGGCAGACCAAGCGTGGCGATCTCAGTCAACGCCCGATCCATGCTCTCAAATGTCGCCGAGCTCACGCTCACATGGGCCTGCGAGCCAATGGCGTGGACCGGGACCTTTTGTTCCTGGAGCGACTTGATCAAAGTGATGAGCTTCTGGCGCTTGGACGCATTCTCCAACCCATAATCGTTGTAGCGGAGAATCGCATCCGGGTCCGCCTCATGAGCGTATTGAAACGCCTTGGCGATGAAGTCCGGCCCGATGATTTCCGACCAAGGCGAGTTGCGCAGGACATTCGTGCCGCCGTCGGCGATGGCCTCATTCACAACATCCCAGACTTTCACCTTGCCCTTGTAACGACCAACCACGGTGTGAATATGGTCGCGCATCCGCTCCAACAATTCCTCGCGCGACGCACGCGGTCCGGTGAAACGTCCAAACCCACCGCCGGGCCCGCGACCAAACCGGCGACCACCGGGCGCGTTCGTTCCGACGGCATTGGTGTTGGCGGCCAAGTCCGAAGTGGGAGCGTCGGGGGCCGCCGGTGGCGGATTCGTGCCGGCAAAAACCCAACTGGGTGTTTGTGCGTGCCACACGTGAACTGCTTAAGCACAACCGCCGTGTCTTTGCGCACCTGCTCGAGGTTCCGGTTGACGTTGTCGGCGCGGACCGCCGAATCCGTCGCAATGGTCCGGTTGATTGCAGCGCCGACGTAAAAAGCGTCTTTGTACGCGTCCTTCAGAGTCTGCCCATCAGCAGAGCGCGCCAAGTGGCCCAGACCCAAGAACAACGCGGTGAGTAAGCCAATGTTCAAGCCGGAGTGTTTGCATGATTTTTTCATAAGATTCGAGTCCTTCGTTCGCAGGATTGAAAAGTGGTCGTCATGGTTGACTTGTTTCCCTGGCAGCTTCCAATCGCGCATGCGGGCCGACCGTCGCGCCAACAAATCCGCCCGCGACATCCGTGGTCAGTAGCGTGGCGTCTTGGTCCGCAACCAGTGATTCCCAACCGCCGGAATCGGCGGCGTAGTCAAACGAACACTTCGCGTCGTTGGCAGTCACGCGCAATTGGACGCTTTTCGCGCCCGGCAAACTCACAGTTTTTGCCACCTCCGGCCCGCTACCGTCGCGACCGCGGAACCGTTCCAGCGAAAGCGTGATGCCATTCGTCGCACGTTGGACATTGGCGTAATAGTAGAATCGTTCGCCTTGAAATACCGCCAAGCCGGCAGACACGCCTGGCTCGCTTGGGACATCAACCGCCAACGAGGCGGTGAAACGAGAATGTTGCACGCGACGCCCGAGAAAGCTGGGATTCGCCCGACCCGAAAGCACGTTGGTCGAGGGTGTCAGCCGGATTTTGCCCTCCGCCAGATTCCACCAGGTTGTCTTGGGCGTGCGCAACATGATCCACGCCGGGGACAGTTCCGCGCTCTTGAAATCATCGCGCCACGTGAAGTTGCCATTCAGCGGCAGCGTCGGCGATGGTTGCACCGAAACTCCGCCCGGGGTCTTGGCCACCAGCGGCACGCGCTCACCCGGCGGCAGAATCACGGGCCAGCCGTCATCCATCCATTTCACCGGCAGCAGGAATGTCTCGCGGCCCATCGGCGAGAACCGGCCTTGATACGGACGCACCCCGAGGAAGACCGCCCACCAGTTTTTGTCCGGACCAATGACCAGGTCCGCATGACCGGTGCACGTCACGGCTTCGGGGGCGTTGGCGCTGAAATCGCGCTGGGTGAGGATGGGATTATTTTCCCACGGCGTGTAGGGGCCGTCCACGTTTTTGCCGCGCAGGATGACTTGCGAATGTTGCGGGCCGGTGCCGCCTTCCGCGCAACAGAGATAATACCAGTCCTTGACCTTGTAGAGGTGCGGCCCTTCGATCCAGACCGGTTTCTTGGAAATATCAATGCCGCCGTTCACCAGCACCTTGCGCGGCCCGATCATCTTTTTCGCCTGGTAGTCGAATTCCTGAATCCAGATGGCGCGATGGCCGTCGTAAGTCGGGCGACCTTCCGGCGCGCCGTTGTTCACAATCCACGCGCGCCCGTCCGCATCGAAGAACAGCGACGGGTCAATGCCTTCAAAGCGCAGCTCGGTCGGTTGCGACCAGGGGCCGGCGGCGTTCGTGGCGGTGACGACAAAGTTGCCGTTGCCACCCACCTGTGTGCAGACCACGTAGAAAATGCCGTCGTGATGCGTGATGGCGGGAGCAAAAATCCCGCCGGACACACCCACGCGGTCGTAGCGCAGCTGCTCCGCGCGATGAATGACGTGGCCGACCTGTTTCCAGTTCACAAGATCGCGACTGTGAAAAATCGGGATGCCGGGGAAATAGGCGAACGTTGAGTTGACGAGATAAAAGTCGTCGCCGACGCGACAGACGCTCGGGTCGGGATAAAAGCCGGCGAGAATGGGATTCTGGTATTCGCCCGCGCCGACCTTGGTTTCCAACGCGTTCGCGCCCGAATACTCGAACCAATCAAAAGCAACGGCCGCGGGTTCGGCCTTAAGCGGCGTTGCGGCAACCAGGAGGCCGAAAGCGAGCACAAATAATTTTGGCGAGGTCATACGGTTTGAGTTCATCCCTTCGTCGAAATCTTGAACACGATCGCAATGGCACTCGGGGATTTCTGCGGAGGGTCAATCACAAGTCCCTGTGGGAGCTGCTGCCATCGGAGCTTCTCCTCACTACCGAGCAAGGTGACGGCCGAAATCGGCTTCTCCAGCAGCTTCGCATCCGTCCCGAGCGATTTGACGCTCACGGTGTTGGTTGGCGCGCCCATGATGAAGGCGTAAAGGGTCTCGCCCTTGGTCGTGAAGCGCGCGTCTTCGGCAGTGAACGCCTTGCCGCGGCCCTCGTTGAATCCCTGCGCCTGAATGGGCGCGGCACTGGCCATTTGCGGACCCTCACCGAAAACTTTCCACGGCCGCGTGCCGTGAATGGCTTCCTGGTTTACCTCCATCCACGCGGCAACGCCCTGGACGATGGCGATTTCGTCCGCGTCCGGCGTGCCGTCGCCCTTGAGGGGCACGCTGAGCAGGAGATTGCCGTTCTTGCTGACGACATCAATCAACGTCTGCACCACGGTCTTGGCGGTCTTGTAGCGATGGCGATCGAAAATGCCTTTATCGTAATGCCAACTGCCGATGCAGGTGTCGGTCTGCCACGGATGCGGCTCGATCTCGTTGCTGCTGCCGCGCTCGATGTCCCAGGCCATGCATTTCTTCTGCTCGTCGTTGAGCACCTTGTTGAACATCACGCCGTCGTTGCCATGCCACTTGTCATTGCTGTTGTAGAAATGCGCCGCGATCTTCAACCCTGCGTCGCTGACCGGCCAGAGCGGCAGCGCGGTGTCGTCGAAGTAAATCAACTCGGGGCGGTATTTATTGATGAGGTCCATCGTGCGATTGTAAAACTTCTCGCAGTAAGCCTGATCCGGCGGGTTGACGCCATTGCCCCAATTCCAGCGGGCATGAATGCGGCCCAGGTTCTGAAAATCCGGGCTCGGCGCGTGGCGTTGCTCGTAGAGGTCCTGCGGGTCGTAGCCCTCCCACCAAATCCCCTTGCCGTCCGCTTTCGTGAGTTTGCCGTCGTAAGGCACGCCAGCGAACGGGCCGTCCTTGTCGGCGCCCTGCGCCGTCTCGTACCAGCTCCAGGCGTGCGCGGCGTGGACGCTGACACCGAACTTCATTCCGTATTTGCGGGCCGCTTTTGCCCAGCCGCCGATGAGGTCTTTCTTCGGGCCGAGATTGACGGCATTCCACGGCTGATACTTGCTGTCGTAGTTGTCGAAGTTGTCGTGGTGATTGGCCAAGGCAAAGAAATACCTGGCCCCGGCGCGCTGGTAGAGCGCCAACAGCTTGTCGGGATCCCAATTCTCCGCCTTGAATTCGTGGATGACGTCCTTGAAGCCATTGGTGGAAGCATGACCGTAAAGCTTGAGGTGCTCGCGATATTTGTAGTTACCCTGGCTGTACATTTCGCGCGCATACCAGTCACCTCGCTCCGGCTCGCACTGCGGCCCCCAATGCGCCCAGATGCCAAACTTCGCATCCCGAAACCACTCCGGCGTCTGATATTGCTGCAACGACTGCCAGGATGGCTGAAATTTTCCCTCCGCCACCGGCTCCCGACTCGTGTCAACGATCACGGTCGGTTTGGCGGTGGTGGGAATTTGCGCGATCACTGGGGTGGCGGCAACGGCAGCCAAACTGACGACCGCCAGGCACCTTTTGTATGCTTTCATGAGTTCGATCTTATTTGCTGAAAATTCTATGAGGAGTTGACGCTCAACGGCAACACGAGACAGCAGACCGTAACGCCGGCGAGGATGTGGTTTGCGTTCATGACTGGCTGTTGTGGGGAAAGGGTTTGATAGTGGTTATTTCTGCCAGAGGTTGGGCAGGAAGCGATAATACAGCAAATGCCGCCAGGTGGACCAGTCATGCGCGCTGCCGCCGCCGACGTAATACTCGTGCTTGATGTTGTGTTTGGTGAGGGCGTTATGCAGGGCGACACAGCGTTCGCCCATCCGGCCGGTTGCTTCGGCCGTTCCCTGCCCGACGAAGAGGTAATCCACCCTCTTGTTCACGTCCGGATCGTTGAGGAATTTAGCCACGCTCTTCTCGGCGTCCACATCGCCGGCACTGAGCACTCCGAACGAGGCGAACAGGTCCAGCGAATTGAATGCGACAAACATCGTGTGCCGGCCGCCCATGGATAATCCCGCAATCGCGCGCCCTTTCGGATCCCGGCGCACCGAATACTCCTTTTCCACCAGTGGAATCACCGACTGCCGCAGTTCGTCCTCGAAAATCTTGAAGGTCAGATCCGCGTGTTTGGGGTGGTTGCGGTGAACGACTTGATTGTTGGGGATCACAATCACCATCGGCACGGCTTTCTTCTCCGCCAGCAGGTTGTCCATGATGAAATTGGCGCGGCCGTCGTAAATCCAGTTCGAGGGGAGTTCGCCGCTGCCACCGACGAGGTAAAGCACGGGATAGGTCTTGGTGCGGTCGTAGCCGGGTGGAGTGTATACGTAAAGCTCGCGTTCGCCTTTAGTCACGCCGGAGTGATACACGTGGCGCGTGACGGTACCGTGCGGCACGTTGCGGGCGTCGTAATAGGCCGGGCCGTCGCCATGCACGATGAGTTCGCTGTAGGGCGGCATGGCGGTGAACGCCGCGTAAGTATTGTTCGGGTCGGCCATTTGCACGCCGTCCACATTCAGATGGTAGGCATACATGTCCGCCCGGAGCGGGCCGAGGGTGAGGGTCCAAATCCCGTTGTCGCCCTTGCTGAAGTTGAGCGACTGACCGTTGGTGCCGAGCGCCGTCTGAATGGCGCCGCTCACCAGGCGCACCGAATTTGCGGACGGAGCGCGCAGCCGGAACACGACCGTCCGATCATCTCGCACGTCGGGAGAATTGAGCGGCGCACTGAACGGAACGAGGTTCTCCGTGTTCTTCTGCGGATTGTAGTCGAGGTTCACGTTGGCCTGTTGCGAGCGGGCGAGCGCCGGGATCAACAGGCACAAACCGGCGAGGTAACTGCGGGTCTTCATGGGAATTGGCTGAGTGCTCGCATTAATCCTTGGCCGCGCGCAGCAAGCCCAGTTTGTACGCCAGCCGGCCGTAGTCGCCACGGTTGTCGGCGTTGGAAATTCCCTGATACAGGAACATGAGGTGGTTCGGATCGAGAATCATGCGCTCGTCGTTGCTGTCGCGGACCATCTCGCCGTGGCTGACCTGACCCGTCCACGGTTCAACGCCGTCTTCGAAGGTCATGTTCTTACTGCCGGCAAACGGCTGGTCGAAGGTGTCAAACCCGGCCACCGGATACCACTCCCCATCCAGTTTGTCCGCGACATAGGCGCGAAAGAAACGTGTCGGAGACAACGCCTCCACACAAGTCAGGTATTTATCCGTGCCCTTGATTTTGTACGTGAAGCTCGCTTCAAACACCGTGTTGCGAGTGCCGCGCATGGCAATCACCGGATTGCTGAAGCCTTTGGGAAACTCGGCATAAGTGGTCCGGCTGCGATAGAAGTTCCCGTCGTCGCCAGTGAAGAACAAATACATGTGTTCGCCGTCGCCGATGCAATGGTAGTCAATCGGCAGTCGCGGCATGGGCGTGCCTTGCGCGAAGAACGGCTGCGGCGCACTCCAAGACTTCGGGTCATCCGGCGTTTCGCTGGTGCAATACGCCGGCGGCTGCGTCTGGAAAATGAAATACCACTTTTTCTGCGGCGCGAAGTAAAAGACTTCCGGCGCGCACTTATAGCCGCCGAATCCCGGCACGGTGTCCATGTAAAAGAGCTTGGCATTGGGCGCATCCTTCCAATCGGCAAAATTCAGGTAAACCATGCTCCAGCCTCCCCGACCGCCGCGCTGGCCTTGCGCCGGTTGGTTGGTGCCGGCGTTCAAGAGTTCCGCCGCCGCGGGACCGCTGACCATGAAGGCGGTTGCGTACACATGCCACTTGTCCTTGTAGCGGAAAACGGTGGGGTCCTTCACTGAGTACAGAAAATGGGTGGGGTCGTTCTGCGGCGCGACAAGCACGCCCGTGGACTTCCACCTGAGCGGCTTGCCCAGCAAACCCGGCAGCGAATTTGGCACGGGTGCGTGGATCTCCGGAAGCGGGCCGAGATCGGGATTCGCACGCCGCGGGCGACCGGCTTCCGCCGGCGCGTCGGCGGCGACGAGCGTCAGGGAACTGACAGCCGTCATTACTGCAACGGTGAGGTGTGTGAGAATGGGATTCTTCATAATAGCTCTGGCCCGATTTTCATTTTGGTTCGGAGCGCGGCTGTGTCGTCCTCGACCAGCCGCAGCACCTTTAATACTCCACAGAATTTGCCGGCTCCGACGCGCTGCGGCTGGTCTTCAACACAGCCGCGCTCCGCAAAAGAATTGCTACAGTTCGAATCAAAGAGCATCGCGAAACACTTCACGGTTGGGCTGGCTTTGCGACGTCGAGAATCGCCTGCAGCGCCGGCTTGGGTTTCAACTGGTCGTCAAACAGCAGCGCCTTTTGGCGGGAACGCCACGACCGCCGGTCACTGATGCCCCAGAACGTCACGCGATCGATGGACTTCTCGTGCTTCAAGAAAATCTCGAACAGCTTCCGGTAAACCTCCGCCTGCTTCTGAAACGCTTCGGCCGTCACGGTGCCGCTGCCGCCATCGGTCGTGAACGCGCCCGTGTTCCGGCCGATGGCCGTCACATCCAGCTCCGTGATGCTGACCTTGAGCCCCAAAGCAGCGTAGTTCTCGATGGCTTTCTCCACGTCGGCCAGGTTCGTGTCCAGATGCCAGTGACCCTGGATGCCGACGCCATGAATGGGCGCGCCTTCCGCGATGAGGCGTTTGAGGAGCAGCAGGGAGCTGGCATGCTTGCCCCGGTTCTGCACGGCGCCCTGCTCGATGTTGTAATCGTTGTAGTACAGTTGCGCGCCGGGATCGGCCTCGTGCGCCCATTTGAATGCCAGCGTGAGGACGTCCGGCCCAATGGTTGTATACCAACTGGACTGGCGCAGGTTCTCGGTCTCACCACTGCCGCCGTCGGCGATGGATTCGTTTACCACATCCCAGCCCAGGACTTTACCTTTGTAACGACCCGCCACGGTCATGATGTGCTGGCGCAACCGATCCATCGCCAGTTCGCGCGTCGCGGGCTGGCCGTTCGTCCCCTGAAAAAACCACCGGCCCGTTTGCGCATGCCACACCAGCGTGTGACCCCAGACTTTGATGTTGTTTTCCCCGGCCCATTTCACCAGCGCGTCGGGCGTCGTGAAGTTGTACGTATCCTCCGAGGGATGCGTCGGCTGCGGCTTCATCGAGTTCTCTGGCGTGATGATGTTGTAGTGGGTTTTGATGTTGGCCAACTCTTCCGGCGAATAGCGACCGGGGACCTCCCCCGCGCAGCCAATCAGGAACTTTCCGGCATACGCGTCCTTGAGCCCCAATGCAGGGCTGGAGGCCGCAGCCGGCTTGACGGGGTCGCTGCTATTTTGACCGCGAACGATCGGGGTCATCATGACGCACGCGACCAATCCCAAGGCGATGTTCGTTCTCATAATATTTCGTTTTCAACGGACCGACTCGCTCCGGCCCGCGTCGCGCAGACCGTACCCCGACAGCATGAATTCACCAGATCCTTGAGATGCAGAATCTCCAGCGGGGTGTATGTGCATGATGGTGTCGAACAGATAAACGCGTCGGCACAATCATTTGAAAATCTGTTGCGAGAACCAATACAAGCTCCTTTTCCAGTGCTTGAAGTCGTGACCATTGTCATCCACCTGCCAGAGGTGCGGGACATTGTGCTCCTTGAGATACCGGTGCGTTCGCAGGCTGAAGGTCATCAGCCCGTCCTTGTTGCCGCAGGAGATCCACAGCACCTTCAACATCTGGGTGGCCTTGGCCGGGTCCGGCACCAATACCTCGGGCGACCGCGTGTTGGGCGCGGACGAAAAGCCTCCGACGTTGGCAAATGTGTCCAGGTTGCCCAAGCCGAAGTCGAGTGACTGGCCGCCGCCCATCGAAAGGCCTGCCAGCGCGCGATGTTCGCGGTCGGCATACACCGAGTAGTGCGAGTCGATGAAGGGAATGATGTCTTTGATCAAATCGCTCTCGAAGTCCCTGCCCCAACCCGGACCGCTGATCTCCGCCGGGTCGCCGCCGGCGCCGGGACCACGACCGCCGCGCGCCGCCGGGGCGGTGTTGGTTGAGGCGTTGCCGTTGGGGAACACCACGATCATGGGCTGGATTTTTTTGTCGGCGATCAGGTTGTCGAGGATAACATTGGCGGCGCCGTTCCGCGTCCACTCCCGGTTGTTATTGCCGCCGATGCCGTGCAGCAGGTACAGCACGGGATACTTCCGGTCCTTGGAATAGCCCGGGGGCGTGTAAACCTCCATCCACCGCGTTGCGCCAATGGTCTTCGACTCGTAGTCAACCCGTTCGAGGTTGCCGCGGGGGCTGCCTTCACGGACTTTGTCGAATCCTTCAGGCGGCGCTGGAAAGGCTTCCTTGTTTTCTTCCGCACTCAAAGTTATGGGCGGACCAAATCGGCCACGACCGCCCGGCCCTCCCGGAGCGCGTGCCTCGGCCGGGTCGCGTTTGGCAGTGGCTTCCGAAGTACCGAGCTCACCCACCGTCCGGGTGAACTTGATCCCGTTGTCCGCAATCTTGCCGGTGAAGGTGATGTTGATGTCGTTGCCCTGGATGTTAAGCGGCTCGGCAAACGTCAAGGTGTCGCCCGTCACCCGCCCCTCCTTCAAATCTACTTCGCGGGTGACGCCATTGTTGTCCACGGTGACCTTCCCGGTCACGTTCGTAGCGTCCTGCTTGAGGGTGAAGGTATATTTTTGCAGCCCGCGCTGGGTGTCGAATTCGGCTTTCCACGTGCCAGTCACATCGGCTGCGAACAGCGACCACGGCAGGGCGACGAGAGACAACAGGAGGGTTTGGATTTTCATGGTGATATTTTTCGTGGTCAGGTTTGGTTGGTTGGAAACAGGAGACGCAGGGTTAGTTTTTGAATCGAAACACGGTCAGCGAATTGGCCGGGGCTTCGTAGGCGAACGAGGTCTTGAGCGTCACCTGCTCGGTCAGTGGCTTTATCACCGGCGGCTGGCCATCCTCGTTGTAAGCGTCGGCATCCGGCCCGGTGAGCACGATCCGGGTCGCAGTCATTTCCGTTTCCGGCACGCCGGCGAATTCAACCTTCAGCGCCGCCGCGTTGGCGCCGTTCACGATCTTAACGATCATTTCGCCGGATGCAGAAACGCGGACGGTTGAGACCGCCAACTTCAGCTTGTTGGTCGCGTCAATCGTGGTTTCGACTTGCCGGTCGCCACAATTCTGGCCGAAGAGTTGTTGCACGTAGTAATTCGCCGTGGGAAAAACCTCCGTGCCCGTGAAGTAAATCAGGTCCGGATGCCATTGCGTGTGATTGCGCCGCGCGAGCAAGGGCGCGTACGAGGCGAAATGAACCACATCGCCGTTGCGCTCGAAGGCGGTCATGCCCGCTGCTTCCGCAAGGGCCGAGCGCAAGGTGCTGCGCTGTTTGTCGCGATCATGCGCGGCGTATTCGCCGACGTAAACCTTCGCACCGTCGCGGTCGTATTTGTCGTAGCGCGAAAGATTGTCCCAGAACCATTGCGGCGCGACGTAGTAATGTTCGTCCACCATCGGCAGCTTGAGTTCGCGCGCGAATTTCCAGCCCTCATCATAATCGCGACCGTTCGCAAACGGCCCGACCGTGCCGATGACGACAATCTCGGGGTGCTTCTCCTTCATCGCCTCATAGATGATCTTGAAACGTGCCCGGAAGGCCGGCGTGATTTCGTCTTCATTGCCCACCCCGAGATATTTCAAACCGAACGGCTCGGGATGGCCGGCGGCGGCGCGCTTCGCGCCCCACTTGGAAGTAACAGGGCCATTGGCCCATTCAACTAGATCGAAGATGTCTTGCAGGTAAGCGGGCATTTCGTCCAACGGCAGCCCTTCCTGCCCGCGTCCCGGCGAATGCCCCGCGTGCTGACAACAAACACCCGCCGTCACGACCGGCAGTGGCTTCGCGCCAATGTCTTCGCAGAACTGGAAATACTCGAAGTAGCCCAGCCCCATCGTCTGATGATAGCCCCAAGCGTAATTCGGCTGGGCGCGGCGTTGTTCCACCGGGCCAACAGTATCCTTCCAATCGTAATAGCGCCGGACGCTGCCCGCGTGCACGAGACAGCCGCCGGGAAAACGCATGAACTTGGGTTTCAAGTCAGCGATGGTTTGCGCGAGATCAGCGCGGAGCCCGTTGGGGCGATTACGGAAAGTTTTCTCCGGCAACAAGGAAATCATATCGAGACAAAGCGCGCCCTGCTCATGAGCCAGCAACACCAGACGCGCGTCGCTGACGGTGCGGCTCGGCTTAAGTTTCACCTCGACTCTGCGCCATTCCCGTCCTTTGATCTCGAGCTTCTCCTCGGCCAATACTTCGCCGTCCTTGGTTTCCAAGCGCAACGTCACGGGCATGGGCTTGTTGTTGTCGCCCCGGCCCCACATGATCCCCATGTAAGCTTGGTAGGCCCAAAAGGAAGCCTCGTAAGTCTCGCCCGCCTTGAGCGGAATGCCGTCGAAACCGCCATTCGCGATGCCGACGCCTTCGCCCGGTGTGCGGATGGTGAGGATCGCGTAATGCGGATTGTTCTCGTGGATCGGGCGCATGGTTGAGACGGTCAACGTGCCGTCGCCCCCGCCGCGTTTCCTAAGTTCCCAGAACGAAGTCGGACTCCAGGAGGATTGCTCTGCGGGGCTGTATTCGAAGGAACGATTCTGAATCAACTCGGCGTAAAGCCCGCCATCGGCGGCGTAATTCAGATCCTCGAAGAAAACACCGAACAAGTCGGGACTGATGGGCTTGCCCGGTTGCGCCGCTTGAATGGTCACGGTCGCCAACGGTTGCGCCGAGGCCGCCGATCCACCACAGGCCCCCACGGCAGCCATAATGCAAGCCGCCACGCTAGGCAGGCTGCGATCTAACATTGGTCTCATTTTGATAATTCAACATTTCCGCCGGACACAAAAACCAATCCGCACTCTGGCCAACCCCGGCACCCCCACTGGCTCTCACGTCGCTATTCAACCACTTTCCACTTGAAGCACTCACCGCGTTTGCGCGCGGGGGTCGGTCCAACGGCGGTAATAGTGACCAGCCCAGGTTCGTTCGGTTTGGTAGCCAGATAGCGATGGTTGGTCAGCGCCATGAGCATGGTGTCGCTGCGCATCAGGTTGATCCACTGGAAAGACTCGGCGACGTCAGGTTTCTTCCCCGCCAAATCTTTCAGCACAACCGCTTCGCCGTCGGCCGAAACAAACCGGCCATTCGTCGCCTTCAGCGCCACCCGGCCTTTGCCCAAATCCACGACCTGGAACTTCGCGTTCGGAGGAACCGCACCGCCCGCATCCGCCGCCACATTTACCAATGTGTTGGTCTGCGTTTCGGCGGCGAGCAGGCTGGCATCCGCGCCGCTCGTCAGCGTGATGGTTTTGCCCAGCGGAATTTCGCGTTCGATGCCACGCGCCCGGGGTTCTGCGACGGTGTAGTTGTCGAAGTCCACATAACCACCGGGAGCGCCACCAGTGTTAAAGTGGAACAGCGCCGGCCGCACACCTTGGAAGGTCGTCAACTGAAAGGTCATTCGAAACGGCGGGCCGAGCTGGGTGAACTGTCTGCCGTCGGCGCTCCAACTGAAGACCGCGTCGTCCGTATCGAAGTTGCAGTGCACACGCAGCCAGAGCTGGCCCGGAGGCTTAACCGGACTGAGGAGCGGTTCTTTGATGGTCGCCGGCGCACCACCGCGCCGTCCGCCGCCCGCGCCTTGGAACATCTGCAACGTCGTGCCTTCGGCGGATTTAACCACACTGATTCCCGCGTAGGGCGTGCTCAACAACGCCAACCCGGCCTGGTCGCCGTCCTGCATGCCCGCTGTGCTCAACTCCACGGTCATGATGGATTCAGGCCCGGGCGGACGCTGGCAAAGGCTGTTGCGCGCCAACCAGAAGTTGCTGGCCGAAAGCGAATGCAGCCGGAGCACGCCTGACTTTTCCGTCAAGGACCACTTGCTGTCATCCGGAACGTGATTCCACTGCCAGTGTGGGTTCATCTTTCCATTTTCAAAATCGTCATTGGGCACGTACGTGGGCTTCGGCTCCTGGGTGAAGCCGGTGTTCGGTTTGGTCCAAGTGTTGGGGGCTTTGCGCAGATTGCCGGGCAGTCCGATGAGCGGGAAGCCATTGTCCCACGTGATCGGCACCAACGAAACCATTCGGCCCGCGCTGCCGTGGTCCGACATGATGATGCTCCACCATTCGCCCGAAGGAGTGTCAACCATTCCGCCCTGATGCAGCCAGAGTCCGCGATCATCAGCCTGGGCCCGGGCCGGGGTGCTCTGGGTAACTCCCAGCGACTCGCTCTGCACCATGCGATCCACCTTCCAGGGGCCATCAATGGAATCCGCCACCGCAACCATCTGATCGACCGGGCCACCAGGAATCGCCGACACATCCACATATTTGCCGTTGATCTTGTAGAGATGATGACCTTCACCCATCCGGCCCACGAGCGCGCGCTTGGGCGCATTGGTGTTGAACGCCCGCACGTCCGGCGTCAGCTCCTCGATCGGATACGGGCTGCCGGCTCCGGAGATGATGTAAACCTTGCCGTCGTCATCGAAGAGCACCGACATGTCGTGGCGACCCGGGAGTTGATTCCATTCCCAAGGACCTTGGATGGATTTGGAGCGGTAAACCATCAGCCCCGCGCGATTCACGTTGGCGAAGATGTAGAACATTCCGTTGTGATAGCGGATGCATGGGGCCCAGATGCCTTGCCCGTAGATATTCCCACCTTCAAGGCGATAGGCCGGACCGAGATCGAGCCGGTTCGTGCAATAGCCCGCCAGTTCCCAGTTCACCAAGTCTTTGGAATGCAAAATCTCCACCGCCGGCATCATGTGCATCGTTGTGCCGGCGAGGTAATAATCGTCCCCCACCCGGATGACGTCCGGGTCTTCGAACTCGCCGTAGAAGAGCGGGTTCGAATAAGTGCCATTGCCGTTGTCCGCGGTCCAGTGTTTCATGGCCGCCGGTGGCAACGCGGCGGAAGACGGACTCACAGCAAAGTCCAGCAGCGCCCCGCCGACAACGAGCGTTGAAAAGAGACAACGGGACAGGGTCAGTTTGTTCATGTGTCAATGGCTATTTGGGCTTTTCAATCCTACTAAAATCCGGGGGATCGAACCTATACGACGATTGTCGTATCATCACCGTGCCCTCTTTCGCAAGCCAAGTGGAGTCACGGCGAAAGAGTGCGCCACGATGCAAACCCTTGACGCCTCAGCGAGCGTTTAGTTCAAGGGGATTCAAACGTCCAACGGGCCTTGTCGCTCTGCGGGTCGAACTTGGCGAGCGTCGGCGTGCTGCCGCCCACCGCCGTGAGGGCCAGCGCTTCGCTGGAATTGGGCACGACCTTGGGCATGATGCGATACGTGCCGTCCGTCAGTTGGTCAATCCGCCAAAGCTGTTCCGGCGCGCCCGTGAACGCGGGAACGGTTGCCACTTCTGCCTCGGCGGTGGCCGCCAGCGCGCGTTCGGTGCCGGCGAGGGTGATCTTGAAGTAAGGCGAGCCGAGATAACCGCCGGCATTGGTGACCGCCGTTATCACCCACTTCTGATGCGGGCGGAGCATGTAGTCGCCCAACCGGACGTCAATATTTGCGGCCGGCCAGTTCGTGGAAACCTGTTCCAGGGTTTGGAGCGGAACGTTGGTCACCGGTCCGCTGAAGTTCCGGCCCATGCCAAAGCCGCCCGGCCCATCAGGCGCATTGGTGCCGCGGTTTGCCGCCCCCGGCGCGTTCGTGCCTCCGGGCGACATACCGCGCGGAACGCGCCCCGCCATGCGCACAAAATCCACGGCCAGCTCCAGGGCATATCCCTTCCGAGCCGACCGGACTTGAAAAGTGCCACCGGTAAAATTTTCCCCCGCCACGGGCCAGCCGTCCTCCCACAGCAACGAACGAATGTCCAGAACGCTGCGACCGCTGCGTTCGAGGTCCGCTTCATAATGGCAGGAGAATTTCTGAACGCCGTCACCCAGGTCCAGCAAACCGAAGTGGCCCGGCCCGATGTACCGGCCATTGGCAGCGATCACGAGCTTGCCGCCGCCCCGCAACATGTCCATGCCCATGTTGTCCACGTACGGCCCCGTCACCTTCCGGGAGCGGCCCACGCGGATGTTGTAAGTGGAGTTGGGGCCGTCGCAACACGTTCCGTGAGTGCCCAGCAGGTAATACCAGCCGTCGCGATAGATCAACGCCGTGGCCTCGCAATCAATCGCGATGTTCACCGGCTGGTTGCCTTCCGCGCGCTTGCCCGTGCGCGGGTCAAGTTCCACCAGCCGGATGAAGCCAAAGTAGGTCCCGTATGTCAGCCACAGCCGGCCATCAGTGGGGTCCAACAGCAACGACGGATCAATTGCGTCGCAATCCTCGTGTCCATCGCTGGAAGCGACCACGACGGCATCGGAATATTTGAAGTCGGGAGACTGTGGATCAAGGGTCTGGTTCCACATCGTAAGAATCCGGCCATTGTGTCCGCCACCTAAACCGCCACCCGTCGCGCCATAAACGACGAGATAACGATCGCCGATCTTGATGGCATCGGGCGCGGCCCCACCTCCGGGGCGCACGGCCCCGCCGCGCCACGTCCAGCCGTCCTCGGAAATCAAGCCGCCGCCGCCGGTGCCGAAGGTGTAGAACTTGCCGTCGCACGACATGATGGTCGAGGGATCGTGGATGTAAGGCTCGCCCTCGAGGGCCAGCCCCGAGCGCACTGGGCCAAGTGCGAGCAACGCGGACACCACCGTTGGGAGGAGGGACGAATTCATTTGCTTGCGGGTTCGAGGTTCAGCGTGAGGTCTTTGATTGGCTCACCCTGGTCGTTGATGAAGCGGACACAAAAGTCGCTCATGCCCGGACCGTTGATCACGGCCCCGCGCAGCACGTTCCGCCCTTTTCGCAGCGTGAGACGCTTGGAGACGCAATCATCCATCACCATGCGCCGGTCGCCGGAGAGCAGGACGGCTTCCTCCCCGTTGAGCCACCACTGCGACGCGGAATTGGAGCCGACCGCCAGGCGCACGTTGGGCAGATCGCGCGGGCTTTCCACGATCGTCACCGCCCAGAACAACACACCGTACGTCGGCTGGTTCAGCCCGGAGGCGAAGCGAAACAGCTTCACGTTAAAATTCGTCGTGTCCAAGGCGTGCCACGTGAGTTCCGCCCCAGCCACTGTCACCTTGTCGCCGGCACGCGGCACGACGGTGAACTGGTTGGGGAAATATTCCGTGGCGAAGGCGTCCCGCACGTAGCTGTCCACAAAGACGGTATTGCCTCGGATAGGCTTCTTGATCGGCTCAAGCAAGAGCCATCGTTGGAGGAAGCCGTCCGCGTCTGGAGTTTTGAGCGAGGCCGTGGCCGGAGTGAAGTATGGAGCGAGGCTTCGAGGCGGGTCGTTGGTCTCGGCGGCAACGAGCGGCTGTGAAAAAGCCGTTAGCGCAAGGCAGGCGATGGTCCACCAAGCTGAATTAAAACAATGCGGTTTCATGGTTACTACTTCGACCAGATCTTGAATTCCCCGCCGCAATGCAGCAGCGACATCAGATAGAGCAGGCCTTCGTAATAACGCTCCAGCCCGTCCGGCGTCGGCATATTCCAGAGTTCTTCGACGAATTTCTTGGAGCGTGGATGCGTGGCCGCGAGGCTGGCGACGGCATTGACCGCGACCAAGCCCTGCGCGTGCCGGTCTTCCAGCACTTTGCCGTCGAGCGTGAACACGCAGCCGTAATTCGTTCCTTGCGATTCGAAGAAAGCCTGCAACTTGTCGCTGAGTTCGCGTTGGCCCGGGTCTTTGCCCCACCACGACCAGTCCACCGCCCAATTGCCCGCCGTGCGGAAGGCGTCGTAGGAAAAATTCGTGGCGTAGTGATTCGGGCGGGCAAGCAATGAGCCGTCAAAGTTCGCGTAACATGGATTCAAGGCCGTGACCGGGTGCGTGCTCTTGACGAAGAAATCGCGACTGACGGCGGCGGCTTCTTTCCAGAACTCCGCATCCTCCTTCGGTCCCCAGCGCGACCACAGTTCGTAGAACGCCGGCAGATGATACGAGGGATCGCTGTAACGGTCGCGCTCGGAACTCGGCGTGAACAGCACCATCTTGTGCTCTCGATCAAACAACGGCCCAGCTTTCACCGTCCGGTTAGTGCCACGCCACGGCATTTGTCCGGCGATGACCGGGCGATTCAAAATGCGCGACAGCAATTCATCCGCCTGCGCCTTGTAGTCATAGATGCCCTTGCCGCCGCCCCAGCGATGCGCGGCGAAATAGAGCGCCATGATGTAATACTCCTCGCCATCCGGCGCCACGAACTGGCTCATCGGCACGCCGTTGGTCCGCGCCTGCCAGCGGAAAAAACCGTAGGACGGATGATTCGACTCCGTGACATACAAATACGTCTTGGACCAGTTCCAGATCGCGTCGAACTCCGCCTGCTTGTTCAACTGCACGGCAATCATCATTCCGTAGGACAAGCCTTCCGAGCGCACGTCGTTGTGTTTGATGTCCGTGAGGTAAGCGAGCGGGCCGTTGGCATTCGTGCCCGCATCGTAGTAAACCGTTTGATTCGTCGGATCGCCGTGAAACAACTGCTGAAACGCGCCGTCAATCTTCTGCCGGATTTCCAGCGGCGATTTGCCAAGTTCGGCAAACAGGTTGCGATACTTGCCCGTGGCGAAAGCCCCATGGCCGTTGTCGTTGGTTGAACTCTCCGCCGCCACCACAGTTACCATCGCAACCAAAAAAACGGCGAAAACCAGTGCGAGCCGGAGTTTGAAGGTTTGCATAAACGTAGTCGCGACCACCCGCACACGGCTCAGCGAATGTTCTTCTTCTCCACTTTCCAGCCAGGCATTTGAGCGACACCGCAGGGTTCGCCTTCAAACATCTTGGCCGCTTGTTTGTCGTCCTTGAGTTGCCACTGAAACCATGCAGTGGCGACTTTCGCGAAATCCCCGCCGTGCGGCCGGGAGTAAGTGCCACCATGACCGACATTCAAGTTCGCCACAAACACCGGCACGTGATTGATGCGACGGAAGTCATCCATGCCGTTGTTGTAGGCGATGTCCTTTTCGCCGCCCAAGATGTAGATCACCGGCGTGTGCAATTTCTCCAGGTATTCCTTGGTCAACTTGGGCATCCCGCCCATGCCACTGCCTGGGTCACCCAGGATGCCGCTGTTGCAGATCATCGCAGTGGTGATCCGCACGTCCGGCGCCACCTCCAATGTCTGCAATCCCCCGCAAGACATTCCCGCCGCTGCGATCTTGGTCACATCGAGTTTGCGATAATACTGGCTCGATTTGTCACTGTTCTGCGCGATGGCCCAGTTGATGGCGTCGGTCAACATAGCCGATTTGGTCGGACCGCCCGGACCGCCACGCTGACCTTCTGCCGGCATGGGTCCAATCGCCACAACGAGGAATCCGTGCGAGGCCACCTCGGAGAGGAAGTTCACGTGTTCCCAAGGCGAATTGGCACAGGCTCCATTGCCCCACACGATTATAGGCAGCTTCTGCCTCCGGCCAAACGCCCCCAGCTCTTTGGGCCGGAATACTGTGTGCGTTGCCAGCGTGCCGTCCGAGGCCATCAAAGCCTTGTAAGGTCCGGTCCCGCCATCTTCGACGGTTCGACTGGCGGTTTCCGTCGCAACTGCTGCCCCGCCCGGCGCCACGTCGGTGGTTGCACAGCCGCTCAATACGATCAGCAGCAATCCGACAGCTGCATGCGCGGATAGAATCCCAATCTTTGTCATCAGCATCCTTTTCATAAATTCAATTCGCCGCGGGCTGGGCCGCCATCGGGAGCAGTCCGGGGCGATCCACTTCCCGGAACGAAATGCCCTGAAGTTTCAACATCTCCTGCGCGTATCGCTTGCCGAGTTCCCGCATGCCCCCAACCGCAAAGTGCAGTCCGTCACCGGTCCCTTTACACCCCTCCGAGGAAATGATGTGGGCGGTGGGGATCATCTTGGGAAGATTCGCGAGGACATTGGTATTGAAGGCCGCGCACTTGCCCTGCTCCGTCGCGCTCACCAATTCACCCGCGAGCAACGGAACCTGATCAGGATTCAGGTTCAGATCGTGCAGCAAGTTGTCATAAATGCCTTTGACCTTGCGGCACCATTGCTGATCGCCGGGGTTGGATTCGCCCTGATGAAGCAGGATGCCTTTAATCACGCCATCGCGTTGGGCGAGCTTCGCCATGGTCACGAGGCGTTGATAGGGATTGCCGTCATATTG
Organism: Limisphaerales bacterium; assembly: GCA_044225555.1. Classification (GTDB taxonomy): domain Bacteria; phylum Verrucomicrobiota; class Verrucomicrobiia; order Limisphaerales; family JADLHS01; genus JADLHS01. The sequence goes on along the minus strand of JBGAIM010000021.1, from coordinate 70,216 downwards.
CTTGCAGATGTTCTGCATCCACGAGGCAGCGCTGTTGAGGTAATTCGTGTAGGTGTCCTTCTCCCAGAGCTCAATCTTGGCGCCCGCCACGGACACGTTGATGACACCCACGCGATAATCCGGCGGGAGATTCGCGACCATGTTGCGGCCAAACCAATCCACCGGCCCCATGTTATTTTCCTGCCGGTTGAGCGGCGGCGTGGCCACATACCATTGGCCATTCGTGCGATTCAGCCGCGGCATATCCACTGCGGCAAACATCTGAAATCGCGGGTCCACCTCACCCCGATCCTGTGCCTCTGGTCGCGCTCCGGCTTCCATGTTCGACTGGCCAAAGCAGAGATAAATCTGAAATTTGGGATCGGCAGAAGCCGTCGAACACTTTGTTTTCGACGTGCTGCAGCCAGCCAAGGCCAGCAGCGGTAGGACCACCAATATCGCCAAACGCTTTTTGATTCTCATTCGTTTTCTCCGGTTGCAGCGGGAACGGTTATTTCGCCCAAGCCTGTCCCTCAGGCGTGCGACGCCACGCAAAGTAGGCGTCGAGAACTTCGAGCGACGCAGCACTGGGAATTACGCCAAGCTGGGCTTGATCTTTGAAATACATGACCTTGCCCTCCTTCCCGGTGAAGCGCGGCCAAGCGGGCACGCCCGGTCCGTTTGGATCGCCGCGCTTGGCGAAGTTGACCCAATAGGTCGCCATCGTCTCCGAGATCCCCAAGTCGCCCGCCGTAACGTCTGGCTTGTTGCGGTCCAGCGTCTGGAACACGTAAGGCACGTCCACGCCATGCGGCGTGCCGTGGTCGGCTTGGGGCGAGCCTTCCCCGCGCTGGGGATGCTGATCAAAATAGTAATAGTAAACCTTCGACTTGCCCGTCCGGGCCTGAAGCGTGGCCCAGGCCCAAGTCTGCCAGCCGAAGGCCGCGTCGCGCATCAGATCGCGGGCGGATTTCGGCACGGTGTTTTCACCGACGGGATATGCCTTGAGGAGTTTTTCGGCAAAGGGACCGTAACGTTTTTCCGCGTTGGCAAGAAACTCCGCCGGAGTGCGTTCGCGTGAGAAACTCAGGCCCTCATCGGAATTATACCCCACCAGGATATCCACATCGTTGTACTTGCCGGCTTCATAGAGTTTGTATTGGTCATCCGGAATCACCCAGCCGTCCACGATGGGCCAACCGCGACCGCGCGGCAGGTCGCCGGGAGCGATGCGACGGAGGTCGGCCAGCGACGTCACTCCGGCCGATTTTGCAAACGCCAAGCCTTCCGCTTCCGCCTGTGCCAGCGTCTTCATGTTTTCGCCCGGATAGGTGGTGGGCCGGGTCGGACCGAACGAACCACCACTTTGCGAAATGGCGCCGTGGAACAAACCTTTCGCTTCCGGCGACGCGCACAGCATGCTGACCGAGATGCCCCCGGCGGATTCGCCGAAGATGGTGACGCGGTTCGGATCACCGCCGAACTTGGCGATGTTCCGTTGCAACCATTTGAGGCCGGCGATCTGGTCGAGCAAGCCGTAATTACCGGAAGTCTTGTGCGGCGACTCGGCGCTGAGTTCCGGATGCGCCAGAAAACCCAGCGTCCCGACGCGATAATTGATGCTGACCAGCACGACCCCTTTGCGCGCGAGATGTTCGCCATTATGCACCGGCGTCGATGTAGAACCGCCCGCGAAGCCCCCGCCATAAATCCAGACCAGCACGGGAAGGCGGTCGCTGGCGGATTTGGCGGGAGTCCAGATATTCAGATACAGACAGTCCTCGCTCACATTGCCACCGCCGTTGCCTTGGTAGGGATCCGGCGCGAACTTCACAGCTTCCCGCACGCCTTCCCACTTTTCCGCGGCTTGCGGAGGCCGCCAGCGCAGCGCACCCACCGGCGGCGCGGCAAACGGAACGCCGCGATACACGGTTAGGTCTTTCTCGACGACACCTCGCACGAGACCGGATTCCGTCGCAACGGGAAGCAGGTTGGTTTGGGCCAGGAGAACAAGTCCACCCGCCAGCCACGTCAGTCCCGCGATCGCCTTGATTTTCATACCCAGATGAGAACAGCGCGACTACTTTGTCTTCAGCTTCAGCACGGTGACGGAATACGCCGGGAACTCGCGGGTGAAATTGGAGCCTAAACCGTCCACCTTCTCCGTTCGAGGAACAACTTTGGCCGGTTGCTCGAGGGAATTCGTGTCATTCAAAGCGCTCGCCGCCAGGACCACCGCCTCGCCTTTCGGTTGAATCTTCGTCGGGCCATTGATTTGAATATTCACCGGCTGGGGCGCTCCTGCGGTGTTCACAACTTTCGCATAAATGACGCCACTCTTGCTGTCGCGGGTGGCATTGAAGAAGACCTCACGGATTTGCTGCGTGGCGCCAGGAGCGCCCCCACGTCCGCGGCGTTGCCATTCCCGGGTCGGGACGCTTTGCGAATCGGTTGCGAGAATCTCGTCGCCGTGCAGCGTGCTGAACATCTGCTGGGCATGATACGAGGGCGAACCGTAACTCGTCAGCGCGTCGTAACCAATCAAGTCTGAGGCCCACTGCATCGAACGACCGTTCCCCGTCAATTGGCTTACGTTGACAAACATCGGCGCATAGCAGGACAACAACACGATGTCAGAGTTGCGTTCCATGCAGGCCATCCACGCTCCGTCGCCGAGCGCCCCGGACATGTTGGGCGTGGGCGTGCCGACGCGGGTGGCCCATTCACCGCAAAAGATCTTGGTGGGATTTGTCCGCGAATACGTGTCGTACCGGAACGACTGCGCCATCATTTCTTCCATGCTGCGATAGAAGTGCTCGTCCACGAGGTCCGGCGTGCGGCTTTTCACCGATCCCGCTGCCGGCTGTTCATAACCCCACGAGGAAATAACCTGGAGTTGCGGATACTTCTTCTTGATGGCGTCGTAGAACTGCGCGAACCGACCGTCGTAGCTGCCACTGCGGTCAAACCAATCTTCGTTCCCCACTTCCACGTAGGTCATTTTGAACGGCTTTGGATGGCCATCCTTCGCGCGTTGCGCCCCCCACTTCGTGGTCTTGGCATCGCCGATGAGATACTCGATTTCTTCCAACGCTTCCTGAACGTAGGGCTCAAGTTTCGGCCCGGCGGGAACCACGCCCCCGCGACCAAGGCAGTAACCGGCGAAAACACCCAACAATGGTTCCATCTCAAGGTCCTCGCACCACTCGGCGAATTCAAGCAAGCCCATGCCGTCGGTGGACCAGTAACCCCACGGACTCGGATGCCCTGGACGATCCTCGACCGGGCCGATGGTTTCCTTCCAGTTGAAGCGCTGGTTGAAGGCATTACCTTCGAGATAATTTCCGCCGGGGAAACGCAGAAATTTCGGCTTCATCGCCGCCAGCAACTCCATAATGTCCGCGCGATTGCCGTTCTCACGTTTCTTGTACGTGGGCGGAAAGAGCGAGACGTTTTGCAGCCACAACGTACCCGGACTGGTGGTGGTGAGCTTGAAAACATTGTCCTTGGAAGCCGGCACGCGTTTGGTTTTGAGCGTGGTTTCAAACTTCTTCCATTCGCCGGTAATTTTGGAAATCGTCGCACTCGCAAACACGGTTTTTCCGTCCGCGCTTTCCAGACTCACGATCACCGGTCCGGTGAAACCGCTGGCGGCCTTGGCAAAGAATGACACCTGATACGTCGTGCTCGGCTTCACGGGAATCCCCCAAAAACCAGCGTTGGCTACACCGGCCGGAGATGCTTTGGAGGCAGCCGCCGCATCAAGCTTGAGACTGACGTTGAGAAATTTGTTCAGCGGCGTGTTGGTGTCGAGAACCATGGAAGCCCCGCCGACCTCGGTCCAGAACCTCGGCTTGGTGTCGGGCCGGAAAGTAACCGGAAGGTATTCACCGACCACGTACGTCTCGGGCGTAACCCGCGGGACGATGGCATCCGCCTTGAACGAACGATTGCGAATGAGCTCGGCATAAATTCCACCTTCGTAGGAGTAATTGATCTCCTCGGTCATCAACCCGTACAGCATGGGGCTGACCTTGCCGGTGACGTTCACTGCATCAATTTTCAGAACAGCCGTCGGCGCAGGATTGGTTCGCACTGAAACGGCCGCGGCGGTGGTCGCCTCAGTTTGAACGAGCGTGGCCGGAGCGGCGGCAGCCGCCAACCCGGGAATAACAATCGCGGGCGCCGTGCCGGCGGTTTGCGCGATTGATTGCGGAATGATCTCGATCGCGTTGATCGCCGGGTTTTCCACCACGTGAGTGAAGGTAATCTTGAATTTCCCGTCGGTGACCTCCATCGGCACGGTTTCGACATAAGCGCGAAACGGCCCGCCCGCTTTCGCCCAGATGTCAAAATTCTTGAACTCGCGCCCGTGGAGATTGAAAGAAAACACGCGCTCACCGGGGCCGCCAATACCCTCGTAGGTTTCGGCGAAATAAAGTCGCGCGACGTATTTGCCGTTGGGTAACGGGCACGAAAAGGTGTCCATCGAATAGTGCTCGGTTTGGAACAGGCCCGGCGACTTGGTGTTGGCGATGGCCAGCGTGGCATCATGCTCAACCGTCGAGCCACCCTCGAACCCCTGCTCTGGCGACCAGACATTACCGTTTGCATCCGTAAACGGCGTGGACCGCCCGGCCTTGATCCGAATAATCTGTGCGTTGGTCGCCGCCACAACCGTCGAACCCGGTTCGCGTTTAGCCACGATTTCCTCCTTGGCAAAGTCGCCCACCTCGCGCGTGAACTTGATCTCATTGCCATCGGCCGAGAGCTTGCCGGTGTAACGGATGAGGATCTCATTTTCCTGAATGGTCAGCGGCTCGACGAACGAAACGGCATCGCCCTCGACCTTGCCCTCCTTCAATTCTGCCTCTCGTTTGCGATCATCGACTTCCGAGTTGGCCTTGCCGGTCAACTTCGTGCCGTCCTGCTTGAACGCGAAGGTGTAGTTCTGGTGGCCGATCTGGGAATCAAAATCGGATTTCCAGGTGCCGGTGATGTCCGCCGCGAACGACCAGAGCGGCAAGGCGACGAACGCTGCAGCTGGGATGAATTTGATTTTCATGGTTTTTGGAAATGCAGGCCGGATCAGTTCTGGAACAACAGCGGCGCGAACTCGCGCAGGCTGCGGCGCCAGGTCTGGAACTCGTGGGCGGTGTCCGGCGAAACGTACGCCGTGTTCTTGAGGCCGATGCTGTTCAGGGCTTCGTGATTCGAATTGATATTGCCGGGGTTCTCCTTGCTGCCGCAACTGGCAAACACGACTTTGACTTTTTCACGAAAACCAGCGGTGTTATTGACATCGTTCGTGTTGATGACGCCGCCGCTGAACAGGCCAATGTGCGAAAACTTGTCGAGGTTTTTCAGCGTGATGATCTTGGTCTCCATGCCGCCCATGGACAGGCCGGCCATGGCGCGGTGCGGCTGATCGGACAGTGTGCGGAAATTCGCATCCACATACGGGATCAATTCACCCACCAGCACTTTCTCGAAGGTCTCGGCGGCGGCCCCAAACGGATTCCCACCACCGCGCGGTCCCGCACCAGTTGCACCCGGTGCGGCATTCGTTCCGGCACTTGCGGCTGGCGCATTCGTCCCTGCGCTGCGGCGTCCACCCGGGCCGGGTCCTTCGTTGGTCAAACCGTAGGTCATCACGATGATGAAGGGCTTGCTCTTACCTTCGGCGAGCAAGTTGTCCATGATGAGATTGGCGCGGCCCTGATTCCACCAGGCAAACTCGTTTTCACCCCAGCCATGCTGAAGGTACAGCACTGGATAGCGCTTCGTCGTGTCCTTGTCATAATCCGGCGGTGTATAAACGTAGGCTGGCCGGGCGATAACGCTGTTGGTCAATTTCGACGGAAAGAGCACTTGCTGGACGCGACCGTGCGGCACGTCCTTCAGCGCGTAGAAGTCCTGATCGTGAGCGGGGATTTCGATGCCGCTTTCCCAGCGCGTCGAACCGTAGAAGTTTAAGGTGCCGGGATCATTGAACGTCCCACCATCAATCGTGAGGTGGTAGTAGTGGAAGCCTTCATCCATTGGCCTCGACGTGCCCACCCAGACGCCATCCTCGCCTTTGGTCAGCGCTGTTCTGCCCGCGCTGACGCTTTGAGCTTGGGGCGCTACGATGCGGTAACGAACGCGACGCTCCGAGTTGACCTGGGGATATTGCTGGCCGGGCTGGTTCAAGCTCGAAGGCTTGAAATCCTCCAACACGGTTTCGTTTGTTTGTGCCCCGGCAGAAAGGCCGGACAGGAGCATCACAACAAGGATGGTTGTTTTCATTTCAGGTAGTGGTGAACGTGGACAAATTCGCAAAAATCAATTCTGGAACAACAATGGTGCAAACTCGCGCAAACTGCGGCGCCAGCTCAACCATTCGTGGGCGGTGTCGGGCGACACATAGAAGTGGGCGTTGATGCCCGCGGACTTGAGCGCTTCGGTGGCGGCTTTCGGATCGCCGCCGCGGGATCGATCCCCGCCCAATTCGCGGCTGCCATAGCTCACGAACACGAGTTTGACTTTCTCCTTGAAGGCCGGCAGATCGGCGATGTCATTGGTGCTGATGCTGCCGCCGCTGAAAATGCCGATGTGTGAGAACTTGTCGAGATTGGCCAGGGTGATCGACCGGGTCTGCATGCCACCCATCGAGAGGCCGGACATCGCGCGATGCGGTTGATCGGCGAGCGTGCGGAAGTTCCCGTCAATGTAAGGAATCAAGTCCTCGATCAGGACGCGCGCAAATGCCACGGGGTTGTAGTTGCGTCCACCCGGTCCGCCGATGGTGCGAGAATAAGGAGTGGTGGTCGGTGGCGGCTGGTTGGTGTTGGCGAACCCAAAGTTCGCGCCGGGCACATAGCTGTTGGCCATCACGATGATGAAGGGCTTGGACTTACTTTCGGCGATCAAGTTGTCCATGATGAATGGCGTAAATCCCTGGCTGCCCCAGCCAGTTTCATCTTCCCCGCCACCGTGTTGGAGATAGAGCACGGGATAGCGCTGGGAGAGGTTCTTCTCGTAATCGGGCGGGGTGTAAACAAAACAGCGGAGATTGGTGCTGGTGCTCTTGGATGGATAAAACACCTGCCGCAATTGCCCGTGCGGAACATTCTTGAGCGCGTAAAAGTCCTGATCGGCGGCGGGAACTTCAACCCCACTGCCCCACCGGCTGGCGCCGTAGAAATAGAGGCTGCCCGGATCGGGAACTTGGGCGCCGTCCACGACCAATTGGTAGTAGTGGAAGCCCTCGTCCTGCGGCGCGGATTCGCCAACCCAAAGGCCGTCATCGCCCCTGGCCATGGGATATTTCTTGGCGCCGATGTCGAGCAGCACGTTGGTGGCGCCCGAAGCGGCCAGCCGCGCCCGCACTCGGCGCTCCGAGTTCACTTGCGGATACGGTTTGCCGGACTGATTGAGAGCAGACGGCTTGAAATCCTCGACCGCCGGTGGGTTGGTTTGGCCGACAGCGGGCAGGCCGGCGAGAAGTGCAAAACCCAGAATTAGATTTTTCATGTTCATTACTTTGATTGGAGGTGCGGCTGAGGGGTTCGTTTGGGAGACAGCGGCAACGCCGCCTGAAATTGATCCAGGTCGCAAGTGACGGTGGAGAAGATCGAGCACGTGGGATTTCATAGAGATCGTTTCGGCATCATTTGGCCAGGCGATAGAAAGTCGCGGCAGCATTGCCGGAGATCGGCAACGTCACCCGCCATTCACCGCCGATGATCTGCGGCACGGGCGAACTCACGTTCAACCAATTCCCCAGCACCAGATTCGTGCGCGACTGCACCGTGTAACCGGCCGAGGCCAGCGGCCAGGCCAGCGTCAAAGTCGTGGGCGCGGTCACCAGGCTCAAGGTTGGGCTGCTCGTGCTCAGCAATTGGTTTGGCCCCAGCGCGTAGGTTGCAGCGATCTCGGCGGCCGAGAGCGTTACGCCGTAAATGCGAAACTCGTCCAGCAGGCCGTTGAAATAGGGATCTGGCCACTGCGACTTGCCGAGGTAGTTGTTAAACGTGCTCCCCAGCGTGGCCGGCCGGAGCGTCATGCCGGAGTTTGTGCCCACCGGAACGCCGTTCAGATAAAGGATGCCACTGTTGCCGTTGAGGGTGACGGCCACGTGATGCCACACGCCCACGGACAACGCGGCCGGGCCATTGATCTGCTGCTCGCCACCGGCACTGTTCGTGGTGATGCCGAAGCGCAGCCGACCATTGCTGGTGCCATTCGTCGGCGTCAGGAACATGTAGCTCGTGGTGTTGTTGCCGAAATCAAAGATGCGTGCCCAACCCGCCGGAGTGTTCAGCCGCGCCCAGGCTTCGATCGTAAAGTTGGTCAGCGTGCTGACAATGCCCGCCGGCAGCCCGGCGTATTGAGAAGAGGCGGAAGCCAGCGTCAGTTGGCCGTTGGCCAAAGTGGCATTGTTAAGAACGGTGCCATTCCACGCCGGGCCGCCCACGGAATCGCTCGCTGTGGTTCCACCGGTTTCGCTGAAGCTGTAACGATGAACCAGCGCCGGCGGCGGCACGGTGCGGAAAGACCAGATGGCGCCGGTGTTGGTATTTGCGCCGGCAATTTCATCCACGCGCCACCAGTAGGTCGCACCGCCCACGAGCGCGGGGAGGAACGAGCTGTTGGTGCGAAGGCCGCGGAATTCCGGCGCCGCCGGGGTGGCTTGGAACACGGCGTTGGAACTGGTTCCGAGATACAACGCGTGGGTCAACGCGTTGCTGCCGGGCGTCCAGTTCAACGCGGCATTCAGCGCAACATTGGTGTCGCCGGGGCCAGGCGAGGGATTCGTGACCGCACCGACCGCGACAAATTTGTCGAGCACGACCGTCGTGAGTGACTGGGCGGGAAGCAGCAATTGCGAACCGACCGCGCCCAGCGATTGGAAGTTGTTAGTGCCGGCGGTCTGATAAACCGCGGAGTTGAAATACGGAAACGAGCCGAAGCTGAGGCTATTCGTGGCGAAATTCAGATTGCGGTTGATGAGAACCACCACGAGGCGCAATCCCTCGGGCGAAAGATAGGCCGAGGTCAAAACGTTCGTATCCGTGCAAGCAGCGGCCACGCGGCGGTAGCCGGGTTGAACGAAAAACGAGAAGTGTTTCATCGCCCAGTAGGCCGGCGTGACCCACCAGCCATGCGATTGCGTGGGCGTGCCGGGCGGGGCGTTGGTCCATTGCGATTGATTCCACGGGAATTCAATTTGAATCAACCCACCTTCCGTTCCCGGCCAGATCAGACTCCAGTAGTTGTACGCGCTGGCCTGTTCGACGCTCAGCACGTTGTGGATCAGGTTGGCCTGATCCAGCATGTCGCCCAGCCCAAACTCGGTCATGAACCTGGGCTTGCTCGGGAAGATGTTGGTCAACGCGCTCAAGGCGGAGTTGTATCCGTCAGGCGAGCCGTCGGTGCTACCGCCATAAAGATGATGCGCCACACCGTAGAAATGGTTCGGGTTCATCGTGGCCGCGTAATTCTGCACGGCGGCGGAATTCCCGTAGAGGCCGACATTCTCCGGCCCCAGCAGCTTTGGTGATGACGACAGGTTGGTCAGCCGCAGATACGTGGCCGAAAGCGCATTGGAGTAACCCGCCCAGTAGTTGGTCGGGTTGGTGTAAACCTGACTCGGGCGGAAGATGCAGGAGTCGTAGCCGGCCTCCCAATCCGGCTCGTTCTGGATGCTGATCCAGGTCGGCGAAACCCCCAAGTTGCGATACGCCACGATCGAGTCATACCAGTATTGGGCGAACTCGTTATAAAGAAAGCCGCCGTTGGTGTAGAGCAAAGTTCCACCGTTGCCGACCTGACCGTTGCTCTTCAAAAACGCCGGTGGCGACCACGAACTGATGAGCACCGGCACGGGCCGGCCCAGCACTTGGTTGGCGCGCGAAACAAATTCGGGCGCGTCGGGATCGAAGTTCGATGTGCCCTGATAGCGGTACCAATTCCCCAGGCGCAGCATTGAAAGGTTCAAGCCCGCGAACGCATTCGTGTAAATCTCGTTCTTGTAGGGATGCGCTGTCACCCAACCGTGGCGTGCCATCCGTGCCGTTGTCCAGATTGGAAACGGTGAAAGAGTAACCCGCCGTGCCAAATACAAATTTGTCAATGTCCAGCCCGTTCTCGCGCGCGCCAATTTGAAAGATTCGCGCGCCTGGTGTGGGAACGGAGAAACGCGTCTGGCCGGCGAACTGGGAAAGGTTTACCCACTTCCAGGTCCCGGCCCCCACAGTTCCTCCCCCAGTCACAACGTCTGAGCCGTTGGTAAAGCCGATGCCACCCAGTCCGTTCGCCGTAACCCAATCGGAATCCGTGGTGGCTGATTTGGTTCCAAAACTGTCTGCGTAGAACATGCTGTCGTCGTTGGCCGGATCCGGCCCCACCCGGAGTCGGGCATAGAGGTAGTACTTTCCGGCAGCCGGGAAATTGACCGTGCAGGTCGCCACGCGATTGGAACTGCCCGGGTTGCCGTTGTTGATGCGGTCCGTGGAGATGGAAATGAACTGGACCGCGCCACTCGTGCCGTTGGTGAAGTCGGCTCCCAAAGTGCCTGATTCAACCTCGAACGACACGATAGCAGCCTGGCTGCTCCAGACTGTCCCCAGCAGCACAACAACTGTCAGCAACGGGCCGAGAGTGATTCGCAGTCCGGAAAGTAGGTCAGGTCCGAACGTGATGTAATCAGTGAGGTTTCCGCAGCTCCACCCATGGCCAGCGCGTTTTGAACTCATGTCACTTCGGAGTGGTTCAACGGAAGATCTGTTGGGCGAAGGAAAACAGGCTGTTCCGCCAATGCGTCGGATCGTGGGCGTTGCCATCCACATGCCAGATGTGCGGCACGCCCTTTTCCTTCAGATACACATGCACCCCCTGGCTGATGCTGATGAGTCCATCTTTGTTGCCACAAGTCAGCATGAGCAACTTGAGTTGGTTGGTGGCGACCGCCGCGTCGGGCACCAACTGTGCCGGCGGCTTGGTATTGGGCGCGGACGAGAACGCGCCGATCCAGGCGAACGTGTCCAAATGACCGAGCCCGAAATTCAAGGTCTGTCCGCCGCCCATCGAGAGCCCGGCCAAAGCGCGGTTCTCGCGATTTGTGTAAGTGCTGTAGCGCGATTGAATCACAGGGATGACATCGTCCAGCAGGTCGCGCTCGAACTTGGCAAATGCGGGGGCGGCGCTCATGCCGGCGTTGGCCCGATCATCTTTTTGAGCGCGACCGTTTGGCATGACAATGATCATCGGCACGGCCTTACCGTCGGCGATGAGATTGTCGAGGAGAACATCCACCGTCGCAAACCGCTGCCACTCGGTCTGGTCACCGCCGATCCCGTGCAACAGATAAAGCACCGGATATTTCTTGTCAGGAGTGTAACCGGGCGGCGTGTAAACCTGCAGCTTGCGCTTGGTGCCGACGGTCTTGGAATCGTATTCAATCATCTCCAACTTGCCGTGCGGGATGTCCTCGCGCTTCTGGTTGAATCCGGCAGGCGGTTCGGCGAATGCGAGCTTGTCGTCGGGCCCAAGCACGATGTTCCGCCCTCGGGGAATGCGGGGCTCCTGCGGCGCCGCCGGCTGGGCGTTGTTTGTAGTAGCCGCCGCCAGATGGTTCGTAGCGCCAGACTCGACGCGCCCCGGGCCGTTGACCTCAGCGGCCTGGACGGCCAGGGTCAGAAGCCCGGTTAGAACAAGCAGGATTTTCAGTTTTTTCATAACACTTGAGCTTTTTGAGCATCGCGTCGCTTCGCGGTGGACACGGTATAAACGAATAACCAAGGCGTGCGCACTTGAAACGTTTTCGCCTCCCCAGATCGCAGCAAGAACTTGCTGAACTCAACGGGTGCAGTTGGAGGTTAGCCAACCAGGTCCTCCCGGAACATACGACGATTGTCGTATAGCATATCTCCCGGCCGAATGAAGTGAAGCCAGATGTCCCTCGCTTTGGTGGCTGCGTTCGTACTCGCGCTCTCCAAATCGAAGTTCCGTCGTATGTACCGGTAGCGGATTCTAGCGTCCCCCGGTTCAAATCGGGCGGGTTCACCAGCTTCAACCGGCGCGACCCAACTCCCCCACCTCAAGGACGCTTCAACGCCTCAATCAGGTCGTTGAGTTTTTGCACGATGATCTCCACCTCCCGCTGTGAGGGCGGATCGGAAACCTTCAGATTCAGCGGGGCGACCTTGGCCACCAGTTTGGCCGTGTTATGCGTGATGGAATCCCGTAACGCCGGCGAACTGGGCAGACTAGCGATGGTTTCATTGAGCGCGTTGAATCGGTCGCGCAACTCGCCAGAAGACAGCGGCGCATTGTTTCCTGGCAGGACTGACTTGAACGGCATAGGTATTCCTTTCCATTCAGATTTGCGAGTGCACTAGGTAACACTCAACCTCTACGCCCGTTTCATCGATTTGCAAGCTTCAGTTGCAAACGTTGGGTCGGATTGCGCACGCGGCTATTCGCACAGCTTCCTTGTTTGCCAGTCTGACAATATCCAGGTTGTAACGCAGCTTGAACGTAAGGAGGACTACCCAGGACTGACGCGGCTGGTGAACCGGCGCTTCCCCACGCCGATAGGGGCCGAGAGAAGCTGGCAACGAGCTGTGCGTAAATACCTACGAGAGTTACCCGAACAACGGCGGCTGAGAGCTAACAGTCTAGCGCAATCACCGGCGCTCCGTAGGCTCAATAAACCTTGCGCAGATTTGACGGCAGGATGTTCAGTTCCATCCGGTACTTGGCGACGGTCCGGCGGGCGATGACGATTCCCTTTTCCTTGAGCATCTTCACCACTTCCTGATCCGACAACGGCTTGCTCGCGTCCTCGGCCTTGAAGATGTCCGCGATCATGTCCTTGACGCTGGTGTTGGAGACGTTCGCACCGCTGTCGGTCTGGAGACCCGCGGTGAAAAAGTATTTCATCTCGAAGACACCCTGTGGCGTTTCCATGTACTTGCCGGAAACCGCACGACTGACCGTGGTCTCATGCACCCCGACCACTTCGGCCACCTGCACCATCGTCAGCGGTCGTAAAAACGCCACGCCCTTGTCCATGAAATCGCGCTGCCGTTTGACGATCTCCTTCGCAATGTTGGCGATGGTGCTTTGCCGTTGGTGCAGACTCTTGATGAGAAATTTCCCGGCGCGAATTTTTTCGCGGATGTAATTTTTCACCTCGGCGGTGTTGCCCCCCTGGGACATCAGGTCCTTATAGACGTTGCTGATGCGCAGGTGCGGAATGTGTTCGTTGTTGGTAGTGACGACAAAGTCTTCGCCACTGCGCTTCACGAACACTTCAGGCAGAACAAATTGGTCCACGTTAGCCAGGAACGCCCGGCCCGGACGCGGCTCCAAGCGGGCAATCTTTGCCAGCGACTCCTGCACTTCCTCGACACTCGCGCCCGTGCCGCGGGCGATTTCAGGAATGCGCCGCTTGCCGAGCGCCTCCATGTAATCCCGCACGATTTCATATTCGAGCGATTCCAGTTCGCCTTCCCGTTCAAGCTGGAGCATCAAGCACTCGCGCAAATCCCTCGCTCCGACGCCTGCCGGATCAAACGTCTGGATGACTTTCAACACCTCCAGAATCTTGTCCCCCGGCACGTTGCTGATCGCGGAAATCTCTTCGACGGAAGCTTTGAGGTAACCGTAATCGTCAACATTGCCGATGATCAACTCGGCGATGTGATGCTCGGCGGCGGGTAGGATGGAATCACGCACCTGCTCGAGCAGTTTTTCCGCGAGCGAAGTGCCAGCGACCAGCGAGTCGAACATGAACTGCCGGCGCTCCTCGTCCTCGGCGGTGGCGCGGTTGGGGGTGTTGGTCTGGGAAAAATGATCCCGCCATTCCTGGTCGAGTTGGACCAACTTCTCGAACTCCGCCTGAAAATCATCCACCGGCGCGGCTTCCCCCGCCTCGCCTGCTTCACTGAAATCTGAATTTAGATCAGCCGGAGGCTCAGCTGGATCGGCGGTCTCGGATGGACTCTCGCCCTCCGCATTGCGATCCGCCATCTCCGGTTCGGCGGAGTCCAACTCCTCCAGCACCGGGTTTTGCTGCAATTCGGCCTCGACGAGTGCCTTGAGTTCCAACGTCGGTGCCTGCAACAAAGCCAGCGACTGCTGGAGTTGGGGTGCCAACACCAGGGATTGCGTCAACCGCTGCGATAGTTGTAAGCCTTGCGCCATTTGCGCGCGGATTCTAGCGCCCAAGGCTTTCGACACAAGGCAGAACTTGGCACGCCGCTGGCTTTATTACCCAGAAAGTCAGCCGCAATACTTGACTTGCTGTTGACTTTCAACAACATCGCGACGTGGCCCTGTTCACCATCCAGAACGAATTTCGATACGACGTCGTCCGCAAAATCTTTGAGGGCGGTATGGGCATCGTCTATGAAGCCGAGCAACGGGGCACGCGGGACTTCGTCAAACGCGTGGCCATCAAGGTCGTCCGCGCCAATTACGCCAGCCAGAAGACCTTCATTGATAACTTTGTCGGCGAAGCCAAGCTTGTTGCCGACTTGATCCACACCAACATCGTCCAGACCTACCATCTCGGTGAAGCCAACGGCGTCTTCTTCATCGCCATGGAACTCATCCGGGGCGTCAACCTCGAACAATTCGCCCAACAACTCGGCGACAAACGGAAACAACTGCCGCTCGAACTGGCTGTGTTCATCACCAGCCGCGTCGCCCGTGGACTGGCCTACGCGCATTCCAAGACCGACAAGGACGGCAAACCACTGGGCATCGTCCACCGGGATGTCAGTTTCAAAAACATCATGATTGCCTTCGAGGGCGACGTGAAACTCACCGACTTCGGCATCGCCAAGGCACGCGGCTTCCTCACCGATCAAGAGGGCGAGGTCGTCGCCGGCAAGGCCGATTACATGAGCCCTGAGCAGGCGGATTTTCAAATCACCGACAAGCGCTCGGATCTCTTCTCCGTCGGCGTCGTCCTGGCCAACCTGATTCTCGGCCACAACATTTTCAAAGGCCCGACCGCCGAAGATTCGCGCCAGCGCGTGCTCAAACAGGCCATTCCTGATTTTCGCACGCTGGACAACCGGGTGGATGATCGCCTGAACAGCATTCTCCAGCGCTGCCTTGCCCGCGACCTGAACAAGCGTTTCGCCAGCGCCGATGACTTGATGTACGAACTCGAATACTACATCTATCACGGCGGTTATGGCCCCACGAACGAGACTCTCGGCAAGTTCATCCGTGAATTGTTCGGTCAACAAGCTCCGGCAATTGCGCCCATGCAGCGTAACAACACCGAAGTCCTCGAACACACCGCCTTGCTCCGGGCCAAGGCCTGATCTTCCATGAAGCGTTCTCCCTCCGACCCGGTGGTCCAACTCGGCCTGCTCCAACACGCCTGTTCCAGCGACCCAACTGCCAATCTCAAGAAAACCCTCGCGCTGGTTGAACGGGCCGCCAAGCAAGGTGCGCAAATCATCTGCACCCAGGAACTCTTCCGCTCCCAGTATTTTTGCCAGAGCGAAGACTACGAACACTTCAAACTCGCCGAGCCGATCCCCGGTCCGACCACTGCCGCCTTCCAGAAGCTCGCGAAAAAACACCGGGTCGTCATCGTCGCCTCGCTCTTTGAAAAGCGCGCCGCCGGTGTTTATCACAACACCGCCGCCATCATTGATGCCGATGGATCGTTGCTGGGCACGTATCGCAAGATGCACATTCCGGACGACCCGCTTTACTACGAGAAATTTTATTTCACACCCGGCGACCTCGGCTTCCGCACTTGGAACACACGCTACGGCAAAATCGGCGTCTTGATCTGCTGGGATCAATGGTATCCCGAAGGCGCGCGACTTACCGCAATGCAGGGCGCGCAGATTCTTTTTTACCCCACGGCCATCGGCTGGCATCCGAGTGAGAAAAAAGCCAACGGTGTAAAACAACACGGTGCGTGGGAACTCATCCAACGCAGTCACGCCGTTGCCAACGGTTGCTACGTTGCCGCCGTGAATCGTATCGGCCACGAAGTCCTCAAAGGCGTGGGCGGCGATGGTATTGAATTCTGGGGGCAGAGCTTTGTTGCCGGCACGTCGGGTGAAATTCTCTCCAAAGCGAGCGCGGACAAGGAAGAAATCATGATCGTCCCAGTGGACCTCGCACAAGTGGACCAAACGCGCACCCACTGGCCGTTCCTGCGCGACCGACGCATTGACGCCTACGGCGGCATCACCCAGCGGTTTGGATACTGACCTTTTATGACCGCGCCCCCTGCAAGCGGTCAGCGAATCGAAATCGGGTTAAAAATTCTCCCGCCACTTCCGGAGCGATCACGCATCCGAGTCGGCGTGTTTGCCGGCAATTACCAATTCGAGTTCCGACCATCAACCGGCAGAAGATTGGGGCGATGGCTGCCGATCGGATTTCTCGTCTTCTGGCTTTATGGTTGGTCACAAGGCGAGACCTTTGCCTTGCGGCAAAGCATCGAACCAGCGACGCCACTCGGCGTAAAAATCTTCCTCGCCATTTGGATCGCCGGTTGGACTGTGGGTGGGTTGATTGCCATCGCATTCTCAGTCGCGTTGGCGTTTCGTCCGGGCGCAGAAAAAATATTGCTGCAACGCGCCCGGTTAATCTGGCGACCCGCCTATCCGCTGCTCCAACGGTTTCGTCCAAAACCCAAGGCATTGCTCGAACAGCTCCTTTCCATCCATCAGCGCACCACCACGTTCCCAAGGGAACAGATCCAGGACATCAGCATCGTTGCGCAATACGACAGCGAGGATCAAACCTCCACCGATCACCTCGTGTTGCAATGCGGCAACAAACGATACGAACTCGGCGCCGAACTGCCTGAAGATGACCTGGCATGGCTCAGTGAAGCCCTAAACACATGGAAGCAAGCATTTGGATAACAGGCGCTGGAGGATTGATCGGCAATCAGCTGGTCAGGACCGTGCAGCAATTTGGCTTCGAAGGTAGAATTGTCGGTCTCACACGACAGTGTATGGACCTGCTCGACTTCGCTACAGTACGCGCCACCTTCCTGGCACAGAAGCCCGCCGCCATCATCCATTGCGCGGCGATGAGCAAAAGTCCCGACTGCCAGGCGAATCCCCAACTCGCACACAAGATCAATGTAGAAGCCACGGCTCTGCTGGCGGAACTCGCGGATGACCTCCCTTTCATTTTCTTTTCGTCCGACCTCGTGTTCGATGGTCAGAAAGGCAACTACACCGAGATAGATCCCGTTGGTCCGTTGAGCATTTACGCAGAGACGAAAGTTGCCGCCGAACGAATCGTGCTCGCCAATCCCCGCCACACCGTCATCCGGACTTCGCTTAACGGCGGCACCTCACCGCGCGGCGACAGCGGCTTCAACGAACAACTTCGCCGCGATTGGCAGGCTGGCAAAGTGCCGAAGTTCTTCGTGGACGAATTCCGCTGCCCCATCCCTGCCATCGCCACCGCCCGTGCCACCTGGGAACTGCTCAACTCCGGCGCGACCGGATTGTTCCACGTCGCCGGCGCCGAACGCCTGTCCCGCCTGCAAATCGGTGAAGCCCTCGCTGCGCGCTGCCCGGAGTTAAAACCACAGTTTCGAGCCGGGTCATTGAAGGAGTATTCCGGAGCGCCACGCGCTCCCGACACTTCGCTGAATTCCGCCAAAGCCCAACGATTGCTCTCCTTCCCCCTGCCCGGTTTGAAGCAGTGGCTTGCGGAAAATCCCGCCGAACACTTCTGATTGGTTCAACCGATCACAATCATCAGCCATTCCGCTTTTAGCCCGAGGGGACACTGCAACGTTGCTTTAAGGATCGAATTTGTGGCAGCCTGAACGCACAACCAAAGCACACAGCAGTTATTATGGAACATAAGAAACGACTCGTGGAAAAAGACTCACCCCTGAAAAAGGACGACTTGATCGTCATCACCGGCGGCGGCGGTTTCATCGGCGGCAACCTCGCGCTCCATTTCAAAAAGAAGGGCTTCACCAACATCCGCGCGGTGGACAAGAAGCCGCTCTACGAATGGTATCTCCAAGTCCCCGGCGTCGAGAGTCTCTGCCTCGACGTCAGCAACGAAGCCAATTGCCATCGCGTCTGCGAAGGCGCGGTGGAAGTCTATAACCTCGCCGCCGACATGGGCGGCATGGGTTTCATCGAAAAATTTCGCGTCGAGTGCCTGCGTTCCATTCTCATCAACACGCACATGGTTGAAGCGGCTTACAAGGCCGGTGCGCGGCGTTACTTCTATTCCAGCTCGGCTTGCGCCTACAACACGCTGTTGCAGAAAGACCCGAAGGTCCGTGCGCTCAAGGAATCCGATGCCTACCCGGCGATGGCAGAACGCGGCTACGGTTGGGAGAAGCTGGTCAGTGAAATGTTCTGCGAAGAATACTGGCACGAGCGCGGCATGAAGACCTTCATCGCTCGCTTCCACAATGTCTATGGCCCGAACGGCACGTGGGACGGAGGACGCGAGAAAGCCCCCGCTGCCATGTGCCGCAAGATCATCGAGGCGATTGATAAGAACGACCTGAGCATCAACATCTGGGGCAACGGCGAACAGACCCGCAGCTTCATGTTCATTGACGACTGCGTGAAGGGCATTGACATGATCACGCACTGTGACGATCTGATCGCCACGCCGATCAATCTCGGTTCGAGCGAACTCGTATCCATCAACACCCTGGTCAGCAAGGTTGAGAAAATCGCCGGTGTAAAACTAAAGCGCAGCTACAACCTCAACGCCCCGCAAGGCGTAGCCGGCCGCAACTCCGACAACACGTTCATCCAAAAAGTCCTCAAGTGGGAACCGAACACCACGCTCGATAAAGGTCTCGCCGCCACCTACAAGTGGATCAAGGTTCAATACGAGAATCGCAAGAAGGGCAAGCGCGTGGTTGAGTAACCGCAACAATCGCACACCATCCTCCGTGCAAAAGCAACCGAAAGGGTCAGCGACAATTTGCAGGAAATATCGCGATCATTTGGCCGTCGTTACCGTCGGTATTGAGTTGCAGCCCGGTGATTTCAGCATCAGTTCCAAGTTCCAGCGGCCTGTCAGCCTGGAGCCAACAGACGAATGCCGAGCTCTATACCGATCGAGTGAGAAGTTATTTCAGGCCTGTGAGGGGGCAACACACTCAGGCGTGTTCTTCGCGAATCGTAAATGTCGTGACCAATGCGGAGCGGTAGTGCTAACAGATTTGAACGGTATAAACCTGCCGAGCGATTGTGGGATGGGTTTCGCGATCGCGGCCTCGATCGCCTGTCTGTCCGCACTAGGTCACAGCGAAGAAATCGAACAGCTCGACATGGATGGTTGGAGGCAAATCTAACTCTGACTCTGCATTTATGAAGACCCAACCGCTCCTGACATTGCTTGTTCTCACCGCAATAATCCCGTTAACTCGCGCCCGTTGCGAAGCCGTCACGCCGACAAATCTCCCCATCGCTCCCGGTCCGTTCCAGCCGACAATGGATTCGCTGACGAACTACTCCTGCCCGGAGTGGTTTCGCGACGCCAAGTTCGGCATCTGGGCGCATTGGGGGCCGCAAGCCGTGCCGATGGAGGGCGACTGGTATGCGCGCCGGATGTATCAGGAAAAAGACAAGGCTTACAAACATCACCTTGAAACCTACGGCCATCCCGCGACGAACGGTTACAAGGACATCATCCCGTTGTGGAAGGCCGAGAAGTGGGAGCCGGAGCGCCTGATGAAACTCTACAAGCAGGCCGGCGCGAAGTATTTCGTCAGCATGGGGACGCACCACGACAATTTCTTTTTGTGGAACTCCAAGTTGCACCGCTGGAACGCCGTCAACATGGGCCCGCATCGCGATGTCGTGGCCGAATGGCAGGCGGCGGCGAAGAAGAACGGATTGCGCTTCGGTGTTTCCGAACATCTCGGCGCGAGCTTCACCTGGTTTCAGGACAGTCATAAATCCGACACGACCGGCCCGCTCGCGGGCGTGCCTTACGATGGCGCGGATCCGCAATACCAAGACCTCTATCATTTCCCCGCCGAACCCGGCGACACCCAGTGGTATTCCAAAAACCCGCGCTGGCAGCAGCAATGGTTCAACGAAATCAAGGAACTCGTGGACGGTTATCATCCCGATTTGCTCTACAGCGACGGCGGTGTGCCGTTCGGCAATGAAGTCGGTTTGAACCTCATCGCGCATCTTTACAACGCCAACGCCAAATCACATCGCGGCAAAACGGAGGTGGTTTACAACTGCAAACAGGTCTCCGGCGGACGCTGGGTGCAGGATTTCGAGCGCGGCGTGGGCGGCGGCATCAGCCCCGACCCGTGGCAGACCGACACGTCCATCGGCGACTGGTTTTACAACAAGCATTGGAAATTCCGCCCGTTGAAATGGACGGTCACGATGCTCGTGGACATCGTCAGCAAGAATGGAAACCTGTTGCTCAACGTCGTGCAGCGCCCCGACGGCTCGCTCGATCCCGAAGTGGAAACCATGTTGTACCAACTCGCCGGCTGGACGGCAGCGAACGGCGAAGCGATTTACGGCACGCGCCCGTGGCTCGTTTATGGCGAAGGCGCGGTGCGGGCCAAAGGCGGGATGTTCAAGGAAGATTTCAATTACACCGATAAAGACATTCGCTTCACGACGAAGGGCAAGACACTTTACGCCATCGCGCTCGGTTGGCCGGAGGAGAACAAACTCGTCATCCGCTCACTCGCCAAAACCGATGATGCGAAGCAAAACCAAATCAAGCGCGTCGAGCTGCTCGGTCACAAGGGGAAATTGAAGTTCACGCAAACGACCGGTGGTCTCGCAGTGGAATTGCCCGGCGAAAAGCTAAGTGACCTCACTTGTTCCCTGCGCATCACCGGCAGCAATTTTAAACCGGTTACCTTGCCCGAGACGCCAGTAATCATC
Organism: Limisphaerales bacterium; assembly: GCA_044225555.1. GTDB lineage: Bacteria > Verrucomicrobiota > Verrucomicrobiia > Limisphaerales > JADLHS01 > JADLHS01. Next base: position 49,340 of record JBGAIM010000021.1, on the reverse strand, counting down.
ACGCCAGACTCGAAAGGCAGCCTGACCTTCGGCGCCGACGATGCCACGCTGCACGGCGAAGGCCTCAAGCTCGAAGAACAGGGCGGCAAGCCGAACATCGGCTATTGGGACAATCCCGGCGAATGGGCTTCGTGGAACGCACGAATCACTGCGCCCGGCAGATACACAGTCTCCGCAACCATCGCCGCCGCGGCGGGGGAAGCAGAATTTGTCGTGGAAGCCGGCTCGGCGATTCTCACGGCCAAAGTTTCGCAAACCGCCGGCTGGGATAGATTCTCCACGACCGACCTCGGCATGCTTGAGATCAAATCGGCCGGCGACTTCACCCTGAAAGTCCGCGCCAAAGATGCCGCCATCTGGCGGGCGATCAATCTTAACTCCGTCCGACTGACGCCGGTCGCTCCGTAACGCGATGCAGAAACGTTTCGCCATCACTTCCGTCATTGGACAGATCCCAAACCGCATTGCCTTGGCGGGCGGCTGGATTGACCAGCCATTTGTCTCGCAGCACAATCCCAAGCCGCCCGGTTCAATGGTGGTGGTGCAGATTGAACCCACGTTCCGCCCGATGGACCGAGCCGGCATTGCCAGCGGCACGCGCGCCGTGGCAATGAAGTTGTGGAAGGGCAAGCTCCCCAAACGACCACCCGCCGAATTGGTGCGCGAACTTTACGAAGCCGAGAACAAAGACAAAGCCGCACCCAGCGGTTCGCAGGACATGGTTGGGCTGATCTACCCCGGCATCAACCGACTCGACTACGACTTCACCGTGAACGGCGGCGTGTTTCCGGCGCACATTGAATCCCTCAACTACGCCCGGGTCGCGAGTTGGCTGGAGCGAGTGTTGCACATCCTGCCCATCGAGCCGCGGCCTGCTGGTTACAGTCCGCTCGGCAAAAGGAACCTCGATCCGAAGTGGATCGCGCGTCTCGGCCAGACGGGGAGGGATTGCTTCGACGCCATCCGCCGAATGGACGCCACCGCGCTCGGCGCATCTCTAAACGACTGTATGGTCTGTTGGGAAAAAATCCTGCCACACACCGTCTCACATCCGACGTTGCGGGTGGATTTGAAGGCAATTCTCCATGCCTACCAACGCAGCTATCCCGGCGCGATGTTCTCTGGCTGCGGCGGAGGATATTTGTTTGTGATTTCGGAAAAGCCCGTCCCCGGCGCGTTCAAGGTTAATGTGCGCCTTGGTTGAGGAGCGCTGGTCCATCAAACGTAAAGCGCGGCCTTCAAATCGCGCACCAGCACGCTAAGGAACGGGTAACGCTGCTCCGGTTCCCGTTCGATGCATTTCAGAATGGCTTTCTCCAAACCCGCCGGAATGTCCGGGTTCAGTTGTCGCGGAGACAGAAACGTGGAGCGGTCCGTTTGCGCGCGCAGGATCTCCGTTGAAGTTTCACCCGGGAACGGCTTCTGATTCGTGAGCAGTTCGTAGGCGGCGACGCCAAACGAAAAAGCATCCACGCGCTGATCAATCGGCTGACCGGACAACTGCTCGGGGGCCATGTAGGCCGGCGTGCCCGGATTCTTCGTGATCTTCTTCGGCTTCTCGGTGATCGGTTGGGCCAGATCAAAGTCCACCAGACGCACCGAGGCGTTGCGCGAAACGATGATGTTCTCCGGTTTGAAGTCCAGGTGCATGTAACCGTTCTCGTGGACGTGTTCCAGCGCCTCGGCCATGTCAATGATGATCTGCGCGACGTTGTCCAGCAGCACTGGATCGTGCCGCGCGTAAAGTTCCTTCAAGTTCGCGCCCTCGACATACTCCATGGCGCAGAACAGCTGCCCATCCACCTTGCCATGCTCGATATATCCGATGACACATTCGTGCCCCTGGCATTTTTCGAGCGCCTCGCAGCCGTTCAGGAACCGCTTCTTCGATGTGGAATCGCCCTGCAACGCAGGCAGCAGCCGGCGCACCGCGCACACCTTGCCCGCCGGGCTCGTCGCCAGCCAGATGTCCGCCATGCCGCCGCTGGCAATGAGTTCGTGCAACTGGAACCTGCCAAACGGGCCCGGCCCGGACGCGGTCGCCGGGGTTGATTTCTTGAACAAACCTAACACGCAAGACTGTTTATCACGCAACCCGACGAATCGCCACTCAGAATTGAGTGAGGAATCATCTTTCCAGGCCCGTTACCGCTTGGCTTGATCCGGCGAGGAATCTAACTTGTCGCCATGTCCATTGCCCCGCTGCCCCGTTGGATCGAGCCCGGGCTGGCCTTGTTGTATCCGGAAGTCTGTCAACTCTGTGAACAGCAGCGGGCAACCCCCGCGGCTGGATTCGTCTGTTCAAGATGCTGGAGCAAGGTGCGCTTCATCAAACCGCCCTTTTGCGAGCGCTGCGGCCTGCCGTATGAAGGGGAAATCACCACGACTTTCCAGTGCACCAACTGTCAGAACTTGGAATTGCATTTCTGCTCGGCACGCTCGGCGGTTACCGCCAAAGGTGTCACCCTCGAGGCCATTCACCGTTACAAATATCAACAAGCCCTCTGGTTTGAGGCTTTCCTGGTTGACCTGTTCCTGCGCCAGGCCCTGCCCGCATTGCGCGCCCAGAAGTGGGATTTGATCGTGCCCGTGCCCTTGCATCCCACGAAATACCGGGAACGTGAATTCAACCAGGCCGAACGGCTGGCCAGTCACCTCGCCCACGCGCTCACCCTGCCGTTGAACACAAATCTGGTCCGCCGGGTCTTACCCACGCGCACCCAAACTCTGCTCACCAAGAAACAACGGGCGGAAAATGTCCAGCGCGCCTTTGCCGCCCAGGACCGACACCGGTTGAAGGGTGAACGCGTGATCCTGGTGGACGATGTGTTGACGACCGGAGCGACCACCAGCGCCTGTGCTGGTGTGTTGCGAGCCATGGGCGCGGGCGAAGTTTGCGTCTGGACAGTGGCGCGGGGAGTTTGAATAATAGGCTCGACTTGTTGGTGGTTTGGTTTTGAACGAAACTTGAAACGCAAACAGACGAAATGAATCTTTCGCCGCGAACTCCCAACGCCGCCCAGCTTTTGGCCATGTCCACAACGTCCTTTACCAAGAAACCCATCGGTGTTGATCCCGTCGAACCTGCGCTCACGCCCCCGCCCGACCCCGGCAACACGACCACGTTCATCAAGAAGAAACTCAAGCTTGGCGTCGGCGCCAAAACCAAGAAGAAAGACATCCCCGAGGGCCTGTGGACCAAATGCCCGCAGTGCGAGACGATGATCTTCGACAAGGAACTCGACGAGAATCTCAAAGTCTGCGCCAAGTGCGGCCACCATTTCTCCATCGGCGCGCGCGAGCGAATCCATTCGATGGTCGAGACCTGCACGTTCGAGGAAATGGACGCGCAGATGATCAGCGTGGACGTCCTCGGTTTCACCGGCGCGGCTTCCTACAAGGACAAACTGGCCTCCAACCTCAAGAAGACGAATCTCAAGGACGCGGTCATCACCGGTATCGGGATGATTGGCAGCCATCGCGCGGCGTTAGGCGTCATGGACTTCAGCTTTCTCGGGGGCTCAATGGGTTCGGTCGTGGGCGAAAAACTGACCCGCCTGATTGAAGCCGGCACGGAAAAGAATCTGCCCGTCATCATCATCTCCACGAGTGGTGGGGCCCGCATGTACGAAGGCATGTTCAGCCTCATGCAAATGGCCAAGACCTGTGCCGCGCTCGGGTACCATGCCAAGGCGAAGCTCCCTTACATCAGCATCCTCACCAATCCCGATTACGCCGGCGTTATGGCCAGCTACGCCAGTGTGGGCGATCTCATCCTCGCCGAGCCGGGCGCGCTGATTGGTTTTGCCGGACCGCGCGTCATCAAGGACACGACGCAGGCCGAACTGCCGCCTGGTTTTCAAACCGCCGAATTCCTGCTTGATCATGGCCTCATTGACGCCATCGTCCCACGCCCGGAAATGAAACAGCGCTTGATCGAGTATCTCGACTTCATGATGACTGGGCGGAGGGCAGCAGCAGCGAAGGTGTAACCCGGACGGTGGCCTGTTCCGTTTGGAACTCCCGCACTATTTCGCAGCAAGAGCCGACAACATCGGGTTGGGAATTTTCGAGTTGTTTTCCGCTCCACTCCGGTTAGCGTTGGCCAATCAGTTTTCACAACCTCGGATATGATCACCGTCAAGATTCTTTGCGGCTGCGGCCAGAAATACGCCTTCGATGTCGAGCCGTACAACGGTCGCATGCCTGCATCGGTGCAATGTCCCATCTGCAAGGCGGACGGCACTGCGGCGGCGAATGAAATTCTCGCCCGTACTTTGCCGCCGGCCCCCGTTGCCGCCCCGACGCCGGTCCGCGCGTCGCAACCCGCGCCCCCGCCGCCAACCGCCGCCGGCTTGCGCCTCAACAAGCCGGTGCCTGCCGCTGAGGTTGCTTCTGCCGGGCCCGTTGATTACGCCCAGGGAGACGGAAATTCGCTGCTGAATCGGCGCATCTTTCTCGTCAAGGAACGCGTGGCCGTGCTGAAGTTCACCGACACATACGACATCTTCGATCCGGCCAGCAACCAGCAGATCGGCATTGCCAAGGAAATTACTCCCGTCTGGGTGACGTTGTTGCGCTTCCTGATTGATAAAGGCAAGCTGCCCACGCTGGTCAACATCTACGAAGACGAAACGCAACCGCCAGTCGCTTCGATCCAGCGCGGCTTTACGTTCCTGCGCTCAAAAATCAAGGTCACTGGCCCGGGCGGAAAATCGTTGGGTTATTTCCGGAGCAAGCTGATCTCCATTGGCGGCGGCTTCCTTGTCTTTGACAACAACGATCAGCAAGTCGCGGAAGTGAAGGGCAACTGGAAAGGTTGGGACTTCCGTTTCCTGAGCAAGAGTGGACGCGAAATCGGCGCCGTGACCAAGAAATGGGCTGGCCTAGGCAAGGAATTGTTTACCTCCGCCGACAATTACGTCATCTCGCTCTCGGACATCGGCAGTGCCGGCCCGGAGGCTGGCGCACTGCTACTGGCGGCCGGGTTGGCCATTGACATTGTCTTCAAAGAGGGCGTGTGATGCTGGAAAGACCGGGCCGACTCAATTGCCGCTTGCACGCCCGCGATGCCCGTTTACCCTAGCGTTGTGGATTGGTTCACAGATCGGCATACATTTCTGCTCGCGGTCGTGGTGTACGGCGTCAGCATGATTTACTCGGTGTTCCTGTGGCGAAAAGGATTTCGCCGCGATGAACGGGTGAATTATCTGATCCTGGCCGCCGCATTTTTGCTGCACACCCTGGCCATGTTCAAACGCGGTTTCTCCATCAACCGTTGCCCGGTCAACAATCTCTTCGAGGCCACAATCTTCTTCACCTGGGCGCTGACGCTGGCCTACCTCATCGTCGGTTTGATGCGGCGCTTCCGCTTTGTCGGCGCCTTCGCGGCGCCCGTTTTGTTCGCCGTGGGCGTCTTTGCCTTGATGCCTTCGCTCGATCCACCGCACGGCGCCCGGCCGGAATTCACCGGCGCGCTTGCGAGCATCCACGCCGCCATGATCCTGCTGGCCTATGGCGCTTTCGGCCTCGGAGCGGCCGCGTCCGCCATGTTTCTAACCCAGCAGCACAACCTCAAGTTCAACCGGCTCCGTGCCGTGCTTTCCCTCCTTCCGCCCATTCAACGCCTCGACCTCGTCGCCACCCGCGTAGTCCTCGTCGGGTTTGTGCTGTTGACCATCGGTCTGGCCGCCGGCGGCCACCTCCCGCGTCCCGAGGGTGTGGCCTACTGGAAGGATGCGAAAGTTCTGTGGTCTGCCATGCTTTGGGTGTTGTATGCCACGTTGTTGTTCAGCCGGATGAAGTTTGCATTTGCGGGCCGACGCTTTGCGATTGGGGCGATTGGGGTCTTTGTCTTCGTGTTGCTGACCTTCTGGGGCACAAACCTCCTCTCTCCCCTGCATCACCCATGAGCGTCGTCGTCATCGGCCTCAGCCATCGCACGTCGCCAGTCGCGCTGCGGGAGCGGTTCGCCTTTGCGGAAGCGCGCATTCCCGAAACGCTGCAACAACTCCGCTCCAGCGGCCTCGCCGACGAAGCGGTCATTCTTTCCACGTGCAATCGGGTCGAGCTTTACACCTCCACCAAACTCGAACCGGCTCAGGCCTTCAGCGAGTTGAAAAAGTTCCTCGCCACGGCGCATGATTATCGGGATCCGATCGGCGAAGAACTTTACACCCTCCACGAACCCCATAGCGTCCAGCATCTGTTCAAGGTTGCTTGCGGGCTCGATTCAATGGTGCTCGGGGAAACGGAAATCCTCGGCCAGCTCAAGAAGGCCTACGATCTGGCATTGCAAAGCGGTCACACCGGCGCGCGCTTGAACAAGGCCTTCCAACGCGCTTTCAATGTCGCCAAACACGTCCGCACGGAAACGAATATCCAACGCGGCAGCATCTCGGTGGCGTCGGTCGCGGTCGAACTGGCGGAAAAAATCTTTAGCACGCTGTCCGGTCACGATGTCATGGTCATCGGCGCCGGCGACACCAGCGAGAAAACCGCCCGCGCCCTGCTCTCCCGTGGTGCGAAAAGCATCGTCGTGGCCAATCGTTCCTACGATCGGGCCGAAGCTCTTGCCAAAGACCTGGGTGGGCGCGCGGTGAACTTCGATGACTGGATGCGTGAGTTTGAGAAGATTGACATCGCCATCAGCAGCACCTCCGCGACTCACCACATTCTCGATGTGGCGAAACTTTCGCCGCTGATGAAACTGCGTCACCACCGCCCGTTGCTGCTCATCGACATTGCTGTCCCGCGCGACATTGACCCCGCCGTAAACAATCTCGACAACGTCTATCTCTACAACGTGGACGACCTCCAGACCATCGCCAATGACTACTTGCAACAACGCAAGGAGGAGATCGCGCAATGCGAGGCGATTATTGAGGAAAAGGTCAAAGGGTTGCTGGCCCACGCCGGCGCCCCTGGCAACACCCGTTTTTCGCAACCCACCACCACTAATGCCTGAACGTCCCATTCGCATCGCCACCCGCGGCAGCGCCCTCGCCTTGGCTCAAGCCAACATGATCGCGGCCCAATGCCGCTCGGCTTTTCCAAAACTGGTCTTCGAACTCAAGATCATCAAGACCACCGGCGACAAACTCCAAAAGGCCTCGATGGCCAAACCCGATGCTACGCTGCCCAAGGGTTTGTTTACCAAGGAACTTGAGGTCGCCCTCCTCAAAGGCGAAGCCGATCTCGCTGTCCACAGCCTGAAGGATCTGCCCACCGATCTACCCGACGGCCTGATACTCGCCGCCACACCACAACGCGCCGACGTGCGCGATGTGTTGATTTATCGCGCGGCTGGAACCAGTGCGCATCGCGGCTTCAAACCGAACACGCAACTCAAAGATTTTCCCAAAGGCGCCACCATCGCCACCAGCAGCACCCGACGCAAGGCGCAGTTGCAGCTCGTTCGCCCCGATCTGAAAATCGTGGAGATTCGCGGCAATGTCGCGACGCGGATGAAGAAGGTCGCCGAGCAGCCAGAACTGGATGCCACCGTCCTCGCTCTGGCGGGAATTTCACGGCTGAACTTCACCATCTCGACCGACGGCAAATTGCATGGTGAAGCCGTGCCCGAAGGTCTGCTGGCCACAATCCTCGATGTCGAGGTGATGCTGCCGTGCGTCGGTCAGGCGGCGATTGGGATCGAAATTCGCGCCAACGATGAGCGCATCGCGAAGATTTGCGAGCGCCTGAACCACTTGGACACCTTTCAAGCGGTGATCGCCGAGCGCGCTTTCTTGCACGGCATGGGTGGCGGCTGCCAAAGTCCAGTGGCGGCCTATGCGGAAATCGCCGGGACCAAGATTACGATGCGTGCCGTCTCCTTCCGGGACGGACCAGCGAAGCGTGCTGAGGGAAAGCGCGCGGTGAAGGAAGCAGTGCAACTCGGCAAACAACTGGCGGTGGAGTTGCGCTGAGGTGCGAGGAGCAATCCCGAACCACGCCCTTAAGAAGAGGTCTTGAGCCAAAGCGGATAAAGCCTCATCCGGTCCACCGCCATCTGCCCGAGGAATTGCTCGGCTACCGGACCTTCACGGAGAACCTCGGCCACCAACCGCCGATGCGACTTCTCCAGGATTTCGTGTTCGGCCTGAAGCTTGGCCAGTTCCCGCCGGATTTCCTCAATTGACGAATTTGCATTCATACGGCTTCAGAAGCAGCTACCAGACCAAGGCCACTTTGCAACCATAGACGCAAATGCCCCGAAACTAAGAAAAAATGGGCGGCTGCATCGGTGCTTCACCATGCCGTTTCAGGTGGCTCCGCTAATCTTTGGGTAAATGGCGTGAAGCAGCAAAAGGCATGACGCAGCGCGTGAATGGCAAGGGGAGTATCCGAATAATCCTGTGCCTCCTGCTTCGGCTGAGCGCTGCGAGCTGAGACCGCTGCCGGTGCGTAGCTGGAGCCTTCAAGATTGATTCGACTCTGGGGGATATTCTACATTGGTTAAGTCCAAGGTTAACCACTAGTGGCGTTACCCTCATGATTGACGACCAGGCCAACGATGACATCACCCGCGTGCTGGAATCCCTCGACCAATCGGGAGGGGCTTCCGAACGGTTGCTGCCGCTGGTTTACGAGGAACTGCGTCGTCTGGCCACCGTGCGCATGGCCAAGGAAACGGCGGGTCAAACCCTGCAACCCACCGCGTTGGTTCATGAAGCTTGGCTTCGCCTCACCAACGGCAATGCCAAAGTCTGGCGTAGTCGCGGCCACTTTTTTGGTGCCGCCGCCCTGGCCATGCGGCGCATTCTGATTGAAGGCGCCCGCCGCAAACTGAGCGCCAAGCGCGGGAGCGGAGTGGAGCACGTCAACATCGAGGATGTGGAAGTCGTGGACCGCCTGCCGGACGAGCGGATTTTGCTGATTGATGAAGCGTTGGCGCGATTGGAGGCCACCGACCCGGAACTGGCCCGCGTTGTCACTCTTAAGTTTTACGCCGGGCTGACAAATGTCGAGGTGGCCGAGATCATGGACGTGACCGAGCGCACGGTGCAAAACAAATGGACCTTCGCCAAAGCCTGGCTGTTGGAGAGCATTACGGAGGATACAAATCCACCCGCCTGAAAGCGGTGAGGGTTTTCCGTATTTGCTGCCGTTTATCGCACTGATGATTGAAGACTGCTGAACGATCGTGAACCCGGGAATTGTCAAAGAGCAATCGCTCTTCGAGGCCGCTCTCGCCCTGCCGGCGGGAGCGCCCCGCGAAACGTTTCTACAGGAGGCGTGCAACGGAAATGTCGCCCTTCATCGGCGCATGACCAAGTTGCTGGATGCGCATACGCAGTCGGAGCAGTTCTTCCCCGAGAATGCTTCGCAGATGCTGGGCATTGATCAGGCCGAGGTGGAGTCTTTGGCCGTCGCGCAGTCCTCAGCGGTCGGCGAGCAACCCGGCCAGAAGGTCGGTCGCTACAAATTGCTCAAGCAACTCGGGGAAGGTGGCTGCGGCATCGTTTATCTGGCCGCGCAGGAAGAACCAGTGCAACGGCTGGTGGCGCTGAAGATCATCAAGCTCGGGATGGACACGCGGAATGTCATCGCCCGCTTCGATGCCGAGCGGCAAGCGCTCGCGTTGATGGATCATCCCAACATCGCCAAGGTGCTGGACGCGGGTGCGACGGAGACGGGGCGGCCCTACTTCGTGATGGAATTAGTGCAAGGGGTGAGGATCACTCACTATTGCGACGAGAATCATTTGTCAGCGCAACAACGGCTGGAGTTGTTCATTCAAGTCTGTCACGCCATCCAACACGCGCATCAGAAAGGAGTCATTCATCGCGACATCAAACCGTCCAACATCCTGGTGGCCCTCCACGACGGGATTCCCGTTCCGAAGGTAATTGATTTCGGCATCGCCAAGGCAATTTCCGGCCGGCTGACGAATGATCCGGCGGTGACCTTGCAAGGACAGTTCGTCGGCACGCCCGCCTACATGAGTCCAGAGCAGGCGGAACTGAGCGGGCTGGATGTGGATACGCGCAGTGACATTTACTCGCTCGGCGTGTTGCTATATGAACTGCTCACGGGCCATCCGCCATTCAATCAGGAACAACTCGTTCAATCGGGGTTCGACAAGATGCGCCAGACGCTGCGCGAAACCGATCCCGTGCGGCCCTCGGAGATGTTGACCTCGATGACCAACACCGATCTGACGCTGACCGCCCGATTGCGTTGTGAGGAAGCGCCCCGGCTTATCAGTTCATTCAAGGGCGACCTCGACTGGATCGTGATGCAGTCGTTGGAAAAGGATCGGCAGCGTCGTTATGAAACGGCTAACGCCCTGGCGCTGGACGTGCGACGTTACCTGAATAACGAACCCGTCCTGGCTAGGCCGCCAAGTCGCAGGTATCGCCTCAAGAAACTGATCCAGCGCAACAAGGTGGTTTACGCCTCAGGTGCTGCGGTGGTGCTCTCGATGCTCATCGGTTTGGGCGTTTCCACGCGCATGTTCATTCTGGAGCGACAGGCCCGGCTGGGGGCCGACATCGCCCGCGTGGAAGCCGAGCAAGCCCGCGCTAATGAGGCCAGATTGCGCCGGGAAGCGGAGGCCCGGGAAAAAGTCACGCAAGCCATCGTGCTCTTGGGACATGGTCAGACGGAGAAGGCGGATGCATTGCTGGCTTCGATTCCGCTCGAGTTCTTCACGCCGTCCACCGAAGCGACCACGGTCTTCCGCGAGTTGGGAACGTGGAACACGCTCCAAGGCCGATGGCGTCAAGCCGCCGACCGTTATCTGATCTTGATGCACGTCAATCACGTGGATAAGGCGGACCGATCCACGGGAGCGACCGCCGACCTGCTGACGGCCGCGCCGCTGTTGGTCGAGGCCGGCGACCGCGAAGGCTACGAGCAGGTCCGAAGATTGGCGCTGGCCCGGTTGACGGGCACTTCCAATGCCGCGGCCGCGGAGCAGTTTCTCAAGACGAGCCTGCTGCTACCGGCGGATCCGGAATTGATGAAAGCCCTGGAGCCATTTGCCCGGCTGGTGGCCAAGTCGTTGGTCAACTACGATCCACACGAAAACGACGGTCGGTATTACCGGGCGTCGTGGCGGGCCTTGGCGCTGGGCTTGTGGGAATATCGGCGCGAAAACTATTCCACGTGTTTGGAATGGCTGCAGAAATGTTCGGATTACCCGGACCAATCGGTGTCCTGTGTGGCCGGTGCTCATCTCATCCGCAGCATGGTGCGGCATCATTTGGGAGAAAATGAAACGGCGCGGAAGGACCTCACCGCCGGTAAAGGGATGGTTGAGGATTACTTCAGCAAAAAACTTGAACTGGGGAATGAGAAGGAAGGCCGGCTGGCCGGCTGGATCATGAACGCGATCTTTCTGCACGAATCCGAACAGGTGCTGAATCCTTCCCTGAATTCGGCAGTGAATGCCAACTGATGACGGGCGCGTTCGACGGCACTTACAGTTGCTCGAGTTTCAGATCCGCGCTGGCCAGTCCTTCCGAGAGGGCGGCCCGCGAAAAATCGTCCGCCTTCCCTGATCAAATTCAACCTTGACCGGGCTGCCGATTTAGCTCAGATGGGTGCGTTGCCCATCCGGGCCCTGGAGCCGTTTGCCACCCTCACGGAAGATTTGAAGCAACCGGGTCTTGCCGACTCAGAATGCAAAATATCGTCATCACCGAACCCTACCGCTTCGTGCCGCCACGGTTCAGCACATTCTGGGCGCGGGTCATTCAATGGTGGTTGCCCGGTCATCTGCGCAAAACCTTCGGGGTCACCTCCTGGGAGTGCGTGGACACGGAACGATTGCGAGCTTCGCTCCAGTCCGGAGCCGGCGTACTGCTGGCCGCCAACCATTGTCGCCCATGCGATCCCATGGTGCTGGGATTGCTCGCGCGCGAAGTTGCCCGGCCGTTCCACGTCATGGCCAGTTGGCACCTGTTCAAGCAAAGCCGCCTCCAGGCCTTTCTCCTGCCGCGCATTGGCGCGTTCAGCGTTTATCGCGAGGGGCTGGATCGCGAATCACTCAAATGTGCCACGCGCGTCCTGGCCGAAGCGCAATTTCCGCTGGCCATTTTCCCGGAAGGTTTTGTCACCCGGAACAACGACCGATTGCTCCATCTTCAGGATGGGGTGGCGTTCCTCGCACGGGCGGCGGCGAAGCAACGAGCCGCCCATCCAAAACCCGGCAAGGTGGTGGTGCATCCGGTTTTTGTCCGTTACTTCTTCGAGGGCGACCTGACGGAAACCGTCGCGCCGGTGCTGAAGAAGATTGAGGCCCGACTGTCCTGGCAGCCGCAGAACCATCTGCCCTTGCCGGAAAGGACTATCAAGGCCGGTCACGGTTTGCTGGCGCTCAAGGAGATCGAATATCTCGGCGCTTCGCAACGGGGCAGTGTGACGGAGCGGCTGCCGCAATTGCTCGATCATCTGCTCGAACCGCTGGAAAAGGAGTGGGTTGGTGGACGGCGCGAGCCGGACACGATGGCGCGCGTCAAACGCCTGCGCAGTGCCATCCTGCCCGACATGGTCGGGGGCGAACTTGACGAAGCCGAAGAGGCCCGGCGGTGGCGGCAGCTCGCCGACTTGTATCTCGCACAGCAACTGCACTGTTACTCCGGCGATTACCTGGCCGGGGCGCCCACGCCGGAGCGCCTGTTGGAAACCGTGGAACGCTATGAGGAAGACCTCACCGATGTGTCCGGCCCACATGCTCCGTTGCACGCGGTCATTTCCGTGGGCGAAGCGATCGAGGCGGCGCCAGCCCGGGATCGGAGTGCCGATAGCGACCCGATCGCGAGTGAACTCCGCCGCCAGCTCGAATGGATGCAGGAGGCCAGCAAGTCCCGCCGGCGGCGCAATCAGCCCGAACCCAAAATGGCATGATCATCACTCTCGCCAGCCTGACCTGGCCCGCCATCGGTCTCCGGACCGGGGTCGTTGTCGGGGCGCTCGTTATTTGGTTCTGGACCCAGTCGCTGCTCGCCCGCAAGACCGCGCCGAAGGACGGCCTCGGTGACGTGGTCCATGATTTGACGGCCCACTGGCATCGCTACTTCGCAACGAATACCCGCGCGGCCAACGCGGCGTTGATCACGAGTTCACTCTTCATCGACATCATTGGCCTCGCCCTGATTGGTGCGGCCATCTTCGGCCCCACGTTCGAGCCGTTTCTCGCCATCCTCCTTCTTTTCGGACTGCGGCAAATCTGCCAGAGCCTCTGCACACTCCCTCCCCCGCCCGGGATCATCTGGCGGAATCCGGGGTTTCCGACGTTGCTCGTGACCTATGAGGTCGGGAATGACTTCTTCTTTTCCGGACACACCGCCCTGGCCGTATTGGGAGCAATCACGGCGGCCCATCTCGGACCGGCGTGGCTCGGCCTGCTCGCGGCGGTCGTTGCGCTTGGAGAGATGATGATCGTGCTGATCTTGCGGGCGCACTACACGCTGGATGTCGTGGCCGGTGCGTTTGCCGCGTTTCTGGCCGCGATGGTGGCGGGAAAATTGTCACCCGTGGTGGACGGATGGTTGCAATGAGCCGCGGTCGAAAAGCCAACCTGACAATTAACGAACGGCTTCCACAACCTTGACTGCGGCCAATTGAAATCCCGCTGCCTCCTGTGAGTTGCGGACGTAAAGTTTGTCACCGACGACCACCGGATGATTCCACGTCTTGCCTTCGAGCGCCTTGAATGAACCCACCTCGACGAACTCCTTCGGATCGGCGCGCACCAGGTGGACTTTTCCATCCTCGGCAGCCACCAGCAACAAGCCGGCGTTTTCCAACAGCAGCATCTGGCCTTTGCCGTAGCGGCCACCTTTCCACCTCCGCTCGCCGGTCTTGAGATCGAGGCACGCGAGGATCCCGGCATCGTTGCCGTAGATGTATCCTTGATAGGTCACCATGTCCGAGAAATCCTGTTTCAGGTTGCGCGATGTCCAGAGTTCCTCCGCCTTGAGTTCGCCGTTGGTCTTGGTGATGCGAATCGCGCGCGTCCCGACATTCATCGGCGTGCCGATCAGCACGGTATCGTCGCCCACGACCCTCGGTTGCAGCGCGCGGTAGCCTTGGAACTTCCATTCGTAATTCAGCCGCACCTTGCCGCTCGCCGGCTCCACCAGCACCAATCCGTCATTGGACAGCATCAGCACCAACTCTTCGCCGGCAATTGTGTTCACCTGCGGGGACGAGTAAGTCTCTTCGCCCGTGGCCACCGACCACCGGAGCGCGCCGGTCTCCACGTCGAACGCCAGCAAGCCCTTGCCGTCCTTGCCGCCGGCGCTGACGATCGCATTCGAACCAATCACCAGTGGCGAACCGGCAAAACCCCACATCAGCGCGGCTGCCCGGCTGGCGACCTCCTTCACATCTTTCTGCCAGAGTACCTCGCCCGTCGCGGGATTCAGCCGCAGAAACCAGCCGGTGGCCCCCATCACAAAGAGCGCACCGTTCGCGAGCGTTGGCGTCGCGCGCGGACCGGGCCCGCCCATCGGATCTTCCAGGCGTGCATCATACTCGTGATGCCAGATTTCGCGGCCCGTCGCGGCCTCGTAGCAAACGACCGTCTCCTTCGGCCCGCGTTGTTCCTGAGTGAACAACCAATTGCCCGCGACGGCAAAAGATGACCAGCCGGGACCGACCGGCACTTTCCAAAGTTGTTTCGGCGGTTGCTCGGACCAATTGGTGTTGAGCATCGGCCCTTGGCAACTGCCCGAACGATCAGCGCACCCGCGAAAGCCGGACCACTCGGGCGTCGCGAGGGAGAGATTCGTTTCGATGGCCGATACATCTTGCTTGGGCGCGGGAGAACTGACGTTTCTGGGGGCGAGCAGTTGCGCTTCCGTCGATGGCAACCAGCGCCAGCGCAACGTGAGCTGATATTCGCCATCCATGCCGTCATTGTGAAGCAGCGCGGAAAATCCGAAAGCGACGGCGGCCAGGAGCAAAGCTGCGCCGGTGCGCGCGAGCGGCCGCCGTTTTTTGTACCAGCCTGCTCCGATCACGAAGGCGGTCATGCCCATCGGAAGCGTGACATAGATCGTGCCCGGTCCGCGCATCAGCGGTTCCACGAGCGCCATGGTCAAGGCGAACACGGCGACGAGTCCCAGAAAACCAAAGACGCGCTCCTTCCAGGTCGCCCGACTGAATGCCAGCCACCAGATCAGCAGCAGCAGGCAACAGAGCATCGGCCCCATCATGGCAACCATCCAGTACTTCGCCAGACCACCTTCGAGATAGACGGGCACGAACCGCGTGAGGATCAGCAGCACCACCAGGAACCCGGCCGGCCAGACGCGCAGGACGCGCACGGCCGATGGCTTGACCGGCGAAGTGGATTCAGCAGGCGCTGCTTCAGTTTCGTTGCTCATGATTTCGATTAGGCTATAATTGATACTATCGGTTGCCAGGCTAGTAGTGAATCAAGTTTTGAAAGGAAATCTGATTAAGGCCAAACCCAGTGTTTACCTTGAAAGCTTGACCTCGTTGCGGCTATCCTCGCCCATCAATTCATCCGGACCTGGTAATCAGCAGCAACCGTCAGGACGTAAATCTATGAGTGAGCTCCACCGGAAGCATGCCAGTTCGCTGGCTGCATTGTTGGCCCTTTGGTCCTGCGCCACGCTCTCGGCGCAACCAAGCCTCACTAACTTCGCCAATATCAGCGCCCCGGCCGCTTCCGGGGCACTCGTGTGGGGTGATGCGGATCGCGATGACGATCTCGACCTGTGGATCACCGGCAGCCGCTTTGAAACTTCCACTTACCGCAGCACGGTCTTGCGCAACGACCGCAATGGCGTCCTGAGTGCCAGCTTGGGCGAGCTGACCCAGCTCAATCGTGGCGATGCCGCCTGGACCGACTTCGACCGCGACGGGGATCTCGATGCGGTCATGACCGGCTACAGCTCGACTCCGAGCGCCTCCACGGCGGTGTACCGCAATGATCTGCCAACCGCGTTCACCAGTGTCGTTGTGATCAATCGCCTGCCGAGCCTGGGCGACAGCGCCCTGGCCTGCGCTGACGCCGATGGCGATGGGGATCCGGATGTGCTGATCTGTGGCACGAGCAGTTCATCACGTCAGGCGGCCCTTTACCTTAACATGGGCTCTGGCTCTTACAGCAACAGCCTGCTGGTGCTGCCGCCAGTCTCCGAAGGCGCAGTTGCGTGGGCGGACTTCGATGGTGATGGCGATCAAGACTTTGTTCTGACCGGCTCGACCAATGGCACTGCCACCGGAGCCGTCAGCTTGCTTTATCGCAATCAAGGCAGCGCAGGCTTCGTCCCAGTTGCCACCGGTTTGCCGGGTGTTTATCGCAGCTGCGTGGCCTGGGCTGATTTCGATTGCGACGGCGATCCGGATTTGCTGATCGCCGGCGCTTCCGCGAACGGCCCGGTCACGACCCTGTTTCGCAACGACAACGGCACACTCACGCCCGGCCCGTCCTTTCCGGGCGTGGCTGACGGCGCGCTGGCTTGGGGTGACGCCGACCAGGATGGTTACCCCGATCTGGCCTTGAGCGGCCGACTCTCCAATGTCGCCGGCTCGCTGTTCTCAGGCTTTTATTGGAACCACGCGGGTATCCTGACCAACAGCCTGGTTGCCCTCCCGGCGATGCACTTCAGCGCCATGGCGTGGGGCGATCTGGATTATGACGGACAATTGGACCTGGCGATGTCCGGCGCGACGAATGGAACTTTACCTTGGAGCGGCAGCTATTCGGCCGTTTATCGAAATACGATCGTGGCAACCGGTACTGCCCCAGCGGCACCGATCACTCTTACCGCCACTGTCCAGGGTAGCGACGTGCTGCTCGGTTGGGCGCTGCCCAGCGGCGCTCCCGGCGGGCTCAGCTACGATGTGCGCGTGGGGACCACGCCCGGCGGAACCCAGATCATGAGCCCGGCTGCCAACACCGCCAACGGAGTCCGTCGGCTCGCGCAACCGGGCCAGGCCGGCTGGTCGAAAAACCTGCGGCTGCGCAACCTGCCCGCCGGCACGTATTACTGGAGCGCACAGAGCGTCAACCCCGCCTACAAGGGATCGGCCTTCGCCACTGAGGGCCAGTTCACCATCGCGAACACTCAACCCACGATCACCACCCTCGCCGCGCAGTCGATGGAGATGAACGCTACGCGAGGTCCCCTGGCATTTACGGTTGGCGATGCGGAGACCGACCCCGCCTTGCTCACGGTCTCGGCTGTCTCCAGCAACCCGAACCTGTTCCCCGCCGGGTCTGTCCTGCTGGGCGGCAGCGGGGCCAGCCGCGCCGTCACCTTCATCCCCGCGGTAAATCAAAGCGGCACCGCCACGATCATTTTCACGGTGAGCGATCCCGACGGGGGCGCCACGAATGTCAGCACTCGCATCACGGTGAGTTCCCTGGTGGACGCCGCGGCCCCGTTTCCACTCGGTCAGTTTTCCATCCTCGAACCGGGAGACGTGGACGGGGATGGCGACCTCGATGTTCTGATCGCCGGCACCCGGTTTATCAGCGCAGGTTCCGGACAGGCGTATGTGCGCCTGTTCCTCAATGCCGGCAACGCGACGTTCACGGAGCTCACGCCCTCGCTGCCTTTGGTATTCGACGGTGCCGTCGCTTCCTGGGGTGACTACGATAATGATGGCGACCTGGACCTTTTCTACGACGGAAACATTTACCGTCAGGATTTCGGGGACTTCACGTTCGTCAACAGTCTCGTTCCCGGCCTTCAAGAAGGCCAGGCCGCTTGGGGCGATTACGACGCGGACGGCGACCTCGATCTGGCGGTGACCGGCGGGCTCGGCACTACGACTTTCATCAGTCGCATCTATCGCAACGATGGCAACGACAACTTCACCCTGCTCAACGCGCCCTTGCTGGGGCTGTGGTTCAGCGCCGCCGCCTGGGCCGACGTGGACGGCGACGGTGATTTGGACCTCGCCATCGCGGGTGCCGCCGCGCAGAACACCACGATCTCGGCCAACCTCCGCCTGTACCGCAACGATGGGGCTGACCAGTTTGTCGAGGTGAGCGGTTTCCAGGGCGCAGCGGGCGCAAAACTGACGTGGGGCGATGTCAATGGCGATGGCCAGCCGGACCTGGCCGTGACCGGATACGATGGCACCCCAACCGTGAACAACCTGCTGCTGAATCTCGGCCATTGGCAGTTTACCCAAATGCCCTTACATCCAGGGGGCTCGGCTTATGCCGATACAAAGCTCCTCGACTGGGATCGCGATGGCGATCTCGATCTGTTGGGCGGCGTCAACAGCATTGTCGCCGTGTTTGCCAATCCCGGCACCGGCGAATTCTCCAACAGTTCGTTGGCCACCGTCAGCCTGCGCTGCAGCGCGCTGCGCTGGGGCGACTTCGACAATGATTCGGATTTCGATATCTTCGTCCATAACATCGGCACCGTCCTCTCCAGCGGCACGAACAAACTGTACCTGAATCCCATTGTGAATAATCAGCCCGCGCCGCCGGGAGCCCTGACTCAAGTGGTCAGCGGAAACTCCGTCGCGCTGAGCTGGCCGGCGCTGGCTCCGATCAACGGTGCGCTAGTCACCTACAACCTGCGAGTCGGCACGGCGCCCGGCCTCGGCGACGTCCTGATTGCAAACTCGCGGAGTGACGGAAGGCGACTGGTGACGTCTGTGGGCAACGCTGGTTACGCCAACGCTCGCACCCTCACGCAGTTGCCTCCCGGCACTTACTGGTGGACGGTCCAAGCCGTGGACAATCGCTGGCACGGTCAACCTTGGGAGGCCGAGCAGAGCTTCACGATCACGTCCCCCCTCGGACCCCGCATCAACTCCATGGAGTTACTAAGCGCGGTGCAAACCAAGCTCAAATTCAGTGCTCCAGCCGGCCGCACCGTGACGGTCCAAACCACCACCAACCTCAATGCCTGGACCGACCGCACCAGCGTTTCGGTCGGGTTATCAGGCGCTGCGGAGACAACGGTGAACGTGCCGACGAGCGACAGAACTTTCTTCCGCCTGGTCCATCCCAATTGAGCTTGGGCCACGCTATCCCGCAAGTTGCGCGCAGTTAGAAACAGAGACTCCCGGAGAGGTCGCGATGTGGCCCGGGGCCGGCAATTCTCTCAACGAGCTCCTCTGGAATGAACGCGAAGACGGATAACTAAACTGGAAGGGTGACAAATTAGGCGGTTGCCTTGGGCGCCAGAAACAAATCGCCGCTACTTTTCTGCCTTCCGGTTCCCAATCATCAAACAGGTGTGAGTCTCACGTTATCGAGCCAGTACTTGACGGTGTTCATCAGGCTGCTGCCACCATTCGAAATCAAGCCGACCACGACGTTGTCATAGGTTTGGGCCGGAATCCCCGACAGCGAACCGTGTATGCGCTGCCAGTCACCGGTGGCGGCGAGATTGGCGTAACCCTGGACTTGTTGCCAGCCGCCGCTGCCACCGTTGACATACAAATCCATCACGCCATAACTGCCGTCCACCGCCGTGGACGAGTTCGCCACGTCAATTTTGACGAACGCCTCCACTTCAATGTAGTCCGCAGCAGCGAACGTGGCGGCGCTGAAAGCAACCTGCACATCGTTCCAGCCGCTATTCCAATTGGGGTCTCGAAGCCGACGACACGGTAAAAACGGGCCGCGGTGGATTCTTCATCCGTGATGCTCCAGTCCAACGTGCTGGTGTTGGTCACGAAAATCGGCGCCCAGTCCGCCAGATTGGTGGTGCCCTCGACGGTCCAACTGCCGGGCACAGCTTCGTGGACGAAGAGGTCGAAACCCGAACCGGACAAACTGCCGCGTAACGAGGGTCTCGCTGGGCTGGATACGATGGTGACTTGTCCGAGCGTCAGCCAGCCGGGAAGGTCGGCGTCCTGCGTGTCGTTGGCAAAACGGAACGGCACGCCGTTGGTGAGCGGATTCTGCACGCGCAGGAGAAGCTTGTACGAACCGGCTCCCAAGCCGTGCCCCGCCTGGCTCCAAGTCCAGAACGCATTCGTCGCGGCGGGAAGGAGCGAAGACAACTTCCAGGTTGTGCTCCAGGTTTTGACCAGCGTGTTGCTGCTGTTCAACGCGGCCAATTGCACGGGCCAGTCATAGTAGAACGGGGCCACGCCGGTATTCCGCACCTGCAAGTCCACCCGCAGCGAACCAGACACGCTGGCGTCCACAATGATGGCGTTGGAAACGTACAGTTCGTATCCCAACCGGGCGCTTCCCGCCAACGCGAGCGTCTTCTGGTTGCCCGTAAAGCCGGGGGAAAACGCGCCGTGGTTCAGCATCCAGGAAGCGTGAGTGAGATCCACACAACGATCGAACTCCTGCCCGGCCGGAACACAGTTGGTCTGAGTCGTATCCCACATGCAAAGTTGAACCTCCGGCCGGACCTCGCCGCCGATGGGTTGCGTCCGCCACTTGTTCGTTTCCCCGGCGGCCTTCAACAAACCGAGGAACATCCAGTTGGGCGGATCCACGGTTTCGTAAGCGAAGGAATCGTCGTGGTAGCCAAGCTGCCGCGCAGACGGGTTCGTCCCCGAAGGATAACGCACCAGCAGTTTGGTTTTCGTGAAGGCCAGTCCAATCGCCGTCAGGACCTCATCTTGCACGGCAGTCGAAGCGAACCACTCCGCGTGCGGATAAGTGTGCCACTCGCCCCAAAACCCGAGCAACCCCACCGTGATGAAGCCGATGCGAGGATCGCCATCGTACCGCGCACCAAGCGCAGCGATGAAGTTCGTCAGGGCCTGCCGCAATAGTGGATTCTCGTAGTCCGGCGAAACGCTGCGGCCGTTGTTGCCGTAGTCAGTGTAACTATGAGTCACCAATCCGGCGTCCAAAAGGTACTGCGGCAGGCCGGTGGATTTCCCTGGGTAATCGAGATAGACACGGAACACCGTTTGATGCCCGCGGCTGGCCACCGAGTTGAGCAAGGTCTCGAGGCTGGACCAATCGAAGTTGGTCGGACCGCTCATCAAGGAGCGCAACGAGAGATAATTCCACTCCAGGCTGTGCGGGAAAGTCGCGTAACTGCCGGAATAAGGCAGGAAGCCCTTCAGCGGATTGTTGGTCGGCGATGCGGAACGTCCGAGCCAATAGGAATTGGTTCCCGCCAGCGCGACCGTGGTGGGGACAACCAGCGCCGCGGCGAACAAAAGCCGGAGGGCCGAAAGCATGATTTCCTGGGTGGCAACTTGCATGGTGGTGCTGAGTCGAAGCATTCCCTATTTAGGCGCCGGAAGGGTGGCGGGCGCAACCCAGTTGTTGTGCCAGTCCAACGTCCAGAGTTGCCGCAGCCGCACCGAACTTGCGTGGCCATCCATGGAGGCGACTTCAATTCTTACGACTTTTTCCAACCAGCGACGGTAACCTGCCATCTGGATTTGCCCGCGGAGGTCCCGGCGCTTCCGCTGACCGCCGAGGTGCGACACAACCTGTTCATGGTCGTGAAAGAGGCGCTGCACAACATCCTCAAACACGCCCACGGAGAAACTGACGCCGCGCGAACGTGAAGTCCTGGAGCAACTGGCGCTGGGAAACCGCTACAAGGAAATCAGCGACACCCTTGGGATCAGCCTGGACGGAATCCGATTCCATATTCGTGGCGTGTACAACAAGCTGCAGGTCCACTCGCGGACCGAGGCGGTCTTAAAGTTCCTGAAACGGTAGGCGGATTGCCCTGCGCCCGGGAGCCGGACCTGAGCGGATGAACAGGCTTCGGCCACCACGGGCACAACTCAGTTGATCCGCACGCGATAGAATTTCTGCGGGGCTTCCGGTATGACCGGGTACGGCGAAATCGCGCCGGACACCGTCATCCACGGACCGGCAGGTGCTTCGGCCGCCTCCAGCACCCCGTAGGGCCAGGAAAGTGTCGGCACTCCCGCGACCACCGAAATCTCCAGGTTCACCAGGGGCAGGTAGTTCACCACCGTATCCGGGCCCACCGCAAAATTGCTGGCGACCAGAGTGGCGTTCAGCGGCGTCCGCCAGATGCGGATTTCGTTGATGGCTCCCAGCAGGTTGAGATCCCCGTAGTTTACCGGCGCGCCAAAGTAGGCTTCATCCGCGTTAAGCTGGGTAATATTTCCCCCGCCCAACGATCCGGTGTCGGCCAGCACCCCATTCAGGTAGAGCCGCATCTGATCCGCGTCCGCATCGTACACACACACCACGTGATACTCGGCGCCCGTGGTCAGGACCGCCGGGTTGGCCGCACCCCGCGTGTTCTGTTCGGTGCCGGACAAGCCGCTGTTGAAACTCATGCCCGGCACGTTGCCGTCGGCTCCGGCGCGCGGCGTGAAGTCCACGTAGGCCAGTCCATTCTCCGCGCCGCCGTTCGCCCGGCCGAACATCCAGACTTTCGACCAGTCCTGCAATGCCGACAACGTGAACCAGCCTTCGAGGCTCAAGCTGGCATTGGTGGCGAGGGTCGCCGTCAAATTGACGACCGCACAATTCACACGCGCCGCTCCCCCGGGCACCTGCAACTGGCCGCCCGCGTAACCCGCTCCCCCCACCAGCGTCGCATTCGCCCCGCCCACGGAATCCAGGCCGTTGTCAAAACTCCAACGATGCAGCAGTTGCGGCGAGCGCACGGTGAGATGGGCATTGGTACTCGTGATCTGCGCCACACTGTTGCTCACGGTCACGCTGTAATCTCCGCCATCGGCGAACGTCACATTGCTGAGGCTCAGGGTCGGGCTCGTGGCCCCGGGAATGCCCAGGCCGTTCTTGTTCCACTGGTAAGCCAGCGCGCTGCCGGTGGCGGTGACGCTGAAGCCGGCATTCTCGCCCACCACCCGGCTCTGTGATGGCGGTTGCTGCGTCAATTGCGGCGGCACTGGTCCGACCCAGAACGGCAGAGTGCCCGTGGCGCCGGCCACCGTCGCACTGATCGTGGCCCCACCATTGGCCACCGCCGTGACCAAACCGAACGTGTCCACCGTGGCCACGGACGGATTGCTGCTGGTCCAGTTGGTGGCGTATCCGGTGGTGGCAAGATTGACCACGTTGAAATCGGAATTGACCTGCACTTGCATGACCTGAGATGGATTGAGATTCGTGGCTGCGGCCGTCAAATGGGTCGCGGTCGCCGCGGTGGCAGAGAGCACCACGTCGGCCCCGGCGGCCTCATTCAAGGCCACCTGCAAGCCTGCCAGAGGAAGGTTCCAGACGCGAAACTCGTTGAGGTTGCCGATCAGGTTCGGGTCGCCGTAGTTCACCGCCGCCCCCAGGTAACCTTCGCTGGCGGGGACCTGGGTCATATTGCCCCCACCGAGTGAGCCGGTGTCAACTTGCACGCCGTTCACATAGAGCCGCATCTGGTTGTTCGGCGCATCATAGGCGCAGATGATGTGATATTCCGTGCCGGCGACCAGGGCCGCCGGATTCGGCACGGTGCGCGTGTTCAATTCGCCCGCCACCGCACTGTTGAAACTCATGCTCGGCACACCAATGCTTCCGGTGCGGGGCGTGAATTCCACGTACGCCAGACCATTCTCGCCACCGGGCTGACCGAACATCCAGGCCTTCGCCCAGTCCAGGGGCGTCGTGACCGTGCACCAGGCTTCGAAGGACAGGCTGGCATTCGTCGCAAAGGTGCCGGACAGATTCAACGAGGCACAGTTCACACGGGCGGCTCCGCCCGGCAGTTGCAGCCGCCCGCCGGCCACCGTTGCCGTCCCTAGCAGCACCGCATTGACCCCGCCCACCGAGTCCACCGCGTTCGAGGTGAAGGCATAGCGATGTTTCAATCCCGGCACCGCCACGCCCGACGCCAGAATGCCGATGTTGGCCGTCGCGTAATTCGTCTTCAGCGGGTACAGGCCGCCCAGACCCGAATCCTGCACGAGTACCCCGAGATGGAACGTCGTCAGGATGCCATTCGCGATCTGCGAATTGTCGGCCACCGTGATGGCGCCGTTGAGCGGATCAATGGCGAACGTGTTGCTGGTGTTTCCGGAAACGATTTGATACGCGAAGCCATCGAGCGGACTGTCGCTGGCAACGATGTTGCCGACCAGCGTGCCGTTCGGCGTGCCGGGCGGGATGATCGTGGTGAAGCCCGTCACGGTCGGCGGATAGTTGAGGTCCACGGGTTGCAGATAGGCCGCCGCCAGGACATTCGTGCCGGCGGGCAAACCCGGGCCGGACCACGCGACCTGCACCGAGTCACCGCCCGCGTCCTCCTTTTGCAGGGCATCCAGATAATACTTCTGACCCGCAATCAGATTGATCAGACCGGAGACTTGCGACGAGTATTTCGTCCATTGGCCGGGATCACTCCACGTGCCATCCGCCAGGTAGGCGATCCGGCTAAGGTTCGTGCCCGTCGCATTCTGCCCCAGACGCAACATGCCGGCATCATCGGACGAGAGGAAAAAACGATATTGCCCGGAGGCGGGCGGCACGACCAGTGCCCGGACGCGACTGCCATAAACATCGGCGATGCTGGTCGCTGAATCGAAATTGGTCAGCACTTCCAAGCTGTCGGGCCGCCCCGGGTACTTCACGTTGTTCGTCAGGTTCGCCAGAATTCCCCCGGCAATATTGGCGAAAATTTCACGGCGGAGCTGCGTCGGCAGGTTCGTCGGGCTGATCAGCGTGAGCGACACGGTACCCGTGGCGGAGAGTGGCGGCACGCCGTTGTCCGTAACGCGGACCGGCAGGGTGAAGCCCGTCGTCGGCGTCGTGGCGAGGGCCGCGCCATTCGCGATGGAAACCCAGCCCGCATTATCCACGGCAAAGATGCCCTCGCTGTTCCCGCTCAGGATGGTGCAGACGGTGGTGTCGTTGGTGTTCACGTCCGTGATCGTCAAACGACCCACGCGCAAACCCGGGATTGCATCCCGCCGGACAGTCGCGGCGAGACTTCCGGCATGGGGCACATAATTGACCTGGGCAGGCGCAAGGAAAACGCCTTCGATCAGATTGGTTTTCCCGGTGGTGACCGGTCCGGCCCACGCGACGGAGAGATGATCGCCGCCCCCGCCGTCCTTCTGGCGCGCCTCAATGTAATAGGCCTGACCGGCCACCAGCGTCCGCGGCGCCGACCGCTGGCTCGCGTACTTGGTCCATTGGTACCGGTCGGTCCAGGTTTGCCCCCCACTGCCGGTGACCGAAGCGATCAACGCGGCGGTTGCGGCATTCGTCGTCGTGCTCAGCAGCAAGGCGCTGTTGTCGTCGGACGCGATGAAAAAGGTGTAGTTGCCGGTGAGGGGCGGGATCACATAACCGCGCATCACGGAACCGTAGGAATCCGCCCGGTCCCGATCTGAATCAAAGATCGGCCGGAGTTTTTCTCCGTCGGGGTCGCGCGGGAACCGGGCATTGCCGGTGAGATCGGAAACCGCCGTGCCCCCGCCGATGCCGTCGTACACGGCATAGGCGATACCGCCCGGGGTCAACGGCGAAGTGTTGGTGACCACGATGATTTGCAGGGTCACCGAAGCATTGGTGGGAGTCGCACTGGTATCGGCAGCGCGAACCGTCAGGTTGTAAGGGCCGGCTTGGGCCGGCGTCGGCGACATCGCGAACCGCAACACACCATCGTTGAGGCCAACATTGAACAGGCCCGCCGCGTTGCCGCCCGTGATGGAATAGTTCAACACGGTGTACCAATCGGGATCGGCGGCGGCGACCGTTGCCACCGCCAGGCCAACCGGGCTGCCCGTGAGCACATAGTTCGTTGTGGCCGTCAACACGGGCGGTTCATTGACGTCCAAGACTTGCACCACCACGCGCCGGTTGAGTTCGCTCAGGCCCGCGTTGAGCGTGTTGGTGATGTTGACGAACAACTCAAACTGCACTGCCAGTTGGGAGTTGGTCGCCAGGGCTTCGTAATTGAGTGCGGCCGAATTGGCCACCGTCAACTGCCCGCTGTCGTTGATCGTGAAAGCGTTCGCGGAGTTGCCCGCCGCAAGGCTGTACGCGAGCGGATCGCCGCCGGGATTGTTGGCGCCCACCGTGCCCACGAAGGTGCCCGTGGGCGAATTCTCCGCCACGTTGAAACGATTGGGTAATACCGCTCCCGCGACACTGCCGGTGATCGAGTAATATCCCAGGCTGGCATAGGACGAGAAGCCGTTCGTCAACGGACTGTTGCGACCGGCCCCGGTGACGCGCAGGGTGTACGTGCCCGCCGCCAGCGTGGTATTCACGCTGGCTGAAAGGAAATTCGGCGGATTGTTGCTGGCGATCACGACGTCCGACGCGTTGACCAGCGTGGCCATGACCGCCAGGTTCGCCCAGTCGCCGACCGGATTGACACTCAAGGCAACCGCCCCGCCCGTGGTGCTGAAGCGGAACGCATCCGTGTCGCCCGCCGTTTCCACCACCCCTTCGGCCGAAGCGGTGTAATTGGAAAAGATCTCCAAGTAACGCGCCGTCGCCAGCGTGTTCCCGACATCGTCGGGCCGATAATCCACGTTGTTGTAGGTGAGCATGACGGCGAGTTCATCCTGGAGCTCATTGGCGTCCAGGTACTCGCCCTTGGCCCAAGTCGTCACGGGTTGATAATATCCGACGCCCATGATTGGCGCCCAACCGGTCTGATCGTTGGGTGCTCCGGGTCCGTCAAAGCCACCGAAGTAGCCTTCCGTGGAAGCGCCTTGGTGAGCCAGTCCGACCGTGTGGCCGACTTCGTGCGCGCCAACCTCCGCCGCCGACTTGCCAGTGGTGTATCGCGCCCAGCATACTGTGTCCCCACCCCAGTTCCACGAACCGATGTAGGCCACGCCCGCCGCGGTCGGCGCATCCGGCGCAAACACACACCGCTGCCGGCTGCCCTCGGGCGCCGCCTCGAACACCTTGCGATCCGTCGTCACATTGATGTTCAGGGGCATGTAATCTTCCGCCACGCGCTTCCACACATCCCGTATCGCTGCGTTGCTCACATTGGGCGCCGAATACTTCACGCCGCCCCAAGTGGGCGTATAGCCGCCAAAGTAATCCAATAAAACAACCCCGACCGCGCCGGGGAGGCTTTGCAAGGAAACAATGTTGCTGTTGTAGCTGGGAACATATTCCGGCACCAAATCCGGACGCAGCGGCGGAGCCTCGGCCGATTCGTCGAGAGCCGCTTCATCCACCGGCTGCATGCTCAGGCAGACCACTTCATCCAGGCGGCGTTGCCAGAGTTCCGGAGCGCCGCCCGCACCGGTCGGCTCCACGCGATAGGCCGTCTGGTTCCCCGGGAATTCAATGACTCCCACCGCGCTTCCGGCACGGCCATTTAGGGGCGGGCGCAGGAAGAAGAATTTCCCCGCGGCCGGAGCCCTGAGTTCGCCCGAGATGTAGGTGATCCCCTGCCCGTCGTGTCGGACGATCATCACCACCCCCGAGGCCAGGATGCCACCGGTCAATTCGAACGTGATCGGTTCACCGACCGAAGCGTTCCGGTGGCGCTCAAGAAAATCAACTTCCCAGGCGCGCTTCGACTTGCCCGGCTCACGCAAGCCGGCCGCGTAAGGATTCACCGTCAGGTCGAACTCGCGTGACTGGCTTCCGCCCGGGCCGCGGCCTCGCTGCGATGCAATCAACGGCGCGACCGCCTGATTCGTTGGTCCCGCCGCGTTTCCCGGGTTGGCGGTCGCCATCGCCGCCGGCGCATTGGTTTCCTGCCTCACCTGGGTGGACTGGGCGGTGGTCGAATCCCGCCGAGGAAATACATAGAGCCCAACGGCCAGCAGGCCGAGCGCGGTGATCCAGATCAGCCAAGGGCGAATACCGGTTGAAGTTGCTTTCATATTGTTAAGACATTTGGCCCGGCCTTGCCGGCGCCGTTGGATTGTACGAATTTGCCCGCCACTGTCGTGTGACATGAAGTGGCCACAGCGATGTTACCATGATCGCTAATTCGCTGCTGGCGCGGACATGGACGGCGCGGCGGACTCGGGAGCGCTGCCCCACTTCTGGTTTGGTCGCCGGCCCATCTGGAAAACCAGTTTGCCGCCCCGGACGATCCTGCGCTGCGGCACCGAATGTTTTGTTTGGCTGCGGCCCCATCACCAGCACCAGTTTGCCGCCGCGGGTGATTTCGTCGTGCGAAATCCAGCTGCGCGTGATCGGCTGGCCGTTGAGCGTGGCTGACTGGTGAAAGGATGTTTCGCGGAATTGATTTTGGCAATCACCGTGAACGAGCGGCCCTTGGCAAATTTGGAATCCAGCTTCAGCGTAACCTTGTCCACAAGCGGGCTGCCGAGAGCGTAAACCCCGCTGGCCGGATCCACCGGATAAAAACCGAGCGCGCTAAAAACATACCAGGCTGAGGTCTGGCCGCAGTCGTCATTGGCGCAGATACCGCCGATGAGCGTCGCGAGATGCACCTGCGCGAACTGGTGAAGCAAATTCCCCTGGACCGGCTGATGATCGAAACGGACGCGCCTTTCATTTGCCGCGAAGCATGCCCAATCGCCCGAAGGATGGCCGTAATGAACCTGCATTTCTTCCGTATGTGTTGCAGACGCTGACTGACTGCGTGGAAAAACCCATTTCCGTGGTGGCGAAGGAAACCTCCCAAACGGCGAAGGAATTCTTTCGGATTGGCGTGCTGGAGTCTCGCAAACAACTTTGAAGGAGGTATCCTGTCGGCATGCCCTTCGATCGGGAGCAAATCAAAGTGAGAGCGGCAGAGTTGGCCGCCAAAGGGGTCTATCTCGGCACGTCTTCGTGGAAATACTCTGGCTGGCGCGGGATGCTTTATGACGATTCGCGCTACGTCTATCGGGGCAAGTTTGCCGAATCGCGGTTTGAGAAGAACTGCCTGAGTGAATATGCCGAGGTCTTCAAATCGGTCTGCGTGGATGCAGCCTATTACACTTTCCCGCGACGTGAGTATTTGCAGGGGCTGGCGGATCAAGTGCCAGATGATTTCCGGTTTGGCCTGAAGGTGACCGATACCGTCACGATCAAGAAATTTCCCAAGCTGGACCGGTTCGGCATCAAGGCCGGTCAGGTGAATCCAGATTTTCTGAATGCGGATTTATTCGCGACTGCGTTCCTCAAACCTTGCGAGGATATCCGCCCCAAGATCGGCGTGCTGATGTTTGAGTTCTCGCGATTCTGGCCAAGCGACTATGAACATGGCCGGGACTTTCTGGCGGACCTGGATCGATTTCTTGGCGCATTGCCAAAAGGCTGGCCGTATGCGCTCGAGATGAGAAACAAACAGTGGCTGGTGCCGGAGTATTTCGCGTGCCTAGTCCGGCACGGGGTGACGCATGTTTTCAATTCGTGGGAAGCCATGCCGCCCGTCAGTGAACAGCTGGCGTTGTCTGGCAGCGTGACGAATCCTGGGATGCTGACCGCCCGCTTTCTGCTGAAGCCCGGCCGCAAGTATGAAGACGCAGTGAAATCCTTCCAGCCCTACAACGAGACCAAGGAAGTCAACGACGAGGCTCGGCAGGCAATTGCCCAGTTGATCAAGCTGGCATTGGCGGCGACGGGAGGAAACATGGTGCGCGCTTTAATCTTCATCAACAACCGGCTGGAGGGAAATGCTCTTAACACGATCGCCGCAGTGCTGGAATCCGGCGACTGGCGCTGAATCAGTGGAAGTAAGTTCGTTCTAAGCGGAAGCTCCATTCCAAAAACTTCCAACCGCATCCTGCAAACCGGTCGTGTGCCGCACGCGAACGTATTTCCACCACGCTGGGAACAGTTTCCGATAGCGGACTTCGCAGAACCGGGCATCAATCAGCAGCACCACGCCGCGATCGGTTTCCGACCGGATGACGCGACCGACGGCCTGAAGCACGCGGTTCATCCCGGGAAAAGTGTAGGCATACTCGAATCCCGCAGCGTTCTGACGCTGGAAATAGTCGCGGATCAAATCACGTTCTACACAGAGTTGGGGCAATCCTACACCGACGATCACCGCTCCGATCAATCGCTCCCCGACCAGATCAATGCCCTCCCCGAAAATTCCACCCAGCACCGCAAAGCCCACCAGGGTTTCGCCATGCTCCTCGGAGAAGGCGGCAATGAAAGCATCGCGTTCCGCTTCAGTCATGCCGGGACGTTGCGCCAACACCTGAACGGTTGCATGCGCGGACTGAAATTCTTGGAGCACAGCATTGAGATATTGATACGACGGAAAATAGACGAGGTAGTTTCCGCGCCGGCCGCTGAGCAAGGCAGCAATGGCGGCGACCACTTCGCCGATGGATTCGCTCCGTCCTTTGAAGCGCGTCTGAATCCGATCTTGAATCAACACGGTCAGATTCTCCGGCGGAAACGGCGACGCCAATTGGAGCACGGGGTCTTCCGGTTCTCCACCCAAGAGGGTGCGGTAATAATCGATTGGCGTGAGTGTGGCGGAGAAGAAGAGCGCCGCCTTGCCGCGGGCCAGCGCCTTTCGGAGCAAGCGCGAGGGATCTAAACAAAACAGGCGGAGTTTAATTCCCGGGTCGCTGGTGACGATCGTCACAAAGCGTTCATCATACGCTTCCGCTGTCCGTCGGAAGGAGTGCAGGCGGAAATACAAACCCAGAAAAGCTTCGCGAAACTCTGCGGGTTGGTTTTTAACCAGCCACTTTTCGGCCTCATCCAGCGCCGCTTCCAACGGCTCGATAATACTCTCCGGGAATTCCTCGCTCGTGATGGCGCCGTCGTTCTGCTGCTTGCGGATAGCAGCAGGCTTGGCGGGAAACAAATTGAGTTCCACTTCCGGATCGGACGATTCAGTTGTTTCCTCGTCCGGCCCTCCGTGACTCAATTTCCGGAGCGCCGTCTGCAGTTTGGTCAAAGCTCGGGCGCAGCGCGGGACGGTTTTCTGGATGGCCCGTTTTACTTCCTGAATCTCCCGGCCTTCAAGCTCGGCGGAGAACATCTCGCGGGCGCGATCCACCAGATTGTGCGCTTCATCGACGAGAAACGCATAGGCGCCGCCATCTTGAGCAAAGTGACGGTGCAGATAGACCTGGGGATCGAAGACGTAGTTGTAATCGCAAATGATCGCATCCACCCAGACGGAGACATCCAGGGAGAGCTCGAAGGGACAGACCTGATGTTTCTGGCCCACGGCTTCGAGCACGGAACGGGTGATTTCCTCCTGTTCCAAGGCTTCGCGGATCGCGGGTTTGACGCGGTCGAAATAGCCGCGTGCCAGTGGGCAGGTCAGCGGATCACAGGGATGACCATCGCGAACGCAGAGCTTTTCCTTTGCGGTGAGTGTGACGGCGCGCAATTTCAATCCGGCCCGGCGCAGATCCACCAAAGCTTTCTCGGCAATACCGCGTCCGACTGTGCGGGCCGTCAGATAAAAAATGCGTTCAAGTTTTCCTTCCTTCAACGCTTTGACCGCCGGGAACAGGGTGGAGATGGTTTTCCCGATGCCAGTGGGGGCGGCGAGAAAGAGTCGGCCCCCATTTGCTAGAACCCGATACGCGGCCACAGCGAGTTCCCGCTGGCCGGGGCGATAGTGCGGAAAGGGAAATGCGAGCGCCGCGATGGAGGCATCTCGAACGACACACCAGTGATGCCGTTCACGCAGCCAAGTCACATACTCAGCCGTCGTAGTCGCGACGAACTCTGAGAGTTTGGCAAACGATACCGTCTCGCGAAACTCGGTGATCTTGCCGGCGGGTAGTTCCAGATACACGAGTTGGAGGACGAGTTCCTTCAACTCCGCATCCCGCGCGTGCATAAATCCGTAGAATTTTGCCTGCGCCCAGTGCAGCGGATCGGGTTCGTGCTTCCAAGACGCTGTGACCGTCTTGATCTCCTCCAACACGACGCGCTCGGACGTAATGAGCAAACCATCAATCCGTCCGCGGATCAGCAGCGTGAACTCTTCCACCTCCACGCGATGCTCCACGGGTAATTCGGTGAGATAACCAGTCGGACGCGAGCGCTGGATTTTTTGATGGCCGCGAATGCCGGCGAGCGCCCGATCCGAGCCGACGAACTCCCGCTCGCCACCGAGATCGCCGGTTCGCAAAACAAACTCCACCAAGTCGCGCACGGAAACCGTGTGGGCGGGTTTTGCCACGGTTTCGCTCATAAGGCGTTTCCGTCCTCCTCAAGGGCCGGCAGCAGCAATTCCGATTCTTCCTGCGCTTGCGCTGGGGATGACTCCAGTGTTGTGAATTCTGTCAGCCGCCGCGCCTTGGCCTTCATGAATTGCGCAACCGTTTCCAGATCGGCATCTCGCATTTCCAGATCATAAACACGAACCAGCGAAGCCGTCTGTTCAGCCATCCAAGTGATGAGTTCGTCACCATCGCCGGCCATCAACTTTGACATCACCAACGCCACGCTGGATTCCTGAGCTGGCGGAAACGCAACAGCAGCAATCGTCCCGAGCCGTCCGTGCGACCATCCTGCTGGCATGCTGATCGAACCCAACCCCGGATTGAGCCCATACCACAGCAGGCGGACGAGCGCGGCGCGCAAATAAACAATCCCTCCACCAAACGGACCAAACACCTGCCAACCATCATTCGGCGCCTTGGCGATGGCGAGTTCCAGTTTTGCCTCACCCAAGCGCCAGACCAGAAAACGCGGATTGCCCGGCCAGACCCCCGCACGATTGAACTTGGGCTTGAGCGAGCGCAACAGTTCGGACTCCCGTGCAAGTGCGGTCGCTTCATCCGCGCATTCCTGCAATTCAATCTTCCGAACCAGGCGCAGCAGCCGCAGATGCCGACGCGCCATCCGATCGGGATTGGCGACGCGATAACTCGTCAATCGCTGGCGTAAATTCTTGGCTTTCCCGACGTAGAGGACCAAGCCCGCCGCATCCTGCATCAGGTAAACGCCCGGTCGCTCCGGCAACTGCCGGTAAAACTCCGTCCCCAACCGCTCGACCAGCGGCCGCGGATCGGGAAATAGCAAAAGCTGCGGCATAAACCTCAAATCCTCGCAACGCGCCCGGACAAATACGGTCCAACCCGCTCACATTTGTTAACAAGTCCCCGTTGACGGTCTTGGGCGGTCGTGGGTTACTATGGGTGAACAGATGTTCACCTATGAACGCCGAACTGACCAAACAACAACGCCGGGTGCTGCGCGCGATTGAATCCTACCAAGCGGCGGGCCAGCCCGCACCCAGTTTGCGTGAACTGGGCGAGGAGCTGGGGCTGAAGCACGTCAATGCGGTGGCGAAACACGTCAACGCGCTCAAACGCAAGGGGGCACTGGAAGCAGACGCCGGCAAAGCCCGGGCGCTGCGAGTAACCACGCCATTGACCAACATGCGCCGTCGCGTGGTGGATATTCCGTTGCTGGGACCAATTCCGGCAGGTTTCCCGGATGACGGCGCACCGGAAGCAGAGGGCTGCGTTTCCGTGGACGTCAGCAGCGTTGGTTTCACGCCGACGCGAAACACCTTTGCGGTCCGGGTGAAGGGATCATCAATGATTGGCCGGCACATTCTGGACGGGGATATCGTATTGCTCGAACGCGGCCCTGAGCCCCGCAACGGTCAGGTCGTGGGAGCGTTGGTGGACGGCGAACGCACGTTGAAGACTTACGTCGTGAAAGATCGGAAACCCTATTTGAAAGCGGAGAACCCCAAGTATCCCGATTTGATCCCGGCGCAGGAACTCGTGATTCAAGGCGTGTTCAAAGCACTGATTCGAAAGGCGGATTGAGCATGGCCCCTGACTGCAACGACGTCCTGGTCGAACTGAAACGACTGGCCAACCCAGTCAACGTGGCCGGCATGGCCCGGTTCGGGATCACCGGCCAACAGGTGCTGGGTGTTTCAACACAACCGTTGCGCGCCTTGGCAAAACGACTGGGTCGTAGTCATGAACTGGCGGGAGCGTTGTGGTCCTCGGGCGTATTCGAAGCCCGTCTACTCGCCGCGTTGATTGAGCAACCGGAACTCGTCACGCGGCGTCAGGCCAATGCGTGGGCCCGGGACTTCGAGTGTTGGGCGGATTGCGATGGAGTTTGCCTCCATCTGTTCCGCAAGACTCCCTTCGCTCACGAACTGGCCGCAGTTTGGACCAGTCGCTCTGCCGAATTGGTAAAGCGTGCAGGCTTCACGATGATCGCCACGCTGGCGGTGCATGACAAGGCCGCGAGCCACGAAGTCTTTCGCTCGTATCTGAAACGGGTTGAAGCAGAAGCCACGGACGAACGCCACAACGTGAAGAAGGGCGTCAATTGGGCGTTGCGGCAGATTGGGAAAAGACATCCAGCGCTCAATCGAGAGGCCCTCCGCGTCGCGACGCGGATCCAAAAGCTGGATTCCCGGGCGGCCCGCTGGATCGCGAGCGATGCGCTGCGGGAATTGCGGGCGTGGCAGCCCAAGCGATGACTCATGTCGCGCAGCATTGTGCATCTCGATGCCGACGCGTTCTTCGCGTCGGTGGAGCAAGCCGCCGATAAACGGCTGCGGGGAAAACCAGTGGCCGTGGGCGGAGAGAGCCGGGGCATCATCGCGTCCGCTTCCTACGAAGCCCGCAAGTTTGGGGTTTACACTCCGATGCCCACAGCGCTGGCGCGAAAGCTCTGCCCGAAGCTGATCGTGCTGCCGGGGCACTATGACCTTTACGAAGAGTTTTCGAGCGGGATGTTTGCGTTCGCCTACGATTTCACTCCGGACGTGGAGCGCACTTCCATTGACGAAGGGTATTTTGATCTTACCGCGAACCGGAAGAAACCCGCCTTCGAGATTGCGCTGACCATCAGCCAGGCGATCCGGCAGAAACTCAAAATCACGGTCAGCGAAGGCGTCGGCACGAACAAACTCGTCAGTCAGATTGCCTCCAAGCTGAACAAGCCCGCCGCGTTTCACTGCGTGCCGCCGGGCACAGAACAGGCCTTCCTACATCCGCTACCCAATAAGTGGTTGCCGGGCATTGGGCCAAAGACGAGTGCGCGGTTGAATGCTGCGGGGTTGGCCCAGATCCGGCATATCGCCGCCACGCCACCCGAAATGCTGGCACTGGTGTTGGGCAGTCAGGCCGTGACCATCCGACAGTTTGCTAACGGGATTGATGAGCGTCCATTGATCCCGGCCCGCGAACCCCAGAAGACTTTTAGCAAACAGCAGACGTTTGCCACCGACGTGACCGATGAGGATTACGTCGCTGCCACGTTGCGCCACATGGCGGATGATCTGTTTGCCAAGGTGCGCGAGGAAGGTCGCACCATCCGCACCCTGACCGTGACGGTGCGATACAACGATCGCGCCGAAGATCAGGTCAGCGAAAGTCTCCTGGAGCCGACCGACCTCGAGACGGAAGTTTACAACCGGCTTGAGGCCATGCTGAAGAAAGCCTGGAAACGGCGGGTGAGTCTGCGGCTGGTATCGCTGAAGTTAGCCAATCTTTACGACGGCCGCTTCCGCAGTGACCTGCCGTTGACCGTGCCGTTGCAACGGTTGGAGGCGCAATCGCGGCTGGCCAAGGTGGTGGACGAACTGCGCTCGACTCATGGGCGAAAAGTGCTGTTGCGCGGCCACGATTTCCGCTTGCTGAGTCCACCCGTTGAGGCCATTGCAGCCCGTTCCAGCGTCACGCCCGGGCGCGTGGCAACCCAACGACAAAAAGTTGAAGCCATAACCTATGTTCCGTTGCGGGTGCGTAGTCATTATTCGTTTCTGGATTCCACGTTGTCACCTCAAGCGATCGTTGGTTTGGCTCAACGACATCGGATGTCCGCCGTGGCGCTGACCGATACGGGCAACCTGCATGGCGCAGTGGAGTTCACGCAGGCGGCTCAGGCGGTCGGTATCAAACCCATCCTGGGCGTGGAACTGCAGGTCGAACATCAGCCGCTCCTGCTCTATGTCGAGTCGGCGCGGGGCTATGCCAATCTCTGCCAGTTGCTCTCGCGGCATGCCGCCCGCACCGATCACCAGACGGACGAAGCCTCGGTGGCCAATCAACAACGGCGACCCTATCGGCGCGCTGAGTTTGAGGGACTGACGGAAGGTTTGATCGCAGTCAGTGCGGATTCGCGTTTGGAAGAACTGTTTCGCGGGAGCTTATATTCCTTGGTGACGGCGGCCCAGCGGGACGAACGCGGCGTGGCCTGTCCGGCCGTTCATTTTGCTCAATCCTCCGACCGGCAGAAATACGACATCGTTCAAAGCATCCGCACGTTGACGTTGTTGCAGGAGCGGCATCCAGAGAAAAGAACGGGGGGCAGTCTGCACTTCCGCTCCCCCGCTGAAATGATCGCCGCGTGTCGGGAGCATCCGGGATGGCTGCGCCGCACCCTGGAAATCGCCGAGCGCTGCCAGTTTCAACTGCCCTTCGGCAAACCGCAGTTCCCGGCCTACCATCCGGAGGATGGTTCTACGCCGAGCGATTTTTTGCGCCACCTGGTGATGCAAGGTTTGCGTGAACGCTATGGTGCGCGAGCAGAACAGTTCCGCGCCCAGACTATGGAGGAGCTCAGCATCATCAGCGACGTTGGTTACGAGGAATATTTTCTGATCACGTGGGATTTGCTCCAGGAATGTCGCCGCCAGGGCATTGAGTGGATTACGCGTGGGAGTGCTGCCGACAGTCTGGTCTGCTATTGTCTCCGAATCAGCGACGTCTGTCCGATTCGCTTCGATCTCTACTTCCGCCGTTTCCTGAACAAGGAACGCATGGCGCTCCACAAACTGCCGGACATCGACATCGATTTTGCCCACGACCGCAAGGATGACGTGGTGCAGCTCATTCTGCAGAAATACGGTCCGGAACATTCAGCGGTGGTGGGCGGCTTTTCCACGTTTCAAGCGCGGTCTGCTTTTGCTGAGGTGGCCAAGGTGTTGGGCGTGGCGGAGCGTGAGGTGCGGAAGTTCACCGAACATTTTCCGTGGGGCTTCGGCGGTGGCTGGGTGCCGGATGAACCCGCGCCGAAGGGGGGCGACGGTTTGATCGAACTGCTGCGCGCCAGTCCGGAAACACGCGGGTTGCCATTGGACGAAGAGCCCTATCGGACCGCGATTCAGATGGCCGAGTTTCTGGATGGTGTCCCGCGTTATCCAAAGATGCATCCGTGCGGGCTGGTATTGTCGCGCCAGCCGATGTCCGATCTCACGCCGACGTTCATCGCCAATAAAGGTTACGCGACCACCCATTTCGACATGGACGCCGTCGAAGCCGTCGGTCTGGTGAAAATGGACATCTTGGCCCAGGGCGGATTGGCCGTGATGCGGGACGCCAAGGCGTGGCTGGAGGCGCGCGGCATCGTGGTTGATCTCGAGAAGTGTGTCGCGCGCACGCAGTCCGATGGGCGGATTTTTCTCGGTGATCCTCAAGCCGAAGAGCCGTGGCGCGATCCGGAAGTCTGGAAGATGATTGCCAGTGGTCACGGTCGGGCGGTGCACCACATCGAAAGTCCCGCCATGACGAGTCTTTGCCGGATGTGCAACGTCAACGAGATTGATGGATTGGTCGCCATCGTCAGCGTCATTCGCCCCGGCGCCGCGAATGAGGGCAAGAAAATGTCGTTCACGCGACGTTATCAAGGGATGGAGCCGATTGAGTATCCGCATCCCTCCTTGGAGGCCTGCCTGCGCAGCACCTATGGGCTGGTGGTTTATGAAGAACACATCCTCCAAATTTGCGAAGCGTTCGCCGGATTGCCGCCCGGTCGGGCCGATGTGTTGCGCCGGGCGTTGAACAAGCAGAAGCGCAAAGTGATTGCCGAAATTCGCGAGGAGTTTTATACGGCGGCTTTACTGCGCGGACATTCGTTGGCGAAGACGGAAGAGGTGTGGGGACTGGTGACGGGCTTTGCGGGCTACGCCTTTTGCAAAGCACATAGCACGGCTTACGGCGTCGAAGCGTATCAATCGGCCTGGCTGAAGCGCTACTTTCCGGCGGAGTTCATGGCCGGCGTGCTGAGCAACGGGAAAGGATTTTATCAACCGCTGGTCTACGTGCTCGAATGTCATCGGCTGGGCTTGAAGTTGTTGCCGCCCTCCGTCAACGAACCCGGCCCCGCCTTTATACCACGCGATCAACAGATCCGAGTCCCAGTTACGCGGGTCAAAGGTCTAACGCAACGAACGACCGATGCGCTGCTGGCCGCTCGACCAAAGGGGGCATTCAACTCGCTCGCTGATTTCTTCCATCGCGTGAATCCACGCGCCGAGGAATTGGAGGCGTTGATCCGCGTCGGCGCGTTCGATGAATTTGGCGACACCCGCACGCGCCAGTTTTGGCAGGCCCAACATCTCGTGAAGACGTATTCGGCCAACGCCGAGCCGAACCAGGGCTGGCTGATCGCTCCGCCCGGACTCGAACAACTGGTTTCCGTGCCGCTGACGGAGTCCACACGACTGGAACGACTCCAGGCCGAAACCGAATTGCTCGGCTACGCTGTGAGCGGCCATCCGCTGGAATTGTTCCCCGATGTTGCGTGGGAGAGTTATTGTCCGGTCAGCCGGCTGGGTGAGTTCATTGGTGAAACCGTCACGACGTGCGGACTGGTCGTCGAGCAACGCACGCATCACCAAATCACGGGCGAGCCGATGAAATTCCTGTCTCTCGCGGACTGGACTGGCATCGTTGAAACGGAACTGTTCGCGCAAACCTACAAGAGTTACAGCCTGGCAACGATCCGCTACCCGGTGCTGGAGGTGGAGGCGCGCGTTGAACCATACGAGAACGGAAAAGGATTTAGTCTGCGAGTGCTGCGGGCTGGCAAACCACGCACAAAACCAACCAGTCAATCGGAAGAAGGCGGAACATCAGGCAAAAGTCACGGCGAGCGGGATTTCGAGTTGCCGACGCTAGGTTTGGGGGTGGGCTTGAGAACAATTTCCTCGATGGCAATCGGCGAAAATGGCGACGCGCTTTCCGGCACGACCACGTTCACGCTGCCTTGGGCGACGGGTGGGTTTTCCCAGGGCCGTGATCCAGTTTTGGAGGCGGTGAGGCTCAAGGTGTAGTTGCCGGGTGGAATGGAATCCATCGTGAGCAAACCATCCGCATTGACGCTCACACTGTAATTTTTCCGTTGCTTCATTTTCTCCTTCCATTCCGGCGAATCATAAAAGGCGCGGGCCGCCTCCGGCGTCGAGAAGTTCGGAGGACGTTCCGGCATGGGGGTGGAAAGGGTTCCTGATATGGTAAGGCCTTCGTCCTCGCCGGGCGGCGTTTCAAAGCTCACATGCCCTTTCAATACGGCGCCAGTGTCACCCAGCGCGACCTGAGTGGTCTTGCCCGGCTCGACCACCACGTCGGTGTTGTGACTATGCATCCATGAATTGCCGCTCGTCTTGACAAGTCGGACGATCTGGCCTTCGCCCGGGGGCACCTTGCTGATGGCAAAATGCCCGGCTTCGTCCGTAGTGGCCTTGTAGCCGGCGAAATCGAAGGAGATGCCGACGTTCATCATGGAGAACAGGAATTCCTGGCCGGCGACCGGCTGTCCAGCGACTTTGAAGGTCCCCTCAATCCGCCCGAACGCCTGCAAGACCAGACGTCCGCTATCGCGCACCTGTTGGATCGGCGCCGAGCCAAACCCGGATTCCGCGACGGCGAGCGCCGTGCCAGTTTCCGGCGGAGAGGAAAGAACGAACTCACCGGCCGCATCGGTCGTCACCACCTGGCCACGACCATAATCATCGAAGCGACCATTTCGGAAACTGACGCCGCCGCCCGGACGATTGCCCGTCGTCAGTGTGACGGTGGCCCCCGGCACCGGCACGCCTTCAGCAATCACCACCCCGCGCAAGGAAGCGCTGGGCTTGAGGCGCAACACCACTTCCACGACTCCTTTTTGCGGCTCGGGCAGCTTCTCGATTTGTTCACCATAATCCTCTGCCACGACTTTGATCCCGCTGGTTTCTTCTTCGTTTAGTTCCAGGCTGAACGTGCCATTGGCGTCAGCAATCGTCTTCATGCCGGGATAGTCCGGATAAAAGGACTCCACGCTGCTGTACGAGCGTCCGGTGCCGACGCGGAATTTTGAAATGGGTTTCTCGGTCTGCGCATCGAGCACCCAGCCTTGGACCTTTCGGCCTTTGCGCAACGTGATGAAATTCTCCACGTCCAGCTTGAGGGTCTGGCGGCGTTTGGCTTCGTAACCGGTCTTGAGGAAGCAGAAGTTACGCGTTTCGTCCGGCGCACCATCCCATTCGAAGCGACCGCCGTCATCCGTCGTCGTCTCAAATTGATAATCCTGGGAAACACCGCCCGAGGGACTTTCCAATGCCACGCGGACGCCCGACACCGGTTCGCTGGTTTCGTTTTTCACAATCCCGCGAATCACCTGGCCCGGGCCGAGCCGGAACAGAATTTCGTCCATGCCCTGCTTGACGATGATCTTTTTGCTCTCCGGCTTCTGCCCCTTGGCGAGCACGCTGAATTGCATCTCGCCTTCCTTCAGATTGCGAAAGGTGAACTTGCCTTGCGCATCGGTTTTCGTGTCTTGCGTTCCAGAGAAGTTGGCCATGCCCGCCCAGACGCGCGCCGCGCTGATCGGTTTGTCCTGGTCGTCAACCACCCGGCCCAGCACCAGTAAGCCTTGTTGGAGAACAATCCGATGCGTGCCCTCGCGGAGTTTGGCTTCTACAGTGGCGTTCTCGCTCATCGTGAGCCGGGTTGAAACATAATCTGGATGACTGGCGGAAACACTGATGCGATTGAGTAGATCGGTCGGAACGCCCTTCGCCTGCCAACGGCCTTGCCCGTCAGTCACCAGGTTTCGGCTGGCGAAATCGGACTGCTCGCCGCGCTTGTTCATCTCCTCGCCCCCGGTCCAAAAACGGCTGAGCTGCACTTTTGCGTCAACAATAGGGTTGTCACTGCTGTCCACCACGGTACCGCCAATGCCAATTCCACTACCGAGTTTGAGCACGAAGCTCGCCGGAACGACGTCGCCTGCCTTGGTTTCCCAAACCATCTTCTTCGCACCGTAATCGTCGTGCGAAGCGCTGATGTCAAGGCGTTCAATATCCGTGAGCGGTGGGTAGTTAATCTTCGCGTATCCGTTCGCGTCCGTCTTCCCGGTGCGATCCATTCGCGTCGGTGTCTTCCCTCCGGCTTGTTGAATCACGACTCGAAGGTTGGCGTTCGGAATCGGCTGACCTTCGGAACTCTGGACAAACACATCCAACTGACTTGGAGGCCAGGGATCGGTGGGTTCCAGGTTGGGCGAATCATCCGGGCGTTCGCCGAGTTTCAACGGATCAAGCGTGAGGCCGACGAGGAAAAGATTCGGCGCAGCCATGGCGCTGGCAAATTCAAGCTGGCGCACGGTCTTGGTCGGTTCAGGATTCGGGTAGGCGAAGCGATAGAGACGAACGATTCGACCAGGCTGGTTGGTTATCGAAGTGTACCAGGCGACTTTGCTGAAGGCGTACGGGAGGTAGGACGGCGTTTCGTAGGGGAGTCGAATCCAATCCCGAACATGGTTCTCAAATTGGATTGGCGTGCGGCGAGTCGAGCCATCCCCGTAACGCCAGATCAGGCTGGCAACCGCGCATTCTCCTTCGCCCGCGTAACGCGTAGCGCCGAGCAGGTAAACCGAGCCCACGTTGCTGCCGCGTTGCACAATCTCAATTGCTCTCTCCACGAAATTGGTTTGGGCCAGTGGAACAACGATTTTTTCACGATACTGCTTCTTCTCGTCCAGGCTGGATTTGCTCTGCAATTGAATCGCTCCCTCCATCCAGAACTCGATACCGCCAAAGTTCTGCGTGCCGCGGGGCATGACACGGAAGACCGCACTCTTGTCCCATTGATCGTTCTCCGCCGGGGTGAGGATGCTGCCCAGTGAAATGGGAATCACGGGCGGCAATTCTCCGTCCAACCGGGCCACAGGTGCAGTGGTTGGGGCATCGACCGGAGTCTCGCTCGCAGAAGTCGGCGGCTCGGCCACGACCTCGGGTTGGGCCACAGCCGGCGCTGGTTGGCCGCGTCGCAAACCAAACCACAGCAGCAACAGCGAAAGCACGACCGCTGCTGTCCCGAGAAAGAGTATGGGCTTGGAAATGCCGGAACCGGTATTCACGGTAGTTACCGCTATTTAACCGACTGGTGCAACAAACAACAGACTCGAATCGCGGACGAGTTGTTCAAAATGAATTGCGGCTTTGCGTCGGGTGAAAAATAACTAGACTGGCCCGGCGTGCATCAGCCGGCGGCCAACATTTTGCGTCTGAAATCAGGGGGGCCGGGTTTCCGACGCAAGCTCACCGGGTTGCTTTGCCTGACCTTGCTGCTGTTCCCGGCGGTTCGAGGGCGCGCCGCGGAGCAAGTGGCGTCACAACGGGAAAAGGCCACGGATATTGTGGATCCATATCACAGCCCGTTGAATGGGTTGGGATCCTGGATCTGGTCGGCGGAGACGACCGACGCACAGGTCTGTCAACGGTGCGGCTCAAGGCGATGCTGCCCCAAACCCAGATCATCATTCTTACCGCCATGGACGATCAGGAACTGGTGTTTCTGGCGCTGGAAGCCGGCGCGGACGGTTATCTGCTGAAGCGCACGAAGCCGTCGGATTTACGAACGGCGTTGCTGGATGTGCTGGGGGGGCGGCGCGCCGATGACCAGCCAGATTGCCCGGCGCGTGATTGAGTCGTTTCGGAAGAAGGCCAAGATTCGGGATGAAGCCGCGCACCTCTCCGTCCGGGAAGAGCAGGTCTTGCTGCTCTCGCAGGGCTACTCCTGACAGCGTGTCGGCGAGTTTGCCCCAATCGCCAGCCGCAACCGTGAACTCGCAAATAATGCGATTGATCCACCGCCTTGGCCCCCCACACTTCGCTGAGCAGCTGGCGATGCGTTAAAACCCTGCCGGCATGGGTGACCAGCAGGCGCAGGAGCGAATACTCGATGGGCGTCAATTTGACCTCGACCCCATGCTTCAGGACAAGTCGCTTCGACAAATCCACCTCCAGATGGCCCGTGCGGAAAATGGCGTCGGCCCCCTGCGGCTGACCATGGCGCAACGCCGCGCGCAACCGGGCCAGCAACTCCGCGCTATTGAACGGCTTCGTGACATAATCATCCGCACCCGAATCCAGCGCCGCGACTTTTTCCTCCTCGTGATCCCGAACACTGAGAATGATGACCGGCACCGCGCTCCATTCGCGGATGCGTTTCAAAACCTGCACGCCTTCCATGTCGGGCAAACCGAGGTCCAGCAGAATGACGTCCGGTTTGCGCTGGGCGGCCTGAACCAGCCCGTCCTGCCCGGTGGTGGCATCGCACACGCGATAATCGTTGGCCTCCAGCGTCACCCGCAGGAGCCGGCGAATCTGCGGCTCATCATCAATGACTAGCACCATCTGCGTGGGTTTGGTCGCTTCCTGTTTCATCATCCGGGTTCCACGGTGGGCGGCTTCTCTGGTTGCGGCAACCGAATCCTAAAGACCGCTCCGCCACCGGGACGATTGTCCGCGTCGATGGTGCCACCGTGCGCCTCGACAAATCCTTTCACAATCGTCAATCCGAGTCCACTGCCTCCGGTCGGGGCATTGGGGGCGCGAAAAAACTTGTCAAAAATGCGCGGCAGCAATTCTGGAGAAATGCCCGGCCCGCGATCGGCGACGGAAATCAACAGTTCGGGCGGCGCGTCCGAATCGCCCGGAGCGCGGCCTTCAGGCCGCTTCACCAGAGAGGTTGATGAAGACGTTGAAGTTGCTTTAGACGCTTCCGTGACTGGTTCACGTTGAAGCGGGCTGAAGCCCGCGCTCCCCGTCTGGCGCACGCTCACCTCAATCGCTGTTCCGGTCGGCGTGTGATTCGCGGCGTTGAGCAACAGGTTTGCGAGCGCATGTTGCATCAGCGAAAAGTCGAGCCGCACGAGCAACGGCGGGGCGGGCATTTCAAGTTTCACCGGATTCCTCGCCAGTTCGCGCTGCAATTCGCGGAGCGTCGTCTGCACCAGGTCGCGCGCGTCGTGCCAATCAAGGTTTGGGCGGACCTGGCCGGATTCGAGTCGCGCGACGTCCAGCAGATTGCCGACGACACGATTGAGCCGCGTGTTGGCTTCCTGAATCTCGCCAATCAATTCGCGGCGCTGCGCGGCGCTGGAGTTTTCGGTGGCAGCCAAGGCGCTGGCGGCGCTGGTGCTGGCGGCGAGCGGTGTGCGGAGCTCGTGCGAGATGGAATTCAACAACGTGCGGCTGAACTTTTCCGACTCGGCGAGTAAACGCGCTTGTTCGGCGGCGGCGCGAAGTTCCACTCGATCCAACACCAACGCGGCCTGGCGTGCGAAAGTTTCCAGCAGATCGCGTTGCGCCAGTGTCGGGC
The DNA here is from genome assembly GCA_044225555.1 of Limisphaerales bacterium. Classification (GTDB taxonomy): domain Bacteria; phylum Verrucomicrobiota; class Verrucomicrobiia; order Limisphaerales; family JADLHS01; genus JADLHS01. The sequence continues at coordinate 5,237 of JBGAIM010000021.1, read as the reverse complement.
GCTTGTTGGTTAAGCCGATGGCGAGGATGCCAAAAGTTTTGCGCTCCGTGGCCAGTGGCAGGTGCAAGGCTTCCGCGCCGGGCAGATTGTCCGTGAATTTTCCGGCGGCCTTGCGTTGGCGGAACGCCCAGTCCGCGACGCTCAGTTCTTTTTCCGATAGCGTGAGCGAACTGTCCGGGTGCGCGACGAGTTTATCATGCACCGCCAGCGCAACCGCGACCGGTGATTCAAACAAGCGGCTGACCTGGGAAACGAGTTGCCAGACGACTTCGTCGCGCGACGTGGCTTCGGCGAGATCGCGGGACATTTGATAGAGGGCGGCGGCGCGTTCTTCGCGGCGGCGTTCGGCCTGTTCCTGCAAGCGGATGCGCGCGACGAGTTGGCCGAGCACGATGGCGACAATGAAGTAGAGGCCGAACAACAGGCCGTCCTCGATGGTCGCGATGACGAAGGTGAAACGCGGTTCGAGGAAAAAGAAATTCCAGACGAACGCGCTCAACGCCCCGGCCACCAGCACCGGGCCGCGTCCGACCTTGAGCGCGAGCAGCACCACGACGAAAAGAAAAACCATTCCCGGCACGCGCGGGCCGGTGAACTTCATCAGCCCCAGATTCACAATGCCCGTGGCGGCGACCATGCCAGCCGCGAACAGGTATTGGTGGAAATTGGAAGCGAGCAACGGTTGCCAGAGCCGCGAAGTCGGCGCGCTACCCAACTTTTCCGCGCGGACGACGTGCAGGTCAATGTCGCCGCTCTCGCGTGCCAGCCGCCGTAGCAGTCGTTCACCCGTCAGCCAGCCGAAAGGACCGGCGCTGATCGGTTTGCCGACGACGATCTGCGTCGCGTTCTGCTCGCGCGCGACGCGCAACAGCCCGCGCACGAGATCGTCGTCCGAGGTGGCGATGACTTCCGCGCCGAGTTCGCGGGCGGCGGCGAGATTCTTTTCAAGCTGACCTTGTGCGGCTTCGGTCAGCGCGTGCGGACTTTCCACATGCACGGCGAGCCAGCGGCAGCGCAACCCATCGGCCATGCGGCGCGTCCAGCGGATGAGCGGTTCCGAAAACGGCCCTGGCCCGACAGCGACGAGCAGGCAATGCCCCGTCTTCCACGGGCCGGCGGCGGATTGTTCGCGTCGCAGTTCGCGCGTGTCCACGCCGACGTGATCGGCTACGAGCCGGAGCGCGAGTTCGCGCAGCGCGGTGAGATTGGCTTCGCGGAAAAAATTCTGCGCGGCGGCGGTGGCGCGTTCGGGCAGATAAACTTTTCCCTCGTGCAAACGCTGGACGAGTTCGGCGGGCGGCAGGTCAATCAACTCGATCACCGCGTCATCAAGCATGGAGTCAGGGACGGTTTCGCGAACCTCCGAGCCGGTGACTTGCAGCACGGTGTCGGCGCGACTCTCGACGTGCTGGACGTTGAGTGTGGTGAGCACGTCAATGCCCGCATCAAGCAACTCGGCCACGTCCTGCCAGCGTTTTGGATGGCGCGAGCCGGGGGCGTTCGTGTGCGCGAGTTCGTCCACGAGGGCGAGTTGCGGTTGGCGCGCGAGCGTGGCGTCGAGATCGAATTCGGTGAGCGCGATGCCGCGATGTTCGAGCGCGCGGCGGGGGATTTGCGGCAGGCCCTGCGTGAGCGCGTCGGTTTCCTTCCGTCCGTGAGTTTCGACATAGCCGATGACGATGTCGCGGCCCGCCTTCAACTCACGTTGCGCGGCCTCCAGCATGGCGTAGGTCTTACCGACGCCAGGGGACATGCCGAGAAAAACTTTGAGCCGGCCGCGTTTTTGCGCGGCCTCCTCGCGCTGGATGGAACTCAGCAGCGCATCAGGATTGGGGCGGTTCTCGTCAGCCACGCATTCAGGGTATTCGACGTGCCGGTTGTTTCCTAGTTCGTTTGAGCAGTCGGACAACCGGGGTCACAAACAACCACCAATAGATCGGCAACGACAGGATGCAGCCGATGCCAAGCAGAAAGGCCAGTGTGACATCCATGAATCCGAAGTTGGGTGGCGATATTGCCACGATTGGCTCATAGGTTGTCGAGCGCGAGGTTCAGTTTCATGACGTTCACGCCCGGTTCGCCGAGCACGCCGAAGTCCGGTGCGTTGGTGTTTTGTTTGACGAGTTCGCGCATCTTGTCTGCGCTAAAGTTGCGTGCTTTGGCGATTCGCGATGCTTGGAGTTCCGCGTTGCGAATGCTGATGTGCGGATCGAGGCCGCTGCCAGAGGCGGTGACGGCGTCAGCGGGAACGGTGTCGGTTTCCTTCAAACCATTCTCCACGCGATACGCGGCGATACGGTCTTTGATGGCATCATTCAACTTCTGCGAAGTTGGGCCAAGATTACTGCCGCTGGAGTTCGCTGCGTCGTAGCCGTTACCGGCCGCAGAGGGGCGCGGATGAAAATACTTGGCGCCGGTGAACTTTTGGCCGAGCAATTCCGAGCCGCGCACGGTGCCGTCCTTCGTCACGATCAGGCTGCCGTTGGCTTTGTGTGGGAACGCAACTTGCGCGATGCCGTAAACCACCAGCGGATAAAGCCCGCAGCAGACGAGGGCGAGGATGAGAGTCGCCATGATGGCGCTGCGGAGTTCGGCGAAAAATGTTTTCATAGGTCAGACGAATTTCAGGGTGGTAATGACGACATCGATGACCTTGATGCCGATGAACGGAACAATGACGCCGCCCAAGCCGTAGATGAGCAGGTTGCGCTGGAGGATGGCGAGAGCGCCAATCGGCTTGTAAGCCACGCCGCGCAAGGCCAGCGGAATCAACGCGACGATGATGAGCGCATTGAATATGATCGCGCTCAGGATCGCGCTTTGCGGCGACGCGAGGCGCATGATGTTCAACGGTGCAATGACCGGGAACGTGACCATGAGCATCGCGGGAATGATGGCGAAGTATTTCGCGATGTCGTTGGCGATGCTGAACGTGGTGAGCGAACCGCGCGTCATCAGCAGTTGCTTCCCGATTTCCACAATCTCGATGAGCTTGGTCGGATTGCTGTCGAGGTCCACCATGTTGCCAGCTTCGCGGGCGGCTTGTGTGCCGGTGTTCATCGCCACGCCGACATCGGCTTGCGCCAGGGCGGGCGCGTCGTTCGTGCCGTCACCGGTCATGGCGACGAGATGACCGGCGGCTTGTTCGTCGCGGATGCGCTTCAACTTCGCTTCGGGCGTGGCCTGCGCCATGAAATCGTCCACACCGGATTCCGCGGCGATGGCGGCGGCGGTGAGCGGATTGTCGCCGGTGATCATCACGGTCTTGATACCCATCCTGCGCAAGTGCGCAAAACGCTCCTTGATGCCGCCCTTCACCACGTCCTTGAGCTGCACGACACCGAGCACTTCCCGGCCTTCGACAACAACCAGCGGTGTCGCGCCGGAACGCGAAACCTCGTCCACCGTCTGGCTGACACCGGCGGGAAATGGTCCGCCTTGGCGATCCACGTAAAGCCGCATGGCATCCACGGCGCCTTTGCGAATGGAGCGCGCCCCGCTGCCGTTAGCCGGAAAATCCACGCCGCTCATGCGCGTCTGCGCGGTGAACGGAACAAAGTGCGCGTGCGGCGCGGCGACTTCGCGGCCACGCAGGTTGAACTTCTCCTTCGCGAGCACCACGATGCTGCGGCCTTCGGGCGTTTCGTCGGCAAGGGAGGCAAGTTGGGCGGCGTCGGCGAGGCGTTCAGCGGTCACGCCGGGCGCGGGGATGAAATCGCTGGCCATGCGGTTGCCAAGGGTGATGGTGCCGGTTTTGTCGAGCAGCAGCACGTCCACGTCACCGGCGGCTTCGACAGCACGACCGCTCGTGGCCATGACGTTGCGGCGAATGAGCCGGTCAATGCCGCTGATGCCAATGGCGCTTAACAAACCGCCGATGGTCGTCGGAATCAAACACACGAGCAACGCGATGAGCACAGGGAGGGAAAACGTGATGCCGGAATAAATGCCAAACGGTCTTAACGTCACGCACACGAGCAGGAAAATCAGCGTAAGCGCGGAGAGTAGAATCGTGAGTGCGATTTCGTTGGGTGTCTTCTGGCGTTTTGCGCCTTCGACCATCGAGATCATACGATCGAGAAAGCCGTGGCCTTTTTCGGCGGTGACGCGGATCACGATGCGGTCACTGATGACACGCGTGCCGCCGGTGACAGCGCTGCGGTCGCCGCCGCTCTCGCGGATGACGGGCGCGGATTCGCCGGTGATGGCGGCTTCGTCCACGCTCGCGATGCCTTCAATGACTTCGCCGTCGGCGGGGATCACATCGTTCGCCTCGCAGACGACGAGATCGTCTTTCTGCAATTCCGGCGCGGGAACTTTTTCCTCACGGCCATTCTTCAAGCGACGGGCCATCGTGTCCTTGCGCGCTTTGCGCAGGCTGTCGGCCTGGGCTTTGCCGCGTCCTTCGGCGACGGCCTCGGCGAAGTTGGCGAACAGCACGGTGAACCAAAGCCACACGGCGAGTTGCGCGATGAAGCTGCGTTCGCCCGCGGGCGCGGTGAATATGCCCACCGCGGTCAGCACGGCGCCGACCTGCGTCACGAACATGACGGGGTTCTTGACCATGAGGCGAGGGTCGAGCTTTTTGAACGAATCGCCCAACGCCGGCTTGACGATCTTCCAATCAAAGAGAGAGGGAGCTTTGTGAGTCATAAATGTTTTAACCACGGATGGACACGGATTCACATGGATGCGGATGAGGAGCGCGGCTGTGCGCTAAGCGCCAGCCGCAGCACATGGCAAGACCGAAATAGCTCAGAGATTTGGATTGCTGCGGCTGGTCTCCGACACAGCCGCGCTCCGCCATCGTTCTCAGACTTGGTTTATCCGTGTTCATCTGTGTCCATCCGTGGTTAGAAAAGTTTCCCTTGGAGCATCAGGAAGTGCTCGACAATCGGGCCGAGGGCGAGCACGGGCAGAAAATTCAACGCGCCAACGAGCAGGATCGTTCCGAGCAGCAGCCCAACAAACGTGCCGCCGGAAACCGGAAACGTGCCGGCGCTGGGCGGGGAAATCCTTTTCTGCACCAGTGAACCGGCGAGCGCCATGATCGGCACGATCATCAGGAAACGACCGATGAGCATCGCGAGGCCGAGGGTGGTGTTGTACCACGGCGTGTTGGCGGTGAGGCCGGCGAAGGCGCTGCCGTTGTTGCCCGTGGCGGAACTGAAGGCGTAGAGCATTTCGCTCAGACCGTGCGGGCCGGAGTTGTTCAAGCCTGCCACGCCCCACGAGCT
>JBGAIM010000020.1:0-93214 GCA_044225555.1 Limisphaerales bacterium | reverse complement strand
TCCCGCACCACCACGTTGGCCGCGCAACCATTGGCGGTGATCGTCAGTTCCGCCATGAACTCGCCCCCAAGGCTCGCCTCGGGCGGCATCGTCTTGGCCAGCCGAATCAACCCACCAGTGCTCTCGCTGCACCCGGTCTTCAGGACCGGCGCAGGGGCTGGGGCAGGAGTGGGCGCAGGCGCAGGCGCGGGCGCAGGTTTGGATGAATAGGTGGCGTGTTGTTGCGCGCAACCTGCGAAAAGCAGGGCCGCTGCGGCGCAACTCGCCAAAATCGTAGACTTAGTGAGGAATGTTTTCATGGGGTTATTTCTATTTGTTCAAGTCAACTGACTACAACCGATCCGCTGATGAACCCGGCTTCCGCCGAAGCCTTGAAGTACCAATACGACTGACCACAATGTCTCGGCAGCCTCCAGCTGTCATAGCGACACTCTCTCCGGGTCAGGATGTTCGTCGGGTACAACTCAAGGTCAGGTTCGCTAGGGAAGACTAGCGCGAACTGGTTTGTTAGCAAATCATTATCTCAGAAGTTATTCACAGCCTAAACCAGCCGCTGCCACCAAAACATCCGCTCCAGCCCGGTGCGATTGGGGTAGGACCGAGGGATCCAATCCGCCTGCAATCGGAAGCAAGGCGAGAAACGTTGGACCAACTCCTCCCGCGTCGTGCCAAAGGGCGGGCCGTCCTCGTCGGGAATCAGGTAATTAACCGCCAGATAATTCCCGCCCGGCTTCAACCAACGGAGTGCGGCCTGAACGTAAAGCTCGCGCTCTGGCGGTTGAATGGCGCAGAACAGCGTATGCTCGAACAACCAATCGAAGGCGAAGGGTGGTTCATCCCGCAGAAAATCGGCCTGACGGAACTCCGCCCGCAAACCTGCGGTCCGCGCGCGTTCGGCGCTCAAGCGGACGGCACTGGGCGCAATATCGTAGCCGTAAACACGGAAGCCCGCCTTCGCCCATTCGCAGGCGTCGTGACCCGTACCGCCGCCGGGAACACAGACGGTTTCACCGGTCAGTTCGCGGTGATCGGCCAGAAAATCCACCAAGCCCGGCGAAGGCGCGCCCTTCTCCCAGCGCATGTCACCTGCCTGATAAAGATTTTCCCAGTAGGTTTCGCTCATCGGATGCAGCCGTCCACCAGTTCCACCACCTTGGGCGCGCGCGCGGCCACGCTGGCGTCGTGGGTGGCGATGATCAGCGTGGTGTTCTTGTCTTCGCGCAGGTTGGCAAGCAGATCAATGATCTCCGCACCGGAGTGCGAGTCGAGATTGCCGGTGGGTTCATCGGCCAGGATCAACTCCGGTTCATTCATCAGCGCCCGGGCGATGGCCACGCGCTGCTGTTCGCCGCCGGAAAGTTCATAAGGCTTGTGATCCACGCGGGCGGCGAGTCCCACCCGCGCGAGGAGTTCGCGTCCGCGCTTTTCGGCCTGGGCGGCGGGCCGACGCGCAATGCGCGCCGGCAGGCAGACATTTTCCAACGCGTCGAGTTCCGGCAACAAATGATACGCCTGAAAGACGAATCCGATCCGCGTATTCCGCAGCCGCACGATTTCGCCCTCGGGCAACTGGTTGAGGTTTTTCCCATTGAACCAGATTTCGCCTGAGTTCGGCGCGTCCAACCCGCCGAAGAGATGCAGCAACGTGCTCTTGCCCGCGCCCGAGGCGCCGCGCAACGCGAGGAAATCACCGCGTGACACGTCCAGCGACACGCCCCGCAACACTTCCAGCGAGCGCTTGCCCATACTGTAGGTTTTGGTCGCTGACCGGGCAGAGAGAATGGTGTCACTCATGGGCGGCCTCCGGCAAATGAGGGAACATTCAACATCGAACATTCAACCCTCAACCTCGCGGACGCGACACGCCGAACCGCCATTGGGCGTTCAATGTTGAATGTTGAATGTTGAATGTTTCTCCAGTCCCTATTCATGGCGCAACGCCTCCACCGGATTCATGCGACTCGCGTGCCACGCGGGAAACGCCGCCGCCAGCAAACATATCACGAGCGAACCGCCGCAGATGATCAGCAGATCGCTCTGCAACATCAGCGCCGGGAGTTGGGTGAACCCATAAATCTGCGCTGGAAAAAGTTCCGCTCCGGTCGTTTGCCGCAGGAAATTCAGAAACTCATTCCGGTACGAAACCGCCAGCCAGCCGAGAGCGAAACCGGCCTGGACGCCCAGCACGCTCACAATCAGACTCTGCAACAGAAACACGCACATGATCTGCCGGTTGCTCGCGCCGATGGCTTTCATCAAGCCAATCTCGCGCGTCTTCATCATGATGAACGTGATGAGCGTGCAACAAATCCCGAACGCCGCCACCAGCACGATGAAAAACAGCGTGTAGGTCATCACGTTCTTCTCCACCACCACCGCCGACATCAACGGACTGTCCTCCAGCCACGTCGTCACCGCAAATTCCGGCCCCAGCTCGCGCTCCAGTTCCCGCGCCACCGACGGCGCGCGATACGGATCATGCAACGCCACCGTCAACCCGCTCACGCTGTCGTTTTCCTCCAAGTCGTTGAATTTTTGCGCGCTTTCCAATGATGTGATGACCACGAGCGAATTGAACTCGTAGTAACCCGCGTCGAAGATGCCGCGAATCTCATAATCATCCGGCGGAATGGCCCGCACCCCGTCCTGGCCTTTTTGTTTGTCCAAGGATTCCAGTTGTTTCGCCGAGTAAACCGCAACGGTGTCGCCCGCCCGCACCCCCAGGCTTCGCGCCATTTGTTCACCCATCAGGAGTCCGCGCCGGCTGACATCGAACTGTCCTTCCACGATATTCGTCGCCAGGCGGCTGACGGTTTGTTCGGCTTGCGGGTCAATGCCGCGCAACGCGGGCGCGAGAAACAAGGGTTGTCCGGATCGCGGCTGGGTCTTGATGAGAACCTGCCCCACCACGAACGGTGCAACGCCCTTCACCGCCCGGTTCGACGCCACCTGGCTCTCCACCAACGCGTAATTCTCCATCGTCTGGTAACGCGGCAACACCTTAAGATGCGCGCTGAAGCCAAAAAACTTGTCGCGCAAATCATGGTCGAACCCGCTCATCACGCTGATGACGATGATCAACACCGCGACACCGAGCATCACGCCGAGGATGGAAATGACGGTGATGATCGAAACAAAAGTCCGTTTGGGCCGCAGATAACGCAGCGCGAGGAGCAGTTCAAACGGCAGTTTCGACATCCGTTGCAGGCTAGACACCGCGCAGGCGAGTGTCAACGAACGGCAACTCCACCAGTCGGTCTTTCCTGTATCAAAATGACTTTGGCCACGGGCCGGCGGTAAGAAATGGCGCGTTAGCGTATTGGACTGCGGCAGCCCTCTGCCGCTTTTTGGCCCGCAGGCTTGCGCCGGGAAAGCGGCAGAGGGCTGCCGCAGCAAAACCGCCTCAATTCGCCCGGACGCGGTAGAAGCGCTGCGGGCTGTTCGTCGCCTGCAAGTCGGTGAACTGGAACTGGCCGGGGGAAGTCTCCGTTGCCAGACCAAGCTGGGTCCAACCATCGGTGGTCAGGGTGAGGTTGGTAGAAGCCAGGGCGGCAAAACTGAATCCTGGTGTATTGGTAAACGCAACCTGAAACTGGCCATTCGGCAGCGATGTCGCTGTGAGAGTGATTGGATCAACAGACACGAAGCACTCGGCGGTTGCGAGACGGAAAGGTGGCATAAAGCTCCCACCGCCCACTGCAAGGACACGGCCGTTTAGTAGCGCCGTCGCCGTGTGAAAATAACGGCCTTGGTTCAAGTCCGCCGTGACGCTCCAGAGGTCCGCACGCGGATCGTAGATCCAAGCATTCGTAATGGTGTCAAATGACGATGCCAGGTCAATGCCACTGGCAATCAGAACGTTTCCGTTCGGGAGCAGGGTTGCCGTTTGCCCGTAGAGCGCATTCGTAACTCCGTTGATTGTCACCCATATCCAATCACCAGATGCAGGATCGTAAAATTCCGCACCTAGTTGTCTTCCTCCTACGACCAAAACCTTCGCATTCGACGGAATGAGTGTTGCCGTGTGTGACCAGCGCGGAAAATTCATTTTCCCTGTGGTGGTCCACCCATTGGTTGAAGCATCGTAAATTTCCGCGCTTTGAACCGGGTTGTAACTGTCATCGCGCCCGCCCGTCAGCAGAACTCTGCCGTCCTGAAGCAAGGTTGCAGTCTGATAACCGCGTGCCGTAAGCATCGGTTTGACCGGCGACCATGAGCCTTGCTCGACGTCGTAGATCTCTGCCGCTGCCAAGATTCCGCCATTCTCACCTCCCGAAACCAGCACATTACCGTTCGTCAACAAGGTTGCAGTATGGGCGCAACGGGCATTTGTCATCGAGCCGGTCAATGACCAAAGACCCGTGGCCGGGTTGTACAACTCCGCTGTCGCCAAAGCTCCACCAGAGTTCAGTCCGCCAGCAACCAACACCATTCCGTTGGCCAACAGCGTTGCTGTGAACAATTGACGAGCCTCGTGCATTGATCCGGTATTGATCCAGTTTCCCGTGCTTGGAATGTAAATCTCGGCACTGGCAGTGACCGCAAAGCTTGCATTTTCACCACCCGCCACCAGGACCAGGCCGTTTGTCAGCAGCGTCGCGGCGTGAAATTGCCGGGCGTTGGCCATTGGACTGTTGGTCTGCCACGACGACGCCAGAACAGATGGAGGGAAGAAAATGATCGGTAGAACGACCAAGACGAAAATGGCCTTCATTAGTGAAGAGCCTTAGCACAGCAATGCTGCGCAGACGAGTAGAATTCTTGAGACCAAAAGAATCTCCAATCCGATTGGAGGTATGGCCAAATCTCTTTTCTTCCTTTTCCTCACCCGGAACACTGTCCTACGCTTCCCGATTATTTGAGTCCAAGAATTCGGTAACATGAGCAAAGAATTCATCCGCATCGGCGGGGCGCGGGAGCATAATCTCAAGAATCTCACGCTCGAAATCCCGCGCGACAAGCTGGTGGTCATTACCGGCTTGAGCGGTAGTGGAAAGTCGTCGCTCGCGTTTGACACGATCTACGCCGAGGGGCAGCGGAAATATGTCGAGAGTCTTTCGGCCTACGCGCGGCAGTTCCTGGATCAGATGCAGAAGCCGGAGGTGGATTACATCGAGGGCCTTTCGCCGGCCATCGCCATCGAGCAGCGCACGAGCGGCATGAATCCGCGCTCGACGGTGGCCACCACGACGGAGATTTATGATTACCTGCGGTTGCTCTACGCGCATGTCGGCCAGGCGCATTGTCCGGACACGGGCGAACCCATCGTGGCGCAAACCACCAGCGACATCGTGGACAAAATCCTCGCGTTGCCAGAGCGGACCAAGGTGATGTTGCTCGCGCCAGTCGTGAGCCAACAGAAGGGTGAATTCCGCGATGTCATCGAGCGGTTGCAGCGGGAAGGGTTTGTCCGCGCCCGGGTGGATGGCGAGTTGGTGGAACTGACCGATCCGAATGTGCGCGTGAAGCTGGATGCGAAGCAGTCGCACACCATCGAAGCCGTGGTGGATCGGCTAGTGATGGAAGACAAGGTGCGCGTGCGCTTGCAGGACTCGGTGGAGACAGCGTTGCGGTGGGGGCAGGGGGTAATCAAGACACTTCATCAAGTCGAGAGTCGAGGGTCGAGAGTCGAGGGCCAGAAGGCGCGTCCGGCGCTCGATTCATCTGCTTGGATCGAGACGCTGCACTCGAATCGGATGTATTCGCCGGGGACGGGCAAGAGTTATGAAAAGCCGACCCCGAAACATTTTTCGTTCAACTCTCCGAATGGTGCTTGCCCCGTCTGCCACGGGCTCGGGCAGAAGATGATCTTTGACGAAGGGCTCGTGGTGCCGGATGCGGACAAGTCACTGGAGTCGGGCGCGGTGTTGCCGTGGCGGCGCGGCGGGAAGCGGATGATTATTTATTACAAGGCGATGCTGAAGGCGGTGGCGTCGCACTACGGTTTAAATCTCGAAGCGCCCTACAAAAATCTTCCGGACGAATTCAAGCGCGTGCTGATGCATGGCTCGGGCGAGACGGAGGTCACGTTTCACTTCTGGCGCGCGGGCAAGGCCAGCACGGTTAAGCGCCCGTTCGAGGGTGTGTTACCGAACATGGAGCGGCTGTATGCGGAGAGCGAAAGCGAGTTCACGCGCAACCGGCTCAAGGCTTTCATGAGTCCGCAGTTTTGCGATGCGTGTCAGGGGAAGCGGTTGCGGCCGGAGATTTTGGCAGTGACGTTGGGGGAAAAAAGTCTCGACTCTAAAGTCTTGAGTCCAAAGTCAACCGAGGCTGCTGACTCAACACTCAAGACCCAAGACTCAAGACTGAAAATCCCCGGTCTGTCCATCATGGACGTCTGCTTGTTGTCCGTGGACAAGGCGGATGAGTTTTTTGCGGGGCTCAAACTGTCGGAGTTTCAACTCAAGATCGCGGGTGAGGTCATCAAGGAGATTCGTGCCCGACTGGTGTTTCTTAAGAATGTCGGGCTGGGTTATCTCACATTGAATCGTGAGAGCGGTTCGCTGTCCGGTGGCGAGGCGCAGCGCATCCGGTTGGCGACGCAGATTGGTGCGGGGCTTGTCGGAGTGCTTTACATTCTGGACGAGCCGAGCATCGGACTGCATCAGCGGGACAACGATCGGTTGCTCGAAACGCTCAAGGGCTTGCGCAGTCTCGGCAATTCCGTGCTCGTGGTGGAGCATGACGCGGACACGATTTGCGCGGCGGATTACATCCTTGATCTCGGACCGGGCGCGGGCGTGCATGGCGGCGAAGTGGTGGCGGCGGGTTCACTGGAACAGATCAAGGCGAACAAGCGGTCGCTCACGGGACGGTATCTGACGGGGGAGTTGAACATCCCGTTGCCGAAGGAGCGCAAGAAGCCGTCGGTGGAGCGCGGGACGATTGAAATCGTGGGCGCGAGCGAGAACAATTTGCAGAACGTCAACGCGCGGATTCCCATCGGACTGTTTACCTGCGTGACCGGGGTGAGCGGTTCGGGCAAGAGCACGCTGGTGGATGACACGTTGCGGCGCGCGTTGATGCGGAAGTTTTACGGGTCCAAGGAACGGCCGGGCGCGCACAAGGAGATCAGGAACTACGAGGGGCTGGAGAAGATCGTGGTGATTGACCAGACCGCAATCGGGCGCACGCCGCGCAGCAACCCGGCGACCTATACCGGGATGTTCAATGCGATTCGCGATTTGTTCGCGAAGTTGCCGGCGGCAAAAATTCGCGGTTACGAATCCGGGCGCTTCAGTTTCAATGTGAAGGGCGGACGTTGCGAGAAGTGTCAGGGTGATGGGCTCATCAAGATCGAGATGAATTTCCTGCCGCCGGTCTATGTGACGTGCGAGAACTGCAACGGCAAACGCTACAATCGCGAGACGCTGGAGATCGCTTACAAAGGGCTGAACATTTCGGATGTGTTGAACCTGACGGTGGATGAAGCGGTGAATTTCTTCCGCGCCGTGCCGCAGATTTACGATCCGCTCCTGACGCTGGCCGAGGTGGGGTTGGGTTATATCCATCTCGGGCAAAGCGGCACGACACTGAGCGGCGGCGAGGCGCAACGCATCAAGCTGGCGGCGGAACTCAGCCGCAAGCAGACCGGGCGCACGCTTTACATTTTGGATGAACCGACGACGGGCTTGCACTTCCACGACGTGGCGAAGTTGCTGGAAGTGTTGTTCAAACTCCGCGCATCGGGAAACACGTTGCTGGTCATCGAGCACAATCTCGACGTCATCAAGATGGCGGATTGGATCGTTGATCTCGGGCCGGAGGGCGGCGACGGCGGCGGACGCGTGGTGGTGCAAGGCACACCAGAACAGGTGGTGGCGTGCGCGGAGAGCCACACGGGACGATACCTAAAGAGTATTCTGAATAATCCAAGTGGCGCGTGATTCGGAGGGAAGATTTCATTCTTTGCCGCAAACCCACCCGCCCGTTACCATGCGCGCGATGACGAAGCTGCGAATCATCCTAGTCTGCCTGCTGCTGGTGCTGACCGGCGGGCGGGCGGAGGCCGCTTTGTCCGGCGCGGAGAAGAAAGCCTACGATTCCGCGGCGGAAGCGTTTCGCATTGGCTTCTGGGACCGGGCCGAGGTGGAGTTCGCCGAGTTCATCGAGAAATATCCCAAGTCGGAGCGACTCGGGGAAGCGATCCTGCGGGAAGCGGAGGCACAGTTCCGGCAGAAGAAATTTCCATCGGTCGTGGCCCTGTTGACCGCGCGCGAAGCCGATGCCGGCAATTTCACCGACCAGTTTCTGTACTGGATCGCCGAGGCGCAATTTCAGAGCGGGAATTACAAGGCGGCGGCCGGGAGCTTCGGGAAGCTGGCGCGGGAGCACCGGACTTCGTCACGCCGGCTGGAGGCGGCCGTGGGCGAGGCGGCGGCCGAAGCGCGATTGGGGGAATGGCCCAAGGTGCTGGAATTGTTGCGCAAACCGGAGAGTGTCTTTCGTCAGGCGTCGCTGGGGTTGACCAACAACGAGACGGTGGCCCAGGGTTACCTGCTGCAGGCGGAGGCGCATTTGCAGGAAAAGCAATATCCGGAAGCCGAGGCCACGCTGAACAACAAGGTCAGCCCGGAGTTGCGCGGCGAATTGGGCTGGCGCCGTCAATATCTGTTGTGCCGCGCCTTGCTGGGTTCCAATCGCCCGGAAGCCGCCGAGCGTGAGAGCGAGGGCTTGCTGACGACCGCAGAGGCGGTGTGGGGCGCGGATTTGGTGTCCGAGAGCGTGGCTTTTCGCGCGGGTATTCTCGAACAGCTCGGAAAACGGGACCAGGCCATCGCCGTGCTCAAGCGCAACCTGGGCACCAATTCGCCGGTGGCACGGCAGGAGCAGGCGCTGTCCCGGATCACAACCCTGGCGCTGGAACAGGGTCAGTATGACGTGGCGGTGGAAACCTTGCAGTCGTTTCTCGATCAATTCCCGGCCTCGCGCGCGGCGGCCGTTGCCCTGCTGACCCTCGGCGAGGTTCACCTCAAGCAACACGCCACGGTGCTGGCCACCAACCAGAATGGCGCGGCGGCCATTTCGGCCACCAATCATCTGCCGGTGGCGCTGAATTGCTTTGACCGGGTCATTGCGGTTTACACCAACAGCACCCTCATCGGTCGGGCGCAACTGGGCCGGGGCTGGTGCTACTGGATGGATGAAAAATATCCGGAGAGCGCCATGGCGTTTGGCGCCGCCGCCGAGGCCTTGCCGGCGTCCGAGGACCAGGCGGTGGCACGATTCAAACTGGCCGACGCGTTGTTTCAACAGAAGGACTACGCGGGGGCGCTGGCCAATTACGCTGCCGCGTTGCAGGTGTCGACCAACTGGCCCGCGGCGAATGCCGAGTTGCGGGTGCCGGCGTTGTATCAATCCCTGCGGGCCAGTCTGGCGTTGACCAACTTCGCGGGCGCCACCAACGCCGTGCGCGAAATCCTGCATACGGATCCGGTTGACCCGACCGCCGCCCGCAGTTTGTTGTTACTGGCGCAGGCTCATGTGGACGCGAACCAACCTGCGGAAGCACGGCCGTGGTTCGAGGAGTTTGTGCGACTCTTTCCTGAATCGGAATGGCGGCCCCAGGTGGAATTGCTCATCGCGCGGGTGCAGGAGCAGCAAGCCGCGTGGACCAATGCCATTGCGGCCTACGATGGCTGGTTGACACGGTTTTCCTCGAACCGGCTCCGACCCCAGGTCGAATTTCAACGGGCCCTGGCGACCGCCCGCGCCGGCAATGAAACCAATGCGCTGGCCATGATGACCAATCTCGTGGCGCGTTTCCGGACGAACGATTGGGCGCCCCGCGCCCAGTGGTGGGTGGCAGATTATTATTTTGGCCGGGGCGACTATGCGGAAGCAGAGATCAACTTCAAGCAGTTGTTCCAGAACTGGAAATCATCCGACCTGGCCTACGAGGCACGCATGATGGCGGGCCGGGCGGCGCTCGCGTGGTCCGCCTACCCGAACGCGATCGAATATTTTACCGGGCTGACCAGCGACACGAATTGTCCAGCGGACCTGTGGGCGCGCGCGGTGCTGGCCTACGGCGGGGTGAAAATGCGCCTGGCCCCGGCGGAGACCAACCGGCTGGCGGGCTACACTGCAGCGGTACAGGTCTTTGGACAGCTAAATCAACGTCCCACTACCGATGAATTCACAGCGCTGGCCTGGGGTGAGATCGGCAATTGCCACCTCCAGATGGCAACGCTCGATGCCCGAAACTACGAGGCCGCCTCCAATGCGTTTCAAAAAGTGATCCTCCTGCCGTCAGCTAGTGTTACCGCGCGCAGCCAGGCCCAGTGCGGGCTGGGCACCATTCTCGAAAAACTGGCTGAGACCAGCAGCGGAGACGAACGAAAGGCGTTGCTGTTACGGGCGCGCGATTTTTACCTGGACGTGGCGCTCGAGAAGAATCTCCGCGAGGGGGAAACTGCGGACGATTGGTGGATCAAGAAATCCGCCTTTGAGGCGCTGCGTCTGCTCGAACTGATGCAGGGCTGGCCAAACCAGGACAAGGACACGGTCGTCAATTTTTGCCGGCGAATGCAACAAGTGCTGCCCGTTTACAAGGCGCGCTTCGATTCCATCATCAATCGCGCGCAAAATCCGGCGCCCGCCGAAAAATCCTAGTGCGACGTTTGACACACTCGGAGGCGGCGGTTAGGTTCGCCTTGCCTGAATATGATTGATGCCACAACAGCCGAGCCGGTGCTGCAACTGACCACCAGTGCCGTGCAAGAGGTAAAATCGCTTGCCGCCCAGCCCGATAACGCGGGGAAGTTTCTCCGGGTCTATGTTGAGCAAGGCGGCTGCTCCGGAATGCAATACGGCATGGTGTTTGACGAGCAGCGCGCTGGCGATTCCTTCCATGAGCAGGACGGAGTGCGAGTGCTGGTGGACGCCTTCAGCGCGAAATACCTCCGCGGCACGCAGGTGGATTTCAGCGATGCCTTGACGGGTGGCGGCTTCAAAGTCCTGAACCCAAACGCAAAACAAAGCTGCGGTTGCGGCAAATCCTTTCAGGCCTAGCTGACGGTTTTAGCAGGCCGAACAACACCGCCCCGTGCGATGCGGGGCGGTTATTGCTGATAGCGCCCTCTCCGGGCGCAACAACTTAACGCCAGCTGACTTTTTAAGGCGGAGGCTAAAGCCGGGGGCATTTCCTTCCGATTCCCTTCTGGGGTGTCGTAACCAAGGAACTGCTGGCTCTCATCAAGCGACCTGTCCAGCAACGACATGCCCAGGTCATCATGAATCGCAAAGAGACAGATTTGAACCGGGTCATCGCCAGCCAGGACAACATGTTGCAGCGCGTCCTGGGCGAGGGGATTTCCCTGCAAATCAAGTGCGCGCCCCAGCCGGCTGTCGTGGCGGTGGACGACGCGATGATGGGGCAAATCCTGGTCAGCCTGGCAGAAAATGCGCGTCGGGCGATGCCCGGTGGCGGCGTATTCACGCTCCAGACGGAACTTTGGGAGGTGGACGATTTTTACGCGCAAACCCAACCCAACGCGCAGCCCGGACATTACGTGCGGTTGAGCGTGAGCGACAATGGGTGTGGCATCGCGGCGGACAAATTGCCGGCGCTGTTTCAGCCTCCGGCCACCGGCGCGGCTCGCAACGGCGCGGGGCTGGGCCTCTCGATTATTGCCGGCATTGTTCAACGCCAGCACGGATGGATCGAAACACTCAGCGAGGTCGGCCAGGGAACAACCTTCAAGATTTTTCTGCCGCAATTTCACCTGGCCATCGCAACCGCGCCCCGGCGGCAGACGGTTTTTCTGGTGGACGACGAACTGGTGATTCGCGGCATGGTGCGGAACGTCCTGCAACGCGCCAGTTATGAAGTGGTCGAGGCGAACACGGGCACTCACGCCCTGTCCATTTGGGAGGAGCACCGGGCCAAGGTGAATGTGTTGCTGACGGACATGGTGATGCCCGACGGCATTGACGGGCGTGAACTGGCGCAACGTCTTAAATCCTCGAAGCCCGAGTTGAAGGTGATTTACACCAGCGGCTTCAATCTAAACGACTCCGCAAAACAAGACAACTTGGCGGGCGGCATTCGCTTTTTGCACAAGCCCTATGACATGCGCACGTTGCTGGAGACCATCCAAAGCACCCTGTCCAGTCCGGCCCTCGAATCCTGTCCGACATGAGCGCGTCGCCCACGCAGATTCTGTTGGTGGAAGACGAAGCGCCCTTCGCCGAAATCCTCCGGGAAATCCTGCTGCACGAAGGCCAGGGCCGTTTCACGGTTTCAATCGCCGGCCGGTTGACGGAAACCCTGGAGCAGTTGAAACGCCCCGGGAACGATCTGGTGTTGCTCGACCTTTCGCTGCCGGATCAGCAGGGATTGGCCACGTTCGCCGCCGTAAAGCGCGCCGCCCCCGCCCTGCCCGTAATCGTCTTGACGGGATTGAACGACGAAGAGGTCGCCCTCCAAGCCGTCCGGGAGGGCGCTCAGGATTACCTGGTGAAAGGAGAATTTGACGGCCGCCTGCTCACCCGGGCCATTCGTTACGCCCTCGAACGAAATCAAATCGAACGCAAGCTGCGCCAGAGCGAGGAATTCTTCCGGTTGATCTCGGAAAACGTCAGCGACCTGATCGCCGTGGTGGACACGCAAGGCAGACGCATCTACAACAGCCCCTCCTACCTGAATGTGCTCGGCGCTCCGGAACAACTGCGCGGCTCGGACTCGTTTGCGAGCATCCACCCCGAGGACCGCGATAATATCCGTCAGGTCTTTCAGCGAGTGCTGGCCCAACGCGGCGGTCAGCGGGCCGAGTATCGCTTTCTGCTGCCGAACGGGGCGGTGCGGCATGTGGAATCCCAAAGCAACGTTATTCTCGATGAAGCCGGCGAACCCGCCAAAATCATCATCGTTTCGCGCGACGTAACCGAGCGCATCCAGGCGGACCAGCAGTTGCGCCGCGCGTGGACTGACCTTCAAAAGTCACACGACGACCTGCAAACCACCCAGCAACAACTCATCCAATCCGAGAAGCTCGAAGCGGTGAGCACCTTTGCCGCCGGGGTCGCGCATGAGGTGAAGAATCCCTTGCAGACCGTCATTCTCGGCATTGATTATCTCAACGATTACGCCATCGCCGGGGATGAAAACACCCGCCCGGTGTTGCAGCAGATGACTGAAGCCGTGCAACGCGCCGATGCAATCATCCGCGCCCTGCTCGACTTCTCATCCTATCGCAAGGGGGCCGCCAGCGAGCAGCATCTCAACGACATTCTCCGGAAATCGCTGCGGGCGGTGCAGTCCGAACTCGCCGGTCGTCCCATCCAGGTGATCGAGGAGTTCTCCGAGGATCTGCCACTGTTGCGACTGGACCCGCGCCCCATGGGCCACGTGTTCACCAACCTGTTTACCACCGAAATCAGCGCATTGCGGCAGGGCGGCAGTTTCGCCATCCGAACGTTCGCCCGGGAATTGACGGCGGAAGAGCACGACCGTTACCGCGTCACCGGCAAAACTGCCAGCGGCCGGAAGGTGGTCGTGGCACAGATTGAGGGGCGTCCAGCCCAGCCGGAGACTGCGCTCCCGATGGCGCCGGCGAAGAAATTCAACGCCGGACCGGAACGAGATTTCGGCACCCTCGTGCTCCGAAAAATCATCGAACTCTACGGGGGCCGCGTGGAGGTCAGCCGCCACGACCCCGGCAGTTGTTTCACCATTTCCTTCAACACCTGAAGCCCGATCATCTTATGACAAACAAGAAACGCATCCTCATCGTGGACGACGAGCCCAGCATCACGCAGTTGCTGCGGTTAAACCTCGAAAAAACGGGCCACTACATCGTGCGGGCGGAGAACGTGGCGGATCGCGTGTTGGGCGCGCTCCCGGAGTTCAACCCCGATCTGATCTTGCTCGACGTAATGATGCCGGAGATGGACGGCGGACAGCTCGCCGAAAAAATCCAGGCCACGCGCGCCTTCAAGCACGTGCCCATTGTCTTCCTCACCGCCGCGGTGAAGCAGGAGGAAGTGGACGCGCGCGACGGCATGATCGGCGGTTTTCCCTACATCGCCAAACCGCTCAACATCCGGGGCGTCATCAACGTCATCGAGAAGAATCTCCTGATCACAGCGGGCAACTGACCGGGACGCGGCTCGGGCGGCCGCGCTTCGCCACGCATTGTCGCGGCATTTTGTTTTGCCTCGGACGGCGTTTTGCCGTTCAGTGAGCGGGTGATTGGCAGTTTGCTCAAGCCCGAACTCGCCGAGCTGATTCGCCAGCGCAATTTCAATCAGCTTCGCGAAATCCTCTGCACCTTCCCCGCCCCGGATCTGGCGGAGATTTTCACCGATCTTGGCTCGGACGACGAAGCCGTGCTCCTGCGGATTCTGCCCCACGATCTGGCCACCGAGGTGTTCGAGTATTTGTCCGTTGAAGACCAGGAAAAACTCCTGCTCGCCCTCGGCTCCGAGCAGGTCGCCAACATTTTGAACTCCCTGCCGCCGGACGACCGCACCGCGCTGCTCGAAGAACTCCCCTCCGCCGCCACGCAAAAACTGCTCGCCTTGCTGAAGCCCGAGCAACGCAAGATCGCCACGGAACTGCTGGGTTATCCCAAACAATCCATTGGCCGCCGCATGACGCCGCATTACGTGGCCATCCAGCAAAACTGGACCGTCGCCGAGGTCCTCTCTCACCTGCGCACGCAGGAGGACAAGCGGGACACCATCGCCCAGCTCTACGTTGTGGACGCCAAAAGCCACTTGGTGGATTACGTCCGGCTCCGCAATGTCGTCGTCGCTCCCATCCAGATGTCCGTGCTCGAACTTTTGGAAAACCAGCGGATTTTTCTCCGCGCCACCGATGATCAAGAAACAGCTGTGGCTGCCTTCAAAAAGTACGACGTGACCATTCTGCCGGTCGTGGATTCCAAGGAAGTGTTGGTGGGCGTCGTCACTGTGGACGATGTGCTCGACGTGGCCGAGCGGGAGGCGACCGAGGACATCCAAAAGCTCGGCGGTATGGAAGCCCTCGACGCGCCCTACCTGCGGATCGGAATTTTTTCGATGATCAAAAAGCGCGCGGGCTGGCTCGCGATTTTGTTTGTCGGCGAAATGTTCACCGCCACCGCCATGGGCTACTTCGAAGATGAAATCGCGAAAGCGGTCGTGCTGGCGCTCTTCGTGCCGCTAATCATTTCCAGCGGCGGCAATGCCGGTTCGCAAGCCACCTCACTCATCATCCGCGCCATGGCGGTGCGGGACATTACACTGGGTGATTGGTGGCGCGTCATGCGCCGGGAGGTGTTTGCCGGCTTGGCGTTGGGCTGCGTGCTGGCTTCGATTGCCCTCATCCGTATTCTCCTCTGGCCGCACAAGGAACAGATTTACGGTCCGCATTACGCCCTCGTGGCCGCCACTGTCGCGTGTAGCCTGGTCGGCGTGGTGTTGTTTGGCAGCGTGGCGGGTTCGATGCTGCCATTTGTTTTGCGACGAATTGGCTTCGACCCGGCGGCCGCGTCCGCACCATTTGTCGCCACCCTGGTGGACGTGACCGGTTTGGTAATCTACTTCTCCATCGCCTACCAGATTCTCCACGGCACCCTGCTCTGAAAGCGTTAATCACTTGCACCATGTGCGCCGGTGTCCCAGTCTGATTGCCGATGAAGTCGGTGGCGATCATTGGCGCGGGCATTACCGGACTGACAGCGGCGTTTTACCTCAAGCGGCGCGGCCTCACCGTCACTGTTTACGAAGCGAGCGAACGCGTCGGAGGCGTCATTCAGTCAATTCGCAAGGACGGTTACCTCGCTGAGTTCGGCCCGAACACCCTGCTCGAAACCTCGCCAAAAATCGCCCAACTGGTAAAGGATGCCGGACTGCAATCCCGCCGGCTCGATCCCGATCCCAAAGCCGAAGCGCGTTACGTCGTGCGCTACCAGCGACCCATCGCGATGCCCGGTTCACCACTGGGCTTCTTTACGACCGATCTATTCACGCTCAAAGCCAAGTTCGCCGTCGTGCGCGAACCGTTCATCAAACCACGTCGCGACGGCGTCGAGGAAAGCATCGGACAATTTGTCGTGCGCCGGTTCAATCAGGAATTTCTCGATCACGCGATTGACGCCCTCGTCGCCGGCATCTACGCCGGTGATCCTCAAAAACTGTCGGTCACCCACGCGTTCCCCAAGCTGAAGGCGCTCGAAGACAACTACGGTTCAGGTCGCGAAGGACCGCGCGCCGAAGTTCTCCTTCGACGAAGGGTTGCAGGTCTTGCCAGATACGCTGGCCGCGCATCTGGGCGATGCGGTGAAGTTGAACACCGCCGTTACCAAACTAACGAAGACTTCGAACGGTTGGAGCGTTCACACGCAAACCGCTTCCGGCGGGTCTTTGGCGGATCATGATGCGGTGATTTTTTGCGGCACTGCGCCCAAGCTGGCGGAGTTGCAAATCACCGGAGCGCCGAGCACCGGCTCGGCCAGCGGCGAAACCCGCAACGAGCCGAGCCGGAGCTCGGCGCTCCAAACCTTCGCTGAAATCCGTTACCCGCCCGTTGCGAGTGTCGTGCTCGGCTTCCGCCGCGAGGATGTGGCGCACGATTGCTCCGGGTTCGGCATGTTGATTCCCCGGATCGCCGGTTTCAAAAGTCTCGGCACGATCTTCTCCTCGGCGCTGTTCCCCAATCGCGCGCCCGCGGGCCATCACACCTTGACTACTTACGTGGGCGGTGAGCGCTATCCGGAACTGGCTTCGCTGCCGCAGGACAAACTGGTGGAACTGGTTTGCGAAGACTTGCGCATTTTGCTCGGAGTTCGTGGCAAGCCTACGTTCCGGCACATCGTCGTCTATCCCCGCGCCATCCCTCAATACAACGTCGGCTACGGCCGCTTCAAAGATTTGATGACGAAGATCGAAAGTCAGTCGCCCGGCTTTTTCCTCGCCGGCCACTATCGTGATGGCGTTTCCCTCAGCGATTCCATCGTGTCCGGCATCAACATCTCTGACCGCGTTGCGACGGAGCTTCAGTCAGCATCCTGAAGACTTCAGAACAAAATAAGCACAATGATTCGCAGTTTCTTGCGTGGCGTTGGCCGGCTTTTCTGCTAACCCTTTGCTGACATGAGCAAAGCTGTTTTGCTGGTTAACCTCGGCTCGCCGGATTCGCCGTCCGTCCCCGACGTGCGCCGTTATTTGAACGAGTTTCTGATGGACGGTCGCGTCATTGATGTCGCCTGGCCGATCCGCCGGCTGGTCGTGGGGATGATCCTCATCAAGCGCCCGGCGGAATCCGGTCATGCCTACGACAAAATCTGGACCAAGGACGGCTCACCGCTGGTTGTTACCAGCAAACACGTCCAGGCGGAATTGCAGAAACGCCTCAGTGTTCCGGTTGAACTCGCGATGCGTTATCAGAACCCATCCATCGAGTCCGCCGTGAAAAAGCTGGCGGTCAACGGAGCGAAAGCCGTGCTGCTTATCCCGCTGTTCCCGCACTACGCGATGTCGAGCTACGAAACCGCCGTCGTGCGTGTGCAGGAAGTTGCTGCCCAGCTCGCACCCGGAATGAAAATCACGGTGCAACCACCGTATTACAACTCGCCCGATTTCATCGCGGCGCTGGTGGCGAGCACGGCGGATTTTCTCAGGCAGGATTACGATCATTTGCTATTCAGCTATCACGGCATTCCCGAACGGCATCTGCGCAAATCCGATCCAACCGGTTGCCATTGCTTGCAAGTCGAGAACTGCTGCGAAGTCGCCAGCCCAGCACATGCGACCTGTTATCGCTCGCAGTGTTTCGCCACAACGCGCGAGTTCGTGAAGCTCGCGGGCATTCCGAAGGAAAAGTATTCTGTCTCGTTCCAATCCCGCCTCGGCAAAGACCCGTGGCTCAAGCCTTACACCGATTACGAACTTGTCCGCCTCGCACAGGAGGGAAAAAAGAAGATGATGGTCATCTGCCCGGCGTTCGTCTCCGACTGTTTGGAAACCATCGAGGAAATCGGGATGCGCGGCTGCACGGATTTCATGGCGGCCAGCGGCAAGGAATTCACCCGTATTCCCTGCATGAACGAGCATCCGCTCTGGATCAAAGCGCTCGAAAACATGGCCAACTCCTTCCTGCAAAAATCGTGAGCACCGCCATCACCAATCGCCAGCGCTTCGTCAACGCCTGTCACTGTCGCCCGAATGAGCGGCCGCCGATGTGGCTGATGCGCCAAGCCGGTCGCGCGCTGCCCGAGTATCGCAAGCTCAAGGAAACCTACACGTTCGTGCAACTTTGCCAGACGCCAGACTTGGCGGTGGAAGTGACGTTGCAGCCGGTGCGGCGGTTCGGTTTCGACGCGGCGATTCTGTTCAGTGACATCCTCGTGATCCCCGAGGCGATGGGGCAAGAATATCACTTCAAGGAAACCGGAGGCGTGAAGATGGACTTCGCCATCCAGAGCAAGGCGGACATCGAAAAACTCTCCGTCGCGCAGGTGTGCGATAAGCTGAGTTACGTCGAGAAGGCGTTGCGAATCTTGCGTCGCGAGCTGGGTGACCAAACGGCGCTCATCGGATTCACGGGTTCGCCATGGACGCTGGCAACGTTCATGATGGAGGGTGCGAGCGTGCCGAAATATAGCCGCGCACTGGCGTTGTTTCGCGAGGATCCGAAGACGTATTTTGCCTTGGCCGAGAAGCTGACCGCAGCCGTCACCGCGTATCTCAAGATGCAGATTGCGACGGGCATTGACGCCCTCCAAATCTTCGACAGCCACGGCGGGCATTTGGCGGCGGGTGAGTTTCAAGAGGCCAGCGGGCGATGGATGCGAGACATCGTTGCCAATCTCGGCAGCGCTTGTCCGAAGATCGTCTTCTCGCTCGGCACGCACGGCAACTGGCCGGACTTGATCGCGACCGGCGCGAACGTGCTAGGCATTGATTGGCAAACTGACTTGGCGGAAGCGCGCAAAATTGTTCCCGCCCACATCGGCATGCAGGGAAATCTCTCGCCAACACTCATAGCTGAAGCGACGCCGGAAGTCGTTGCTGCCGAGACGCAAAAAGTCTTGGAGACAATGCGCGGCCGACCGGGGCACATCTTTAATCTGGGTCACGGTTTGACGCCGGGCGCGAAGCTGGAGAACATTCAGGCTTTGGTGGATGCCGTGAAAGGCTTTAAGTGAACAGTGTCCCACGAAGAAACGAAGGTAGCGAAGCCGGAGAGGTCTTCTTCGTGACCTTCGCCCCTTCGCGGGAACATTTTTGAGTGCATGAAGACACTGAACGTCGATCTCGATCTTGTCCGCAAATACAACGTGGCCGGGCCGCGCTACACGAGCTACCCGCCCGCGACCAAGTTCACCGACGCCATCTCCTGGGAGCAACTCTCCCAGAAGATCGAGGCGAATAACCAATCACCGCGCGACCTGTCGGTTTATTTCCACATCCCATTCTGCGAGACACTCTGCTGGTTCTGCGGCTGCACGACGGTCATCACGCTGAATCACGACAAAGGTCGCGACTACATTGATTACCTCGGCAAAGAAGTCGCGAAGATGGCGACGAAGCTGAACAAGCAGCGCAAGGCGGTGCAGCTCCACTTTGGCGGCGGTTCACCCACATTTCTGCGGCCCGATGAAATCCGTCGCTTGGGTGAAATCATCCACAAACATTTCACGTTTTCGCCGGACATCGAAGCGAGTGTCGAAGTGGACCCGCGTCGGCTTACGCGTGACCACATGGTGGCGTTGAAGGAAATCGGCTTCAATCGCGCCTCAATGGGCGTGCAGGATTTCAACCCGAGCGTGCAGCAGGCGATTCACCGCATCCAGCCGCGCGAGATGACGCAGCAGGCGATTGATTGGATGCGCGAACTGGGCTTCAACTCAATCAACCTCGATCTCATCTACGGTTTGCCGAACCAGACTCCCGCGTCGTTTAACGAAACCCTCGACATCGTGCTGGAGATGAAGCCGGATCGTCTGGCGGTGTTCAGCTACGCGCACGTTCCGTGGATCAAACCAGCGCAGAAAATTCTCGAAGAAAAGGTTCTCCCGACTCCGGAATCGAAACTCGAAGTGTTGAAACTCGTCATTGAGCGGCTCACCGCGAACGATCAATACGTCTATATCGGCATGGATCATTTCGCGAAGCCGACGGATGAGTTGACCATCGCGCAACGCAGCAAGCAATTGCAGCGGAATTTCCAGGGCTACAGCACGCGGGCCGGTTCGGACATCTATGCGTTTGGCATGTCCGGTGTTTCGCAAGTGCCTGACGCTTACTGGCAGAACGAAAAGGAATTGCCGAAGTACCAGGAAGCCGTGGATGCGGACAAAGTGCCATTGCACAAAGCGTATTTCGTTTCCGATGAAGACAAGATCCGTCGCGAAACCATCATGCGCACGATGTGCGATCTTTCACTCGACTTCGCCGCCATGTCGCAGAAGCTCGGCATCAACTTCGAACAACACTTCGCGACGGAACTAAACACGCTGGCCCCGTTTGTTGCTGACGGTTTGGTGCGCCGCAC
This sequence comes from Limisphaerales bacterium, assembly GCA_044225555.1. Lineage (GTDB taxonomy): Bacteria > Verrucomicrobiota > Verrucomicrobiia > Limisphaerales > JADLHS01 > JADLHS01. Next base: position 72,729 of record JBGAIM010000020.1, on the reverse strand, counting down.
GCCAACCGGACTTGAAGTCACCGACGCCGGCCGCCTCTTCATCCGTAACATCGCGATGTGTTTTGACAACACGCTCGCACCAGCGGGCGAGCGGCGGCATTCGAAAACGATTTGAATCGCCGCGCCCGGTATTACGGCCAAGAAACCGACGTGCGGTAAAATCCGCCGTGGGCGGGTGCTGCGGGATCAGCCAACAACACCGGACCGTTGGTCGCAACCGGGCCATTGGTGAGAACCGAAGTCCACACGTCTGTCAGCGACTTAGCTCGCCATAAAACATAGGTACGTCCGGCAGCACCCGGCACAGTAAGTATCATCGGCGAGCCTGCCTGCGCTGTTTGTGCAAAGAAGTCGGCGGCGTTATTCGGCTGCGTGCCGGCGACGTATTCCTCACGATTTGACTGGCCGTCACCGTCCGAATCCAGGTTCGCATCAGTGGCGTTGGTGGGATTCAATCCATACGCGAATTCCCAGCTATCCGGCAGGCCGTCGCCATCGCTATCCGTGTCCCGGAAGTTCGGAATGCCGTCGCCGTCCGTATCAGCAAAACCTTCCATGCTGTCGGGGATGCCGTCACCATCACTGTCCGTGTCGAGATAATCGGGGATGCCATCGCCGTCCGTGTCCACCATGCCTTCTGCCGAATCAGAAAATCCGTCGCCATCAGAGTTGAGTGCGGGATTGGCGAGATTGGCAATTTCAAAGTCGGACAGTGCGCGGTTGTAAATCTGGAAATCATCCATGCGTCCGCTGAACAACGGGTCGGGCCACTGGCTCTTGCCGATGTAATTCACCGCCGGATTGAACGAATTCGGATTGAGCGTGACGGTATTCGTCGCCACCAACGCACCGTCAACATAGAGCTTTCCGACGTTTCCTTGCAGGGCGACCGCCACGTGAATCCACTGGTTCGAAGCCAACTGCGCAGTCTCGACGATTTGTTCGCCCGCACCACTGCCGCTGGTGGTGATGCCGAAGCGCAAGGTATTGTTCCCGGAACGCGGCGAGAGGAACATGTATTGCGTCGTGTTGTTGCCGAAATCGAAGATGCGCTGCCATTGCGCTCCACCATTCCAAAATACCCGCGCCGCGACCGTGATGTCGTTCAAATTCAGCATCCCGGCGGGCAACGTGACGAACTGGTTGGAGCCGTTGAAACTGATGGCCTGCCCATTCACACCCGGAACGTAGGTCGGTGAGCCGCTCGCAGTGCCGTGATTTACGCCCACGCTATTGACGGTATTCCCTTCAAAAGCGAATAGCGCGAGCGTATCCGGACCTGGTGGAACAAGAATGTTCAACGTGGCATCGTCGCTGATCGGGACGTTATCACTGACGCGGACGCTGAAGCTGTTCAAACCCACGTTGGCCGGACCGGGCACACCACTCATCGTGCCGTCGGCGGCCACTTGCAGCCATGCCGGTCCGCCGGCTTTGGAATAAGTCAGTGAGCCGGCTTCCGGGTCTGTCGCAGTCCCGGCGATGGTCGCGGCATAAAGTTTGTTGGTAATCGCGTTCGAACGAGTCATCGGGTCGGCGGTGAACGACGGCGGCTGATTGGTGTAGAGCGACGCAATCTGCGCGGCGGACAGTGCGTAGTTGTAAATGTGGAAACCGTCAATTCGACCATTGAACAGCGGGTCCGCATACATGCTCTTGCCGATATAATTCGTGACGGGATTAAAGGCGGATGGGTTGAACGACATCGCGCCGGAACTCGCCACGAGCGAACCATTCACATAGATGCGACCCGTGTTGCCGCTGAGAGTGACAGCCACATGTCGCCAGACGCCCGTGGGTAGCGCGGAGGTTTCGACCATTTGCTCCGTGCCATCCTTGATAACAAAACGCAACGTGCCGCCGCCGGAACTCGGCGTGAGGAACATGTTCTGCGCGGTGCCGTTGCCGAAATCGAAAATGCGCTGCCAGTTCGCGCCGCCGTCCCAATTCACCCACGTAGCGATCGTGATGTCATCGGAATTCGCGATACCGGCGGGCAGCGTGAGGTAGTTGGTCGTGCCGTCCAGATCAATCGCCTGACCGAGATGACCGGCAACATAACTCGCCGGTCCGGTCAACACACCATGTGCTGTGCCGACACTGGAGAGGGTGTTGCCGTCGAATTCGTAGCGCGCCACAATCGTGGCCTGACTGTTGACGACAATGTTCAACGTCGCGAAACCGCTGGCACCCGCCGCATCGGTGACGCGCACGGTAAAGGAATTTGTCCCTCCGTCATTCAAACCCGGCGTGCCGCTCAACGTGCCATTCGCCGAAACGGTCAACCAAGCGGGACCGGTAGCTTTGCTGTAAGTCAGGGTCTCGCCTGCGTCCGCATCCGTGGCCATTCCAGCGATAGTGTCACTGTAGGCTTGGCCCGCATTCCCGACGGCCCCGGCAAACACGCTGTTGGTGAATTGCGGCGGCTGATTCGTGAGCAACGCCGCGATCTGCGCTGCCGACAACGCCGTGTCCGTGATCAACACTTCGTCCAACAATCCCTTGAACAGCGGGTCGTGGTTGGCTTCGTAGAACTGGCTCTTGCCGATGAAATTTGCCCGAGGACTGAAACTCGCCGGCGTGATGCTCATGCCAGCGTTTTGCGCCACCTGCGCGCCGTTCACGTAAAGCCGCGCGGTGCTGCCGCTCAAAGTGATTGCCACATGCCGCCATTGATTCACGGGAAGACCACTCGTTTCGACCGTCTGCTCAGTGCCGCCGTTCTTGATCGCAAAGCGCAACGTGCCGCTGCCGGAACTGGGTGAGAGGAACAGGTAGTGTGTCGTGCTGTTGCCGAAATCAAAGATGCGTTGCCAGTTCGCGCCGCCGCCCCAATAGATCCACGCCGCGAAGGTGAAGGAACTGCCAGTGGCGACGTTGGGCGGAAGCGTGACGATCGTGTTGTCGCCATCAAAGACCATGGCCTGCCCACGATAACCGTTGGTGTAAGCCGGACTGCCCGTGGTCACGCCGTTGTTGCCGTAGCCGGAAGTGTCGAACGCGTTGGTTTCAAAACGCAGTTGCGTGAAACTGCGCGTGCCGTTGTTTTGAAGACCCTGCACGTAAGCCAGCGGCGCCACGTGGTTGCTATACATCAAGCCCATTGGCGTCAAGCCGCCGGCATTGTAGTACACTTGGCGAACTTCCTCGACGGCGCTGTAAATCGAATAGCGTTCAATCCACGGCGTGCCGTCCATCATATTGACCATCGCTTCGATGACATTCTTGTTCTGATCAAAGGTCGGATCGGCGTCGGTCGTCCAGTTGGCGCCATTGTTGAATTCCGTCAGCCAGATCGGACGTCGCGTCGCGTCGTAGATGCTCTTCAGATAATTGTAGAGATTGTTCGCCGCCCCGGCCGCGTTGTCATTGTTTGGATACGAGCGGTAATAATGCACCGGCACATAATCAATGCGATACCCCGCGGCATCCGCCTGACTGACGAAATCCACAATCCACGAATAACCACCATCGGTTACCGCTGGCGCACCGACCCGCAAGCCGGTGCCGAGCAACTCCGGCCAGCGCGCCACTGCATCGGAGACCGAGCCGGGCGGGTTTAGATTTTTGTAGGCATCTTCAACGGAATTGTTTGGCTCGTTGTAACCCGACAAATGATTTACGCCGAGGGTTTGCCAATTCTGACCTAGGCCGGGCCAGTAAGGTTGCTGCTTGATGGCGACATATTCCCGGTCACGAGTGGAACTTTCGCTGATGTTCCAGTTATACCACCACGTCGCGTCGAGATTGGCGGGCGCGATATCGCAAGAACCCTTCTTGCTCTCCCAGCGCCAAGGCAGCACGTAAACGAACCGCACGTTGTTGTCCAGATTCGCGGGCAACACGCTGACCTCCACATCGCCATCCTGCGCGACGTAACACTTGCTGAGTCCACTGCCGCTCGGACTCTGAGCGAACGTCGCCATGTAGCCGCGTTTCAACTTGAACGAACTGATCGTGCCGTTCATCGCACCAAGACCGGTGCCGGTGTAATAGACATATTTCCCGAGAAACGATGACGCGCCAGTGAAGTTCGGCCCGCTGAAAACCTGCAACGGCTGGAATGACGACGCGTGCGGAATCACCACTGTACCACTTTGACCGTACTGCACGACGCGGCAATTACCGTCCGCCACCGCTGATGCGCCGCTGATGCGCACTTGCGAAAGATAAGTTGAAACCACCACGGACGGCTTGACGTTTTGCAGGACGAAAAAGGCGTCGGCGGAATTAAGGTTGATGAGACAGCCGGAAATTGGACTGACCGCATCCGTCACGCGCAGCTCGCACCTCCCGGTCATGGTCACCGTGGTGCTCGCCAGTGAAGCATAAACCTGCACCCCGTTGGTGATGTTCAGTGTTTGCGCCCTGGCCGCCTGAGCGAACAACGTGCAGAACGCTGCTGCCAGAACACCGGTGATCCGAAAATTGAAAGTCATCTCGTCAGTATATTACTCGTCGCCGGAACCACCCGTCGGCAACGAAACGCCCTGCGCCTCGCTATCCAAGGAGTGTCCGATGGTCTTTTACCTCAAAAAAGCGGGTTTGTCTCTCACCCGTACGGGGGTCTTTCGACTAAGTTTGCGGACCTCACAAGGTTTTGCTTTTGCATTATTGTCGGTCAATTCCAGTGGCTCGCGCCTTGAGCCAAAATGAGAAGCGCCAAACAAGATAGAAGACCAAACCCCACGATAATGATGAGAGAAGCCATAGAAAAATACCGCCCAAAACTCCAATCCCATGTTGATATCCAGAAGTAAGAATGGCCCTCCAAGGAAAGAAAAACAAATCGAGGACAACGCTCAAACAATTCATGACGAATTTTCCGAATACGCCATCCCAAGAGAACATGAATCGAGCAAATATTTGTGAGATGGCAAATACAGCCAGAAACACCAATCCACAAAAGATGGAGTATTGAATTGCGAACTTTCTCACTTGTTCCACGATTGAGGTGGCATCAATTCCATTTTCCTCACACCGGAACCTGCTCCGCCAATTCCTCCGCCGGGTAAGTCCAGATTTCCGCCAGGGTCGGATGATAATGCGGCGTGGCGGAAAATTCGTGAACGGTCATCCGCTTGGCCATCGCCACGTTGATCTCGTGAATCAATTCGCCACCAAAGGGACCGACACTACAACCGCCAAGGATTTCGCCCGTCTTCGGATTCGCCAACAGTTTCACAAAACCATCCAGCGCCTCCATGATCAGTGACTTGCCGTGATCGTTGAAAGGATAACTCGCGGCGAGGTATGAAATCTTCCGTGCCGTGGCCTCCTTCTCGGTCAGCCCCACGGTCGCCACCTGCGGATCGGTGAACACCACACTGGTCAACAGCCGGTAATCCGCCGTGCGCGGTCGGCGCGGGTTCGCGAGGTTGTGCACGGCAATCTCTGCCTGCTGGATGGCAATGTGGACGATCTCATACGGACCGGTGCAGTCGCCCGCCGCGTAAATGTGCGGCGCACTGGTCCGCATTTGCGCGTTGGTGACAATGCGACCGTTGTCCATTTTCACTCCGGCTTTTTCCAGACCCAGTCCCGCGGTGTTCGGCATGCGACCGAGCGCAAACAGGATTTCTTCCGCCTCGGCGCGCAGCCGCTTTCCATTCTGTTCAAACTCGACGACCTTGCTTCTGCCATTTCGTCGCGCGTCCAACAGTTTCGTACCGGTGAAAAGTTTGATGCCCTCACGGCGAAACACGGTTGCCACCACCGCGCCGGCGTCCTCGTCGAATTCCTTCAGCACCTGCGAACTGCGCTGGATTTGAGTCACCTTCACATCGAACCGCGCGAAAAACTGCGCGAGTTCGCACGCGATCGAACCGCCACCGAGAACAATCAGCGACTTGGGCAGTTTCTTGAGCGACAATGCATGGTCGCTGGTGATGTAACCAACCTCCTCCAACGCCGGCAACGGCGGTGGCGAAACCACCGAACCCGTGGCGATGACGAAATGCTTGGCAGTGCAATGCGCCTCCCGTTGGCCCGCCTTGGGTTGTAGCGCAGACTGGAAGTCTGCTGTGTCGCGGATTGGTAATCCGCAGGCGCTCTCGTTGCTGCCGAACTGCCGACTACCAGTCGGCGACACGGCAGGTTGCCAACCTGCGCTACTTTTGAGCGGACTCAGTTCGAGCGTGTGTTCATCCACAAACCTCGCATTCGCCCGGATGAACTTGAACTTCCCATTCTCCAGTTGCGTCCGCCGGTAGCTGGCAAAATCCTCAATCATCGCCGCCTTGCGCGCCATCACCTTCTTGAAATCGAACCCGATCTTGCCGGGCTTCAATCCCCACGTTGCGCCGTGTTTCGCGAGATGCCGCACCTCCGCCGCATACAGCAACGCCTTGCTCGGCATGCAGCCGCGCAGAATGCATAGTCCGCCGACTTCTTTGCCGCCCTCGATCACAACGGTCTTCAGGCCCGCGCCCGCCACGGTGCGCGCCGCCGCGTAACCCGCGCTGCCGCCCCCGAGAATCGCTACGTCGTAGTCGCATTTCATTGGCATAATCAATCCAAAGACTTCGCTGCGTCGTGCAGCGTCGAGATGAACTTCCGCACCAGCGGACTGTTTTCCCGACGGCGCACCCCGATCTGCAATTGCAGCGGCGGCGGACACGGTGTCAGCGGCACAAACGCCGCACATCCCGCCGCCAGCGTGTCGAATGTGTCCGCCACAATCGCAATCCCGCGCCCCGAAGAGACTGCCGTGGTCAGGCTGGCCGCGCCGTCCACTTCCACCGCGATGCGCGGCTTGCGCTTGGTTGGCTGGAACAGCTTGTGCAGAAACTTGTGGTAGTCGGGATACTCCCTTTCGCTGTAGGCAACGAAATCATCGCTAGCGATCTCCCCCACTTTGATCGCCTTGGCCTGGCTCAACGGATGATCCAGCGGCAGCAACACGCCCATCCGAAATTCCGTCAGCTTTTCCACGCGGATTTCCGGCGACGTGCGCGCGTGGTCAATCACTAGCAACGCCACGTCGAGCGATTCATCGCGCAGGCCCGACAGCATTTCGCCCGTGCTCAGGTCGTGTAACAACACCTGAACCTCGGGCTCGACCTTGCGAAACCGCCGCAGCGCCGCCGGCAAAATCTCCAGCGTGGGCGACGGCGCATAACCCACATTCAATTCCTGCGCGCGAACATTCTTCACCGCGCGCATCGCTTCGTCGGCACGTTGCAAGACCGCACGCGCCTCGGGCAGAAAAAGTTTTCCGGCCTTGGTCAGGCGCACCGCCTTTGGTCCGCGCTCAAATAAAGTCACGCCCAATTCATGTTCCAAGTCGTGAATCTGCCGGCTCAACGGTGGTTGCGATACATGCAATCGCGCTGCCGCCCGCGTGATGTTCTGTTCCTCGGCCACGGCGACGAAGTATTTGAGATGGCGCAATTCCATGCCGCCGCCAGCATAGCTTTGGAATAAAGCGAGACAAGGAGCATGATAGGTGCGAGCCGGTAGGACAGGCGTCGCGCCTGTCCTACGTTGTAAGCGCCATTGCTCGCCCCGCCAACCAGCCCGTTGTCCAGGCCGCTTGAAAATTGAAGCCGCCCGTGATGCCATCAATATCCAGCAATTCGCCCGCGAAATACAGTCCCGGACGGATACGGCTTTCCATGGTTTTGAAATCCACTTCGCTCAACCGCACGCCGCCGCAGGTGACAAATTCATCCTTGTTGAGGCTCTTGCCGGTGACCGGCAGTTCCGTGCGGGTCAATTGCTGCACCAGTTGATGTTGCGCCGAGCGCGACAACGCAGCCCAACGCGTCTCGCGGGCAATGCCGGTAGCGAGCACGAGTTGCTCCCACAGTCGAGCCGGCAATGGAGCCAGCGGCGTGTTGATGATCAATTTCGCAGGTTGCTTCTGCCGTCGCGAGTTGAGATCCGACGGGAGCGCATCGGCCTTTATTGCGGGCAACCAGTTTACGAGCAGTGGAAACTGGTAGCTCGCGTCGTACAGTTCGCGCGCGCCCCAGGCCGACAAGCGCAGAATCACCGGCCCGCTCAGCCCCCAATGCGTGATCAACAACGGGCCGCGCTCACGCAGCCCTGCCGACGGTATGGCGGCTTCCACTTGCCCGACGGAAACGCCGGCCAGCGCGCGCAGCCAAGGCATCGCAATGTGAAATGTGAACAGCGAAGGCACGGGCGGCTCCAAGGTGTGTCCCAGCGACGTGGCCAGTTGCGCTGCGGACGCTGCGCGGCATCCACCTGTCGCAAGCAACAAGCGGTCGCAAGAGAGTCGTGGGTCAGCGGATAATTCCCCCTCGCCCCTTCGGAAGGGGAGAGGGCCGGGGTGAGGGGATAATTCCAGATCAAATCCTCCGGCCGCATTACGCGTCACTCGCTCAACCCCGCAGTTGCTGCGCAACTTCACTCCTGCTTCCCTTGCTGCGCGCATCAAGCAATCAATAATCGTTTGCGACGAATCGGTGACGGGAAACATCCGCCCGTCGTTCTCGGTCTTCAGTTTCACGCCGCGCGATTCGAACCACGCCACGGTGTCGCTGGCTTGGAAATGTCGGAACGGTGCGAGCAGTGCCTGTTCTCCGCGCGGATAGCGGGTGGCGAACTCCCGTGCGTCGAAACAGGCATGCGTCACATTGCAGCGGCCACCGCCGGAGATACGCACCTTGGAAAGAAACTGCGGCCCCTTTTCCAGAACGAGCACCTCGACATCCGGTGTGGCCTCGGCACACGTGATGGCGGCAAAAAGGCCGGCGGCCCCGCCGCCGACCACGATTACCTGTCGCGATTTCATTCGTGATCAGCCTAACGGGCCATACGCGGAAAGTCTCGCTCAAGGATTTTCGGCGTCGGCAACTGGCGACACTGAAGGTGACCCAAAAAAAGTATTTCAACAATGGCCTCCAAGTTGGTTCAATGGAGAAAAATTATGTCAACCGAATCCAAATGCCCGTTTCATCAAGGCGCCGGACTCACCGGCGGCACGACCAATCACGACTGGTGGCCCAACCAGTTGAAGGTCGAATTGCTCCATCAACATTCCTGCAAATCCAATCCCATGGACTGCGGGTTCGATTACGCCAAGGAGTTCAAGAGCCTCGACTACGCGGCGCTGAAGAAGGATCTCGCGAAGTTGATGACCGATTCGCAGGACTGGTGGCCGGCGGACTTCGGTCACTACGGGCCGTTGTTCATCCGTATGGCCTGGCATAGCGCCGGCACGTACCGCACCGGCGACGGGCGTGGTGGCGGCGGGCGCGGACAGCAACGCTTCGCACCACTGAACAGTTGGCCGGACAACGTCAGCCTCGACAAGGCCCGGCGACTCCTCTGGCCCATCAAGCAGAAGTATGGTCGGAAAATCTCATGGGCCGACCTGATGATTCTAACGGGCAACGTCGCCCTCGAAACCATGGGCTTCAAAACCTTTGGCTTTGCCGGCGGCCGTGAAGACACGTGGGAGCCGGACCATGACGTTTACTGGGGCAAGGAAACCAAGTGGCTCGACGACAAGCGCTATTCCGGCGAGCGCGATCTGGAGAATCCACTCGCCGCCGTGCAGATGGGTTTGATTTACGTTAACCCGGAAGGCCCGAACGGAAATCCTGATCCCGTGGCAGCGGCGCGGGATATCCGCGAGACTTTCGCCCGTATGGCGATGAACGACGAAGAAACCGTGGCGCTCATTGCCGGCGGTCATACGTTTGGCAAAACCCACGGCGCGGGTCCAGCAACCCACGTCGGCGCCGATCCCGAAGCCGCGCCGCTCGAAGCGCAGGGCCTGGGTTGGAGCAACACCTTCGGCGCCGGCAAAGGCGGAGACGCGATCACCAGCGGATTGGAAGTCACGTGGACGACCACGCCCACCAAGTGGAGCAACAATTTCCTGTGGAACTTGTTTGGCTACGAATGGGAACTCACGAAGAGCCCCGCCGGCGCGCACCAGTGGACACCCAAAGGCGGTGCGGGTGCCGGCACCGTGCCGCACGCGCATGATCCTTCGAAGCGGATTGCGCCCTCCATGTTGACCACGGATCTCGCGCTGCGCTTTGATCCGGCCTACGAGAAGATTGCCCGCCGCTTCCTGGAAAACCCGGATCAGTTCGCCGACGCATTTGCCCGCGCCTGGTTCAAGTTGACCCACCGCGACATGGGTCCACGCTCACGCTATCTCGGACCCGAAGTGCCCAAGGAAGAACTCATCTGGCAGGACCCGATTCCAAAACGCGATCACAAGCTGATTGGCCCGAAAGAAATCGCCGCGCTGAAGGAGAAGATTCTCAAGTCCGGCCTGTCGATCTCGCAACTGGTCTCCGCCGCGTGGGCTTCCGCGTCCACGTTCCGCAGTTCGGATAAACGCGGCGGCGCGAACGGCGCGCGCATCCGCCTCGCACCGCAGAAAGACTGGGAAGTGAACCAGCCGAAGCAACTCGCGAAAGTGCTCAAGACGTTGACGAACATCCAGGCCGCGTTCAACAAGTCGGCGAAGGGCGGAAAGAAAGTTTCGCTCGCCGATCTGATTGTGCTCGGCGGTTGCGCGGCCATTGAGCAAGCCTCGAAGAAAGCCGGTCACAAAGTCACTGTTCCCTTCAAGCCGGGTCGCATGGATGCGTCGCAAGAGCAGACCGATGTTGCGTCGATCGCCGTGTTGGAACCCATCGCGGACGGCTTCCGCAACTACGCCAAAGGTAGAATCGCCGTCGCCGCCGAACACCTCCTGATTGACAAGGCGCAGTTGCTCACGCTCACCGCGCCGGAAATGACGGTGCTGATTGGCGGCATGCGCGCTCTGGACACCAACGCCGACGGCACGGCGCATGGCGTTTTCACCAAACGCCCGGGGACATTGACGAACGACTTCTTCGTGAATCTGCTCGACATGGGCACGGAATGGAAGGCGACCTCGGAGATGAAGGATCTGTACGAAGGTCGCGATCGCAAAACCGGCAAGGTGAAATGGACCGGCACGCGCGTGGACTTGGTGATAGGATCCGATTCGCGGCTGCGCGCCGTGGCCGAGGTCTATGGCAGTGCCGACGCCGAAAAGAAGTTCATCAACGACTTCGTCGAGGCTTGGGACAAGGTCATGAACCTGGACCGTTTCGATCTTGCGTAAGCGCTGAGTTGTTCCGGAGCAAAACCACCTCCTGACCGCATGCCTCCCCCGTGAAGGTGGGAGGCATGCCTGCTTTGGGGTAGACGGCACGACGCGCTCTCGCTTGCGACAAAGGACGCGACTTGCCAAGCTATCACAACGTCAACACCCGCATGGCCGAAGAAATTCCAACCGGTCCACCACCAGCACCACACAAGCGTCGCCCGCGTTACAGCGGGAAGAACCCACGGCGTTTCGAGGAGAAATACAAGGAGCACGATCCAGCGCGCTACGCCGAAACGGTCGCCAAGGTCATCGCCTCCGGCAAAACACCCGCTGGCACGCACCGACCCATCATGGTCGCGGAGGTTCTGGTAGCACTGGCGCCAAAGCCGGGCGAGCTCGCGGTGGACTGCACGCTCGGTTATGGCGGTCACGCGCGGGAAATCCTCGCGCGGCTGCAACCGGGCGGGCGATTGCTCGGTCTGGATGCCGACCCCATCGAACTGCCCAAGACGGAAGCGCGTTTGCGTGAACTGGGCTTTGGTCCGGAGATTTTCACCACCCATCGCAGCAACTTTGCCGGCTTGCCGCAGGTGCTCGTGTCCGCCGGCATCGCAGGAGCGGACTTGATTTTGGCTGACCTCGGCGTTTCTTCGATGCAACTCGACGATCCGTTGCGTGGTTTCTCAGTGAAACTCGATGGCCCGCTCGACATGCGGATGAATCCACAACGCGGTCAGCCGGCTTCCGCCCTGTTGTTGAAAATCGAACCGCCCGCGCTGGCGGTGTTGCTCGCGGAAAACGCCGATGAGCCGCACGCCACCACGCTTTCGCCGGCGCTGGCCGGAAAACAATTGCCGACGACGCTGGCGCTGGCGAATGCCGTGCGCGCCGCCTTGCCGCGACTCAAGCGGGAGGAAGCCGACTTGTCGGTGCGTCGCGTGTTTCAAGCGTTGCGCATTGCGGTAAACGACGAGTTTTCGGCGCTCGACACCTTTCTCCGTCACCTGCCGCGCTGCCTGAATCCCGGCGGGCGCGTGGCGATTCTCACTTTTCACTCGGGCGAAGATCGTCGCGTCAAGAAGGCTTTCGAGGCCAGCCTCCGCGAGGGTAGCTATGCCGAGATTGCCCACGAGGTCCTTCGCCCCACGCCGGAAGAGGTCCGGTCCAACCCGCGTTCGAGTCCGGCCAAATTACGCTGGGCACGGAAGTCCAAATGATGGGGATTTATTGAGACGGCGGATTGCTATGGCGAGGATGCCCTTGGCGATGCGGATTGTTCGAGTATAGAAACACCCAAAACATTTGCCACCGCACGCTCGCGGCCATCGGTGGGCTGGTTGAGAATGCGGATTTCCCCCTTGGCCGGATCGCGCACGGCCATCACGGAACTGCCACCGCCATCGAGATTCAACGCGTGTTTGCAGCCCAGACGAATCATCTCCGCCGCCAGCTCGTCGTAGCTCATACCGATGGCGACGCCGGGTTTGCGTCCGTCCACAACCAGCAGTGTCAGTTTGGTTCCATCTGCATTCAAGCCAACGACCGTGCGCGGGTGACGCACTTTGTTTTCGTGCGGAACGACCGCGCCGTCGCGCACCAACATGGTGTTGCCGGAGATCACTTCCCAATCTTCAGCGCCCGGTTTGGTGCGCATCTGAATGGCTGCCTTGCCATCCTTGCGCACGACGAAGCAAGGCCGGTTGCTGCTGCTCGTGGACCAGATTCTCCCATCGGTGACGGCCGGCCCGGTGGCTGCGCCCCAAAGTTCAGAACGATAGGCCGAATTTGTTCCTTCCGCATCTTTGACTCCGCGAGCGCGAAAGAAATCTCCATTCACGACCAGGGCGAATCCGTCCCGTGCTGCGACCTTGGTCGGCTGCATAAGCGTGGTTTGCCATGGGCCGAGACCATCAGGGTCAGGTCCGCCTGGAGACACACGGAGACGAACGTTGGGGTTGGTAAGATCAATTTCCGCAACGAACAACCGCGTCGGCGGTTGCGTGCGTGTCTCCGAGTAATAGGCGATGCCCGGAAATGGCCGGTTGGTGGAAGAGATGTCGGCTCGACTGGAGCAAACCGACATGAGTCCGAGAACAACCAATACGCTGAAGCGCCTGCCAAATTGGACTCTTGAAATCATTTCAAGCTGACGGTTCGTGGTTCTGAATCGCATGGTGCAACTACCGACGAATCATTCGAGGTGGAATTCAAACGGGCGCGCCCGGCCTCTCTCGAAGCAAACCATCGAGATCCAATGCGCGGGTGAACATGGCCAGACTGCCATCGGCATTGTGCGGCCATTGTTCCTGGGGGCGATCCCAGTAAAGTTCCACCCCATTGTTGTCCGGGTCGCGGAGATAAAGCGCCTCGCTCACGCCGTGGTCCGCCGCGCCGTCAAGTTCGATTCCTGCGGCGAGCACGCGACGCAACGCATCGGCCAGTAGCGCCCGTGTCGGGTAGAGAATTGCCACGTGATACAAACCCGTCGTGCCCGGTGGCGGTGGCGATCCACCTTTGCTCTCCCAAGTGTTCAGTCCGATGTGATGATGGTAGCCGCCGGCCGAGAGAAACGCGGCTTGCGAACCAAACCGTTGTTGAAGTTCAAAACCCAACACGTCACGGTAGAATCCTAGCGCACGCTCCAGATCGGCCACCTTCAGGTGCACATGACCAACACGGACGCCAGAATTGATGGCTGGTTGATTAATCGCAGATTTCATGACCGTTTAGAAAGTAGTTGAGACATCGGCTGGCCGCAATGAAGCTGACGGCGGCGACGCCAACTGGTATTCTGGCACATTGCAACGCGCTGAAATCAATCATTACGCAACGCTCGGTTTGGACCGCGACTGCACCGAAGCGCAGATTCGCGCGGCCTACCGGCTGCTGGCCAAACAACAGCACCCCGATCTGAATCCGCAGTCAGCGGGAGCGGTGAAACTTACCCAGGCACTCAACGCCGCTTACGAAATCCTCAGCAATCCGGCGCGCCGAAGCGCCTACGATGCGGAACTGGATGCTCCTAAAAAGTCCGGTGGTTCAACACGCGTCGCAAAGGTTGAACGCAACCTTGCTCGGGACGTGCATTTGCGAATCGAGGATTTCCTGCGTGGTACAACGCTCGAAGTGCGTGTGAATGATCCCGCCGCTCCGTCCGGTCGGGAGGTTTACCAGCTCACCGTTCCACCCGGCACGGCGCCGGGATCACGTTTCCGCCTGCCGCGCGACGAACCTTTCGCGGGTGGCTTTGTGAACGTACGGGTGCGGGCGTTGCCCGGCTTCCGGTTCAAGGTGCGCGGTTCGGACCTGCGTTGCGAATTAAAGATCAAGGCCGAACGCGCAGCCCAAGGCGGGATGGAAATGATTCACGGCGTCAACGGCGGCATGCTCCGCGTGCATGTTCCGCGTGGCGTCGGACGTGGAGAGATAGTCCGCTTTCCTGGCGAAGGCTTGCCCAAGGCGCGCGGTGGTCGTGGAGATTTGCTCGTGCGCATCACATACCGACCAGAGGTCCGCATCTCACGCGCGCCCCGCCGGTGATGGTTATGCTCCGAAATGGCAGCAAGAAACGGGTGGGATTGGCCCGCTTTCCAGCTAGGTTGGCGGCATGAATGACTTTGATCGCATCGCCACGGTGATTCGCTACCTCGACGAGAATCATGCGAAGCAGCCCAGTTTGAGCGAGCTGGCGACCGCCGCAGGTTTGAGCGAATCTCATTTTCACCGGTTGTTTCGGCGTTGGGCCGGAGTTACGCCCAAGGAATTTCTGCAATCACTCACCGTTGAACAGGCCAAGCGCCGGCTGCGCGAATCGGCGAGCGTACTGGATACTGCACTTGATTCCGGCTTGTCCGGGCCGGGCCGGCTGCACGATCTGCTGGTGACGATCGAAGCCGCCTCGCCCGGTGAATTCAAAAGCGGCGGGCGCGGTATGAACATAGCGTGGGGCTTTGCGGAAAGTCCGTTTGGGTTGTGTTCACTGGGTTGGAATCCGCGCGGCGTCTGCCATCTGGCGTTTCACGAACCGGACGAGCCAAGCGAAGAACCGTCCTCGCTCCAGGAAAACTGGCCCAACGCCACGCTTGAACAAAATAATTCTGCCGCCCGCCGACAGGCCAGGATCATCTTTAACTCCGCTGCGGCACCGGTCGCTCCGTTGCGAGCCTTTGTGCGAGCCACGCCGTTTCAGTTACGCGTCTGGCGGGCTTTGGTGCGGATTCCGGAAGGGTGCGTGACAAGTTACCGCACCATGGCCGGCGCCATCGGCAGCCCGAACGCCAGCCGCGCCGTCGGCACAGCCTGCGGTTCAAATTCCATCGCCTATCTCATCCCATGTCACCGGGTCATCCGTGAAACCGGTGTGGTGCAAGGTTACCGCTGGGGCACTACTCGCAAACGGGCTTTGCTCGCCTGGGAATCGTCGAGAGTTCCTGCGGTTACGACGCATTGATCACGGGCGCTTGTCCGGCCCGGCAGAAGGGGAGTTCAAAGTTTCGTGGATGGCCGAAAGCAAGGAACGCTCACCCTTCACGTCATAGTCGAGCGACCAGATCATGATGCCGCCGAGTCCTTCATCAATAACGTACTGCGTCTTCGCCTTGATCGTCGGCAGCCCGTTGTACCAAATCGTGTTGCCGACTTGGTCGGTATTCTCAGCGCCGGGGTAGGCGGCGAGAATGGCTGAGTAGGAATAATCACGTCTACGAAGTGCTTCGCCAAAGCCGTAACCGTAGAAGGGCACTCCGAGCACTGCCTTTGATTTCGGCAGACCGCGTTCGAGCCAATAACGGACGTTGTCCCTGGCGAACTCCATCGAGGCGTGCTGCCCCGGTGCATTCGTATTCCAATAACCCGCGCCGTCGTAGGCCATAATGTTGACGAAGTCCAAATGCCCGAAAACCGAATCCGGGACCTGGTTTCCGCCATAACCTTTGGAGAGCGCCGCCGTGAGTAATTTGCCTCTCGGTTTCAGCACCTTCGCGAGTTCCTGAATGAACGCTCCGTAATCATGGTTGATGGAAGGGCCTTCGATGTCCACGTCCAGCCCATGAAACCCGTGGCGGGAAACGTAGTCGGCCAGTTTGGTGGCGAAACCGGCGCGATTGGTTTCGTTGAGCAAATTGAAATAGCGGTTGAGCAACGTCTTGTTGCCCGAAGCCGATCCACCGCCGATGGAAATCAACACCTTGACGCCATTGGTTTGCGCCTTGGCGATCAACACGGGATTCTTCGTGTTGAACGAAAGATCACCTTCCGCGTTGGTGGGATTCTCGAAGGCGATGTTGATGTGGGTGAGTTTGGCGTAGTCTATGGTTTCCGAAAATGAATTCAGATTCACCCAGTTCGGCACATACGCGACAATTCTCTTCTGCGCATGGGCATAAGTGCAAAGCAGAACTGCCAACATCATCCCGGCCATCGGAGAGAACCACAAGGTCGGCTTAAGACTAACTCTCACGGTACCACACCCATATTGACAAACTCTTCACGGCTCAAGATGCCATCCTGATTGCGATCAAAGCGCGTGAATCGTTTCGGCGCTTCGTCCGGATCGGGTTGATTGGCGAGGAATTCTGCCCGGGTCAACTGGCCGTCGTGATTGGTATCCTTGCGATCGAATAGGGCGGCGCGCTCCGCTTTTTGTTTGCCCGCATCTGGTTTCGCGGAAAGCTGCGGCTTGCCTTCAGGTTGTTTGGCCAAAATCGCTCGCAGCTTCGCGACCACCTCGGGTTGTTCGCTCGCTAGATTCTTCGTTTCCGCCGGGTCGGCGTGATAATCGTAGAGTTCGAGATCAGCAGTCTCCGGAGGTGCGCCGGGCTTCTTCCATTCCACCAGGCGATAACGCTCCGTCCGGACCGCTTGGCCAAGGATTTCGCCATCACCGCGCCGGTGGCGCGGGAAGACATGAAAGATCGCCTGCTTGCCTTGACCCGACGGATTTTTCAACACCGGCACAAGGCTTTGGCCGTCGAGCGGTTGGGGGAGCTTCGGTTTCGGCAGACCGGCGAGTTCGCAGAGCGTCGGATAGAGGTCCACGGTTTCCGCCAATGCCTTTGTGCGGGTGCCGGGTTTGGTCACGCCGGGTGCGGCAATCAGCAACGGGATGTGGGTGGCTTCCTCATAGTTCGTGTGTTTGCTCCACATGCCGTGATCACCGAGATGCCAGCCATGGTCGCCCCACAACACGATGATCGTGTTCGTCGCGAGACCGAGCCGGTCGAATTCGTCCAGCACCCGACCGATCTGGGCATCCACGTAACTTACCGCGGCGTGGTAGCCATGCATCATCGCGCGCGCTTGCTCATCGGTCAGGGGGCCGGTGTCTGGAATGTCGCTGTATTGGCGCAGTTCACCCCAAGTCGTGGGCGCATATTTCGGCGCCCCTTCCGGCGGCGTGCGCAACGCGGGCAAGGTGAATGAGGAGCGGTCGTAAAGGTCCCAATACTTTTTGGGGGCGCAAAACGGCAGGTGCGGTTTCAGAAAACCAAGCGCCAGAAAAAACGGCTCGGTGGATTTGCTCTTCGCCATTTGCAAACGACGAATCGCCTCATCGGCAATTTTCCCATCGGGATACGCATTATCCGGCACGTCCGCCGATTCCACCGCGGCACCGCGGGGAAGATTGCTGGCGCCTTGGTTGGCGAACAGCGCCTCCTCGCGGGTCAAACCTTGATTGGCGCGACTCTCCGGCAACACGTAGGCGATGGATCTGGCGGAAAAATGCGGCACGCTCCACGACGCCGGGTCCTCGTGATTGCCATGACCGACGTGAAAAATTTTTCCCAAGGCCTCGGTGCGATAGCCATTCTGCATGAAGTATTGAGCAAGCGTCACCGCATCGGGAATGGCCTCTCGGAAATTAGTGCCGAGATCATAAACTCCGAGCGTGGTCGAGCGCGCCCCGGTCATCAACGCATTGCGCGACGGCGCGCAGACGGCTTGATTGCAATAGGCGCGTTCAAACAGGAGACTGCGGGCCGCTAGCCGGTCGAGGTTCGGAGATTGGATGTGTTTGTCGCCATAGCATCCCAGGAGCGGCTTTAGATCATCTACGCAGAGCAGGAGGACGTTGGGTTTCGTTGCGGGAGCAGCCGCGCTGTCGCAGAACGGCGGCACGCCCGCGAGCATCGCCAGGAAAAAGAGCAACCGTTTGGCGTTCATGCCGCGCATCTTGCCGGAATTGGTGGGGTCGGCAAGCCCGGGTACGTCGCCACTCAGCGGCGGCCAAAACGACGGCGCCCGTGCGACCGTCCTCGCGACCGGCCGTACCCGCCGTGTCGTGGGCCGCCGCCCGGCAGGGGGCGGGGGACTGCCGGTTGCCCGTGGGCGCGGGGCTGGGGTCGGTCGCCGCGACTCGTCGCCGCCAACGCCGGACCGGTGGCGTTGTAGTTGAACCCTTCAGCGCGCTTGCGCACGAGACCGCGACCGATGAACCGCTCAAGTGCCCGCAACTCGCCGTGATCTTCCGGCGTCACAAAGCTGATGGCATCGCCAATGGCATTCGCGCGCCCGGTGCGCCCGATGCGATGCACGTAATCTTCCGCGTGCATCGGGAAATCGTAGTTCACCACGTGCGAGATGCCGTCCACGTCAATGCCGCGCGCCGCGATGTCCGTAGCGACCAGCACGCGCACCGCACCGGATTTGAAATCCTTCAACGCCCGCAGCCGCTGGTTCTGCGAACGGTTCGAGTGCAGCGTCGCCGTACGAATTCCCTTTTGCTCCAGGTTGCGCGCGATGCGATCCGCACCGTGCTTCATCCGGGAGAATACCAGCACCATATCCATCTGCGCGTCGCGCAAGAGGTGCAACAACAGCGCCGGCTTCAAATGCTTGGGCACTTCATAGACCAGTTGCGTGACCGTCTCGGCGGGATTTGAGCGCCGTCCAATCTGCACGAGTTTCGGCGCGCGTTGGAATTCATGCGTCAGCCCTTCAATCTCCTTCGAGAGTGTCGCCGAGAACATCAGTGTCTGACGGTGCTTTGGCAATTGCCGGACGATCTGCCGGATCGAAGGCAGAAAACCCATGTCGAGCATCCGATCCGCTTCGTCGAGCACGAGAAATTGGAGATTGGAGAAATCGCCATTGCGCCGGCCGACCAGGTCGAGCAGCCGCCCGGGACACGCGATGATGACATCCGTTCCCGAATTCAGTGCACGGATTTGCGGGTGTTCCCCCACGCCACCAAAAACCGTGGCGACGGTCAGCGGGAGATATTTGGCATACGCGCGGATGTTCTCATCAATTTGCACCGCCAACTCACGAGTTGGCGCAATTACCAGCACGCGTGTCCCGCGACGCTGACCGGCAGGTTGCGCCGCCAGCTTGGTAAGAATAGGCAGTGTGAATGCCGCCGTCTTGCCGGTGCCGGTCTGGGCGATGCCAATGAGGTCGTGCCCCGCGATGATCGGCGGGATGGCGGCAGCTTGAATCGGCGTTGGCTCGGTGTAACCCGCGTCCTGCACCGCGTGTAAGATTTTGGCCTCAAGACCAAGTTCGCGAAATGACATAAAACGACGAGGTTAACAGCTCCGGGTGTGATAGCACGTCCTAAAACACCACCCCGCTTGTCGGTGAACGCACCCGCGAGGGCAATCAAATGCCCATGGCCGCACGCTCCGGGTTTGACGTGGCTGGCTGGTTGGGCGTACAACATGGGAAAGATAACGGGCACACTTTATGAAAAAAATTGAGGCGATCATCAAACCGTTCAAATTGGCCGACGTAAAAGACGCGCTGACCGAGATTGGCGTCACCGGCATGACCGTGACAGAAGTAAAGGGCTTCGGCCGGCAAAAGGGCCATACAGAAATTTATCGCGGCAGTGAATACACAGTGGATTTCCTGCCCAAGGTGAAGCTTGAAATCGTCCTGCCGGATACCCAGGTGAAACAAGCGGTGGAACTCATCACGAAAGCCGCGCATACCGGCAAGATTGGCGATGGGAAGATTTTTGTGATGCCGGTGGAAACCGCCGTACGCATCCGCACCGACGAACAAGGCGACGCTGCCGTCTGAGGGATGGCGGGTGCTGGGGAATCCGCCTCCGACCCGCAGCTTGCAAGGTTACTGGGCTGACCACTCCGTCAGGCCAGTCATCCGCCCCGAAGTGCTCGCACTACTTGAGAATCCTCTTTTGACAAACACTTGTGCCCTTTCGCGGGGATGAGTCACGAGTGTCCTGCAGCTAGTCACTGGCTAACTCCGCACCATTCCCATTTCTGTCACGGAAACTGCTCAATGCGCCCTGAGGAGACGATTATGAATAAGGAGCGCTTCAATGACCTGCTGATCGCCATGATCTTGTGTGAAAATGGCATTTCCGATCTGTTGTTTATACCCGGGCGGGTGCCGCAATTGTCCTGTTACGGGCGGCTGCGTTCCTACACGAGCGATTTGATAACGGAACCGGTGAGCGCGGAACTGACCGGGCAACTGGCAGACATCCTCATGGACGGCAATGCGTTGGTCGCCGAAAACTATCGCAAGAACGGCTCCTGCGATTGCAGTTATGCCGTCCCGGGGGTGGCCCGTTTTCGCGTAAATATCTATTCGCAAGCCGGACACCGGGCGATCGTGATGCGCAAGCTCGCCAATGCGGTCCCGCAACTTGAAGATCTCAAGGTGCCCACCGTCTTCGAACAAATCATCAACGAAAATGCCGGCCTCGTTTTCATCACGGGCGCCACCGGCACCGGCAAAACGACCACGCTGGCGGCGATCCTGAACGAAATCAACCGGACGCAGGACGTCCATGTCGTTACGCTCGAGGATCCGATCGAGTACATGCACGAGCCAATTCGCGCGAGTTTCAGCCAGCGCGAGTATGGAAAGGATTACTTCGATCTTTCATTCGGCCTCAAGGCGGCTTTGCGCCAGGCGCCGCACGCGATCCTCGTCGGCGAAATCCGGGATCGGGCAACCATGGAGGTCGCCATTACGGCTGGTGAGACGGGACATATCGTTTTCACCTCCCTGCACACGATCAACGCCAGTCAAACGATCAATCGCATCCTGGGCATGTTCGACAAAGACGAGGAGACGCTCATGCGGCAACGGCTGGCGGACTCGTTGCGATGGGTGGTAAGTCAACGGCTTGTTCCAAGGGTTGACGGCGGACTGCATCTGGCCACCGAAGTGATGGGCAACAACCTGCGCTCGCGGGAAGTCATCATCTCGGGCGAATCAGAGAAGCACAACTTGCACGAAATCATCGAAAGCAGCGTCACGCCCTGGGGTTGGCACAGCTTCGAACAATCCCTGCTCAGCGCCGTGCTCGCGGGCGATATCTCCCCTGATACCGCCTTGCAGTACTCAAACCACAAAAACCAGATGCAGCAGGAGCTCGACAAATTTACGGCTGGCCGGATCACCACGGCCGTGCACAAGATGAGCGAACCTGCCGAGCTTGCCCTGGCCGAGGCCCCGGCTGGAAAAGCCTGACCGTGATTGTTGCGGGAAATCCTGGTGGAGAAAATGGTGGGCGCTGAGGGATTCGAACCCCCGACCCACAGCGTGTAAAGCTGCTGCGCTACCACTGCGCCAAGCGCCCGACCAGCGCAAACATTACGGGGCACGACGGTCAGACGCAACTCGCAACACTTCAGGCGTCGTTTTCCGATCCTGACCGGCGGCGGCGCGAATGGAGCTTCGCGCTTGACGTCACGGCACCGCCATTTCGCGGGAAATTTCCGCCAGCTTGACCAGGTCGCCTTCGCGCGCGGCGTGAACCAGCAATGAAGCATTCTGCGCCGCCACCAGCCTGCGGGCGTGGGTCAACATGCTCTCCACCTTGGCGTCGTCGTGATCCGGATCATGGTGGAAGAGGAATAATTGCTTCACCTCGGCCTTTATGGCCAGTGCAACCACGTCATCCACACAACCGTGTCCCCAGCCGACGTGGCGGACGTATTCCGCGCGATCGTACTGCGCGTCCAGAATGAGCACATCCACGCCGCGCACGAACTCGATCATCTTCTCCTCCTGGCCGCGGGCATATTCGAGCGAGGCATCGGCCCGGGCGGGTTGAACGCTCCCGTCCGGTTCGTAGCGGCAATGCGGTTCGTTATCCGGGAAAAAGGCAATCGCGCCTTGATCGGTCTCCAGACGGTAGCCGACGCAGATACCGGGGTGGTTCGCGAACCACGCGGAAACACGAACTGGCCCGACCTTGAACTCCATGTCCTTGAGTTCCTCGACCTCAATGTTGCCGGGCAATTCCCCGAAGGGCACCGGGAAATAGGGGCTTTCCATCTGGCCGGTGAGCACATTGACCAATCCGCGGCGCGCGCCTTCGTAGCCGAGGATACGCAGCCGGCAGTGCGGTTGGTAGATTGGCGGGAAAAAGGGCAGGCCCTGGATGTGGTCCCAGTGGGTGTGCGAAAGGAGCAGGGTTAGATTCAAGTGTTGATCCTTGAATTCATTGATCAACTCGCGTCCCAGTGGACGCAACCCGGTGCCGCCGTCCAGAATGATGATCTCGCCGTGCGCCCGGACTTCGACACACGCAGTGTTGCCACCGAAGCGAACCGTGGCCGGGCCCGGCGTGGGGATTGAACCGCGCACGCCCCAAAACCTGAGCAACGCCGGCTGATGGCTGGCGGGGTCGGATACCGTCGGGGGCGGCGCACCATCCTGAAGGTCGTCGCACAGGCGGGAAATCAATGCCAGCACGTCATAAGGCTTGATCGGCTTGGTCAGGTATTCGTCCGCCCCGGCCTCGCGAGCCGCCAGCCGGTCCGAATCGTAATCGCGACCGGAGGTAACCACGATCTTCGTATGGCGCAACGTATAGTCGCTACGGATCTGGGTACAAACTAGGAAACCATTGCTGCGCGGCATGAGCAGGTCGCAAAGCACCACGTCGGGGCGGTTTTGCCGGGCTGATTCCAAACCTTCTTCGCCGTCGCTGGCGGTCAGTACCTGCCAGCCCTCCATCTGAAGAACTTCGCCCATCAACTGCCGATAATCGGCATCGTCGTCAATGATCAGGACTTTCTTGGGGGCGGACATGTTGGCCTGTACGGGCGCACCTTACGCCACGAAGGTCGGAATGTGAAACGAATTCTGCCCCGGGAACGCATCTGGAACTGGGCCGGAAACCATGGCGCGCAGGGTCGCCACGCCCGTCCCAATGCCGCCGGCTGGCAATCCTCAACCTGAAGGCGCCTCAAAACTCGGCGTGCCAGATCGTCAATCCGGCTTCCTTTTCGAGGAATTTCTTAATGCCGGGTAGAGCTTTGATCGCTTTCTTTATCGCGTCAGCATCTTTGGTTACCGGCTGCACGTCGAAGGCGTCTCCCGTGAGATGCTTGGAGATCTGCCCGGCTTTGCTGCCGAGTCCCTTGAGTGTCTCCAACAACCCCGCAGCGATGTCCTTCTGGGTTTTCGCATCCGGATTATCGTCCACCCATTTCTGACACGCCTTGCTGGCGTCGCTCGAGGCGTAGGTGTTCTTGATGTAGTCACGCGTCTTGACCACATTGCCCGCCATGGCGTTGGCCTGCTCAGACAGGTCACGCTTGCCGCTGGTGATTTTGAGGTCGGGATACGTTTTCAAGAGTTCGTCCGCGGCTTTCTTGGCTGTCGCGGATAATCCGCGCGAAGAAGTGGAAACCATAGGAATCCTTTGATGTGGTAGGTGGTTGACGCATGATTGCTACTGCCGTGGGTTTACGCAGCGATCTTGTGCTGGCCCGGGAAGGCAGCCAAGCTTTTTTTGGGGATCACTGGCGGCCGCGATTAGCGTGACGGTTATTCCGAAGCTTGCGAAAAGGTGTTTGGCCCGATAAACAACAGGTTCAAGACCAACGACCCATGCCAATTGACCAACCCGCCTCACCAACCCATCTCCTCCAGGGCCTAACTAATCGTGAATTCCTCGAACGCTTTGCCCGCCCTGGCTGCGTCGGCCTCTCCGGCGGCGTGTCGCTGGTGGACAAGGCCATTTGCCGCGCTGAACGCCATCTCGATCCGCGCCACCGTTGGGGCGTGTGGTCGCATGCGTTTGTGTTTCAGGGATTGCGCGCCGACGGCCATCACTGGGTCATCGAATCCGATCTGCAGATTCTCCGAAAACACATCCAGCTTGGCGTGCAGGAAAATCGCGTCCGGAAATACTTCGACGAAAATCTTTACACGAATCTGGCCGTGCTGGATTTCGGATTGACGGAAGATCAAACCAAAACGGTGCTGGCCGAGGGATTGGAATTGGTCGCCAGCCACACCCGATACTCTCTTCGCGAACTGGTCGGCACCATGATCGCCTTGCAGCAACCGGAACTCCGGCGTGGTGAAAACCTGTTGTCCCGCGATTGCTCGCTATTCTGTTCGGCCTTCGTGCAACGGCTTTTTCGCCGGGCTGGACTTGATCTTGCGCCCGGCGTGGATGACAAGAACACCACCCCTGAAGACATCTCACGGACGGGTGTGCCGCACGTAACCTACCTGCTTCAGCGCGAAGCCGCGCGCAGCAAAATTGAGGACTTGGGGAAACGCGTCCGCCGCCGGGTCGGGGCTCGCGTGCGCATGCTCAAACGCAGTGTCGGGAAGAACTGAGGGTCAGGTCGTGCTGCCTTCGGCCGGTTCGTCCGCTACGGCCTCCCCGGCTGTTTCCGCTTCCGTCTCCTGGGTGGCGTAATAGACGCCAAGATTGTGCTGGGCGGTCTTGTCGCCCTGCCGCGCCGCGCGGATAAACCAGCGCACCGCCTCGGGCATATCCTGTGGCACGCCCCGTCCCGTCTGATAGCACAGGCCGAGATTACATTGAGCCGGGGCAATCTCCTGGTCCGCAGCGCGCCGATACCATTTGACGGCTTCCGTGAAATCCTGCGGCACCACCTGGCCTTGTTCGTAGAAGACCCCGAGATTGAACTGCGCCTGGGGTTCCCCGTGGTCAGCGGCGGCGTGATACCATTTCAAGGCCTCGGCGAAATTCTGCGGCACACCCTGCCCGGTTTCGTAAAGCATGCCGAGGTTGAATTGCGCCGCCGGATCACCCAGTTCGGCGGCTTCGCGAAACCAACGCGCGGCCTCGCCGAATTCCTGGGGAACGCCCTGACCGGAGAGAAAGCAGAAACCCAGATAGCACTGGGCTACGGTATCATTTTGATCCGCGGCACGACGAAACCACTTTACCGCCTCGTAATAGTCGAGGGCCACGCCCTGGCCGGTCTGGTAGGAGACGCCGAGATAGGACTGCGCCTGCGCGTCGCCCTCCTCCGCAGCTTTGCGCATTTCGTCAAACGAGTTCCAAGTCTTGCGATTACCGGCCATGGCTGTCTCCAATCCGAGCGTGGGCGCTCATCGCGAACGCGACACCGCAAATTCGGCTCACTGGGAGGGTAGTTTCGTCGCGACTTAATTCAAGTCGTGAATTGTCACGAGGCGGCAATCAAACCCCAATGTCCTCGTTCCAGAGCTCGGGCCGGGCCCGGATGAAGTCCCGCATCAACTGAATGCACGTTGGGTCATTGAGAATCTCCACCGTCAGGCCCTGGGAACGGACATACGCCTCCGGCCCTTGAAACGTGACGTTCTCGCCCACCACAATGCGCGGAATCTTGTAGAGCAACGCCGCTCCACTGCACATCGGGCACGGCGATAGCGTCGAATACAAGACACACCGCTGGTAAACCGAGGCTCTCTGCCGGCCCGCGTTCTCCAGACAGTTCATCTCCGCGTGATGAATCACACTACCATGTTGCACACGTTGGTTGTGGCCGCGTCCAATGATCTTGCCATCGAGCACCAGCACCGAGCCAATGGGAATGCCCCCGGTAGCAAGTCCTTTCTTCGCTTCGTCAATCGCCGCTTGCAGGAATGGGTCCATGGAATCCTTTCTTAAAGCCAGGCCGTTTTAGCCTCCTTCGCGCCCTGAATCCAGCGCAAAGAAACCGCGCGTCGGGCGGAATTCCCGTTGCACGCCCGGAGTAACCTCCCTAATCTCAACCGGTAATCAGTCATGAAGCGTGCGGTGGCTCGAGTGAAGCGGAAAAAGGCCGGCACGGGCGCGAAACGAAAAGCCCCGCGTCGCCGTACCACCGCGAAAGCCGCCCCCGCTGCCAAGAACCCACGCCCCACTGTCAGGCGTAAGAAGGTCGCCAAGGTTAAGAGTTCCAAGTCTCGTCGCGTGATCGCGAAGCGAAAAATTGCCGTGCGCAAACCGCACTTGAACGTCCCGGACCTCGAGCTGGAGCGTGGCCAGCCTGCGATGCCCGTGATCGTGAAGCGAAAGGTTGTCTCACGCCGATCACGCCTCAAAATCCCGGCCATTCTTTTGGAAGGGGACGAACCCGAATTACCTGCCATCAGCGGGCCGGGTGAAAAGTTTGCGCTCGGCCCGGAGACGCCCACTGCGCACTTCGCCACCGAAGCCACTCATCTGCCCGCGACCTATGGTACTGGCCGCCTCTTCCTCACCGCCCGTGATCCGCACTGGCTTTATGCGCATTGGGACATCAATGCCAAGGTGCAGTTCCACCACAATGCCCGCTCCGTGGATCGCCATTTGATTTTGCGCATGCACGAGCGCGAATTGGAAAGCAAGCCCGTCGCGGAAATCCATGTCCATCCGGAGTCGCGCCACTGGTTTGCCCACGTCGAACACGCCGGCACCCGATTCATCGCCGACCTCGGCTACTATCAACCCGGGCGCAAATGGAAGTCCCTTGCCAGGTCCGCACCGATGCGCACGCCGCCAGACACAATTTCCGCCGATTCGACCGTCGAGTTCGCCACGATTCCACTGGACCTGCCGTTTGAAACCATGCTGGCGATGCTGAAAGAGGGCGAGGAAGAGAAATTGCCGCTGGCTCACGCCATTCAGCACTTTCGCGACCGCCGCTTGCGCGACTTGCCCGCGCCAACGCCGCTGGCGGAGTGGACACCAGAGCAAGCGAGCGCTCTTGCGGGAATTCTCGCCTCGGCCCAAGGCAAGCCCGCCCTGCGTGGCTCGGAGGAAAGCTCCGGATTGCCCAATGAAATTTCATCCGCGGAAGATTCACCCGCCGGCCTTGGACCATTCGGCCTGCCATCGTCCCTTGGTGAATACATTTCCAGTCCGCTGGGCGGCGGTGAATCGCTGGACCGGACCTTCTGGTTCAAGGTCAATGCGGAGTTGATCATCTACGGCTCCACCGAACCCGGCGCGAAAGTTTCCATTGGCGGAAAACCCATCACGCTCCAACCGGATGGCTCGTTCAATTACCGTTTTGCCCTGCCGGATGGCCAATACGAATTGCCCGTGGTAGCCGTGTCCGCCGATGACACCGACGGTCGCGCGGCGGAACTGAAATTCACCCGGGCGACCGAAGTCTTCGGAAATGTCGGTACGCAACCGCAGGACCCGGCCCTGAAACCGCCGACTTTTGACAATGTATAAGCAGGCACGCTCTTCTCTTGCTCTTAATCTTCGTCTTAATCTTAATCTCGGCAGCGAACGGGAGAGCACAACAGAGTAAGATTAAGAACAAGATTAAGATTACGATTCCAATCAATGCCCGGCTACCTTTCCATCATCCTCCACGCACACCTGCCGTTTGTACGTCATCCCGAGCACGAAAGGTTCCTGGAAGAAAGCTGGCTGTTCGAAGCCATCACGGAATCCTACCTGCCGCTGTTGCAAGTCATGAACGGCTGGCATCGCGATGGCATGGAGGCGCGGATCACCCTGACGCTTTCGCCCACACTCTGCGCGATGCTGCGCGACCCGCTTCTGGTCGATCGCTACACGCGCCATCTCGACACCCTGATCGAACTCGCCGACAAGGAAACTCACCGCACCTATTGGGATGCCGACTTACAGGAACTCGCTTGGATGTACCACAAGCGATTCACTGCCGCCCGGGAGACCTACCTCGCCTGCGACCGCGACCTTGTCGCCGCTTTCCGCCGATTGCAGGACCTCGGCAAACTGGAAATCATCACCACGGCCGCCACGCACGGATTGCTGCCGCTCATGGCGAATCATCCGCCCGCTGTCCGCGCGCAAATCCTCGTCGCTCGCGATCACTACCGGGAATGTTTCGGCTGCGACCCGCGCGGCATCTGGCTGCCCGAATGCGCTTACTTCGACGGCGTGGAAATGATTTTGCAAGAGGCCAACATCCGCTGGTTCGTCGTGGATTCCCACGGTCTGCTGCACGCGCACCCGCGACCACGTTACGGCGTCTTCGCACCCATTTTCACTCCGAACGGCATCGCCGTGTTCGGACGCGACATGGAAACCTCGCGCCAGGTTTGGAGCCGCACCGAAGGTTATCCCGGCGACCATCGCTACCGCGATTTCTACCGCGACATCGGGTTCGACCTGGATTTCGATTACGTCA
Organism: Limisphaerales bacterium; assembly: GCA_044225555.1. Taxonomy (GTDB): domain Bacteria; phylum Verrucomicrobiota; class Verrucomicrobiia; order Limisphaerales; family JADLHS01; genus JADLHS01. The sequence goes on along the minus strand of JBGAIM010000020.1, from coordinate 44,331 downwards.
AACCGCACCTGCCCTCGCCCGAGCACCGTGGCTTCACCGGCATCAAGTATTATCGCATCACCGGCGGCCAGGCCGAAAAGCAGGTCTATGACCACCGCGTCGCACTGGAGACAGCCGATGGTCACGCGGACCATTTTCTGAAAGCGCGGATGGAACAGATCACACAACTCGCCGGCATTCTCGACCGCCCGCCGTTGGTGCTCGCACCCTACGACGCCGAGTTGTTCGGCCATTGGTGGTATGAAGGCCCGGAGTTCCTCGACCTGTTCGTGCGGAAGGCCTATTACGACCAGAAGGTTTTTGAACTCATCACGCCTGAGCAATACCTCCGGCGTCATCCCACGAATCAAGTCGCCACGCCCAGTCCGTCCAGTTGGGGCGAGGAAGGTTACTGGCGCGTGTGGTTGAACGAGAAGAACGAATGGATTTATCCGCACCAACAAATCGCCCAAGAACGGATGACCGAGCTGGTAAAGAAATTCCCCAAGCCCGACGCCCTCACTGCTCGCGCGCTCAAGCAGGCCGGGCGCGAACTCCTGCTCGCACAAGCCAGCGACTGGCCGTTCATCCTTCGAACCAACACCAGTCCCGACTACGCCAAGAAGCGCGTGAAAGGCCATCTCTGGCATTTCAATTCCATCTACCATCAGTTAAAGACCAAAAAGCTGGACGCCAAATGGCTCGCCGACCTCGAATCACGCGACAATATCTTTCCCGAAATCAACGTGAGCTATTGGGCGTGAGTGGAGCGCGGCTGTGAGCGCCGCACCGCCACGGCAACTCAATCAACGGCTTTCCATCCCTCGGCTTGCTGCGACTGGTCTTTCAGACACAGTTGCGCTCCTCAGCACTTGAAATTCACCCCAATCTTCTCCAACCGCCGCACCAGCTTTCGATTTACCGGATCGCCATACCAATGCGTCACACTGCGCGCCATGATTTCGGTGACGCCGTCCAGCTTTGCCAACCGCTCGCGTCCGACTGCGAACATCGCGTCCAAGGTGGGGAAATGTTTGCACAGCGTCTGCGCCTCCTTTGCGCCAATGTTCGAAATCCCCAAACCCAACAACACCCGCCACGCCTCGCGCTTCATGCTGGCCGTGATCGCATCAAAGATCTGCTTTGCCCGGTCCTTGGTTATTCCATCCAGCGCGGCAATTTCGCCCACCTTCAACCGATAGAATTCAGCGCCATCCCGCACCAATCCTCGCTGCACCAATTGCTTGACCACTGCCTCGTCGCAACCCTGGAGGTCCATCGCTTCCGGCGACGCCCACAACGCCACCCGCTTCATCAATTGCGGCGGGCAATCCGGGTTGGGGCAATGCCAGTCATCATCAGCCTTGCCCGCCTCCCTCGCCAGATGCGAACCGCACTCCGGGCACGTCTTTGATTCGTGCAATTCCACGTGCGAAGCAACCAGCTTGCTGAAGATTTTCCCGAGTTTGTTCAACATTCCTGAATGGATGCGCATCAAGTCTGACACATGCTTAATAAATTCGTTGCACGACATTCCCGCCCCGCCAAAGCGCCAGAGGGCTGGCGCAGTCCAAAACGCTGGCGCGCGCCTGAATCCTGCATCACGAACGCGAAGCGTCTTGGAGTGCGGTGTTCCTCCACCGCTTTACTACGCGGCCAACATTTTCCGAAACCCTGCCTCATCCAAAATCTTCACGCCCAACTCCTGTGCCTTGGTGAGTTTTGAGCCCGCCTCCTCGCCGGCGAGAACGAAGTCCGTCTTCTTGCTCACACTGCCACTGGTTTTGCCGCCAGCGGCTTCAATCATCGCCGTGGCTTGCTCGCGCGACAGCGAAGGCAACGTGCCGGTGAGCACCACGGTCTTGCCGGCAAATGGTCCGGCAGCGGCAGCAGCCGTGGCGGCGGGCAGATCGTTCTCTGGCTTGATGCCCAGTTCGCGGATGCGGGCGAGAACCTTCTTCCCGTCCGTGGAAGCGAAGTAATTCAAAACACTCGCGGCGGCCACCGGTCCAACTTCCGGTAGGCGCGCCTTCAATCCGCCTTTCTCCAGGCGTGCTTCGATCTCCGCGATCTCCGCTCTGAGTTCCGCATCGCGTCGCTCGCGGGCCGCCTTTTCGGCATCATTCTTCGGTGGATTCTTGCGGGAACGCGGGCTGATCTCCGCACGCTCGGCTTCCTTCGTGCCCAGCGCGAGGATGTCGCGGAGCACGGCGGAATCCGCCAAGTCTTCCAAAGTCTGATGCGTGGCCGCAAGTTGTTTGGCCGTGGTTTCGCCGACATCGGCAATCGCCAGCGCGTGAATCCACCGATGCAATGGCGCGGTCTTGGCGCGTTGCAAGGCCTCGATGATCTTCGTTGCATTCTTCTCACCAAACGTGCGCGGTTCTTCATCCGTGCCAAGGTTCAGTTTCCCCAGTTGCTCCAGTTTCAGATCGAACAGATCGAGCGGCTCTTTCACGAGCCCGCGCTCAACCAGTTTTTCCGCCACAATGCCGCCGAGCGATTCGATGTCCAACGCCTTGCGCTGCGCGAAATACTCGACGCGCCGCATGAGTTGCGCCGGGCAACCCGCGACATTCTGACATTGCCACGCAACCGCTTCGGTTTCGCCGTCGGAAACTTTTTCCCGCGCAATCGGTCCGCCGCACGCGGGGCATTTGCCGCCGACAAATTGGAACAGATCAAACTCCTTCGCCCCTGCTGGCCGTTTGGATTTCAGCACCTCCAGGACTTCGGGAATCACCATGCCCGCCTTGCGGATGACCACGGTGTCGCCGATGCGGATGTCTTTGCGACGGATTTCGTCCTCGTTGTGCAACGTGGCGCGAGAGATCGTCGAGCCTTGCACGAACACCGGTTCAAGTTCGGCCACAGGTGTGAGCACGCCGGTGCGCCCGACTTGCACAGTGATGTCGCGCAAAACCGTTTCCGCTGGCGTAATCCAAGGGATAGGTTTGTGAACGATGGCGTAGCCGGGCGCGCGGGTCTTGCTCGGAATCCGCTCGCAGTCATCAAACCGATTCACCTTCAGCACGAGGCCGTCAATGTCGTAGGGCAACTGCTTCCGCAGGTCGCGCTCCTCGTCGTAGTTGGCGACGATTTCCTTGCGATAAATCTTCAGCACCTCGGCGATGTCCTGGCACAGCCACCATTTCTTTTGCGTCGGCAGGCCGAACTCCGCCAGCACCTTCAACATCTCGGCGTGCGACTCAAACTCGATTCCCTCACAAGCCCCGACGGCGTAAAACACCGCATTGACGGGACGTTCGGCCACGGTTCGGGGATCCAGCTGCTTGAGCGTGCCGGCGGTGGCGTTGCGGGCGTTGGGTAACGTTTTTTCCCCGGCGCCGGCCAGCTTGGCGTTGAGCTTGTCGAAATCCTTGTTGGCCATGTACGCCTCGCCGCGCACTTCGAGCAGCTCGGGCGGGTTCTTAAGATTCAACTCCAGCGGAATAGCGCGCACGGTGCGAAGGTTCACCGTAATGTCATCCCCGAACGCACCGTCCCCGCGCGTGACGCCAAGCGCGAGTTTGCCGCGCCGGTAATGCACGCTGATGGACACGCCGTCCACCTTCGGCTCCATAATGTATTCCACGCGCTCGCGACCCAGCTGCTTGCACACGTTTGTGTTGAAGGATTCTAGGGCCGCGAGTGTGTTCTCGTCTTGCAGCCGATTGCGTTTGTCCCGGTCAGGCGCTTCGTCCTTGGAGGGAATTTCTGATGCGCGGGTGAACCCCTCGGCCGGCGCACCGCCGACACGTTGCGTGGGTGATTCCGGACTGACGAGTTGTGGAAACTCCCGCTCCAACTCCTGAAGTTGCTTGAAAAGCTGGTCGTATTCGTAGTCGGTGATTTCCGCTTTGCCGACGACGTAGTACGCGTGGTCGTGCCGGCGGATTTCGGCAGCGAGTTGGGCATGGCCGGTCTGGGCTTCTTTAAGTGTCACGCTGGAATTGTTTCGTCAACCCGGCACGGTGGGAAGATTTTTTTCCACTTCACTTTCCCTTAATGTGAATTCGCGTAAGCTGGGGACGTGAAATCCATACCCGCAGTTGTCCTGCTTCTGGCGTTGAGCCCCGCCATCGTCACCGCGCATCCAGACCAGGAGGATTCGACGGCCCGCTTGTTCGCCCAGGCCGGCAATCCCAATCGCGCGGCCACCGTGACCGCCAGCGAAAACCGCGTCACCATCATGACCAATGGCGAATACCGGCTCATTACCGCCAACGGACTGCCGGATCACGCGCCGGGGCTGTTTCCCAACCGGGGCAATCCAAACGCAATCTCGGCTCAGAACTACACGTTCCGCGTGACACTGAAGCCGCAGACCAACGCGACGCCCCGATCCGGACAGAGCGCGTGGTTTGGCGTGGCGCTCAATGGCGTGCCCTTCGAGCCAGGCACGGCTGAATTCTGGAATGGCCAGCGCGAGTGGAATTTCGAAGCGCAGGGCGGCTTCATTGATCTCGGGCTGGACGCGAACAATGCGCACGTGCAACCGACCGGCGCGTATCATTATCACGGACTGCCGATGGGATTGATGGCGAAACTCGGCGGTGAGGGCAAGAAGATGATGCTCGTCGGTTACGCGGCGGATGGATTTCCGATTTACACCAGTTACGGTTACAGCGTCGCGACGAATGCGACCAGCCCGTTGAAGAAATTGCACTCCAGTTGGCAGCTCAAGAAAGGCGCGCGACCCGCCGGACCTGGTGGCAACTACGATGGAAAATTTACGGCGGACTACGAATACGTCCCTGGCAGTGGCGACCTCGACGAGTGCAATGGTCGCTTTGGCGTCACGCCAGAATATCCTCAGGGGATTTACCACTACTGCATCACGATGGAATTCCCACAACTCGCCCGCCAATGGCGCGGCACCCCAGACGAGAGTTTCTTCAAGCGCGGCCCGGGTCCGGGCGGACCAAACGGGCGCGGCGGCCCGAACAACCGCCGGCCACCACCGCCGCGTCAGCCGGGCGCGCCACCGCCGCCGCCCCGCGGTTGACCTCCACGATCAACGCCCAGCCTTGGTAGCCACAAACGCATAGCGCGCGTGAGTGAGACCGTTGACGGCCTGATCAAAGTAGTATTTAACGCCGCGGGAAAGGACGACACGTTTGAGTTCCAGTTTCATCCCAGCGTGCTCGAAGAACTCGCGATATTCGCTCACGGCGTAACCCGCCGGCGTGCCGCTGCCTTTGCCGGGTTTGTCGGTGGTGGAAGCGCGGAATTTCACCAGGGGCCGCACCGGCTCGCGAATGGCAACAAAAAGTCCGCCCGGCTTGAGCACCCGCCGCACCTCGCGCAACACGCGCAACAAATTGACCGCGCGATGCAGCGCGTCGGCGCAGACCACGACATCGAAGTGGTTGGCCGGAAAATCGAGATTGCCAAAGTCCGCTGGCATCCGCGTGATCTTGGCTTCGTTGGCCTTCAGGAGTTTGAAAACTTTCGGCGCCTGGACTTTCAATAGCCGCGCCGACACATCCGTGGCGATGATCTCGACGGCCTGCGGCAGTTTGGAAAGTTCCGCGCTGAACCAGGCCGCGCCCGCGCCAATTTCCAGAATGCGCCCGCGAAACTCCAGTCCGCACTGTTGAGTCAGGAATGGGATGAACTTCGGAAAATCCTCCTTCACGCAGCGCAACCACTCGGCTTCGTTCTTGAATCCGTCGCCGGGATGAGACGCCTCCGCCCGTTCGATCAACGTCGCGGGCAGTTCCACCTTCTTTTCGATGAACCTGGACTCAGTAGCGCTCAACTCCCGTGCAAGTTAGGAACTGGTTGGCGCCGGCGCAACGAGTTTCGTTCGCGGCGAGTTAGAAAAGCATGGCGCCGGTCGCCGCGTCGTAAACCCGCGCGCGCTTCAAATCGAGAGCGAAGGCCGTCGCCTCACCGGGCTTGAGCGCGCCGGGGGAATCCCGGCGGGCCACGACACTGTGTTCGCCCACGGCCAGGCGAACGATGGTCTCCGCGCCGAGGTATTGAACGGATCGCACCCGCGCGGCAACGGTCCCGCCCGCGTTGATCGAAGCAGATTGAGTGGCCAGGCTGATGCCCTCCGGGTGAACCCCCAATAGGATCGGCCGGCCGATGTTTTGAGAAAACCAGTCCGCGCGCCAACCGCCCAGTGGCAGCACGAAGGCCGGCAATGCTTCGGGAGCGGTTTCAACTCCGAGGAGCACCAAATGCCCTTCACGATGCGCGACGGTTCCGTGAAAGAGATTCATCGGTGGCGAGCCGACAAACCCGGCGACGAAGGTGTTCGCCGGCGCGTCGTAAATTTCGCACGGCGCAGCCAGTTGCTGGAGTTGTCCTTTGCGCAACACGGCCACACGATCGCCCAGGGCCAGGGCCTCGGCCTGATCGTGCGTGACGTAAATCACCGTCATATCCAGACGCGAACGCAACGCGAGCAGTTCGGCGCGCAGCTGCACCCGCAACGGTTCGTCGAGATTTGAAAATGGCTCGTCGAGCAGGAGAATTTTTGGCCGCCGCACGAGCGAGCGTCCCAACGCCACCCGCTGCCGCTCGCCCCCAGAGAGCTCTCCCGGTTTGCGGTCGAGGCAATAGGTGATGCCCAGCAGTTCGGCCATCTCGCGAACGCGGGCGAGGCGTTCAGCCTGGGGAACGTGCCGGAGCTTCAAACCGAAGGCGAGATTGTCAAACGCTGTCAGATGCGGGAACAAGGCGTGTGACTGGAAAACCATGGCCACGTCGCGATCAATGGGTGGCAGCGTAGTGACGGGCCGGTCGTCAAAGAGAATGCGCCCGGCGTCAACAGTCTCCAATCCGGCGATGAGGCGGAGCGTCGTGGTCTTGCCGCAACCCGACGGCCCGACGATCACCAGCAACTCCCGGTCTTGGACGGCAAGGGAGAGATAATCCACCGCCGTCACGGATTTTCCCTCCGCTCCGGCGAATGACTTCAACACGCCTTCCAGAACAATGCGCGGCATCGCGCGGATTGTTGTTTCGACCGGCCCAATTGAAAAGAGAAAAGGCGCGCCGGACTGAACCAGCGCGCCTGGCGTTCAAAGGACAGGATTACGAGAGTGGGGTCGATCCGTAGGTCAACGGTTTGACTTCCCTGCCATCGCCCGTGGTCACCTTGCGGGTCTTCTCGTCGAAGAGGCAGGCGACGTTCATCCGATTGGAGATCTCGGCGAGCGAGATGACGGTTTGCACGCGCACGGCGAGATCAATGCCGCAGTTCGGCTGCTTGTTGTTGCGGATGCAATCGAACCAGTTCGCGTGGTGCGCCCCGATGTCCTCGGTGGGCTTGAGACCCTCGATGGATTCCGGATCAATTTCATCGGCGAATTCCTTCTCGGGTTTGAGTTCAAGCTTCTGGCCGGAATCGCCGACCTCGAGCGTGGCGTGGTGCCCGTAAAGTGCGAAACCCGGGCTGCGGGCGTTCACCGTGCTGCACGCCAGCATCAGCGAAACGCCGCTCGGGAATTCGGCCAGCAGTTCGATATGTTCCGGCACATCGCGCTCCAGCGCTCCCGGCGTGTATTTGTCCGAGTTGATGTTCTTCGTGCCAATGCTGACCACCCGGCACGGAAATTCCGGTTTGCCCATGGCCAGCATGAGCGGATGCAACCGGTGCGGCATCAGGTCGCCGAGCAGGCCCGCGCAATAGGGGTAGAACTTGCGCCAGCGGAAATAGTGGTCGCGATTGAAATCCACGCGCTTTTTCACCGGCCCCAGCCATTTCTCCCAGTCCACGGTCGCTGCCGTGGCCTCGTCGTCCATGGGATAGTTCCATTCACCCTTGTTGACGGAATTCGGGCCGGAGTTCCGGCAATAGTAGCCTTGGGCCCAGACCAGTTGGCCGATCTTCCCGGCGATGATCATCTCGGCTGCTTTGTGCCACGCGGCGGCGGAACAACCTTGCGAACCAACCTGAAAAACCTTTCCGGTCTTCTTCACCGCATCCTGAACCGCGAACGCCTCGTCGAGATAACGGGTCATGGGCTTTTCGCAATAGACGTGCTTGCCGGATTCCATCGCTCCAATGCTGGCGGCGGCGTGAATCGGGTCATGCGTGGCGATGACGACGGCGTCAATATCCTTGCGTTCGAGCAACCGGCGATAGTCGTCGTGCGTCGTGACATTCGCGCCCGTCCCGGCCTTTTCGATGAAGGCTTTGGCGGCGGCCACGCGCTTCGACCAGACGTCGCACACGGCCACCTGCGCGATATTGTTGGCCTGGGCGTTGGAACTCGAGATGTTCACGTGGGCATTCATGCCCTGGCCACCGACACCAATGAAGCCAATGTTGATGCGGTCATTGGCACCGAGGACTTTGCCGGTTGACGGTGCCTGGCCATAAACGGTGGGCCGTAACAACGGCGCGGCGGCGATCACCGCCGCGGCAGTGGCGGTCTTCTTGATAAATTCGCGGCGCGTGGCCGGAACGGACTTTTCGGTCGGTTGGTTTTGCATATTCAATCGTTGGATTACTGACGGACGATAGCCGGACGCTATTCGCGGTCAATCACACATTCGCCTTTCCCATCCCCAATCCACCGGACCAGGACCGCAGCCTTCCTGAGAATGGACGCAGGGACGCAATCGGCGTAGGGTTTTGGCAGAGCGTATGCGGCTTTTATGGATTGAATTCGGTGCGCTGACACTTTTGACTTCCCTGCTGTTGGGGAGCCTGGCACGGCGATCTTGGGCGCAACGGAAGCGGACAATCAGCTGGGGCTTGCCACCACCCCATGGGTTCGAGGCAACGACCGTCAGGCAGCGACTGCATCATCTGCGCCAGGATTACGTGGCCGCTCCGCGACCGCGCAAAACTCCCGCCCACGATTTGGTGGTTGCGGCTGTCCGTCGGTCCCTCAGGAGAAAGTCGTATCTCCGGCCGACCCACGACACCCCAGAAACCGCCGACCGGAACGCCAAAGAAGATCCCAGTTGAAAATGAAGCGGGACTATTTCGCGGAGGCCGCCGCGGCAGGCGGCGCGTTGGTGCCCGCGGGCGGCGTGATCTCCGGCTCGAGATTCAGCCGGGCGCGCAGCGCGGCCCGCAGTGCCGCCGGCCAGCCCCGCTGGGGATCCAGCAGAATATCGCGCACCTGCTTCTCGGTCTCTTCGATGGTGGGAAGACCGATGCGTTCGATGTTGGCGCCGCCCGAAATCGCATTCATGTATTTGACCCGGAGGATGCGCGCCAGCGCGCGATAACCCGTGCTCCGCCGGTTCTCGCCCCGGATCAGGGCAAGGTAACTCTTGGCCAGCTGGCCCTCGATGGCGGCTTTAACGCGGTCGCGGGAAGTCTCGCTCACGTCCTCGCAGATGCGCGAGATGCAATAGTCATCCAGCGTGAGATTTTTTGGCAGGGAATCCAGTTTGCCATCCAACATGGTTTTGTTGGGATACTTCTCACCGATGTACCGATACCATTGCAACGCATCCGCCATACGGTCGTTTTCGTACAGAAAATAAACCGCGTCCCGGAGAAAATTCCGGTGCGCGCGCTCGATATGGTCGCGGTTCGGTGCATCTTCCTCCATCGCCTGTTCGTAGGCGGCATTGACCTTGGGAATGATGTCGAGGTTCGGCCCGGTATCAAATCCGCCCTGGATCGGATCCCAGATCAATCGTCCGCGCTGAAAGCTCAACTGCATGGACTGATAGATCACGCGGCGCAATTGGATCAAGTCGTCCGGCTTGATCTTGGTGGGATTTTCCTTCGCCTTCTCCAACCCCATCGCCGCCCAATAAATCGCGTGCGCCTCGGGCAAGCGCCATTCGAGCGGACCGTACTCCTCGTCCAGCTTCTTCATGAACTGCGGATCGAGCTTGTACTTGTTGGTGAGAATTTGCAGCCGCGTCCGCGCCTCGGCGGTCTGGGGATTTGACAATTCGGCGAACTGCACGTCGTTCGTGCCCAGGACGGTGTTCATTTCCTTGAGCCACTCCTGCTTGTAGGTCATGTTCGCGTCGTCGAGGTTCTGGCCCATCTTGTGTTGGAAAAACCACGCCAGTTCGCGATAGATGAGGGTCTCGTTGGGATTGAAGCGCAGCCCGTCATCGCGCAACAACGCGATGCCGCGTTCGACCCAGCGCCAGCGGTCGTTGAAATCCTTGAACTTGACCGAAATGTTGTAGGCCATGTTCCAGCCCTGCACGAGCCAGACCTGGACGTAATGCGGTTCGAGTTTGGTGATCCAGTCCGCGAGCTGCGCCATCTCGAAAAACTTGTCCTCGTCCTGCAAATCGCTGGCGCGAATCCACAGCGCGTTGGCGATCAACCCGCGAAATCCTCCGAGCGCCACCGTGGTGAACGCCAGCACCGGGGGCGCGTTCTCCAACGGCTCAACGCGCGTCAATCCGAGCGCCTTGCGATCGTGATTCAAGACCTTCTGAATCTGCGACACGCCGACGAGCAACCCGGCGGCCAGCGCCAGCAGGATGAATTTTCTCAGGCGGCCACTCATCGTCAGGATTGATTTTGCGCCGTGGCCAGTTCACGCCGGTTGAAGGACCAGATGCCGATGAGCGCCAGGATGCCGCCGAGCACCAAGACGATCTGGGTGACAGCACGGCTCAATTCCAGCCACGTGATGCTACGGCCCGAGCTCAAGGCATCCACCGGCGAGAAATCCTTCGCGAGATTCACCACTCCAAGAATGGCGCGGAAAACCGGAATGACCACCGAATCCACCGGCTTCGGTCCGGTTGAGCCATGCTCGGGGTCGTAACCGAGGATTGTCCCTTCGGATACCGCGTTGGCCAGCGTGCCCGTCGAGAACACCACGACCAGCGCGGCCAGCGAAGCAAACGCCGCCACGGGAAACGACATGAAGCTCGCCGCCGCCAACCCCAACGTCGCCAGCAACGCCATCCAGCAGAAAATGATCCCCAGCCCGCGTGCGAAGTTCAGGCCAAAGCCACCCTCGCGATACAATACCTCGATGCCGTCTTCGATCGGGAACAACAGCGCGGTGTTGTTGGGATTGAGAAAGGTGATGGTCAGCACGCCGTTCTCATCGAAGAGATTTGGCGGGATTTCAAATTCATGGGACGTATCCGGAGCGAGACTCATCGGCTCGTAGGTCTGCCAGAACAGCGTCTTGCGCGGCACGCCCACCTGCCACATCGCGGCGAACGTGCCGGACGGACTCTTTTCCGCCGCATTGAACTTGATCCGCAGAAAGAGCGGCTGGTCCTTGATGAAGTTCCTCGCCACACCCAGGTTAATCTCCCAAGTCCGCAAATAGCCGGGCGGCACCACCTGCAATTCGGCCTTGAGACCCTCCTTGATCTGCTGACGGAGCAACGGCAAGTCGGCCGCGGTCACTTTTGCCTTCTCCAACGCGGCCTTGAGCTGCAACTCCGTCTCCGCTTCGATTTCTTTTTCCGCCGAGGCGGGCTTGGCCGAAGCGCGCGCCACCAGAACTTCATTGCGCAAAGTTTTTTGCTCCGCCGCTGAAAGCTTGGTGGCCCGCCACTGTAAGAGGCCAAAAACACTCAGCCCGGAAATCAGCAACAACGCCGCGTTCAACGACACGATCCCGAGCCATTTGCCGAGCCAAATCTGCCAGCGAGCGATGGGCTTCACCGCCACCATCTGCATCTGGCATTCCTCGATGTCGCGGGCCAGCGTCCCGCACGCCAGCCAGAGCGTGGACAAACCCAGCAAGCCGGTAATGGTGGTCAACGTGTAGGTGAGTAGAATCTGTGTGAACCCGCGGGCCGTGCCGTCGTCCTTGATCAAAATCGGCAGCCCGACCACCGCCGCGAGCAACAGCACGGCAATGACGATGAACAGCCGGAATCGGAAGGCGGCTTTCCACGTCAACCACGCGATGGCAAAGAGGCGTTGCATGTCGGTTAGGCGCGAGTTCGACCGATGGGTCTCATGGAGCTTATTTCTTCCCGCCGAGCAGCGATGAAAGTTTCTCGTCCGCCTTTGACAAATCCGCAGGCTGCTCCGCGGTTGCCGCCGCAGGTTTGGGCGGGGCCGGCACAGGCTCGGACTTGGTCAGCGCTTCCAGCTTCTCCTCATTAACCTTCGGGGTTGCTTCAACAGCAGCCCCAGGCGTCACATTCGCGGCTTGCGGGAGCGTGAGTTTCTCCAGAACTTTTTCGCCGGACTGCTTCGATTCCGCGTCGCCGCGCAAGTAGGCCGCTACGCGCGCACCGGATTGCGCGCCGCTGGTTTCCTGCGACGCGCGCTTGGCCTTCTCCACCACTTCGAGGAAGTAGCTCTCCAGGTTCTGGGTCGGGTTATCCACGCGCACTTCGCCTGCTCCCGCGTCCTTGCGAATCGTCGCCAGCACGCGCTCCATTGTCTCGCGCGGCAGCACGGGCGTGGTAATGCGCAGCGTGTCCGGCTTGGCCAGCAGTTCCTTCAACGTGCCGAGCGCCTGCACCTTGCCCCCGTAATAAATCACCACGCGATCACACACATCTTCGACATCCGACAACAGATGGCTGCTGAGAATCACCGTCTTGCCGCGACGAGCGAGCGCTAGGATCAGGTCCTTGATCTCGCGACAGCCGATGGGATCGAGCCCGGAGGTTGGCTCGTCGAGAATAACCAGATCGGGATCATTGATCAGCGCCTGCGCCAGGCCGATGCGGCGTTGCATGCCCTTGGAGAATTCGCCCACCGCGCGTGTGCGCGTCTGGCTCAAGCCAACCATGTCGAGCAATTGCTCCGCGCGATTGTCGCGTTCGCCTTTGTTCAAATGAAACAGGTTGCCAAAGAAATCCAGCGTCTCGCGCGAATTGAGGTAGCGGTAGAGATACGACTCTTCCGGCAGGTAGCCGATGCGCGACTTGGTCTGCACGTGGCGCGGCGAATGGCCGAAGACCTCGATGTGGCCCTTGGTCGGGTAGAGCAGGCCTAGCAGCATTTTCACCGTGGTGGACTTGCCCGAACCGTTTGGTCCGAGCAGGCCGAAAACCTCGCCGCGTTTCACGTCGAAGTCCACGTTGTCCACCGCGCGGGCCTTGGGGCGATTCCAGAAATCCTTGAAGACTTTGGTCAACCCGCGGACGGAGACTACTACCTCGTCGGATTTTTGATTTCCGATTTCTGATTTACGATTGGGTTCGACAGCTGTCATACACTTCAAACCGATCCGGCGCTCACGCGGAAGATTCCCGCCAAGTCCGCCTTAAACTTCTTCTTTTCGGCAACGTCAATCATTGCCAGATACAGTGCCCACTGGGGCGGTTGCGCATAGACTCCATTCAAGGCCAAAAACACGAGCGCCGTCGCAACTCCAGTCCGTTTGTTCCCATCCAAGAACGCTTGCGCTTCGGCCAGATGGAACGCATAACTCGCCGCGACATCGAACAAGTCTCCGTTTGCGTAAAAATATGTGTTTTGAGCGGAGGCCAATGCCGATTCAATCAGACCCAAGTCCCGGACGCCTTCGGTTCCGCCATGTTCATTCAGGCTTCGCGCATGGATCACCAAGACCTGATCCAACGTGAGGAAAGTCGGCTCGCTCACTTCGCCAAAGCACTCAACAGTTCACGATTCTCCCGGAAGACAACATCACACGCTTCCTCATAGGACAGTTTTTTACCCAGCCACTTTTTTGCCTCTCCACTCCGGCTTCCCATGACCTTCTGCGTGAGAAACACAAATAGCTCTTCCTGCTCCTTGACAGGCAAGGTTTCAATTTGCCGCATGATTTCGGTGGCACTCATGATTTCACACTAACAACGCCTTGAACCATCAGCAAGACTGTGCATCGAGACGTCCATTGCTGCCCGATCGACTCCAGTTCAAGACCTACGCCATCTTCGGCGTAAGCTGGCCGGTTTGCGCGCCGCCATCACTCTTAGGCACGGCAGATTCGGGATGATAATGCTCCAGTTCCTCGCCTTTGCGCACGAGGCGGGCGCTGTTGAAAATCACGATCAGCGAACCGACGTTGTGCAGAATTGCGGCCACAATCGGGCCGACGTAGCCAAACGCCGCCGCACTCAAGCCGACGATGATGAATAACACGCCGAACAGGAAGTTCTGGTTGATGACCGCGCGCGTGCTGCGCGAAAGCTTCACCAGGAACGGCAGCCGGCGCAGATCATTGTTCATGAGCGCAATCGTCGCGCTGTGAATCGCCACTTCGCTGCCCGCCGCGCCCATGGCGATGCCGAGATCGCCCGCCGCCAGCGCCGGCGCGTCATTCACACCGTCCCCGATCACGGCGACCTTGTAACCTTTGGCCTTCATGGCGCGGACGAACTCCACCTTGTTCTGCGGCAGGCAATCGCCCTTGGCTTCCTCGCATCCAATCTCCGCCGCCACCCGCGTGGCCACGGGCTGGCGGTCGCCGGAAATCATCGCGACGCGGCGCACCCCGGCTTCCTTGAGTTCGGCCAAGGATTCCTTGGCCTCGGCGCGCGTCTTGTCCTGCAAGCCCACCCAGCCGATGCATTTCCGGTCACGGGCCACGAAGATCAGGCTCCAACCTTCGGTTTCGTTCAGGTCAACGGACTTCTCGAAACCGCTGTCCACGCCGTTGTCCTTGAGCCATTGGGCGCGACCAACCAGAACCTTCGCCCCACCCACGTCGGCCGTCACCCCGCGACCGGCAGTTTCGGTGAAATCCTTGGGTTCGACGAGCGGCACTCCGGCTTCGCCGGCGATGGTGGCCAGGGCCTTGGCCGTGGGATGGTTGCTGTATTTTTCGGCGCTGGCGGCGATACGCAGGAGTTCAGCAGGCTTCACGTCGCCGATCGGCGCCAGCCGGCTCACGGCGAGTTCGCCAGTGGTGAGCGTGCCGGTTTTGTCGAAGACGAAGGCGTTGATCTTCGCAGCGGCTTCGATGTCGGCCACGTTCTTGATCAGGATGCCGAGACGTGCGGCCGCCGAGAGGGCGGCCACCATTGCCGTGGGCGTGGCCAGAATGAACGCGCATGGGCAGGACACCACCAGCACGGCGATGACGCGGTCGAGATTGTGGGTGAACGCCCATACGAGGGCGCCAATGACGAGCACGAGCGGCGTGTAGAAACCCATGTACTGATCCACGATCTTCATGATCGGGAGCTTGGTCTTCTCGGCGGCGAGGATGAGTTCGCGCACGCGGCCCAGTGTGGTGTCCGTGCCGGCACGACTGACCTTGATTTCGAGCACGCCGGTAAGATTCTGGGTGCCGGCAAAGACTTCATCACCCGATTTCTTGTCCACCGGCAACGATTCGCCCGTGATGGTGGCCTGATTGAACGAACCCTGCCCGTTCACAATCACACCGTCCGCCGCGACATTGTCACCGGGGCGGATGCGTATGATGTCCCCGACCGTCAGGTCGGCGGCGGAAACTTCTTCCTCGTTCCGATCCACCTTGATACGACGGGCCTTGGTCGGCGTGAGTTTGATGAGTGATTCGATGGAAGCGCGCGCCCCTTCCGCCGTGCGCGTCTCGATGATTTCTCCCAGCAACATGAAAAACGCCACGACGCCCGCCGTCTTGTAATCGCCCGAAGCAAATGCCGCGAGCACCGCGATGGCCACGAGTTCATTGATCGTGAGCCGGCCATGTTTCAAGTCCTTGATCGCCGTGAGGCAGATCGGATAACCGAGAATCAACGCCCCAATGAGCGCGCTGGCACTGGCCACGGTGTGGGAATTGGGGAACACCCAGTCCACGATGAAGGCGTTGAGGACGAACACCACCCCCAGCAACGTCTGCCACGCGTGGATGGTGCTGTGCTCGTGATCGTGGCCGCAGCCGCACTCCGCGCCGTGTTCGTGCGTGTGCTCCTGCTGGCTGAGTAGCGATGTGACTTGCATATCAAATTATCTCCGCGCGCCGCCTCACGGCGTCCTGGTTTCCGGCTGGGGCTTCGGCAATTCCCGGTTCAACAATAGTCGCAGTTCCGTGGGTTTGCCATCGGCGGCGGTGGGCAGATACATCTTATCCTGCACGTTGGTGAACACCCGGCCCATGGTTTCCACGAGGCGCAGTTGTTTGAACAACGCCGGATTGCTCTGGTAGGCGGGCAGTAATTTGCGGAAGCCGGCGACATCGGTGGTCAACCGGTCCACCATGAAAGTCTTCTCCGTCTGGGCGGCATCCACCGCGGCGACCGCGTCCGCATCCGCGCGACTCAACACCTGGTTGCGATAGGTGCTGGCCTCGGTGATGGCCGTGCTGCGCCGCTGGCCGGCATCCGTCACCCGCTTGAAGGCCTCATCCAACTGGCGCGGCTGCCGGGTTTCCACCACACACTGATCCACGAGCAGCCCGAGCTTCTGTTCCTGCACCAGCTTCCCGACGCGGCGTTGCACGGCATCCTGGAACGCAATCTTGTCGAACAACGTATCGTCCATCTTGAAACTCGCCGCGGTATGCACGAGCGCATTTTCCAGCACGTTCTGCACGGCGTTGGAAATGCCAGCGAGGCTGTAGTCCTGATTCGTACCGACCGCAAACTCGAAGACGCAACGCACCGGGTCCTCGATCCGGTAACGCAACGTTGCCTTGACGTGAACGATGTTGCCATCCCCCGTGAGCGCGTAGCCGTCAATCGCCGGGTTCAGCGGAGTCCCGGGCGGGGCGGGGGGAATTTCGCCGCGGGCCTCCTGCACCGAAGTCTGGGCAAACCAATTCGCGCGGGCCCGCACCTCTTGAATCTCGGTGATCGGAATCTTGATCACTTCATCAATCGGATACGGCCACGCCCAATGCGCACCCGAACCGAGCAAGGCCTGATCCCCTTCGCCCACCGGCTTGCCAAAGCGCAGTTTGATGGCTTTCTCCTGCGGGCCAACGGTGAAGAAACCCGAGAAGAGAAACACGACGAACAGCGCCGCCATGACGAACTTGACGATGCCGAAGCTGCTGTGCAACGCCTCGGCCAGCGCCTGCGATCCGCTGTCCACCGGCGTGGCCGGCTGCGAAGATGAATGCTCGTTGCTCATGCCACGCGTGTTACTTGTTGGTCACCGAACCGGTAAAGGGCAGCGGCGTAAACAGGTTGAAAGGCGAAGTGCGAGCGTCGAAAATCAACGTGGTCTTGTCCTTGGTCGAGGCTTCCAGGGCTTCCAGTTGCGAGAGGAAGTTCGCCAGTTCCGGGTTCTGCTGGAACACCGGCAGCAAGTCCGCCGCAACCGTCTCGCCGCTGGCGCGAATCTCGCGCGCCTTGCTTTCCGCACTGGAGATCACCTTCGATGCCGCGAGGTCGGCAGACGAACGAATCTTGCGCGCTTCCGCCAGTCCTTCCGCATCGAGTTTGTCCGCGAGTCCCTTGCGCTCGGCGGTCATGCGGTCGAACACGGATTGCGTGACGCTCTCCGGCAGGCCGAGCTTCTTGATGCCAAGGTAATCAATGCCGATGCCGCAGTTCTGCGAGCCGAGTTGCGCCTGGGCGATGGCTTTGATTTCGGACTCGATGGCGTCAAACTTCAATTCCTTGGGATCGGCGTTGACGAAATCGCCCAAGGGATGCTTGCCCACCACTGCCGCCTTGGCCTGGGTCACGATATCCTCCAGCAGGCGCTCCGCCGCCACGGTCGAGCCGCCGGCAAACTTCGGGAAGAACGCCTTGGCGTCCGTGATGTGCCACCCGACGTAAACCGTCGTCAGCAGGTTGTTGTTATCCCCCGTAATGGTTTCGGTGAACTTGTCCTCGAAGTTCTGCACGCGCTTGTCGAGCTTGTAAACCTTCTGGATCGGCCAGGGCAGTTTGAAGAAGGGAAACGCGCGCGGCTCGGAAATCTCGCGCGTAGTCTGGCCAAAGGTGGTGACAACGGCGACCTCGGAGGTCCGCACCTGGAAGGTGAAGAGCAGCAACACAAAAATCACCGCCAGCACGCCGCTGATGATGATGGTGAGCAGGTTTTTTTTCATTGGCTTCAATTACTTCTTCGGTTCGGTGATGGCAGTGCCCAACTTGCCGATGTATTCGTCCTCGGGCCGCGTGATCAGGTCGAATGAAATGACGTTCTCGGTGTTGGTGGCGACGATGATGTACTTGCGGGCATTGCCGATGGCCCGGGGAAAGGTCCGGGCGTAAAGCCTTTGCTGGTAAACTCCCGGCGCCGACCGGTAGGCGGGAATCTGATTGGTGAATGCCGCCGCCCGGGCGGTGGCGGTGAGTTCCAGCCGGATCCGCTCGGCTTCCGCCGTGTTCGTCAGGGTCAAAGCCTGCGCGCTCGCCAGCGTGTTGGTGCTGATGGCCTCCGCCTCAGCGGCGATGATCTTGGCCCGCTTCTGATGGATGGCGCTCACGACCTTTTGATATTCCGGCGCAATTTTCACCGGCGGATGCAGGTCCTGCAATCCCACAAACAAAACCCGCGCCCCAAGCTTCTGCGCATCCGAGGCAGCCTGGATGCGGTCCCGCAACGCCAGCGAAGCCTCATAACGGCTGTGGGTCATGAGTTCGCTGACGTCCGCGCTGACGAGGTAGCGGACAACCTCGCGCGTGGCGAGTTGTTGCAGCAGATTGGAGGCGCTCTCGTGACTATAGACCCAGTCCACCAGGTTCGTAATCTGGTACTGGACGGGAATGCTCACCGTGATGAGGCTGACGGGCGGGGCTTTCTTGGCCGCCGATGCCGTTGGGACAGCGACTTCTGCCTGCTGGCGATTCGCCACCAGAAAGTTCTCTTCCTTCGAGTGGGCCACTGTCCAAAGCACGATTTTTTCCCGGTGCTCATTCTCCTCGGGCACGGACCCCACGCGGAGGGTTTGGATTTCCTCGGTGCGATAGCGATAGACCTTGTCCATGGGCCAGGGCCATTTGAGATGCGCCCCCGGGTCGAGCACCTCGCGGCCGGAGACTGGACGGCCAAAACGCTCAAGCAAGGCATGTTCACCCGGGTCCACGAATACGAAACAGGTCGAAAGCAGCAACACGGCCAGTTGCAGCAGAAAGACCCAGCGCGCCGCTTGTTTGAATGCGGCATAGAACCAGGTCTCGGAAACTTTGAAGCCGAACTGGTAATCCAGCGTCTGCGCGGCCGTCGCCACCAGGCCTTCGGGTTGCGCCAGCACGCCCACCAGCCGGGAATCGTAGAGCGCACGCGTAATCCGCCCCTTCACGCGCGGGCGATAGATTTCAAACACGAGGATGGCCACCGTCTCCAGCGCCATCAATCCCAGCACGATGACCAATCCGCGGGCCACATACAGATCGGTGTTGAGGAATTCGCCCTTGACCCCGGCCACGGCCAGCGCCGCGAAGGCCCAAAGATACGCGGCCAGCAACAGATAATTTGCGCCCGGGCGCAGCAGCCGGTGGTTTTCCAGTCGCGCAATCGTGGCCGAAAACCGGCCCACAAGGAACAGGATCAACGCCAGCAGCGCAAACAAGGACATCGCCACCATCTCCTCCCGGAACGGCGCCGGTGCGATGACTTTGCCCAGCCAGCGCCAGAGGAAAAACGCCGCGCCACCCTGGAGCAACAGCAGAACGAAGGTGAAGCCCGGAACAAAGAAACGTTCAAATTGCTCCCGCGAGCGTTGGGCGGGGAAGACTTCGGCGTCCTTGCCCTCGAACATGGTCGCGCTGGCCTTCGAGCGGGCCAGCTCGTCCAGCTCCAGCTTCTCGAGCTTTTCCCGCTCTTCCAGCCGCATCTGAAACCAGCTCACGAAGGCCACCAGCACGCCGAGACCGAGGAAAACCGCCGCGACCTGGCCGGACAGCACATTGGCGTAGCGCGCGAGGCCGTAGCCCGCCGCGCCCACGAGCAGCATGGCCAGCAGGTTGACCAGCCCGTTTCTTTGTAGATTGCGTTCCATGTCGCTTAACTCAGTTCCCGTTCCTCAAACAACGTCACCGCCATTGCCAGCGCCGCGCCGACGTAGCAGAACACGTAGGCGAACGCCTTGCTCACATAGCCCCAATGAAACGTGCTCTTGCCGGAATCCAGGGCATCTGCGAGCCAAAAATTTTGCCAGTTCGGTATCACCGTGTAAAGAACCGTCCCCCACCACGAGCCTTGCTCCGCCCGGCGGCCAAAGAAATAGTCAGACATCAACCCGACCAGGAAGAACGAAGAACAGATGGCCAGGGTCGGGATCATGTCAAACCGCGTTGAGCAGGCCAGCGCCAGCGCCGCCAGAATCCACAACGCGAACAGCACCAGCACCGCCGCTGGCACCATGCGCCAATCCACGTGGGCCGTTTCGTTTACTGATTGTTGCTGCGAGGTGAAGTTGAAAATGACGAAAGCAGCCAGCGTCACCGTGATGACCAGCGAGAACACCGCGTCGCTCACAAACGGACGGCGCAGGAAGAAATTGCTGAACCCGCCCAGCCCATAGGCCATGACAACTCCCAAACCAAAAATCCCCACCGCCGGCAGGTCCGTGTCCCCGTAAGCGTCGAAAGTCATTCGGCTGGCGATCAGCGCCGCCACGGTGTTCACGTAGGTGAGAACCCCCAGTGCCATCGCCAACCCGACATACTTGGCGAGGAGAAATTGCGCCCGCCCGACGGGCTTGGACAACACGGCCAGCGCCGTACCTGCGCGAATTTCACGCGCCAATGAGGCAGAAGCACTCATTACCGCGCCGAACAGGCCGGTCAACAACATCACCGCCAGCACCGAATTCTTGACCAGCTTGGGCTCGTCGCCGAACGCGAAGTAATAAGGCGTGGCGAGGAAGATCTCGAACGACGCGGACGCGGTCATCAGCAGCAAAAACACGGGCTGCCGCACCAGTTCCATGAACGCGTTGGTCGCGATGGTTATGAATTGTCGCATTGGGCGCTTGCAGAACTTCAATTCGACCGGTCATCTGGCTTCGCGCACTACATTTCAGATTTTGCCAGGAACGACAAGTGTGCGTTTGCGCGCACAGCGCGAATTGGGTGAGAGCTTTCCGTGGACGTCAGCTAGCCAGCGGCGATTTCACTTGGCCCTTTGCCGCCGTTGACGAGGAACAGCGCGGCCATGCGCACGGCGATGCCGTTGGTCACCTGCTCCAGGATCAATGATTGCGAACTGTCAGCGATTTCGCTGTCAATCTCGACGCCGCGGTTCACCGGGCCGGGATGCATGATGAGCGCGTCGGGTTTGGTTTTCGCGAGCCGGGCCTTGTTCAGGCCGAAAAGCTGGGTGTATTCGTTGATGCTTGGGAACATCGCCTTGCGCTGGCGCTCATGCTGAATGCGCAGGAGATGGATGATGTCGGCGTCACGCAGCGCTTCATCCACATCATGCGTCACCCGACAGCCCATCGCCTCAAAAGTGCGGGGCACAAGCGTGGATGGACCGCACAATGTCACCTTCGCGCCGAGCTTCGTCAGCGCCCAGATATTCGAACGCGCCACGCGGCTGAACAAAATGTCCCCGAGGATGGTCACGTTCAGCCCGGCAATCCGGCCTTTGCGCTCGCGGATGGTGAAGGCATCCAGCAACGCCTGCGTGGGGTGCTCGTGCGCGCCGTCGCCGGCGTTGATAACGTGGGCGTCGAGCACGCGGGCCAGGAAATGCGGCGCGCCCGCCGCACTGTGGCGGATGACGATGAAATCGGCGTTGAGGGCTTCAAGGTTTTTGGCCGTGTCCTTGAGGGTTTCGCCCTTTTTCAAGGACGAGGCCTCGGCAGTGAAATTGATGATGTCGGCGGAAAGGCGCTGTTCGCAAAGCTCGAAACTGATGCGGGTGCGGGTGGACGGCTCGACGAACAGGTTGACAACGGTGCGCCCACGCAGGGCGGGGACTTTCTTGATGGCGCGCTCACCGACGGCCTTGAACGCCCGGGCGGTGTCGAGCACGGTGGTGATTTCCTCCGCCGTGAGGGATTCGATGTCGAGGAGATGTTTGCGATGCCAGCTCATGGTCGTTCGAGCACAACTTCATCTTCACGCCCCGCTTCGCCGATCCGGACGTGGACTTTTTCCGCAGGCGACGTGGGTTGGTTTTTACCGACGAAATCCGCTTTGATCGGCAGTTCGCGATGGCCGCGATCCACCAAGACCGCCAGTTGAATCCGTTTGGGCCGGCCAAAGTCGTTGAGCGCGTCCATGGCGGAACGGATGGTGCGTCCGCTGAACAACACATCGTCCACCAGCACCACGGTCTTGCCCGTCACATCGAAGGGGATTTCCGTGGGGTGAATCTTCGGCGCGGCGCGCTGGTCCAGGTCGTCGCGGTGCATGCCCACATCGAGACTGCCGGCCGGCACAGGGAAGCCGACGATGCTGGAGAGGTGTTGGGCCAGCCGTGCCGCCACGGCGACGCCGCCGGTTTGAATACCAACGAGGACGACATCACCACCGCCTTCGTTGCGCTCGGCAATCTCATGGGCGATGCGGGTCAGCGCCCGTTGCAGGCCGACGGCGTTCAGGATGACGGTGGATTCAGGCATGGGAGCGCGGGGTCGGTGGGGGACCAGAAAAAAGCGAACCGGCCTTGGGAGACGGGTTCGCGAAATTGATGATTCTGCTCATGCGCTTCCTTGCCCGCCTCACAGAGCCGGCTTAAAGGAGCAAACTGGTCCGGCCTAATGGGCCATGGACTGGGTCTGGCGCGCTTTGCGCCATTTGGACCGGTGTTTGACGATCCAATCCGTCAGGGCACGCTCAAAGCCGATGTCGTGACCTGCCTTCTCGGATTCGATCCACTTGTGTTTGAGAATCTCCTCGCGCTCCGCCTGGAACTCGCGATAAAGCGAGGAGTTCTTCAGCAGATCGCCAGACGAGGGCTCTTTAGGGTCTTCCGCCATAGGTTGAACGAATAACGAAACGACACTACGCCGGGCCGCTCCGCGTGACAATCCCAAAAATGACACATGAAAAGGCCACAGGAACAACCCGTAAACCCATGCCACAACTACGGATTGGCGGGCTAACAACCAACCGTGCCAGCCCGGCCCACGCCGACGCTTCCTCAGCCCAGCTTGCCACGCACCGCCTCCGCCACCTTGAGGAATGCCTGCCCCGCCGGCTTGTCTGGTGAGGAAACCACAATCGGCACGCCCCGGTCGCCACCTTCGCGGATTTCTGTGTAGATCGGCACTTCGCCGAGGAAAGGCATTTTGATCCGCTCAGCTTCCTTGCGTCCGCCGCCGTGACCAAAGATTTCAATCCGCTCGCCGTTCGGCGCGGTGAAATAGCTCATGTTCTCCACGATGCCGAGGATGGGCACGTTGACTTTCTCGAACATGCCAATGCCCTTGCGCACGACGCCCAGCGAGGCTTCCTGAGGCGTGGTGACAATGACCCCGCCGTCCAGCGGCACAGTCTGGCAAAGGGTGAGCTGCGCGTCGCCGGTGCCCGGTGGCAGGTCCACGAGCAGATAGTCCAGTTCGCCCCAGTCCACCACGGTGATGAATTGCTGAATGGTCCGCTGAATCATCGGTCCGCGCCAGATGACCGGTTGGTCGTCATTCAACAGGAAGCCCATGCTCATCAACTTCACCCCGTGGCTCGTGGGCGGAATCATTTTCTCGTCGTCGCTCAAGCCGGGTCGCTGGTTGATGCCCATCATCAGGGGAATGCTTGGACCGTAAATATCGCAATCCAGCAGGCCGACGCGGGCGCCGAGATGCCGCAAGCCGCAGGCGAGATTGACGGACACGGTGGATTTGCCGACGCCACCCTTGCCGCTGGCCACGGCCACCACGCGTTTGATGCCGGGCACGCGATTCTGCTCTGCCCAAGGACTCTGGCCGCCGGCCGCCGGCGCCCCGGCAGCGGCGGCCGGTTGTTTAACTTCCACGTGAACCAGCTTCACGCCGGGCAATGCCTTCAAGACCCGTTCGCTCTCCGTCTTGATTTGCGCGGCGGCCTCGGTGTTGGCCGAAGTCAGTTGCATGGAAACACTGACCGCGCCTTCATTGGCCGCCACATTCTTGACGAGGCCAAAGGAGACGATGTCGCGCGAGTAGCCGGGATATTTCACCGCCTTCAATGCGTTGAGAATGGCATCTTGAGAGTGCGTGCTCATGAGCGGACTAGGTTGCCAGCCGAGCGCGTGAAGGCAAGTGCGCAGCGGGCATTTTTCTGCAAGGTCGCAGGGATAAACTCTTGACCAACCGGGAAACGGCTTCCATCGTTGGCGCGTGTTCCAGCGAACCGCAATCTGTCTGCTGCTGATTGGCGCGACCGCTCTCGGCTTTGCCGCCGACACCGAGCGATCGGTCATTCAAATTCTCATCTTCATGCAGGACCCCGACTGGTCGGCGCCCTGGCGTTTCGACGCCGTCCAACGGGCCGGAGGGTCGGGGTTTGTCATCAAGGGCAAACGCATCATGACCAACGCGCACGTCGTGAGCTGGGCCCGGCAGATCATCGTCCGCAAATATCAGGACCCCAAACCGTATCTCGCGAAGGTCGAATACATCGGGCACGATTGCGATCTCGCCCTGCTCACAGTTGAAGACGAAAGCTTCTTCGAAGGCGTGGAGCCGCTGGAATTCGGGGAGTTGCCCAAGGTCCGTTCGACGGTGGTCACCTACGGCTATCCGGCGGGCGGCGAGGAGATTTCCTATACCCGCGGCGTGGTCTCGCGCATCGAACTCAGTGTGTACTCGCACATCGGCAACCGGCGGTTGTTGAGTGTGCAGACGGATGCGGCCATCAACCCCGGGAACAGCGGCGGACCGGTGATCCAAGACGACCGCGTGGTGGGCGTGGCTTTTCAGGGAATCTCCGGCCTCGAGAACACCGGTTTCTTCATCCCGCCGCCAGTCATTCAACATTTTCTCAAGGATACGCAGGACGGAAAGTATGACGGTTTTCCCCGGGTGGGCGTCAACCTGGCCACGCTCCAAAACCCGGCCTACCGTGCGTTGCTCAAGCTGCCGGATAACAACCAGGGCGTGCGCGTGGACCGCATCCTGCCCAAATCCGACGCCGCCGGGGTGCTTAAGGAGGACGACGTTATCCTGCGTATCGGCGACGCGCCAGTGGCGAGTGACAACACGATCGTCTTTCAAGGCAACCGGGTTTCGTCGCAACTGGCGTTTCAGTTCGCCCAGAGCGGGGAGAGTGTGCCGCTGAAAATCTGGCGCGACGGCCAGGCGCAGGATGTATCCGTCACCGCCAAGTCGTTTGGCGAAGACCAGGCCGAGGGCAGCCAGTATGACGTGAAGCCGCGCTATTTTGTCTTTGGCGGGCTGGTGTTTACCCCGTTGTCGCGCGACTATCTCCGGGACTCCTCGCGGGAAGCCAGCGAAGGCTCCGGGTCGGAACTGACGTATGAACTGTTCTTCCGGTCGCGGGAGGAGCCAGATACGGTGCGCGAAGAGCCGGTCGTCCTCAGTGGCGTGCTGGCTGATGCCGTGAATGCCAACTTCCGCATTCGCGGTCGCGCGCTGGTGGACACCATCAACGGCCTTCGCATTGAGAAGATGGCCGACGTGGTCCGCGCCTTCGAGACCGGCACCAACGCTTTCGATGTGATTGATTTTGTGCGCAGCGGTCAGTTTGAATGCCTGGACCATGCCGAGGCCACGCGCGCCAACGCGGAAATCCTCAAAACCTACGGCGTCCCGAAGGACCGGCATCTATGAAAGTCTTGTTCGCAGCCACCTGGCTGGCCTTGTTCGCCACCGGCACCTTGCTCGCGCAGGACGCGAAGCTTTCAACCGCCCAGTGGGAAAGATCCATCGTCCGCGTCGAAGTCTCGCGCAAGGTTTACGATTATTATCAGCCGTGGAACCGGCGCACGGACCGCTCGATGAAGATGGGTCTGGTGGTTGGGGAGCGCCAGATTCTCACCACCTGCCAAGACATGTCCGACTACACGCTGGTGCGCGTGCAGAAAGACGGACGCGGCAAATGGACCAACGCCACGGTTTCCTGGGTGGACTACTACGCCAATCTCGCGATGCTCACGGTCGAGGACGCATCGTTCTGGAAGGATCTCAGCCCTGCCAACCTGGCCGGCAGCCTTCCCGCCGAGGGGGCCACGTTGCAGATTCTCCGCTGGCGCGAAGGCAAGCTCGAGAATCGGCAGGCGGAATTCACCCAGTTCGCGGTCCGACAAAGTGAATTCAGCGCCATCAGCCATGTGCAAATGGAGATGGACTCGGAAATCCAGTCCGCCGGCTGGGGCGAACCGGTGGTGCTCAACTCCCACGTCGTCGGCATTCTTTCCCAACAACGCGGCCGGGCGTGCAAAGCCATCCCCGCTCCGTTCATCCACACCATTCTCGAGGCGCGCCGGACCGGAAAGTACCGGGGGCTCGGCTACTTCCACTTTTACTGGCAACCGGCGGAAAACACGGCGTCACTCGATTACCTTCACCTGAACGGCGAACCGCGCGGCATCCTCGTCATCAAGGTCCCCGAACGGCCCGACGGGCTGACCAATGTGATCCGGCCCCGGGATGTTATTCTGCAAATTGACGGCTTTGACGTGGATATTCAGGGGGATTACAAAGACCCCGAATTCGGCCAGTTGATGCTGGAGAACCTCGCCACACGCGGTAAATGGGCCGGCGACGACATCAAAATGAAGGTCTGGCGCGACGGCAAGGCGATTGACCTGACCTACCGCCTGCCGAAATACGAATACGCCCATTCAGTGGTGCCCTTCGGCGTTTACGATCAGCCGCCGGAGTATTTGATCGTGGGCGGACTGGTGTTCCAACCGCTTACCTACCCGTACTTACAGCGCTGGGGTTCGGACTGGGAACGCCGGGCGCCGTTCCGGTTGACCTATTACATGCCCGACGAAGCCACGAAGGAGCAACCTTCCATTGTCATTCTTTCCCAGGTATTGCCAGACCCCTACAACATCGGCTACCAGGACCAGCGTTACCAGGTGTTGCAGAAAGTCAACGGCAAGCGCGTGACCAATCTCACGGAGGTGCGCGAGGCGTTGAAGGCTCCCACCGACAAGTATCACGTCCTCGATTTCCTCCCCGGCGAATCGGCCCAGCGCATCGTCATTGGGGCGGATGGGGCTGACCGCGCGGCCACCGCCCGGGTGCTCCAACGATTCGGCATCACTGAGGAATTCTACATTGCTCCGCCCGCCGCCGGGAAATAACCCCTGGCTCCGGTCGCCTTTTTGTTGTCTCCAGCAAACCACGCTTGCGAACTTCTCTCCGGTGATTAAGTTCAGTCGTGAACCCGCGTCTTCAGTACCGACGCCGGTTCAACCAACCTGCCTTCCGGACGGAAGGAGCGGGTGCCGGGTTGAAATCGTGTGTCACCCGGCACCTGCTTGTTTTTTTCCGACATTTTTGTCAGCGGATTTTGACTTGGTGACCCCGCTTCGTCTTGCTCTAATCCCCGCATGCCATTGGTCCGGCGCGCGGTCATTGATGTCGGGACGAATTCGGTGAAATTGCTCGTGGCGGATGTTGCCGGCCACGAGGTGCAGCCCGTGCGTGAAGACAGCAAGCAGACCCGGCTGGGACGTGGATTCTTTGAAACCCACCGGTTGCAACCGGAAGCCATCACCGCAACCACTCTGGCGGTGACCCGGTTCGCAAGCGAAGCCCGCGCCTTGAAGGCCGGCAGCGTCCGGATCATTGCCACCAGCGCCGCGCGGGACGCGACCAACCAGAAGGACCTGGTTTCCGCGATTCAAGACGCAACCGCACTGCCGCTGGAAATTATTTCCGGCGATCAGGAGGCCGACTGGGCATTTCAAGGAGTGACGACCGACCCCGCGCTGGCTCAACGGCCCTTGCTGCTGCTGGACGTGGGTGGCGGCAGTACCGAGTTCATTCTCGGTCACGGCGAGCAAAAGCACTTTCGCCAGAGTTTCCGGATCGGCACCGTGCGCCTGCTGGAAACCATTCCCCCAAGCGACCCGCCAACCCAGGCGGAATTCACCGAAACGCGGCAATGGATCCGCGAGTTCATCATCAAAAAAGTTGTCCCCGAACTTCAGCCCGCCCTCCGGCGTGAAGTGGAACTGCATGCCGCGCACGAGCCAGTGGCACTGGTCGGCACGGGAGGCACCACCAGCATTCTGGCGCGCATGGAAGCCGAACTGGAGGACTACGACCGCGCGCTCATCGAGGCCACGCGGCTAAGTCTCGAACGCGTGCGCTGGCACAACGAGCGCCTCTGGTCGCTGCCACTCGCCCGGCGCCAGGACATCGTGGGCCTGCCGCGAAAACGCGCCGATGTCATCCTGGCCGGCGTGGCCATTTTCGAGGCGGCGATGGAGAGTCTGGGCTTCCGCGAATTGCGCGTGAGCACGCGCGGCCTGCGATTCGCGGCGGTGATGAGTGAACCGCCTGTCACCTTAGCGCCGGAAGAACGTCTCCAGCAGTGAGCCACGCTCCGTTCGCACCACGGCGCCCGTGTTCACATGGTGGCGTTGGAACCAGCCTTGGGGTACTTCGAGAACGAACTGGAGATTGCTGGTCCTGGATTGGACGCCGGTTTCATCCCCCGGTTGGAGGTCCACGATTTCGGCAATCGTGCCATCCGGCTCAATGTAGGCGGCGGAGAGCGGCACGGTGCAGTTGCGCATGTAAAAATTCTTCGGGCTGGGCCCGTTGAACACGAACAGCATCGCCTCGTTCTCCGCCATGTTGGTGCGAAACATCATGCCCGTGGCAATTTCCACCGGCTTCAGGGCGAGTTCAGCGATCATTTCCTCGCTCCCGAGCCAAACCTTCAACGTCTGAAGTTTTGGCTGGGCGTGGGTCAGATGGCCGTGAACCGGGTCAATCTCGGGCTTGGCGGCGGCAGGAGTGTTCGCGGAATTTCCGCAGGCACTGAGCAGCATCGCGGCCAGCAATGCCAGCAACCCGCTGCTCCAAATGATTTTGGTCGTCTTCATTTTCACAACCGCCCGTTGTCAATCAACCGTGTCTTGCCGACGAAAACCGCCAGCGCCATGTGCGTGCCGCGACCGACCCGCTTCGCGGGCACCAGGTTCTCCGCGTCAAAGAACTCCACATAATCCAGCCGTGCGGCCGGCGCGGTGGCAATGATTTTCTGCACGGCGGCCCGGAGTTGGGATGCCGGCACGGACTTCTTCGCCACCGTGCTCCGCGCCATGGTGATCGAACGGGACAACACCGTGGCCTGCGGACGCAGGTCGCCAATCAGATATTTGTTGCGCGAACTCATCGCCACCCCGTCGGCCTCGCGCACCGTCGGTGCCACGACAACCTTAAGCGAAAAGTTCAGGTCCGCCACCATGCGCTTGATGATGGCCGCTTGCTGCCAGTCCTTGGCGCCGAACACCGCCACGTCTGGCAGCACCAAGTTGAACAACTTCGCCACAATCGTCGTCACGCCACGAAAATGCGTGGGGCGTGACGCGCCTTCCATGTGGCGGGAAAGTGACTCTTCAACGACATAGGTGCTGTATCGCCCCTCGGCCCTGGCCGGATACATCCCGGCATCTGACGGGACAAACACCACGTCCGCACCGGTGTCGTGGCAGAGCTTGAGATCACGCTTCAAGTCGCGTGGATAGCGGGATAGATCTTCCGTGGGGGCGAACTGCGTCGGGTTGACGTAGATGCTGACGACGACCTTTCCGGATTTGCCCGTGCGCCGCCGCGCCTCGCGCACCAGGCTGAGATGACCTTCGTGCAGGTAGCCCATCGTCGGCACGAAACCAACCCGAACACCCCGCTGCCGCCAGCGCCGGGCCAGACGTTGCATCGCTTCGGATGTCCGCACAACTTGCATCGGCTAGTTCGGCGAAGGGTCAGGCGAAATCGTAAACGACCACCTTTTGGCAGACGCGCTTGAAGACCTTCTCCACAAACTCGACATGCATCGGATGCACCTGGTAATCGTCCTGGGATTTTTTATCCGGGAAAGTGAGGTTGAGCGCAACCTGGTAGCTTTGGTCCACCACGGGCCGGTGGCTGCCCACCATTTTGCCGACATGGAACTGAATTACTCCGGGGATCGGCTTGAGGTATTGGTTGGCCCCGGCGATCAATTCATCGGCGGCCTTGGGTTGCGCCGGGTCGGTCCAGAAGATGACAACATGCGAAAACATGGTGCGGATTGTCCTTGGCCATGACGCTGAAGCAAGCGGAATTTCCATCATCAGCCCCGCCCATTCACAGAAACAGCTTGTCCCCCGGAGCGGCCTTCGAGTAAAAAGTCCGGCACACTACCAGGACAAATCTGAAACAAATGAAAACCAACTACACAAAGCTAAACAATCAATTGATGATCGTGGCCGCGGCGACGACCCTTGTACTGGGTTACAGTCCGGCGAACGCCGATGAACCGGAAAAAAAGGGCTGGGAAACCACGGCGGCGGCGGGTCTGACGCTGACCAGCGGCACCAAGGACACGTTCCTCGCCACGGTCGGTTTGAACACCGGTCGCAAGTGGGAGAAGGACGAGCTGGCCTTTGGCATCAGTGGCGGTTACGGGAATGATGACAACAACCCCACCAAAACGACCACTGACAACACCAAGTTTATCCAGGGATTTGGTCAGTACAACCGATTGTTCACGGAGAAGTTTTACGCCGGCGCCCGGGTGGACGCGGCTTATGACGGGATTGCCGAACTGGACTACCGAGTAACTCTCACGCCCCTGGCTGGATATTACCTGATCAAAAACACCAACACCACTTGGGTCGTCGAAGTCGGTCCCTCCGCTGTGCTGGAGAAATACTCAGGTCAAGACTCGGATACCTACTTCGGTATCCGGTTTTCCGAGCGACTCGAGCACAAACTGACCAGCACAACCAAGGTCTGGGAAAGCGTTTCGTACGTGCCGGACGTGGAGGACTGGATGGGCCATTACGTCATCACTGCGGAAGCGGGAATTGATACGGCCATCAGCAAGAAATGGAGCCTGCGCGTAATGTTGCAGGATGTTTACTCCAGCGAGGTCCCGGCTGGCATTGACAACAATGAACTGCGCCTGATCGCCGGCACCGCTTACAAGTTCTAAAACACCCGCAACAGCGAACCAAACTTCAGCAATCGGGGAACGGTCGGACCTGATCGTTCCCCGATTTCGTTCTTCTGGCAGCGGCCGACAAGCCGGCGCGAACCAGAGGAGCCAGTCGGGTTCAAGAAGAGATCGAGATTGAGGCTGCAGATTCCTGAATCGCGCCAGTGGCAGCTGACTTTGTGGGGTTGAGTCCGTGCTCACACGTGGCCTCGCACCTGACGGAAGCCGCTCAACGATCACGGTCAGGCCCAGAAAACAAGGGCAGCCCACGTTTCTTCAAACCCTAACTTGAACCAGCTCACCTTCTCAACGAAGTTGCAGTCAGGTCATGGCGGGCAGGAGGTGTGTTCCCGCAGCCATTTCCAATCCATGTCGAGCCCCGAACTGCCCCACGGCTGCCCTCCATTCGACACATCTTTCATGTACGGTACATTTTTGAGGCCGGCCTTTGGGTCGCTGGTACTATACATCCACTTCTTGTACTCAGTGTGCCCATCTGCGTATGAAAAACAGTTGCCGCCTTGATGGTAATTGGCTGGCACATCCGGATAGCCTGGAGATGTAAGATTACACTGCAAATAGCCGTCATTCAGACTGTACATGGCTTCGTCACAAAAGACCCAGGCGTTAGCCACCCCGATGCAGTTCAGGTCACTCACCTTCCTGAACAGCCGCCAGTTACCGCTCATGGAGGTCATTTGCTGGACCAAATTTGGCGCCATCGTAAAAAGATCACCGATCAAAGTCGGGTTCATGGAGATGCTGCGAATGCGGTCGCCATTGTCGGACGGAATCTTGTCGCTTGGGCATTTGTAAACTTGGACATTGTTCACGTATGGACCGAGGCAATTTGTCCTGTAAGCATCTACGTTGATGTTATAGGGTGCAGTTCCCCAGCCTTCCGTGCCGGGACACCACCCCACCGATTGGCCACCGACCACAGCGCCAACCGGCGCATTGGGAACCAACAGGTCCTGCCAGTCGTTGTTGTACATGGCACAAGCGATCGTAATCTGGTGCTTGTTGCTCAAGCAATGGGTACGCTGAGCCTTGGCTTTGGCCTTGGAGAGTGCGGGCAGAAGCATAGCCGCCAGAATGGCGATGATGGCGATAACTACCAACAATTCAATCAGGGTAAATGCCTCACGGCGGGACGACTTCGCCTCTTGGTCTAATCTCATAGTTCTATGTCGGAATAGAATTCATGCCGGGTTTCTGGCGTTGGCGCAAGCTTGGGCAGTCGGCAAGAGCCTAGGAGGCAGCCGGGCCACCCGGCTGCCTCCTCGCCGTGATCAATTGTGTTTGAGCCGGAAGAACAGCATGGCGTTCGTCTTGGGCACGGTCACCCAGAAGTCTGGGTTCAATCCCGAGAAGATGCCGAACGGGTAATTTGTGTACGGGCCAGTCACGACCCCTGCGCTCTGCAGAGTGAAGGAACTGGCAGTGTCTGCAGGGTTGGCGGTCGTAAAGCCCATCGCAACAGTATTTGCCTGGTTGGTGACACCGGTAAACCCATAGGGCGCGAAGGTGTCGTTTACTGTCAGCGTGGCAGCGACAATGACCGCGCCAAACGCGTTGGAGACCAGGCAGGAGTAAATGCCCGCATCCACAGCCGTGACATTGCTGATGCTCAGGCTCGCCGTGGTCACACCAGCGAAGTGGGTGCCGTTGGCGAGGTTGATGCCGTTGGTGCGCCATTGATACAGTGTAGGCGGGGCGTTGCCCGAGGGGACAACCGTGAAGACCGCGGTATCGCCGAATGCTACAGTCTTGTTGGTTGGTGGGAGGATGACCTCGATCACCGAGATGTAGTTGGTGACGGCACCTGCCTGATCACTCCAGACGGAGATGAAGTTCGTGCCACTCTGAATGTTGTTTACCGCCAGGGTAGTGATGCCATTGGTGGCGGCGAACACATTCGTAAGCACACTGGCTGTCGGCGTTCCATTCTCCCGGCTGCCGATGGTGAAAGCTCCATTGGTAGTACCCATGTACCAAATATTCGTCAAGGGATCGGAAGCGAACGTCGCTCCCGAGGAGAGCGTGAAGCTCGCACCCTGCGTAACAATCAAGCCAGCGACGGGTTGATTCGTCCCTGGTATGAACGGTGACAATTCAACGATGCGGATGTTCGAGTAGTAAACAAATGCGCTGTAATCACTGATATCCCGATTGGGGTCGAGATAGCCTAACATCGGCGTACCGGCATAAGGCGCGATCGGGTTCTGCGTGCCCAAAGTCGGGAGCAATAGGTTTTGTTTGAAGATCTCCTGTTGTGCGACCTTTAGCGACAGGTTGGTCTGCCGTGTAAGTTCCAGACTTACATCCACCCAGGCATTGGCCGGCGCGCCGCCGTTCGCGTTGATACCGGAGAAGGGCGGGTTCTTGATAATGCCATTCTGCGCTGAGCCTCCAAAGGCGTTGTTGTTTGCGCTCTGCTGATCATTGGGCACGCCAGCATTGTTGAAAATATTTGTCAAACCAATGTAGCTGCCGGGGGAGGTTTGGTAAGCGTTAGTATAGGCAACTTGGAACGTGGTAGCGTTGGTACCGACAAAAAAATTGGTCGTAAACGCGATCGGCTGTAGGTTCGTGTTGACCCCGTTCTCATTGTAGATGGGGATCACCCACGGTGGCGAAATGAACATGTCATAATCGGCCGGAGTGATGGAGCCACTGGCCGCCCCGATCGTGCACCATTCGCCGTCGGCGTTGATCGGCTTTGCGCCCGTGCCATCAGCACGCGGGTTGATGTCCAAGCGCCAATTGGCATTGGTGCCAAAATGGTTGATGCCAAACGCGGCGAATTCCCTCGCCGGAGTTCCAATCGTCGGGTTGTTAAGGCCGTAACGGTACAGGGACACGAACATGTCAAACCGCAGCGCGTAATTGCCGCCGAATTTCATGTAATTCGTTCCGGTCCACGGAGCGCCCGGTATCTGCGGATAGAGGTTCACGCCGGATTCGCCCGCATTGCCTGGATTCTTATTCACGGAGACCTTCAGGGCATTGTTCCAGCCATTGGCCTGCATCGTGGCCGATGGCGGAACCGTGATGCCATCGTCGTTAAGCGGATCATTCACCGCTTTGCCAAACCACGCGGTGTAGTCGGACATGGTCGTCGCCGTATTGTTGTAATTGCTAATCACCGTCGGCAGCGTCGGGCTTCCAACATTTCCAACACTGTCCTGGGCATTGATGGTGGCGTAGACCAGCGTCCAGTTCGTGCTATCGAACGAGTTGGTCAGCGCATTGGACCACAACACCACTTCGCCACCCAGCGCATTGTCGAATTCGTTCAACGTGAGGGAGGTGGTGGTCACCGAGTACGGATAACCCTCGACACTCGTCACGTTGGTGGTGCTGCCACCAATGGCCACATTATTGGTGAGGTTCAAAACCACCTGCAAATTGGTCCTCGTAAGCCCGGTGTTGGTGTGCTTCACCGGATTTCCAATCATGGCGTTAACCGTGACGGCGCCCGGGGGAATGACAATACCAGGGAAACCATCGGTCGGCAGATTGTTGTCAAAATTCTGCGGCCCGCCGGTATAATCCACACCGTAATTCGCCATAAAGCTCGCACCGGTAGAAGGTGGAAGCAGCCGAATATTGTTAACAGTCAAACTCTTGGGAACGATTGGGTTCACGGCATCATTGTTGGGGCCGTTGGTATCACCCAATCGCGTGATGACGAAGCGCGCATAATCATTTGGAATCCCACGATTCATGCCCCCAAGCGTCGCCGGTGCGGCGGCAGACAACTGCAGCAATTGGGGGCCGGTGTTCAGAATTGCAATACTGGCGGAGAGCGGCGCCGCCGCGGAGTAATTCGTACCGCTGTTCAAGCGCAAGCCCACCGTTAGCGTCGGCCCGCTCACCGGCGTTGCGGTGGGAATAATTTTGATGTCCACGGTCAATTGCCCGCCCGCAGGGATACCCGCCGGAAAGATAACGAAGTCATTGGAGATGATTACACCGCTCGGGGTCTCGTTGGTGTTAATGAGATAGTTCACACCATAGACTGCAGTCCCACTTCGCGCAAAGCTTACCAAATTAGGGGTGGCCGTCGGGACGCCATCACCGTTGAAGAAACCAATTCTAAACACGCCCGGGATAGGGGTACCCGCGTTTGAGGAGTTGTTGACGTAATTTTGTGAGGCGGTTGGGGTCGTTGCCGCGACACTCGCCGAAGACCCGGGGGTGATGAGTTTGAACGTCCCGTTAGTGCCGGTCCAGTCATTGCTGGTGACGCACGTAGTAGTCAGGCCCAGCGAAAAACAACGCAGCAGGCCTTGCCCGGAACTAATGACCCAAAGATTGTTGGCCGGATCCCAATCCATACCGCGTGAATTACCCGTTTCCGCCCCAATACCGGTAATGCCAGCCGGCGCGGTAAATGGGAAGTTGCCTTGGTCAATCCCGAAGATGGTGCCATCATCAGGGATGCCGTTGGTCAAAGACGCTAGTGTGACACCATTGTTAACATCCACTGAGGCGAGAAACCGGCCGTCAGGTGAAACTCTCACACCAGCATAGGTGCCGCCAGCTGTCCCGCTGCCGCGTAGCCCCACCCATGGATCGGCGGCTGTACCATTGGGAGGCGTATTGAAGGGAGCGCCATTGAAACTCGCGCCACCCGTGTAAAGCCAGTTGGTAGCACTCTGAGCCGCAGCCTGAATATCTGCGTTGGTGATGTCACCCGTGATTCCGTTCGTCGTTTGCAACGGGCGCAGAATTTGCAAATTGGGATTGGAGGCGTTGGCGCGACCAAAAGCGCAATAAACCTTGCCATCGTTTCCGACGTCGCCCTCCGTGCGCAGTGCCGCGATGCCATCCAAGCCGAAGGTATATGCATAGTCCGGCCGCTTGCTCCAAGGTAATGGGCCGGAGCCGATGTTATACTTGAAAACGTTGTTGAATGAACCCGGGCTGGTCAGCGGGCCCTTGATGCAGTTGGTATCAGCGGGCGCGCCCAAGCCGGAATCAAAGGTGTAAAGCTCCAGATTGCCTTGAGCCAACGACCCTTTCATAATAGCGCAACCAAAGAAATCACCATGAACTCCGGCGGGCACAGAAGCGGCGTTCCCGATGAGTGACAAGACCAGATTGGAGCTGCTCAAATCAGGTGAAAATAAGTAAAGGGCAGAATTTGCTGCTGCCGCATTGGCTACGAGGAAGGTGCCATCAGCGTTGGCTCTGACCCGCCACGGGCTGCTGCCGGCAAAACTGTTACCTCCGGCGTTGCCGATCCATTGTGCGTTGGTCACGGGGCCTCTTGCGAGTGTCTGATCTGCATTGAGAAGGTAGAGACCAACAGCCTTGGGCCCACTGCTTTGAGCACCCGCGACGCTATTGCCAACAACCAGCCGGCCGAAGTTCGTGCCGATGGAGGGATTCTTGTTCACGGCCACGCCACGCGGCGAATTCCACACGGAGTTGGAATACGTGTAAACACCCACGGCGTCCGAACTGATTATGGACGGGACTCCCGTGCCTTGCTTGTAACAACTGATGCTAAAACTGGTGTGCGCTCCCAAGTCGAAATAGTTTGAGCCTTTGGACAAAACTCCCAAGCTGACCGTCGACGCGTCTTCAAACGTCACGGTCACGGTGGCACCGTCTTCGTTCATCGTAAACGCGACCTGCCCACCGCCATTGGTCTGGACGTTTGAGGCGTAAGGGTGAGCATAAACCAAGGAGGTCGTTGCTAGACAAGTGAGGATGGTCAGCCAGAACGCTGAGAACCATGGGTTGTTTTTCATAGCTAGGTCAGGGTTGGGTTTTACAAACAGATTTGCGGTGCTTAGGAAACATACTGGTTCAGTCGCCAGCGCAGATACGCAGACCACGTGCCCAGCAGAAAGCAATTTCCACGCTTGCGACCGATAATCATGTGAATGTATAGAGCTAACGCTGGTAGGACTAACAACGCAACAAAAAAACCTAACACGAATATGCGGGTTGGGGGACAGGCAATGTCCCCATGACGATGGCTATGCTCGTGCGCAAAAGTGACCAGCCGGTG
This sequence comes from Limisphaerales bacterium, assembly GCA_044225555.1. Lineage (GTDB taxonomy): Bacteria > Verrucomicrobiota > Verrucomicrobiia > Limisphaerales > JADLHS01 > JADLHS01. The sequence continues at coordinate 7,532 of JBGAIM010000020.1, read as the reverse complement.
CAAACCAGTGCATCTCCATTCAAGCAGACAGGCGGCAGCTCAGGGAATAATCTGATCGTGGAACTCATCCGTCCCGCGAAAGAAGCTCTCGATGTACTTTTTCTGCGGCATCCACTCGGCATGACCGTCGCAGAAGATGATGTTCCCGCCCGCATTCAAGTGGTTGTCTCCCGGATCGGGATAATCCTCATTCTTGCGGCTCGCATCAGCAGCGTCCCGGTCGTCGGCGTCGTAGATGAGCCAAAATTGCGAGGGCCCGCCACCCTGGCCCAAGTAGTGGTAGGTCGAAAAAGCTCCTGCTCCGCGATTGTCGAGCTTGTAATGATAGCCCACGACATTGGCCTGCGTCTTTCGCACCGGATTGGGGTTGCTGCCGGCGGCCGTTCGGCCGTTCAAGAAACCGGCGATTTCATAACTGTGATACAACGTGCCGTTCTTACCGCTGGAATTATCCGTCAAATAGGGCAGGTACGTCGCGTTTTCGTGAACGCGTTCCGAATAGGTGGCGACACCGGAGGTGTTGAAGGTCCGCCCCTGCGGATCCGTCAGACCGGTGGGAATCGTCAATGCGTTGGTGTCGGGAACATAATTCCGGGTCGAAGGGCAAATGAACGACTTGACGTTCGATACGTACCTGGGAAACAGCCAGTTCATGTCGTCGTCCGAATAATTGATCGCCCCGCTCAACGCGCCCTTGGGGTCCTCGTCCGCATACATCTGGCTGCCGAGGCCCATTTGTTTGCCATTGTTGAGGCAACTGATCCGCTGGGCGCGCAGCTTGGCCTTGCTCAACGCCGGCAGCAACATGGCCGCCAGAATAGCGATGATGGCGATGACCACCAGGAGTTCGATCAAGGTAAAGCCACCCAGGAATCCCCAGGTTTTTGAATGCTGTTCTCGGCGCATAGGATTGGGCTGAAGCAATGGTTCAACCGGCTTGCTGGTTAACATAACCCGGTCCGCCATAAAAGTGGTTTCAATTGTGTTTCGATGGTTCGCGCCTGCTAAAAAAAGAGGCATCCGCAACCGGATGCCCCTTTTGAATCAGCGACCGCTGCCCGACCTCAACGCTGGACGCGATAGAACTGCGTCGTTGCATTGGTGGCCGTGATGGCCCGGAACACACCGGCACTTACATTGGTGATAGTGACCGACAAGTTATTGGTGTAAGGGCCAGTCACGAGGGGTGACTGTTGAAGCAGGTAGGCCGCACTTGGATCATTCGCACCACCGGTGAACGTCAGTACCGCACTGCTCCCAGAGAGTGCGATGTCGGTAATGGTCACTGCTGGCGCCGGCAACGTCTCCACCACCAGGTTGTCATACAGGCCAAATTGCATCTCGGGAACGGTCGCTTGACCGGCGTTGATATCCGACTGCCCGAGAAAAATATTCGTGGACAGCGTGTAACCAAGCCGCGAAGCATTCACAGTCGCCATCAGCACCCCGTCCAGATGCCAGGTAAGTGTGTTGCCAAGCTTGGTGATGACTACATCATGCCAGACTTCTCCCGGCGCACCCAAGGCAGTGCGACCGGTCTGGTTGCCGCCCAACGGCGCGGATAACTGCGCGTCGGGCGCCGCCAGATTGCCGAAAACGGCGTAATAGGCGTTTGCATTGTCTCCGGCCCCAGCCGCCAAAACCGACGTCGGTAAAACTGCACCGCCGTTGGTATAGGCGCGAATGTCCGGATTCGTTCCGCCGTCACCTGACATCGCAAAGTAGATCGAATCCTTGGACGCCGGCGAGCCCGAGCCCGGCCATTGGGCGAAGTTCCCGCCCCGGGTCACGCCGTAAGTGCCCAACTGCGTCGAGCCCACGCCGCCGCCCGGGAACGGTCCCGGGAAGTTTGGCCACCAATCCACCCGCATGCGGAAATCACCCACGAAACTCTGCCCAATCGGCGAGGCGCTCAGCCCGCTGAACAGAGCAGTGCCGAGCGTGTTGACATTCGCTTCCAGTTTCAACCCCTTGGTGCTCCCGCCCACGGAGTGCGGCGCCGATGGGATTCCGTCGGCGCTATAATCGTAAGCAAAAGTGGCCCGGTCGCGATAGCTGTAGGTCTCGGGCGGACCGGCATTCGTGATGGTCGTCCCAAAATTCACGTTCCAAGCAGTCGAGGAATCCACGTCGAAGTTATCCGAGAACACCGTGGCCATTGGCGCCGGCAGATCATTGTTGAAGATCGTGACCGTCGCATTCGTGTTGCTCGTAGCCAGGCTGTAATTCGCCCCGGTCCCCAGCGTCAGAATCACCGTCCGGTTGCTCACGCTATCGGTATCCTCGATCGGCAGCACGGTGACGAAGGCATTCGTGGTCCCCTGCGTGATCACGGCGGAGCTGGTGAGCAGTTGGTAGTGCGTGCCGTTTGCGGCCGTGCCCGTCAGCGTGTAATTCACGGTCACATCACCGAGCGCATAAGGATTGGAAAACTCCAGGCGGAATTGTCCGTAGCTGTTGGTGTTGCCCTCATACGCCGCGCGACGAAACGCCGAAACTGTTGCAAACGGCAGGTCCCCATCGTCCGCAATGTCCACCGCCGCCGAGAGCGAAGAACCAATATCGTAGAGGCCTGGATTTCCAGCCAGAACGATGAGGGCCGGTTCGACGGGTTCTCCAACGCCGTCGTTTTGAACTTTGACGGCGATATCAACCGAGGAAGCACCCGCCGGGATCTGCACCGAATTACCAGTAAACGTCACCCCGTTGGTCTGCAAAACGTAATCCGAGCCGCGAATCGCTGCGCCCGCCGTACGGAAAGGCACATCCAGCGGACCGGCCGTGCTGCCGGTGCGGGAGATCGTAATGATGCCATCGTCGCCCGAGGGCTCGGCAGCGGTTGCATCCGTGGCAACAATACTCACGACTTCATTGGTCGGCACCCCGCTCAAGTCCACGACCCGCACGTTGTCAAAAATGACAAAGTTGTCTTCCCTCGGAGAAGCAATGGACGCAAACGGGTCCATCGTGCCGATCATCACGTTGCCATTTGTCTGGAGATACAAATCCGGGCTCAAGCTGGCGATGACATAACCGTTGACCAGCCACGTAACGGTGACCGTGGTATCGCTGTTGGTGCGTTGTCGGACCTCGACCTGCACCCATTGCTTGCCGGGCACGCCCGCCGTTTCATACGTCGGCTTGGGGAACATCAACTTGAGCGGCGCGGTGTCCGGTTCATCAAAGACTTCCTGTTCGACTGTGAGGTCGCCGTTGCGATCCAGAAATCCACCGGCGCTGGCTTGCAACTCCAAAGGCGCGCCCGGAATCACCGCGTCACCCACGTACGTGCGCCAATCCCGCGCCGCGCCGCCTTCGCCGGTCACGCCAAACCAGAGCCCGTCACCGAGCGGTGACCCGGCCCAATTGGTCTGCACGCCGCTCATGTTCAGGCCGAAGATGCTGAATTCGGTCGAGCCGGTGCCCCCGGCCTCGCCGCCGTTGTAATTGAGCCACATGTCGAACCGCAGCGCGTAGTCGTTGGAAAAGGTCTGCGAGAGGTTCGGGTAAAGGTTCAACCCGGAGGTATCCGCCGTGTCGTCGTTCTTGTTGACGGTCACCTTCACACCGTTGGTGGCCACGCCGGTCGCGCTGTTGGGAGCCAGCGGGATGGTGTTGGTCACGCCGTTGCGGACAAACTTGTTGGTCGCGTAGTTGAACGCGAATTGCGCGGTGTAATCATCCACGCCCGTGCCGGAGCCGGTGCGGATGATCCAGTTGGCCGACGAGTCAGTCGTGAAGTTGTCGGAGAACAACGTTGTCTGACCCATGAGATTTCCGCCCGCCATGCCTGCGGCAATGACGAGCAGGGTTGGGATGCTGCTTTTCAGGGTTTTCATGATTCGCTTTGGTTACGGTTTGTATTGGGAATCTTAGATCAAAAATGGTTTTGTGTCGCATGCTGGTTTTTGACTCTTCAACCACCGGTCACTTCGGCCTCGTTCTTGTGCGTCGCGCCCCAGGCCTTGAAATCACTCTCGCGGGGAATGTTCAAGCCGGTGGTCGCCGCGCCACATTTCTTGCACGGCACAGACCTGAGTCCACGCGGGCCGACGGTTGTCTGCTGATCAGCCACGCAAACAAATCCCACGGCCTGGGCGAGGTTCGGTTTCTTGCAGTCCGGACAGCACGTCGCAAAAACCTTCCGATCCGTATAAAACTTGGCCTTGCACACCAGACATACGTATCCATTGGCATCCGAATCCAGCGCCCGATCGGCCGATGATTTGCCGCACCCGGCGCCGGCGAATGCGCCCGCGAGCAGACTGATCAACAGCAGCAAAGCCCGCGGCCCGGACACAACCACCAACTTCATGAAAATCCCGGTCTTCATGGTGCGGTCTTGCCCTCGTCCTGCGAGAGTTCACGGGCAACGAGATATTTGTTCCCCTTCACGGTGACCCACTCAGCGTGTCCGTCGCAAAAGTTCGCGTTGTGTCCGCCGGCACCATGATTGTCGCCCGTATCCGGGTAATCGTTGATGGCGCCCGGGTAGCTCGAATTGAGGTCGTCGGCGTCCACTTGCAACCAGATCGTGGAGGGTCCCCCGACCGTTCCGCGCAGGCCAAACGAACTGTTCTTGTGAACGTAACTTTGCACCCGCGCCTCTGTCTTGCGCGTCCCGCGGCGAGGATCCGGCGGTGGAAACTCATTCGGCGTTTTCCACCACGAGAAATTCTCGTAGCTGTGACCGGGCCAGGACGCGCGTGACAGGGCGAACTTCTTCAGGTCAACGATGTCCACCTGCCCGTCAATGGGGTTGAGCACCTGGTTGGTGGCGCGCAGGAAATTCTGGGTGGAGGGGCAGAGGAACGAATTGAGGTTCTTTGCAAAGTCACGATAGAGCCAGTTCAGATTATCGTCGTAGTACTCGTAGGTGCCGGTCAGCTTTCCATTGTTGTCATTGGCATACATCAAGTGACCCAACCCCATTTGCTTCAGGTTGTTCATGCATTGAATGCGTTTGGCGCGATCCTTGGCCTTGCTCAACGCCGGCAACAACATCGCCGCGAGGATCGCTATGATGGCAATCACCACGAGCAGTTCAATCAAGGTAAAGCCCACCCGTCGGCACGAGCGAACCGAGTCTGAAATGCGGCCGGGTGAACCGGCAAACCTGCTGCGAGGCATACTTCAATTTGACCAGGCACCCGGAGGATGCCGTTTTGCGTCACACGACGGAATGGAACTACCGGACTTCATGCTGCTTTTACGTCTTGGTTTCTTTACTGCCAAATTCGCGGATGACCACTGCAACCAGCGTGCCTGTCAGGCAAAGCACATCCCCGGTCCCTCATTCCGCCACGATTCAACAACGAACTAAAGCCCATTTCACCGGCTTCGCAAAGAAAAACTCCCCCGCCCGCCCCTACATGTTTTGGGGACAAGCCCCGCCCCCTTTGTTCCACAAACCACTGGCTAATCGCTGACAAATCGGGCAATGTTACACACACATAAAGATGAGCGAACTCCAGACCATCACGGAAACGCTCGATCGCGCCGCGCGGCGCCGGCGCTCCGAACGCGCCCTGCGCGGACTCTGGCGCGGATTGTTGGTAGGGGCCGTTGTCTGGTTGGTTGCGCTCGTCGTTTTCAAACTCGCTCCTGTTCCCATTTCCATTCTGGTTTGGTCCGGCCTGGCCGCCCTCGCCTGCCCGCTAGTCGGATTCATCATCGGCTTCTGGCGTAAACCCGGTCTGACCGAAACCGCCCGCTGGGTGGACGTGAAACAGAATCTGAAAGAGCGCATGAGCACCGCGCTCGAATTCTCTGGCGATGATCACGGCGGCACCTGGCGTGAACTCGTCCTGCACGACGCCGTCACCCACGCGAATGAGATTGACCCGCGCCGGCTCGTGCCGATTCGGCTGACCCACGCCACCCGTTGGGCGCTGCTCGTCCTCGCCCTCGCCGCCGGACTCGGCTTCGTGCCTGAGTATCGCAGCAAGGCCTTCGTTCAAAAACAAGCCGACGCCAAGATCATCAAGGAAGCCGGCAAACAAGTCGCCGACCTGACCCGCCGCGAACTTCAGCAACGTCCGCCCGCACTCGAGCCCACCAAGAAATCCCTCGAAGCCGTTTCTGAACTCGGCGAGAAGCTGGAAAAAATGTCCCTCACCCGCAGCGAAGCGCTCAAAGACCTCGCCAGCGCCAGCGACAAACTCAAGAACGAGTTGAAGGACGTCGCCAAAGACCCCGCACTCAAGAAACTCGAAGAAGCCGCGCGCGCCCCCGGCGGATCGCAAACCGCCGCCGGCCTGCAAAAGCAAATGGAGTCGCTGCAAAAGCAACTCAGTTCGCAGACCGGCAACCCCGAAGCGCTGGACAAGTTGCAAAAGGACCTTGAGAAACTCCAAGCCGCAGCCAAAGCCATGTCCGACAAAGCGGGCGAAGCCGCGGATGCCGAGCGCCAGAAACTGTCCGCGGCACTCTCTTCGCTGTCACAGCAGGCCGCCGAGGCGGGCATCCAACTTCCCGACCTCAAGGATGCCATCGAAGCCCTCGCCGCCAATCAGACCGATCGTTTCATGAAAGAACTCGACGCGGCTTTGACCGATCTTGAGAAGCTGCGCGACATGAAGCAAAAACTTGAAGCCATGCAAGCCCAGGCGGAAAAACTTGGTAAAGACCTCGCTGAACAACTCAAGAATGGCCAAGCCGAAGCCGCCGCCGCCACGCTCCGCAAACTGTCTGAGCAATTGAAGACGGCCAGTCTGAGCCCGGAACAACAGAAGAAGATTCTCGACGAAGTTTCCAAAGCCCTGCCCGCCGCCAGCGAATATGGCAAGGTCGCCGAGTTGCTGAAGCAGGGTGCGAAACAAATGCAGCAGGGCGATAAACCCAACGCCTCGCAATCGCTGGCCGACGCCGCCAAGGAACTGGAAGACCTCCTCCAACAGATGAATGACGCGCAGTCACTGATGGCCGCGTTGGAAAACCTCGACAAAGCCTCCCAATGCATTGGTCAGTGCAAAGGCTGGGGGCAATGTCAGGCAAAGAAGAGCGGCTATAATCCTTTCGGCAAGAACCCTGGCGCTGGTGTGGGCACCTGGGGACAGGAAGGCGGCGAATGGGCGGATAATTTTGATGACGGCACGGGAAACATTGATCGTTCCGCCCTCAACGACCGCAATCAGGCCGGTCGTGGCCAGACCGACCGCGAACAAAGCGACCTCACCGACAAGCTTCAACCCACCAAAGTCAAAGGCCAGTTCACGCCCGGTGGCCAGATGCCCAGCATTACCTTGAAAGGCGTCAGCATCAAAGGCACGAGTCAGGTCGCCTATGAAGAAGCCGCTGCCGCTGCTCAATCCGACGCCCAAAGCGCCCTCAGTCAGGAGAAAGTCCCCCGCGCCTACCAGGGCGCCGTGAAAGACTATTTCGACGATCTCAAGAAGTAGCGAAACGTTCCTTGCGTTAAAACGTTACATCGTTACAACGTCCAAAAGCGAATTGTTGTAACGATGTAACGTTTTCACTTTTTAACGGTCAAACAAACCATGAGCACCGAATCCCAAATCCAATCCTTCCGC
>JBGAIM010000033.1:0-12484 GCA_044225555.1 Limisphaerales bacterium | reverse complement strand
AGCGCCGGCACCAGGCCGAACGTGATCATGCAAACGGTCATCAACTTGGGCCGCACGCGCTGCACCGCGCCGTAGGTGATCGCCTCAAACAAATCGTGCTGTGTTTTCATGCGCCCGGCGCGTTGATAGGCATGAAACGCTTCGTCGAGATAGATGATCATCACTGTGCCCGTTTGCGCGGCAAGGCCGGCGAGAGCGATGATGCCGACCCACACAGCGATGCTGAGGTTGTAATTCATTATCCAGAGAAACCAGATGCTGCCGGTCATCGCGAATGGAATGGAAAGGAGGATGATGAGAGTTTCCGGCACGCTCTTGAAGTTCATGAACAGCAGCACAAAGATGAGCGCCAGTGTCAGCGGCACGACTACCTTGAGGCGTTCCTTCACCCGCAGCATGTATTCGTACTGGCCGGTCCATTCGAGGCGATAGCCGGTTGGCAACATGCCCGCGTTCTCAATCTTCTCCGACACCACCCGCTTCGCATCCTTCACATAACTGCCGATGTCGCGGCCCGTCACATCCACATAAACCCAACCCGTCAATGCACCGTCTTCGTTCTTGATCAACGGCGGGCCGGTGGTGATGTGGATATCCGCAAGCTGGCCGAGCGGTATTTGCGCCATCGCCGTTTGACCCTTCGGCGATTGGCCGTCCATTCCCGTCGAAGCGGACGCCAGCGCTCCCAGATTCACGGGCACGAGCACGCGCTTGAGTTTCTCCGGATCGTCGCGCAGTTCACGCGAGTAGCGGACGTTGATGGTAAATCGCTCGCGACCTTCAATCGTCTTGGCGACGGGCATTCCGCCGATGGCGGTTTCGACCAGCATCAACACTTCTTCAACGTTCAAACCGTAGCGCGCGATCTCGCGGCGGTTCGGGATGATGTCGAGATAGTAACCGCCGGTGGTGCGTTCGGAGTAGACACTTCGCGTGCCGGGCACATCGCGCAGCACGGACTCCAGATGTTCGCCCAGCCTGCTGATCTCGCCGAGGTCCGTGCCAAAAATCTTGATGCCCACGGGCGTGCGGATGCCGGTCGAGAGCATGTCAATGCGCGCCTTGATCGGCATCGTCCAGGCGTTGACCTGGCCGGGGATTTGCAGCGCCGCGTCCATTTCGCTCACGAGTTCGTCCCAGGAGATGGGCCGCACGTCGGGCCAGATTTTACGCAGAGGTTTCTGCAACCATTCCGGTGTCCAATTGGAATACCAGCGTGATTGTGGGGCTTTGCGCCACTCGCCCGGTGGTTTGAGTTGAATCACCGTCTCGAACATTTCCATCGGCGCGGGGTCGGTGGCGGTTTCGCTGCGACCCGCCTTGCCGTGGACGGTCAACACTTCGGGAAATTGTTTGATAATGCGATCCTGGATTTGCATCAGCCGGGTAGCTTCGGTAATGGACATCGTCGGCAGCGATGTGGGCATATAGAGCATCGTGCCCTCATTGAGCGGTGGCATGAATTCCGAACCGAGTTTGAGATAAACCGGAATCGCCGAGGCAACCGCGACCACGGCAATGGCGATGGAGAGAATCCGTCGTCGCATCAGGGCGCTGACCCACGGATAATAAATCCGGTGCAACAATCGGCTGATGGGATGCTTGTGTTCGGGAATCACCTTTGCGCCCGTCATCAACACAATGAGTGCTGGACCGATGGTCACGGACAGAAACGCCGCCCACGCCATCGTGAAGGTCTTGGTGAACGCGAGTGGTTTGAATAGCCGACCCTCCTGCGCCTCAAGCGTAAACACAGGCATGAAGCTGACCGTGATGACGAGCAGCGCGAAGAACAACGGTTTGCCGAGCTGCTTGCACGCGCTGATGATGATCTCCTGCCGTTGCACACGAGAGAGTCCGGGCGGTGCGTGTTCGAGTCGTTTGTGAACGTTCTCCACCATCACCACCGCTTCGTCGCACAACACGCCGATGCTGATCGCGATGCCGGCGAGCGACATGACGTTCGCCGAAAGTCCCATGAAGTAAATCGGGATGAACGCCAGCGCGACGGCGATGGGCAGCGTAACGATTGCCCGCGCCGCGCCGCCGAAGTCGAGCAGGAAAATGATGACGACGAGACAGACGATGATAGATTCCTCGATGATCGTGCGCGTGAGCGTGTGAATGGAATCGCGAATCAAACCCGAGCGGTCGTAGGTCGGAACAATTTCCACGCCGTCCGGCAAGGAGGGTTTGGCCTCGGCGAGCTTGGCCTTGATGCGGTCAATGACCTGCAAAACATTTTGCCCGTAGCGCACGACCACGATGCCGCCGACAGTTTCGCCTTCCCCGTTGAGATCGCCCGCGCCGCGCCGCATTTCCGGGCCGACGGTGACATTGCGCGCCACGTCCTTGAGCAGAACCGGAGTTCCTTTCGCGTCCGCGCCGACGACCACGAGCCGCAAATCATCAAGCGATTGAATGTAGCCTTTGCCGCGCACGAGATAAGTCGTACCGTTGCGCTCGAGTTCGCGCCCACCGACGTCGTTGTTCGCACTGCGAATCGCGGAAACGATGCGAGTGAGCGGGATGTTGTAGGCGAGCAGTTGGTCGGGATCCAACTCGACCTGATACTGCTTCTCGAATCCGCCAAACGTGGCGACTTCGGCCACGCCCTCGATGCTTTGCAGCCAGTAACGCAGATGCCAGTCCTGGAAAGAGCGGAGTTGGGCGAGATCGTTTTTACCGCTTTTGTCCACCAGCGCGTATTGGAATCCCCAGCCGACACCGGAAGCATCCGGTCCGAGCGTCGGCGTGACGCCCTGTGGGAGCGAACCGCTGAGCCCCTGTAAATACTCCAGCACGCGCGAGCGGGCCCAGTAAACATCCGTGCCGTCCTCGAAGATCGCATAGACGAACGAGTAGCCGAAGAACGAGTAGCCGCGTGCGACGCGGACCCTTGGCGCACTGACAAGTTTGGTGACGATGGGATAAGTGATCTGGTCCTCAACGAGATTCGGGCTGCGCCCTTCCCATTGTGTGAAGACGATGACCTGCACGTCCGAGAGATCAGGAATGGCGTCGAGCGGCGTTCGCTTCAGGCAGTAGATGCCGCCAGCGAACAGCGCGCCGACGAGCATGAACACCATGAACTTGTTTCGCGCGCTCCATTCGATGAGGCGCTCGATGAACGAATCTTTGTGGGGAGGGTTCATTGAGAATTGCTTCTAACCACGGATGAACACGGATGGACACGGATAGAAGAATTGGCGACCGCATCACGCAAAGGAGCGCGGACTTTAGGCCGCTTCACCGTGCGAATATTCCACGCGTACTGGACCCCAAAGAGTGAACTGCGTTGAAGCGGGCTAAAGCCCGCGCTCCTTTGGTATCCGTGTTTATCTGTGTTCATCCGTGGTTCTTTTCAATGCTTGTGCTCGCCGCTTGCGCCCATGCTTGCGACGACGGCTCGAAGCTGGCTTTCGGAATCAACGAGGAACAGGGCTCGCGTTACTACCTTTTCGCCGGGCTTCAAACCGTCGAGCACTTGCCAATAGTCGTCGGTCTTCGCGCCAACCTTGACTTCGCGCGGTTCGAGATGACCGTCATCGCGATCCACAAAGGCCACGTTGCGTGTGCCGGTATCGAGCACGGCGCTGGCGGGGGCGGACAGCACATCGCCAAGGTTTTGCTCGATCTCAACGGTCGCCCACATGTCGGGTCGCAAGGCGTGTCCGGGATTGTCCACTTCAAGGCGCACCTCACCGCGGCGGGTTTGCGGATCAATGTGCGGATTGATGAAGGTGACTTCGGTTTCAATCGGCTCCTGGTTCAGGTTCGGAAAAAGCACGCGCGCCTTTTGTCCGACCCGGATGGCGCTTAATTCAAATTCTGGCACGGCGGCCAGCACCCACAACCGATGGAGCGGCGCGATCTCGTAAAGCGATTCGCCCGCCATGAACGACTTGCCCTCGACGGCGGTCTTGGCGATGACGTGCCCGCTGAGCGGCGAGCGGAAAATCATTTCGTCATTCGCCGTGTCACGCTGTTCGAGGGCGCGAATTTCCGCGACATCCACCTGCATCAACTCCAACCGGCGGCGGGCCGTTTCAAGCTGGCGGTTGGCCTCGGTATTGTTCGTCTGGCCGCGCAGGTTGCGGAAGGCGATGAGGTAATCGTTTTCTGCATTCAAAAGTTCCGGGCTGTAAACCGTCAACAGTGGCGCGCCTTGCTCGACGCTCTGGCCGGTGTAATTCACGTGCAACTTGCGCACCCAGCCGCCAAAGCGCGGGGCGATGCGGGTCAGCGTGGTTTCATCATGCGACAGCGTGGCGGTAGCCCGGACGGTGCGGACCAGCCGTTGGGTCTGGACGAGCGAGGTTGTCAGGCCGATGAGCTGGCGCTTCTCGGGATCAAGATGGATGGTCACGCGTCCGGGGAGCGAAGGCTGGTTGCTGGCCGCACTTTCGCCAATGGGCACGAGCTTCATGTTGCAGATGGGGCAGTCGCCGGGCCGGTCGCTGACATAGGTCGGATGCATCGGGCAGTGGTACTTAACACCTGATGCGGCGGACTGCGGGGAGTTTGCCTTGCCACAGCCAGTCATAAGCAAGGTTGCGACCCATAGGACACATACGACCCAAGGCATAAACGATCCGATACTTCTCATGGTTTTATTCCTCCATTTTCAGTTTGCGGCTGGGCACCGATCATTTGCAGCGCTTCGAGATCGCCGAGGCCACAGCACAGGACGAGATCGGACAACATCTGGTATTGCTCGCTCACAGCACGGGCATACATGAGCCGGCCTTCGAGCAGCATCCGGCGCGCGTCGAGCACGTCGCGAAACATACCGCGCCCCGATTCCCAGCCGGCGCGCGCACTATTGAGGGCGGATTCGCTGCGCGGAATAATTTCGTCGCGATAGACGAGTGCCTCGCGCCGGGCTGCGTCAATCTTCACCGTGAGGTGGTGAACCTCTTCGCGCACGGAAAGTTCGTAATCGGAGGCCTCCAGTTCCGTGGTCTTGAGCCGGGCTTCATCGCGGCGAATGTCGGCGCGATACTTCTTCGCGTTGAAGAAGGGCAGGCTGAAGCTCAACATGAATTCAGCCTGGCGAAAATCGCCGTTGCCGGAATAGTTGCGACCCAGAAAGCCGGCGCTCACGTCCGACGCGCGTGAACGGCGCGTCGAATCCACCGTCGCTTGGGCCTGGTTGATCTGTTCGCGCATCATGCGGAGCTTGGGCTCGTACTTCGTGGCGAACTGGATGAGTTTCTCGTTGTAGAAAACAGGGCCAGCGGCCGCAGGCAGTTTCAAGGCAGGCCACGGCGATTGCAGTTCACGATTCAGCAGCCGGTTCAGACTGACCCGGTCGTGCATGAGGTTCTCGCGGTCGGTCTGGAGCTGGGTGGTGCGCTTGGCCCGCTCGTTCTGAACCTGTAGGGACTCGACCAGCGTGGCCTGGCCGGATTGATATTTCGCTTCCGTGGTGTCGGCCATCGTTTGCAGCCAGGTGAGGTCTTGTTCGCCGATCGCTACGATTTGCTCGGCGAGCGCGGTTCGGAACGCGATCTTGGCCAGTTCGCTTTTGAGAATCTGGAACTGATAATCGGCGTTTGCCATCTCCACGCTGAGTTCTGCCCGCGCGACGCGCCGGGCCAGGCCGGGTTTGCCCCAGAGCGGCAACTTCTGCTCCACGCCGTAAAGAATGTCGCCGTCTTCCGCGCGCATTTCTTGATCGGCGGCCATACCGCCGAGTTTGAGCATGGGGTCATCCCATGTGCGCACGGCGGCGAGGCTGGCGGCGGCGGCGTTGGTGCGGGAGTCAGCGGCGAGCAGCGCCGGGTGGTTGGTGCGCATTTCCTCGGCAAGCTGGTTCACGTAGGCTGGCGTCAGCAGCACACTCGCCGCCTCGGGGGCGAGGGGGCTGGGGATTGGTGTGAGATCCGTAAACTCGGCCGACTTTCCAGCGCAAGTGGCGAGGCAGATCAGACTCAGCAGATTTATTTTCTTCATAGACACAATTCTTCCGGACACAAACGAACACGGGGACACCACGGCACGACGGCGCGGTACACACCACGGGTATTACGAACGAAGAATCAGATCAGCCGGGCGCAATGCCGCGTGAAGAGCGGCACGGCCAGCGCCAGAAGCGGCGCGGAATCGGAAGAAGAAATTTGCGAAGGCGCGGTGACGGGCAGTGTCCACATCACCAGCATCGGGACGAGGGCGGAAAAATCGGTCTGCGCACCGGCTGGCGTCGGCGCGACGGGCAGGGGCTGCGAACTGGGCGAGGACTGCGTGACACAGCAGGCTTTGTTGCACGAGCAACAACTGCGCGCCAGCTTGCCGTTCGCGGAAGTCACCTGGGCAGGCGACATCGCTTGAAGCCAGACAAACATCAGGCTCAGAACGATGGCGGCTGCCCGTTTCATGTGATTACTTTAGCGCGAGTCGTGCCAGCACGGCCAACCGGAGGTTGGCTTAGGCGCGTCACTTTTTGTCCGTTTTCCCGGCACCTTCCAGCTTCTTGAGATACTTTTTCGGGTCTTTGTTGAAATCCTTCTGGCAGGACTTGCAGCAGAGTTTGATTTCCTGCCCTTCGTAGGTAAACACAAAGGGCTTGCCCATCTCACCGAGCTTTTCGTCGGAGACGATGCACTTGTCGAGCGGATAGGGTTTGGGGGTGTCTTTCTTTTTTTCGTCCGCGAACGAAACGAGCGGCGCGGCAAGAAAGGTGGCGGTTAACGCGAGGGCGGTGATGTTTTTTAGCATTTTCATAGTGTGTATTGATTCAACTGTCATTCTCCTTACACCACAAGTGGAAAAACCGCGCGACTTTTTTACAGCAAAAGACGGATGGTCGTTTTGCGGGCCACCTGCCGGATCGCCGTAAGCCAGTTCCCGCAATTCTTGTGGAAAAACCTCGCGGGGTTTGACTAGGGTCGGTGTAATACAGGCCGAATGTATCGCGCCCGACAGACCTTGCGCGAGCAACTGAAGCAGGGGCTCTAGCCGGCGAAGGGATTGAGCACCGAATGCCGTGCAGCCAGTTGACTGTGCGAGATGGCGCGAGTGATGAGTTGCTTGGCCAATGTGACCGCGCGGGGGAGCTTTTCACCGCGCGCCAGAAACGCCGCAATCGCTGCGGAATACGTGCAACCTGTGCCGTGCGTGGAAACGCCTTGAACCCGTCGCGCCTTGAGTACGGTGAATTGTCGGCCATCAAATAACACATCCACCGCGTCAGTGCCGAGCTTGAGATGTCCACCCTTTACCAACGCGGCACAGCCAAATCGCTCGTGAATTTCCAAGGCGGCATCCAGCAAGTGTTCGAGCGTGCGTAGTTGACGTCCGACCAGCAATTGTGTCTCGTCGAGATTGGGTGTGACGAGCGAGGCGAGCGGGAGCAACCGTTTCTTCAACGTGCGAATCGCCGATGGCCTCAACAAGCTCGCGCCGCTCGTCGCGACCATCACGGGATCAACGACCAACCGCGGGCGTTTGCCTTTCTCGAGAAGCTCAGCCACCACGCGGATGATGTCGGTCGAGAACAGCATCCCCGTTTTGACCGCGGCAGGCCGTAGTTCGGCAAAAACCGCTTCGATTTGTTTGCAGACCATGTCGGCGCGGATGGCTTGGATGCCGGAGACCCCACGCGGGTTTTGCGCCGTGATACAGGTGATGGCGCTGGTGCCGTGAACCCCGAGGGCGGCGAACGTTTTCAAATCCGCCTGAATGCCCGCCCCGCCACCGCTGTCCGAGCCGGCAATGGTGAGGGCGATGGGAATTGATGGGAGAGGAGATGATTTCAACCGCGACCTTTGGCAACCCCCGATGGGCCTGGGTTAGAATTTGACTTCGTAATGGGGTTCGTGATCCACGTTCCAACGACGACGATTGGCATCACCGTTGTCCACAAAGTCTTTGTTCTTTACGGTGAGGACATGACCATCGGTGAAGGTGAAGTTTGATCCGCCATTGTGACGTTCTGGCGACGGCTTGCTGCTGATGGAAAGCAGAAACGCATAAATGTATTCGTAACCGGGTTGCGGCATCGAGTCGGCAATCGCGAGCATATCCGCCGGCGCCACCACGTCAAAGTCCTTGACCGTGGGCATGCTTTGGCCGTTATTCACCTGCAAGCCCAGGCCAAGGTTCGCATACCAACTCGTGGCGTTGGCCGACCCCACGCCGAAGCCGTTATACCCGTAGCTGACCCCGGCGATTCCCCCCGGTTCGGCCACACTCACATAACCCGACGGATCCCGGTGATACGCATTGCCATCGATCCAGACGATGGCCTTCTCAATGGGCCACTCGCCCTTGAACGTGGGGCAGGTCATGATGTTGTAATTGCTCGCATAGTACGGCGCGAGAAACATGTACCAAATCTTGGAAACGTTGGCGTCCACGGTGTAAGGATACGTGCGGGTTTCAGATGAATACATGGTTAAGGCGATTCCCAACTGGCGCAGGTTGCCTTTGCAAGCCGTATTCTTGGCGGCGATCTTGGCCCGGGAGAACGCCGGCAACAGCAGCGCGGCGAGAATCGCGATGATGGCGATTACCACGAGCAGTTCGATCAGCGTGAAGGCGGCGCGCCGAGGCCGCGACTGGACGTTCATAAAACATCTTTAACACGCGCCGAACTGATTGGCAAAATTCAATTGCCTATCCGAGCCACGGCGGCGGCGCAACATTTACGGTGTGCCTACAAACACGGTATGCACAAAGCCCGCGAGCACGGTGGTTCCTTCCGGCTGCGAGCCAATCTTGCGGGCGACCATTTGCGAGACGGAATTTTCCGGTCGAACCAAAACCACGATTCGCTTCTTGCCCAGCGTGTTGAAGGCGTAATCACGGCACGCCAACGCCGCTTCCGTCGCGTAGCCTTGCCGCCAGAACGGGCGATGGATGATGTAGCCGATGCCGGTTTCAACCACGCCGTTCACCTCCTGCCGCAGTAAGCCGGCCTGGCCAATCGGCTGCCCGCTGGCTCTGTCAAGCGCCAGCCAGTAGCCGAAGCCGTCGGTCGCGTAGCGCTCTTGGAACCTGATAATCCACAACTCCGCCTCGTCACGCCGGTAAGGTCGGGGCCAAAACTTCATCACCTCCGGGTGTGCGAGCATCGCGGCAACAAAATCCAAATCAGCCAGGCTCAATTCGCGCAATACCAGCCGAGGCGTTTCGAGAACAACTTTCATGGCCATGCCCGCTGGCTGGAGTTAGCCGCCGAGATAGGCGCTCTTGACCTGCGGATTCTGGCGTAGGGCTGCGGACTCATCCTGCAGGATAATCCGCCCGGTCTCCAGCACGTAGCCGAAGTGGGAAATCTCCAGCGCCAGGTTTGCGTTTTGTTCAACGAGCAGAATCGTGATGCCGTGCGCGCGGTTGATCTCGACGATCTTTTCAAAGATCGTTTTCACCAGCAATGGCGCGATGCCGAGTGACGGCTCGTCCATCATCAGGAACTTTGGTTTGCTCATCAGCGCCCGGCCAATGGCAAGCATCTGTTGCTCGCCACCCGAGAGCGTGCCGGCGATCTGTTTGTCTCTTTCTTTCAACCGCGGGAAGGTTTTGAACACCAATTCCAGCTCCTGCTGGATGACCACCTTGTCGTGTTGCAGATACGCTCCCATCATCAGGTTTTCATGGACGGTGAGATTCGCAAATACCATTCGGCCCTCGGGCACGTGTGAAAGCCCGAGCTTCACGATTTGATGGGCGGGCAAGCCGGAGATGCTCTTGCCGTCGTAGAGAATCTGGCCGGATTGTGGTTTCACCAGGCCCGAGATGGTTCGCAACGTCGTGCTCTTGCCCGCGCCGTTGGCGCCGATGAGCGTGACGATGCTTCCGGGTTTTACCGACAAGGAGACCCCGTGCAGGGCGTTGATCGCGCCGTAGCTGACTTTCAGATCGCGAATCTCAAGCATGCTTAACGTGCTCCTCTCCGAGATACGCTTCGATGACCTTGGGATTCGCACGCACCTGCGCCGGCGTCCCCTCGGCGATCTTCACGCCGTAGTCCAGCACGGCGATGCGTTCGCAGATGCCCATCACCACCTGCATGTCATGTTCGACCAGCAGGACCGCGATTTGGAATTTCTCCTTGATGAACCGGATCAACTTCGTCAACTCGGCTTTCTCCGTAGGGTTCATTCCCGCCGCCGGCTCATCCAGCAGGAGCAGTTTGGGCCTGGTTGCGAGGGCCCGGACAATCTCCAATCGCCGCTGGCTGCCGTACGGAAGGCTCTTGGCCGGTTCGTCGCGCTGTTTACCGAGGTTGAAGATATCCAACAACTCCATGACCTGTCGGGTAACTTCGGCTTCACCATCGCGGAAGGAGCGGCCGCGCCAGAGCGCGTCGCGGATGCCATGGGGGCGATGGACTTGGACGGCAGCACGGACATTGTCGAAGACGCTCATGCTCGCAAACAGCCGGATGTTCTGAAACGTTCGGGCGATGCCCTGTGCGGCCAGGCGATGGGGCTTCAGGCTTTCGGTCGGTTGTCCGTTGAAAAAAATCTTCCCTTCAGTCGGTTGGTAAACGCCCGTGATCAGATTGAACACGGTGGTTTTGCCCGCGCCGTTTGGGCCGATGAGGCCGATGAGTTCCCGCGCCTCAATCTGCAAGTCCACTTCCGACACCGCTGTCAATCCGCCGAAGCGGATGGTGACCTTGTTGAGTTGCAGCAGCGCGTCGCTCATGCTTTCTGCGAGGTCCGGCCAAACGTGAACAACCCCTGCGGTCGCGCGAGCATCAGGACGATGATGAGCAGTGAGTAGATGATCATGCGGTAATCCGCAAAGCCGCGCAGGAATTCCGGCAACAGCGTGAGCAACACGGCGGCAATGATGACGCCGACCGTCCGGCCCATGCCACCGAGAATCACCATCACGACGATGTCAATGGACTTCATGAAGTCGAAGCCGGTGGGGGAAAGAAATGATTTATGATGCGCGTAGATTCCGCCGGCAATCCCCGCAAAGAAGGCGCCGATGACGAAGGCGGTGACCTTGTACCGCACCGGGTTGATGCCGCTGGCACCCGCCGCTACTTCATCGTCGTGGACGGCAATGAAGCCGCGTCCGTAGGTGGAATTCACCAGACAGGTGACGACGAATACGCTGAGGGCGGCCCCGCTCCAAGCCCAGCCGAAGTTGGTCCAAGGGGGAATCCCCGTCAGGCCGGTGGCCGCGCCGAAGGCTTCGGTGGTTTGAAAAATGACCCGGATGATTTCGCCAAAGCCCAGCGTGACGATGGCCAGATAGTCGCCTCGCAACCGCAACGTCGGCACGCCGACTGCGAGTCCGGTGGCGGCCGCGATTATCCCGCCGAGCATTAGCGCGGCAATAAACAACAACGGTTGCGCCCAAGGCGGCACGACATTTTGGAGCGTCAAGGTCAGCTTGGCGGCGGAGTAACCACCGACGGCCATGAAGCCCGCGTGGCCGAGGCTGAACTGGCCGGTATGGCCGTTGATGAGATTCAGACTGACGGCGAGGATGATGTTGATGCCGATATCAATCGCGATGCCGAGGTAGTAGCGGTTGAAGTGCGCGGAGAAAAGCGACACCAGTGCCGTAACGGCAATGGCGGCGATCAGAAATCGTTTGGCGCCGGAGTTCATCAGACTTTCTCCGTTTGCACTTTGCCGAGCAGTCCCGCCGGTCGGAAGATCAGTACGGCGATGAGAATGGCGAACGCAATGCCGTCGCGGTAATTCGACAAACCGGGGATGCCACCGGCAAAAGTTTCGATTACGCCCAGGATCAAGCCGCCCAACGCCGCGCCGGGCAGATTGCCGATGCCGCCAAACACTGCGGCGACGAACGCCTTGAGTCCGGTTTGCACGCCCATCAATGGATCAATACTGGCATAATTCATGGCGAACAGAATTCCACCCGCCGCCGCGAGCGCCGAACCGAGGCCAAACGTGAACGAGATGATGGAATTGATGTTTACGCCCATGAGCGCGGCGGCTTGTTCGTTGAAGGACACGGCGCGCATGGCGGTGCCGATCTTTGTGTTTTGCACGATGAACCTCAACGCGAGCAACAGCAGGCAAGTGGTGACAAAGACGATCACTTGATTGGTGCTGATCACCAACCCGCCGAGATGCCAGGTGGTGGTGGGGATCAAATCGGGGAACTTGCGCGGCGCGGCACCAAACACAGCGCGATGCTGGCAGGCGTATTCGATGAACAGGGAAACGCCGATGGCGGTAATGAGCACGGTGAGCTTGGGGCGGTTGCGCAACGGGCGGTAAGCCAGAATTTCAATCAACATTCCCAGCGCGGCACAGACGGCCATGGCGAGCACCAGCACGAGTATTCCGCCGACATACGACTGAGCCGGCAAGATGCGATTCACCACCGGTGAAAGGAAGTATCCCGCGAACGCGCCGAGCATGAAGACGTCACCGTGGGCAAAGTTGATGAAGCGCAGGACGCCATAAACCATCGTATAGCCAAGTGCGATGAGTGCGTAAATCGCACCCAACGCCAGCCCGTTGATGAGTTGCTGGAGGACTTC
>JBGAIM010000032.1:0-12500 GCA_044225555.1 Limisphaerales bacterium | reverse complement strand
TCATTTATTTTTAGGCTCGCCAGAGCCTTGATTTCATTGGGTTTCAGACCGGACGGCGGAACAAATCGCTCATGAGAACGCCGGTTGACGCGCTCGCAAAATTCAACGGTTTGAGTCCGGCGTCTCATAGCTCCACGTTACCTATCCCCCACCGGCAACGCCGCATCCTGCCCGCTCAATGGCAGTTGCGGATCGCTTTTGGCGCGCTCGATCGCCTTGCGCAACCACCAGGAGCTTTTACGCATCGCTTGCCGTTTGATGATGTCCTGCGATTCCGCCGCCTTGCGCAACCGTTCCACGCTTTCCGCCGGATCCGCGCACATCGAGCAAAGCCCGTTCGCCATCAGCACCCGCCGACACGTCGCGCACCGCGCCACCACCCTTGGCTTATTCACACCACTATTCACAATTCACAATCCGCTGCCGGCCTTCATTCTGAGCCGGGCCGCCCGCATGGCCCGCAAGTTGGCCGCCGCCTTGCGGGCCTGACACGCCAGCTCCACCAGCCGCAGCAACCGCGCGCCCGGAACGGTGGCCGCGCACTCCCAGGCATCGGCCCGTTCCTCCAGCCGCTCCGGCTCGCTCCGCTCCCACGCCGCCAGTTCTTTCAGGTTCACAGCCACGGCAGCGCCTTGGTTACAAATCCGCACGCGCCGCGATGACCACCCCCGCCATGCCGCTTGGCGATGGCTGATAAATCCAGGTCCGTGCGGTGCTTGGCGTGGTAGAGACTCACCGACCATTGTTTGCCATCCCACCGGAAGCCCATCAACGCATCGTGGCCCGTCTCCGGCACGTCCATGGCCGCAAAGGTAAGACTGTTGAAGCTGCCCGTGTTCAGCGTCAGAAACTTCAGCCCCTCCCATTCGACCATGAACGAACGGTAATTTACCAAATTGGCGTCGTTGCGCTGCTGGTAGCGTTGCAGCAAACGGCCATTCTCCAAAAGCGCGTCAACCGTGATCTGGCCAACGTCCTTC
The DNA here is from genome assembly GCA_044225555.1 of Limisphaerales bacterium. Lineage (GTDB taxonomy): Bacteria > Verrucomicrobiota > Verrucomicrobiia > Limisphaerales > JADLHS01 > JADLHS01. Next base: position 11,520 of record JBGAIM010000032.1, on the reverse strand, counting down.
TGTTCAACGTCCGAGTCCTCATTGACCAGCATTAAATCCCACAGGTTTTCCGTTAGCTCCTGGCTGCGTAGCCCAAACTGGAACACCTCGGCGTTTGGATCGCGCTTGTCCCAAACGTCGTATTCGCCCGCCAACCGCACCGCCACCGGCTCTTGTACCTGCCGGTCAAAGAAATGTTGCTTGTCAGGAAGCGCGAACTGTTCCGGGTTTGGCGTTGCAGCATGAAGCGCAAACCACTGCCACGCCAGCCGGCACGCCGACACGCCGTCAATTCGGTATCCAGGAATGTCCGTCGGGTGCGTTTCAATGCTCGTCTTGTGGTGGTCAATCCAGATTAGGCCCGGCGGATGTTGTGGCCCGCGCTCGTTACCCACCTTGGCGTAGTCGAACCCAAACACCCGATCCACCGGCAAATCGAGTATGATAATTGGCCCCTCCGGAATGGCCAAAGGCGCATCGGCAAAATCCCAACCGATAAACACCGTATCTGCTGGCAAAAACTTCCGGGCAATCTCCCGGCAAAATATCCCGTCAAAATCCGCGCTGTGATGTATCACCGTCGTCTTCATTCGTTTCCTTTCGCCGGGAGGCGCCCCATTGCGCCCCCCGGCCAGCTTGTGTGTCAGTGCGCGAATACGCGCGTTTTATAGCCCTCTAGGCGATTAGTTGGCGCTTCCCAGCATGGGAACGATTTCCGTCTTCGTGGCAATCTCCGACACCGCCTCCATGATGCAGTCACGCACAATCTGCTCCATCTGGATCGTCTCGAAGAAAAGCCAAAGCTTCCGGTCCTGCACCCGCGTCTTGAGCCGCGCCCGGACTTCCTTTTTCTCCAACCCCTCGAACACCGACATCTCGGCAATCAACTCCGCCGGCAACTTCATCGAGCCGGAGCCCGTCTTGGCCTGAATCTCAATGTCCTCCTGATAGCCCACCGAGTACGCCCCGTTGTCCAGGCGAATCGAACTATTGAAAGCCGCATCCTTCTTCCCAAAGAGATTTCGGACCAGCTCCAGCAATTCCGCGCCGCTCGGCTCAAGGAAGAGGTGTTGTTGATCCTCCAGCCACGTCGCAAAATCCACCTGGCCCGCGAGCGAGCGGTTCTGCCTTGTCCACGCCGACCAATCCGGAGTCTTTACAAGGCTGAAGGTCGCCGTATGCGCGCAATAGTCGGCCAAGTCTTCGCCCTTCACCTTTTCGTGATAGTCCAGGATCGCCGTAAACGTCGCGCCCGTTTCCGACAGTGACGCAAAAATCAGCGTGGCCGACGACTTGAACCGGTTTACGTAGGCCACAAAGCTGCCCACCTCGACAAACGACGGACGCGCCTTGATTCGCCGCGGCGGATAAAACTCCGCCATCTTCACGATGGTGCCATCCGCTTTTACCGCAAACGGCTCTCCGAACGTGTTCAGTTCAATGTTTAAGCCGGCGGCATCCCGGCCGACTTGCATCAATTTTTCAACTGCTTCTTTGATCATGGTTTTGTGTGTGGTTTACCGTGTTGACCGTCCTTAACTCGCGGCAGATTTCACCGCTACAACTTCAATTCCCCAACCGCCCTTTCCACCGGCTTGAATTCCATATTCAACTGCTTCGGGTTGTCCCGCACCAGTGCGCCGTCGTGGAAATAGAAGATTGAATTAACCTTCTCGGCCTTCGGCAGCTCCGTGGTAATGTCGTCCTCGATCACCACCGCCCCAGCCACCTTGCCCGCCGGCTTGAAAGTAAATTTGAGAATCACCGATCCCGGCCGCCCCGTGAGCAACGCCGCTTCCGTCGCCTTGGCCATCGCTTCCGAAAGCTCCGTGATGGCCGTTCCCTCCCGATGCCCCGCGAGCATGTTGATGAAGTGATTATTGATCGGTCCTTGGTCCGTCTGTGTGTTTTCGTTCATGGTTTTTTGGTTTTGTTATCTGCGTGAATTCGCGGGGCACTAAGCCGCCCGCCGCTTGGGCCAGCGCCCCAAAGCAATGGCTTCGTCCAGGTCCTCCCGCCGAAACAACGGCGTCCCGCCCCGCAGATGCGTCTTGAAAGCCCCTGCCGCGGCGGCCCGGTCAATCTCGCTCGTCGAACACTGGCAATACGCCGCCGCGCCGGCGCGATCCAGCCAGGGCGATTGCGACCGCACCACCGCCGCCGCAATGGCCTGCTCCACCCGCGCCTCGAAATAGCTCGAGCGCAAAAACTCCGCCGCGTTCTCCAGCTCCGCGAGCACGCGGGCGATGGCCTCGGGAGAAACCACCGCCCGCTCTCGCCTCGTAACCGCGCCACTGGGCGCAATTTCTAAATCTGCGTTCATTCGCGTTATTCGCGGGGACTAAGCCGCCCGCCGTTCCTCAATCACGATCACCTTTCGCGCCTTCCGCACCTTGCCCACTTCCCGCACTGCAAACAGTCCGCGCCACTCGGGCCGATGCTCCATGATGTGCCGGGCCACATACGCCCGAAAATTGTTGTTCAACTTGAACCCATCCCACTTGTCCAGGCTCACCCGCTTCTTCGTCGCCATCGCCTGCACAAACCCGAACCGATACCGCAACTGCTCCCAGAGCAACGAAATGCTCCCGTGATGCTGCGCCCGCCGGAACTTCTCCGCCTGACCCGCCGCAATCCGGTACGCCTGCTGCAAAATGAACCGCCCGCCCGGCGTGGTTTTCCACGCCTCAAACTGCTTCGCCAGCGTCGGCCTGAATAAATCTTCCTGGATCATGCCATCGCTGTGGCCAACCGGATGACATGCTCACAGCGCAGCGAGCCGAGCAGGGCTTTCCGCATCTCCATCACGTCGCCGCGCTCCCACGAGTCAAACCCGTGCCGCAAATAAAAACCCAGGCTCAACCGCGACACCCGCGCCATGCCCAGCAAGCGCACCCGTTGCGCCCCACTGGCCGCCGCCTTCGCCAACACCTTGGAACCACTGTCCGGATTCAGTTTCATATCAATTCCATCCCAAGCAATGCTTGCACTGCCATTTAGGGTTGTTGTGGTCAGGAAGTCCGGTAAGAGTGTTTGGCAGTGTCGGCGTGTGGCATGTCGCCTCAAATGCCTTTGTCCACTTTCCGCAAAGGTCGCACTTCAACGATTGGCCGCCCCATGTCGCTCGTTTCGGCCTTGCCTGCCGTGCTTTGACGTCGCTCATATCAATGCCCCAGGTAAATGATCGCGCCCGCCGTGATCCAACCGCACACTGCCACCAGCAACCAAACCACCTGCCAGGTCCGCGCCTCGTGAAGCTGGCGCGCAAGATGCGCCCGGCTGGGCCAAAACTGCGGCACACTCAGGAATTCATCCCCGGCCCTGGTAGGGCGGCGCTGCCGCGCCGCCGGCCCGTTGCCATCACTGCCGCCGCAAATCAAAAGGACTCGGTTCGTTTTCATGCCGCCTTCAACCTCGCTTCCAGTATTTCCAGACTTCACGTAGGGGTGAAGATCGTCAAGGTGAATGTCAATCAGGCCAGCCACTTGCCGCGCAGTCTGATCTTGGAGGTTACCTTGGTGAAGTCGGTGTCGGCCTCAACCTTGATGCTGCGGGGTTTCATTGATGAAGATGATGGTTTCCTGAGAGTCGGCTTTGATCTGCTCGAACTCTTCGTTGCGGAAGCACAGGTCACCACACTTCGCTCCGTTCATGAACACGCGGACATGGGTGTGACCGCCCATGATTTTGTAGTACCATTTCATTCGTATTTGGAGAACTCCCCGATGGAAGCGACTTCCTTACGGGTCATCTCTTTGAGGTTTTGGGAGTGGCCAATCATGATTTGGAGTTGAAGGCACAACCAGTCGAGCCACAGACTTGCCGAGTTGGACGTTGTGCCGAGTGCCTTGATCTCACTGAGCACGCCCTTGTGCCACGGGAGGTAGCGCAGGGCGGGCGTCAGGAAGATGGCGAAGTCGGGCCGGTCAATGCCCCAGCCAAAGCGCAGCCACCACTCGTGGCGATACTTGGCCGCGCCGTTGGTGCAATGCCACATGACTTTGCCGAAGCAAAGCGTGACCGACCAACTGCCTTTGCCGCCGCAAATCAAAAGGACTCGGTTCGTTTTCATGCCGCCTTCAACCTCGCTTCCAGTATTTCCAGACTCGCGCCGCAGATCGGGGCTTCCTCGCCGCGGGCCAGTTCGTATTTCTCCGTCAACACCCGGCTCTCCACATGCACCAACATGCCGCGCCGCTTCCCCGCGAAGTCCTTCTTCACCGGCGGCGGGAGACACACCGCGCACACCATCTCCCCAAACTTGCACGCCACCGCCTTCCGACCGCACGCGCACCGCTGGTTTTGCGGCTTCGCCCGCCACGCCTTCAGTGATTTCGCACTCATGTTGCTTTGGGCCAGATTGGGCCAGCGGGCGCTATCCTCCCGCCGGCCCGCCATCCACCGGCACATTCACCGGCACATTCACCGCCTTGGCCTTCGCCGCCTCGATCCGCGCATTCGAAGCCGCGCAGCGTTGTTCCCATGCGTGTTGGCTGCAAACATCCGCCTCATCCACCAACTCCACCCGCACCGACTCCCGCCGATCACCCAGAACCCGCGCGGAGAAATATTCATCGCCGTAGCGTGCGCTTGTCGCATCTCCCGGCCCGTAGTGCGTTTCTTCTTTCAACCGCACCGCTCCGCTGAGTTGTTTCAGGATCGTGGCCGCATCCGCGCCCGTCGGCAGGAGGTAAGTGTTACCGGCAATCGTCAGTAGTGTTTTCATAGTGGTTCTTTTTGTGGTTTACCCGGCAACGGTCATCGCCGCCGGAAATTCGCTCACGCGGCTTTCTTCAGTTGCGCTTGTTCCTCCAGGTGTTTTACACCTGACTCCAGAATTTTTTCGATCAGGTAAGACAAACTGCGGTCCTGCGCCTTGGCCACACGGTTAAGCTTGGCCTTGGTGTCCTTTTTGATGTAACCGCCGATGAAAGATTTTCCGGTGCGTTGTCCCATATGCGTCCGTAGATTCTCACGGTGTTTTACACACGTCAACAGTTTTTTGTAAAAATCTTTTGTTGACCTGCCCACGCCTCGGTGTTATACACCGTTTGTCATATGCCGAACCAACGCGACAAGGGCAAAGTATTCATTGGCTCATGGGTCAAGAGCCGGTTGGCCGCCCGCGTCCGCCGGCTGGCCAAACACCAAAACCGCCCCGTCAGCACCGTGGTGGATGAACTGTTGAGCGCCTACGCTGACGCTAGTTCCAGCACCGCGCCCCAGGAGCTGTCTGACGCCGCTGTTTCCGAAGCAATTGCCGGCGCAATTGCGCCAGCTCCCGCGTCTGGCCCTGTAAGCTATGGATCGCCAAGGAAATCTGCGCGACGCTCAAAAGCTCCGCGCGCCGCCGGTTCCGGCCCGAAAGGTAAGTAATCATGCCCCCATCATTCACCGCCGGTCAGACAAAAACCGTCCCATCCGTGAATCTGCGTAAATCGGCGCCATGATCCGCACCGTTATTGCTCCCGGAGTTTATCGGTCCACCGATGGCCGATTCTGGGCGCGTCCGGTCATCAACCGCCGCCGCACCTGGCGCTTGCTGCTCGATCACGCCGGCAAGCCATTCCGCACCGCCAAGACTGCCGTAGCCTTCGCCCTGCGCAAGCAGTGGCAACCCGCGGGCGATGACTTTGCCACCCTGGCCACGCTCTACCTCGATGCCGATTGCCCGAACAAACGCCTTGAATTCAGGCCCTCGTCCTTCGTCCGCGCGGAACGCGCTCGGCTCTCGACTCTGAAGCGTTACTTCGGGCACTACCCTTGCGACGAAATCCGCCTGAAGCTCATCCCCGGCTATGCCGCGTGGCGAATGCGGCAAGTGAAAAGAGGCACTGGTGCCCGAACTGTTGACCTCGACCTTTGCACCCTGAGCAACGTCCTGAACTACGGCGTTGCCATCGGCCAGCTTGAAATCAACTGGATCCACGCCAACCGGCCGCGGTACCGGAAAGCCAAAGACGTGCGCCACAGTCGCGTGTTGATGCCGGCCAGTGCCGATGTGATCCACCAGCTTGCCGACCACCTCTTTGACCATGTGCGGTCGGAAGCCTCCGCGTGGCTGCTTCTGTTTGGCATGTTCACCGGCTGCCGGTCATCTGAACTGCGCCGATTGCGTCTCGATGCTGGCCCGGAACAGGCCGGCCACCGCACCCGCCAGCAATTACACCTCGGCCGGCGTAGCAAACAGGGCGTGAATCCGTTTGTGGAAATCTCCCCAACGTTCGGGCAACTGCTCGAATGCTTCGAGCGGTGGCACGCCAAGCGCCATCCGGCCAGCCCGTGGTATTTCCCGGGATTCTGCGGGAAACCGGTCGCGCCGCACAGCTACGGCCACAGCCTGGCCCGCGCCGCGCGCCGACTGGGCTTGCCCCATTGCACGCCCCACAGCATCCGCGCGTACTTCGTCACCTTGCACCGTCGCGCCGGCCTGGCCGATTCCGCGATTGCCGCGCTGATTGGCGACAAAACCGTCAGCCTGATCAGCCAGACCTACGGAGACGCCCCCCAAGGTGACAAACTGAGTTTCCTGCCCGCCAACGGCCTGCCAGCGTGGTTGAAATGGAGCGCCGCGGAAACCAAGATTGCGAGGATCGCATGACCTACGGATTTTTGTTCCAATTGAAGTCGCACGCTGTCGGAGTAGATTCGTTGCCATCCATGGTAATGATCGAACCATTCGAAATAGAACGCGAACAAGCAAGGCGGGCGGCAATTGATGCAGTGAGGCAACCCTATTGGTGCGGACCACGCCAGGTGTTATTCCTCCACCGAGATGGCTTTGTAGAACTGTGGCAATCTGAACTTGTTGACTCTGGCGTTGACTCTGGCGAAAACCGGGGAAACTCGAAACTGACGCAACCTCCTGAAGAAGTGGCGCACCCATTAGGAGTTGAACCTAAAACCTTCTGATCCGTAGTCATCTAATGCCCTTTACCCCAAAACCCACCTGCGACGGAAGCGCAAAATTGCAGCACAAAACCGCGCGCAATAGTCCGCCACAGTCCCCCACAATTCCAACGGACGGGACTACCAGCGGGACTACGGCGGCGGCGGCCGTCATGTTGGCCAACGTGCCCGATGAGGTTTCCGTTTTAGATGCTTGCTGCGGATCAAATCACACTGGATCGTGTTCCAAAAATCCCAACCATGAGCACCAAAACCAAATTCCCCCGCGAACTCGCGTTGCCGGTCGCTGAAGACCTTCAAAAGATCCTTGCGCCGCACTGCCACCGGATTGCCATTGCCGGAAGCCTGCGACGGCAAAAGTCAGAAGTCGGCGACATCGAGATACTGTTTGTGCCGCGCTTCGACGAACGGCCCGACGGCCTTTTTGATACGCGCCGGATTGATGTTGCCAGCGAAGTTATTGACGGGCTGCTGGCCAAAGGTGTTTTGGCGCAACGCCCGAACGTCAACGGCGCTTTTACTTGGGGCGAACGTAACAAACTGGCCAAGCACATTCCGAGCGGCATCCCGGTTGATTTTTTCGCCACCACGGAAGAAAACTGGTGGGTTTCCCTGGTGATCCGCACCGGGAGCAAAGAGACAAACATGCTTCTTACCACCGGGGCCAACAAACAAAACGCCAGCCTGCGGGCGTATGGCTGCGGTGTTACGTGGTCCGATGGCACCACCACGCCGGCCACAAGCGAACAACACGTTTTTGAAATGTGCCGCGTTCCTTACAAAGGACCTGCCCAGCGATGACCGTTTCCCCTGTCCCCAATGAACCGACGCGCTTCCGGGTTATCTCGGAGACGGACGGCGAGGACTGGCTTGTTGACCTCGATCCGGGGCCGGACATGCCAAAATGTGCCTGCGCCATCGAGCACAAACGCACCCCGGAACACTGGCACTGCAAACACGTTGAATTCGTCCTTCAGATGCAGGCCCGCGCCAGAGTCATCGCCAAAGTGCCAACCTTGAAACCATGAAGCTTACCGACCTCAATCCGCGTTACCATGAAACCATCCGCCGCCAGCTTGCCGCCCAAAACGCTGCTCCTGCGTCTGGTTAGCGTGTCGCGTCAAATGACTCACAAAAATAAATCTGGAATGACGCTTGACAATACCCAACAGCTAGGTATAGTCGGAGGCATGAAGTCAATCTTCTCAACACTGGCCGAACGCCAAACCGTTCGGGAAACCAAGATTAACGCTCGTGTGTCCGTGCGCGAACGCGCATGGAAGAACGGCGAGCAAACCGAAACCACCAACGATGTGGTGGTGGATGGATACTGCTACACGCCAGCAGTGAGCCAAAACTGGCTGTCACAAAATCTGGCAACTATTTGTGACATCGTGGCTGGCAAATCCGAAAACCATATCGGTATGGGGCAATGGGTATGAAATGCCCGCACTGCGGAAATGAAATCAACGTCGGGGCGCTGCTCGGCAGCGTTTCGACACCAAAGAAAGCGAAGGCTGCTCGTGAAAACGCAAAACTCGGTGGATGGCCAAAAGGTCGCAAGCGCACTAAACGCAGAACTGCTGGAGATGGCAGAAAATGGCGACCTACTGCATCAGGAACTAGCACACAGAATCAGAGTGCTAACAACCAACCTGACTCAATGTGAGGCGCGAGAACATGAACTGGTGCAAAACGAACTCTATCTGGCTCGTGAGATTCAAGATTTGGGGCGGCAGGTGGCTGGAAAAACAGTCGGCTCGGAGGATCGGCGTCCGAACCTGTCCGCCTACTCGGTCTGCAAGGAATGTGGTGTCTCACACAGCGCACTTGTGCGCTGCCTTGTGACGGCGAAATGCCACGATTGCGGCGGCAGACACGAGCCAAGTGGCGCAAGGTCTGACTGCATCGCTTACTGGCGGCAAAGAGCGTGGAAAGCCGCTCGTCAGCGACGCGATGAACGTCTGCAACTGTGGGACTCAATCAAGAAACAGCCCAACGTCCGGCTCAACGACGCCGGGCCTGCGACTCAGGACAATGAATAACGCTCTCGATTTACTGCCAGACTTAACCGGCGTTCGCTTGCAGCCGGTGGTTAGCCGTCACATCGTCGCCATCTCCGGCGGCAAAGACTCTACTGCGATGGCGCTTTGGTTGGCCGAGAATGAGCCTCGCCGCTATGAGTTCGTATGCACCCCAACGGGCGATGAACTCCCGCCAATGGCAGCACACTGGCAACGGCTAGAGGACATCTTGCAAGCCCCGATCGTTCGACTGCCTGAGATGACGCTGGCCGAATTGGTCGCTCGTGAGAAAATGCTCCCAAACTGGAGAGCCCGATTCTGCACGCACCATCTCAAGATCGTCCCATTTGAAAGGTGGGTGATAAAAGAACTGCCCGCAATCGCCTATGTGGGACTGCGGGCAGATGAGGGCGAGCGCGTGGGTGCGGAATACGGCATTGATCTACTGGTCTCAACCCGCCACCCGCTGCGCGAAATCGGATGGGGCTTGCAAGATGTCCTCGGGTATCTGGAGCGGCGAGGCGTCAAAGTGCCTGAGCGCACCGATTGCGCCAGATGCCCGCTACAAACACTCTATGAGTGGTATGTGCTCTGGCGCGATTGGCCGGCAATCTATGAGGATGCGTGCCAGGACGAAGACCGCAGCGGCCACACCTACCGCTCACCAGGCCGGGATACATGGCCAGCCTCACTGCGAGAACTCGCTAAACTGTTTGCAGCGGGCAGGACGCCAACGCGGAAGGGTCGCTCTGCTGGAGGATGCAAAATATGCACGATGTGACGGCTAACGGTGAACTATGCGGCGGCGAGTCGGCGAGCCGTCCGCATCACCGAAATCAAAGCAACCGAATTAACTGAATATGTCCAATGTCATTTCTTCGCCGGAATCGGCGGATGGAGTCTCGCTCTCAAACTGGCCGGATGGCCAACTAATCAAAAAGTCTGGACAGGGTCGTGCCCATGTCAGCCCTACTCGGTCGGGAGCGTTGCGCATGGCGGAGCGAAGGGCCACAGCGATAGCCGCGATCTCTGGCCGCAATTCTCTAGCCTCATCAAAGACTGTGAGCCTCCAGTTGTCTTTGGAGAGCAGGTTGCAAGCGCGATACCGTGGGGATGGTGGGACAGGGCAGCAAGTGACCTTGAAGCCTGTGGCTACGCCACTGGGGCGGCAGTTTTGCGCGCTGATTCATTCGGGGCAAGACACCAACGGAAAAGACTCTACTGGCTGGCCGACGCCGGCCGCACGGGACGGCAAGGACATCAGCCGCAGCAATGCGTTTCTGAGCCAGAGACAGCGCCACTCGCCATCAATGGCGACCCGCTTGCTAGAGCGCGGCGCGCCCTGGACGGTGATTTCGACGGTCTATTGCATTGCGATGGGGTTTCCGTCGTCTTGGAACGAAGTGCGCTTAAAGGCTATGGCAATGCAATCGTGCCGCAAGTTGCGTCCGAATTTATCAGCGCGTGGCTAGAGTGCTGTAACGACCAAGCTCAGCGACCTGAGCGAAAGGAAACCGATGCCGAATAACACTGCGACTCTCAAGCGACCGGCGAACCGAAGGTTCGCTGGAGCGCGTGGTTCGGAGGCGACGTGGTGGGTCTATTACCTCACCGACGAAGGAAAGACCGTGTATATCACGGCGATCCCGCTGCCGAAGAAAAACGCAATGGGACACTGCCGCGCTGCGCAAAGATACTACCGTGGCAGGCATGTGATCCAGATAACGGAGACGCCTCCGAACGACCCGGATCAGCGATGAGCGCCACTGAAACCATCCAAACTGCAACCGACGTGCGCGGCGCTCATTCGCTGCATCCGGTGGTTAGAGCGCCTTTCTACAGCGACGAATACGTAACTCTGTATCACGGCAACAGCGCCGAAATCATCCCGACGCTCGGACGATACGACCTGCTGCTGACTGACCCGAAGTATGGAATCGGAGCGGACGCGGCGGCGGCAAAGAACAACGGCAAATGGGGATGGAAGCACTACGGCGACACCGACTGGGACGCCGAGCGCACCCCGCGCTGGCTGCTGGAAATGGCGATGCACCACTGCGACGAGGCAATCGTATGGGGAGGGAACTACTTCACGGACGCGCTGCCACCGAGAATGGGCTGGCTGGTCTGGAATAAAATGCAGCGCGACTTCTCGCTGTCGGACGGGGAACTGGCGTGGACGAGCTACGACAAGGCGCTCCGCATCTGCGACATCAGCAGGGGCAAGGCGCTAACGGACGGCAAAGAGCATCCGACGCAAAAAAGCCTCGACCTGATGCGGTGGTGCATAGACTACGCCGACCGCGCAGGCGGGAAGCAGATACAAACCATCCTCGACCCGTTCGGAGGGTCTGGAACAACGGCACGGGCGGCGAAAGACATGAACCGCAAGTGCGTCCTAATCGAACAAAATGAACAATACTGTGAAATTGCAGCGCGTCGAATGGGGCAGGGTGTCCTGGCGCTCTAACAATTCTTCTGCTCAAACCCGTTAGCATATCAGAAGGGTCTTGACCCGCTCGCGTAAACTGCAGGCGCACGTGCAAACTGATTTCCCATCCATCACGGAAGAGACACCCAAACGGGTGCTGTGGAAATTGTCCACCTG
>JBGAIM010000019.1:0-94961 GCA_044225555.1 Limisphaerales bacterium | reverse complement strand
GATCGAACGGCTCTTTGCCTGGCTGTTTAACTTCCGTCGGTTGGTGGTGCGCTACGAATATCACGCGGAAAACTTCCAAGGTTTCCTTCACCTGGGTGCAGCCATTATCCTCTTGAGGTATTTATGAGATGGCTTCTAGATTATCCGATTTCCCCGCAATTTCACCGTTGACGATTCGGTGGCACCGACCAAACTTCCCGTCGCTGATTGAATGAAGACTTTTCTTTTCGTCTGCACCGGTAACATCTGCCGCAGCCCCATGGCTGAGGGCCTGTTCCGCCATGCCACGCAGGGGCGCACGGATTACCGCGCCATTTCCGCGGGATTGGGCGCGGCGGACGGTTTGCCGCCGAGCACCTATTCCGTGCAGGCCATGCGGGAACTGGGCGTGGACATTTCCCGTCAGCGCAGCCAGATGCTCACGGCGGATCTCGTCAAACAGGCGGATTACATCCTCGGCATGACGCACAGCCACGTGGACACCATCACGCTGCTCTACCCGCAGGCAGCGGAGAAGACCTTCCTGTTGCGCGAGTTCGATGAAACCCTCGACCCGTACGAAAAGGACATTAGCGATCCCATTGGCGGTTCGTACGACATTTATCTCAACTGTCGTGATCAGATCGAGCAAGGCATTGCGTCGTTGCTGCGGTTCATCGAGCAAGGTGAAACCAGTGTGATGGTCAAGGCGGTGGCAGGTGGAAAGACCGCGACGGTGGCCATCGGTGCGGATCACGGCGGATTCGATTTGAAGGAGGCGCTGAAGAAGTATTTGCAGGAGCGCGGCGTCACTTTCACGGACTTCGGCACCCACAGCAAGGAGTCCACGGACTATCCGGACTACGCCCAACTTGTCGCCAACATGGTGGCGAGTCACAAAGCCCAGTTTGGTTTGCTCGTTTGCACCACGGGCATTGGCATGAGCATCACCGCCAATAAGGTCCACGGTGTGCGCGCCGCGATGGTCTGTGATGGCGAGTCTGCCTCGCTCACGCGCCGGCACAATGACGCCAACGTGCTCTGCCTCTCGGGCAAGTTTACCACGGCGGACCAGGCCAAAAATTACCTCGATATTTTCCTCACCACTAAATTTGAAGGCGGCCGCCACGAGCGCCGCGTGAACAAGATGGAACCCCGAATGATCTCACCGGAATACCGATTGCGCGCAGTTGACTCGGCCATCGCCGAAGTCGTCGAACACGAACGCCTGCGCCAGCAGGAAAACATCGAACTCATCGCCAGCGAGAACTTCACCAGCCCCGCCGTCATGGAGGCGCAAGGTTCGGTACTCACGAACAAGTACGCGGAGGGCTACCCAAAGAAGCGCTGGTATGGCGGCTGCGAAAACGTGGATGTTGTCGAACAACTGGCGATTGACCGCGCCAAGAAGCTGTTCGGTGCAGAACACGCCAACGTCCAACCCCACTCGGGCAGCGGCGCGAACATGGCGGTCTATTTCGCCTTCCTCAAGCCCGGCGACAAGATGCTCACGATGGACCTGAGCCACGGCGGCCATTTGACCCATGGCAACAAGGCGAATTTCTCCGGCAAGTTCTTCGAGATCGTCCACTACGGCGTACGCAAGGACGACGAGCGGATTGATTACGATCAACTCGCCACCATGGCGCGTGAACATCTGCCCAAGATGATCACCGTCGGGGCCAGCGCGTATCCACGCATCATTGATTTCAAACGCATGGGCGAGATCGCCCGCGAAGTCGGCGCGTATTTGCTGGCAGACATCGCGCACATCGCCGGCCTCGTCGCAGCGGGGATTCATCCCAGCCCGATGGAACATGCGGATTTCGTCACCACGACCACGCACAAGACACTGCGCGGACCGCGCGGCGGGTTGATTCTGACCAGGGAAAAGTACGCGAAGGAGATTGATTCGCAGGCGTTCCCTGGCATTCAAGGCGGGCCGCTCATGCATGTCATCGCGGGCAAGGCGGTTTGCTTTCACGAAGCGCTCCAGCCGGCGTTCAAGCTGTATCAGCAAGCCATCGTAAAAAATGCCGCCGCCTTGGCGGAAGGCATGAAGCGCAACGGCTTTCGCCTGGTCAGCGACGGCACGGACAATCACCTCATGCTGGTGGACGTGGGCGCGCGCAACCTGACCGGCAAGGATTGCCAGATCGCGCTCGATGACGCTGGGATTACCGTCAACAAAAACACCATTCCCTTCGAGACGCGCTCGCCGTTCCAAGCCAGCGGCGTTCGTCTGGGCACACCTGCCGTCACAACGCGCGGCATGAGCGAGTCCGAGATGGCTGCCATCGCCGACATGATTAGCGAGGTGCTGCTCGACATAAAGAATCTTGACGCCATCGCCAAGGTGCGCCAACGTGTCCGGGAACTGACCGCGAGATTCCCCTTGCCGTATTGAACCAGAATCCCGCGCACGCTCCGACGGGTAGCCAGCCAATTTGAACTAATTCAACCGTTGACCGTCCAAGCAAGGGATTGGATCAACGTGGTTGACTTTGCAGGTCTCGCTCCGTCGGACCATTGAACACGAGAGGAATAGATTTTATGCCACGAGTCGCCACCAAGAAGGCCAAAACCAAATCTGCCAAAACGCGCGAGGCCGCCAGCCTGCCGTTGGATGCTGCCGACGCCGCGCCGATCGCCACCATCACCGCGCCTCCGCCACGACCTGAGCCCGTCATCCCGCCCGCCCCGGCCGAAGAGGCGGAATTGCAACCTCCGACCCGGCCCATCGAGGCGGACGTTCCGGCTTTGCCCGCCCGTCCCGAGCCGCGCCGCAACGAACGCGACAAGATCGCCGCCTCGCTCAACATCGCCAAGCTCCAAGCCTTGCCCATGGGCGAACTGAACAACATGGCCAAGGATTTGGGCGTCGAAAACTTCGGCACGATGCGCAAGCACGAGGTCATCTTCCACATCCTCCAGAAGAACGCCGAACGCGCGGGCGTGCTTTTTTCCGAGGGCGTGCTGGAAGTTTTGCCCGAAGGCTTCGGGTTTCTGCGTTCCCAAAGTTTCAATTACCTCCCCTGCCCCGAGGACATCTATGTTTCGCCCTCGCAGATTCGCCGGTTCGATTTACAGACCGGCAACCTGATCGCCGGCCAGATCCGCCCACCGAAGGAGAAAGAAAAGTTTTTCGCCTTGCTCAAGGTCGAGGCCGTGGACGGCGAAGAGCCGGACAAAGCCAAGGACAAAACGCATTTCGAGAACCTGACGCCGCTGTTTCCGAACAAGCGCTTCATTCTTGAAACCGGCAAGGAAGAACTTTCCACCCGCGTGCTCGATCTCGTCTGCCCCATCGGCAAAGGCACGCGCGGCATCATCGTCGCGCCGCCGCGCACCGGCAAAACCGTGTTGATGCAAAAGCTCGCCAACGCGATTCTCAAAAACAACCCCGAGACTTATCTTTTCATTCTGCTCATTGACGAGCGGCCCGAAGAAGTCACCGACATGGAGCGCACTTGTATCGGTGCGGAAGTGATTTCCTCCACGTTCGACGAGCCGCCGGAGCGCCACGTGCAGGTCGCCGAGATGGTCATTGAGAAGGCGAAGCGCATGATCGAACACAAGCGCGACGTCGTCATCTTGCTCGACTCCATCACGCGTCTGGCTCGCGCCTACAACACCGTGCAACCGCACTCCGGCAAGATTCTCTCCGGTGGCGTGGATGCGAACGCCCTGCACAAACCCAAGCGCTTCTTCGGTGCCGCGCGCAACATCGAGGAAGGCGGTTCGCTTTCCATCATTGCCACGGCGCTCGTGGACACCGGCTCACGCATGGACGAAGTGATTTTTGAAGAATTCAAAGGCACAGGCAACATGGAAGTCCACCTCGACCGCGCGTTGGTGGATCGCCGGATTTTTCCCTCGATCAACATCGAGCGCTCCGGCACACGCAAAGAGGAACTGCTCTACCACCCGGACGAACTCAACAAGATCGTCCTGCTGCGTCGCGCCCTCACCGGCGTGCCGCCCGTGGAAGCGATGGAACTGTTGCTCGGCAAACTCAAAAAGACCGGCAGCAACATCGAATTCCTCATCGGCATGGCCGTGGGCTGAGGAAAGTCCATCGCCGAAAGCCGGAAAGCGTTAGCGGCGAAACCGCGTTGCCACGCTTCGCGTTTACTTGTTCTCCAGCAATCTGGCCTTTTGCGTCTCGTACTCCGCCTCACTGATGGCGCCCGCGTCCTTGGCCTTCTGCAAGTCAATCAACTGCTGGCCCAAGGTGCCGGTGCTGCGATCCGTCCCCCGATTCCCAATCGCGGCCACACAGCCGCTCAACAACAGGATGGCCGAAAGGGAAATCGAGGCTGCTGCAATGAGTTTCTTCATACACTCTGGTTGTTCACATTGTTTCTGTTCTTGGGCAATGTGCCCTGGCGCAAACCAGACTGAACCACAGCCGATCCAGCGCGCAAGAAATAACCGGCGACACGAAGGCGAGGGATCCTACTTCACAACTTCCTCTGACCTTGCCGGTTTCTTGAGTGCCGCGGCAAAACAAACGCGCGGCTCCTGGCACCCGCGCCGGGCCGCACCCCACGAAATACTTCCCAAACAATCCTTGACGGCAATGCAGGACTGTCCTAGTGTCATATGACAGATGACAGCGTTATGATGCTGCAAGTTAATTTCAAGTCCGGCAAACCGGTTTATCTTCAGGTGGTGGATCAGATTAAATCCGCCGCGGCCTCGGGTGCGTTGCAGGTCGGCGAACCCCTTCCCTCCATCCGCCCGCTGGCCGAGGAGCTTCGGGTGAATCGTAATACCATCGCCAAGGCCTACACCGAGCTGGAAAGCCAGGGCATCATTGAAACCCTCCCCGGCAAGGGTTGCTTCCTCAAAGGCAACCATTCCCCGCTGAAGAAGGATGCCCGCCGCAAGTTGCTCTTCGACGAGATTGATCAGGCCGTTGTGGCCGCCCATCACCTGCAAGTGCCGCGTGGGGAATTTCTCGAACTGGTGCGCGAACGACTGGATGCGCTCGAAGAGAAAAAGCGTGACCACCAAAGCCAGCAACCGGAGTGAAAGCCATGAACACAACGACGCCCGCCATTGAAATCGCCAACCTAGCTTACGCCTACGGCAAGAGCGACGCCGTGCATGACTTGAGCCTCACCGTGCCTCGCGGCAAGTGCTACGGGCTTTTCGGTCGCAATGGTGCGGGTAAGACCACGACGATGAAATGCCTGTTGAATCTCCTGCGTCCGCACGGGGGGAGCGTCCACGTCTTCGGCCTCGATCCGAACAAACACGAAGTCGAAGTAAAACGCAAGATCGCCTACGTGCCGGATTCCGTGGCGTTTTATCCGTGGATGACCGTGCGCGAAACGCTGGATTACCTCGGCTCGTTCCGCGACCACTGGAATCGCGACACCGAAACTGACTTGCTGAAACGCTTCCGGCTCGATGCCTCGCAAAAGACCGGCGGACTTTCCAAAGGTCAGAAAACTCAGGTCGCTCTCATCTCCGCGATTTGCCCGGAGCCGGAACTACTTCTTCTGGATGAACCAACCTCCGGACTCGATCCCATCGTGCGGCGCGAGTTCATTGAAACCGTGATTGGCGCGTATCAGGAAAGCGATCCCGGCAATCGCACCATCTTCGTCTCCACGCATCTGATCACCGAGTTTGAAGGCCTGATTGACGAGTTCACGATCATGGACTCTGGCCGCGCTGTGCTGACGCTTGGAGCCGATGCGGCCCGCGAGCGTTACCAGAAAATCCGCGCACGCTTCGCCCAACCGGCGCCAGCCACAGAGTTTAAGGGCGCTATTCACACGCGCCGCAACGGACGGGAATTGGAACTCATCGTCAACGGCGAAGGCCGACAGATTCTGGAGCAATTGAAAGGACTCTCGCCCGAATCACTGACCTCCGAAGCGCTCACGTTGGAGGAAGTTTTCGTCGCCACTCTGAAATAGCATGAACCCAGGACTCGCCAAAGAACTCCAGGCTTTGCGTCTCGCATGGTCGGTCTGCGCAATCACCGACGTCGGGAATTTGATCGGGCTTTTTTCGCAAGGCGTGTTCGCAAGATTCTTGATGGCAATAGCTGCCTTTGCCTTCTTCGCAGGCTGCCTAGTTCTGGCCGCCGCGCCATTCGGTTACGAGTTTCCGCTGCGCACCTGGCCCTTGCTGCTGGGCCAACCGCTGGAGCGTTCACGGTTGTGGCGGACCAAGCTCCTAGCGGGAACCATTGCCATTCTCGCGCTCGTCGCCGTCCACGGCGCGACCATGATCGTCTCCGGCCAAAAGCTGCTGCTCGGCGACGTACTGCCAGGCATCGGATTCGTAGCCGCGACGATCTGCTCGGCTGGCTGGTGTGCGCTGACGGCGCGCTCGGTCATCGGCGGAGCGGCGTTCGCCGCGTGCTGTCAGTTCTTGATCATGCTTCTCGTCAGCGGCGGCATATTCCTCAGTTACAAGATTTCTGGCCGGGATCCCGATGAATCAGAGCTGGCCAAGGCCCCGGTCGTCATCACGTACATCATTGCCGGTGCGGTCTATGCGGCATTCACGCTCTGGCTCGGATGGCGGACCTTTAAGCAGATGGAAATACGCGATGCGACAGCCGTGGCAAATCTTGCCCTGCCCGATTGGTTTACTCCGAAAGCGGTGGCGGCACTATTTCGCTGCCAACCCACCGGCGTTTTGGGGAATTTGATTCGCAAGGAGGTGGGTTTGCAAAAGCCGATCTTCACCCTTGCGGTCGTCTTTGCCGCCTGCTGGATGCTCACGCTGATGCTGTACTTTCTGCAACCTTCCCGCAGCGAACTATGGAAGGGCATTCTCAACGGTCTGACCGCCGCTTACATTGCGATAATCGCTTTGGTGTCTGGTTGCGTGTCACTCGGCGATGAAAAATCGTTGGGCCTGTCCGCGTGGCATCTAACGCTGCCCGTTTCTGTCCGGCGTCAGTGGCTGGTCAAATTCATGGTCACGTTTGCCACCGCACTGGTGCTGGCCATCATTCTGCCACTTTTTTTGTCTGGTCTTGCCCTAGTCAAGGCCAAGGTCGGCCTCATCGCGATGACGGGTGGAGAGATTCAGGGCGTTCTGCTGGTGGTGGCCATGCTGTGGGTGCTCGTGGTGCAGGGATTTTGGTGTGCGTCGTTTTGGAGAAACACCGTCCACGCGGCTTTGGCAAGCATCGCTTCGCTGATCGTCCTGGTCAGCGCGGCGCAGTTGGGCGCATTGGTCCCGATGTTGCATTTTCGGTCAGGGCTGCAAGCAAATGCTTTGGCCAACATGGTGGCGCATTTTCAACTCCAACCTGACTGCTGGTGGCTTTATACAACTGTTCTCCCGTACGGCATCAGCCTGATAATCCTCGCCACGACGGTCGTCGCGCTCGTCCAAAGCCTGGCCGAATTCCGTCGTGCCGAGACGCGAAGCCTGAGGGTGGTAAAATGTTCCGCCGTGCTGGCGGCAATGATTTTCGCTGGTTCGTTCTGGCAGGAGGACCTAAGAAACTCGCGGATTCGCTTATTCCAATTCGAGCGCGAGTCCCGCACCGCCCTCACACGGCTACCGGATTACACAAAGAAGATTGCAGCCGGCGAGCCCTGGGTGGTATCCCTTCAAGAATTAGAACAAACCGGACAATTATCGGAGTTGACGAGGACTTGGTTAAGAAATTCCTCAATAACAGTGTATCCCGGGATTTCGGGGCGAAGTGTGGCTGAAGTTCGTCTTCCAAATCAGCGACAGTTTCAAATCTCCGCGCCATTCGCTCGCGTACCTGTTAAGCCACCAACCAAACCAGAGCAACCGGAGTTATGACCATGAACCGAATCCTCAAAATCATCCTCGGAATTATCGCCGTGCTCATCGGCATGGGCTTTGTCATGCCGGCAGTTGCACAGTGGCAACACGAAGGCGCCATGACCAACAGCAGCATCGTGCTGTGTCTGTTCGGCGCGGTGCTGACCCTTGCCGGCATCGGCGCAGCAATTCTGGGTGTCACGCGGCGTAATGCCTGACAGTTGGTAGGGACGCGTTCCAACGCGTCCCCTTCTCCAGAAAAAAGTTAGGGACGCAGTGGAATGCGTCCCTAGCAGGTTGAGATTGGATCAGCGCACTACATATGGCTGATGATGTTGTCGCCGAAGGCCGAGCATTTGATTTCCGTCGCGCCTTCCATCTGGCGGGCGAAGTCGTAGGTGACACGCTTGCTGCCGATCGCGCCATTCAAGCCCTTGAGGATCGCGTCTGCCGCTTCGGTCCAGCCCATGTACCGCAACATCATTTCGCCGCTCAACACCACCGAACCGGGATTCACCACGTCCTTGTTGGCGTACTTGGGTGCCGTGCCGTGGGTGGCCTCGAAGATGGCGTGCCCGGTGATGTAATTGATGTTGCCGCCGGGCGCGATGCCGATGCCACCAACCTGCGCCGCGAGTGCGTCGCTAAGATAGTCGCCATTCAGGTTCAAGGTGGCAATCACGTCGAAGTCCGTCGGGCGCGTGAGCACTTGCTGGAGCGTGATGTCGGCAATGGCGTCCTTGATGATGAGGCCAGCGCCAGGCTTGCCTTCCGGAATCTTGCACCATGGGCCGCCGTCAATTTCCTCCGCCCCGAAAAACTTCTTCGCGGTCTCGTAACCCCAATCACGAAACGCGCCCTCGGTGTACTTCATGATGTTGCCCTTGTGGACAATCGTCACGCTCTTGCGTTTGAACTTGATCGCATAGGAAATCGCACTGTGAATCAGCCGGACGGTGCCGCTGTAGCTCACGGCCTTGATTCCAAGGCCGACCTGAACGTCGCACGGAAAATCCTTCGCCCCGACCGCCGTCCAAAACTCCTGTGACTTCTCTTTGCTATTGAATCGGATCTTTTTGAAGGCGGCGGGCAGTTCCTTCTGCAACAGGTCCATGATCTTTGCCGCCTCGACCGAGCCGGCTTGGTAATCTATGCCTGCGTAAATGTCCTCGGTGTTCTCTCGGAAAATGACCATGTCCACCTTCTCGGGATGCTTCACGGGCGAAGGCACTCCCTGAAACCACTGCACGGGCCGCAGGCAGACGTAGAGGTCGAGCATCTGGCGCAACGCGACGTTCAATGAGCGGATGCCACCACCCACCGGCGTGGTGAGCGGGCCTTTGATGCCGACAAGATACTCTTTGAACGCCTCGACCGTGTCGTCCGGCAGCCAGTTGTCGAACTTGTTCTTCGACGCCTCGCCGGCGAACACCTCGAACCAGGAAATCTTCCGCTGGCCGCCGTAGGCCTTTTGCACCGCCGCGTCGAGCACGCGCACGCTGGCGGCCCAGATGTCCGGCCCGGTGCCGTCGCCACGAATGAACGGTAGGATCGGGTTGTCCGGCACGTTGAGCTTGCCGGCTTTGATGGTGATTTTACCGCCTGCGGGAGGTGTGACGTCTTTGTAGGCCATGGTATCGGTTAAAAGTTATTAGTCGTGCGTAAAGGGAAAGGGTGAACGCCGGTGAAATCAAGCCAACAATTGCGCCCAGCGGACAGGTTGGTCACAACTTATGCAACCATTAGCACGCGATATTGATCACGTCCGCCGGCAATGGCCAATTGCAGACGGTCGCCCTGCTTCTTGCCCTGCAGTTGTTCGCCCAGGGGAGATTGCGGCGTGATGACGAGAATTTCGCGACCGTCGTGGACGACTTCTGTGCCGCCAGCTTTCGGGCCGATGAAATAGATCGTGCGTTCGCCCTTGGTCTCCAGTTCCACCACGGCGCCCAGATCAATGGCCTCCCCTTTTTGAAACGCCCGCGCTTCCAATTTCTCAAACGCGGCGATGGCGGCTTCGACTTCCTTGGCCTGCCGCGACTGGCCACGTGCTAGATAGGCCGCCTCGAGACCGCGCGTGTCGTATTTGTTCTCGGCCTTGTTCTGCTCGTGTGTCGCTTCAGCATGAGCCGCTTGCGCCGCGCGGAAGTATCCCTCCAGTTCGGAGGTCAACTTCGCCACTATTTTCTGAATGACCGCGCGCTTGTTCATGGTTGTCCGCGTAGCTTGGGGAAGAACCGGTGAGCAGTTTCGCAGGTGGCAGTGCTCAGTTCGTCAAGCGAGCAACCTTTCACCTGCGCGACGGTGTCGGCGATTTCCTTCACATAGGCCGGTTCGCAGCGCTTGCCGCGATAGGGCACGGGCGCGAGATAGGGACAATCGGTCTCCAGCATGAACTTGCCCAGCGGTGTCGCGGCGACAGTATCGCGCACATTCTGACCGTTCTTGAAGGTGACGATGCCGGTGAAACTCACCAAACTGCCGAGGTCGAGCACACGGCGCATGCCGGCGGCATCGCTGGCGAAACAATGGAATACCCCGCGCACCTGGTCAGCGAAAGGTTTCATCCGGGCCAGCGTATCCTCGAAACAATCACCGCGCTGGTGGATGACGCAGTTGAGTCCGGTCTCGGCGGCGACTTCGAGATGTTGCAGGAAGATGGCCTGCTGCCTTTCCTTGTAACGTTGATCGTCCGCCGCTGTGCCCTGCCCTTGCGAACTGGGCAGGCGGTAGTAATCCAAGCCAGTTTCGCCCAACGCGACGACTTTGGGATGCTTCGCCAATTCGCGCAAGGCGGGACGCAGGTCATCCGGCGCTTCGTGGGCATGCGAGGGATGCCAGCCAACGACGGCGTAGATGCTCGGGTGTTGCTCGGCGAGTTTGAGGGCGCGGGCGCTACTCGCCAGGTCCGTGCCGATGGAGATCATTTTGACAATGCCCGCCGACTGCGCGCGTTCGAGGAGCTGCGCGAAGTCGGCGGCAAAGTCCGGATAATCCAGATGCGCGTGCGTGTCGAAGAAAACAGCCATCGCGCGCCACGCCGCCGGTCAAAGGCTGCCGTAATGCTGCTCGATCAGGCGACGGAAATTATTGTCCGCCGGCTTGACGATCCCCAGCTCGCGCTTAGCGCTGTCCAGCGAGTCACTGGCATGCGCGGCGTTGACCATGATGCTGGAGCCGAATTCACGGCGAATCGAGCCAGGCGGTGCCTTCGAGGGATCGGTCGGTCCGAGCACATCCCGAATCTTGGCGACGGCCCCCACGCCCTCGTAGATCAGGGCGATGCATTTTTCAGAGCCGGGCTTGTCCATCTCCCCGGGCGGGCATTCGGAAGGCGAACGCCCAGCCATGAAACGAACGATGTTGTCGAACTGGTTGTCGCCGAAGAGCGGCCCGAGGATGTCGCCCAACTGCTTATCCGTGCCAGCGGGCAAGGCGAACCCGAGTTCTTTCTCGACGGCAGTCTTGGCCTTGGAGGCGACGACGTCTTTGAGCTTGGAGCGCAGGACTTCGCGGACCGGGCCATAAAACTCCGAGGCTTCGGCCACAGTCATGCGATGCACCTTGATCGCCACGATATAGAGGCCGGTGCGGGAGAAGAAATCGATCACGTTGCCAGGACGACCGGTGGCGAACCGGAAATTATCCGGCTTGATCAACACCAGCGTACGCTCGGGCGTCTCGCCAGCTTGATAGGGAATAGTGTTTTCCACCAAGCCACCGTCGGAATCTGAATAACGGGCCCAAAGCTTGAGTTTGATATCCGCTTCCTCGGCATTCGGAGCGGCCAAAACGGCCGGTTCAAAGTATCGGACCTGGCCGTTCTCGTCGAAAACCAAGTCGCCGTAGGTATCCCGGATGGATTCGCCTACGCGGCGATCCGGACCAAGGTGGCCAACCACCGAGCGCACCTTGCGCACAGCATCTTCGCCCTTGAACAGGAGCATCATCGCCCGACGACGGCGGCCCGTCTTGGGATCGGGAGACAGGTTCTTGAGGATGTAATCCCGGATCATTTCCTGAATCTTGCGATCTTGGGGATCGTTGGCAGAAACAATGGCTTCGGAATACTTCTGCACGAGTTCCGGGCCGGGCGCGAACATGCGGGCGGCGGCCAGATCCAGCCCGGTGCGGGAAATGAGGCGACTCAGGATTCCGCCCGTTCGTGACTTGTGCAACGAGTACGGGGTGATGATGACGTAGGCGAGTTGTTGGGACATATAAAGCGACTAGCTGGCAGCAGGTGGCGGCGTGGGGGGCGTGGTTGGAGTGCTGGGTGCAGGAGTGACGGCCTTGCCGCCGAGAATCTTGAACATCACCGTGCCGCAGGTGGGGCACTTGCCCTTAATGGCTTTACGGCCATTCTTCATGACCTCCTCGACGCCGTCGGCGATTTCCTTCTTAGCCTTACACTTGACGCAATAACCTTCTGCCATAAGAGATGTTCCACCCCTGACGCACCATGCGCCCGGGCGGTTAATGGGCGCAGTGTGGGGCGGGCTGGTGGCCGCGTCAATGCGGAAAGCCCGCCCGGCATCGAAGCCAATTCTGCGGCCTTCCACAAGTTTCTGGAAAACAATGGATTAGGAGGGCAAGCTCAAGACCGGAGGCGTCTGGACCTGAAGGAAGTTTCAGTCAGCCAAGTGCGGGGGAACGGCTGCTTCCAATCGGTCCACCAGTTCAGGTTGCATGAATTGGTATTCGTCCGGGATGTTCAGGCAAACCACCCTTTTGCCAGTCAGTTCCCCGGCAAACTTCTCGCGCAATCGCCGGAGGTGCTTCTTCTCCATGACGAAGATGATGTCCGCCCAGCCCAAGTGGCCGGCGGTGACTTTGACGCGCGCACCCTGCTCCGTCCCAGCCGAACGAGCCTGAAGGCCATCCACGCCGTGGAAGATCCTCTCCGCAGTGGGACTCCGCCAGCGGTTGCGGCTGCAAAGGAACAGGAGTTTCTTCGGCGGCAAATGAGCGTCCCCTACTTGAGCTTCTTGACGAGCACCTTCGAGTTGCGCCCACTCTGGTCGTATTTCTCACGGCGGATACGTGAACGCCTGGGTGGAAAGAGTGAGAAGTTCGTCCAGCGCCAATTCGCGAGCCTTGCTCTCCACGAATTGAATGAGCTTCCGGCCAATGCCCTGGTTTTCGTGCGAGGCGCTGACGTAGAGGCAGGCGAGTTCACCCTTCTTCTGTTCAGGGTAAACGTGCAGCGCCACACAGGCGACCGGGTTCTTATCAATCTCGAAGATGTAGTAATCCCCCAGGCTCTTCTCGATGATCCCGCGGGTGCGCTTGACCAGTTCGTCGGACTGCACCGCCTTGGCCGTGAGCAACTGAATCGCCCGCACGTCCTTCTTCTTGGCCAGGCGAATCTGCTGATACTCGTTCGCGTAAATCAGGGTGCCGATGCCTTCGTTGGAGAAAACTTCCGCCAGCAGTCCTTCATCCACCTGACCGTTGATGACATGGACCCGCTGCACCCCCGCCCGGCAGGCCGCGGCAGCATGGATGGCCTTGGACTCGGTTTCCGGCGTGAACTCGCACTTGTTCTTTTCCAGCAACGCGCTGAGTTCGCCCACGATCATCTGCCGGATCAATTTGCCTTGGCAGAACAGACCGTCCGTCGTCGTGATGTAAATCAGCTTCACCGCCTTGAGCGCATCAGCCACCGCCACCGCCACGGCGTCCGAGTTCACGCGATACGTTTTTCCGTCACCGTCAAAACCCAGCGGCGGAATGACGGGAATGACGCCTTGCGCCAGCAAGGTCTGCAGCAGCTCCACATCCACGCGTTCGACCTTCCCCGTGAACAGGTGATCAACGCCCTGAATAATTCCCAGCGGGTGCGCGATGATGGCATTGGTGCTGGCCGCCCGGAGGTCGTTGGCGGAAAGCCCTTCAAGAATTTCATGCGTAAGCCGGTTGGCGGCCGTAAGCGAAAGCTTGAGCGTGGCGGCGTCGGTGATACCCGCGCCATCGAGATTGGAGGCGGTAATCTTCTGTTCTTCCGCCAGCGCCTTGATTTGCGCCGCCGCGCCATGAACCAACACCACGCGGATGTTCAGCGAACGCAGCACCGCCACATCGAGCAGGATGTTGGCGAAGTTCTCGTCGGTGACGATGGCGCCGTCGAAGGCCAGGATGAACGTCTTCTCACGGAAGCGCGGAATGTATTGCAGGATGCCCCGCAGGTCGGTTGGTTTCACTTTGGCTCGTTGCTCGGTTCTTCTGAGCGGAGATAAGTATTCAGTTTACGACAGGATTCAAACAATTATTTCTCGGGGAAATCCTGACACCAGCGGCTTCAATGACCCAGTGTCTGCTTCATGGCGTCCAAACACCGCTGATTCTCCTTGGATGTGCCAATGGAAATGCGAATCCATTCCGGCAAGGCGTAACCACCCATCGGTCGCACAATGACACCCAACTTTTGCATCTCATTGAACACCCGCGCGCCGTCGCCGACCCGGACCAGAACGAAATTCGCCGCCGAGGGTACAAACTCCAGTTTCAGTCGGCGAAATTCTCTGGCGAAAAACTTGAGTCCCCGTGTGTTGTTCTTGCGCGTGCGCTCGACATGCTTCGTATCGTCCAACGCCGCCAGTGCGCCCGCCTGGCAAATGGCATTGATGTTGAACGGCTGCCGGACCTTCTCCATCGCCGCAATCAATTCCGGATGCCCGATGCCGTAGCCGATGCGCAATCCAGCCAGCCCGTAAATCTTCGAGAACGTCCGCATCAGCAGAAGATTCGGACGCTCTCCACTCCGGATTTCCGGCAGCAAATCCTGCGATTCGCTCAAAAACTCAATGTAAGCTTCGTCCAGCACGACCAACACATTCGCCGGCACGGCCAGCACAAACCGGCGCAACGCTTCCGGCGAAACCATGGTGCCCGTGGGATTATTCGGATTGGCGACAAACACCACGCGTGTCTGTGGCGTAATCGCCGCCAGCATCGCGTCCAAGTCGTGCCCGAAATTCTTCGCCGGGACGGTGACGAGCTTCGCACCAAACAACGCCGTCACGATGGGATAAACCAAAAAGCAAAACTGCGAAACTACGACTTCCGCTCCGGGCGAAAGTAGTGTGTGGCCGATGAATTCGATGATTTCATTCGAGCCATTGCCGAGAATCAAATTCTCCGGCCCAACACTCAGCTTGGCCGCGAGCTTTTGCCTGAGATAAAAGGCGTTGCCATCGGGATAAAGATTGGACTGCGCCAATGCCTTCTTCATCGCGGCCAACGCCAGCCGCGATGGGCCTAGCGGATTCTCGTTGGAGGCAACTTTGATGATTTCAACCGCCGGCAGGCCCAGCTCGCGAGCGACCTCCTCAATGGGCCGTCCAGGCTGGTAGGTCGGCAACTTTTCCAGCGCAGGATTGAGTGGCAACGGCGTAGGCATTTTCACAGTGAATCCAAGATTTTCTTCACGTTGACATTCTTCGCCACGATGTCCCGGATGAGCGAAATCTTCTCCGCGTCCGTCGGCCGGGTTTTAACCGTGAGATCATGCACCATCGAAGCCACCTGATAACTGTCGTCCTTCGCCAGCAACACCGGAATGCGCATCGCCCGCACCGCGCGCAGCGCACCGTTGCCGGGCTGTAGGCCGCCGGTCAACACGATGCCCGCCATCTCGTCGCCATGCGCACAGGCAGCGGTCAGGATGTCTTCGCGGTCACCCGGAGTGATCAACAAGACACCGCGTTTGAAAAAGCGCAGCGCGTTCTGCGCACCCATCGCCCCCACGATCACATCCTCCACCGCCGTGTGCAATGTCGGCGGGTTGTTCAACAACTCGGCTTTGAGTTCTTCGCGGATCAAATCCATCGTCGGCTGGCTCAGCATCGCCTGATGCGGGATCACGCCGAGCAAATCCAGCCCCTTGCGCTTCAAACCGCGCCGCGCAAAGTCGCTGATGTAATCCACCTTGTCTTCGAGCACCTTGTTGATGATGACGCCAATGATCTCGACGCCTTCCTTCTCGAACAGCGCCTGATTCAGCGCCACTTCGTCAATCGGTTTGCCGATGCCACCGCGCGAAACAATGATGACCTTGCAACCGAGATGTTTTGCCACCTGGGCATTCGACAAATCAAACACCGCCCCCACTCCGGCGTGGCCTGAGCCTTCGCAAAGCACGAAATCCTTTTCCCAGGCCACACGGTCGAATGCGTCCTGGATTTTTTTGACGAGCGTGTCGTTGTTGGCGGCTTGAAGATATTTGCGCGTGAAATCCGGCTCGACGGCGATGGGGCTCATGTCCACCAGCGGACAATTCATTCCATACACCGAGTCCATCAACACCGTGTCCTCGTCAATCTTCTGTTCCTCGATCTCGACGAAACGCTGGCCCACCGGCTTGATGTAGCCGATGCGGGGAAATTCCTTTTGCAGCGCGGCAATCAACCCCAGCGAGGTGGTGGTCTTGCCGTCGTTCTGCCGGGTAGCCGCGATGAAAACCCGGGGCGTGGTACTGTTTTTCATCTGTTCTTACTCGCCTGGTAGGCTCTTGCCCGCGCCCGGAAACAACTCTTGATAACTGATCGCCTGCGCGCCGACAATGGCCGCCACGCCAAGAATGTCATGCGCGTTCGACCCACGCGAAACGTCCGCCGCCGGACGATCCAGTCCCAGCAAAATCTGACCGTAGGCATTCGCATGACCCACGAGCCGCACCAGCTTGCTGGCGATGTTTCCAGAATTGAGATCGGGGAAAATCAACACGTTCGCCTTGCCCGCCACCTTGCTGTCGGCGCATTTGCGATCCGCAATGTCCGGCACCAGCGCGGCGTCCACCTGAAGTTCGCCGTCGAAGTCGCACTCGAACATCCTCTGCTCGGCCTTCTGCCGGGCCAGCGCGGTGGCGGCCTGCATCTTGCCGATAGATGGATGCGTGGCGCTCCCCTTCGTCGAGTAGGACAACATGGCAACTCGCGGACGGATGTTGAGCAGGTGCTTTGACAGTTGAGCGGTGCTGACGGCAATTTCCGCAAGCTGCTCCACCGTCGGCTCCGGCACGACGCCGCAGTCGGCCATGAACAAAACACCCTTCTCGCCGATGCGCGTGTCCTCGACCTCCATCACCATGCAACTCGACGCCACCCCTGCCCCGGGTGCGAGTTTGATGATTTGAAACAGCGGCCGCAACACACTGCCCGTGATATGACTGACGCCGGAAACCAGTCCATCGGCTTGATGCATCGCCACCATCATTGCGCCAAAGTAATTCGCCTGCTTCATCGCCTCGCGCGCTTCCTCCTCGCGAATGCCCTTCTCCCGACGCAGCGAATGAAAACGGCGCGCGAAATTATCCAGCTCTTCGCTATCTTCCGGATTGATCACGCGAATTCCGTCCAGCGCGATGTTCAAGTCCGCCGCCGTCTCCTTCACCTTGGCGCGGTCACCCAACAAAATGGGCGCGCCGAGCCGCAAGGCATGAAACTGCCGTGCCGCTTGCAACACGCGTGGCTCGGCGCCTTCCGGAAACACAATCCGTTTCGGATGGCGCTGGAGCTTTTCGATGATCGTTCCAATGAAACGCATGACAATAGGTTACTGGCAGCCCCGCGAAGCGCAATAACGATGCGTGCTCGACTGACGCAAGGGGACAAACGTAACCTTGGAGACAAGATGAAGATGATCGAAAGGAACACTCTCAAAATTATTAACGATCCAAAGCGCCTTAATTTGCTGGCAGACGAATTTCGGGCGGGACGGGAAATTGGTGATCTGTTGGTTTTGCTAAACTCAGAAAATGAGCAGGTTGTTTGGGTAGGTGCATGGATTGCGGGAGAAGTAATCATTGACCCAGCAGACGCTCAACCCTTGATTTCTCGTCTACACCAATTAGTGGACCATGAAAATCCGTCAATTCGCTTTAAAGCGCTTGGTGCACTTTTCCCGTTTCTTGATGTGGCGAACCCTGCAGTGAAGGAGATGTTGGTCAGACTGAGTTGCGATCCAATTGAAGGTGTAAGGTTGGCAGCGCAATCTGCGTTAATGAGAAAGTCCAAGAAATAGTAAATTGAAATCAATACGCGAACCAACGCCCCGAATGAGGTCACAAGCATCGCAGCATTGCTTCTGAGATGAATACAAACCCAGCCACAGGACATTGACCTTTCCACTCGACGCCATGAGCGGCCCTGCTAAACTAACCTTGCTATGTCAACGCACGCACCCGCTGCCCCGCAAAAAATCAACCTGCGCCGCCCCGACATCATGGAGGCCGTGCAGGCGCAGGTGCTTTCGCACTACCGCAGTGAAATCGTGGAGCGGATCCGCGCCAACGGGGGCGTCATTTCCTCGGGTGAACTGACCGTGAAGCTGGCGAAGGAATTCGGCTTTTGCTACGGCGTCGAGCGCGCCATTGATCTGGCCTACGCGGCTAAAAAGTATTTCGCCGAAAATTCGCCAGATACGCCAATCTATCTCCTGGGTGAAATCATCCACAACCCCGAGGTCAATGATCAGATTCGCAACATGGGCATCAAGATCATCTCGCCCAAACCGACGGATGAAGAATTGGCGCAATTGAATCCCGGCGACGCCGTCATCATTCCCGCGTTCGGTACGGAAGTCAGCACCCGCCAGAAGATCGAGGAAAAAGTTGGCCGCAGCAGCATTGTGGACACAACTTGCGGCGACGTGATGAGCGTATGGAAACGTGTCCGGCAATATTCCAAGGAATCGGTCACCAGCATCATTCACGGCAAAGCCAAGCACGAGGAAACCAAGGCCACCACTTCCCAAGCGCGCGCCTACGGCAGCGGACATTATCTCGTGGTCTTCGATCTCGGCGAAACGGATTACGTTTGCAATTACATTTTGCATGGCGGCAACAAAACCGAGTTTCTGGAGAAGTTCAAGGGGGCTTACTCGAATGGTTTTGATCCCGAGCTACACTTGAAAGCCGTCGGCGTCGCCAACCAAACCACGATGTTGCGCGGTGAAACGGAGGAGGTCCAACGCCGGTTCAAGGCCACCATGGCGCAAAAGCACGGCGCCGGTAAACTCGACGAGCACTTCCGGTATTTCGATACGATCTGCGGCGCCACGCAGGATCGCCAGGATGCCTTGGAAAAAATGCTGACCCAGCCGATGAACCTGCTCATTGTCGTCGGCGGCTACAATTCCTCCAACACCTCGCACCTTGCCGAGATGGGCGAAAAAGTTCTGCCCACTTACTTCATCAAGAACTCAAAAATGATGGAGTCGGCCTCGCAGATCCGGCATTGGAACCAGCACAAGCACGTCGAGGAATCCACGTTTAACTGGCTGCCCGCCGGCAAGATCACGGTAGGCATCACCGCTGGCGCCTCGTGTCCGAACAATTTGATCGAGGATACCATCCGCCGCCTGTTCGAGCTGCGCGGCATCTCCGTTCAGTCTTTGCTGGGCAACTGAACTGGCAGCCACCGAAGCAGGTCGGCTACGGGACCGTGGCGGCAACGAAGTCCACCGCGCCACGGAAATCGCGGTTTAGAAACTCCAGCTCCTGCGACAGCGGCGACAGCGCGACGGCGGACGCTTGTTCCGGAATGTTGCGGGTCTCCTGCCAGGCGAGATTCACGTCATCCAGCGAATGTCCGGCGGCACTTGAACGATGGTCGCCCCGCCAGGCGTAGGCAGCGACCACCACGACGCACACGGCCGCGACCGCCCATCGTCCGAAAGGCGACGCAGGTTTAGCCTCCACAGATTTCCCCGCCGACCGAACGGCGCCCAGGATTGAACCGTGCAAATCATCAGGCAACGGCACGACGGGTCGAGCTTGGCGGAGTTCTGCTTCCAGCCGAGGAGTGGAGAGTGGATTTGACTTCATAGAGGTTGCCCGGTGGTTACTGGTGCCTGCGGAGCGCGCATAGCGATTCGTGCCTGATCGACTGCCCGTGTCCGGCATTGTTTCTCCCTGCCTGCCTGCTCAAGTTCCTTTGCCAGCACTCGGCGGGCGCGGAACAGGAGAACCTTTACATGGGGCTGCAACCGCCGCATCACGCAGGCAATGTCTCTCACGCTCAGATCCTCCACGTAGTGCAGCCAGAGAGTTTGAAACTGCGCGGCGGACAACACCCGCCGCGCCACGCTCCACAAGTCTTCCGCCGCCTCGCGCCGTCCGATCAACTCCGCGGGATCGTCCGTGTCCGGCAAGTCCGGAATCTCATTCAAAAATTCCCGGCGCGGTCGCCGGCTGCGGTCAATACATTTGCGCCGCGCGATGGTGAACAGCCAGGTGGCGAAAGAAAGCGCGGGATCGTACTTCCGCAAATGCTGATACGCGCTCACGAATGTTTCCTGCGTCAATTCCCGCGCATCCGCCTCGTGCCGGCAGCAGTTGAAAGCAAACCGGTAGATGCGCCCCTCGTAACGACGAACCAATTCCTCAAAGCTCGCCCAATCGTCCGCCTGGGATCGCTGGGCGAGTCGTTCGTCCGACAGGTTCTGGAATTCGAGCGTCACAAGGTCTGACCGGCTGCCGACCTATTCCTTCTCCGCTTTGGCCGCCTTCCGGGCAGCGTCCGCCTTGATAATTTCAACCGCGGCATCGGCAGGCAGGGAGAGAGAAGCCTTCACGACGAGTCCATCCCGTTGCACCGCCAATCCCTGCGCGATCTTTTGCGCTTCCGGTTTGTCCTGTTGCAGTGACAGCAAGCCGATCAAGCCGCGCCCGATGGACTCGATTTGCCCCGCGATTTCCTCGGTGTCCGCTTCCAGTGTCAGCGTCGCTCCCAGCTTTCGTTGGACCTCATTCACGCTCAACATCACCAGCTTCGACTGTTTGAGAATCGCGGCGTTCGGATCATTCCCCGGCAATTCGGGCTTTCGGGCCGCGCCAAGAATGAAGGCCGGGGCGTCGGCCAGCCGGGCGAACTGCGTGTTGGTCAGCAGATTTGGCCTAGTGCGAGCCAGCACGTCCAACGCATCCGCCACGCTGCTTTCTTTCTGCCCGAAGACAACCGTCTTGCCCGCGATGGCGGCGTACGTGCGCGGCTTCAGCCCGTTCTTCTCCGGCTTCTTCTCGTCAATCCAACTGTGAATCGTGTACCCGCCGTGCGTCACGGATTGGTGTTCCTTCGCGCCCTCGGCCAGCGTCGTCAGGCGGGCGGCATCAAAATCCGCATAGACCAGCAAAATCCCATCCTCCTCTGACTTGGTCGCGCCATAAAGGGTCACGCCGTGCAAATCCTTGCCGGGATCGAAACCGGAGATGGCTTGGAGCGCCGCGAGCTTTTTCTGCGCTTCCGGCTTGGCCATTTCCGCCAGAATGTATTGACCAACCACCGTTGACCGAAGGCCATCGGCATCCACGTGCAGCACCCAGACGGGATCGTTGATGACGTCGGCGCGCTGAATCGGAGCCGCCGAAACAGCCAGGGCGGCCAGCATGCCCGCACTCAGCAGGGTGGAAATGATCGAAGTTCGTTTCATGGCAGTGTCTTTGGTTATGTTTAATCTAAGTCGCAAACGGCCTCGCCGTCCATCTCTGATGAGGGATACGAGTTGGAGGCAACCCAGGTTACAGTTCTCCGCAATTTCCTTGTCGGATTCCCCTGCCCGGCGGCGATATACTTCTGAAAATGAGCGACACGGAGACCGACAGCGACCGGCAATTGCTCGCCCGCTATACTCGCGACCGCGCAGAGCACGCCTTTGCTGAACTCGTCCGCCGGCATGTTGCTCTCGTTCACTCCGCCGCGCTCCGGCAGGTCCGTTCGCCCCAACTCGCCGAGGAAGTCGCCCAATCCGTCTTCAGCGATCTCGCTCAAAACGCCGCCCGGCTCCAGCCTGATACGATTGTTGCTGCCTGGCTCTTTCAGGTCACCCAACCAGTGACCTGATACATCTGTTTCCCGCGGTTTGTTTCGACATGATCGGGAAGCACGCCTATCACCTTGATCGAGCTGCTGGTTGTCAGTGCCAGTATCGACATTCTCGCTTCTTTGGCAGGACCCGATGATTCGGACTTTTCGGAGCTTGTCTTGTAACAATGGTTCGCCCATAACCTCTTGGTCCTTTCGGTGACCAATCAGAACAAAACGCCAGCCAGCGGACAAACGGCCAAGCCAACCAAGCACTATGCACCGCATGACAAAGTTCACCCGTCTGGAGAATGCAACTTCCCCACAATTTCGCCTGGCCAGACTAACCTGCCTCGTCTCCGTTGCAATAGCCTCAATCCACGCTGCTGCACAAACGCCTGCCCAGGCCGAGAATGGTACTAACTCCCCGCCCGCGACTGAAATCGTCTCGACAAATCGCGCGCCGGGCGTCTCCACGAACAGCCCGGCGGATCGCGTGCCATCACGCCGTGGCGCAGGCACGAATGATCCCATTGCCCGCATCCGCGACGAAGGTTTGAATCGCTCGCAAGCGATGGAGACGTTGAGCCACCTCACCGATGTCATCGGCCCACGATTGACCGGTTCGCCCAATATGAAACGCGCCAACGAATGGACGCGCGACAAGCTGGCGACGTGGGGATTGACCAACGCGCATCTGGAAGCGTGGGGACCATTCGGCTACGGCTGGTCGCTCCAACGCTTCGCCGCGCAAGTCATCGAGCCTCACAACATTCTCCTCAAAGCCTATCCCAACGCCTGGTCGCCAGGCTTTGACCGGCCACGGGAAGCGGACGTGGTTTTCCTCGACGCCACCAACACGACGCAATTGGAGAAATACCAAGGCAAGTTGAAAGGGGCCATTGTCCTGGTCAGTCCGGTGCGCAGTGTACCGCCCCGTTTCGAACCACTGGCCAGCCGGCTCGATGCGACAAACCTTCTGGCACTGGCCAATGCCGAAGTTCCGGCGACGACAAGTCTGTCCAATGTCCCAACCGAATTTCGAGGGCAACGATTTGCTGGCCGGCGCGGCGATACCAACGCCCCAGCAGTGGCGAGTGATCGTTCTTCAACTACCAATTCCAGCCGGCTGACCGCCTCCACGAACGCGCCGACGTTTGGCCGCCGCCGCGGCGCCGCATGGGCGCGTTTCATTCCTTTCCTGAACAACGAAAAAGTCGCGGCCATCCTGACACCGAGCACCATCGGTGACGCAGGCACCATCTTCGTCACCAGTGCATCCGTCCCGATGGCCGAAGGCGAAACCAACAACGCCTCCGGAGATCTTGCACGGGCCAATAACGCCCGACGCCCGTCAGCCTATGCGACGAATGCTCCAACTATTCCCCCGCAAGTCACGGTTGCCGTCGAAGATTACAACCGCCTGGTACGCATGACGCAAGCCGGTGAAAAACTGAAAATCGCCATGGATTTACAGGTGCAATTCCATACCAACGACGTCATGGCCTACAATACCATCGCGGAAATTCCCGGCAGCGATCTTAAAGATGAAATCGTCATGGTCGGCGGCCACCTCGACTCGTGGCACTCCGGCACCGGCGCGACTGACAACGCCGTCGGCGTCGCCGCCGCCATGGAAGCCGTGCGCATCCTCAAAGCCTTGAACTTGCAACCCCGCCGCACCATTCGTGTCGCACTGTGGAGTGGCGAAGAACAGGGGTTGCTTGGGTCGCGCGCCTATGTAACCAAACACTTTGGCCGCTTCGAAACCAACACCACGGAGACGGTCACCACCCTCCGTTCCCCGCGTGACGCGGGTTCGGATGACCGGCCTGCCCGATCCAATCGTCCTCGTCCCAGCCGCAAACTGGTCAAAGGAGACGCTTACGACAAGCTCTCGG
The DNA here is from genome assembly GCA_044225555.1 of Limisphaerales bacterium. Classification (GTDB taxonomy): domain Bacteria; phylum Verrucomicrobiota; class Verrucomicrobiia; order Limisphaerales; family JADLHS01; genus JADLHS01. Next base: position 71,503 of record JBGAIM010000019.1, on the reverse strand, counting down.
TGTATTTCAATCTCGACAACGGTGCCGGCAAAATCCGCGGCATTTATCTCCAAGCCAATGAAGCGTTGCGTCCCTATTTCCGAAAATGGCTCGAACCGTTCCGCGATCTCGGCGCCGAGACGCTCACGCCGTCCAACACCGGCAGCACCGACCACATTCCGTTCGACTCCGTCGGCTTACCGGGCCTCCAGTTCATTCAGGACCCGCTCGATTACGGCACGCGCACGCACCATTCCAATGAGGATGTGTTTGACCGCATCCAACCCGACGACCTGAAGCAAGCCGCCGTCATCATGGCCGCCTGCGTCTACAACGCGGCGATGCTGGACGAAAAACTGCCGCGCAAGCCGGTTGTTGAATAAGCGGCGCGACGCCCAGGTTCGCTCCTGTTTCCCTGTCCGATTTCCGGGTCGGCGGTTATTATCCTATGAGTGAACGCTCAAACCGACCAACAACTGCTACAGGATTACGCGAAGAACTGCTCGGAAACGGCCTTCGCCGAGTTGGTGCGCCGGCACATTGATCTCGTCTATTCCGCTGCGCTGCGGATGGTGTGTGATTCCCACCAAGCTAAAGATGTGACGCAAAGCGTGTTTGTGGCATTGGCGCAAAACGCCCGGCAACTCACCCAGCACCCCGTCCTGTCCGGCTGGTTACACCGCACCACGCAGAACCTCGCGGCCAATGCCGTCCGCACGAACATCCGCCGACAGACCCGCGAACAGGAGGCTGTCGCCATGAACCAATTGCTCGCCACCGAACCCGACGCCAACTGGAAAAGCATTGCCCCGCATCTCGACTCCGCGCTCGGCGAGTTAAGTGAACCGGATCGTGATGCCCTACTGCTCCGGTATTTTGAACGCAAGTCCGCTCGTGAGATGGCGCAATCCCTTGGCATCAGCGACGAGGCCGCGCAGAAACGGGTAAACCGCGCCGTCGAACGCCTGCGCGAATTCTTCGCCAAACGCGGCGTTACCGTCGGTGCCAGCGGACTCGCCGTCGTCCTCTCCGCCAACGCCGTGCAGGCCGCGCCGGTGGGTCTGGCGCTCACGATTTCAGCAGCGGCGACTGTTGCCGGAACAATGATCGCTGCCACCACCATCGCAACTCGCCGTCATTGCCGCAGCCGCCATTGCCGCCGGCACCGGAACGCACCTCTGGCAACAACACGAAGCCAATCGTCTGCGCAGTGAAAATCAAAACCTTGTCGCACTCCAGCAACAATTGACTACCGAGCGGGATGCGGCCTTGTCCACGGTGGCAGCAACCAAGGATGAACTTGAGCAATGGCGAAAAGATCAGCGGGAGCTGCTACGTTTGCGCGGCGAAGTCGGGACGTTCCGCCGAGAGGCGGCCGAGCTGGACAAGCTCCGGGCTGAAAATCGCGAGTTGAGGACCTCCTTGGCCGAAACGGCCAAAATTTCACCGTCCGAAGAAACCCATCAGGAAGCCGATCCGTTCAAGCAAGACGCATTTGCAAAAATGAATGCGGTCAAAGTATTGGTGTTGGGTTTGATCATGCATGCGAACGACAACACGAACCAGTTTCCCAGGAGTTTCGACGATGCGGCCCAATACCTCGGCGGCAGTACCAACCCAGCTCTGACCAATCTGAGCCAGTTTGAACTCGTCATTCAAGGCTCGCTGACCAACGTCACCAATCCCGCCGAGACTATTGCCGTCCGCGAGAAGGAGGCTTGGTTCGCCAAAGGCAAATGGTTCAAGACCTATGGTTTTGCCGATGGCCACTCCGAAGTCCACACTGAGCCCGATGGCCGCTTTGAAGCGTGGGAAAAGGAACGCCTGCTTGTTCAGCCAAACCAATAACCCGGGTTAAAGTCCTCTCAAGATGAGCGGCGAGGGCCATCATCACTTGCTCTCCAGCCGGATGCTCATTTCCGTTTTCATCGTCATGGCCTGTTTCTGCCCGCCCATATTCATGCCCATCGCCATCTCCGTGTGGGCGGTAATGGTCGCCGACTCCGGCAGCAGGCGTGCGAGGTCGAACTTGGAGTCGCCCCCGCCATTGCCAGACATTTTGATCAAGTCAACTTTCAGCGCCGGCATCGCCGGATTTTGAATCTTCTGATTGGCGGCCTGTTGAACAATCGCACTCTTCACGTTCAGGCGATCCCCCTCGACCGAGACGAGTTCGTAGGTCGCCGTCTGGTCGATGGTCATCCCTTGGGATTTGAGTGGCAGCTTAACCTCCCATTTTGCGCCGGGCCCAATGGCTTCCTCGGGCAACGGCACCGTCGCATTTGCGAGGGACTCCTTCAGCTGATCCAAGGACTGACGCATCTGGGGAGCGGCGCCTGACGGCAGTTTCGTTTCGCTCCCCTTGCTCATGCCGCGGTCGGACTTTGTCCCGGTGCTCGTAATTCCTTTAGCCCCACCCAGAGCCGTCTTCATCGCTTCGGCGACTTGCGGCAGAACGCCCGGCTCGTCAGTCACGCTGATGTCCCCCAGCACAGTTTCAAAAGCGATGTCGCCATTGGCAGCAACGTCTTTGACCGTCAAGTCCACGACCATGGTCATCGCCGGCATTTTCATCGGCTGGCTGGGCGCTTCCCCCATCTGCATGTCCATCGCCAGCTTGATTGTAATGGTGAGGGTCTGCTGGTCGCCAGGCTTGGGATGCAAGCGCAACACTTGACGCGGCTCCGCGCCGGGAGAGAGTAGCTTCACCTGCGCGTTCGCCGCCAGAGCGCCCGAGTTGGCGGTGGACGTTGCCCCCAGCTTGGCGGCCCCGGGGCGTTCATCCGCAGGAGGTGAAGCCGGTTGGGTGAGCGCCGTGATTTTGTCGTCGACATAACCCAACCGATAAGCAACCGCCTTGGCATTCCACGTCGGATAAATCCGCTTGAGCTCCCGCAAGGCCGTCTGCGCTTCCTGGTACCTCGCCTTGGCCAGATTCGTTTGACCATTCTTGGCCAATGTATCGGCCTTCTCGATGGTAGCGTAGATTCGCAGGAATTTATCGTCCAGTTCTTCCGCCAGAGCCGAAGACAGCCCGACGAACAACAATGCCAGGACAACCAAGCTCGACTTGAAGCTGCGAGCAGTTGTGGTTGTGAAAACTACTCGCAAGAATTGAGCGCAACGCATGAACATGCAATGAACTCTAGTTGGCCGCCCCACCGCGTCAACGGAAAAGGATAAGACCGCGTGCAATCGATCACCCTTTTTTGAAGAGCAACTCATCCCAGACATTCGATGGTTTTCAGTCGCCTCCGTTTCCCGACAAACATGAGCCCCGCGCAAAATAGTCTGAACCCCTGGACCGACTATCGCCGTCAGGTGCGTCCTCAAACTGAATAATCTCCACGGCGGCGTAGCGGCTTGGGCGGCGTGCAAATCTTTGCCAGTTTTCCAAAATCCAACTTTCGTTGTCCGATTTTCGCGCCGGCGGCTAACATGCGTTGAGTGACCGATCATACCGACAGCCAATTGCTGAATGCCTACGCCGACCGCAAACTGGAGCCGGCATTCAGCGAACTCGTCCGCCGCCACGTGGACTTTGTCTATTCGGCCGCAGTTCGCATGGTTCGTGATCCGCATCTGGCCGAGGATGTGGCCCAGGGAGTGTTCATCGCGCTGGCCAAACAAGCGCCTGATCTCGTTGAGCGGACAACCTTGGCGGGCTGGCTGCATCGCACGGCGCAAAATATCGCCGCCCAAACTGTGCGGACCATCGAGCGCCGTCGCAGCCGCGAACAGGAAGCCGTTGCCATGAATGAAATGCTCTCGACTCCAGATGCCTCGTGGGAACAAATCGAACCGCATCTCGATGCCGCGCTGGGTGGATTGAGCGACGTTGACCGCGACGCCGTGTGCCTGCGCTATTTTCAGAAAAAATCCGCCGCAGAAATCGCCGCCATCCTCGGCGTGAGCGATGAGGCTGCGCAAAAGCGCGTCAGCCGCGCGGTGGAACGACTGCGCGAATTCTTCGCCAAACGCGGCATCACCGTCGGCGCGGGCGGATTGGTCGTCGTCATTTCGGCCAACGCTGTGCAAGCCGCGCCGGTGGGATTGGTCGCCACCATATCCACTGCTGCTCTTGCTGGAACTGCCGCCGCTACTTCAACCCTCATTGCCGCCACCACGAAAACCATTGCCATGACCACATTCCAGAAAACCCTTGTCGCCGCCACCGTGGCCGTGCTGGCCGGCGTGGGCATCTACGAAGCCCGCCAAGCCGCGCAACTGCGCGACCAAGTCCAGACACTCCAGCAACAACAAGCGCCGCTGGCCGAGCAGATCCAACAGTTTCAGGGCGAATTGGAAAGCGCAAGCAATCGGGTTGCAGGCATGGTTGAGGAACTAGCTAACGCCAAGAGGAATAATACCGAACTGCTGAAGCTTCGCGGTGAAATCACCCTGCTCCGCAGGCAAGTCAAAACAGCGGAGGCCAGTGTAGTAAAGCATCAAACCATGACCAGCGGCACTCCAGCGCCTGCGTCAACAAAGCAACCCACAACTTCAGATCACCCGAAAGAAACTTGGAGCTACGCCGGCTATGCGACACCAGAAGACGCCTTGCAAACCTGGACTTGGGCGATGAGCAAGAGCGACCAACAAACCATGCTCAACAGCCTTACTCCAGAATCACGCAAGCAATGGGAGCAGATATTTGCCAGCCAGCCGGCAGCCGGAGTTGGAATGAAAGGTCTTGGGAAAATTGCGGGCTATAAAGTAGTGGATACTGGCTTTGTATCCGAATCGGAGGCATGGGTGGCGATTTCAATGACCGAGATCAAACCAACCACAACTGAACCCAATGTAATGAAAATGATTTTGAAGAAAGTCGGAGCGGATTGGAAAGTCTTCGGACCATCGAATAACTAAACCCAATCAAAACGCCTTCGCCGCGATGTCGCGGCGGAAATGCGCGCCTTCAAACTGGATGCACTCCACGGCAGCGCAGCAGCTTGCTCGTCCCGGCAGGGACAACCGGAAATTAGCCAGCTACGAAGTAGCTGGTTGGTGAGCGCAATGAAATCCGTCCCGAAGGGACGACGGAACTTCGCCCCTCCTCCACCGTCGCTCCGCGACGGAACACGATTCGAACCATAAACCAGACAATGGCGTGTCTGGCTAATTTCCAACGTCACTTCGTGACCTGCCGTTCAAAACGCTTTTACGGCGATGTCGCGGCGGAATTGCGCGCCTTCAAACTGGATGCACTCCATGGCGGCGTAGGCGGCGGCTTGGGCAGTGCGTAAATCTTTGCCGAGCGCGGTCACGCCGAGGACGCGACCGCCGTTGGTCACGATCTGGCCGTCTTTCAACGCCGTGCCGGCATGGAACACTTTCGTGCCCGGCAATTTGTTCGCGGCGTCGAGGCCGGTGATGATTTTGCCTTTGGGATAATTCCCCGGATAACCGCCGCTGGCCATGATGACGCAGACGCTGGCTTCGGATTTCCATTTCAATTCGTGCTTGGCCAACGTGCCGCTCGCGCTGGCGTCAAGCAGTTCCACGAGATCGTTTTCGAGGCGCGTGAGATAGACCTGCGTTTCGGGGTCGCCGAAGCGCGCATTGAATTCGAGGATCTTCGGGCCGTTCTTTGTGAGCATCACGCCGGGATACAGCAGACCGCGATAATCAATGCCCTCGGCCACACACCCGCGCATGAAGGGTTCGAGCACTTTGTTGGCGACTTCGACGAGCTGTTTGTCGTTCAGGAACGGCGTGGGCGAATACGTGCCCATGCCGCCGGTGTTCAGGCCGGTGTCGCCGTCGCCGACACGTTTGTGATCCTGCGACGTGGGGAAAATCTTCGCCGTCGTGCCGTCGCACAACGCGTGGAGGGAGACCTCGATGCCTTCGAGAAATTCCTGGATGACGACGTTTGCGCCTGCTGCGCCGAACGCCTTGCTGACCATGATTTCGTCCACGGCGCGCTCAGCTTCAGTTTGGTTCGTGCAAATCAAAACGCCTTTGCCCAGCGCGAGGCCGTCGGCTTTCACCACGCATTTGCCATTGAGCGTGGCGGTGAATTTCTTCGCGGCGATGACATCGGAGAACGTCCCGGCGGCGGCGGTCGGGATGCCGTATTTCTCCATGAACTTCTGCGAGAAAACTTTTGACGCCTCGAACTGCGACGCCTTCTGGTTGACGCCCCAGATCTTCAGGCCGTGCTTCTGGAACAAATCCACGATGCCGAGCGCGAGTGGGTTGTCCGGACCAACGACGGTGAAATCCACTTTGTTCGTCTGCGCGATCGCGAGCAGCTTGGGCAGATCTTCCGCGCCGATGTTGACGCACTCCACCCCGCTGCCGTTCTTGGCGAGGCGTTCCTGCGCGATGCCGGGGTTGCCCGGCGCACACCACATCTGCGTGGCGTGCGGCGATTGCGCCAGCTTCCATGCCAGCGCGTGTTCCCGTCCACCCGAACCAATTACCAGAATTTTCATCCGCGCGGATTGAACCAAGATTGAGCGAGCAGCGAAACAAGTTTCCCGAACTCGCCGTTCCTCATTTGTAGCCGCCGAGGTAACTAGGCGGAGTTACCTCAAACCTCGTCTGCCTCTTCACGTTGGCAGTTACGGATCAGTTCCCCGACCGAAAGACTGGCTCAAGTTTAACAGTCAGCACGAGTTTTCCCGAAGCCGGCACGGTTGTATTCACCAAAAGAATCTGCGTGTTTGGATTCTTCGCATTCACCCCGTCATCCGGTGGCTGTGCGTCGGCCACCGCGAATATCGCACCTGTCGGCTGAAGGATGGAGGCGCGCAACACACGGCCATCCTGCCGGAGTTCGGCGTGCGCGCCATCCAGTTGCACTTGCGCGCGAGTCACCATCTGCCAGCGCACCGGCAGATCCGCCTTGGCGTCTGTCAACTCGTCCTGGATCAGCACTGAACGCTCGGGACCGACCGTAAATTGACGCCTCACCCGCTTCGCGTGCCCGGCGAAGATGGCACTCAGATCAACCTCGGCGGAATCGGTCTTGAACGACGTGATGCGCGCATCGCCCGCCATGTTGTGCAACTGGCCATCCAGTGTCAGCGTGTTGTGACTAAAGTTGTTCAAGCGATAAACCTTCCAGCGGTCGCTATCCTGCGTGCGTTTGAACAAGTCCCAACCCTTCGACTCGACCGAATAATAATCCTGCGCGCCGAGGTCGCACCCCCAGCGCACCCCGTCCACTTCGAGCACGAACGAACCTGCATCCATGTGGCCATGATTGACGCGGGCTGAACCGCCTTTGAAGGCGAGGAACAAGGCGTTGCTATCCGTCCATGAACTGCGAAAGACCCCGATGGGATTCGGTCCGTCGCCCTGCCAGGCCAAAGGCAGCGCCGGCGGGGAGATTGTCTTGGGCAAAGTCGCCGTCCATTTCGCCAGCAGTGGCAGCAGATATTCCTCCGGCAGTTCCCTGCCCCGATCGGCCAATCGTTGTTGCAGCAATTGCTGCTGGAAGTAAACCAGGTCCGGACGATTCAGCTTTTGCGCGAACCAGAACAGCGCCGCGCGAAACGCTACGCCATCGCCACCATCGGCGAAATTGAAAGGTCGCCCTGTTGGACCCGTTAGTTCCACGATCGCCGCCGCACTTGGCAAAAAGCCCGAGGTTGCCGACAAGCCCCAATCGGTGCCGAGGGCGCTTTCCAACGCCGAAAGCAGGAGCACTTGATAGGTCGTGCCGTAACTCCAATAGCCCGGGCCTTCCGGATAGACCCCGTCTGGTGCGTAGGGCTTGAGGCCGAAGAGATTGTTCGTCCGAGCGCGCGACAGTAATCCACGGGCCCGAACCGGTTCGTCCTCCGCAATGGCCAGCGCGCCCAGCGTGAGACCACCGAAACAGACTTGGTTCCAGTTGTTCTCGGTTCGTTGCCAGCCGTTCCAACGCGCCTTCGGGTCCAGCGCCGGACTGATTCCTTTGGCAAGAATGGCATCGCGGATAACCACTCGATTCGAAACGGCCAGCGCATCGAACAACCAGTCGTAACCGACCGCCAAGGCGGCGGTCATCTCCGCGGTGTCGAGGAAGTGCGTCGGATTCCAGTCTTTGAAGGACGCCAAGTTGAGCATTTCCTTCTCCGCCCGGTCGGCCAAGACCCTGTCGCCACTGAGCCGATACGCAAAACTCCAAAGTCCGATTCGCCGCAGCGCTTCACGCGAAACGGCAAGCAGGCGTTTGCCTTTCTTGTCGTAAGTGAGCAGCGGCTTGGTCAGAGCCAATCGCGCGGCTGCTTCGGTGCGGGTTAACAGGGCAGCGGTTTCCGCATTGTTTTCGGCTGCGAACCGCAAGCCTGCCAGCTCATTGCTCGTGATGAGCAATCGCGGATGTTCTGGCCGCAGCCCGGCCAGGATGTCGGTTGGGGCCGATGCCGCCCGCAAATTCAGTGTTGCCACCAGCAGAACTGACAGCAGGACCAGTTTCCCAAATCGCGCCAATTCGCGCCCGCCCTGTCCGATGCGAGTTTTCATGGAAGTATTGGCCGCAGACTACGCCCGCGCCCGGCGCGAAGCAACCCATGGCTTATTCGGCCAGCAGAAACGTCAAAGGAACATCGATTCGTTTGCGCCACGCGCGCTCGGAGTGCGGCTCACCTGGAAAATATTTCGTAATCCAGTTCGCACCTTCGAGGTAGCCAACCGCTTTCATCTGAGAGTCCACCTGCCGTTGCAACGGCTCGTAGGTGACGTCCTTCGTTTCCGCTCCGTAATCGAAGTAGATTCGATGCGTCTTGGGATCGGGCAACGCCTTTTCGATCTCACGCGCCGCGATGCCGCCAGCCACGGTCCAGGCTGTGGAAAGACAAGCAGCCCCGCCGAAGACACCCGGGTATTCGCAGACCGCGTCGAGTGAGATTAACCCACCCATGCTCGAACCCATGATGCTGGTGTGCGCACGGTCTGGCAGCGTGCGATAACGCGCGTCAATCGCCGGCTTCAACTCGGCAACCAAATACTTGAGATAGGCGGCACCAAGCGGCTTTTGTCGCACCGACTTAAACATGTCATCCAGTTCAGCCTCCTTCGTTCGCTCGATGGCCTTCTGCGGCATGTATTCTGAAAGCCGCTTGGGCGTGTTCCAGATGGCCACGACAATGGCCTCGGGAATTTTCTTCTCCGCGATCAACTGCGTCATCGTTTCGTCAATCGCCCAGTCCACACCAATGAATGAGGTAGCCGGGTCGAACACGTTCTGGCCATCGTGAACGTAGAGCACGGGGTAGTGCTTCACTTTCGCTTCCGTCTCGAAGTAACTCGGCGGCAACCAGACATCCACACTGCGACGATCCACAAATTTGGAATCAATCGGGGCGAGATGCTCGACGCGACCAACGACGCGGAACTGTAACGCCGCTAGTGATGAATTTGTTTGAGCTTGAAGTGCAATTGCCGATGCAAATGCCAGCAGCAATAGTGTCACCCAGAAAAACCGATTCATCATTGCCTCCTACGCCCGACGTGACGCTTCCTTCGCCAAGCGTGACAGCATCTTGGTTTTTGCCAATAACTTCGGATCGGCGTCCAGTTGCTTCACCGTTTGCGGCAAACGCGCGGACCAGTTCGACGTCGAGGTCGAGCCGGGCACATTGAAGCGCGCGGTCTGTGCGAAAACATCCTGCACTTGAAACACGGCCAGCCAGGAATTTGATGCCATCACCGCGCGTGTGAAAGCCTCGTGCACGCGGTCATCGAACTCACGGGGCGGTTCTTCGCCATTGTTCAATCCGCCGAAAGCCATCATGCGCCTCAACTCCTGGCGGTTGTTTTCCACATCCTTGCCCGCATCAATGTTCGCCCAGCACTCCTGCCACATGAGCGCCAGTGGCGTGTGGTCGTGCGTGGCCGGTTGCGCCAGCGACAGGCGCGGGTATTTCTTCGGGTCGGAATAACTGCCGTCGTGTTCGCGGAAGAGCATGGGAATGCGAAAGCCGGGCATGCCGAGTTTTTCCAGCGTGGGCGGCACGTATTCCGGCACACAGCCCAAGTCTTCCGCCACCACCGTGGTATCTCCCGAGCCTTCGAGCACCACGCGCAGAATTTCTTCGCCCTGCGCCTGATTGGCTGACTTGTGTTCGTGCGTGTCGTCGGGAAATTGTTTGAACCCGGGTAACCGTCCGCCGGTTTTGTAGGACGCCTCGGTTTCGTTGCACGGAAGAAATTCCGCGTTGCGATCCGGCGTCCAGGGGAACGAGTAGATGCGGAAGAAACCCAGCACGTGATCAATGCGGTAAAGGTGAAAGACTTTCTGGATATTGCCCACGCGCGTGCGCCACCATTCAAAATTCCGCCGGCGCAACTCATCCCAGCGATAATTCGGGATGCCCCAGTTCTGTCCCCACTTTTCGGTGAACGGGTCCACTTTGAACGTGCGCTCGGGCGGTGCGCCACCGCTCCAGTCGAGATCGAAGATGCTGCGGTTCGCCCACACATCCGCGCTGTAACGACCGACGCCAAACGGAATGTCGCCCATCAGATAAACCTTTTTCTCCGTGCCATAGGCTTTCACCGCCTGCCATTGGCTGAAGCCGAGCCATTGCACCAGTATCCAGGTCCGTGCCCGACGCGGTCCGCGATGTTGTTCCTGCCAGCGATCCCACGCCGGCGAACCGCCGTTCTCCTCCATCAGCATGCGAAACAACGCGTAGTCGGAAAGCCACTCGGCATTCTCCTGCATGAACGCGCGGAACTCGGCGGCCCGCTCGGTCTCGTGATTGAAATGACGCCTGAGAAAACTCTCGAAGGCCGCTTCGAGCAACCGCCGCTTGAGCGCTTTGACCTTGGGATAATTCACCGGCCCCACGTGCAACTCCTGCAACACCTCGGGCGTCGCGATCTCATGGAATTTTTTCGACGACAGGTCAGGAATGTATTTTGGCGTCACCGCGAGCGTGCTGGGTTCGATGGCCAGCGAGCTGATGGCGTTGTAGGGCGAGTTGTCGTCGCTCGTCTCGTTGATGGGCAGCGTTTGGAAAATGTTCAGGTGATGGCGATGGCACCAGTCGATCATCTGACGCACTCCGTCGGTGTCGCCAACACCGAGGTCGTGCTCGGTGCGGATGGCAAAGACAGGTTCGAGGATTCCAGCGAGTGATTGGTCGGGGCTCAATTTCATGTTGACGGCGGGAGTGTGGCAGGAACGCCCGCCGAGTTCAACGGGCACAAATATGCGGTGGAGTTCCTTGCCCGGTTCGAGTTCCATGTGCGCAAACATTATCCCATGACCAAACCGCGCCTTTCCTTCTGGCAAATCTGGAACATGAGCTTCGGCTTCCTCGGCATCCAGTTCGGCTGGGGCTTGCAGATGGCCAACATGTCGCCCATCTACAAATATCTTGGCGCGGCGGATGATCAGATCGCCAAGCTCTGGCTGGCCGCGCCGCTCACGGGCTTTATCGTCCAGCCCATCATCGGCGCCATGAGCGATCGCACCTGGTGCTGGCTCGGTCGGCGGCGACCTTACTTTCTCGTGGGTGCAATTCTCAGTTCGCTCGCGCTCATCCTGATGCCCAACTCCGGTTCGCTCGCCGAATGGCTCATCCCGCATCTGCCCAAGTTCTACATGGCCGCCGGACTCCTGTGGGTGCTCGATGCCAGCATCAATGTTTCCATGGAACCCTTCCGCGCCTACGTGGCCGACAAACTCCCCGAGGAACAACGCGGCATGGGATTCGCCATGCAAAGTTTCTTCATTGGCGTCGGTGCGGTCGTGGCCGGGCTGCTGCCCTACATGTTACGGGAATGGTTCGGCATCAGCAGCGCCAACGACGGCGCGAACGCCGTGCCCACCAATGTCAAAGTGTCCTTCTATGTCGGCGCGATTGCCTTTCTTGCCGCCGTGCTCTGGACCGTGGCCTCCTCCAAGGAATATCCGCCGGAGAACCTCGAGGAATTCCGACGCAAGAAAGCCGAAGGCGGAGGGCTTGCACATCTGCTCAAGGAAATTCCCGCCGCGCTGCGCGAAATGCCCGGCACGATGCGCCGGCTCGCATTTGTTCAATTCTTCACCTGGCTAGGTTTGTTTTGCATGTGGCTGCACTTCTCCAATGCCGTTCCAGTGATTTTCGGCAGCAATGATCCAACTTCGGACCTGTTCAAGCGCGGCGCCGAGTGGGCCGGTGTGTGTTACTCGGTAAAGGATGCCGTCACGTTCGTCGCGGCATTCGCGCTGATGGCAGCTTCACGTTACATAGACCGACGACGCATTCACGGCATCTGTCTCGCGTTAGGCGGACTTGGGCTACTGGCAACTGGCTTCATTCACGGCGAGAGCGAGAAATGGTTGCTCGTCGGGGCGCTGGCACTGGGCGGTGTGGCGTGGGCCTCGATTCTCTCCATGCCCTACGCGATTTTGTCCGGCGCGCTGCCGCCGGAGCGAATGGGGGTTTACATGGGCATCTTCAACTTCTTCATTGTGCTGCCGGAAATTCTGGCCGCGCTCACGTTCGGTCCCATCGTGAAGAACTGGCTCGGCGGCAATCTCGTCCACGCTGTGATGGCCGGTGGTGTCTGCATGATCATCGCCGCGCTGCTCGCCCAATGGGTGAAGGAATCCGCCGCGACGAAGCCGGCGTAAGTTTGCCACAAAGAGGCGCACAAGGCGCAACACGACGGATTGGCATAGGAATCAACGGCAAGGGAACAAAACCATTCCTCTGCCGTTCATTCCCCTGCCCTTTGCCGGCTTGCATGGTTCAACCGCGAACCACGCCCGCCACGCAAAAGAACCGTCAATCCTTCTCGTTTTCATTGACCGCCGACAATTGCCACTTCACTATCACAACAACCCTATGAAAGCTTCGTTCCGAGTCGTTGCCGCGCTGGCATTTGTTTTCACTCTCGCACGTCTTCCGGCCCAGCCTTTGGTGGGGACCGATTTCGTTCTCTACCTCGCGGACGTGAACAACGGCGCGATCAAGAAGTTCAACTCGGCAGGCCAAGGCTCCGCGTTTGGCAACGTGGGCTTCGTCAACCCGGTCGGATTGGCCGTGGATAACGGCGGCAATTTATTTGTGGCGAATCGGTCAGGTGGTGTATCAGGAACGATCAACCGGTTCACGCCGGGCGGCACAATGTCGTTGTTCAGCTCGGACATGAGTTTCCCGTCAAAGCTGGCGTTTGGTCCAGACGGCAACCTTTACGCAGGCATGGTGGGCAACAACACGGTGCGAAAGTTCAACGCGCTCGGCCAAGGGACGACGTTCGCCTCGGGTCTCAACGGGCCGATTCCGCTGGCGTTCGATCACAGTGGCAATCTGTTCGTCGGCAACTTGAACAACAACACGATCATGAAGTTCGGTCCGAACAGCCAGCCTGCATTCTTTGCCAACGCCGGGCTTTATCCGTACGGCATGACTTTCGACAACGGGGACAATCTTTACGTCGTAAACTCCGGCGACAACAACATCCTCAAGTATGACGCGACAGGCAACGCGAGTCTGTTTGCCGACCTGAGCGACGGTCTGAACGCGCCGGTGGACATTGTCTTTGACGGCTCGGCCAACCTGCTGGTCCTCAATCTTGGGAACAACACCATCCAGCGATTCGATCTGGCCGGGAACGGATCGCTGTTTGCCAACACCGGCATGGATCATCCGGAGAGTATGGCGATTTACGTCGTGCCGGAGCCGGCGAGCAGTTCATTGCTCTTGCTGTTGAGCGGTCTCTTGCTCGCTAGCCGCCGCAGTCGTCGGTCGCGTTGATCGCCCGGTTACCGTGGACAGTTGGAGTTTGCAGTTGATGCTGAACAGCGTCGCCTTCCTGCCAACAAGATGGACGCACCCAGGAAAAATACGGCGATACCGGCGGGTTCGGGGACGATGATCGTGATGTTGTCCAAGTGGGTATTCCGTTGATACAAGGACTCGAAGTCTGCGCGCGGGCTCGGTGGGCTGGTGGAGTAAATGAAGTATGAGATAGCCGGCAACAGGGCAAACTCGCTCTCCAGCACAACCGTTCCATCAACGGGAGTAGGGGTGAAGGTTGACCCATCGGAAAACGCGAATTTGTAATCGGCGAACGCCGGCGTAATGGTTGTCTGCGGCAGGAAGGTCGCCGCCACGCTCTTCAGGTGAAACAATCCGCCACCCACCAGTTCAAACTTGATCGCGCAATTGATTCCGTGGGGGTAGGTGTCAATGTTTACGTACCCGTTCGCCCCGTCATGCGCGAGGTCGTAATGATTGTAAACGACGGACATCTTGATGCCGTTCTCGATGTAGTCGTCGAAATAAACCAGTTCCTGGTCGGTCGCACCATCGAAGGTCATGACCAGCGGAGGCGTATCGGCCCGGACCAATTGTGCCGACACGACGAAAAGCAGGAGCTGGAGTGGAATTCGCAGCAGGGTCGGAAGCGAGCAGGTGCTCTTCATAGGTTGGGGTCCTTCGGCGGCATCTTCCCGCGAGGGCCGGTTGCTGTCAATCCTGCGTTGGGCTGAAGAACGTGCGCTTTCGAAGGTGTCAGTGAGCGCCGCCGGCGGTAGCACCTGGCCCAACTTATCTTTGACTTGCGCCCGCTGCCTGTTTATCACCCTGCCATGAATCGTAAGAGTTTGTTAGTGGTGGCCATGCTATTTTTGTTCGACGCCCTTGTATCCGCCGAAACCTTCCGCGTCGCCGCGTACAACGTCGAAAACTACCTCGACCAAACCACGGAAACGCGTCGCAACGTCAAGTCCGCCGAGGCCAAGGCCAAGGTTCGCGAGACGATCCTGGCGATGAAGCCCGACGTGATCGCCTTTGAGGAAATGGGCGAACTCAGCGCGTTACTCGAACTGCGCGACTCGCTCAAGCGCGAGGGCCTCGACCTGCCAAATTACGAACACGTGGGCGGCTGGGACACCAACATCCACGTCGCGGTGCTGAGCCGTTTCCCCATCGTGGCCCGCCGGTCGCACACGAACGAGAGTTTCCTGCTCGGTGGACGCCGTTTTCACGTCAGCCGTGGTTTCAGTGAGGTGGACATCAAGGTGAACGACAAATACCAGTTCACCCTCATCGGTGCGCATTTGAAATCCCGCCGACCCGTCCCCGAAGCCGACGAAGCCGAAATGCGCGCGGAAGAGGCAAAGCTGCTCCGTGAAATCGTGGACAGAAAACTTGCCGACAATCCCAACGCCAACCTGATCGTTCTTGGCGACTTCAACGACACCTACGACACGAAGGGCATCAAAGAAATCGTGGGCCGGGGTAAAACCAAACTGGTGGACACCCGCCCCGCCGAGCGCAACGGCGACAACCAACCGCATCCGACCAACCCGCGCTACTCGCCGCGCAACGTCACGTGGACTCATTATTACGGCGTCGAGGATTCGTACTCGCGCATTGATTACCTGATGCTGAGTCCCGGCATGGCCAAGGAATGGGTGACGAAAGAAACTTACATCCCGACCATCCCGAACTGGGGAGTTGGCTCAGACCATCGGCCGGTGCTCGCGACGTTTGAAGCAGCGGAAAAATGACAGGCAACAAAAAGACATGCTGTGTCGCAACCCGCAACGATTGCGAGTGTTTCCAGCGGTCATAGAGTCGTACACTATGTTTCCATACGGAGGCATCTTGGTTTCGCCGTTAGTCGCTGGTTATCTTGCCAGCGTTCTTTGCCGTCTTCAGCGTAAAAGAAATAAGCGTCCCGGTTTTGGTGTTGCATTAATTGCCATCGTCGCTGGCGTTCTGGCGTGTTGGCTGTCCATGTTTCAAGCTGACCTTCTCATTCCGTCACGATGGACAAGCGCGAAGGTGGACCTTTGGATGTTGCTCGTAATCACCGGTGTTCCTTCCTTGGTCGTCTCAGCGATTTCCGCTGGCATATTATTGGTACGTCATAGGAAAATTTACGATGCTACCCATCCAGCGGCTTAACCAGTTCGCAAGCGAGTCGCCTCTTGTCCACGAACTTCTTTGAGCGCTGTAACCAAGCTCGTTTTTCTAACTAAAGTTTTCCAGAACGCCTTCATCTGCGTGCCGATTTCTCGCAATGCCGGTCAAATCGTTGTATGAAATCCCTCGAACACTGGATTCTACGCATCGCGGACTGCGATGCGACGTGGATTGGCTTCGGCTGGCTGCGACCGGCAAAGCAACAACACATCGGCTTCGGATACATTCTTTTCAGCAGCGTGCTGTTGGGTTTGCCCGGCGTCGCGGTCGGGGCGGGTTTGATCTACTGGTTCTTGGGGCGGGTCGAGCCACGCGTCTGGCTGGTGATGTTCGCACTGGTCATGTTGGTGGAACTGCCATTGCACCTGCTGTTTGCCCATTACTGGAACCGGCGCGCGGCCAATCTGGCCAGCGGCAACACTGTCGCTTGAAGCCACATTTTTCTACGTCGGAGCGTGCCAGCTTGCCAGTTCTTCCCGCACCCGTTCCATCGGCAGACCGACGACGTTGCTGTAAGAGCCGGAGATTTCCGCCACAATCCGTTCGCCATGTTCCTGGATGGCGTAGGCGCCGGCCTTGTCCAGCGGGTTCATGAGTTCGAGGTATTCCTTGATCTGTGCCGCCGTCAGCGGATGAAACCGCACGTCCGTCCATTCGGCGAACACGCGCTGGCGATGTTCCCGCAGATGCAGCAGGCAGACCCCGGTGATCACGGCGTGCGTCCTGCCCTGCAATTCGCCCAACATCCGCGCCGCATCCGCCGCGTTGGCGGGCTTGCCGAACAAGCGGGCTTCACGATCAAGATAAACCAGCGTGTCGGCGCCCAGGACGGTGGCGTCGGGAAATTTCTTGGCAATGGCGCGGGCCTTGCGATACGCGTTGACCTGCGCCATCTCCCACGCCGTGAGTTGTTCGTCATGAATCTCCGGCGCATCACCCGGCACGACTTCGAAGTCGGCCACAATCTGCCGCAGCAGTTCCACCCGGCGCGGAGAGGCCGAGGCCAGAATAAGCGGATTCCGTTTCATACTCCGGTCACCACGGGAATAATTTAGAGGCCGGCCCGCCAAAAACAACTTCCTTGTTTTTCGAGCGGCAGAGGCCAATCATGGCGCGTCGGAATTCCGCGCATGAACACGTCCATTTGGAAACGACTCAACACAACGCTGGCCCTGTCTATCGCCTCTTTGCTGCTGGCCAGCGGCCTGGCGTGGTGGATCGAGCGCACGCGCAATGAGGGCCAGCATCTTAGCGACCAACTGGCACTCAAGAGCCTCCGGATTCGCTTCGACGCCATCCAGATCAGCGATTCGCTCCGCGCGCTGCTGCTCGACCCAAAAGGGCCGAAGGAGCAAACCGAACGCAACCGCCTCATCGCAGCCTCCACCGACTTCAAACAAACGATTGAAGACCTGCAAAAGGAGTATCCGAGCGAAAGCCCGCTCTCGCGCCCGTTGAAAAACATGCGTGACTTTCTACAGGTCACGATGGATCTGCATCTCAAAAAGGTTCTGGAATTATTGGAATCGGACCCCGCCAAGGCGCGCGAGTTTTTCGTGAACACGGATCCGGGGATCGCAAAACAACGGGACGATCTAGTCACCGATCTGGTTCAATCCTTCGAGGAAGTACGCAAAGGCTCGGACATCCGCTCGCAAACCACGGCGGTGGTGGGCTCGGTCGGCATGGTGGTGATTCTCTTTCTCGCGTGGCGCGTGATCCGTTCCGCGTCCGCCGCCGTCACCATCCCGCTCAATCAACTTGTCGGCGTCATCGAGCGGATGCGCAACGGAGATTTCACCCAGCGCATCACGATGCAACGCAAGGACGAGTTCGGCGTCTTGGGTGACGGCTTGAACCGCCTCGCCGATGACCTCTCCGTACTCGTCGGCCAGGTGCAACGTTCCGGCGTGCAGGTCAACATCACCGCCACGCAGATTTCCGCCACCGCGCGCGAACAGCAGAGCACCACGACCGAAATCGCCGCGACCACCGCCGAGATCGGCGCGACCTCCAAACAAATCTCCGCCACCTCGCGTGAACTCGACAAGACGATGAATGAAGTCGGCGAAGTCGCGCAGGACACAGCCGAACTGGCTGGCAGCGGCCAGACCGGCATTGCGAAAATGGAAAACACCATGCGCCAGATCATGGATGCGTCCGGCTCCATCTCCGGCAAACTCGCCGTCCTTAACGAGAAGACCGCGAACATCAACACCGTCGTTACCACCATCACCAAGGTGGCTGATCAGACGAACCTGCTTTCCCTCAACGCAGCCATCGAAGCCGAGAAGGCAGGCGAGTACGGCCTGGGTTTCGCGGTCGTCGCCATGGAAATTCGCCGACTAGCCGACCAGACCGCCGTGGCCACCTACGACATCGAGCGCATGGTCAAAGAAATGCAATCCGCCGTGGCCGCCGGCGTCATGGGCATGGACAAATTCTCCGAAGAAGTGCGGCGCGGCGTGGACGAAATCCGCGAAGTCAGCACCCATCTGGCGCAGATCATTCATCAGGTGCAGACGCTCACGCCGCGTTTTTCCACGGTGAGCGAAGGCATGCACGCGCAATCCACCGGGGCGCAGCAAATCAGCGAGACCCTCACGCAACTCAGTGAGGCGGCGCATCAAACCGCTGATTCGCTCCGCCAATCCAACATTGCCATCGAGCAACTGAATGAAGCCGCGCGCGGCCTTCAGACGAGCGTGGCCCGCTTCAAGTTGGAAGCAAAATGAGAATCACCCTCTCCCCCTCCACCCCCTCACCTGACTGTTCAAATGTGAGGGGGAGGTCTGGAGGGGGAGAGGGTCAAATATGAGATCATGCTGTTCGTGCTCTTCCATCTCGGCAAGGAACGTTACGCGCTGGAGGCCGGTCGCGTGGTCGAGGTCGTGCCGCTGCTCGCGCTAAAACGTTTCCCCCAATCGCCACCGGGCATGGCCGGCATGTTCATTTATCGGGGGCGACCAGTGCCCGCGCTGGATCTCTGCGAACTCACCCTGGGCCGGCCCGCCAACGAACATCTCAGCACGCGCATCATCATCGTCAATCAGAGTGACACGCCGGGCCAGGAGCAACTGGTCGGGCTCATTGCCGAGCGGGCCACCGAAATTCTCCGCCGCGAGCGGAAGGACTTTGTGGACTCCGGCCTGCAGCTTTCCGCGGCGCCGTTTCTGGGCGCGGTTTTGAACGACGAGCAAGGGGTGATTCAACTCATCTCCACCCAGAAGTTGTTACCGGAAAGCCTGCGCGGACTGTTGCCGCAGACGTCAAAGGAGGCGGACCATGCAACGCATTGAAGCCCTGTTGCGAAAAGAGATCGGCCTCGACGCTGCGTCCATTGGCTCGTCGTTGATCGAACGGACCATTCGGCTGCGCATGAAGCAGCATGGGCTGAAACAGATCGAGGCCTATCGCGAGCTGCTGGATTCTTCCCCGGATGAACTGCGCGAATTGATCGAAGCCGTCGTCGTCACCGAGACCTGGTTCTTTCGCGACCGCGAACCGTTCAACGCCTTCGTTCAGCTCGTTCGGACCGAATGGTTGCCGCGCCATTCCGCCGGGTCGTTCCGGGTGTTGAGCGTCCCCTGCTCTTCCGGCGAAGAACCGTACTCCCTGGCCATGGCACTGCTCGACGCGGGCGTGCCGGACACCCGCTTCACGATTGACGCCGTGGACATCTCGATCAATGCCCTGGCGCGGGCGCAACGCGCGGTCTATGGGAAAAACTCGTTCCGCGGTCGGGAGCTTGCTTTTCGTGACCGCCACTTTCATCACACCAAAGAGGGCTATGTCCTGAACCCATCCGTCCGCGCCACCGTCAAGTTTCGCCGCGACAACATTCTGGAGGACGAGTTTCTCACCGGCGGCGCGCCCTACGATTTCATTCTCTGCCGCAACTTGCTGATCTACTTCGATCGCGCGACGCAGGTGCTCACTTTGGAAAAATTGCACCGCCTGCTGGCTGCGGATGGTGTGTTATTCGTCGGCCCCGCGGAAATGCCGCTGGTGAGCGAGGGCGGTTTCGTGAGTGCCAATCTGCCGCTCGCCTTCGCCTGCCGGAAATTCAACAGCGATACCGTGCCGGCAACCAAACCCCGCCGCCGGAAGCCTGCGCCGTCACGAATTCCCGAAACCGCGATTCCGGCGGCGAAAGCGAACGGCGCACCGCTGCGCTCGGGACTGGCAATGCACCAACCGGCAGCGGCCCACGTCAGCGGCATTGCGCCGGACTCGCTGGAAGCAGCGCGTCAGCTTGCCGACTCGGGGCAACTCGCGGAAGCAGGGGCGATTTGCGAGGCGCACCTGACGCGAAATGGTCCGTCCGCCAGCGCGTATTATCTGCTCGGGTTGATGAAGGATGCGAGTGATGATCCCGAGGCAATTACGTTTTATCGCAAAGCGCTGTATCTCGAGCCGGACCACTACGAAGCGCTGGTGCACATTGCTCTCTGGCTCGAAAAAAATGGCGACGTCAACGGCGCACGCCCCTTCAAGCGGCGCGCCGAGCGCGCCCAACCCGGGAGATGATTGAATCGTGAGCGACTCCCCGCCTCTCCCCAAACCGCCAACGGTGGTGGACCTCCCGGTGGCTTCCCGCCCGGGTTCGGACGTGGCGATTTACGATTGCTGGAATCAGATCGGGGTGGCGGGCAATCAAACGTGCCGGGAGTTGCCGCGCTACCAGCATTGCCACAATTGCCCGGTGTATTCCGCCGCCGCCGTCCAGTTCCTTGACCGGCCCATCACACCCGAATATCGCCGCGAGTGGACGGAACATTTTGCCCGCGAAAAGCGAATCGCCACTCCCGCCAAGACCTCCGCCGTCATCTTTCGCATCAACTCGGAATGGCTGTCCATGCCGACGCAGGCCTTTCAGGAAATTGCGGAACGTCGCGCCCTGCACAGTCTGCCGCACCGACGGAGCGGCGTGGTCATTGGCATTGTCAATGTGCGCGGTGAATTGCTCATCTGTGCCGCGCTAGACCGCCTGCTCGGGCTTGAATCAGGAGCGCGCCCCAAACGCCTGCGCGCGGTGTTCGACCGATTGCTCGTCGCCGACTGGGCCGGCCAGCGCTTTGCCTTTCCCGTGGATGAAGTTCACGGGGTGCATCGCTTTCACCAGCAGGATTTGCGCGAGCCGCCCGCCACGGTGGCCCGCTCCGGCCTCAACTGCGCCATCGGCGTTTTCCCCTGGCGCAAATTTACCGTTGGTTTCCTGGACCCGGAAACGTTGTTCGCGTCCCTCAACCGCAAGCTCACGTGAAACGACGCGTCACCGAAAGCCCCCGCAACCTGTCCATGCAGGAGCTCTTCCGCGTGGAGGCCGAGAACCAGACCGCGCTGCTCACGAGCGGATTGCTGGAACTGGAACGGGCACCCGCTTCGGCGGAACAGCTTGAACAACTCATGCGCGCCGCCCATTCCATCAAGGGCGCCGCCCGCATTGTTGACTTGTCGCCGGCCGTAAAGGTGGCTCATGCCATGGAGGATTGCTTCGTTGCCGCCCAGCACGGCGCGCTGGAATTGAGCCGACAGCACATTGATGCCCTGCTGCGCGGCGTGGACTGGTTGGTTGAAATCGCCAAACAAAACGAAACTTCCGTCGCTGCCTGGTTGAAGGATCGCGAACTGGAAATGCAGGCGTGGCTGCAACTCATCCGCGAGTTCACGCCCCCGCGAGATGCGCTACCGCCAGTCCGTCCGGAATCAGCCCTTGCCCCCACCGACACCGCCCTCGCCAAGACGGCCGATATCACACCCGCAACCGCGGCCAAATCCGAGGAGGACCGCTTCCTCCGGCTCACCGCGGAGAATCTCAACCGGCTGCTCGCTCTCGCCGGCGAGTCGCTCGTCGAATCCCGCTGGCTGCGGCCTTTCTCCGAATCCATGCAGCGGCTTAAGCGCATGCAATCGGAAATGGAGCGCACGCTCGACAATTTGCGCCAGTCGTCCGACATGGAAGCCCTGCCCGAATCCGCCCGCGCCAAACTCTCCGAACTTTTCCGGCAAACCGGCGAGGCGCGGAATTTTCTCGGCGACCGTTTGCAAGAGTTGGACTTGTACGACCGGCGTTCGGCCAATTTGTCGAACCGGCTTTACCTCGAAGTCCTCCGCACGCGCATGCGCCCCTTCGGCGACGGCGTGCACCGTTTCCCGCGCATGGTGCGCGACCTCGCCCGCTCAGCCCGAAGCGGTCATCCGCCTCGAAGCCAGACACAGTGCCGGCATGTTGCAGGTGATTGTTTCCGATGATGGCACGGGCCTCGACACCAACCGCGTCCGAAATGTTATTGCCGACCGCAAGCTCACCACCCCCGCCATCGCCGACAAGATGAACGACGGCGAGTTGCTGCAATTTTTGTTTCTGCCGGGATTCTCGCTGAAAGATACCGTCACCGAAATTTCCGGACGCGGCGTGGGCCTGGATGTGGTGCAGAACATGGCCAAGAGCGTCCGGGGCAGTGTGCGGGTCAGCACCCAGCCCGGACGCGGCATGCGATTCCAGATGCAACTGCCGCTGACGTTGTCCGTTTTGCGCACGTTGCTCGTGGAGATCGGCGGCGAACCGTACGCCTTTCCGCTCGCGCAAATCGCCAGCACGCTCAAACTCTCCCGCGATCACATCGAAACCCTTGAGGGTCGCCATCATTTCCGCAGCGGTGATCAGCACGTCGGCTTGCTCGCCGCGCACCAGGTCTTTGAATGTTCCGACGTCAAACCACCTGAAGCTGACCTGCCCATCGTGGTATTGGGCGAACGCAATCAGCGCTACGGCCTGTTGGTGGACCGTTTTCTCGGTGAACGGGAACTCGTCGTGCAACCGCTCGATCCTCGGCTCGGCAAGGTGAAAGACATCAGTGCCGCAGCGTTGATGGAAGATGGCGCGCCCGTGCTCATCGTGGACGTGGACGACATGATCCGCTCGATTGAGAAATTGATCACCACCGGCGAGCTGGCAAATGTCGGCCACAGCGCCCTCGACGCTCCGGCCCGCAAGCGCAAGCGCGTATTGGCGGTGGATGATTCACTGACCGTGCGCGAACTGGAGCGCAAGTTGCTCGAAGGTGCCGGGTATGTGGCGGACGTGGCAGTGGATGGCATGGACGGCTGGAACGCCGTGCGCACCGGCCATTACGACCTGGTCATCACCGACGTGGACATGCCGCGCATGGACGGCATCGAACTTGCCACGCTCATCAAGAAGGATGCGCAGCTCAAATCGTTGCCGGTGATGATCGTTTCTTACAAGGATCGCGAAACCGACCGTTTGCGCGGCTTGGAAGCGGGAGCAGATTATTATCTGACAAAAGGCAGTTTTCACGATGAGACCTTGTTGCAAGCCGTGGTGGATTTGATTGGAGAGCCGGACGCATGAGAATCGCCATCGTCAATGACGTACTGCTCGCGGCGGAAGCCCTGCGCCGGGTGATCGTCCGCGCCGGCAAACACGACGTGGCCTGGATTGCCTCGGACGGCGAGGATGCTGTGGCCCGCTGCCAACGCGATCGGCCCGATTTGATCCTCATGGACCTGTTCATGCCGCGCATGGACGGCATTGAAGCCACGCGGCAGATCATGGCCACCAAGCCGTGCGCCATCATCGTGGCGACGGCCAAAGTGGAAGATCACACCGGCAAAGTTTTTGAGGCCATGGGGGCGGGCGCCCTGGACGCCGTCAGCATTCCGGTCTTCACGGATTCAGAAACACTCGACGGCGCGAAGGAATTACTGGCAAAAATCGAAACGATCAACCGGCTGGTTGGCCCGCCGAAGAAACTGAATGGGACTACAGGTTCAACCCCCGCGCCCCGCCAGCCTCCACCGCGCCAGGATAATTTGGTCGCCATCGGCTCCTCCGCTGGCGGCCCCACGGCCCTCACGACTTTGCTGGCGGGATTACCCGTGGATTTTCCCGCGGCCATCGTCATCATTCAGCACGTGGACAAACAGTTCACGGAAGGGCTGACCGCGTGGTTCGCCACGCACACCAAACTCCAGGTGCGCGTGGCCCAGGAGGGGGACCAACTTCAACCGGGAGTGGTTTACCTCGCCGGACGCGACCGGCATCTGGTTCTAGCCAAACCAACCCAACTCGGTTACGTGACCCAACCTGCCGACACCTCGTATTGCCCGTCGGTGGATGTCTTCTTCAAAAGTCTGGCGAAGAACTGGCGCGGAAAGGCCGTCGGCGTGCTGTTGACCGGCATGGGGCGCGACGGGGCGGAAGGTTTGAAGGCGTTGCGGGACGCGGGGCATTACACCATTGCCCAGGACAAACGCACCAGCGCGGTCTATGGAATGCCCAAGGCGGCGGTGGAGTTGGATGCTGCCAAGGAAATTTTAGCACTGGACAAAATCGCTCCGCGGCTCACGAATATACTGGTAAAGCAACCATGGCCGACGAACGCCCCAACTTGAACGTGCCCGCCGACGACCCGCCACCGCCGCAGTCGCCGGAGTACCATGTCATGGTGCTGCTGGTGGACGACCAGGCCATGGTCTGCGAAGCCGTCCGCCGCGCGCTGGCCAGCGAGCCGGACATTGACTTCCACTATTGCGCCGATGCGCGGGAAGCCATGGCGGTGGCCACGCAAATCCGGCCAACGGTGATCTTGCAGGACCTCGTGATGCCGGGCATTGACGGTCTGACGCTCGTGAATCAATTCCGCGCCAACCCGGCCACGCGCGAAATTCCGATCATTGTCCTCTCGACCAACGAGAATCCGCAGGTCAAGGGTCAGGCGTTTGCCCTCGGCGCGAATGATTATCTCGTCAAACTGCCCGACCGCATCGAGTTGATTGCCCGCATCCGTTATCACTCGCGCGCTTACTTGAACCAGTTGCAACGCGACGCCGCCTACCGGGCGCTGCGTGAGAGTCAGCAGCAACTCATCAACGGCAACGCGCAATTGATCGCGCTCAACCAGAAACTTGAAGAGGCCACCATCGCGAAGTCCGCCTTCCTCGCGAACATGAGCCATGAGATTCGCACGCCGATGAACGGAGTCATCGGCATGATCGCGCTGCTGTTCGACACGGAACTCACGGACGAACAGCGCGAATACGTCGAAGGCGTGCGCAGCAGCGCTGATGCGCTCCTCACGATCATCAATGACATCCTCGACTTCTCGAAGATCGAGGCAGGCAAGCTCGAACTGGAGCATCATCCCTTCGAGTTGCACACCTGCATCGAGGAAGCGTTGGACCTGCTTTCCACCAAGGCCGCCGAGAAGAAACTCGATCTGGCCTACAGCGTGGAAGATTCGATACCCAAGATTCTGGTCAGTGACGTGATCCGATTGCGCCAGGTGTTGGTGAATCTGGTTGGCAATGCGGTGAAATTTACGCCGACGGGCGAGGTCGTCGTCGAGGTCACGCCCGCGGCGCATGGTCATCGCATGATGGAGCCCGGCCACGAACAGGGCACGGATTACCACGGCCACCCCGAGCAATGGTTGTTGCACTTCAGCGTCCGCGACACTGGGATCGGTATTCCGTTGGACAAACAACACCGGCTGTTCAAGTCGTTCCAGCAGGTGGACGCCTCGACCACACGGCACTTCGGCGGCACCGGCCTCGGCCTCGCCATCAGCAAGCGGCTCGTGGAGTTGATGGGCGGTCGCATCTGGGTGGACAGCGACGCCGGCAAGGGCGCAACGTTTCATTTCACCATTCTCGTTCGCGGGGCCGCCGCCACCTCTCCGCCCGCGTGGCAGTCACCGCAAGCACAGTTGACCAGTAAACGCGTGCTCATTGTCGAGGACGGCGCGAGCAATCTCCGCATCCTGCAACACCGTCTTGAACAATGGGGCTTGAAAGTCGAAACCGCCACCAGTGGTCGCGAGGCGCTGGCCATGCTGGAGAAGAGTGATCCCTTTGACGCCGCCGTGCTCGACCTGCAACTGGCCGAGCCGGATGGTTTCACACTCGCCCGTGAAATCCGCAAACAAACTTACGGCCGATTTCTGCCCCTGCTCTTTCTTTCCTCGGCCCGGCTGCGCTCCGATGATTTCCACGCCGCCGATCTCGAGGTTTCCGTTTTCATCCACAAGCCCATCCGCCCAGCCCAATTGCTCGACGCCCTTTGCCGGGCTTTCAACGTGCAGGTCCAGCGCGACAAGAAATCACCGTTCACCCCGGGACTCGATTCGGATTTTGCCCGCCGCTTGCCGCTTCGGGTGTTGCTCGCGGATGACAACCCGATCAACCAAAAGGTCGGGGTCAGTGTGCTGCACAAGCTGGGTTATCGTTCCGATGTCGCCAGCAACGGGCTTGAGGTCATCAAGGCGTTGGAGGGCAAAACTTACGACGTGTTGTTCCTCGACGTGCAGATGCCGGAGATGGACGGGCTCGAATGCGCCCGGCAGATCTGCCATCGCTGGACCCGGGACAAGCGCCCCGTGATCATCGCCATGACCGGCAACGCCCTCATGGGGGACCGCGAGAAGTGCCTGGCGGCCGGCATGGACGATTACATTTCCAAGCCCGTGCGCATTGCCGATCTGCAAACCACTTTGGAACGGTGGGGACCGACCAAGATGCTCAAGCACGACACGTCCTACTTCCTGCGACATCCCCAATCCCTGTCGCCGGGCCTGCTCGATGAAGCCACCATCGGTGAGTTGCGTGAAATGCCGCCCACCAACGGACTGAGCATGTTGCGCGAGCTGATTGACCTGTTCCTCGAAAGCGCGCCGATGCGCGTCACGCAGATTGTGCAGTCCGCCGAGGATGCGAAAAAACTGGCGTTCCACGCTCACGCCCTCAAAAGCATGTCGCTCAATCTCGGCTGCAAGCGGCTCGTCGAACTGGCCCAGGAACTTGAGACCCTTGGCGGTTCCGGCAATGTCACCGGCGCGATGCCCATCATCCAGGAACTCGAAACCGTCTTCACGCAGACCAAGGTTCAGTTGCTGGTGCTCCGCGACAAGGAGCCGCAGCCCACCGGACCGCAGATTTAGGGGAGTTCCAAGTTTCAAGTTCCGGGTTGGATGTTCCCGAAGCGGTGTTTACCCTGCCTGCATGTTGATCCGCCCACGACGGCTGTCGCCCGGTGACACGCTTGGCATCATCGCTCCCGCCAGCGCGCCGCCTGATCCCCAAGCCATTGACCGCGCCGTCGCCGTCTTGGAAAAACTGGGCTTCAAAGTCAAACTCGCCCCGAACGTGCGCCGCCGTCACGGTTACCTGGCCGGCAGCGACCGCGAACGCGCGGCCGATTTGATGCGCATGTTCACCGACCGCAAAGTGCAGGCGATCCTCTGCGTGCGCGGTGGTTACGGGACGGCCCGACTGTTGCCATTACTCGACTACCGGTTAATCCATGCCAACGCCAAAATCTTCGTCGGTTACAGCGACCTCACCTCGCTGCACTGCGCCTTTCTGACCAGAGCCAGCTTGATTTCGTTCCATGGCCCGATGTTGAACTCCGACTTTGTCCACGAGGAGATGCCGAAGTTCACTTGGCAACGATTTCTGCAGACACTGGGTTGTTCGGCGCCCGATGCGAAGGGGACCGGCAGCATCCTGGCAGGTTATCGGCGGCAAACCGTGAAGGTCCTTCGCGGCGGAAGCGCGAGCGGACAGCTCATCGGGGGCAATCTCGCCCTGCTCTGCACCACGATCGGCACCCCGTGGGAGCCCGTGTTCAAGGGGCGCATCCTGTTCTTCGAGGATGTGGGCGAACCCCCATTTCGTTTTGACCGGATGCTCACCCACCTCTTGAATTGCGGATTGCTCCAACAGGGATTCCCGTTTGGCCATGTGCCCCACAACGCAACATTGCCCGTCGGCACCCGCGTAACGCTCGATGCCAATCGCGGCGATCTCGTGATCGTTGAACCGCCGGTCTGTTGAGGGACCTTGCGGTTAATGGCCATCACGCTGACCATGGAACCGGTCAGTTTGGTTTTTGCCGCTGGCGAGCCGTCACCCCAGTTGTCAGGCGCAGATAGAATCGCAGTTAATGGCTTGGAAAAGGATGGTTACCTCGAACGACCTCCCTCCGAAATGAACCGAACGCACAAGAACGCCCACCTTTGCGGCTTGCGCGAAGTCCTTCCGGACCGCGAAAAAGCGGTTGCGCCAAGGAATCACCGGGTGGCATCCGCAAAAGTTGTAAATCAGTGTCTTGACACAATCCTGTAACATGAGGGATTCTAAGCGTAGAATACGCATGCCCGCTGCCTTCCCTAGGGTTCGTGGCAAGGATGGGTGATGGAGCGCAATGGAGAACGACAAGTTACAACCACAACGATTTGAGTTGAAGTATCTGGTCAGCGAAGATGTTGCCCTGGCGATGCGTGACTTTGTCCGCTCCTATCTCGTTCCCGACGAATTTGCCTCCAAGAGTTCCGATTTCTCCTATCCGAACCACAGCCTATATCTCGATTCGGGCGATCTGCGACTTTACTGGGACGTGGTCAATGGAAACAAGAACCGTTACAAGCTGCGTTTGAGGTATTACGACGACAACCCGGCGGCACCGGTGTTCTTCGAGATCAAGCGCCGTTCGGACAACGCGATCTTGAAGCAGCGCGGCGGGGTTCGACGCGAGGCCGTGCCCGCCCTGCTCGCCGGTCAGCTTCCGGAAGCGAGTCACCTCGTTTCCAGCAGCCCCAAACACCTCAGTGCCTTGCAGAGTTTCTGCCGGTTGATGCACGACAGCGGTGCCACACTTAAGACTCACGTCTTCTACCAGCGGGAAGCCTGGATGAGTCACGAAGATAACTCCGTGCGCGTCACCTTTGACCGTCAGGTCCGCATCACGCCGCATACCCAACCGGTGATCACCACTCGCATGGAGAATCCCGTGCTGCCTTGGGGACCGTTGGTCATCCTGGAATTGAAGTTCACCACGCGATTTCCAAACTGGTTCTTCGAAATGGTAAGGCTGTTCAACGTCATGCAGTGCGGCGTGGCCAAATACGCCGAAGGTGTCGCCCTGCTGGGTGAGGAACAGCTGAACCCGATGTTTCATCAACCGGAACACGCCGACTTGGTGGAAAAATTTCTCCGCGAACATCGCAATCCGCGCCGCAACGGCAGTGCGACCGCGGGCGAAAAAGACAATCTGGTATGGACGACCTCCTGAGCGCATTTTTCAGCGCCGATTACTCGGCGCAACCCATCAACGCCCCGGCATTGCTGTTGGGCTTGTGCCTCGCGTTTCTGGGTGGAATGGCCATCGCCGCGACTTACATGGTGACGCATCGCGGACTGTCCTACTCCCGCGCCTTCGTCAACGCCCTGGTCATCATTCCGATGGTGGTAACCGTCGTCATGATGGTGCTGAACAACAACCTCGTCACGGCGTTCGGTCTGATGGCGGTCTTTGCCATCGTGCGTTTCCGTAATGTGCTGCGTGACACGCTGGACACCAGTTATGTCCTCTGCGTGCTCGTGGTTGGGATGGCCTGTGGCACCCAGCGCTTCTCCCTGGCCGTCATCGCCACCGCCACTTTGATCTCGGTCATGTTCTTTCTCTGGTACACCGCCTTCGGCAGCCGGCACCGTTATGATGTCATTGTCAACCTGCACTGGACCCGCCCGCTCGCCGAATTGGGATTCATGAGCCGCGTGCTGCAACGCCACAGCCGCTCCATGCATTGTGCCAGCCAGCGTTCAAGCGACGCCGACACCGGCACCGACCTGTCCTATCGCCTCCTCCTCCGCAACCCTGATCGCACCGATGACCTCCTGAACGAACTGCGGGAGGTTACCGGGGTTTCACGCGTCACGAGTTTGAAGGCGCAGGAGGAATCTGAATTATGAGCCCGGATCCGCTGCCGCCCGTCTCCAGTCCGCCGGAACATTACTGGCGCCAGTTCCGCATCAATGTCGTACCCACCCTGGCGTTCGTCGCTGTGTTGGGGATCACCGTCTGGCTGTGGGGCAAAAACCTGGCCAATCCCGTCGTGATGGGCCAGGCCGAATCGGTCGCGCAGGACGTCTCCAGCCCCAAGCCCGGACGGGTTTCTCAACTCAACGTCAGGTTGTTTCAAGAGGTGAATGCTGGCGACGTCATTGCCACCGTGGATGTCACGGACCCGCTGGTGTTAAGCAACACGATTGCCGTGATCCACGCCGAAATGGATCTGATTCGAGCTGAGGCCGGACTCGATAACGGCGACAAGATCCGGCTTGCCGACTTCCGGTTGAGTTGGATGATCCGCCGCGCGGAACTCGCCTCCGCCCAGGCACAATTGACCTACGCCCGCAATGAACTGCAGCGTAAAAGTGAACTCGTCGCTGAAAAAATTGATACGAGTGATTCGCTCGACGTCGCGCAGCGCGATTTCGACCAGGCCACCTTGGACGTTGAGCAAAAGACCCTGGCCGTGGAAGCCGCCGAAAAAACCTGGCACGAACTCGATCCCGCCACGCCAACGGCCGAATCACCCGCAACGAAAGCCGCCCTGGCTGTGGCGGAAGAAAATCTCAAGCTGGCCGAGGCCCAACTGCAACCGATTGTGCTCACGGCGCCCATCAGCGGGCGCGTCAGCAAGGTGGACAAACTGGCGGGCACGACTGTGACCGAAGGCATCCCCATTGTCACCATTGCTAGCACCACTCCGAATCGAATCATCGGCTATCTCAGCCAGCCCCTGCGCATCGAGCCCAAGGTCGGCATGCGGGCGGAAGTTCGCAGCCGGGGTCTGGTGCGGAAAGTAGGCGAAGCACAGGTCACCGAGATCGGCCCCCGGATGGAGTTGTTCGACGCACCGCTGCGCGTCCGCGGCATGGGTGCCGCCCAGGAGCGGGGATTGCCCATCATCATCAGCATTCCACCGAACATGCGCATCCTTCCGGGCGAACTCGTGGACATCCGGTTACTGGTCAACTAAGCCAGCCCAACCACCGGAACCGGGTTGGCCGCCGAATGCAACGTTGAACCCCGTCCGCATTTGAGCCGCACCTCAAATCGAGACCTGACCTGGTCACGCTCCATCCTGACCGTGCTGATGGCCTGCGCTTTCACCGCTGTCACCGGTTGCGCGTCACGGACGGCTTATGTCGTCGCCCGGCAAAATGCGCAGTATCGTTTGAGCGCCACCAACCGGATTGCCATTGCCGACCACGCCCATCCGCGGGAGGAAGAAACGGCATTGCGACAGGCGCTCATGGCCGAACTGCGGCAGCAAGGCTTTGATCTGGTCGCGCCGGACAAGGCAGAATTCACGCTCACCTACTGGATTGATGAATCCTGGAAGCGCGGCAAGCTGGTGGTTTCAAATCGTGCGGGCACCTGGGCTGATCCTGACAGCTCGTATCAGAATGTTCCTACGTATTTCGGTCCTCCAGGAGTCCCGTACCCTTATGCCCAGCCGGAGCTGGGGATTCAACGCGTGGTAGATGTTCCGTATTCCACCATGGGGATTCGCTTGAAGCTCTTCGATCAAGCGAGCATGCGCTCCGGCCGCATGCAAACTGCCTGGGATGGCTACGTCGAAGGCGGTGATCGTGTCTCCGAAAAGCGCGAGCCGGTGTTACTGAGAACGCTTTTGCAGTACTTCGGCCGGGACTTCGTTGGGCGGGCCAAACTAGTCCAATAACCGCCTCGCCACGTGGGCGGAACGCCCGACCGGCTAAGGTTGTAACGGTGTCACCAACCGATAGAACCGGTTCGTCCCTGCCGCTGCATTCGTCAGCCACATTGTCCGGTTGCTTACGGCAGCTCCAATGTCCTGCCACTTTTGCCAGAGGCCACCAATCGCCGGCTGGGACTGGACGGTGTAGCCGCGATTGGAAACGGCCGTGAAGGAGAATACCAGATTGTTACCCACCGGCATCACCGAATTGAACCGCAGCGCGCTCGCCGCATTCGTCGGGTTCGTCCCGGCCCAATATTCGCGGAGGTTCGTCATCCCATCGGCATCCAGATCGCCATTCGCGTCATTCACGCCCGGGTTGGTGCCGTTGGCCAATTCCCAGTTGTCGGGCATGCCGTCCCCGTCCGTGTCGCTGGTGGTCACCGTAAGCGTGGCCACGCTGCTGGTGACGGCGCCAAGGGTATTGGAAACCACGGCGTAATATCCTCCCGCATGGCCGGTTTGAACATTGGTAATCGTCAGTGAACTGCCCGCAGACGATTGCAGCGTGTTGTTGTAATACCAGCGGTACGTCAACGGCCCGCTGCCCGCGGCAGTGACCGTGAAGGTTGCATTGCTCCCTGCCGCAACCGTCAGGTTCGCCGGCTGGCTCAACAAAGCGGGCCCGAGAATGTATCCGAGCAAGGTCAGCCGCAGGTCGAACGCACTGTCACTGCTACTCAAACTGGATTGATGGAGTTCCACCGCCAGCAGATTGGTGCCCGGCAGCAGGCCGCTCAACGGCAGCGTAGCGGACTGCCACGAGCTGCCATTGTCCGTGGCATTGGTGGCAAGTTGAGCATATGCGAGCGTGCCGGCGGGCAAATTGTCGCGATAAAGGTCCGCCCCATTCAAATACACCGCCATGCCGTCATCCCGCTGCGCCTCCAGCAAGAGGTTGGTCATTCCATCCACAGCCGGCACGACGAACTGGCACCGGAAATAATAGGCGGGATACTTGTTCGCGCCGTCGGGGCCGTAACTCAACACGGTGGCGATCCCGGAATTGGCGTTGTTGTTAAAGCCAAATTTGGCGGCGGAGCTCGACCATCCAGTCTCTACGAAGGCCGGCTGATTCCAGCCCGCACCCTGACCAATCCCGTTGTCCAGATAGCGCCAGGTCGAACCAGCCGGGATCAGCACCGGGCTGACCAACGACGCCTGTACAAACACCGTCACCGACGCCAGCGTGCTGGTCTGTCCCTGCGCATCGTAGGCGATCGCGGACAGGGCGTGATAACCGATGGGATTCGCCGTCCACGGCAAAGTGAACGGTGCGCTTGCACTGCCAATCAGATTGCCGTCCAGAAAGAAGCGGACGCTCGCTGCGTCACTACCACCGCTCACAGCCGTGGCCGAAAGAGTGGTACTCATGCCAGAAATCAGAATCGCCCCATTCGTGGGTGCGATGATCGTCACGACTGGCGGCGGCGCAACCACGGTGATGGTCACATTGCTCGAAGCACCCACTGCCCCTAAATTATCCGTAACCCGCGCCTGCAACTTCTGCGTCCCGGACGAAACACCTGTCCACACGAAGTTCGAGGATGTGCTCGTCCACTGGCCAATCTGGGAGTCATTCGCCAGCAGTTGCACCAGGGACACGGCCCCGCCCGCATCGCTGGCCAGCACCGAGACAATTACATTCGTTGAACTGACAACATCCCCTTGGGCCGGTGACAAAATCGAAACCACAGGAGCGACGTTGGCAACCGTGATCCGACCGGCCGATGTTCCAGCCGCAAACCAGTTGGTGGGATCATTGCCAAAGCCGGCGTTGTTGACGCGCTGCAAAGAATTCCCGATCCCATCGGCGCCAGCGGGCCAGGGGGAGCCGTCGCGATAAGCCACCTTGTCCATCATGA
Organism: Limisphaerales bacterium; assembly: GCA_044225555.1. Lineage (GTDB taxonomy): Bacteria > Verrucomicrobiota > Verrucomicrobiia > Limisphaerales > JADLHS01 > JADLHS01. Next base: position 38,200 of record JBGAIM010000019.1, on the reverse strand, counting down.
TGTAGGGAATGAAGCCAGTCACTTCGTCCGGCTTGTCCGGCTGTTTGAGTTCGATGGTTTCTCCCGAATTATCCAGCTTGCCCGACCACGGCCCATAAACCGGCACGGTATTGGAGACACCGTACCGCGAACGAAAAGCCGCGAGCTGGCTTGTATTGGTGGGATTGAAACCCACGACCAACAACCGGGCCCCCGCCGCCAGCGATTGATTCGTCGGGAAATCAAAATCCACCCCGTTGCGCACCCGCCAGGTGTTGGTTGCCGCCCCGACGTAATAGAGCGGCACGTTGGTGGCCGTGGTATTCTGGAGTTCGATGAACTCATCCAGGTCGTTGTCCACGCCGTTCGTTTCCAGCGGCCGGTACATGAATTCAGAAATCACAATTGGCCCAACGCGCGGATAGGCATTGTTCGTCCCCAGTGTGACGGCGCTTTGCAGCACCAACTGGACATCCCCCTGACTGTTGGTGTAGCGACCGAAGCTCACACCGTTGGGCGCCTCGCCGAACTCATAGCCCTGCACATAGCCGGTAAGATTTGTGTTTGCGTCGCCCGCGAACAAATAGACGAACTCGCCATATTCGTTGAAACGAAACGCATTGGCGCCGACGGTGAATTGATTCTCGTTGAACACCAGGTAACCGCCCGCCGGGATCGTTGTGCCGTTGGGAATGCGATATTTCTTCGGGGTGTAAAAATCGTCGGTGAGAAACCAGCCCCCGAGGTTCGCGGCATTGGTGGTTGGATTAAACAACTCGACCGAATCGAGTTGTGGCAGATCAGTGTGCGTGAGCACTTCATTCACGATCACGGGGCTGAATACCGGTGGCGCCGGGTCTGTAACTCCAGGTGAGCCATTGAGCACGCCGCTGGCGCGCCAACTGGCCTTCAGTCCCCAGGTGCTCCAATGCGCATTCGCGTCCATGATGACCAGCGAAAAACCGAGGCCATCCGTGATGGGATACCAATCGTCGTTGTAGGCGAACTCCAGAACCTTTTCGCCGACCGCATCCTCCAGACGCAGGACTTCGCCGCCGTTGTCGAGGGCTCCGCTGAATTGCCCTGCGATGTTGAATCCACCACCGTAACGCGCCGTGAAGGCCGCTTGATTGCGAACGATCAATACCGTCTGCCCCGGCGACAAGCTCGTGACCGCGCTGCCTGTAAAGTTGAAGTAAATTCCATTGGTGAAACGCACGCCCGTGAGATTCACGGCGGTGTTGGTGGAAATATTCTTGAGTTCGATGTACTCAAATTGCTGCTCGTCGTTCGTAATGGTCGTCAGGGGCGACGGGTTATACATGATCTCGGTGACCCGCAGGTAGCGTTGCGCGAGGGACGGACTGCCGACGAAACTATTGGTGGCCATGGTCCGACCGGTACTGTCCATCAACATCAACGACTCGCCCCAGGCGTTGAGATGTCCCGCATACGGCCCGACGACAAAGAGTCCCTGCCCTCCCCGCGGGCTGGTGGCCCGGGCACGGAACGTTCGGACATTCGGCGAAACATGGATGGAGCCATTCGCCGGCACGACGGTGCCGCTTTGAAATTTGAAATGGATTCCCCCGTCCAGTTCCCAGCCGGAAATATCCACGGCAAAACTGTTCGCATTGCTCAGCTTCACGTATTCTTCGTCCTGATTGCCCGAAACCGGATTGTAATCCCACGCCGCGATGACCAGCGTGGCGTTGGTGGATTGCGCCAGCGGGATGCCGGCGTTGGTGGACTTGTGAATCCCGATGGGAAGCGCCGTGTTCGTCACGCTATGCTTGCCGTAAAAATGATTACGCCGTTTGTCGAAAAAGTCCGTGAGCAGCAGGTTCACCCCGTTCGCCAGATTGATGCCGGGATCGAAGTTGCATTGCCCGCCCTTCCCCGGCCAACCCCACCACGCCCGGTCAAGCGCGGCTTCGACCGTGATCTTGTCCCGCCACGCAACCACCTTCTGGTAGATGGGCGAGTTGGTGGCAATGGTGCCCGGCGGTTTGACATACTCATCCAGCACGGTGCGCATCCGGCGCAGGAACATTTCGCGGGTTGCCCCCACGCTAAAGATCACGTCATACAGGCGATTCCAATTTCCACCGCCCAGGGGTTGTGCTTGCGAAGAACCGTATAACGGAAAACTCTTGATATAATCGTTCGTCACCTGAATGCCGCTGTACTCCGCCGAATCCATGTAGGCGGCGCCCCAGGAGAGATTCAGGTCGAACGGAACGATGCGCCAGAGATTGTCCCCGTCGTTGTCGTGATAGACGCTCATGTTCGCCCAGACATCGTCGTTCTCATGGACAAACCGGGCGGCGACCATATAGCTGATGATCTCCGGCAGATCGAGCCGGTCAAAGATGTTGGTGTGGCGCTGACCGACGGTGAGCGCCTCGGAGATGGCGTTCGCCAGGTCGGTGTAATCCGCATTGCCCTCCCACGTCCGCGTCTTTTTCTCAAAACCACCCGTGCTGAAGCCGCTGGGCTGGATCGTTCCGGCGGCATTGTAAAGCGCCCCATTGGGGTCGTAGCCGAGACGGTCCAGCAATTCTTCCGTATGGACGTCGTTATGATTCGCCAGTTGGTAGAATTGTCCGTTCAACTGCAACCGATAGGGCGCGTAAAAGGGCGCCGGCGAACCGACAGAATCACACAACCAGTAACTCAGGCCCTGCCGCATGTAGGTCGGGTCTGGATAATCCGCCACAAACGAGGTCTTGCGGATGCGTCCGCCCGGTTCGTTGTGACGGAAGGGATGTTCGCGATTGAATTCGAGACGGTGTGACTTCTTGGGGTAACCCGCCGTGGTGTTACCGCGCAGGAACATGAACACATTGTCGTAGAACTCGCCATCGTAGAACAGCGAGACCCGCCCGCCGGCGTTGGAATCCGCCCCGATGGTGCCGGTGGTCGGCCCGGGCTGTAACACGGAGGTCGGAGCGAACAAATGCACGACCGGCAATGCGCTCGTGACATAGTTCGGATTGATGACCGTGCCGAAATACTCGGCGGTGGATGCTGGATCGGTGAATACCGGCAGGCGCGAACTGTAACCGGCATTGTCCTGCGCACGAACATAGTATCGAACCATCTGGCTGCTGGTGCTGGCACTCGCCGGAATCGTCGCCCCATAAACGCCATCGCCCGCGGCGCCGTCGCCGTGGGCGCCATCGTCGAACATGGTCACGCCCGTTTCCGCACCGAACATCACGCGGTAATACATCGTCACGCTTGCCAACGGATTCGCCGTCCGGAAGACCCGGGCTGTTACCACCAGGTTGTCATTCTCCAATGGAATGCTTGGCGAATGGACTACATTGGCAATGCCCGGTCCGGGCACGGTGGCCCCGCCCACATTCTCGGCCCCCGGGGTCGGCTGGGTGAAATACAGTCCGCTCGAACTGTCCCCCGCAACGGTTGTCCCGATCAGTTCCGGGTAGACAAGGAACGAACCGTCATTCGCCGCCACATTTATCCCCTGGAGGGCGAGCATGTTCGTCCCGTTGCGCAACAGATTCGGGGCGACGCCAAAGGACATCGTTTCAAAGGTCGCCGCCCCGTGAACTGCCGTGGCGGTGGTATTCCACGCCAGATCCTCCTGCGGCGCGTTCGCCCGAGCAAATTCAACCCCGTTGATCCACGCCACGAAGCCATCGTCATATTTCAATCGCAACGTCAGCAGTGAGAAGTTGGTCGGATTATTTACGATGAAAGGCAAACGCACGAACGCCGACGCGTTGTTGTTCAGCATCGCGGATTGAAGATTCAGCCCGACATCGCTGGTGCCAAATCCAACGCCGGTTGCTCCACTGACCCACGACGTGACATTGAATGGTTCATTCGTGGCCGCGCCGGTCCAAGTGTAGTTAAGCGCGCTGCCACCATTGGCCACGGAAGGTACCAACACGCGCGCCGTCGCTCCGGTCGCCACCAGTGTCACGTTGCTTGCGACGAGTGCAAAACCATAGGACACATCCGTCACCTGCCCGGGAAATTTTGACGCGAACTCCGTGACGATGTTTGTCCCACTGGGATCCACCAGCGCCAGGTACTCCCCACCGGCGTCCAGTTTGAAGCTTGTGTGCAGCGGGGCCCCGGGCGCGCGGCGATCCTTGTTTGACGCGAACACCACGAGGAATTGGCCCGGGGGCAGATTCGTCGCCGGAAACTTCCATTTCGTCAGATCGCCATGGTTATCCGTCAGCGACCAGTCGAACAGATTTACCGTCACCGGGGAGTTGTTTTGAATTTCAATCCAGTCCTCGAAAGACCCATCTTCGTCCGCGAGAGTACTGGCATTGGAAGCCATGAACTCGGTGATGCGCAATTGTGCGTTCACCGCCGAAACCGCCAGCAGCCAAAAAAGCAATATGACCCTCATCCTGACCCGGAATAACATCTAAGAGCTTGTCACAGAATCAGCTGTTCCTCTAGTCCCCAAAACGTGGGATTCTGCCTTGGACATTTCCCCGGGGTTGGTCCCAACGGGTGGCTCGCCGGCGGATTTGGTCTTGTCCTGACTCGCAAGGCTTGCCCGTTCAATTGCCGCCTTCTGTTCGGCCAGGCATCTCGCGCAAATGCCGTGCGTGGTGGGCGTGTCGAAACCTTGCCGCAGGAATTCCTCCATGGAAATCCAGTTCCCCTTGTGGTTGATGTGATGGCACCAGGCGCAAACCCGCATGAACTTCTCCAGATATCGCAACCGGTCCAGAATCCGGCGGGTGGACATACTCACCAGAAACCAGACCGCCAGCACGAGCAACATGCCGAGCGTGGCCTTGCGAAATTCCCAAGTGAAGGGTTGCTCCCGGAATACCAGCGATGACAGCCGCGTCAGTTCGTCGAGAAAGCCCAGGCCGATGATCACCAGGAAGCCGACGTTCTGATACAACATCACCTTCGCCAGCCTCGAATTCTTTTCCATAGTACGACATCCGGAGCTTTTTTGAACAGGCAAACGCCCTTCCCGATCGCCCTTTCCTGCACAACCGTGGGATCGCCGCTGGAAAATCCATTCCGCTCCGGGAATTCCTGGATTCGCCTCCTTTTTCATCCGCATCAGACGTGCCGATACCGATTACTGACGCATCGGCCTCACCTCATCTTCAAATGTCCAATGCCCCACCAGTATCGTCGCTGACAACGATTCTGCACTTGAGAGTGATTGGCCCCCACAAAGGTTCCCGTAGCCTGAAATGTCCCAGCCGGGTCACTCCTGAACTACCCGTACGCGGTAAAAGCGGCTGCCGACCGGCAAACCGAAGGTCGGCGTCAGGTTATCGGTAAAACTGTGAGAAGCTGCCGTCCCTGGGGATGCCTGATTGATCTCTGCCGCCGCCGGTAGAACGATATCCGTGTAGTCCCCAGTCGGATTCCCATCGCGGTAACTGACCCGATAGCGCGTTCCGCCCACCGCTGCCCAAACCAAGGTGCAGCGGCCACCCGCATTCATCGTCGCCCCGGTGATGCGCAAGGTGGAGGTTGCATTCGTTGGATTGGTGTTCGCCAAATACTCCTGCCAATTGCCCAGCCCATCACCATCGTCATCGTCATCGGGATTCGTGATCTCAAAGGCCGATTCCCAATAATCCGGCAAGCCGTTGGTATTGGTATCCGTTGGGGCAACCACATTAAGCGTCACCGTCGCCGGACGGCTGCGCAAGTATCCGTTGTCCGTGCGAAAGGTAAACCCGTCCGGCCCCGCGCGGCCATGGGCTGGCATGTAGGTCAGCGCGCCATTGCCCGGGTTGAAACTGGTGATCAATCCCTGCGAAGGCAATGTGTCCGTGGCGAACGTAATCGGAGCTGGGTTGGGATCACTCCCGCTCAATGTCAACGACCCGCTCAGATCGCCACTGACATTTGCGGTTAGATTACTGGCAATCGGGGCCGCGAAGAGCTTTAGCATCGTAAACCAGTCGTTGGTCGTCCCGTCCTCCCGCAGAAATGTCGCATCCAGCCGGTTGCTCGTAATATCGAGCACCAGCGACCCAAGCCGATTCAGCGAAACCTGCATTGCCGGATGATTGAGCGGTCCGTCAGTAAGCCAGCCCGACGAACCAACTACGGCATACACGGCACCATACTGTGAAACCGGACCGCCCCGCGGCTTGTGGTAGGCACCGCCACCCTGCTCCCGGCCGTCGCCGCTGTTGACCTTGTAGCTATTCGAGAAGGTGCTCGATGACCCGTAGTGACCTGCCAGCAGGTACGAACGCTCGTACGAATGACTGTGACCGCTCAAAACCAGGTCCACTCCTCCTTGATCCAGCAGCGGGACGATGTTCTGGCGCATCTCGATCAATTCCAGTTCGGCATCCGAGTTGTGCGAACCCTGGCTATAGGGCGCATGATGCCAATAGGCAATGATCCAATCCGCCGTCGTGTGTGCCAAATCATTCGTGAGCCAGGTCGCCATCGCGCCGAGCGTTGCCCGGCTGGACTCCATCGAATCCAGGCAGATGAAATGAATCCGTCCATGGTCGAACGAATAGTAATGTTCCGTCCCCGAAGCCACCCCGCCGGACTCCCCTCCCGTCGGCAACGTGAAGAGGTCGAAATAAGCGTGGTTGCCGCTCGCTTCAACTGAATAAGTGTCGTGATTGCCCAAGGTCGGCCAGACGACGGAATTGCGCAGCAGGTTGGTATAAACGCTGAACACCGCCAGTTGATATTCAACATCCGAGCCGAAGAAATAAGCATTGTCCCCCAGCATCAGCCACAGGTCGGTCGGCCGCGACCCGGTAAGAGTCTCGTACGCATCCCGCACCCCAATCTGTCCTGCCGTCTGGGTTCCCGCGTCACCAATGACCCACACCCGCGTGTTCTTCGCGGTGCCCGGCGGTGGGGACGTGAAAAAGAAGTGGTTCGCGTCACCGCCCGCCAGGGCGTTAGCCGTGGTCCCGACCGAGTAGAAAAACTTCGCGTCCGGCCACAGCCCTTGCAGTTGCACTTCGTGTTCAGTCGTGGTTGCGGGATAATCCACCCCGAAGTTCAGATTGGCCGCGTTGGTGCCGAATCGCACCCGGCTGTCCGTGGCCACATCCGTCCGCCAACGAATCACCATGCTGGAGTACGAACCGCGCTGGAGATAGGGCCCGCGCGTCACCGTCTGCCCCAGGACGCGCGGCGGCCACGAGGAAATCAAACCAATCCCCAACGCTGCGGCATACAGGACAGTTTTGCTTAGGTGCTGCACGATGAACCTCGCCGGTGAACACCTGCAACCTAGCACCCCGGCCAACCGACCTGCAATCGTGAAACGGCCCCAGACTCGCCGTGCTGCCGCACCGCCCGCGGACTATTTCTTCTTTTGCGCTGTGGCTAAATCCTTGGACAGCTTTGTGACTTTCACGTCGAGATCGTCAATCTTCTTGGCCAGCTCGGTTTTGGCCTTGAAAGCCCAGTCGTTGGCCCCATCAACCCGGGAGTCCAGGCGCTTGATGTCCTTCTGCAACTGCTCAACGAGATATTCAACCCGGTTGAATCGATTATCGGTTTCGGTATCCATGGTGCTTTGTGTTTTTTATTTTGTGTTTAGCTGCAATGCCGACACGCTTAGAAACGCTCGGGCCCCGGAATCTTGCAATGGCCGGTAGCGTAACGTGGATTCGCCGGCCGTAAATGGAACTAACGGCCCAGGGCCACGCCCCATCGCAACTCCAACCTCGACAAAACCCGGCGACACGCGTATCCCACCGAAACCATGAATCCGCCCGCGCTCGGTTACGTGATTTTGTATGTGAAGGATGTCGCCGCCAGCCTTGTCTTTTACGAAAAGGCGTTTGGCCTAGCCCGCCGCTTTTTCCAAGAAGACAACGGCAAGGCTTACGGCGAATTGGCAACCGGCGCAACCCGGCTGGCCTTCGCCAGCATCGCCCTGGCGAACGAGCATTTGAAACAACCCGTCACGCCCGCCGCACCGGAACGAGCACCGCTGGGAGTGGAAATCGCATTGACTACGCCGGATGTTCCAACACTTTTCCAGCACGCCCTCAAATCCGGAGCAATTGCCGTGAGCGAACCCGCGACCAAACCGTGGGGTCAAACCGTCGCCTATGTCCGGGACAATTCCGGTTTTCTCGTCGAGCTTTGCACTCCGATGCCTTAAGGCTCAGGTCCGGACAGATTGCCGCCAGGATCAATGTCGCAGCGCGCGGGATCCGGAAAAACCGGAGCAACTCACTGGACGTTGAGCCGTTTTCTGCTAGTTAGAGACGAGTTAGATGATTTCAAGACTATGAATACCACCAATGTAAAAGCCTACTCCGCCACCAGCGCGACTTCGCCGCTGACCGCCACGACCATCTCGCGACGCGAGCCGACCGCGAGCGACGTCCGCATCGAAATCCTCTATTGCGGCGTCTGCCACTCCGACCTTCATTTCGCGCGTAACGAATGGAACTTCACCCAGTATCCGGCCGTGCCGGGCCATGAAATCATCGGCCGCGTAACGGCCATCGGCTCCGGCGTAAAGAAGTTCAAGGTCGGCGAGCTGGTCGGCGTCGGCTGCCTGGTTGATTCGTGCCGCACCTGTCCCGACTGCCGTGCGGGCTTCGAGCAGTTTTGCAACACCATGGTGATGACCTACGGCAGTGTGGACAAGCACCTCGGCGGCGGCACGCTCGGCGGTTACTCCCAAGGCATCGTCGTGACCGAGGATTTCGTGTTGCGCATCCCGGCCAACCTCAACCCCGCTGCGGCGGCTCCATTGCTCTGCGCGGGCATCACGACTTATTCCCCCTTGCGCCACTGGAAGGTCCGCGCTGGCCAAAAGGTCGGCATCGTCGGTTTGGGCGGTCTCGGTCACATGGGCGTCAAGTTCGCCAAAGCTTTCGGCGCGCACGTCGTGCTCTTCACCACGTCGCCGGGCAAAGTGGCGGACGGCAAACGCCTCGGCGCGCATGAGGTCGTCATCTCCAGGGATGAATCCCAGATGGGGGCACACGCCGGCAGCTTCGATTTCATCCTCGATGCCGTTTCGGCGCAACACGACATCAATGCCTATCTCAACCTGCTGAAGCGCGACGGCAACCTCACGCTGGTTGGCGCACCCGAGAAACCCCTGCCCATCGCAGCGTTCCCCCTCATTTTCAAGCGACGTTCCTTCTCCGGCTCGCTCATCGGCGGTCTGCCCGAGACGCAGGAGATGCTGGACTTCTGCGGCCAGCACAGCATCACCAGCGACATTGAGATGATCCGCATGGACCAGATCAACGAAGCCTACGAGCGCATGCTGAAGAGCGACGTGAAATACCGCTTCGTAATCGATATGGCTTCGCTCAAGTGAGCCAGGCGGTCACCTGCCGCAACGGTTAACACCGGCATCCTCCTCGCGGTCAAAACTAGTACGAAAGCCATGAGCGAACCCATCGATTTCAATGCGGCAACACCACCGCGCCCGCTTCCTCCACATACTTCACTTCGGGGATGAAGCGTTTGCCGAAAAGCAGAATCGCGAAGGCAAGCCACGATGTTGCCATGAAGACCAGCGCCACGGGCATCATGCTGTGCGAATCGAATATCCCGATGCTCGCCGACGCCAGCCCGGAAATGCCGATCTGCAAAAAGCCCAGCATCGCCGACGCGCTGCCGATGTTCCGGCTGAACGGCACGAGCGCCAGTGCTGCGGCATTCGGATACGCCAGCCCCAGACTCGACAGTGCGATGAACAGCAACACCAACGTCGCGGGCAGACCCAACCAGCCGAACCCCGTTCCCACCAACAGCAGCAACGCCGTGGGACACTCCACCCACAACGCCCCGCGAAAGATCTGTTCGCTCGAAAACTTCCGCAGCAGAAACACATTCACCTGATTGCTGCCGATGAATCCCACCGACAACCCGGCGAAGATCAACCCGAACTGCTTTTGCGAGACGCCGAACACCTCCATGAACACGATCGGCGAACTCGTCACATAAACCGACAGCCCGGAAAACGCGAACGCTCCCGCCAGCGAATACGTCAGGAACTGCGGCTCCCGCAACACCGCGCAGTAATTCCGCAAGATCGGCAGCGGCCGCATCGAGACCGATTTGTCCGGCGGATGACCTTGCGGCAGCACCAGCCAGGAAATCAGCAACATCACCAGCACAAACGCCGCGAGCACGACGAACACCCATTGCCAGCCGAGTTGCGTGGCCACCAACACCCCGACACTCGGCGCGAGCATCGGCGACGCGCTGATGACCAGGATCAACAGCGAGATGATCTTGGCCGTCTCATGCGCGGCCGGAACACGAGCAGCGATTCCACATTCCGCGCGAACAGACATAACACCGACGCCACGATGAACAACCCCAGCCCCGCATACAACGGCAGCTTGCGCCCGAACCGATCCAGCAACGGCCCGTAGCACAATTGACCCGCCGCCAGTCCCGCGAAGTAACTGGCCAGCGACAGCGACACTCGGGCTGTGGACGTTTGCAACGCGGCGGCGATCTCCGGGAACGCCGGCAGATACATATCAATCGCGAACGGGCTGATGGTGGACAGCGCGCCCAGGATGACGATGATCAAAACACGATTGTGCGTTTGCGACATAATGCAAGCTGCGGGAGCGGCCCAATCATTCCCCCTCTCCGCGTTGCGCAGCAATGGGGAGAGGGATCAAGGGTGAGGTGCAACTCCGCTCTGTCACTTACAATCGAGGGAATTACTGACTTCAACACCTACGGTTTAATTCATTTTGCCTTAAACGTCAGGCTGTCGCCGTTCGCGCTGACTTCAATCTTTTCCCCCGGCTGGAACTCCCCAGCCAGCAACTTCACCGCGAGCGGGTCGAGCAGGTGTTCTTGGATCGCGCGCTTGAGCGGGCGCGCGCCGAATTGCGGGTCGTAACCTTCGCTGGCGAGCAGCTTCTTCGCGGCGGCATCCACGTCGAGCGTGAGGTTTTGTTGCGCGAGACGTTTCTCCAGTCCCTTGAGCTGGATGTCCACGATGCGGGCGAGTTCGCTTTCGTCGAGGCTCTGGAAAATGATCACGTCGTCCACGCGGTTCAGGAATTCCGGGCGGAAATGTTTTTTCAACTCGGCCAGCACCTTGTCCTCCATCCCCTGCCGCGAGGATTTGTCAGTATGACCGTCCAGGAAATATTCCTGAATGATCGGCGAGCCAAGGTTGCTGGTCATGATGACAATGGTGTTCTTGAAATCCACCGTCCGGCCCTGCCCATCCGTGAGCCGGCCATCGTCGAGCACCTGCAACAGCACGTTGAAGACGTCGGGATGACCTTTCTCGATCTCGTCAAAGAGCACGACGGAATAAGGTTTGCGGCGGACGGCTTCGCTGAGTTGGCCGCCTTCGTCGTAGCCGACGTAGCCGGGCGGCGCGCCGATGAGCCGCGCAACGGTGTGCTTCTCCATGTATTCGCTCATGTCAATGCGCACCATCGCCTGCTCATCGTCGAAGAGAAACTCCGCGAGCGCGCGGGCGGTCTCGGTCTTGCCCACGCCGGTCGGTCCAAGAAAAATGAACGAGCCGATGGGGCGATTCGGGTCTTGCAACCCGCTGCGCGAACGACGCACGGCGTTAGCAACCGCCACCACTGCTTGCTTCTGCCCGATGACGCGTTGCTGCAAGCGTTCCTCCATCTTGAGGAGTTTCTCGCGTTCGCCTTCGAGCATCCGCGAAACGGGAATATGCGTCCACGATGCGACCACGCGCGCGATGTCTTCATCGGTGACTTCCTGACGGAGCAACGACGTGCGCGCGGCTTCAGCGGATTGCTTTTCGATGGTGGCGAGTTTCTTTTCCAGATCGGGAATCTTGCCGTATTGGATCTCGGCGGACTTGGTGAGATCGCCCGCGCGTTGGGCCTTTTCCAACTCGATCTTGGCCTGCTCGAGTTGTTGTTGAACGATGCTGACAGCGTTGACGGCGGTCTTCTCATTCTGCCACTGCGCGGTGAGGGCTTTGGATTTCTCTTTGAGATTGGCCACTTCCTTGTCAATCAACCGGAGCCGTTCCTTGCTTGCAGAGTCCTTTTCCTTCGCGAGCGACGTGCGCTCAATTTCGAGTTGCAGAATCTGGCGGTCGAGCTGATCCAGTTCCGTCGGCTTGGAATCCAGTTCCATCTTGATGCGCGACGCCGCCTCGTCCACGAGATCAATCGCCTTGTCCGGCAGGAAACGATCGGTGATGTAGCGATGCGACAGCGTCGCTGCTGCGACCAGCGCAGAGTCCTGGATGCGCACGCCGTGGTGGACTTCGTAACGCTCCTTGAGCCCACGCAGAATCGCGATGGTCGCTTCGACGCTCGGCTCGGCGACTTGCACCGGCTGGAAGCGGCGTTCGAGTGCGGGGTCTTTTTCGATGTATTTACGATACTCGTCGAGCGTGGTCGCGCCGACGCAGCGGAGTTCGCCACGCGCGAGTTGGGGTTTCATGATGTTGGCGGCATCGCTGGCGCCTTCCGCCGCGCCCGCGCCAACTAGCGTGTGCAACTCATCAATGAACAAAATGATCTTCCCTTCGCTCGCGGTGATTTCCTTGAGGAAGGCTTTCAGGCGTTCCTCGAACTCGCCGCGGAACTTCGCGCCGGCAATCATCGCGCTCAGATCCATCGCCACGAGCCGTTTGTTCTTGAGCGATTCCGGAACGTCACCGCTGACGATGCGGCGAGCCAAACCTTCCGCGATGGCCGTCTTGCCCACACCGGGCTCGCCGATGAGCACGGGATTGTTTTTGGTGCGGCGCGTGAGCACCTGCATGACGCGGCGGATTTCCTCGTCGCGCCCGATGACCGGATCAATCTTCCCCTGCCGCGCGAGCGCCGTCAGATCGCGCCCATATTTTTCCAGCGCTTGAAACTTCCCTTCGGGTGCTTGGTCCGTGACACGTTGGTTCCCGCGCAATTCCGCCAAAGCCTTCAAGACCGTGTCCCGCTTGAGTCCGTTTGCCTTGAAAATCTGCTTTAGCGCTGAACCGCCGGCGTCGAGGATGCCGAGGAGCAAGTGTTCGGTGCTGAGGTAATCGTCCCTGAGCTTGCCCGCCTCGGACTGCGCAGCATCAAGCGCTTTTTTCAGTTCCTGACTGAGATAAACATCCGCACTGCTCGTCCCTTCGACTTTGTGACGACGGGCGAGTTCCTTTTCCACATCGGGTTGAAGTTTTGCCGGCGGGACGCCGAGCTTCTCGATCAGCTCCGGCACCAGGCTTTCGTTCTGACCGAGCAATGCCAGCAGCAGATGCTCGCAATCCACTGCCTGATGCGAATGTTCGTGCGCGATGCGTTGCGCTTCCGCCAGCGCTTCCTGCGATTTAATGGTCAACTTGTCCAGTTGCATAGTTAATCAATGGAATTGACCGCGGCGAACGTCAAGTGTTCACGCGCACCGCGCCGCGACAAAAAAACCCCGCTCACGGTCAGGCGAGCGGGGTGTGGAGGGCGATTCAGGTCTGCGCGTTACGGCACTTGTTTGCGCAGCCGGAAGAATTGGTTGGTACCACTGATGTTGTTGGTGGCCGTGAAACGACTGTTCACCACCACGGGCGCACTGCCCGCCGGCTGCCAGACCGGGCCGTGACCGTCAGCTTGTACGACCCGAATCCGCCTGAGACTACGTGGACGACGAACGCCGCGTTGGCAGCAACGTCGAACGAGAAGGACCGGGTCGTGCTGCCGTAGTCTGGACCTGCGACGGTCCCCGCATCAGCCAGGTAGTTCGCGCATTTGTCGGGATTCGCGGGATTGAAACCGTCCGCGTAGGCGGCGACCACCATCCCGAAACCTGTATTTTGATTCTCCAGCGTGACGGTAATGCAGGCGTTCGACGAACCGTTTCGGAACCGATGAACCTCCGATCGGTAGCTGCCGCCCGCGGTGCCTGGGCAAGCCTTCGCCACACCACAAACACTGGGACCACCATTCGGATTTACGTATCCCGGCGAAACCGGACTGGCGGGACCCATGGCACTGGTGAGCACCACGTTGGGGCACAGCTCGCAGAGGCCGCTGCCGGCAGCGCACTCGGTCGGGTAAAGAAAGAGCGACCACGCGCGCAACGTGTCCGGGCTGCCCGAGCCGAAACTATCCTGGATGCGCAGCCGCCAGTCGCCGATGGGGTTCGCGGTGAGCAGGCTGGCCAGGCTGCCTTCCGGTCGGAACGTGCCCACGAACGGAGAGACCCCGGCCGTGATGGAAACCGCGGCCGCGTCATCAAACGTTGTGCGAGAGGCATCGGCACTGCCGGTGCCGAAGTTCGCCGCGGCGCCATTGCCGGAACTCAACTCAACGGAATCGCCGTTTGGCGCAACCAAGCTGAGCGTCATATCGGAAGTGAAGGGTGCAACCAGCCACAGGGACACGCCGATCTTTGCCACGGGACCGCCAGGCCACGACGACACGGTGTTCGTGGATTCGATGGTGCCGATGTCGGTTATGTTGGTGACCGTGTTGTTGTCGTAGCGGACGGGCAAGAAAGCCGTGGAACCTGAGTGAAGCGTCACCGGTACCGCGAACGCGCCGTGACTTGCGGTCGTCACGCTCAGGAGCAGGTTAACATCCGTGCCGCAGACGAAGCCCGGGGTGGTGGAAATCTGGAACGGCGAAGAGTTGGTCCCCTGACCATTCCCAGCAACGTCGGGATATCCCGCCAACGGATCGGTCACGGTCACGCCCGAAGTGATGCTGGACAAAACGGCCGAGACCCCGGTCATGGGCGTCGCTGTTCTATTGGTAATGACGACCGAGAGGTAGTTGCACTCGTTGGGGTCGATGTTGCCGTTGCCATTGCCCAAGGTGATTCCGGCGAGGCCATTGACGGACGCGCTGGGCACATTGGTCAGGGTGAGCACCACGTCATTGGCAGTGCCGCCGGTGTAACTAATAGTGAAGCTGTAAAAGCCAGCGGTGATGGACGCGCCTTCGGCCAAGCCGTTGAAAGTGCCGGTGATCGCGTCAACGCCGTCGTTGTCGATAATGGTGAACTGTTGACCGACGGCCACCGGCGTGGTGAAGGCGGTGGTGAGATGCAGGACGGCGCCGCTGAGATTATTCGTGCCGCGGACATTTAACTGGTCGTAGCCCGTGCCGGGAGTTGGCCCGGTCAAATCCACAAAAAAATCACCGGAACTGGTGAAGGCGACGTTGCTGCAGGTGAGCAGCCCGGGGCTGGCACCCGGGCTCAAATTCGCCAAGCAACGGATGTCACCGACGGTCCCGGTCCCCCCGGCGGTGCCCCCATTGACAAACAGCGGACTTTGCGGTTGGGCGCCGTTGATGATGATCGCCCCATTATCCACCCTGGTTTGATTCAAGAAGGTGTTGTCGCCGTTGAAAGTGATCGTGCCCGTACCGAGCTTGCGCATGGTATAGCCACCCGCAAAGCCGGGGCCGGACGCGACGCCATTCCACGTGCTGCTTCCGTTATTGGCGCCAATATCAACATAACCGAGCGCCCCGAAGATAATGTTCCCGCTGCCGGCGAGTTCATCGAACGTATCGTAATAGACGCCAAAATCCAGAAGGCCACTGCTGTCGATCAACACATCCGTCGTGTTCGCGATCTGATTGTAGTTGAGGTATCGCACCACATCGGCATTGGCGCCACCGACACCATCGCCAATGACGAGGTTGCCAGGAATCGAAATAACGCCACTGGACTTGCTCAACTCCAGCGTGCCGGCTTCGACGGTGGTGGTGCCGGCGTAGGTGTTGGCGATGCCGCCCGAAAATCGCAGAGTTCCGGTCACCGACTTCTTGATTCCACCAACCCCGCTGACAGGACCGGAGATGTCAAAGTTACCCGCGCCAAGCACCTGGACGTCCAGGTTGGCGTTCAAAACGACGTTGGTCCCCCAGCCGGAAGTTCCGCTGGCCTGGAGGATGGAGTTCACCGAATTGTTGGTGAGTGGTTCCGCGGACACCGTTGCCCCCACCAGGCTGAGGTTGCCTCCGTTCAAAGCCGTGCCGGCAGCAGCCGTGCCCAACCCGGCTGGGTCATTGATGAGAATAAAACCATCGTTGATCGTGGTCAGGCCACCGTAGCTGTTGGCTGCGGAGAACTGTAAGTTGCCGGGACCGTTCTTGATAATTCCCGAACCTTGGACGGCCGCCGAGACGAGCAAATCCGGCGAAGCTCCGCCATTCGCAACATCAAAAGTCGTCGTCCCACCGGCGAGATTCAACGTCCCGCTGATGGTGGATACCGCAGCGGAGGCGTGCGTCGTGATGGAATTGCCAAACAGGACCAGCGCGCTCGTACCGGATTGCACGGTACCGCCGGTCATATCCAAGGTGCCGACCCCCTCGACAAGATTGTTGAGGTCCAGCACGCCGCCCAAGTTGATAGTAACCAGCGCGGTGTTCGGAATCTGGTTTTGTTGCAGCAGTCGGACCGTGTCGGCGCCCGAGCCGTTGCCGATGATAAGATTGTGAGGGATGCTCCCGTCGAAAACGCCCTTGTTCAGGAAAAGTGTCCCTCCTCGTACCGAGGTGTCGCCAGCGTAGGTGTTGGCGGACGCACCATCAAAATACAGGCTGCCCGAGCCAGAACCGGTTTGGGTTCCGACGATAAGTCCGCCCGGGCCGGATATGACCCCGGTGAGATGCAACACACTACCCCCTCCAAACGGCGTAATGGTGGAGTCCGCATTCAAGGTAATCGGTCCAGTCCAGAAAGCATTGCCACCGGCTTCGCTATCCAGCGCGCCCCAGCCTGAACCGACTCCAAAACCGTTCAAGGTCAGTGATTCATTGGTGACCCCGAACGCACCATCGAAAACCAAAGACGCCAGATTGCTCACGACCGTACCGCTGGCAGATGAGCCCAATGCACTTCCATTCTGCAGGCGCAACCACCCTGCCTGCACTACCGTCGGGCCGGAGTAGGTGTTGGCGGCATTGAGATACATCATCCCAACGCCAGATTTGTTGAAGCCAAAGCCACCCGTGATGGTGGCGTTCACCTGGAGAGTCGTGCCGGAAGGCACGTCCACGGTGATGTCGCCGGACGGGAGGCCAATCCGACCGTTAATAGTCGCCGTGCCGCTGAGCACATTGATGGAATGCGGCGCACGGAAGTCCAGAAAGCCGGTGCCCATATTCACCGTGGTAGTCGCATAGAGGTTGAGCGTGCCGAGGTCATCGAGCAAATTGTTCACATCCAGCACCGAGCCGCCAAAGACCGTGACCGTCGAGGTGTTGGGAATCTGATTTCCACTCAACCACCGAACGGTGGCCGAGTGCGTCGGGTCGCCCACCTGTAGGGTATTCGGAATCGCCACATCCCCAGGCTTGTTCAATTCCAGCGTTCCCTCCAGCGCGATGGTGACGCCGGAATAGGTGTTGGCACCACCGGAGTAAGTTAGCGTGCCCAAACCGGACTTGGTGACGCCGACGCTCCCGCTCACCCCCCCGGACAGCGTCAGGCTCGCGCCGCTGCCAACATTGATCAGTCCAACGCTCGCGAGGGCGATATTGTTGGCTATGGCATTCACGCCGGCAGTGTTCGTTGCGGTGATGCCATTGGTGACGGTGAGGGCATTGCCGGAAATGGTGTATCCGCCGCTCGTGCCCACGAAGCGAATTTCGCTCACGGTGAGGCTGGCGATGTCGTTGACGTTTGCCAACCGCGGTTGCGCCCCCGGAAAGATCAGGATGTCACCGGTGGCGGGTGTGCCGGCGAAGCCCCAATTCTGGATGTCACTCCAGTTGCTTGTGGTTGGGCTGGCACCAGACCAACTCAAGGTGGCAGCGTAGGTTGAATACGTCAGCAGCACGAGCGCTGACAGAAAGCAGTTACCGACCGTGAACCTTACGAAGCGAGAACGGAGGAAGGACGATTTGTATGTTTTCATAACCGAGTTTAACTGCTGAATGTTTCCGAAGCCTGAGTGTCTGCGCCCAACTAGACCCCTTATGCCCGCTTCTTGCAACACTAATTTCGACAATAATTCCGCCCAAGCTCCTGTGGCCGTGTGTCAAGCGCGTGGACATATTGCCGGTTGAAATTCTTTCGGCCAGACGGTAAATAAGCAGCGTCGGAAATTACCTGTGAAGACCAAAGTTGTTCCTTTGGCAGCCTTGATTGGCTGCTTTTTTGTCTGCCTGACCGCTCGCACCCAAGCCCAATCCAATCTCACCGTGCGCGTCATGGCCGCCAACCTGGCCGGTAACAGCCAGACCTATGGCGATTCGCAAATCCGCATCTTCCAAGGCCTGAAGCCGGACGTCATCTGCATTCAGGAATTCAAGTATGGCGGCAACACGGACTCGGAGATTCGTTCACTCGTAGACACGGCGTTTGGCCCCGCGTTTCAATACACGCGTGAGACGAATGCCAGCTACGACATTCCCAACGGCGTCATCAGCCGCTGGCCGATCATCGCCGCCGGTTCGTGGGACGATTCCCAGTCGCCCAACCGCGGATTCGCCTGGGCGCAGATTGATCTGCCCGGCAGCAATGATCTCTACGCGGTGAGTGTTCATCTGCTCACCAGCGATTCAGCCACGCGTGGACAGGAAGCCGTGGAACTGAAAGCCATCATCGCCACCAACTTCCCGGCGAATGCCTGGATTGTAGTAGCCGGCGACATGAACACGGACAGCCGCACGGAGCCAGCCATCAACGCTTTCACCACTTTCCTGAGCGACCATCCAATCCCGGCCGATCAGGTATCCGGTGGAAATCCCGACACCAACATGAATCGCAACAAGCCTTACGATTACGTGTTGCCGAGTTTTTCGCTGGCCACGCGGCTGACGAATGTGATCATCGGCGCTTACTCATTTCCCAACGGACTCGTCTTTGATTCGCGCGTGTACACGAATCTGCCCGATGTTTCACCCGTGCTGTTGAATGATTCGGCCAATGGACAACACATGGCGGTGATCAAGGATTTCCTGATCAGCTCGGCGAACACAACCAATGCCCCATTGATAACCACCCAGCCACAAAGCCAGACCAACTCGTTGGGAGCAACCGCAACCTTCGCCGTCGTCGCCAACGGCACCGGTCCGCTTAGTTACCAATGGCAGCACACGAGTACGAATCTTCCCGGCGCCACGACCAGCAGTCTTTCGCTCACCAACATTCAGACCACGGACGCGGGTAATTACTCCGTTGTCATCACGAACCTCGCCGGAAGCATCACCAGTTCGAACGCCTTCCTCGCCGTCGTTACCACCCCGCTCATCACGAACCAGCCACAAAGTCAGGTCGTCAGTGTTGGCGATAACGTCACGTTCACCGTCGGCGCCACCGGCCCCGGCCCACTCGGTTATCAATGGCGTTTTACCGGCACGAATCTCCCGGGCGCGACCAGCAGTTCCTTCACGCGCACCAACGCGCAACTGGCGGACGCAGGCAACTACACGGTCGTCATTACCAATGCATCGGGCAGCATCACCAGCGATGTGGCCGCGCTCACGGTGAACGGGCCGCTGACCGGGGGCATCATCGCCCAGTGGGATTTTAACAGCGTGCCACCGGACGGAAGCACCACCAGCGGCATAACGCTCCCTTCCAGCGGCACGGGCACAGCCTCATTGGTCACCGCGCTGACCCCGACTTTTGCCGGGGGCAGCAGCACCGATCCGGCGAGCACGGACAATTCCGGCTGGAACACCACCGGCTATCCCGCCGCCACCAGTGGTAACAAGACCGCGGGGGTGCGCTTTGACGTCAACACCGTCAGCCGACAAAACCTGGTCGTCCGTTGGGATCAACGCGTCAGCAACACCGGCAGCAAATATTCGCGCCTGCAATACACCACCAACGGCAGCACTTTCCTCGATTTTCCGACCGCTGTCGCGGTCATCACCGCCACGGCATTTGAAGCTCACACCAACAATCTCAGTGCGCTGCCGGGCGTGAACAACAACCCGCTCTTTGGCTTCCGCATCGTGAATGAATTTGAAAGCACCGCAACCGGCACCGGCGCCAATGCCTACGTCGCCGCCCTCGGCACCAGCGGCTACGCCGGCTCCGGAACGACCCGCTTCGACATGGTCACTCTGTTCGGCGACTCTCTGAACTCGTCGAATCCGCCAGCCATCGCGCCCTCCCTCGCCAATGCAACCTTCTCCGGCAGCCAGTTTCAATTCCAGCTCACCGGCAGCACCGGATCGAACTACATCGTACAAGCGGCCACGGACTTGAGCGCCTCCAATTGGATTTCGCTGCGCACCAATGCTGCGCCCTTTACCTTCGTCGAATCTAACGCAATCACTTTGCCGCAACGTTTCTATCGGGGCTTGATGGCACCGTGAGTCACTCCCCTGCCCGGCTGACCACCTCCCCGTTCTTCAGACGCGTCCGCAAGCGCTGACCATGCTTGACCCGTTTCGCATCCCGGACAATCTCGCCGCTCTCCGCATCCATCGTGATCGAGTAACCGCGCGCCAACACCTGCTCCGGACCGAGCAAGCGCAGGCGGGCCTCCAGCGTCGAAAACCGGTTCCGGGAATTCTCCAGGTGATGGCGGACATCCTCATGCAATTGCCGCCCGGCAATCCGCAATAGCTCGCGGCGTTGTTTCAACAGCTGCACCGGACGCACCCGCAGCAGCCTCGTCGCCAGGTGGTGCCAAGCGACCCGCTGCGCCCGCACGGACTGGCTGGCCGAGCGCAGCAGGCTGCCCTGCAAATCATCCAGCCGCTGCGCCTGCTCGTCGAGACGGCGACGCGGATGGGCGCGCAACATGCGTTCCGTCAAGCTCTGGAGATCGGCTAGTTCACGTGCGAGCCGTTGGCGGACTCGTAAGTTCAGCACCGCCGCGGCATCCACGACGAACTGCCGGCTGGCAAACACGCCTTCCGTGATGATCTCCGCCGCCGCGCTCGGCGTCGCCGCCCGGAGGTCCGCCACGAAGTCCGCGATGGTGAAATCAATTTCGTGCCCGACCGCAGAAACAACCGGAAGCTTTGATTCAAAGATCGCCCGGGCCACGGCCTCCTCGTTGAATGCCCACAAGTCCTCCAGGGAACCGCCACCGCGGGTGACGAGGATGAGTTCCACGTTCCACGTTCCACGTTCCACGTTGAAGGTGTTCAGCCGTCGGATCGCTTCAGCGATCTCCGCCGCCGCGCCGTCGCCTTGCACGCGACAGGGAGCGAGAATGATTTCCAATCCCGGATGGCGGCGTTGAATAACGTGCAGCACATCACGAATCGCGGCACCGGTGGGTGACGTCACGAGCCCCATCTGCTGCGGATACTTCGGCAGTGGACGCTTGCGTTCCAGGGCAAACAAACCTTCCGCCGCGAGCTGCTGCTTCAGTTGCTCGAACTTGAGTTGCAATGCGCCGATGCCTTGCAATTCCACGGCACGCACGAGCAACTGATATTGTCCGCGCGCTTCATAAACCGTCACGTCACCCTGCACCAAGACCTTCTGGCCATCCTGGAGCAGTTCGCGATGCGGCACGGACTCGCTACGAAACAACACGCAGCTCAACTGTGACGTCGCATCCTTGAGGGTAAAATAAATGTGACCGGAACTCTGCGCGCGGAGGTTGGTGATTTCACCACTGACCCAGAGCGAACCAATCTGTTTTTCCAGCAGCCGCTTGACCTGCGTCGTGAGTTCGCTCACCGAAAGTACGCGGCGGGTTTGTTCGGTGGGAAACAATTCGCCGAAGTCCCACTGGGATTTGGATTGCTTCCCCATCAGCGTGCGCTGGATTAAAGCCGTTCCCGCCCGCTGTAGCCAGTGTCGAGGTCGTGCCAGAATTCCACTGCGTCCTCGTCCTGTTCCCAGCAGAGAAAAACCTCCTTGCCCCCGATGATCGCTGGGAAATCCAGCAGGCCGCGTTCAAGGTCCTTGATCTGGATGTCGCGCCGTTGGAATTCAGCCAGCAGTTCCTGCATCTGCGCCAGCGTGCGAATCCACTTGTTCACGAGGTCGCCGCCCAGGTCGTTGCCCGGGTGCATGAGCGAGGTCAGGCGTTTGTCGCTGCGCTCCACTTCGTGGCGCAGCTCGTTCATACGATCCAGCCACTGGCGCAATTGCGGCAGCAGCGCCTGCGCTTCGTCGCGCGTGTAGTGTTTGCGAAAACGATGTTCCATCCGGTCAGGGTGATTTCGAATCGTCGAGCTTCTTTTTCACGGCGTCAGTGGCCTCAAGCGACAGGGACTTTGCCCAAGCCGCCCGCGCCTTGTCCATGTCTTTCAGTCCGGCATAGGCATCGCCCAGGTGGTCGTAAATCGTGGCGTCGGGCTCCTTCGCCGTGGCCGCGACCGCTTTGAGCAGGTATTCCACCGCCTCGCCGGGCTTGTCCATCTTGAAATACACCCAGCCCAGGCTGTCGAGAAACGCCGCGTTGTCCGGTTCGAGCTTCAAGGCCTGTTCAATCAAATCCCTGGCCCGTTCCAGCTTCTCGCCCCTCTCGGCCCACATGTAACCGAGATAATTGAGCGCCTCGGAGTTCGTGGGCGAAAGCGCGATGGACTTCTCGAAATACTTCTCGGCCTCCGCCCGTTCGCCCGCCCGTTCACTGGTTGCGCCCAATTGAAAATAAAGGGTCGTGTTCAGCCGGTTCGTTTCCCCGGCTCGCCCGATCGCCTCGGCGGCGGCGAGATGCTTGAGCGCCGCGGGGTAATCCTTTTGCTCGTAGTAGGCCATGCCCAGGAGATACTCGCCCGCAAATTTTCCGGGGAACTGTTTCCGCGCCTCTTCCATCGTTTTCACCGCATCAGCCCCGCGTCCGGCGGCAAGCTGCGCGCTGGCGAGGTCGTAATGCGCCTGTTCAAAACTGGGATTGAACAGGAGCGCGCGTTGATAATGCTCGATGGCATCGGTCCAGCGCTTTTCCTCGAAGGCGATGCTGCCAAGGAAATACAGCGCCGAGGCATTCCCGGGGTTGTCGAGGAGGATGGCATCAAGCTGCGTGCGCGCGCCGGCGTGGTCATTGGCGCGCAGGAAAATGTCCACCAGTTTCGCGCGCAGAATATCACGCAGCGGGGAGGAAGGATCACCATGATTGATCAACTCCAGATAGAGCTTGGCCGCCCCGTTGGTATCCCCCAGGAGACTCAGCCCATCGGCCAGCTTCAACTGCAACGAGACGTCCAAGGGCGTCAACTTCCCGGCCCGATTGAGAAGTGTCAACGCCTGGCCGTTGACCTGCGCCCGCTTGTCCGGGAACTGCCGCCCGTAATTCAGATAAAGCTCGGCCAGATTGATCAGGTACTCCGCATCCGTCCCGGGTTCGACCGCGGCGTCATCCAGGACTTTTAACGCGGCATCCGGTTGCTTGGTCTGGAGATAATTGAAATACAAGTTCTGCCGCACGGGCAGGAAACGCGGCATCTTGGCCACGGCAATCCGGTTGGCTTCGATGGACTTCTCATTCTGCCCCAGTTGCGCATAGACAAAGCCCAGGCGCACAAAAACCGCATTCGGCGGGTTCGGCAGATTCGCCGCCAGGGTCAAAACTTCGAGGGCCTTGGCAAACTGACGACCTTCCAGCAGCCGATTGGAGATCTCGATCAGCAGCTCGGAATCGCGTGGATTGCTCTTCGCCGCCAGATAAAATTCATCATAGGCGGCCGGGGCATTGTCATTCAGGCCTTGAATGACACCTGCTGCGAAATGGGCCTGGGCTTCGGCGCGCCGGATCAATTCCTTCTCCTCGGCACGCTCGATCTTCGGGGATGGACCTTCGCGGACCGTGGCGGTACGGCAACCCGCGGCCAGCACGAGGCCGACCAGCAGCAGCGAAGCAAATCGGGAAAGCGGACGGCTCATGGGTACAGTAAACCACGCACGGCGGCCCGAAGCCGGACCGCCGGCGTGGGTGCAAAGAATCGGCTCGGCGACCTATTTCTGCCAGGTGCGCTTCTTGTGACGATTCAAGCGCAGCTTCTTGCGCCGTTTGTGTTTGTTGATTTTTGCCTTGCGGCGTTTTTTCAGTGAACCCATAGGGTAGCGCTCAGGTTACGGACTTTGGGCGCGGGGTCAATACACCACTTTGCCGGGGGCAATCCGAGTTGAACCGCGAAATACCCGAACCACACGAAAACAACTTCTCCCATTCGCGTGTTTCGCGGTCGCACTCTTTTAATCAACTTCGTTACCCGTTTCCGTTCGCGTCCGGACTTGACTTGCGGCGGGCTTGGGAGGACAACCGTGGCATGGGTGCAAAAGACTGGCTGCAGGCCGCGGCTGTCGCGGGCTTGCTGTTGACGGGATTCCCTTCCGCCTTCGCTCAGAATTGGACGCTGACCAGCGCGCCCACTACGAATTGGAGTTCCATCGCCATGTCGGCGGATGGGAGCAACTTAGTGGCAACGGTTGGGCGTGGGTCAATTCATAGATCGACCAATTTCGGTGCGACATGGTTTCCCACTCCAGCAGACCAGCGAAACTGGAGTGCGATAGCCTCCAGTGCTGACGGAACCAAGTTGGCAGCCGGCGCAATCCATTTACTGTTTTCTGGTGGAATTCTGATATCCACCAATTCAGGTTTCAATTGGTCTTGGACCTACGCCTACACCAATTTCGAAGCGGTTGCTTGTTCGGCTGATGGACGCGTGATTGCGGCTGCAGACTCAAGCCTCTATCGGTATCCGGGCAGGATTTTTGTTTCCACCAACGGCGGTCAAAACTGGAAGTATCCTTTCTCGGACGCTCCGGAACAATTTGCCGCCATCGCGGTTTCGTCCGATGGCATGCGGTGCATGGCAACCTCGACTCACTGGATTTATTTGTCCTCAGATGCAGGGCAGACTTGGGCGAAGTCCAGTGCAACAGCTGGGATGGGCGCAGGGCACGAGTGGACTGGCATCGCTTGCTCGTCTGATGGATGGCGATGGATAGCAACCTCACTTAGCGGAGAAATATACTGGTCTCCGGATTTTGGAACCAACTGGACGCTGGCGGACAGTCCAAACCTTTCGTGGCAAGCCGTGGCATCTTCGAGTGACGGCTCACGGCTTGTCGCCATAGCCACCAATGGGCCGATTCACATTTCCACCAATTCAGGAATCTCGTGGAGTCCAACGTCAAGTTTCGACACGCAATGGCGGTCTGTCGCGTCATCTGCCGATGGCTGCAAACTAGCGGCGGTCGTTTACGGTGGCGGCGTTTACACCTGGCAAACCACGCCTTCTACCAAGTTGACCATCACGCCCACTGCCAGCAGCCTGCTCATTTCGTGGATCGTGCCCTCAATGCCTTTTGCGTTGCAGGAAACCGCCGATTTGAACACGCCGGATTGGACAGCTGTCCCGATGACACCGGTTTTGAATCTGACCAATCTGCACCACGAGGTCACCGTACCGCTGACCAATGCCAGTCGGTTCTATCGCCTCCGGAGTCTTTAGGCGGCCAAGCTCAGTACACTACTTTGTTCAACGGATATTCCGTGACGCCTTCCGCGCCCGCAGCTTTGAGCGCCGGAATCAACTCACGAACTACGTGCTCGTCAATGATCGTCTCCACCGCCACCCAGCCTTTGAGGCTAAGACTGGAGATCGTAGGATTGCGCAGCGACGGAAGATTTCTCAACAGCTTCGGAACATCCTTCTCGCGAATATTCATCTTCAAGCCCACCTTGGCCTCTGCTTCCAGCGCGCCCTTGAGCAACATGGCCATTGTCTCAATCTTCTGCCGCTTCCATTTGTCCTTCCAAGCCGTGTGATTCGCAATCAGCCGCGGCGTAGAGCTGAGCAATTCGTCCACGATGCGCAGCTTGTTCGCGCGAAGTGACGAACCGGTTTCGGTGACTTCCACAATCGCGTCCACCAGTTCGTGCGCCTTGACTTCGGTCGCGCCCCAGGAGAATTCCACCTCGGCTTTCACGCCATTCTTCTTCAGATAGCGCTTGGTCAGATTCACGACCTCGGTGGCGATGCGTTTGCCTTTGAGATCTTTTACCGACTTCACCGGTGAATTCTCCGGCACGCACAACACCCAGCGCGCCGGCTTGCGCGACACTTTGCTGAATAGAAATTCTCCGACCTCGTGGACGTCCGAGCCATTCTCCATCACCCAGTCGTGTCCGGTGATGCCGCAATCCAGATAGCCATGCTCGACATAGCGGCTGATTTCCTGCGCGCGAATGAGGCGGATTTCCAACTCCGCGTCGTCCACGTAGGGAATATAGGACCGGCTGCTGACCGAGATGTTCCATCCGGCCTTGGCCATCTTTTGAATCGTTGCTTCCTGCAAACTGCCCTTGGGCAACCCGAACCTTAGTATTTTCTTACTGCTCATAATGAATAAGTGCCCACCAGCTTAACAAAAGCGCCGCGCGAAAGACGATTGTTTTTTGGAGGGCGAAAATTGGGATTTACCAACCACGGATGGACACAAATGAAACGTGAACGAAGCGCGACTGTGTGCGTAGCATCAGTCGCAACACGCACGAACTCGCGACGTGCAGCGGCTGGGTCTTTGACCACAGCCGCGCTCCCTCCGAATCCGTGTCCATCCGTGGTTAAGCCTTCAAACCTTGCGAATCACACGTCGGCCTTGCACGGAAATCTCTCCACGCGCAATCGCCGCCACGCACTTTGGGTAAAGCTCGTGCTCCGCCGCGTGAATCCGCTGATGCAGGGTTTCCGCGGTGTCGCTATCCAACACGGAAACAGTTTGCTGGCCTATGATCGCGCCCGAGTCCACACCAGCGTCCACGTAATGCACGGTGCAACCCGTCACCTTCACGCCATAGTCCAGTGCCTGTTTCCATGCCTCCAATCCGGGGAACGATGGCAGCAACGACGGATGAATGTTCACGATGCGTCCCTCAAAGGCGCGGAGGAAGTCACCCTTCAGTACGCGCATGAAACCGGCGAGCACAATCAAATCCACCTTCGCCTCCTGCAACGCCGTCACGTAGGCGCGTTCGGCGTCCTCGTCGAGCTTGGTGCGGAATTTCCCTGGCGCAATAAAGCGCGCGGGCAGGTTTCGTTGGCGCGCCTGTTCGAGGATGCCGGCGTTCTCAACATCGCTCAACACGACACCGATTTGCGCCGGAACTTTTCCCGCCGCTATCGCATCCGCAATGGCCACAAAGTTTGAGCCTTTGCCCGAACCGAGCACGCCCAGTCGAAATGGTTTTGCCGCATTCACGCGGGCAAGTTTCCGGTGGCAGCGGCTTCGGCGCAAGCTTTCGTGAGCACCACGGCTTTACGCACCTGTTCAAAGAATTCCTCGGCCACGATAAACCCCACACACGCCGGCGTTCCACAGCGGCAGGGATGATCTTTGTAATCCTCCAGATCGTAATTGTAGTTGAAGGTCAGTTCCTCGCCCTCCTTGATGTCCCGGAGCGCGTTGATGAAGATGCGGCTCTCGTCCCACTCAGCTTCGCAGTTCGGCGCGCAACTGTGATTGATGAAGCGCGCCGGATTCCACGCCACTTTGCCGTCCAAATCCCACTGTTCATCAATCGTGAAGATGTATTCATTCTCAGCCTCGCAGCGGCGGCTGGATTCTTCCTTGGAGATGCGCTCACCAACATACTCGATGAGGCGGGTGCCAGTGGGAATGTTCCGCCGTGCGTAACCGCCGGTACCGTGAATGGCGGATTGCCGGACTTCCAAGAACTCGTTGCCTTGTTCAATGGGAATGCCGTTGCTCAAACCGCTGGAATTGTTCGCTTCCATAAAGCCGGGGAGTCTGCCTTAAAGCGACGGAATGTCGAATCCGTATTCCCGGCAGAAACTCTCGATGGGCGCACGAATCTCCACCCGCCGACGCGTGAACGGATCGGCAAAGGCCAGCCGCACCGCGCGCAGGCCGAGATTCGCGCGGTCGCCGCGCCGCCCGTAAATGTCATCGCCCACCACCGGCCCGGCGGACTCCGCGAGGTGCAGGCGGATTTGGTGCGTGCGCCCGGTAAGCGGACTCGCCTGGATGAGCGCCGAATGTTCGCGCTTCTGCAAAACACGGAAATGCGTTTCGGACTCCTTGCCCTCACGTTCGTCCACTTTCATCCGCCCAATCTGACCGGCGGCCGGCCCGAGCTTGAGCCGACACGTCCACTCGGCTTGCTTCGGCACGCCATCCATCACCGCCAGATAGGTCTTCTCCATCCGCCGATCCTCAAATAGATCCGAATACGACTCGACCGCGCCGAGGCTCTTGGCGAACAGCAGAATCCCGGTCGTCTCCGCATCCAGTCGATGCACGAACTTGAGGAACTTCAGCCCGCGCGACCGCGCCCAGAAATCTCCCGCGCCAAGAGACGACACGATGGCCGCCTGGAGATTCCATTTCGTTTTCTGCCACGAATACGGGACGAGCATCCAACCGCGCGGCTTGTCAATTGCCAGCACCGACCGATCTTCGTACAGAATCGGAATCGGCGGCACGCCGGGGAGTTCGATGAAATTTGGTTTCGCCACGCGCCCAGCATAGTAAATCCTCCACGCGCTGCACTCCAAAGTTCGCAATCCACGAATGATATCTTGTCAACTTGAGAGCTTGCGCGGGCTGTCCGCTCACGCGAGAATCCTCGACATGGGTATCAGGGGTGAATTTTCTGGGGTTGGGACTGCTTCGATCGTTCCAAGTTGTCGCTTCAAACTCGTTTGCTGGGTCGTGGCCAACTTGTTGGCTGCAACGGTCACGTTCAAGACCCTGGCGGTAGATGGCTCCTCGCTCTGGGAAATCGGCGTGCCGGACGGGGACAATCGCGAATTTGCGCTCGCGGCGAGCAAGACCGAACAGTTCCGTGACGATGGAATTTTCTTTGTGGGCGAATCGCAACCGGCTCAAGATTGGCCCTACGCTCATCCGGGTCCACACGACGCGTGGGCCGGCAACCGTGAGCATACCTTTACTGTAATCTTCGGACTACGCACCCCGCCGGCCACCGGCACCGTTCGGTTGAGGTTGAAACTCCTGGACGCTCATTCATCTGCGCCGCCGAACGTGGAATTCAATCTCAACGGCCAGGTCCAAACACGGAAACTTGCCGCTGGCGCTGGCGACGACAGCATTCGCGGTCAGCCGTCGAAAGGGAAACCCCAAGCACTGGAGATCGACTTCCCGAGCAGCGCACTCCGCGCCGGCGACAATCAGCTTGCCATCACGACCCGCGACGGCAGTTGGATGCTATACGACTGGCTGGCGCTCGAAGCGCCCACCGGCACCACCCTCGCCCCGATTCGAAGTCACACTTTGATATCCGATGTCCGCCCGGTGCGGGCGCTCAAGGAGCAAAAAGGTCTTTTTGTGCAACCAGTCGAGGTAACGCTTCGCCATGTGGGCTCCCCAATGGAGGCAACCGTATTCGCCGATAACACCGCGCTGTTGCAGTGCAGACTCACCAATGGCTTGAACCATCTCGAATTGATGATCCCACAGGTCAATTCGAACACCACCACCCGCGTGAGCGTGAGGCACGGGGAGGAGTTGCTCGCCACCCGCGAAGTGGTCGTCAAACCCGCGCGCCCGCTCAGGGTTTACATCCTGCCACACTCGCACACCGACATCGGGTACACAGAAATCCAGACCGCCATCGAGGACAAGCAGGTACTGAATCTCGCGGACGGCATCGCGGCAGCCCGGCGTACGGCGGATTACCCGCCCGGCGCCCGGTTCGTCTGGAATGTCGAGGTTGCCTGGGCGGCGGACCTTTATCTGCGCCGAATGAACGCGCAACAGCGCACCAACTTCTTCGACGCAGTCAAGCGCGGCCAAGTTGTCTTGAACGGCATGTATTTGAACGAGCTGACCGGGCTCTGCCGGCCCGAAGAGTTGCTGCAACTTTTTCGCTACGGCACGCAACTCACAGAGCAGACGGGCCGACCGATTGACTCAGTGATGATCTCCGATGTGCCGGGTTACACCTGGGGGACGGTCACCGCGATGGCCCAGGCCGGTATTCGTTACTTCAGCACGGCGCCCAATTATTTCGATCGCATCGGCACCATCTTGCGCGAGTGGGAAAACAAACCCTTCTGGTGGGTTGGCCCGGATGAGAAGTCCAAGGTGCTGGTCTGGATTCCGTTCTGGGGTTACGCCATGTCGCATCGCTACGGTCAGTTCTCTCCCAAACTCGTGGAAGACTTTTCCGAAGGCTTGGAGCAACGGCATTATCCCTATGACATCGCCTACGTCCGCTGGAGTGGCCACGGCGACAATGCCGTGCCGGATCCGGCGATCTGTGATTTCGTTCGCGACTGGAATTCCAAATACACCTGGCCACACTTTGTCATCTCCGGCGTCGGCGAAGCCTTTCAGGCCTTCGAGCAAAAGTACGGCGCGCAACTGCCCGTCGTGCGCGGCGATTGGACGCCATACTGGGAAGACGGCGCCGGGTCGTCGGCGCTCGAAACGGCCATGAACCGGGAAAGTTCAGACCGACTGACTCAAGCGGAAACCCTCTGGGCGATGCTATCCCCGAAGGGCTGCCCGCGAACCGATCTCGAAGAGGCGTGGCGATCTGTGTTGCTGTACTCCGAGCATACTTGGGGCGCGGATTGCAGCGTTTGGGGGCCGGAGCGACCGGCCACGCTGGAGCAATGGGAAATCAAAAGAGGCTATGCGCTCGCCGCAGACGCGCAGTCTCGCAAATTGCTGGTGCGCGCCCTCGACCAACGCCGTGGCGAGCCAGCCATCAGCGTTTCGACCAGTTCCCGCAGCAATCCCGCAGTGGACATTTTCAACACCACCTCCTGGCCGCGAACCGAGTTGGTTCTGTTGCCCAAGGAACTTTCCGAAGGCGGCGACCAGGTCGTAGATGAAACTGGCAACCAGCTTCCGGCCCAACGTTTGAAGTCCGGAGAACTGGCCTTCGTGGCCAACGACGTGCCCGCCTTCGGGGTGAAGCGTTACGCCGCGATTCCAAAACCAACACAAGCTCCCCCTGCCCTGCCAGCCAAGGCGAGCGGCAGAACCCTCGACAACGGACGCATCCAAGTGCAGCTCCATGAGTTGACGGGCGCGATCGCTCAATTGACGGCCAACGGCATTCCAGGAAATTTCGTGGATACAAGTTCCGGTCGCGGCCTCAATGATTATCTGTATCTGATTGGGAACGACTTGAAGAACCTTCAGCGCAATGGAGGAGTCACGATTCGCATCGGTGAACCCGGCCCGCTCGTCGCGTCGCTGATTGTCGAGTCCGACGCGCCGGGCCTCCGCAAACTCACGCGCGAAATCCGCATCGTCGCCGGCATGGACTACGTTGAACTCCTAAACGACCTGGACAAGGAACGCGCGCCGCGGCCCGCCAGCGGTGACTATCGCGACGCTAAATCCAAAGAGAGCGTCAACTTCGCGTTCGAGTTCAATGTGCCGGATGGCGAAATCGGACTCGACATCCCGCTGGGCTTGATGCGGCCTGAAACCGATCAGATGCCGAGTGCCTGCAAAAACTGGTTCACGGTCGGCCGTTGGGCGGACGTGGCGAATCGCGATGGAGGCATTCAGTGGGTTACGCTCGACGCTCCCTTGGTGGAGATTGGCGATATCACCGCCACGTTGCTCAACTCCCAGACGAATCCCGACACCTGGCGCAAAACCGTTGGCCCAACTCAAAAGCTCTATTCCTGGGCGATGAACAATCACTGGGGCACGAACTACCGCGCGTATCAGGAAGGGCGAACCCGCTTCCGCTTCGTATTGCGACCCTATCGCGATTCGAATCCGGCGGCGAACTCGCGATTTGCGATCGGCTTCAGCCAACTGCTGTTGCCGGTGCCGGCACGCGGCCCAAAGCCGGGCAAGTCCTCGCTGCTGCGCCTGAGTTCCGACCAAGTGCTGGTCACCGCCTTGAAGCCGAGTAGCGATGGCAAGGCGCTGATCGTCCGTCTGTTCGGTGCGTCCGGGAAGGACGAATCGGTGAGCCTCACCTGGGGCGCGTTTCAGCCAAAGTCCGTTACTTTGACCGATACGACCGAGAAATCCGGTGCAGTCGTTCGCAGTCCCGTCACCGTGCCGGGTTGTGGAGTGGTCAGTATTCGGGCCGAGCTCGCCGACTGAGTCCCGGTTTTACAACGGGAGTCGGACTTCACCAGGCTCCTGAAAAACCTGCCAGCGCTCCCGCGGCACACCCCGGAATGCTTCCTGGTAGCGCGCCGCATTGCCTGGTTCATTCGTCACGTCCCGGATGTAAATTCGCAGGATTTGCCCCGGAAACTTCCGCGCCACGTCGCCATAGATTTCTGGGTCGCGCTCGCCGGAATCACCAATGAGGATGAACTTGCGCCGGGGAAACTGCTTCAACAGTGGTGCGATGACTCCGGGTTTGTATTTCTCCGGACTGGCAAACAGGCTGAAAAAACTCCGATCCTTCCAGCGAAACTCTTTCAGCTCGAACGTGCCGGCCGGAAACCCATTCGAGGCGACGAACGCGTTCAGTGGCTCGTAGAGTTGCCACGGGCTGGCGGAGATGTAATGGAACGCCGCTTGATTTGACCGGGCAAGCCGTTGATAAAACTCCGCCATGCCCGGCACGGACCGAAACTCGCGCAGAAAGGTGTTCCGCAAAGTCGCCTGCTTGTCCCGCACCTCGGTGATCTTGATCGTGTCGTCAATGTCGGAAATCACACTGACACCTTCGGCTTCAAGTGGGAATATGAGACCGGCAAAATGACGCTGGTCATCGTTCGGTAATGCGGCCTTGAAAGAAATGCTGGTAGGGACGTGTTCCACCACGTCCCCATTTTCGGGAGGATGATTTGGGACGCGGTTGAATGCGTCCCTGCCATTGAATACTGCCTTCGCACCAAACCTCCCATCCGCGCTTGATTTGCCGACGAAGAATTCATTCGTCCCGAGCCGGATGAAAACACGCTTGCCCCGCTCATGATCTACCAGAAAGAGCCGCGCCCGCTCGGCGAACACGACCGATTCGGCGGCGGTCAACTCGTCGGTCTTCAATTCCAACGCCTCGCTAAAAGCGGCGACCAGCAGCCGACGCCTCTCCGGTTCAAACACGCAGCCGCGAATCTGCGTCCGCCACAGGTTGGTGTTTCCCGCCACGCGCTGCGCGATGCTGGGATAAAAGACGATTTGCTCGTCTGACTTGAGCGGCGGCCAGTTTTCCCC
This sequence comes from Limisphaerales bacterium, assembly GCA_044225555.1. GTDB lineage: Bacteria > Verrucomicrobiota > Verrucomicrobiia > Limisphaerales > JADLHS01 > JADLHS01. The sequence continues at coordinate 5,260 of JBGAIM010000019.1, read as the reverse complement.
GGCCGAGAGACTGCCGGCCAGGAACGTCATGATGGCGATGAATTTCACGCGACGCCTTTGATCCGGTTGGCGGAGATGGTTTGGTGCGCCGCCTCAATCTCCGCCACCAACGCCTGGCGCAGGACCACGAGTCGTTTGGCGGCTGACGGAGCGCGAAACAGGATGATGGTCGTTCGTATCGAAGCGGCGAGCTTTTGAGCAGTGCGCAAGTAATAGTGGGCAATGACGCCGGTGACCGGCAGCGAAAGTCCAAACCAGAGACTCGTGGGCCAGCCGAAAACCCAGTGACAGCCGCCGAGGTATAGCGCGTAGAAAAAGCTGAAAGCGATGACACCCGCGACGATGGTGGCGGTGGAAATTTGCGCCTTGCGAACATTTGGACTGGCAAAACGACGAACCGCCCAGGTGACCACCAAAGCCGGCAGCAGCCGGAAGATCCAGCCATACAGCGCCACGGGAAACAGCAGGATACCGGCGGCCGCGCGCAGAAAGTTCTGTTGCAGGAGTTCGCCATGGTCCTGGAACTGCCGCAGGGCCTCGTCGGAAATTCGCAAGCGCGCCAGCCAGAGTTCATAGCGGTGCAACCGCCCGGCAAAGCCCGACGCCACTTCGGGCGCGGTGCAATAGATCTGTTGCACCGCCGCGCTGATGCGTTGGGTCAATGCGAGTTCTTCCGCCCGCGGCGTGGCGGTTTCAATCACCTGGTCACCAACCCGCAACTGTTCCAAATAAAGCCGCTTCACCGCGGCGACGACGCGGGCCTGCTCCAGATTGGGAATGTGCAGAATCAGCGACTGAATGCGCGACTCAATCTCGTGCGAAAGTTTGCGAATGCAATCTTTACGCTGCGTTTCGTAGTCAGCGAGGAAATCTGCCGCCCGAATTGGTTCGCCAAAATTTGCCAACGCCTCGCTGCGATAAAGTTCCTTGGCCGAAAAAGTCAAACCCACCGGCACGATCACCAATCCGAGTTTGCCGCCATGACGATGTTCCAGTTCCAGCGCCATGCGCGCCGCGCCGGTTTTGACTTCCTTCAATTGTGGATCGTCATGCGTGATGCCTTCCGGAAAGAGCGCCACCGCTTCGCCCCGTTCCAGCACGCGATACACCGCCTCGAAGGTATCCATCACCGACCGCATGCCCTTGGGATCATCCTGAACGCGGTTCACCGGAATGACGCCGCAGCGCGTGAGCAGCCACCTGAGCGGCGCGAATCGAAACAACTGCACCGTGGCCATGAAGTTCACCTTGCGGGGCAAGGACGCGCCGATAACAAACGGGTCGGTGATGGAGTTGGGGTGATTCGAAGTCAACAACACCGGCCCGGTAGCCGGCACGCGCTCGGCGTGGAAGCGCTCGATGCGACGAAAATAAAAACCCAGCGCCAGCCCAAGCAACCACCGCATGAATTGGTAGATTCTCGCATCCATGGTGCGGACTTGAAGGCTACTTCAATCGCTTGATGACTTCGTTGCAGACGGATTCCGCCGATTTCAATCGCCCCAGCGCTTTCGCTGCCTTCGCCATCTCCGCCAACTTCTTCGAGCCAAGCAGTTGCTCGATGCGAAACGGCAAGTCTTCCACGCGATTCACCTTGGCGGCTGCGCCACGTTCGAGGAGGAAATCGCTGTTAGCCGCCTCTTGACCGGGAATTGGATCCAGGATGAACAACGGTTTCCCCAACGCCAACGCTTCAGAAGATGTGAGGCCGCCCGGCTTCGTGAGAATCAAATCCGCGACGGTCATCAACTCGTGCATGTTCGCAGCGAAGCCCAACACTTGCGTTGGATGCTTGCGATCCTGTGCGGCCAACTCGCGGCGCAATTCCTCGTTGCGGCCACAGACGACGACGGTCTGAAATTCGCACGCTGTTTTGTCCAAGCCATCCAGTATCTTCCCCACCGGCCCCATGCCGAAGCCGCCGCTCAAGACCAGCAGCGTCGGCAGGTCATCACGCAGCCCCATGGTTTTGCGGAAAGCGCGGGCGTCCACCTTCGCGGCGAACTTCGCGGCGATGGGAATTCCCGTGGCCACAACATTTCCGCCGACCGCCCCCCGCGCAACCAGGCGCGCCTTGGTTTCCTCCGCCGCAACACAATACAAATCCACGTCCGCATCCATCCACAGCGCATGCGCCTCAAAATCCGTTACGATACTAACGACGAATGGTGATTTCACCTTGTCCTTGCGTCGCAACTGCCCCAGTGCGTCCACCGGCTCGTAATGGGTGCAGAGCACCACATCCGGTTTGAACTGGTCCACGAAATCCGCGAAACGTCTTCGCGCGCGACTGGGAAACAGCGCCTGAATCCGGTTGAGCCGCCGCGCCGCCTTGAGATTGTCCGTCTTGGTGAAAATCATGCCCCACAGCTCGGGCGCGCGCGCAACGAGCTTAACATAACCATCCGCGTGAATCTTGCGATGCAACGGCGAAAAGAACTTCACCAGATCCACGCGCTCGACGACGTCCTTGGGCCGCAAGCCGCGCCAGGCTTCATCCAGCGCGGCGGCGGCGGCAAGATGTCCGCCACCCGCGGTGACCGTGGCAATCAGGATTCGCATGGCATAAGTGACGCGAGGTACGCCGTGGGTGACAAGGAAAAAGCAGAGCGGTGGAACTCATCGCGCTGCGACGAGTGGCGGCACAAGGTCTTTACGCTAACCGCTGTTCGTTCCGCCCGCTACTATGCGCGCGGAGTTCTCGCTTCGCGAAAACCGCCGCCCCTCAGCTTGACTCAGAAGTTGAAAACTCCAGTGGCTGTCTTACCTGCGCCGGCAACCACCCACTCTCTCTTATGAACCTCGCTGTAACATGAATTTGAATTCGAGGAAGCCGTTGGCTGCTGGCCGACGCTACCCTCGCCCGTCGGGTGGGGGAAGTGAGGCTACCGCAGGCCGGATGAGGTGCGGCGCGCTAAAGGTTCAATCGCGCCGGGGGTACTATTTCAACACCAACGGGGCCGCTGCGGCATCATCGCCACCGCCGAACTTGTCCAGCAGCATTTGCTTCAGCTCGTTAAGTGCATCCAAAACTCCAACGCCTTGCGTTGCGATCGCCAGGAAAGCCGGGAACCTCACTGGCCGATTGCCGAGCAGGGCCTCGATTTGTTCAGCGGGCGCGACGTTTGGCAAATCACGCTTGTTGTATTGCAGCACAAAGGGCAACTCGTCGGGGTTCAGCTTGAGGCTGCGCAAATTTTGGCGGAGATTCTCAAGGCTCGCCGCGTTCTCGGACATTTTCTCAGTCTGTGAATCCGCGACAAACACCACCCCATCCACGTCCTGTAGCAACCATTGGCGTGAAGAATCATAAGCAACCGGACCGGGCACCGTACAACACACGAACCGCACCTTGTAACCCCTGATGGTCATGGGTCGGGCGGGCAAGAAGTCGAAGAAGATGGTTTTGTCCGACCTGGTTGCCAATGAAACCATGTTTCCGGTGGGGACTTTGGCTTTCAATGCTTCGTGAAGCTTCACCAGATTCGTCGTCTTGCCGCTGAAGGGCGGACCATAGTACACAATCTTGATCCGCAGTTCTTTGGTGGTTTCATCGATGAAGGTCATGGCTGAAACGATTTGCTTGGTCTGATATTCCGCAACCGTCTTTCGACCATCCGGTCCTTCTTGTCAACTCGTCAGAAATGCCTTGCCGCAGGCTTCAAGGCGGGTTGAGGTGCGGCGCACGAACGATTCAATCGCACCGGGGAGGTGTCGAATCTTTAGTTCCGGTCAAAAAACCAACCCACCGACTTGCGCTTGAGAATGAATGGGCGAGTCCGTCCAATTACCGAGGAACAAAGCCTTGTGGGACTGATGGCCACCTGCTAGAAACTCGAAGGGCTAAATCCCCACGGGAAAGGCAGTCATTATGGTTCAACTTTCATCCGGTCCTCGCTTTCGGCGTGGTTACTACCTTGGAGCACTACTGGTGGGAATGTCGCTGACCTTCCGTCCGGCTTTGTGGGCGCAATATTCAGTCAGCTACGTTGACCTGACGCCGCCTGGAGCCTTCGGCGGTAGTTTGTCATCCACCTCAGGCAGCCAACAAGGCGGGGCGGCCGGTTTTCCGAATGTCTCTGTTGCTGGACTTTGGTCCGGACCATCTCACCAGTTTACCAGCCTCAATCCGGCGGGTTATTCGGGTTCTTTGATTTCCAGCGCCGCCGGAGATCAGCAAGCAGGCGCGGCTTACTACGGCGGCGGCAACCACGCGGGAATCTGGAGCGGCACCGCGGCCTCATTCCGGAGCTTAAATCCGCCGCAATCGATCGATTCAATGGTATTTGCCACGACGGGAACGCGCCAAGCGGGCTACGTAACACTCACCGCTCCTGTATTTGCGGTACATGCCGCTCTGTGGTCTGGCACCGCCGCCTCCTGGGTTGACCTGAACCCTTCGCCTGAAGCGAATTCAACGGCTTACGCAATCGCGGGAAATCAACAGGCGGGCACGGTGTATTTGCCCGTTGGACAGCACGCGGCAATCTGGTCGGGCACGGCGGCTTCCTTCGTAGATATGAATCCAGTTGGCGCGCGAGGGTCGGAGATCTCCGCGACCACCGGCAGCCAACAGGCGGGAGTGGCGGCGTTCGGCGATAGTGGCCATGCCGCCGTTTGGTCAGGTACGCCGGGTTCTTTTGTGGATCTGCACCCAGCGGGAGCCACGGATTCACAGCTCAAAGCCACGATCGGAACGCATCAGGCTGGAAACGTCTGGTACGCAGATCCGGTTGCATTCCGAGTCGGGCATGCGGCGTTATGGTTTGGAACGGCTGAAAACGTCCTCGATCTTAACGATGTCCTCGGCTCCGGTTTCCGCGAATCGCGCGCGGAAGGCCTTTGGGGAAATGGAACGACGATCCAGGTTGCAGGTCACGCGTTCACGCAAGAAGGCTATAGTCGGCCCATCCTGTGGACGGTGACCGTACCGGAGCCGAGCACTGGCGCAATTTGTCTCCTGGTGGGCGGCCTGGCGCTTATTCAAGCAAGACAACGGAAATCTTCTGGCTTTGCTGCGTTGTGAGAATGCGCTCGTCACGGAACGTAGCTCTCCCTCGTCGCCTTGCCAGCAATCCGGCAGAACACCGCGCGCTCAGTCCCGATTTATGAAATGGGTTCTAGAAGCCATCTCATAAATATGTTCTTGTACTTTTATCGATAACGTACAATGTGGGTGGATGGATCTGAGCAACGAGCAATGGCGACTCGTCGATACCATCATACCAGCCGACCCAGTACGTGCCGACGGGCGGGGTCG
>JBGAIM010000005.1:0-448370 GCA_044225555.1 Limisphaerales bacterium | reverse complement strand
GTGCAACCAAACAACTCGCGAAGAACTAAATCAAGGTGAGGGCTCGGCGCACGCCGCCGGCCGGACGCCGCAGCCCGGCGTCTGCCACCTCAATCCAAACAAAACACCCGCAAACTGAAAGGCAATTTATGAAACGCACCCAAAACACGACCATCACCCTCGGCGTCCTGCTGCTTGCAGCGGCGGGATGCGCCGTCGGACCAAACTACGCACGCCCCACGGCCGCCGCCCCGACAACTTGGAAAGAAACCGCTGTTGCAACCAACGCTCCGGTGTTGCCAACCGAGTGGTGGACGATGTTCAACGACCCCGACCTCGACTCGCTTGAAACTCAAGCGGTCGCCGCGAATCAGGATTTGAAGCACGCCGTCGCCCGGGTGACCGAAGCGCGCGCGATCGCCCGCGTCAGCAAATCGGAATTGTATCCGAGCATCTCGGCGCAGGGCGCTTATTCCCGGAACCGGCTAAGTGAAAACGTGATTAACATCCCGGCACAGGATTTGAACGTGGACGATGCCAGTCTCGGGCTCGATCTCAGCTATGAGCTTGATGTGTGGGGACGCGTGCGGCGGTCAATTCAGGCCGCCAATGCCGACGTCGCCGCGGTTGCCGCCGACTTGGAAGTGGTGTTGCTGACACTGACGGCGGATGTTGCGCGGAATTATCAATCTCTGCGTTCCCTCGACAACGAAAAGCTGGTCATCGAAGCCACGATGGCCCTGCGTAGCGATGCCGTGCGATTGCAGGAGACGCGCTACCAGGCCGGGCTCATCAACGAGGTGGATGTGACCCGGGCGCGCACGGAACTGGCGAATGTGGAAGCGGACCTTCAAGGAGTCAGGCGGCGGCGCGCCCAGATTGAACACGCGCTGGCGGTGCTGTGCGGAGAAGCGCCCGCCAACTTTACAGTCGCCGCAAAAGCCACGCGCGTTGTGCCGCCGCAAATCCCTGCCGGATTGCCGTCGTCGTTGCTGCAACGCCGTCCCGATGTCGTCGAGGCCGAGCAAAACCTGGCAGCGGCCAATGCGCGCATTGGCGTAGCCAAGGCAGCGTTCTTCCCGACCATCAAACTTACGGGCGCCGCCGGATTTGCGAGTGCCGATCTCGGCACGTTGGTTGACTGGCCGAGCCGATTTGCGCAATTCGGCCCGAGCATTACCGTCCCGGTGTTTCAAGGCGGACGCAACCAGGCAAACCTGAAAGCGGCCGAGGCGCGCTATGAACAAAACGTCGCCACCTATCGTGGCTCGGTGCTCAACGCCTTCCGTGAAGTGGAGGACTCGCTTTCCGACCTGAGCACACTGGCATCGCAAGCCGAAGCGGTTAACCGCGCGCTGGTTTCAGCGCGTGATACGGCTTCGCTGGCCAATGAGCGCTACCAGAAGGGACTGAGCAGTTACCTGGATGTCGTGGACGCCCAACGCGAGGCCCTGAAAGCCGAACGTCAGGACGCACAACTTCGTGGCGAGCGGGCCGTCTCAACCATTCTGCTCGCGAAGGCGTTGGGCGGTGGCTGGGAACGCTCTGATGTACCGCAAATTGCCGCAACAAAGTAACGACTCCGAGGACCATCAGTGACCGGACGACCAAATATTCGTTGCATCATCGTGATGCAAACACTCCCGCGCCGCGTGTTGGCTGGCAGAACGGAGGATTGTTTTGGGCGGGTCCTTACGGCATTATGCGCCTATGAAACCCGCCCGCTCTGCCATCAGTCGCCGACGTTTTCTGCGACACAGTGCCACTGCCATCGGTGCGGCGGTGGCCGCGCCCATGATCATTCCGGCATCAGCTTTGGGGCGCGGTGGCGCGCGGGCGCCGAGTGAGCGCATCACGATGGGGTTCATCGGCGTGGGGGGACAAGGCAGTGGGCATTTGCTCGGCGGCGCTTGGACTTATGTGCCGGGCGGCTACTCGGCGCGGCGCGATGTGCAGGTGCTGGCGGTTTGCGACGCCTGGAAAGATCGCCGCGATACGGCGACGCGACGGGTCAACGAAAACTACGCGGAGATTTTCGGTCAGGGCAAATACCAATCCTGTGAAGCTTACCGGGACTTTCGCGAAGTGCTGGCGCGGGAGGATATTGACGCCGTGCTCATCGCGACACCGGTCCACTGGCATGGCGTAATGGCTATCCAGGCCGCGAAAGCCGGCAAGGATATTTATTGCGAGAAGCCCATCGCCATCACGATTCGTGAAAGCCAGGCGATCAAAGAAACGGTGCAACGCTATGCCCGCGTCTTCCAGGCCGGCACACAACAACGCTCCGAGTATGGCGGAAAATTCCGGCGCGCTTGTGAACTGGTCCGCAATGGCGCGATTGGCGAACTCAAGGAAGTTTACGCGTGTCGTCCGGGTGGTTCGTTTGAATGGAAGCGCTATGGCCCGCCGCAACCCGTGCCGGCGGCACTCGACTGGGAGCTCGCGCTCGGCCCCGCGCCCTGGCAGGAATACGGCGGCGTGGCGCACGCGCACATGTTTTGCGGTATCGGCGACATCAACTGGGGGCCGCACCACTACGACATCATTCAATGGGCGTTGGATGCCGACCGTTCCGGCCCCATCGAAATGTTCTTTGAGAAGGATGTGCTGCAATATCGCTACGCTAGCGGGGTCGTGGTCCATGCCCAACACTTTCCCGGCGACACCACCGGCTCCAGCGGCGGCGCGCGTTTCGTCGGGACTAAAGGCTGGATTGCGGTGGATCGGGAAAATCTCATCGCGCACGATCCGGCGATTTTGAAAATGCCGCTCGATCCGAACGGTCCACGGCCATATCGCAGCGAGAGTCACTCCGGCAATTTTCTCGACTGTGTGCGCACCCGGCAGCAGCCCATTTGTGATGTCGAAACCGCACAGCGCTCCATCAGCGCGGTCTTGCTCGGCGGCATTGCGCTGCAACTCCAACGTCCTTTGAAGTGGGATCCGCAGCGCGAACAGTTCCCCGACGATGAGGAGGCAAACCGACTGCTGGCGACCGCGTTTCGCACCCCATGGGTCATTTGATTGGGCATCCCATGAAAAGAATATCGCTTGCTGTTACGCTGGCCTGCATGGCCATGGTGATGCCTTCATTCGGACAGCCCACCGACGAACCACGATTGATTCAAGTCCTGCAATCGGGCGCTTCAGCCGCCGACAAGGAAGATGCGTGCCGGCGTCTGAAACAAATCGGCACCGTGAAATCCGTGCCGGCTCTGGCGATATTGCTGACGGACGAGCATCTTTATCAGTCTGCTTGTGATGCCTTGGAAACCATGCCGGCGGTTGAGGCCGCTCAAGCATTGCAAGCCGCACTGAAGACGAGCGGGGGAAAACCCAAGGCTGGGATCATCCACTCGCTGGACGAACGACGCTATCGTCCGGCGGCGGCCGATCTGGCGCAGCTCCTGAGTGATTCGGATTCGCTCATAGCAACTTCCGCCGCGCGCGCGCTGGGCCGGATTGGTGGGAACGAAGCCCGCCGGCCTTTGCAACAATCCTTGAAGACCGCCGTCGAGCCCGTTCGTAGTGCCGTCGTGGATGGTTTGCTGGATTGTGCTTCCCAATTGCTGGCGGCGGGCAATGTGGCTGAAGCGCGTCAGATCTTTCAGCAGTTCGATGACGCGAAGGAAAAGGAGCAGGTCCGCGTCGCGGCTTACGCCGGCCTGATTCGCGCGGGCGAGGATCGCGCGCTGGACCTGACAATTTCGGGGATCACGAGCGCGGACTCCGCCAGGCAAATGGCAGCGCTGCGATTGGCCAAAGAAATCCGCGACGCCAAAGCAACGGCGGCGTTCACCAATCTGCTGGCGGGTTCGTCGCCTCCTATGCAGATCGCCCTGCTCCGCCTGCTCCAACAGCGAGGGGACGTCACCGCCGCGCCGGCGGTCTTCACGGCGGCGCGAAATCCGGATTCGACCGTGCGAGTCGCCGCGATTGTGGCTCTCGGGCGTCTGGGTGACGCGACAATGGTTTCGTTGCTCGCCAATGCTGCGACCTCGAATGACGAGACGGAACAAAAGGCGGCCCGTCTGGCGTTGACCGAACTGCGCCGGGGCAACGTGGCGGACACGATGATCGCACTGTTGTCTTCCGCCAGTCCGGGCGCACAGGTGGAATTGATCCGGGCTTTGGCGATACGAATGGACACGGCCTCTGCACCGAGACTCCTGGAATTGGCTCGAACCGACAACGCTTCAGCGCGGCGGGCCGCGTTGCGCGGTTTGGAACAACTGGCGGACGGTTCAAATCTGCCGGCCCTCGTCAATTTGCTGGAACAAGCCAAAGACGAATCATCCCGAGCCGAGGTCCTGAGCGTGTTCGAATCATTGGCCGACCGGACCAGTGACATCCGAACCTTGGATGTGAAACCGCTCGTCCAAGCATTGACTACCACGGACGCGCCGACCCGCATTGCACTGCTGCAAGCCGGCGCGTTCTTCGCCGATGCCGGTTTGCGCGACGCCTTTCGCGCGGCGCTGAAGGATACGAACAACTTGGTGCGCGCGGCGGCGGCGCGGTCACTGTGCAATTCGCGCGATGCGCAATTGATGCCCGACTTGTTGGCGTTGGCCAAAAGCGCGCCCGAACTTAATCTCCGCGCGCTGGCACTGGAGGGTTACGTGCGCCTGGTGGGCGACAGCGATGTGACTTTTCCCGCCGGACGCCGGGCGCAAATGCTAAGTGCGGCCTACGAACTGGCCACCCGGGCGGCGGAAAAGAAATTGATCCTGTCCGCGCTCGCGACCGCACCCAATCTGGAATCACTGCAACTGGCCACCCGGGCGGGCAATGAACCAGATCTCAAGACCGAGGCGGAGATTGCCCGCGCGCGCATCGCCAAAGCCCTGTTAACGTCCGAGTCAACAGCGGCGACAACCGCCTTGCGGGGATTGGCCGAGCAAGGCGGCAACTCCGAGGTTCGCACCAACGCGCAAATGATTCTCAAGCAATTTGATTCCGGCTGGCTTTATGCCGGTCCCTATCGCCGGGCGGGTTTGGAATGCCCGGCGTTGTTCGACGTCGCCTTTACTCCCGAACAACTCGACGCGAACCCCGTGGAATGGCGGCGTGCCGCGGGGACGGCCGACCTCTCCCGACCGAACGAAGTGGATCTACAGAGCGTTGTGGCCGGCGACCATTGCGTCGTTTATTTGAAGACGCGCGTCTATTCGCCCGCCGCACTCCCAGCGCGTTTCGAGATCGGCTCGGACGACGGCATCAAACTATGGGTGAACGGGGCGCTAATTCACGCCAACAATGCCGTCCGCGGTCTGGTGCCGGGCAGTGATCGGGTTAACGGAACCTTGCGCCAAGGTTGGAACGACTTGTTCGCGAAGATTACCCAAAGCACAGCCGGGTGTGGAATGATTCTGAACATTGTGAACCCCGATGGCTCGAAGATTTCCGGGTTGCGTTTTGATCCGGGCGATTGACCCCGGACTCACCGACCGCCCACGGTCAGAACCGCCTGTCACGCCAATCGTTGACCGTGATCAGCCTGGCTTTCTTGTAGGCAGTGTGGCCGTCGAAATAGAGCAGGCAGGGGCCTTTGATATGACGATCCAAGGCCACCCGTCTTCCGCTCCGGGGGTTTTCCGTTCCCGTTGAAGTGTACGGAAGCTGGGAAACACTCCAGACGTCATAGAAAACTTCGACGCCGGTCAGCGTCGCGGAGGTGATGGGTCCCCACTGCGAGCCATCCTCCCGATCGGCCAGGTAAATTGTATCGGCCGGACGTTGAAAGATGGTAATCCTGGTCGAGCCTTCGATCTCCGAGCCGGTCATGTCGGCAGGGCTGGAAAACATCCACCCGTTGACGACGTAACAGACCAACTGCGATTTGTCCGGATAACTTGGACAGGTGAGTGTTTTCATCCGGGTAAAGTCGTTGCCGGTGCGACCGCCAAGATTCAGCGTCACTACCTGCCACCAAAACGGACTTGTCGAAGTGACGGCCCGCGGAATCAGTCCCCGGTTGTCGTCGGCATACATGAACAGCGACATTCCCATCTGGCGAAGATTGTTCAGGCACTGCGTGCGCTTGGCTTTCTCCTTGGCACGACTCAGGGCGGGCAACAACAGGGCGGCCAGAATCGCGATGATGGCGATGACCACCAGCAGTTCAATCAGCGTGAACGCCGCAGCCCGTTGAACTCGCACCGCGTTTTTCATTTTGTGCCGGTTGGTCGGAGCCATGACCGCTGCCGCGACCACGGACTACTTGCTGCCAATGGCGGTCAGTTTGCCGCGCGTGCGGAAGAAAATCGTGCCGTCGGCAATGGCCGGGGTGGCCATGCAGATTTCACCGAGATCATTCGTCGCGACGGTTGAAAAGGCGTCGCTCACCGGAATCACCAGCACCTTGCCCGTTTCACCGGAGAAATAGAGATGTCGCCCGTCGGAAACCGGCGAGGCCGTGTAACCTTGCGCCAGTCCACTCAGCCGTTCACTGTAAAAAGCCCTCCCGGAGGCACCATCGAAACAAGTCAGCACGCCGCTATCCGTGCAACCGTAAACCCGGTTGCTGACGGCGATGGGTGTTTGCATGTAACAACCCTGACGCGGCAGCACCCAGGCGATGGCGGCGTTCGTGCCGGCCGGCGTGGCCGCGGTGATGTCGCCGGTAGCGTCGGGGCGAATGGCGCGCATGGGCCGCAAGTTGCCATGGGCGCTGGTGAGATAAATCAAATCGTTGGCGAAGATGGGCGTCGGCACGGGGATGTCGCCGCCACCATTGAGCTTCCACAATTCCTTGCCGCTGGCGAAATCGTAGCCACCGGAATGATGCCAGCCATTGACCACGATTTGTTTTCGCGCAGCCGACTCAACAATTGCCGGGCAACCCCACGTCGGCACGTCCTGGCGCGGCGTGCGCCAGAGTTCCTTGCCGTTGGCCAGGTCGAAAGCGGCGAGAAAGGAGTTCGTTTGCACGTCGCATAACACGATTACCTTGCCGTCGTGAATGATCGGCGAACTGGCGAAGCCCCATTGTGCACTGGGCACAACGTAGTAACCGGAGTCCATCGGACCGAGATCAGCCTTCCAGGCGAGCTTGCCATCGGTGTCAAAGCAGAACAGCCCTTCCGAACCAAAGATCGTGACGATGCGGCGACCATCGGTGGCAGGGGTGGAATTGCAATGCGTGGATTTCGGATGCCGCTTCACGCGCGGCACCGCCTCGTGACCCAGGACGTTCCAGATGATCTTCCCCGAAGCGCGCTCAATCGCCAACAACCGCCATTGGTAGGAACCATTCTCTTCCACGGGATCAATGTCGCCGTAGAGTCCCACCTTGAGTTCCTTATCACTGGCGCCCACCGCCGTCGCCACGTAAATGCGGTCGCCGGAGATTATTGGTGAGGCGTGGCCCAGACCGGGCAGCGGTGTCTGCCAGCGGACATTCTGCCCGGTCGCGACATTCCATTCGACGGGGGCTGGCTTGGTGGCGTCCACGCCGGAGGCACGCGGACCACGAAATTGCGGCCAATCGGCAGCCCGACCGGCGACGAGGGAAGCCAGGAGAATGACGGCAGCGCAGGATTGTTTCATAGGGATTTCGTGATATGTGACGCGACCGCCGGCGGTTTGGCAAGCGCGCCTTGAGCCCGACGAGAAATCCCCACTGCCACCGTGACCGTGGATCAACGCCTGGTCCCGTATCGCCGCTGCATCTCCGGGCTCATCGTTGGCGCCTGCGGATTCGGAACGGCCTGCGGTTGGGCGACCGCCCCGGGCACACCACCCGGCGTGCTGACCGCGGTGAAAACGCCCCCGACCACGGTTTGTTCCTTGTCGGGCAAGGCGGCGTAAATCTTTCCCGGGATCGTGTTCGATTCGGTCAATTGACCGAACTCGAGCTTGAGCGCAAAGCCGGTGGTGAAGGCCTTTTCCTGCGCGGCATACTTGGGATTCGGCTTCCACAACTTGACCACCCGGGCTACCGGGGTGCCCTTCATTTCCTGCGAAACCGTCCAGGTATGTCCCGTGGGACTGTCCGTCGGTCCGAGGTTCAAATACACCCGCAGCCCGCGATCCGGCGTGGCGCCGGCACCTTGCCGCAGGTCCAAAACATACTGGCTGCCGACCTTGTCCAAGCGAACCAGGTCCGGCACAAAATTGGTGCCGGAGATACTCCCGTTCACTTTGCCCTCGGAAATCTTGGCGGCAGCGACATCCAAAGTGTAGGTGGGCGGCGTCATTGGCGTCTCCTTCGGTGGCGGCGGGGCGGCCGGCTCCGCTGCCGGTGCGGCAGGATCGGCGGCGTTGCCCGGACTCGCTGCGGGCGTGGCCGCAACTTCCTCGCCGGATTTGTTGAGGAACGGCAGGTGAGGCTTCAGATACGGCCAGCCAAACCACCCACCCGCCCCCAACGCCCCAAGGACCAAAACCACGACGGCAAATTTGACGACCGGGTTCTGCTTCTTGGCGACCGGTTGCTTAAAATCCCGGATTACGGCCCCGCCGCCGGTGGAACGCGCGGTTTGGGTGGGACCCGCCTTGAGCTTGCTTTCTTTGGGCACGTCCACCAACTGCTTGCCCCGGAGCTTGCGCCCCGGGCACGATCATCGGCGCGTGGCACAGAGGACAATTAATCTGCTGACCGGCCCAGGCGTCATCCGCCTGAACGGGCTGTTTGCAGGCAGGGCAATCGAAAACAATATCAGCCATAACATCAATTCAGTTTGCCAGAAGTGCCTGGTCGTTTCCCGGAAACGAGGAGGCCGCTGGTAGAACAACTCTACCGCATTCCCCAGCGACGGCTCAAGCAAATGCGTCACTCATTGACACTTCATTCCCGGCGGAGAATCGGGTAATGATTTCCGCGTGAGCGAACTCACCGTCATCCTCCAGCGCATTGACCAAGGCGACCCGCAGGCGGCCAACGAACTCCTCCCCCTCGTCTATGAAGAACTGCGCCAGCTCGCCGCGCAAAAGATGGCGCGTGAACGGCCGGGCCAGACCTTGCAGGCCACCGCCCTCGTTCACGAGGCCTGGCTGCGACTGGGCGGCGACGACCAACCCACCTGGCAGAACCGCGCCCACTTCTTCGCCGCCGCGGCCGAAGCCATGCGCCGCATCCTCATTGATAACGCCCGACGAAAAAATTACCTGCGGCACGGTGGCGGAAAGGAACGCGTCAACCTCGACGGCCTCGACCTTGCCGCCGCCATGGACGACGAACAACTGCTTGGACTGAACGAAGCGCTGAATCAACTCGCCGAACATGACACGCAGAAGGCGGAACTGGTGAAGCTTCGTTTCTTCACGGGCCTGACCAATGAGCAGGTCGCCCAAGTGCTTGGCGTCTCCGAGCCAACCGTCAAACGCCACTGGGCCTACGCGCGGGCGTGGTTGTTTCGGAAAATGAAAGAGACATAGGTGCGCACTGTTGACAGTAAGTTGGGGCGGGAGTAGAACGCCACCATGCCTTGCCAGAATGAACTTGTGTCGAAAGCGGTGACTACCCCCTGCACGAGGATGGAATGGAGCTAAGGAGGCTGAACTAGGAGCGTCAGGAATGAGAACATCATGCGTCAAGTCATGGGCGACGAACGACGAACTGGTTACAGTGAAATAGGGGTATACTGGTGACGAGACATGAAAAAGTACGTCTTAATGTTCGTCGGCGCTATCAGCGTGGGTGGAGTTCTTTTCATAGGCTTGAATTATGCGGTGTCAGACCATCAATCCATTTCACCGGATTTGAAGCGGGGTTGGGGGAAAGGCAAACTGCCTTGGGACATAAAGTCGTACCGAGAGTTAGCGGAGTCTCAATGGAGTACTGCGACCATTTCCGCCATCAAAGACGTCATAATGTCTCTCAACGTAGAAGAACGCGTTGAAGTGCAGCAGGTGCTTCTTGCGCCAGATGGTAAATCAACTTTGTACATAATGAGAGCCCAGAAAACTCTAACCCCCACTTACCTTTTCCGTGTCGCAAACTCTAACAATATGATTTTAGAGAAACGCGTCCTTCCTGATTGATTGACCTTTTCGACACGCCAACCAATGCAGCGGCCATGCTAGGCAATTTTGCACTAGTGTGAACGGATCACTCCTCAGATTGCAGTGCTGCATTCGGTCATTCGGGCGGTGACGGAGCATCACCCAGGATTCGTTGGACGACTTTCAGGAGCGTCTCCGGATTGATTGGTTTCTGACAGAGGCCTTTCGCTCCCGTGGCCTTCGCTTTGGCTTGGAGCGTCTCCGCATTCTCATCCGTGATCAAAAGGTAGCGCGTGGCTTCAGTTTCGTGGAGGCGCGCCAGCCAACTGATGACATGGAATCCGTCCTCGAACGCCCCGCCACCGTGGCCGACGTCCGGTGGGAAATGCGTGTTGAGGATGACCAGGTCGGGCTGGTGGCTGCGGGCGGTGTTCACCACCTGCGAACCATCCTCGGCCACCAGCACGTCGTAACCCGCGTCCGCCAGCAAGTTGGCCAGCATCTGCCGGTCGTGCGCGTTGCCGTCTCCGATCAGAATTTTTTTGCTGCTCATGCGTAGATTGGTCGAACCCGCTTGCAACCGCTCTCCAAGGCGCCCCCGAAGGGGCGGCCGGTTGCAACCGGACTTCATCGCCGTCGAGGTTGCTGCTCGCCGGCTACCGGAGCTATGAAAGCCCACCCGCAAATGGCTATCAAGGCTTATTGCCCACAATCGCCGCCTGCGGGTGCAGCTGGACACTGCCCCCGGAGCGCGACCTTCAGGTCGCTTCAACGTGCGCGCCGAATTGGGCGAAACGATTGGCCACGGCGCGGGCGGACCGTGAAGCGGCGTAAACGCCGCGCCCCGCCTTGGTTTTGGTTCGGGGGCAGTGTCAAGATGCGACCGCCGCCAGCGTTGCTGTGATTACCGATCCAATGACGAACGGCTCGGGCCCGCAACTGGAGCGAGTCTATTTTCCGCCGCGCCGCACGTAGGCAAACGCCCCCAGCGCAACCATCATCCCGGTGATTCCCAGCCCGATGACAAAGGGTTTGCGCGCCACGAGCCCGAGGTCCACCAGCAAGTAACTCCCCAATCCGCAGCCCAGCAGTCCGCCGACCAGCATGCGCCAGCGCGAACGGAACGGGGCGAGCACGGCGAAGAACAACGCCGCCGCCAGATAGATCCACACATCGTAGCGCACCAGCAGGCTGTCGCGATGTTGCAGCGCGTTGCTGAACAGCGCGCTGATGGTGTGCAGAATGGCTCCCGGCACCGGCGTCACGCCGAACATTTGCAGCGTCGGCCCGTTCA
This sequence comes from Limisphaerales bacterium, assembly GCA_044225555.1. Taxonomy (GTDB): domain Bacteria; phylum Verrucomicrobiota; class Verrucomicrobiia; order Limisphaerales; family JADLHS01; genus JADLHS01. The sequence continues at coordinate 437,146 of JBGAIM010000005.1, read as the reverse complement.
GCGCCATTACGTCCAGCCCGACGACCACGGCGGTCAGGGCGAGCAAATGAAACGGCATCGTCCAGCGCACGCGCCCGATCCGTTCAAAGCCGAGCGCGACCGCCTCCAACGCGCCGAGCGGCAGGCACCACAGCGCCATGATTTCCGGTTTTTGCTCCAGCCAGTTGAACGGGAGCAGGAGACTGACATAGCTGGTCGCCGCCAGCGTGGCCGTGGTCCAGGCGAAGCCCGTCATTTTCAACCGCCATAAACCGAAGGTGGAAACGGCCAGCGCCGTGAACGAGGCGGCCAGCACCTGATGATTGGTGAACGTGTTGGGAAAGAGTTGCGTGATGCCCGCCGGGGCCGCAGCCAGCAGATGCAGTTCGGCCAGGCAGGCCAGGGTCGCCGGGGCAATCGCCAGGGCGGCGCCGGCCAGAAAGGTTGCCGCCGCCAGATTCTCCCGGGTGCGGCGCGCGAAATCTCCGGCCAGCAACAGGGCGGCGGTGAAGCACCCCGGCAAAATCCAGCGCCACGGAGCGCCCAGATCATCCCGCAGCATCCACACCGTCAGCACCGTCGCCACCACCGTCAGCCAAGTGGCGGCGGAGAGAATCGTTTGCAGCGGGGTAATGCGACGTGCATCAATGATCCAGTGGTCCTCGTCCGCGAGCAGGCGGCGATGAATGATTTCCAGCGCGTCGCGCTCTTCGTGCGAGATGATGCTCTGACTCTCCCAGACGTGCGCCTGATTCGCGTGTTCACTGATCGTGCGGCGCAACAAATCATCGTAGAGTTTGGGCTTGAGCCGCCCGGGTTCGCCGACGAGGAAGCGGCCCAGTTCGAGCGCAACGGTTTCCGCGCTGGGCCGGTCGGCCGGATTCCACGCGAGACACGCGAGGCAGATGGCTTGCAAATCTTCCGGCACGCCCACGGCGACTTCGCGCAAAAACGGCGGCGCGGTGCTGGTGATGGCTTCGAGCACCTGGCTGATTGAGTCCCCGGCGAAGGGCGCTTTGCCCGTCAGCACTTTGAACATCAGACTGCCGAACGAGAACACGTCCGACTCCGGGCCGAGCGATTTACCGAGCGCCTGCTCGGGCGAAGCGTAGAGCGGCGTGCCTTCGAACCCGCGTCCCTGTCGAGCCGCTTCCTCCAGTGAAAGTGCCAGGCCAAAATCCAGAATGCGCGGACGCAGGTCCGGGCCGACAATGATGTTGTCCGGCTTGAGGTCGCGATGTACCAGACCGCGCGCGTGGGCCACCGAAAGTCCGCGCGCGACCTCGCGCAGCAAACGCGCCTTCTGCTCGAAGCTGAGTTGCGCGGCGAAGCGGTCGAGCGGAAATCCCTCGACGAATTCCATGACAATCGCCGGCGGGTCGGCCTCATCGAGCACGGAAAACACCGTGACCACGGCGGGATCGCTCAACGCTGCGGTGTGACGCGCTTCATCCAGCACCCGCTTTCGTACCTGCGCGTCCGAGCGATGGCGGAGGACTTTGATGGCCACCCGGCGGTTCAACTTTTCATCCTGGGCGGCGTACACCACGCCCAAGCCACCCTGACCGAGCTTGCGTTCGATGCGGAATCCAGGCAACTGCGGCGGCTCGGCGGCGGATTCCGAGGGCGGGCGGCGGTCACGATCGCGCCACTCGCGCACGCGTAATCCGGCTTCGATGCGTTCCCGCGTCTCTTTGCGCAGCGCTGCGGGGAGTTGCACGACGAACCTGTCCAGTTGCTCGAGGGTGGGATGGGAAAATCCGCGGAGAAATGCCTCGGCGTGCGCCGCCGGCCCCAACGCCACTGTTCCGGGAGCAACCGTGGATGCAGGTTCAACCCGGATGGTCGGTCGCGGTGGCGGTGGCGACAGGAAGTTGCCCGCCTGGTCATGCGCGCGCAGGAGCGACTCGACTTCGCAGAGCAGCGCCGTGTCATCGCCACAAAGCCCGGCCACCAATCGGGCCCGAGGCTCGCCGGGTGTTAGTTGAATGGCTTCGGCAAAAATGCTTTCGGCACTGGAGGACGGGTTGTTCATCACCGGCTGAATCCGGCGGCAGGTTAGCAGGCGCGGGCCCGCGGGCAAAAGCTGAATCCTGAGCGGGACGGACGGCAAAATCGGCCCCCAGTGATTCAAGCCAGTTCGCCCGGAAAATCGTTACAGCGAGTTGACCGCGAAAACGTCGTTCTGATTTTTCCGCAGGTCAGTCCACTTCCAGCTTTCGACGTGTCCGTCGCAGAATGAGAAAATGGCGCGTCCGTTGTGCCGGGCGGCGGGCTGTTTGTAAGGGGCGAAGGTCCATCCGCCTGTGGGGTTGGGTTGCTTGGTGGTAATCTCGGTGAGATAGCTGCTCGGTTGCCGGTCCAGCGTCTGGCCGGTCCGCGGGTAACCCACGTCACCGATCAGCCAGAGCTGACTGGCGCGTCGGAGCTGTGTCACCTTCCGGCTGCCCAAGCGCGACCCGTCGGAGTTCAGGGCGTAACGAATGATCCCGGTGGTGAGCGAGTTGCCTTCGAGCGGCCCGTAGCCTTCACAGGGCGATTTAAAGAAGGCCACCGTCCCGGGGTCAATATCCGTATCCTTCACCGCCGTGCACCGCCAGACATTGTTGGAGGTGGCACTGCTCGTGAGGTATTTGCCCTGATCGAGAATCTTGAACCACCAGTCGGGCGTGACTGCCGGCCAGGTGCCCGTGTTCAAGGGCGGCAGATACTCGCTGCTGTCGCCCGCGTACATCATGAAGGCCAGGCCGATCTGTTTGTTGTTGTTGATGTCGGCAACGGCCTTGGCCTTGTCTTTGGCCCGGGCCAGTGCAGGCAACAGCATCGCCGCCAGGATCGCGATGATGGCGATGACCACCAGGAGTTCGATCAAGGTAAACCCGCGCCCGTCAGCATGGTCTTTCGTTTCCATTTCTTAATAGGTCGGGCCTGCATGGAACCATGCAGGCCCGATGCCTTACGAATAGTAATCCAACCCGAACGTCCCCGCCATCCTTAGTGGGCGGCGACCCGGTAGAAGCGATTGGCGCCTGCGCCCCCGGTGGTATCGGTGGCGGTGGCGGTGGAACCAGTTCCCGGCACGGTGGTCAAGGTCTGCCAGACACTGTCCGCCAGGCTGTTCTTATATTGGACCGTGTAGGAATAGCCGCTCACGGTTGGGAACGACAGATTCAACGTTGTGCCGCTTAAACTCGGCGTGACGGCAAAATAGGGACTGGGCGCAATGACAATATTGCCAAGTCCCGGAAGGATCGGATCGGTAGGCCACACATTCGGGCCAATCGTTTCGAAGCCCCATTGCACATGGCGGCCGGGCACATCGTTGAGCGTGGTGTAGTTGATACTGAATCCGGCAAGCCCATTGGTGGCCAGATCCACCCGGGTGATCACCGAGGAAGAATAATCCGGCGCGAAGTCCTTGATGAAGGCGGTGCAAGTCCAGCCGTGTCCGTTTTGATTGGTGGAACTAGGACTCAGGAGATTCGTGCTCAGGACCGTGCCGGAGAAGGTCATGGTCGCCCCTTGGAATAACCCGGTGAGTTCAACGTAGGCACTGGCGTCCATTTGTTTGCAGCCCGGATTTCCCGGAGCGCCACCCCCGATATACCAGTAAGCATTGGGGTCATTGATGATGTTCGGGGACAAGGTCAACTGCGACCCGGAAAACTTCGCGCAAAGGTCCGCAAAGCCCCACCCGCTGCCGAACCCACCCGGGTCCGCACCCGGGTCGGGTTGACCGGACACGTTCATGTAACCAATCCAGCCGTCGGCCGGGTTGACGGTGATCTTGTTGGCATCAATAACGGTCAGGCTATTGGTGGCGCTGACCGAAGTGCTCGCGCCGCTAACCGTCACGCTGAATTGGACGGCATCCGAAAATTGACAATTGTTCACGGTGAGTTGAGCCGTGGTGGAGCCGGAAAACTTTCCACCGGCATCGCTCAAAGCGACCCCGTTCGTTTTCCATTGATAGCCCGTAATGGTGCCCGCCGCGCCGACGGAAAAGGTCGCGCTGCCGCCCAGCACCGCCTTGGTCGGGGCCGGCGGCTGCGTGATGACCGGCACGGCAAATACCACCGGATCAATTTGAATGACATAGTCCGGCGTGGCATCCGTCCACCAGATCGGAGGGCCAAACACCTCAAACCCCCACTGGATATGATGGCCGGCATCGGCGGAGGTGTGCAGGGTGATGCTGAAAGTGCCGTTGGTGAGCGGAACGGTTACCTGGTTAAATGAGGAATAATTCCCCACGAAATCCTTGATGAAGGCGACGGCCGTCCAGCCATTTCCATTTTCGTCAAACTTGGTCAACAAATTCGTATTCACGACCGTACCGGTGAAGGTCAGGTCCTGGTCCACATACAGCCCGGTGGTTTCGTTGTAGAGATTCGCGTCCATGATCTTGTTGCCAACGAACCCCGAGGCAGTTACGGACGAGGCGTTGTAGTAGCCGGTGTTGTCAGATTCGTTCGGCCCCAGGAACACGGAATTGCCACTCCCGCCACCGAAGGAGGAAGTGAGATTGAAAAGTGGCACAGCAGCTCCCGACTGAAAGGCTCCCAGCCCATTCGCCGGATAGGAGCCGGACGCGGGCAGGTTGAAAACATTCAGGTAGCCGAGCGTCAGCTTGGTGGCATCGAGGGTGACGATCGCCGAATGCGCTTGAAAGGCCCCCAACAGCAGCGGGCAGCAGGCCAGCAAGGTTGAGCATTGACGAAAGAACCTACCCCGGGTGCCCGGACTGACCGACGCGCCTTCGCGATTTGTAACCATTTTTTTCATAATAGATGTGAGACGTGAGTTGTCGTTTTTTATGTGGTGTTGAAATCCAGCCCATCTCCCGAGTGACCAGAAACACAAGCCCTTGATTTTTTTACAACTGGTTGCTTTGAGTTATCAGGTCTTGACCCGCCTCTGGGCGGTCGGTTGGTTTTGTCGTTTTGGAAACTGGGAAAAAGTAGCCTGCTTTCGCGAAGAATCCTACCTCCCAAAGTGGGTAGTTTTGCCCGGCAGCGGCCGCCTCCGGGAGCTGCTGTTTCCAATTCCATCCACGCTTTTAAGTCATTGAACTCCAAGACTTCAGCCCTACTTCGCTGGCCTGAACTTCAGGGCGGCCTCGGTGCGCGAATGAACGTGGAGCTTGTTATAGATGTGCTTGAGATGCCAGCGCACCGCCGCGACGGTCACGCCCAGTCGTTCGGCAATCTCCTTGTTGGACAATCCATGCACCACCAAGTCCAATACCTCACGCTCCCGCGCCGTGAGTTGGTCCACTTCGGCGGTGGCGGTGGTTTGCTCCCGAAAATAACCAATGACCTTGCGCGCGATCTCGCCGCTCATCGCCCCCCCGCCCTGCTGGACCTCGCGCATGGCGTTCAACATCTCATCGGGCGTGGAGCGTTTGAGCAAGTAACCCGACGCCCCCGCCCGCAGGGCGCGAAAGATCCGGTCCGGATCCTCATAGACCGTCACCATGATGGCTTTGATGGCTGGCAATAGTTCCTTCAAACGGGCGACGCAATCCACGCCGGACATGTTTGGCAACTGGATGTCCATCAAGACCAGTTCCGGCTCCTGGCGCGGTAGCACCTGCAAGGCTTCCTCCGCGGTCGAACAAGTACACACGCAACGGAAGTCAGCCGACAAGTTCACAATGGTTTCCAGTCCCTCGCGGGTGGTCCGATTATCCTCAACGATGGCTACTTTCGTCATGTTTCACCCTCCCCCAAAGGCAGCCTGAACTCGACGGTCGTCCCCGCTCCCGGAAGACTCTTGATGTCGCACTTGCCGCCCAATTTCTCCATCCGCTGTCGCATACTCACCAGACCATCGCGGCCCGGCAGGCCCTCAACCGAGGCAAAACCCTTTCCATTGTCCGCGACCGAGATCTTCAGCTCCTGCGCCAGCACCGCCAGGGCGATGTGGACTTCCGAGGCGCCGGAATGCTGGACCGCATTGTTCAGGGCTTCGCGGAAAGCCAGAAAAACACCGTGCCGCAACCTCGAATCCAATGGGGTCGCTGGAAATGAATCCGCCACCTGCAGGCGACAAGCCATGCCGGCCAGATTCAGAAATCGCTGGGCGAATAAAGAGTAATAGCTGGCCAAGGAAGCGACGGAGTCGTACTTCGGGTTCACCGCCCAGACGATTTCATCGAGCGTCGCGACCAACGAGCGGGACACGGCGGTTAATTGATCGAGGTAGCGCTCCTTGCTTTCGACCGGCAGTGAAGGAGTTTTGGCCAGCGCCCCGAGCATGCTGACTTCGGTGATGGTCGCGCCCAGTTCATCGTGGAGATCCTGCGCCACGCGGGTGCGCTCTTGTTCGATGGCCCGCTGGCGTTCGGCCCGCTGGCGTTCTTGAATCTGGGTTTCCAATTGACGGGATCGTTCCACCACCTGCCGGCGCAGGACCATCACCCAGGTGAACGCGGCGAGCGCCACAACGCCAAGCACGCCGGCAATCCACAAAACTTTCTTCAAGGTCCACCAAGGTGGCAACTCAAGCACGGTCACATCAGCCATCGAACGCAACTGCACGCGAAAGGCTTTGGCCCGCCAACCCTCACCCGCCTGCCACTGCCCGGGTTCGATCCGGCACACCCCCGTTACGGAAATCCGACAGCCATTCTCCAGCCCGCCGAAAACATCCTGCTGATCGGCCTGATTCAGGTAAGCATGGAAAATCAGGCCGCTGTTCTGCACGATCAAATACCGCTCGGAGCCGTGCAGCGCCCGGTCGAGCAGTTTGCCCTCGACCCGGACCAATCGGCAATCGTGTTTCCCTTTCAATGCTTCATCCAGAGTCAGCACCGCCGGCCCGGGTGGCGGCCCGGAAGCTACCTTGCGAAAGACGGCATCCTGCAACGCGGGCGTGTATTCGCCCTGGCTGACAAACCCCAGCGCTTCGACGCGGTCGCCCAATTGCAATGGCTCGCGCTCTTTGGTTTGAACCTCCACACCTTGCTCGCCTTCCTGTAAAAAAAGAACCGCCCCCGGCTCGTAATAAATCACCGTGCCAACGACCTTCACCCGGTGGCCGTAGGTTTCCTGGGGCGCGAATTGAAGCAGGCTGCCAATGGGCCGGGCGGCCAGCGCAAACGGATCTGTCGCCGCGGGTGATTCGATCAGGAGATCCTCCGGGCGCGGCACCATCAACCGGATGGCAAACAACTGGCGCTGGTGGTTGAACAAGGTCGAGCACACGCCGCGCACCCGCACCGTGCTGTCCAGCAGTTCGCCGGTTTCCCTGACCGGCAGTTGTTTGGCGTAAACCGAAAGCCGGCCACCGCCGGTCGCAATTTCGATCAGATGAAAGCGTGACGATTCGTCGAGGTGCACCGAACGGACGATCCCGGCAATCTCGACAAATTGACTGTCCTCCTTGCCGCTGGCCAGTTGTTCGTAGGTCACCGTTTTGGCGGGTGGCAATTCCGCCTGCCCCACTATCCGCACCGAACGCGGCACCACAATGGGCGCGTATTCACCGGGGCTGGTGGTGCCCGTCACTTCGACCACCTGCCCAGGCAGCAGCCAGGGCGTGTTGGTGGACTCGCGCAAATAAATACCGGCGGTGGAATCCTGAATGAAGCGCGAGAACAACACCTCATCAAAAAAAGTCACGACGCCCCGGATTTTGACCGGTTGATGAAGCTGGGCCTGCTCCACGCTCAGGTCCCGCACCGCCGCTGCCGTTTGCAACTCCTCGAACGCCGGCTGCGCCCCCACCAACACCGGCAACACGCCCACGCCCAGTATGAGGCCTGCGCGCAGGCAACGACGCCGTGACCAGCGTCGCCGCCGAAACATCATCGTCACTTGGTTTGACATCACGCGCCTTCAGCGGAATCTGCTCCCGGCTTTTGTCCCAAGGCCCGGCAATTGTCAATTCGCATCCATTGGCCGGGACATCCGTTGCCGAGGATGCGAGGTGCCGTGATGTTGGAACGACACCGAGAACCAACCAAAGACCTTCGCGTCTTTCAAAACACCTGGACACTGTAGAACCGCGTTGGAACGCTCGCCGCATAGGAGACGCTCTTGGTAGTGCCATCCCCGGTAATGGTCTGAATCGGAGTCCAATTGGAGTCGCTCAGTTGATTCTTGTACAGCATCTGATAGTTCACCCCCGACTGGGTGGCGAAAGAAATCTGGATGTTGGTGGCGGGATTGAGCGAGGCGCTCAGGATGGGTCGCGCGACTTCGTGCAACTGCGCGTCGTCGAAGTAGATCGAACCCCATTCATAAAGGTTTTGCGAGAAGGTGACTTCGAAGCGCACTTTGGTCGTGCCGGCGGGGGCCCGCAGGAGATTGGTCGTCGCCAGGAATGGAATCGTCTGGCGCGTCACATCCAGGTTGATCCACGTATTGATCGGCGTATTGGTGCTGAAGATTTGAGAGGCATATTTCGCCAGCAAGTTATCGGTCGCGCCCAGAAACGACACCTCAACCACCGCCTGATTGCCGTCGCGGATGTAATCGGTGTTCTGCGTGCGGGCCTTGATGGTGGCGGTCCAGATCGAACCCGGCAGGGCGGCCACGTCCTGGAAGAAACCGGGGGAATTCGCGCCGCCGCTGAAATTCCCGTAAGCCTTGCAGGCATATGCCCCAAACGCCGGGTTTTTGATCCCCAGATTGTTGTTCGCATTGATCGTTGGATCCCACACCAGTCCGTTGGTGCTCGTGATATTGCCCCCTTGCACATTGGCGCAGCAACCGCCTTTGCCGGACCACGGCGCGAGCAGACCGGTCTCAAAATTTCCGTTGATCAACGTACCCGAACTGGTGGGCGGCGCGTTGGAGATCGCATAAACCCTCACGTAATCCACGGTCAGGCGTTGGGGGAAAACGGTCGACCCGTTGGGACTGCCCGGCCAATTGCCACCAACCGCAAGGTTGAGTAACAGGTACTGCGGCTGTGTGAAGACCCACGTCGCGCCGCCGGGCAAACTCGCCGGTGTGACGCTGAAATACTGCTGGCTGTCCACGAACCACTTGATCTGATTGGTCGTCCACTCGACCGCATAAACGTGAAAATCATCGGCAAACACCGCGTTGCCAGGCAACGAATAGGGTCCGCTAATGCCGTTCCCGCCGGAATAGCCCGGACCATGCACCGTGCCATGAACTGTGGTCAGTTCCGACCCGATGTTCTCGAGGATGTCAATCTCGCCACAGGTCGGCCAGCCGGCCGAGGGGAAGTTTGTTCCCAGCATCCAGAAGGCAGGCCAGATCCCCTTCCCCCGGGGAATCTTCATGCGCGCCTCCATTCGGCCATAAGCCCAGGAAGCCTTGCCTTGCGTCTTCAGTCGCGCGGAGGTGTACCCGCTCCCCAGATAACTTTCCTGGCGCGCTTCGATCACGAGTTGGCCGTTCTCGATCCGCACGTTGTTGGTGCGGGAAGTATAGTATTCGAGTTCATTGTTTCCCCAACCGCCACTGCCGGTCCCGGTTTCGTAAGCCCACTTGGCGGAATCCGGCGAACTGCCGTCGGCTTGCGCAAACTCGTCGGACCAGACCAAAGTCCACCCAGGAATCCCCTGCGCGGTCGCGCCCAGGGCGCACGCCAGACCGCAACCAAGCAGGAGCGAATGTTTTAAGAAAGGTTTCATCTTTTTGAATAAGCCGGGTTACGCCATGCGCCACCGAGCCGCGGACTCCGCCGGCCTGCATGGCAAAACAACATGAAAAAAGCTATTCGCATTTCGTGTGAGGCAGCAGTTTACAACAGAAGCTCGTCTTTGAAAACCAGTGACTGTCAAAACTACCCAATTGAATAGGTTGGCCACTTTCCGCCATCATCACTCAAGCTATGAACACGCCCGAAGGCACCGGCACCAACCACCGCCAGGAATGAAAACGAAGGGGTACTGCCACTGGCTCAAGAAATTCAAAAATCCCTGATCCGATCCGACCCCGGTTCCCGCTTTGGATCATTGACAGGCCGGAGACCGGCCTGCAAAACAAAGCAAAGCAACCATATTATCACCATGAAACGAACCCTCCTCCTGACCGCCGGACTGGCGCTCGTCCTGTTGACGGGCTGCGTTACCCTGTCCGTTTATCCATATTACACCGCCAAGGATGTCGTGTTTGAACCAATGCCGATCACGATACCTGGTCATTTGAAAAATCTGACGACCAAGCCTACAAGCTGACGATCACCGACAATGACAAGAAGACCGAGTTCGATGCCCGGCTTTTCAAGCTCAAGGATCACACGTTCATTGACTGCCTCCCGCGCGAACGCCCCGATTACTCCACGCCGTGCCACATGTTGTTGCGGGTGGATCACCTTCAGCCAACTCTGGAAATGCACCTGCTGGACTACGACTGGCTAGGCAAGCTCATTGAAAAGCAACCCAAGGCCATCCGCCACGCGCTGATCGAGAAAGCCGCTGGCAAAGCCGGCGACCATGACGGATTCGTGCTCACGGCGGACACGGCAGAATTGCAGAAGTTCATCCTCAAGCATATCAAGCTCAAGGAAGCGTGGGGTGATGCGCTCATTATGAAGCGACAGTAAAGCACAAGCTTCAGGGCGATGCCGTTCGGGCATCGTCCTGAAGGTACTTGTTCGCCAGTTGCGGTGGGAGGTGTTCCCGCTACAATGCCCACGTAGCGCAACAAGTTGGGGCTGATTCCGGGGCAACTTATGATGAACACTTCAAAGCTGGGCGTGTTGGCAGCGGCCGTTCTCTTCGCATTGTCACCGCCCGAGGGCCGGGCACGAGAAATCGAGATCAACATCGCACCGAAGGGCAACGATTCCTGGTCCGGCCAACGACCGCGCCCCAACGCCGCGCTTACCGACGGACCACTCGCCACCTTGACCGGAGCGCGGGACCGCATCCGAGAATTGAAACGGCGCGGCGCGCTTTCCGGCCCGGTGCGCGTCCGGATAGCTGACGGCAGTTACCCCCTCACCACGGCACTTGAACTGTCACCAGAAGACACCGGCAGCGCGCAATCGCCAATCACCTACGAAGCGGCCTCGAGCGCGCGACCGGTCTTCACTGGTGGACGAATAATTCACGGCTGGCAGCCCGGCTCAAACGGTCTCTGGCAAGCCCACCTAGCGGAAGTCGCCTCCGGCCATTGGTACTTTGAACAGCTTTGGGTCAATGGGCGAAGAGCCCAACGCGCCCGTACCCCGAACAAGTTTTGGTTTTATCTGCGGGACGTGAAAGAGGAAATTCTCGGCGCCCCCGGCGGCCGCCGCGCCAAAGAAGCCCGTCAGACGGTTCAACTGCGCCCGGATGATTTCCGAGCCATCGCCGGCATCACCGACGCAGAACTCAAGGACGTGAACCTCGTCGTCTATCACAACTGGGATAACACCCGGCGTTTCATCGACCGAGTCGAGGAACCGACGCAATCGTTGGTTACGAGCGGTGAAGGGATGAAGTCGTGGAATCCGTGGAAAATGAACTCCCAGTTCGTCCTAGAAAATGCCCTGCGATTTCTCGACGAACCGGGAGAGTGGTTCTTACAACGTGACGGGACATTGTTCTACAAACCCCTGCCCGGTGAAGATCTGACCCAGGCGGAGGTCGTTGCCCCGGTGACGGAGAAATTCATCGTCATCAAAGGTGACGCGGGCGCGGGAAAATTTGTCGAACACATCACATTTAAGGGACTCACCTTCCAGCACGCACAATGGCTCACGCCACCCGCCGGCTTCGAGGCCGCGCAGGCTGCTGCGCCGATTGACGCCGTCGTTCTGGCGGATGGAGCCCGCAACATCACGCTGGAAAACTGCGAGATCGGCCATATCGGCACCTACGCTGTCTGGTTCCGCCAGGGCTGTCGCGATGCTGTGATTCGTCATTGCCACCTGCACGATTTCGGCGCGGGCGGTGTGCGCATCGGCGAAGCCGTCCTGCCCTCCAATCCGGCCAAGGAAACGAGCCGCGTCACCGTGGACAATAATATCATCCGTCATGGTGGCTCCATTTTTCCGTGCGCGGTGGGCGTGTGGATTGGTTTCAGCCCGGACAACCAGATCACGCACAATGAAATCGCGGACTTGTTCTACACGGGCATCAGCGTCGGCTGGCGCTGGGGTTACGACGAGAGCAACTGCAAGCACAACGACATTTCATTCAATCACGTCCACCACCTGGGCTGGGGTTTGCTCAGCGACATGGGCGGCATCTACACGCTCGGTCCGTCGGAGGGCACGACGGTTCGCAATAACGTCTTCCACGACATCTATGCCTACTCCTATGGCGGCTGGGGACTTTACACCGACGAAGGCAGCACCGGCATTCTCTTTGAAAACAACCTGGTTTACGCCACCAAGACCGGCAGCTTCCATCAACACTACGGGCGCGAGAATATCCTGCGGAACAATATTCTCGTGAACAGCCAGGAGCACCAGTTGCAGGTCACCCGCGTGGAAGATCATCTCTCGTTCACCTTCGAGAACAACCTGGTGTATTGGACCAACCAGAGTCCCGCGCTCGCCGGTCCTTGGGAAAAGAATCGCCAACTCACGCGCCGCAATTGTTACTGGAATGCCAGCGGCAGTCCGGTGCGGTTCGCCGACAAACCTCTGGCGGCCTGGCAGAACACACGCATCCCGGCACCAACCGCGACCAACAATCCACCCAATCTCCCCGCGTGGGCCGGTCAAGGACGCGAACAGTGCAGCGTTGTTGCCGATCCACTTTTCGTGAATGCCGCGAAAGGCGACTTCCGCCTCAAGCGCCATTCCCCTGCTCTGCAAGTTGGTTTCAAGCCTTTCGACTACTCACAGGCCGGTGTTTATGGCGAAGCCAAGTGGATTGCCGAAGCGAGAAAAACGAATTACCCAGCACTCGAAATCGCGCCACCACCGTCGCCCACACCAGCTCGTTGAGCGCCCCATTCCTCCGGGCTTGCACCGCAACACTCCACCGCCGCATGATCACTCCATGAATACAACCGGCTATCGCCGCTGCTTCCGGCTTCCTGGTCTCCTTGGTCTGCTTTCCGTCGCAACAAGTCTGGCTGGCGCTGAAAATTGGCCCGGTTGGCGTGGCCCGCGCGGTGACGGCACGAGCCTGGAAAAAGTCATACCCACGCACTGGAGCAGCACCGAGAATGTTTCCTGGAAAACGCCGATCGTGGGTGAGGGACATTCCTCGCCGATCATTTGGAATGACCGCATTTTTCTAACGACCGCTTTGAAAGACACGCAAGAGCGCATTCTCCTGTCCTTGGACCGCAAGACGGGCAAGTTGCTCTGGCAACAAACCGTGATCCGCGCGCCACTGGAGGCCAAGAACAATGAAAATAGTTACGCCTCCGCCACCCCGGTGACCGACGGCGAAAGAATTTATGCCACGTTCCTTGATGGCGAAGAGGTAATCGTGGCCGCCTATGACTTCACCGGGAAACAGCTCTGGCTCTCGCGTCCTGGGCGGTTCAAGAGCCAGTGGGGTTTCAGCCATCCGCCGGTGTTGTTCGAAGGCAAGGTCATCGTTGCCTGCTACAGCAAGGGCGAGAATTTTGTCGTCGCCCTGAACCAGTCCGATGGCAAAACCATTTGGAAAACACTGGGGGAGAATCCCAGCCAGAGTTACAGCCCGCCACTCATTCGCGAAATGGCCGGGCGACAACAAATGGTCGTGCCCGGCAACACTGCGGTGACCAGCTACGATCCGCGCAGCGGCAAGATACTCTGGATGGTGGATGGCTTGTCGCCCGATGCAGTGGCCACTCCAGTTTACCACGAGCAGGCGAACCTGATCCTCGGTTGCACCAGTTGGCCCAACAAGGTGCTCGTGGCCATCAAGCCGGATGGCGAAGGGAATGTCACCGCGAGCAAGGTCATCTGGAAAACGCCCGAAGGTGCACCGTATGTGCCCTCACCCATTGCGGTGGGCGACTGGTTTCTGACCTCCTCCTTCGCGGGCAAAGCCGCACACTGCTACGAAGCCGCGACTGGTAAAATCCTCTGGAAGGAACCCATGGGCTTGCACCACGCCTCCCCGGTGGCCGCGAACGGCCTGGTCTATTTCCTCAATGACGATGGGGTAATGCATGTGGTGCGAGCTGGACCAAAGTTCGACCTAGTGGCAAGAAACGAGATCGGCGAAAAGACCTACGCTTCACCGGCCTTGAGTGGTGATCAGATTTTCCTGCGCAGTTTCACCCAGCTTTACTGCATCGGGAAGCCAGCGAAGTAGTGGCTGGTGCGGAAAAAATGAAGCCGCGCACGAAAGCTATAAATCGCTCCCCGAATTGTAGCTGCGTTGCCAGCTGCAGTCCGGCATAGATTGACACCATATGAATGCATTGTTAAGAATGAATCGTCCTTGGTCGTTCGGAATTCGGGAAAGTCTGAGCCTCAACATGAAACTCATTCAGTTGATCACTGTTCCGATTGCACTGGCCATCCTCGGGGCCGGCGCTATCCCAGCCGCTGCCGCCGATGAGGACGGCGTGGCCATCGCCATCGTCTATGACACTTCGGGCAGCATGAAGGACCCGGTCAAGGATGAGGCGGGAAAATCCACTCCCAAATACCTCATCGCCAATCGCGCACTCGTCGCCATCGCGGATCGCATTCAGTCCTTCGCCACCAATGGCCCCACTGGTAGTCCACGCAAGATCAACACGGGTTTGTTCGTGTTTCAAAAAGACGGCCCGCACGCCGCGATTCCCTTTGGCCCTTTCAATGCCGCTGCGCTTAAAGCTTGGGCGCGCGACTTCTCGGCACCGAACGGCGGCACACCGCTGGGCAACACCCTGAATACCGCGGGCCGCGCCGTGCTCAAGTCCGGCCTGACCCGCAAGCACGTACTGGTCATCACGGACGGTATGAACACCATCGGCCCGGATCCGGCCAACACACTGCCCAAATTGCAACAGGAGGCCGCGCAAAAGCAAACCGGTCTGTCGGTGCATTTCGTCGCGTTCGACGTGGACGCCAAGGTCTTTAACGGCGTGAGGAAATTGGGGGCAACGGTTGTAAGCGCGTCGAACGAAAGCCAGCTCAACACTCAACTGGAGTTTATTCTGGAGAAGAAGATTTTGTTGGAAGAAGAAGAGCCGCCGACCAAGAAGTAATCGAAAGGAAAAACACTATGTTCAGAGCCATCAAACGCGTGTTCATCTGGCTGGGTCTCATGGCCGAGCAAGCCACCGAGACGGATGCCATCAACCAGGCGGTCGTCGAGCGCGGCATTCGCGACTCCAAGGCCAAGGCGGACAAGGCCCACTACGCCAACGGTCAGTTGGCCGGCCAGATCGCGTTGTTGAAAGACCAGATCAAACGCCAGGAACGTCAGCGTGACGACCTGCAAGGAATGTTGCAGGCCGCCATTGCCGCCAACGACGAGGCCAACGGCGCGCATTACGCCGAAGAACTGTCCACGATCGAACAGGACCTCAACGACAACAAGAGTCAGGCGGACAGTCTCGAACAACTCTACAAACAGAACACCGAGATCATCGCCCAGAGCCTGCGCGAGATTCAGAAATTCCAACGCGAGTTTGAATCGGTTAAGGCCAAGGTTGCCATTGGTCGTTCGCTGGAGAGCCTGGCCGGCATGATGAAAAGTTCCATCACCGAGTTGCAAGGCATGATGGGTGGCGAGATGGGCCAGTCCATGCAACAACTCCGCCAGTCCGCCGCCGGCGGCGAAGGCCAGATGCGCGCCACGCTGGACCTCGCCAAGGAGATGGGTTCGGGCATTTCGCGTCAGCAGGAAATGCGCAAGGCGCGCGGCGCGATGTTGTTTCAGGAGTACAAGAAGAAGATGGGCATGGTGCAACCGGAGGTGGTGAGTGGACTAGCGGAGCGTGGGGATCGTCTTCCCCTGCTCCAGTATTTTGTTCCGTTTGAAATCGAAAATTAACCTTGAACCAAGACAACTATGACTGCACGTGGCAAAATTGTTCTGACAATCATCCTCCTCGCCGTGGTGGGCTTTGGCGTTTACCGCTGGTGGGACAAGATCGCGCCCGCGGGCCGGTCCTCGCAGGTTTCCATCAACCCGCAGGAAGTTAAAAACGCGCTCGACGCCAGCAAGCCCTCGCCCGATAAAGCCGCTGCTGATGTCGCCAACAAACTGCTTGCCGGCGACAAGGCGGTGTCGCTCGTGGACGGTTCGGCCATCCCCGCCGTCAGCGGTGTCAGCGACTACGACAAGACGCTGAAGGACGGCAAGTTCGTCGTTCAGTTTCCCATCAACATCTGGCCGGGCTGGGCGCCGATCCTGGTTGCAAATAATGGCATGGAGCCGAATGAAGGCAGCGTGTTCTTCAAGAAGTACGGCTTCTACGTGAAGCTCTCGATCGTGGATGATCCGGTCAAAGCCCGCGACCTGTTCGCCAGCGGTCACAGTCATGTGCTGTGGGGTACGCTCGACATGATGGCGTTGTTCGCGCCGGAACTGGTGAAGGACTCGCGGACCGTGCCGGTCATCGCACAGCAGATTGACTGGTCGGGTGGCGGCGATGGCATCGTCGCGCGCGGCGACATGCGCAATATCAATGACTTTCGGATGAAGGACGGCAAACGCCGCAAAGTCGTACTGGCCCAGAATTCGCCGAGCCACTACCTCATCATGTCGCTGTTGATTGACGCGGGAATTGACCCCGCGCAGGTGGACTTCAAATGGGCCGGAGACGCGCCGGCGGCGGCCAAGATTTTTGTGCAAGACCCGTCGTTCGACGCGTTCGTCGGCTGGTCGCCGGACATCTATACCGTCACTGACAAAGTCCCGGGCACGCGATTGATCGTCACCACCGGCAGCGCCAACCATCTCATCGCGGACGTGTGGGCGGTGCGAAACGATTTCTATCGCGACCATCCGGACATTGTCGCCAACCTAGTGCGCGGGATTTTTGAAGGCATGGACATGGTGCGCAAGGACATCCCGGCGGCCGCGCAAACGCTGTCCAAGGCGTATGGCATCCCCGTCGAGGATTGCAAAGCCATGATCGGCAAAGACGGTGGCGTGGCTGAAGGCGATGCGCACCTGACCAACTACCGTGAGAATTCCAATTTCTTCCTCGACCCGATGAACCCGTCGAACTTCGAGGTCGTTTGGAATCGGGCTTCGACAATCTATAAATCGTTGGGTGCGATTGATGCCCCCGTGTCCGCCGCCAAGGTGAAAGCCGCGAGCATCCTCGCCAAGCTGTCCGAGGAATACAAAGAAGTGCGCGATCTCTCACAGGCCACCTTCAAGCCCGGCGCGCTGTTCAAAACCGCCGAGGCGGAAACCGCAGAGATTCTCACCAAGTCCGTCATCATTTCGTTTGAGCCGAACAAGACCGGGCTTAATCCCGAATATGATCCCACCATCCCGAATGTGATGGAAGAAATTGGCAAGCTCGCCGGCACGTTCGGCAATGCCTACATCGTCATCGAAGGAAACACGGATGGCAGTCGCAAGGGCGTCGTACCTGCCGACTTGGTACGCCAGCTTTCCTATGACCGCGCGGACTCGGTCCGCAAGGCCATCCTCCTCAAATACAAGTTCGACCCGAACAAGTTCAAGGTCATCGGCAACGGCTGGGACAATCCCGTGCCCACGATGACGGATGCCAGCAATCCGGAACACAACAAAAAGAATCGCCGCGTCGAGGTGAAGGTCTTCCCGCTGGAGAAAGAATAACCGGCTGGCGAGGGCAAATTGGGGTTAGCCGCAGCAAGATGTGATTCCCCTCCCAGCCTTGCGTCCCTGCGGGCCGGGAGTGGGAAATCGAACTCCCCGCGCAAATGCACCTGGACGACGCGACGGATTGAGACGGACCGAGTTTATGACAGCTTTTTACATTCTTTGCGCGGTTGTGGCCGCCGCCTGGCTCATCGGCCTGGCGGTTGGCTTCGTCGCTCTCGGGTGGAGTGTTGCCATCCGGAAGCGTTTGTGGCCGGCACTAGTCATGTCCATCCTAGCCGTCGCCATCGGCTGGTTGGGATTGATGTTCTTTCACGTCCGTTATTCCAAGACCGTCAATGGCTCCGGTTGGACCTTGGATTCCAAATGGTTTTTCCTCGCGCCCTTGGTACTCGGATTGGTGTCACTCCTACTGACAGTTTGGAAATGGAGAAAAACTTCTCTGCCAGTTAAAACTGCGCTTCAATAAATCATTATGCTCGGCTTTTTCATCTTTGCCGTCGCCTTCGTAACGCTGCTGACGCTGGTGGTTCGATTCGGGGAGTTGCGGGTTCGCGCTGACTTGCGCGAATCCCGGGCGTTGGGACTAACTCTCGGCTTCGTGGGCCTCGTGCTGCTCGGTTGGTGGATCGTTACCAGCGGAGCGACCGTGGAGGCGCGCATTCTCTCGCCCATCATCCTGCCCAGTCCCATGGAAGTGTTGCAGGCATTTCCCAAACTCCATTTCGAGCAAGGACTGGTGCGCAGTGCACTCACCTCCTTCGTTCGTGTCACGGTCGGTTTCAGCCTGGCCGCCATCGTCGCGGTGCCGCTGGGAGTTTACATGGCTACCTTCCCGCCGGTGTCAGCCTTCTTCCGGCCATTGGCATTGGTCGGCGCCTATGTGCCGATTGTCGTTTTCGTACCGCTGACGCTGGCTTGGTTCGGCCTGAGCGAGACGCAGAAGGTTGGATTCCTTTTCATCGGCTGTTTCGTCGCCTTGCTGCCGTTGGTCATCAAAGACATCGCCAATGTGCCTGCCGCCTACCTCGACGTGGCCGTGACCAAAGGCGCGAGCCAGTGGCAACTCGTGCGTTACGTTCTGTTCCCCGTCGCGCAAGCGGACATCTGGGATCACTTGCGCGGCGTCTATGGCGTCGGTTGGGGCTGGATTATTTTGGCGGAAGTCGTCAACGCCGAGCGCGGATTGGGCTACCTGATTGACATCTCAAATCGCCGCGGTCACACCAACGCCATCTTCGCCATCATCATCGTCATCGTGCTGATCGCTGTCGCGTGCGACCAGCTGTGGCGGTTGGGCGGACGCCTGTTGTTCCCCTACGCGAACCGGAAGTAATATGGAAGACGCAACTCCAGCAAAACCGGTCGCGGCCGCGTCACTGCCCGAGGTGGTGCGCTTTGACAAGGTCACGAAATCCTTTGGTGAAGGGCCGAATGCCAAGGTGGCGATTCAGGAGGTTTCCTTTGTCATCCACGATTTACCGGACAAGGGCGAACTCATCGCCATCGTCGGTCCATCCGGCTGCGGCAAGTCCACCGTGCTGCGGATCATCGCCGGGCTGCGACCACATTTCCCGGCCACCTCCGGCAACACCCACGTTCTCGGAAAACCCATCGAGAGACCCGGCGCCGATCGGGGCATGGTGGATCAGAAGTATTCCCTCATGCCGCATCTGACAGTGGCCGACAACATCGCGTTTGGTCTGAAGCTGCGCGGCATTGGCGGCAAGGAGCGTCGCGAACGGGCACACGAGTGGGCGAATAAAGTCGGCCTGGATGGAGCTGAGGACAAATATCCATCCGAACTGTCGGGCGGCATGCAACAACGCGTTTCCATCGCAGCCACCCTAATTTTGGAGCCAAAGATTCTGCTGATGGACGAACCCTTCGGCGCGTTGGACCCGAAAATCCGGATGCAAATGCAGGAGCTGCTCGTGAAGCTCTGGAACGAACAGCAGAGCACCGTGTTTCTCGTAACGCACTCGATGGAGGAGGCCATTTACCTGGGCGACCGTGTGATGCGCATGGCCGCGAAGCCTGGCCGGCTGGTGGAGGAGTTGCAGTTGCCCCGCCCAGACGAACCGCCCGAGGTGATGCGCAAGCGGCCCTGGTTCAACGATCTCACCCAGGACTTGCTGCGCCGCCTGGAAACCGACGCCCCGCCCGGTGGCGAACTACCCGGCATCGAGAAGTGGAAACGACCCGCCTGATTGACCAGCGCCCAACCAAGTTTTGCATGTCCTCCTGAGCGACCATTCACTAGATTCCCGAGCGACCGGCGATGGAAGAACAAGCACCCAATTACCGTGGCGAGTTCCTGTCCAGCCCGCACCATGCGGCGCTGGGTCTGCTCACACTCGGCGCGGGCTTCCTCAGCGCCAACCTCCTCGGCCTCATCGTCGGCGCGACACTCTACACGCTCGGCTGGATTTACCTGCCGGACCTCCCGTTCTTCCGCCGCTGGGTGGATCGTCGTGGCGAAAGCGCCCGCCGCGCCGCCGAGATGCAACGCGTGGCCGAATTCGTTCAGCGCCGCGATGCCCTGCTCGACTCGCTCTCTTCATCCCGCCGCGAACGTTACTCCCGGCTCGCCACCGTTTGCCGCGATATTGAAACCGCCAGCTCGGACAATCCGCTCGCTTCGGCTGATGCGAGCACCGATCCACGCCTACGTAAACTCGACGAGTTGATGTGGACTTATCTCCGTTTGCTCGGCATTGAGGAGTCGCTCGAACAATTCCTCGAGTCCGAACGCCGCGAGGATTTGCCCGGCGTGCTCAAGGAGGCCGAAGCCGAGGCCAAACGTCTGAACGGTGAACTCGATGCGCTCAAGACCAAAGGCATCAGCCCCGCGCTGGAAACCAAGCAACGCTATCTCGGCTCACGGCTCGAACGGTTGGAAGTCCTGCGCAAGCGCCAGCAGCGTCTGGATCAAGCCCAGGAAAATCTGGCGCTGGTCGTGTCCGAACAAGAGCGACTCGATCAACAGATCAAACTCATCCGTGCCGACGCCGTCGCCACGAAGAATGCCGAGGCGCTGACCGCCCGCATTGACGCCACGGTCGAGCACCTGGACCAGACCAACAAGTGGCTGTCCGAATTGGATGAGTTCAAAGACCTCGTGGCGGATATGCCGGCCACTGAATTGCGGGTGGGCTATGCGGCAAGAACGCCGCCAGTGATCCCTCAGCAAGCCCGAGTCGGACAACCCACGGTCAAACAAAGACAATGACCTCCGATCAGTCGCTCTGAGCAACGATCAAACCGCATGAGCAAACCGAACACGACACCTTCCAACGAAACCGCGCCGCCCGTTTCACGGCTACCCTTGCGCGGCTGGGCGCTCGACCTCGCACGGCGTTGGAATGGCGGCAGCTATTCGTTGTTCGTTTTGCACGGGAATATTTTCGACCTCTTTCCACTGCCCGAGGGTGACCAGCTTGGTTACGTGCCGCTGAAAACTTTCCTGTTGCGCCGCCTTTTTCCCGAACGCTCCTGCCTGCTGTTCTACGACATTTCCGGCGGCCTGACTTTCGGTTCGCCGGAAATGCAAAAGCGTTTCTTCGAATGGCTGGAGATTTTCGACAATGTCGAGAACACGAACTTCCACCAACAAGGACCGCCAAAAAGTTTCCTCGCCCTCGCGCCCCTGCTCACGCGCTTTTTCCTCAAGGTCGCCGAGGATGACCGCCAGTGGAAAGGCGTCACCCTGGTGATTGATTTTCCCGAGAAACTGATTCCCGCCACCGAACAAGCGGGCGCGAGCGTCGAGGAAAGGATCAACCTCGTCACCTTCCTGAAATGGGCCTCGGCGCCGGAACTGGCGCGCATTGATGTCGGCGTTTTGCTGGTCACAGAGTCCGCCACTGAGTTACACGCCGACCTGTTGCGAAATCCGCACGTGGCCCAGGTCCGCATCGAACTGCCCGATGTGGAGGAACGGCAGCGCTTTCTGCAATCCGGTTGGGCCGAGAAGCTGGCGGGCGGAAAACCTTATTCCGATTGGAGCGATTTCACCCCGGCAGAACTGGCGACGCGCACCGCCGGCCTGAATCTCCTGCGGCTCCAGCATTTCGTCGCCGAAGCCATTCGTAACAGCATCCGGATCACCGCCGATCATCTGGCCGCCAGCAAGAAGCGGCTCATCGAGGAATTCTGCCAGGGACTGGTGCGCTTCAAAGACCCCAAACCCGGCGTCACACTGGATCGTGTCGCTACGCACACCGCGGCCAAGGCCAAGTTGCGCGAACTGGCCTGGCTCATCAAAAATAACAAGACCGATGTGCTCGAACGCGGCGTGCTTTTGCCGGGGCGCGTTGGCGTAGGCAAATCATTTCTCGTGGATTGCTTTGCCAGTGAGTGTGGCCTGCCCGTCATGGAGCTTGGTGAGTTCCGCTCGAAATGGGTGGGCGACACCGAACGGCAGCAGGCGCGCATTCTCATGACTGTCCGTGCGCTCGGCCCCGTGATCGTCGTCGTGGACGAAGCCGACGCCGTGTTTGGTTCGCGCGACATGGATTCCGGCGACAGCGGCGTCTCCGGTCGGGTGTTCGCCGCGTTCGCCGCCCACATTGGTGATTCCACTTTGCGCGGTCGCGAACTTTGGGTGGCAATGACTTCCCGCCCGGACCTGCTGGCGATTGACATGAAGCGCCAGGGTCGCTTCGGCTTGTGCGTACCGCTGTTCCCGGCGCAAGGGCCGGACGACGTGCTCGAACTCTTCACGGTCGTCGCCAAGGTGAAAAAGATCACGCTCGCCGACACGATCAAGACTTACATCCGTGAACACCTCGGAAGCCGGCCACTGACCGGAAGCGACGTTGAAGCCATCCTCACTCGCTCGAAAGAGCGCGCCGTGCTGGCCAAGCGCGACGACGATGTGCAATTGGCCGACCTTGAAGAAGCGGTGAACTCATTCATTGATCCGCTCGACCCCGAGTTGCTCGCGCTCCAGGAACATGCCGCCGTGCTGGCTTGCTCGGATCGTCGTTATCTTCCGGAAAGTTATCGAGACGCCGACCGCGCGGCGGTGATGGAGTCCTTTGCCCGGCTCAAGCTGCGGGCTGGTCGCCGTTAAACCGGTTGCCGATGCGGTCGTGCTATAATCTCGTCGGGATCGTATAATTGTAGCCGCCATGTCACACGCTATGCTCCTAGCAAGATTGGAAATACACTATGCAAACCATCAAAAAAGACGAACTCTTCCGTAACCTCGGCGACTTCCTGAAGTCCAAGGGGATTGAATTGAACGAAGGCAGCTACACCACGCGCATCCAGAATGGCTGCAACCTGCTTGCAGATGCGATCAACGCCACGCAGAAAACGGTCAGCAAGACCAAGGTTAAAGTGGACCACGCCCTGGATCAACTCCGCCAGACCATTCACGAGAGCACCGCTCCCCCGCCGCCGCCGGAAACCAAAAGCAAAACGAAGTCGGCCCCGCACGCGAAACGTCCGAAGCCCGCTCCCAAATCCCAACGCCCCAAAGCCGGTCGGAAAGGCTGAGACTTGGCGTCAACGCGCGAGGGTCGAGAGCGAGGCTTGTGTGAGGTTACGCAACAGGGCCTGGGCGCAGGCTTCGGCAAATGCTGGGTCATTGATCACGCTGTCCAGTTCTAATACCGGAATCTGCGGGCGCAGTTTTGATTTCAGCGTGGAATACAGCGCGTTGTCTGCATCCGCATCATTGAAGGGTCCTCCGGGCGCGCTGATCACGCTGCCGCCTCGCAGCGGCAGCAGTACCGTCAGCGGACCGACCGAGAGATTCAGTTTATCAGCGAGGATTGCACCGAGCTTTGCGCACTCATCCGGAGTGGTTCGCATCAGCGTCACCTGCGGGTTGTGTTGATAGAATTTTCTTCCAGCGAATTTGGCCGGAACAGTTTCCGGTGGGCCGAAGTTCACCATATCGAGGCAACCAGTGGAAACCACCGCCGGAATTCCGCGTCGCGCCGCAGTTTCCAGTCGGGTCCGACCCGCGCTTAACACACCACCAACAAGTTCATCCGCCCACTCAGTGGTTGTGACATCAAGCACACCGGCGACAAGGCCAGTTTCGATGAGCGATTCCATCGTGCGCCCGCCCGTGCCTGTGGCGGCGAACACGATGACTTCATAACCGGCGGCCTCCAGTATTTTTTTGGCGTGTTCGATGCAAGGCGTGGTGTTGCCGAACTGACTGGCGACGATGAGCGGTTTGTCGGCGGCGTTCGGTACCGCCATTTCCACCATGCCGCAAATGGCCCCGGCGGCGCGCGCCAGTAATTGTCGCGAGAGCCGGTTTATTCCGGCCACGTCCACCACGCTGGGGAACATCACGATGTCCTTCACGCCGACATACGGCGCAGTGTTGCCGCTGGCGAGCGTGGAAACCATGAGCTTTGGAAAACCAACGGGCAACGCGCGCATCGCCGCCGTGGCCGCCGTCAATGCGCTTCTCCGCCGCCAGTTTCGCCAGCACAACGGGTGCACCATGCAACATGACGGTGACCGATTCGCCGCGGTCTTGTCTGGCAGCTAGCGTTAAGAAATCCACACCGACGGCACTCGCGACTTCGACGCGAGTAATGCCTGGCGTGAGCTTCGGTTCTCCTGCAGTGCCGACGTCAATGACGAGCACCGTGTGGCCGCGTTGCTTGATGAGATCGGCCACGTAACCATGCTCGACACCCTTAGTGTCCATCGTGCCCAGAATGGCAATCGTCGGCATGGTCGGGCTTCCGCGGCTCGCGGAGATTTACTTCGTCTCCTTCCCGGCAGTCCAGAGCACAGCATTGCGCAGGAGTTGAATGTATGCCGGCAGATTGTGCGCATCGCCGTCGTGACCCAGCGTCAGACCGACGACACGAGCTTTCGGATGTTCCACCCTGAAGACCTGTGGAAAGTCTTTGTTCTTTGAAGGCGAGTGAGCGGTGGCGAGTACTTTGATGGGCGTGCCCTGAGGATCAGGCTCGAACCAATACAGCTCATCCTTAATGTTGAATTTCGCCGGCACGCCCTTCATCAGCGCATGGGTTGGTTCGGTCACCACGACCTCAAACTCACCCAGCCGGTCATGCCCGCGCGCACCACCGCCGACGAGAGCGCGATTGTAATCCGGCCAATCGTTCCAGTTGTACCACAGGCCGGGATGCAAGCCGATGAAGCCTTTGCCGTTCTCGATGTGCTGTTTGATGGCGGCTTTGGTGGCGTCGTCGGTGAAGGGTTTGTTGTTGCTGACAATCAACACGTCCACGCCAGCAATGACATCCGCTAAGCCACCGGTGGTCTCGGTGTAATTGGCGCTGATGCCGCCAGTGGCATTGAGCGTCTTCACATCGGCTTCGTTGAACCAGCGTTGATAGTCATGACTCGCGCCACCGCCGATGATGAGCACTTTCAGACCATTGCCCCATTGGAATGCAGGCGTGGGCACGGCGGTGGAACTGGCACGGACCGAGCCGGAGGCCGGCGCTCCGTCGCCAATTTCCGCCGTGATGCCGACGAAGGTGGGCGCGACGTCATTCCCGTAGCTGGCGAGCGTGAGTTTTTCCACCGTGCCCCGTTTGGTCAGCGGCTTGGCGAAGTAACGAATCTGTCGGCCCTGCTGCAACAAGTCGTCCAGGTTGTCCAATGGCTCCGAGCCGGGCACGTCGAAGCGCCCGATGTAATCCGCAAACTCGACGGAATTGCGCAGGACGATCTCTTCGGTTTCACCGCCAGCATAATGAACAGTGACCTTGGCCACGGGCTCGTTCTCCGTGCCACCGGGATGCGCCCAGCCACCGACGCCGCTTAGGAAATGCAGTTTGGTGGCCGGCAATCCCACTTTCACCTCCACCTGACGCGGATAGTCGCGCGACATGCCCGCACCACCCTGGAGCACAATCACATTCCTTCCCGTGGGCGTGCGGCTTGGATTCACAATGTCGAACGGCACGTCCCGATGCTTGATCGTGCCCCATTTCTTGAACCGGAGCGATTCGTCCCGTGATTCGGCGGTCATGTAGATCCCCCGCGAGGTGTCGGCAGTGAAGGCACTGGTGAGATCCAGAATCCGGAAGCGCTGCTCGTCGGCACACAGAAAGGCGAGCAGGTCGCGCAGGTTTTCCGCGCCCAACTGCTCAAAGCCCTCCGGCATGAGCGAGCGTGTCGAGCCACGCCGGGAAGCGATGTTGTCCTTCCGGATTTCCGTCTCCGCCGTCTGGTTGCGCAGGACAACCACATTTCGATTTTCGCGCAACACAATGCCGTCATAACTGAGGTCGTCCTTCGTTTCGATGCTGACGGTGTAGTAATTCGGCTCCACGACGCGGTTGGGGTCGAGGATATGCACGATCAGATCCTCCGGGCCATGCGCGCCCATGCCGGTGAGATTCGGTGCGAACGTAGCGCCTTCGTTCTTGAAACGATGACAGACCGCGCAATTCGCCGTAAAAACTTTCGCGCCGTTCGCCACGTTGCCCGGCTTGACGACTTCGGGACGGAGACTGGCAATCAGCACATCCTTTTCCTTCGACGCCGGCCCTTTCAGCTCATCAATTGTCTTGGCGGCATTCGCGGCGACCTTGGCATCCGAGTGCGTGCGCAGCCGATACAGATTGCCCGGACCGAGCACCTTGGGATCAAGCTTGCGATCCGCCAGCGCTTGAACCACCGCGCCTGACCAGTCAGCGCGTTTGAGCAATTGCCCGAACGCGGCCTCGCGCAGATCGGCGTCGAGCTTCGGCAATGCCGCCAGCAATGCCTCTCCCACCGCTGCGTCACCGGTCGTTCCGAGGGCTTCGATCACCCGTAGCTGCAATCCGGGACTGGCATCGCTTCCGACAATTGCGCAGACGGCGGGCACAATCCCCGCGTCCAACGCCCGGACACCAAGCAGGTTTGCCGCAATCTGTCCGCGTTCGTCGTCGGACAGTGATTTGTCCGCCAGGCGCGACTCGGCCTTTGTGACGGCCGACTTCGCTGCGTCGGCCACCTGGCTCGCGTAATCCCACCGGGCAATCAACGGCAGCACCGCACCAGCGGTCACGTCGGAAGCGAGAAGTTGTCTCAGCGCATTGCCGAGGGGCGTGTTGGCCGCCGGCTTGATTCGCGCTGGAAGGCTTGCCGTGAGCGACTGTAGCGCGGCAGCCTTGAGGGCATCCGCCGAAGCCGGCTTGCCCGCCAAAGCAATAACGAGATTACGAGCGGCTTCCGGCTCATTCAAATCCGCAACCTGCCGGGCGAGTTGGGCGGCCAAGTCAGTCACGACCTGGGGATTACTAGACTCGAGCGTTGCGTCGAGGAAGAGCAAGGGATCATTGGCGGTGATCGCCAGGGCGGCGGCTTGGAGATGAGGTTCGTTTAACGTGGGCCACGCGGCCACGATGGCCTCGGCGAGTTGCCGATTGGGCGTGAGCGTCGTGCCCGCCACAAGGGCAGCAATCCGCACGCGCTGATCGGAATCCGCCAGGAGCGCCTTCACAAGTTCCGGCGGCGGTTGCGTGTTGGAGTTATCCTGCTCGGCAGCGATGCGCATTGAATTCTTGCGAACCACTGGGGATTGATCCTGCGCGGCGGCCGCAATGAGGCCGGGCTTGAGGGCATTCAAGTTGTGCAACACCCAGAGGGCCTCCATGCGACCGTACGCGGTGGCGCCATTGGCGGCCTTGGCTTCCAGGGCCGGGATTTCAACATTACCGGCGCCTTCGCTCAACAGGCGGTTCGCCGTGGTGCGAACCCAGCCATTCGGATGATCCAACATTGCGACGAGTTGCGACGGGTTCTTTGGGCTGAGCGTGAATGGAGGCAGTGGCTGGGCCTGCTTGTGTTGGATGCGGTAAAGGCGGGTGAAATGATGGTCGCGATCGGGACGTGTGGCGGCGTTGCGCGCGCCGTGCGGTGTCCCGCGTGTGTCGTTGTGGGCCGCGATCTGATTGTAAAAGTCCACGAGATAAAGCGCACCATCCGGGCCGATGCGGCTGTGGATGGGCTTGAACCAGTAGTCCGTGCTGGTGAGAAAGTGCTTCTGCTCGCGGCCCGGCTCTTTGTGGCCCTGATAGCTCACGCCTTCCTGGCCGACGAATTCCTCGTGCACCAACCAAACGGTCGGCTCGTGAACGAAAAATGCCCACGGCGGCCCCTGCCATTTGCCGGGCCACGCGCCGCCATCATAAATGCACGCACCGGCCGCCGCGGTGAAGGCGCCCACCCAGTCAATTTGCAGATACGGCTGGCGCGTTTCGGCACGGGCGGGATAGACCTTGTTTTCTTCGATGATCGGTTTGACCGCCCGCACGCCAGGCAGGCCTGCCCGGCTGATGATTTTCTCCGGCAATACGACGTGCAACATCGGTTCGCCGCACGTCGCGGTGCTGAAGAAGACTTCGCCATCGGGAGCAATCTCGCAGCCCCACGTATTGCATGAACCCGCCGCCACCTGCTCCAACGCCGAACCGTCCGGGCGGAAGCGATAGATGCCGGCGGAAATCTGGCCGAACTTCTTCGAGCCATCGCCGGAAGTAACATTGCCAGCGCTGTAACCGACGCTGCCGTAAATCCAGCCGTCCGGTCCCCAGCGCAGGTTGCTGGTGACTGCATGCGTGTCGAATGTGCCCCAGCCGGTGAAGAGCGTTTCCTTCTTGTCCGCCTTGCCATCGCCATCCGTGTCGCGAATCCAATAGGTGTCCGGCGCTTGGGAAACGATGACACCGTCCTTGTAGAACACCAGTGAGGTTGGCAATTCCAGCCCCTCGTAAAACACTGTTTTCTTGTCCATCACGCCGTCGCCGTTGGTGTCTTCGAGCATCGAGATGCGGTCATGCGCTGGGCGGGGTTCTTTGCCGCCGACTGTATACTTCTGCGGATCCTGGTCCCGCCAAGGGGCAATCTTCGCATCATTGGGATTGATGTCGCGGCCGCCGGGATACTCAGGTGTTTCCACCACCCATAACCGGCCTTGCGGATCCCAATCGAGCGACATGATTTTCTCGGCTAGGTTTTCATCGACGGCGAGCGAAAGGTTGAACTCAGGGTGCAGATTGAAGGTCTGCATCGCCTCCTTGGCCGGGCGCGGACCACCGGGCGGATAGCGGAGCGAGGCGAGTTCGTCGGGCTTGCAGAATTCATCCACGTTGGCGCGCTTGCCGGCCCACGCAATGCCGCGCAGCAGCACGGTGCGGTACTGCGGTGCATTGAAGGAGTCATATTCGTGGCCGGGCAGGCTCACGAACGCGCGATACGGTGCGGCGGCGCCAGGGAGAGTTTTTTCATACGTCCAAATCTGCGGCGCGATGATATGGACGTTGTGAAAACTGGTCGCCAGCACGCCAATATCCGGTGCGAGGTCCATATCGTAATAGATTTCGTCCCTCCAATCGAAGTTGGACAACCCGCGGCTGATTGGATGCTCCGTATCCACCCAACACACGCCGACATCACCCTCAAACCATTTGGTGGCTTGCTCCTTGGGTAGATTGGGCGAGGCCCAGCGCCATGCGCCACCGATGATTTTCTTGATCCAGTCGTTTTGATCACCGCCCACCACGCCGGCGTGAATCACGACCACCCCACCGCCGCGTGAAAGGAACTTCTCAAAGGCTGCCCGATCTTCACCGACAATCTTCATCCCATCCTGCGCGTGGATGATAAGCAAGTCCGTCTTCTCCAGTTGCGCCGCGGTTGGAAATTCCATCCCGCCCTCGGCCTTGGCGCCGCGTTCGTTGAGCAGTTGCGTCCACTCCTTGAGAAAGCGCGGGTGGTCATGCTGGTTTGGGCCGTGGGTCTTGACACCACCGCGGATGAATACACGAAGCGGCTCGGCGGCTTTTGCCTGAATCAGACCAGCCAGCAGCGCCACAAAAAAAACGACAACGATTCTTCTCATGCTAAAACCAATTCAATCACATTTGGGTAAACCGTGTTTCTGACGGAGCGAAGCCCAGGGCTCTTCAGAGGAAACATCCACGATTCCAGGCTCGGGAGCATTCGCGGGAGAAAGGATGGCGAGGAAAACCAGTCGCTCGCGAAACGGGTTGTAAGTGCCATGCGCTTCACCCTTCGGAATCAGGACCATTTCGCCGGGACCCAGGATGCGGTGCTGCTGGCCGATCCATTGTTCGGCGCGGCCGGACAGGATGTAAATGATCTCCTCGCGGGTTGGATGGGTGTGAAAGGGATGCGAACGCCCCGCCTCCATGTTCGCGCGCACCATTAACAGTTCCTTGTTCGGAACGACGTCTGAGCGGCACAACCATTCTTCCAATGTCCATGGTGAAACAACGTCTACCTTTTCGGCAGCAGTAACGAAGCGGCGTTGCTCGATGCTCATTTTCGTTTCGCTTTGCCAAAGGTCTTCGCGGCGGGTGCTTTCAACTTCTTAAACTCCTTGGTCAGGTTCGTCAAAGAAGCCTCGACACCCATGCGCTCCAATGAACTCGCGCCGACGAAGCCAACGGCGTCGGTGTTCTGCATCACGCGATCGGCATCTTGCGGCGTGTTGATTGGTCCACCATGGCAAAGGAAGAAGATATCCTTCCGAACGCGGCAGGCGGCATCAATTATTTCCTGCGTGCGCTTGATCGTGAAATCCCAACTCACGACCGCTTTCGTGACGCCGATCGAACCGCCGACCGTCGTGCCCACGTGAGCGATGATTGCATCGGCACCGGCTTTCGCCATTTGAACCGCTTCTTCGGCCGATCCGACATAGACGACCGAGAACAAATCCATCCGGCGGGCCAGCGCGACCATCTCGTATTCCTTTTGCACGCTCATGCCGGTTTCCTCCAGCACGCCGCGGAAATGGCCGTCCACGATGGTGTGGGTGGGGAAATTGTTCACCCCGCTGAAGCCCATCTCCTTGACCTTGCCGAGCCAATGCCACATGCGGCGGCGCGGGTCGGTGGCGTGAACGCCGCAAATCACCGGCACTTCCTCGACCACCGGCAACACTTCGTATTCGCCGATTTCCATCGCGATGGCATTGGCGTCGCCGTAGGCCATCATGCCGCAGGTCGAGCCGTGGCCCATCATGCGGAAGCGGCCGGAGTTGTAGATGATGATGAGGTCCGCGCCGCCCTTCTCGATGAACTTGGCGCTGATGCCCGTGCCCGCGCCAGCAGCGATGATCGCGTTACCCTTCTTCAAAGTGGAGCGCAGACGTTCAACCACCTCTTTGCGTGTGTACGGATTCCCTTTTCCAGTCCAAGGATTCGGCATAGTGCTTTTGTGTTTAAGGACCAATTCTAGTCACCGACGCAAGATTTGTCTGTAGCCTTTTTGTCTCGCACAAACCGGAGGACTCAAACGACGTTTGCGGCGTACCGATCTCTTGGAAGACAGCGGCGCGGCCTCCATAGAAATCGCCCGAGCTGCAAAGAATGGGAGCCTTAAAACAAGGATGGCCGGAGGGAGTTTTCGCCCCGGCCATCCTAACCACCCAACCCAAACTTAATATCAAAACCGGAAGAACTTCCGGAGGCACACCCTCATCGCGTTAGTGTGCGATGCCAGAGTAATCCGTCTCCTTCCTCTGTCATGTGGCATAAAGTGGCCACACGTCGCACACAGAAGCTGGCCGCCCACAACGGCTCGATTCTGCCAGGTCTATTTCAGGCCTTGAGTTCGAGCGAAGGTTTTTCGAGAGCGCTTTCCTTCAAACGCACGCCGAGTCCGGGCTGGCCGGTCAATTTTGCCACGCCCTTCGCCACGACGATGCCCTCGGCTTCCAACGCTGGGAATTCCGAATCGTCCAACTCTGCTATCTCCCAGTTGGGCGTGACCAGCCCGAGATGAACCTGCGCATATAGCCCCATCTTCGATCCGAAGTTGTGCGGGGCGAGGGTCATGCCGAGCCTGGCCTGGGTGGCCGCTTTGGCGCGCAGTCGGAGATAACCGTGGGCGTTCATGTCCGCCTGTTCGACATCAATCAACGGCTCACTGCCCTTCGTATCCTCGAAACGTTGCGTGTAAACTTTTTCAGGCACACCGCCGCCATACGACTCGCCAGCCGCCAGCTTGACCGGATCCTTGGCCGCGCGCAGACGCTTCTTTAGTTCCTGCAGGTTGGCGATGTCCACTTCGGGAAACATTTCTTCCATGAAGTAAACCCGCGAGCCTGCGACGGCCTGCGCGTAATCAACCGCCGCCAGCGGGCGCAATTGATAGGCCTTGTTACCATCAACCATTATCTTTATCTCCGCGCCAGCCGCTGCCCGAACCGCGTTTGTCACCGCGATGTCCCGGGCGAGAGCGGCTTCAAATGATTCCATCCATTTTACGCGACCGATCTTGATTTTGACCGCCTTGAATCCTTCCGGACGCTGTTGGAGCAACCACCGTGTTTTCAGTGCCACCAGTTCCACCGGATCGCTGGGCGCCGGCCCCTTGAGATACGCCAGGTCTTTGCGTTGATCTGACGTGAGCAAATCCTCCATGTAGAGTGAACTATCGTAAACCAACACCGTCTCGCGCACCGGTTTTCCCAGCAACTCCGCGCTCGGACGCTTCATCGCCCTGCCGAGCAGATCCAACAACGCGATGTCGCCACCGCCCAGCTTGGCGAGAAGTTCCCGGTATTCTTCTGCCGGACCGGTAATGCGGTCGCCGTCCCAAATGAACAGTTTGAAAGGATCGAGTCCGAGCAATTGCTTCAAGGTCTCGGGCGATCCGGTGGAGCGGGAAATACCCTCCATTCCCTGGCGGGTCTGAATGCGCAGAATCGGCTCGGAGACATCGTAGCCTCGATATGCCGCATAAGCATTGGGCGCGACGGGCGTTAGTCGCCGACCGCGCGCCTCTTGAACCAGCACGCGACTGATCCGCAACTCGGACAGGGACGTTGCGGATCGGGACTTGATGGGAAGTCCCGCCGCGACCAAGGCGAGTCCGGTGGAGCGAATGAAGGTTCGGCGGTTCATGAGTTTGGATTTCCGACCAACACGAGAATAGGTTACTTCAACCATAGTCAATCACCTGTCCACGCAAAGTCACGTTTGTGCAGCGGGCGATGGTGAGCGCCCGGGTTGTTTCCGTGCAGATCATCTCGACGCCATCGGCGATGATCTGGATGTCCTTCAAGTTTTTCAACACGAGGTGCTGCCCACTCTTGGGCGTCACCCGGTATCGCCCCGGCGGCACGACCACGCTTTGCTTTCCGGAATTGATCTCCTTGCCAGCGAACCCTTGCAGGTCGAAGGGCACACCTGCTCCAGCACGCTTCAACTCCGCACCAAAGCTGACCGCCGAGAGCAGCCAGGTGGCGAGCATCAGCATACAAGCTGGTTGATAGATTTGTCGGCGCAAAGTGTGGCGATGCTTTGATTTCCAAATGAGATTAGCAGCGCACCCCCCGGGCTTTGTCAAGACTCGCACGTGATTCTCCGTGTGGCCATTTCATGCCACTGTTTATCCGAGCCAGTTTAGCGCAGAATTAAAGTGATCAGCTATGAGTAATCATCTCGGTGGGCCAGAACGTCCTGCCAAGGCAGTCAGACCAAGTTGTCGCCATATGGGCATTGTTCGTTTCGGCAAGCGAGTCGGGAGCGCCAGCGCATTTCCCGGGAATTTCCGGATGCTCCCAGCCGCCCTCGTGTTGATCGGATTATTGCTGACCGCCATGGCGAGCAAAGCGGCGCTGGCGGATTCCTGGCAGGCCTCCAATCTCCTCGGCTCCTTATCCAATGGAGCGTTCATGACGAATTGGACCAGCACCGGCGGTCGCGCGCTGACCACTTCCACCTCCAGCTTGCGACCACAGTTTTATTGGAGCACGGACACAACGCCAGCCGGCGGCCCCCTCGTCCGCTTTAATCAAGATCGCCTGCGCCGCCTGGACAACAGCCCGGTCGGCGGCTTAACCAGTTTTTCCATCGCCCTGGTGTTTCGACTGAACGGCACCGGGGCCGGAGACCAGACTCAATGGTATAACAACACCGGGTTGGTGGACGCTGAACAAGGCGGTGTGACGGCGGATTGGGGCGCGGCAGTTACGAGCGACGGGCATCTCGGCTGGGGCATTGGCCAGCCCGATCAAACAGTCTATCTGTCCTCCAGTCCGTCGCTGGTAGATTCAAACTTTCACGCCGCCGTCTTCACGTGGGGCGATGGAGAACAGGCGATCTACCTCGACAACCAATACAACGCCTCAGCCACAGGCTCGTCTCCCCTGCCTCGTAACAACGCCGGCGTGGCATTGGGCCGGATCCTCACGGACGCCAACCAGGCGTTGATTGGGGACATTGTCGAAGTGCGTTTCTACAACGCCAGGCTGACCGGACCGGAAGCAACCAACGTCGTTCAAGAGTTGATCGATCTGCACCTCACGCCGGGCTACCCGATCATCTACAGTTTCACCGCCAGCACGAACCAGATCCTGATCAACTCGCCGGTGACCTTGGCGTGGAACGTCACCAACGCTGCCAACGTGAGCATCCTACCCGGCGTGGGCACGGTGAGTGTATCGGGTAATCTGGCCGTGTCCCCGCGCACCAACACCACCTACACCCTCACCGCGACCAACGCCTTGGGCATCCGCACCCGCCAAGTCACCGTGCTGGTGGATCAGGCACGGCCCACCGCCAACAATCAATCGGTCAGCACCATGCAGAATCAAGCGAAGGCCATCGCGCTGACCGGCGCCGATCCGCAAGGAAGCAACCTCACCTACACAGTTCTTACCAGCCCGACCCACGGCAGCCGCACCGGCACCCCGCCCAGCGTGACTTACACGCCAACGACCGGATATATCGGCAACGACCAATTCACCTTCAAGGTGAACGACGGTGAGTTTGATTCCGCTCCCGCAACCGTTTCGATTCAGGTGTTGGCCCCGCCCACTGCGCCCTCGGACATCACCATCAGCACCACGAACATCAACAGCAGCGCCATTCCCGGCTCGTTCCTCGCCGCCTTCAAGGCAATTGACGTGAACCCGACCGACACGCACGTGTTCACCTTGGTGCCGGGTTTCGGGAGCAACTCCCGGTTTGTCATTGCCAGCAATCTGTTAATCGCCGGCGACACGTTTGTGGGAACCAACTTCATGATCCGGGTCCGCGCCACGGACAGCGGCAGCTTGTGGATCGAACGGACTTTCAACCTCAGCGTTACCACCAATGCGGAATCCATTAAAATCAACGAGGTTCATTACAATCCCCCGGACAATACCGTGCTCGAGGAATTCATTGAGTTTTACAACCCGACGGACTCGGCGATGGACATGTCATCGTGGGAGGTCTCGGGTGGAGTGGCTTACACGCTGCCGCTGGGAAGCGTCGTTCCTGCTCACGGCTTTTTGGTTGTGGCTCAGGATCCCGCAACCGTGCTATCGCGCTACGGCGTCCCGGCACTCGGGCCGTGGACGGGCGGCTTGTCCAGCGATGGCGAGACGATCACATTGCGGGATTCGAACGGCAAGAAAGTGGCCGGGGTGAATTATGATTCGGAGTTTCCGTGGCCGATCGCCGCCGACGGCGAAGGCGCTTCGATGGCGCTGGTGAATCCCGCTGTGGACAACGATCTCGGGAGTTCGTGGCGATCACAGACTCCGCCGACTCCGGGCGCCACCAACAGCGTATTCGCGGTCAATGCCGCGCCCAACATCCGTCAAGTCGAACACACGCCGCAAACGCCAACTTCAACCAACCAGATCATCATCACGGCCAAGGTAACGGATCCCCAAGGTGTAGCCTCGGTGCTGCTACAGTATCAACTGGTCACGCCCGGCAACTATCTTCCAGCCTCCTTGCCCGTACCGATCAATCAATTGATCGCGAATACCTCGCTCTCACCCACCCTAAATCCGGCTTACACGAACGCCGCCAACTGGATCACGCTACCGATGGCCGACGGTGGAACGGGTGGTGATGCGGTGGCGGGTGATGACGTTTACACCGCGGTTCTTCCGGCTCAGGCCAACCGCGTACTGGTCCGCTACCGCATTGTCGTTGCGGACACGCTCGGAGCGACCCGCCGGGCTCCGTTTGAAGATGACCCGTCGTTGAACTTCGCGTGCTACGTCTATGACGGGGTTCCCAGTTACCAGGGAGTAACCGCGCAACAACTGCAAACCGTGCCGGTTTTTTCTTTGATCAGCCGGCCACAGGACGTCGATGAATGTACGGCCTACATCGGCGCGTACCAAATCCCGCAATACTTCGGCAGCTATGCGCATCCGGGACGGTTTGTGTTCAACTGGCCGGGCACCCTGGTTTATGACGGCGTGGTTTACGACAACATCCATTACCGGCTCCGCGGCGCGAATGGCCGTTACCTGCCCGGCAAACGCAGCTGGCGTTTCGAGATGAACCGCGGGCATTACCTCGAAGCCCGGGACCAGTTTGGAAACAAATTCGCGCGCAAATGGGCGCACCTGACCACCGGGAAAGGTTCGGACAACCGTTTGGTTCTCAGCTTCGGCCTCAACGAGGTCGTGAATTATTTTCTATGGAACAAGGTGGGCGTGCCCGCTCCGGACGCTTTGTTTTTCCACTTCCGCGTGGTGGACGGCGCAGCGGAAGCCCCGGATCAATTCAACGGGGACTTCTGGGGGCTCAACTGGGCCCAGGAAGATTATGACGGGCGTTTGCTGGATGCGCACGAGCTGCAAAAGGGCAACCTCTACAAACTGATCAACGCTTCCTTCGGCCCCAATCTGGCCGATGACATGGTGAACCAGCAACGTTATCAAGGGCCGTTTGCCGTGACCAACGGAACGGACGGATCAACCATTCAGAACGGTTTGCTCGTCAACCAAACCTCCGATTGGATCCGCGCCCGGGTCGCCTGTGATGCCTGGTACCATTACCACGCGATTTGCGAAGCGATCCGCCACTATGACTACTGGCCGGATGCGAACAAGAACGCCGCCTGGTATTTCGAACCGCCTTACGCGGCCACCAATGGTAACTTCGGACGGTTCTGGACTTTGCCCTGGGACACAGACGCCAGTTGGGGACCGACGTGGAACAGCGGTCAGGACTTGGTTTACAACGGCATCTTCCTGGCCGGCAGCCATCCTGATCTGGCTCTGGAGTATCGCAACGCTGTCCGTGAAGTGCGCGACCTGCTGTTCCAACCAGAGCAAATCGGGGCGGTGATTGATTCCTTTGCGGCGCGCATTCGGCCCGTGGTACCGGCTGACCTTGGACGCTGGTCTGGCACGCCAGCCGGCGGCAATTATTCCTCGCTCACGCTTTCCCCCGCGCGGGCCCTGCTTTCCGGAAGAACGGCTTCCGGACTCGACGGGTACGTGCAGGACATGAAAGCGTTCATGTTTAGCGGCGGCACTTGTAGTTGGTGGGTCGGCGGCGAAACGGTTCCGGCCGGAGGTTGGGTCACGCGGCTGGATAATATTTCCAGCGATGTGGACATCCCGACCAAACCCGTCCTCTACTACGTCGGTCAATCGAACTTCCCGATGAACTCGCTCACCTTCGAGTGCCTGCCTTACGCCGATCCGCAAGGCGCGGGCACTTTTGCAGGGATGCAGTGGCGGCTTGCCGAGGTGCGCAACACCAATCAGGTGCCCGCCGACCCGCGCGTTGTTCCACCGTTGGAATGGGACGCCATCTGGGAATCCGGCACTTTGACGACGTGGACCAATCGCATCACCATCCCCGGCCTCGTCGTCGAGACCAACAAGATTTACCGCGCCCGCGTCCGCCATCTCGACAACACCAGTCGCTGGAGCAAATGGTCGGATCCGCTGGAATTCAGCGTCACCGCCGTGGATCTCGTCTCCGTGCTGCGCCAGAACCTGCGCTTCTCCGAGATCATGTATAATCCGCCGGACCAGAACCCCTACGTCAGCGATGACCTTGAATTTCTGGAAATCAAGAACATCGGTGCTGCTCCGCTGAACCTGGGCGGACTCACGTTCACCGCCGGCATTACTTTTACCTTCACCAATGGCACCACGCTCGGAGCGGGACAACGCTTCGTACTGGGCCGCAATGGCACCGCGCTTCAGGCCAAATACCCAGGCATCACCATCAACGGCATTTACACTGGCCGGCTCGACAATGGTGGAGAAACGCTCCGCATCAGCACGCCCACGGACATCACCGTTTTGGAAGTCACCTACGAAGATGCGCCGCCCTGGCCGGTGACCACCGATGGCATGGGCTGGTCGCTCGTGCTCGACGATTCAGTAGCCGGCACCTACCGCGCCAGCACCGCGGCGGGTGGCTCCCCCAACAATGACGATCCGGCCAGTTCGATTGCTCCGATTGTAATCTCCGAATTGCTCACACACACCGACCTGCCCAAGGTGGACACAATTGAATTGTTCAACCCCACCGCGTCGCCGGTGAACATCGGCGGCTGGTTCCTGACCGACAACCAGGATGTGCCGAAGAAATTCCGCATCCCGAACGGCACCACCATCGGTGCCGGCGGTTACGTCACTTTCAACCAGAACCAATACGACACCAACGGACTCGACTTCAATCTGAACAGCCTGGGCGATGAAGTTTATCTCTTCTCGGGCAATGCCTCCAGCAATCTGACCGGTTACGTTCACGGCACGCCGTTCGGCGCGTCCGAAAATGGCGTCAGCTTCCGCCGTTACGTCAACAGCATCGGCAACGAGGATTTCGTCGCCGCTGCCGCGTTGACTTTGGGTACCAATAATTCCCGACCTCTGGTCGGCCCCGTCGTGATTTCGGAAATCATGTTTCAACCGCCGCCGTTGGGTACGAACGAGAACTACGAGGCCGAGTTCATCGAACTCCAGAACGTCGCTGCCACGAACGTGCCGCTCTACGCCACCGACTTCCCTACGAACACCTGGAAACTCGACAACGGCGTAAACTACAACTTCCCGACCGACACCACCCTGCCCGTCGGCAGTCGGCTGCTGGTAGTAGGCTTTAATCCGATCACGAACGCTGCCGCCCTCGCAACCTTCCGCGCCACCTACGCCGTTGGTACCAACACACCCATCTTTGGCCCCTGGTCCGGTCACCTCGACAACAGCGGCGAATCCATTGAACTGAAATTCCCCGACCAGCCCGAGACCAACGGTTTCGTCCCTTACGTCATGGTCGAAAAAGTTTCCTACCGACCGTTGGCCCCGTGGCCGAGTTTTGCCGCGGGCAGCGGTCAATCGCTTCAACGCGCCACGCTGCTGGAGTACGCCAACGACCCGATCAATTGGTTCGCTGGCGCCCCGACCGCGGGAATGTTATCACCTCAGACTTCTCAGGATGTTGATGGCGATGGCGTCCCGGACTTGTGGGAAATGCTCAACGCGACCGACCCGTTCGTATCGGACGGCACGCTCGATCCGGATGGCGATGGCTTCAACAACTATTCCGAATGGCTGGCGGGAACAGATCCGCACAATGCCGGCAGCTCGCTGAAGGTGAATGCCACAAAATCTGGTGCGAGCGCGGTCGCGCTAAGCTTCCAAGCCATGGCGGATCGCAGCTACACCCTCCTGTCCGCCTCGGTGGCGGACGCGGTGGTCTGGTTCCCGGTGACCAACATCACGGCGGTGGCCTCAAACCGGACCATTTCGGTTGTCAAACCCGCGACGGGCTCACAATTCTACCGCGTCGTCACGCCAGCCAGTCCTTGAGTGCTAACGGACATTGAGGGACTTCAAGCCTTCGGATCGGGCATCTTCATGCAGTTGCGCAACTGCGCCCGTTGGCGATAATGAGTGAACGCACTCGTGAAATCGCAATTCATGTATTTGTATCTCAAGGGAATCTTCCTCCTGATCCTCCTGACCATAGCCAGCGAGTCGCCGGCACAGCCGATCATCAGCGAGTTCATGGCCCAGAACGATACGGTGCTCGCGGACGAGGACGGCGCGTTCTCGGACTGGATCGAGATTTACAATCCGGGGCCGGGGTCGCTCAACCTCAATGGCTATTACCTGACCGACGATGCGAACAATCTCACCAAATGGCGTTTCCCATCCCAAGTCGTGACAGCGGGTGGCTACGTGGTGGTGTTCGCCTCCGGCAAAAACCGGGCGGTGGCGGACGCGCCATTGCACACCAGCTTCGCTTTGGATGCCGACGGCGAATATCTCGCGCTCGTGGCAACGAATGGCTCGACCGTACTCTCCAGTTTTGGCGCGACCTACCCCGAACAATACCGCGACATTTCCTACGGCTTCCAGACCCAGGGCACGAATCCGACCCTCCGTGCGGGACAGGCAGGCTACCTGATTTCACACACCCCCGGCGCAGCCAACACGGTCACCCCCGGTCCACACCCCCTCCGCGCGCCGCACCAATGCGCTGAATCAAATCACGCTCTCCAACATCGGCCCCCTCATCTCCGCACTCAGCATCACGCCCGCTCTGCCTGCCACCAATCAACCCGTCGCTATCTCTGCCCGCGTTGAGGATGACGGCAGTGTCAGTGCCGTCAAATTCATCTCCCGCTTCAACAACGGTGCGAGTTCAACCAACAACATGTTCGACGACGGCATCGCTCCCGACGCCGTGGCGGGCGACAAGATTTACACCGCACAAATCGGACCCTTTGCCTCAACCGGCACTTTGACGTACTACCTCCAGGCCACCGACAATGCGAACAAGTCCACCTTCGAGCCATGGGGCGGCGCGGCCGATACCAATTCCCTGACCATCGGCAGTCCCTACCTCGGCCTCGCGATCACCGAGTTGAATTACCATCCGCACGAGCCAACCGGCACTGAACTCGCCACCAGCACAGACGCCGAAGCCTATGAATTCGTGGAATTGCAAAATCTCGGGAGCACGACGCTTAATTTGAGCGGTGTCAAATTCATCGCCGGCATCACCTACACCTTTCCTTCGCAAACCCTCGCCGCCGGAGCGCGCATGGTGCTCGTGAAGAATCTCGCCGCATTCACCGCGCGCTATGGGAATGGCATTAACATCTCGGGCGCCTTCGGCGGCCAGCTCAGCAACGACGGCGAAGAATTGCATCTGGTTGACCCGAATGGCGCAACCATCCTCCGCTTCACTTTTCAGAATACCGCCCCATGGCCGGAGCGCGCCGATGGCCAGGGCAGTTCGCTGGAATTGATCAATCCTTCTGCAAACTACAGCGATGGCACAAACTGGCATTCCAGCCTCAACTACGGCGGTACACCGGGCGCGTCGGGGCTCACGCTGCCGGCCGGCATCGTCATCAATGAAGTGCTGACGCACACCGACCCGCCGCTCTACGATTCCATCGAGCTTTACAATCCTACCGCCTCCGCCATCAACATCGGCGGCTGGTATCTCAGCGACACCGACACGCCGTACAAGAAATTTCGCATCCCCGGCGGCACGGTGCTCCCCGCGGGTGGTTACCTCACTTTCGACGAAACCAATCACTTCAACAAATCTCTGGGCGCAAACACCAACGACTTCTCCCTCGACGCGGCGCACGGCGACGAGGTGTGGCTGTTGCAGGCCAATGCCCAGAGCAATCTGGTGGCATTCGTGGATCACGTCAGCTTTGGCAGCGCTCGAAACGGAGAATCGTTTGGTCGCTGGCCGAATGGACAAGGCAAACTCCAACCGATGCGCACAAGGACTTTCGGCGCGGCCAACTCCCGACCGCGAGTCGGTCCGGTGATTATCAATGAGTTCATGTATCACCCCGGTTCGGGCGATCCCACGCGGGAATTCGTGGAGATTCTGAACACCGGGGCAGCAACGGAAAATCTCGCGGGCTGGAAGCTCGCCGGCAACGTTGACCATACCTTTCCCGCAAACACGTTTCTGTCGCCCGATCAGGTGCTGCTGGTTTTGCCGTTTGATCCGAAACTGCCCGCCAACAGCAGCACTTTGAAAGCGTTCTGCGCACATTACGGCATCAACACCAACGTGGCTGCCGTGGGAGCTTACTTGGGTTCGTTGTCCGACACCGGCGACACCCTGCGCCTTTTGCGACCGGACGCACCGCCCGCCGAAGAACCAACCTTCACACCCATGTTGCTGGAAGATGAAGTGACCTATGAAGCCGCACTCCCCTGGCCAACCGCCGCGGCGGGAGGTGGGCCATCTTTGCAACGCTGCGGCCCGGTCGCCTGGGGCAATGATCCTCAAAGCTGGACGGTGGGCGCGTTGCAATTGGCCACGCCCGGTACCCCGCCGTTGGCGGATCTCGACAATGACGGACTGCCGGATATTTACGAAATCGAAACTTACGGCAGCACGAACGTCGTCGGCTCCTCCGTCACTGGAGACACCGACGGCGACGGAGCCAGCGACGTGGCCGAATACGTTACCGGCACTTCCGCCACCAATGCGAACAGCCGGTTCAAACTCGACACCAGCCGGTTGCCCGGCGGCCAGGTGCGGGTCGAATTTGAGACCCATGCCGTCACTGGCCCGGGATACTTCGGTCGCACGCGTCATTACGAGCTGCAGCAAACGACCAATATGGGGATTCGCGAAAGCTGGAGTTCTGTTCCCGGCTACGTCAACTTCCCCGCGGCGGGTGGCATCGTGAGCTACACCAACTCGATTACGAACTCAGTCTGGTCCGCCCGCGCACGCGTGTCGTTCCAGTAATCAGTCACAAGCTGCTGCACCGAATCTTTGGAAATATGACCGACCCCGACGAACATCTGCCATATCGTGCTGAGCCAGCGGACGACGGCTTCAAGGTTGTGGACGCGAAAGGCAACGTGATCATCAGCAGCAGTACGCTCGCAAATGCCGAGCAGTATGCGGCATTGATGAATCAATCCTATCGCCAGGGCTACCAGGCCGGCTTCCGCAACGCCAAACGATCCCGGTGACTTTCCGCACTCGCTCGTGCGCGTGGTTCGTCAGCTTGTGCGACACTGGCTTCCGCCAGCCGGCGCTTGTGCATCGCCCCCGGAGGGAATATCTACAGTCCGCATGCGCCAGCTTGCCCAGCCCCACGTTCTGAAATCTGCCGCTCTGGCAGCATTGATCACTTCGTTGGTTTGTTTTCCGCGGTTGGCCTCAAGGCAGGCTCCCTACCCGATCTGGTACCTGGAATCAGTAACGTTTGTCGGGAGTTTTATGCTGTGGGCCTTTGTCTTCGCCTGGCATACCCGGTTCACGCACCGGCCAGTTTTCCACCACCGGATCGAACTCCAGCTTTGGGCTATCGCCACCGCAGCCGGCATCGTGGTCGCTCTCGTGCTGCACCGTTTCCTTGATCCCGTCCTCCGGTTGCGCACGCCGGCCGATTACCCCGCCTCGGTTGATGAATGGCTCGTCACGACCGCATTTGCCCTCGCCTTCAATCCACTCTTTCTCACGTTTGCGCCTTTGGCGTGGGCGATCCGGCTGCTTGATCGGCTGCGGCTGGCCGTCGGATTCACGGTCCTATTCGGAGTTTTTGTCCTGCTGGTCAAAGTACAATCCGCTCCGTTACCGCCCATGGTGTTCATAGAACTGCTGACGTTGCGGCTCGTGATGGGATCATTCTCCGTTTACTTCTACCTCCGGGGTGGCGCTGCGCTGACTTGGTGGTGGGCCTTGCTGCTGCAACTCCGTCACCTGTTGACTCTGTGATTTCCACGCGCTTGGAGCGGTCGAGACGACCCGCCCCGCGCCGAGTTCTTTCGCCCTCGTTGCTTCGTGACCCAACGTCCTTCTGGTGTTGGCAACCCACTCTCCCTATTGAAGCCAAACAAAAAGCCGCCCCGGTTTCCCGGAGCGGCTTTTGAATTATCCGGCACGAGCCGGCAGCCAGTTCTTGTTACTTCTTCTTCGCAGCTTTTGCTTTGCGCTTCTCTTCGATGGCAGCCTGGGCGGCAGCCAGCCGAGCCACCGGCACGCGATACGGTGAGCAACTCACGTAGTTCAGGCCGATGCGATGACAGAACTTCACAGAATCCGGATCGCCACCGTGTTCGCCGCAGATGCCGAGCTTGATGCCGGGCCGTGAAGCGTTGCCCTTTTCAACCGCGGTCTTCATCAGTTGACCGACGCCCACCTGATCGAGCGTGGCGAACGGATTCTTCTTGAAGATTTCGTTCTCGACGTAAGGCATGAGGAACGAGCCCATGTCGTCACGGCTGATGCCGAGCGCGGTCTGGGTCAAATCGTTCGTGCCGAAGCTGAAAAACTCAGCCGTCTGCGCGATCTCGTCCGCCGTGAGCGCGCCGCGCGGGACTTCGATCATCGTGCCGACCATGTAGGGGAACTTGATCTTCTTCTCCGCCATGACTTCCTTCGCGACGCGATGGACGATCTCCACCTGCAGGTCGAGCTCCTTCTTGAAACCGACAAGCGGGATCATGATCTCGGGCTTTACCTTGATCTTCGCCTTCAGTACATCCGCCGCCGCTTCGAACACGGCGCGGGCTTGCATCTCGGTAATTTCCGGATACGCGATGCCCAAGCGGCAACCGCGATGACCCAACATCGGGTTGAACTCGTGCAATGATGCCACGCGTTTCGCGAT
Source organism: Limisphaerales bacterium (assembly GCA_044225555.1). Lineage (GTDB taxonomy): Bacteria > Verrucomicrobiota > Verrucomicrobiia > Limisphaerales > JADLHS01 > JADLHS01. The sequence goes on along the minus strand of JBGAIM010000005.1, from coordinate 393,204 downwards.
CTTCTCCGGGGTCACTCCGAGCTTGGCCGCGAGGTCCTCCTGCGCCTTCGCTTCGTGCGGCACGAACTCATGCAACGGCGGATCAAGGAATCGAATCGTGGCCGGGAAGCCTTTGAGCGCTTTGAAGATGCCAGTGAAGTCATCGCGTTGATAAGGCAACAGCTTCGCGAGGGCTTTCTTACGATCCGCGACATTCTCCGCCAGGATCATTTCGCGCATCGCATCAATGCGATCACCCTCGAAGAACATGTGCTCGGTACGAGTAAGCCCAATGCCCGTCGCGCCGAACGCGATGGCGTTCTCGGTCTGCTCAGGCGTGTCGGCATTGGTGCGGACCGCGAGCTTCGTGACCTTGGAGCACCACTTCATCAACTGGAGGAAACTCTTGAACTTCTCCGTGCCCTGCGCGGCTTTATCGCCTTGCAGCAAGCCGGTGATGATCTCCGATGGTGCGGTCTTAATGGAACCGCCATAGACAATGCCGCTCGTGCCATCAATCGACATGTCGTCGCCTTCATTGAAGGTTAGACCGGACGCTTTCACGGTCTTGGCCGCGTAATCAATGTCCAGCGCGCTCGCGCCGCAAACACAAACCTTGCCCATCTGCCGGGCGACGAGAGCCGCGTGCGAACTGACGCCGCCTTTCGCCGTGAGAATGCCTTCGGCCGCGATCATGCCACGGAGGTCTTCGGGCGAAGTTTCGTTGCGAACGAGCAGCACCTTTTCACCCCGCTCCGCCGCGACGACTGCGCGGTCGGCATTGAGGTACACCTTGCCGGAGGCCGCGCCCGGGCCGGCGGGCAAACCAGAGGCGACCGCCTTGGCCTTCTTGACTTCGGCGAGATCGAACACAGGCGCGAGCAACTGATCAAGCTGATCTGCCGGGTTACGCAAGATCGCGGTCTCCCAATCAATGAGCTTCTCCTTGACCATGTCCATCGAGAACTTCAACGCGGCCATCGCGGTGCGCTTGCCGTTGCGCGTCTGGAGCATGAACAGCTTGCCGTCCTGGATCGTGAACTCCACGTCTTGCACGTCCTTGAAATGTTTCTCCAAAGTCGCACGAACCTTCAAGAGTTCGGCGTAAGCCTGTGGTAGGTGATCCTTGAGCTTGAGCACCGGTTCGGGCGTGCGCACGCCCGCGACGACATCTTCGCCCTGCGCGTTGATGAGGAATTCACCGTAGAATTCGTTCGTGCCGTTGGCGGGATTGCGCGTGAAGGCCACGCCGGAGCCGGAGTTATCACCGGTGTTGCCGAACACCATCGCCTGCACGTTGACGGCTGTGCCCCATTCCGTAGGGATGTTGTATTTGCGGCGATAAACAATTGCGCGATCATTCATCCAGGAACCAAACACCGCGCCGGCGGCGCCGCGGAGTTGCTCCCAGGGATCATTCGGAAATCCTTTGCCAGTACGTTCCTTGACGAGCGCCTTGAAACGCGTCACGAGTTCCGCTTGATCTTCCGCGGTGAGTTCGCTGTCCACGATGTCTTTGTGATATTTCTCGTGCTTGAACTCGTGGATGACAGTTTCAAAAGGCTCATGGTCTTCGCCTTCCTTCTTCTGCACACCGAGCACTACGTCACCATACATCTGGATGAAGCGTCGATAGCAGTCCCACGCGAAGCGGGCATTGCCCGTCGCCTTCTCAAGCGCTACGACAGTCTGGTCGTTAAGGCCGAGATTCAAGATCGTGTCCATCATGCCCGGCATGGAATCGCGGGCACCGGAGCGCACGGCGACGAGTAACGGCATCGCGCTGGTGTCGCCGAACTTCGTACCCATGATCTTCTCCATGTTCGCGACGCCGGCCTGCATCTGCGCCTCGAGTTCTTTTGGGTACGTCTTCTTGTGCTGGTAGAAGTAGGTGCAAACTTCCGTGGTGATGGTGAAACCCGGAGGCACAGGCAGGCCGATGCGGGTCATCTCAGCAAGGTTTGCGCCCTTGCCGCCGAGGAGGGGTTTCATGCTGCCGTCGCCGTCAGCCTTTTTGTTGCCCCAAGTATAAACGTATTTGGTGGATTTTGATTTGGCCATAAATTCAGTTCGTAATTAGTTTAAGTTCAATAACACCGTAAAAACGAGGCGCGAGACTAACAAACAGGCCTTCCGAGTCAATGAATGAACCCGCAAAAGGCAATTGTCGCCGAAGGATTCCCAAGAAACGAGGAGGCGCCGGATGCGCCAGATCACTCGGCTAGAATAACTAAGTAACATATCTTCGTATCCCGATGCGTTGATTTTTAATTTGGCAACCCTTCCCACAGTCAGTATCTTGTCCCCGTGAAACAGGGCGAGAACTACAAATCACATGCGGCGGAACTGGTCCGTGCACTGCGCGAACGCATCATCATCCTTGACGGCGCCATGGGCACGACCATTCGCACTTACGGGCTGGGCGAGAAGGAGATTCGCGGCGAACGCTTTGCCGATTCCAAGAAAGACCTGAAGAACAACGGCGACCTTTACTCGCTGACGCAAGCGGCGACGATTTGTGACATCCACCGGCGCTTTCTTGAGGCCGGCGCGGATATCATTGAGACGAATACCTTTTCCGCCACGAGCATCGGCCAGAGTGAGTTCTTCGTGGACGACCCGCGGGAACACGGCGGGCGCAAAGACCCGGCGTTTTATCAAACGGTCATCGAGAACAAATTTCTCAACGACCTCGCGTGGGAGATCAACGAGCAATCCGCCAAGCAATGTCGCGAGTGGTGCGACCGCATCGCGAATAAAGATGGTCGCCCGCGCTTTGTCGCCGGCGCGATCGGACCGCTGACCGTTTCGCTCTCCAACTCCCCCGACGCGGATGACGCCGGTTTCCGCGTCTGCACGTTTGATCAGGTCAAGGCGGCTTATGTGAACCAGATCCGCGCGCTCATCGCGGGCGGTTCAGACATTTTGCTCGTCGAAACGATTTTCGATTCGCTCAACGCCAAGGCCGCGCTCGTGGCGATCCAGGAAGTCTTCGCGCAGGACAAAAAAATTCTGCCCATCATGATTTCCGCCGCCGTCGGTCGCGGTGGCGAAACGATGATCTCCGCGCAGACGGTCGAAGCGTATTGGAATGCGATGAAGCACGTGAATCCCATCGCCATCGGCCTCAACTGCTCGCTCGGGCCGGATCTCATGCGCCCGTTCCTCGCAGAACTCGCCGAGAAATCGAACACCGCGATTTCGTGCTATCCGAACGCCGGCCTGCCGAATCCGCTGTCGCCCACGGGCTTTGACTTGAAGCCCGAAGACATGGGCAATTTTCTCGGCGACTTTGCGAACAGCGGCATGGTGAATATCGCCGGCGGTTGCTGCGGCAACACGCCCGAACACATCGCCGCGATTGCCAAAGCGTTGGAAGGAAAACCGCCGCGTCAGCCGAAAACAGAAACCAAATTTTCGACCGGCGCAGCGATTCCGCTGCGCTTGAGCGGCTCGCAGCCGTTCACGCAACAGATCGGGAATTTCATCATGATCGGCGAACGCACGAACGTCGCGGGTTCGCCGAAGTTCGCCAAGCTCATCAAGGAAAACAAATACGAGGAAGCCGTCGCCGTCGCGCGGCAGCAGGTCGAGAACGGCGCGAACATTATCGACATCTGCATGGACGAAGGGATGATCGACGGCGTCGCCGCGATGAGCCGCTTCCTGCAACTGCTCGGCAGCGAACCCGAAGTCGCCAAAGTTCCCTTCATGGTGGACTCGTCGAAATTTGAAGTCATCGAAGCCGGCCTGAAATGTCTCCAAGGCAAAGGCATCGTGAATTCTATTTCGCTCAAGGAAGGCGAAGCGAAATTCCGCGAGCACGCCAAAACCGTTTTGAAATACGGCGCGGCGGTCGTCGTGATGGCGTTTGATGAACAGGGTCAGGCGGCGACGCTCGCGGACAAGATCCGCATCTGCGAACGCGCCTATCGCATTCTCGTGGACGAAGTTGGCTTTCCGCCCGAGGACATCATTTTCGATCCGAACATCCTCACCGTCGGCACGGGCATCGAGGAGCATAACAATTACGCGGTGGACTTCATCGAAGCCACGCGCTGGATCAAAAACAATCTGCCACACGCGAAAGTCAGCGGCGGTTTGTCGAACGTGTCGTTCAGTTTTCGCGGCAATAATCCCGTGCGCGAAGCGATGCACAGCGCGTTTCTTTATCACGCGATTAAGGCTGGCATGGACATGGCCATCGTGAACGCCGGCATGTTGGAAGTTTATGAAGAGATCGAGCCGGAGTTGAAGGAATTGGTGGAAGACGTATTGCTGAATCGCCGTCCCGATGCGACGGAACGCCTCGTGACGTTCGGCGAAAAACTCAAAGCCGCCAGCGCGGGCACGACGGTTGCCGACAAAAAGATCGAGGAAGAATGGCGCAAAGGCACGGTTGAAGAACGCCTCTCGCACTCGCTCGTGAAGGGCATTGATCTCTACATCGACGCCGACACCGAAGAAGCGTTGAAGAAGTATGGCAAGCCGCTCACGGTCATCGAAGGGCCGTTGATGGCGGGCATGAGCGTCGTCGGCGATCTGTTCGGCGCGGGAAAAATGTTTTTGCCGCAAGTCGTGAAATCGGCGCGCGTGATGAAAAAATCCGTCGCTTATCTGCAACCGTTCATGGAAGCCGAGAAAGCCGAGATGGCCGCACGCGGCGAAGCCGTGAAGACGCAGGGCAAAATCGTTTTGGCCACCGTCAAAGGCGACGTCCACGACATTGGCAAGAACATCGTCGGCGTTGTGCTCGCGTGCAACAACTACGAGGTCATTGATCTCGGGGTGATGGTGCAGTGCGAAAAGATTTTGGAAGCCGCGAAACGCGAAAACGCCGACCTCATCGGCTTGAGCGGCCTCATCACGCCGTCGCTCGACGAAATGACGCACGTCGCAAAGGAGATGGAGCGCACGGGCTTCAAATTGCCGCTGCTTGTCGGCGGCGCGACCACCAGCAAAGCGCACACGGCGATCAAGATCGCGCCGCATTACCGCGAGCCGGTCGTCCACGTGCTCGACGCCAGCCGGGCCGTTCCCGTGGCGACGAGTCTGTTAAGTCAGGAAGGCAAAGCCGCCTTCGTGAAACAGCATCGCGACGAATACGAGAAGCTCCGCGCTTCGCACGGTCAGCGCGCGGAGAAGCTGCTGTCGCTCGAAGCCGCCCGCGCCAATGCGCCGAAGCTGAAGTATGACGATTTGCCGAAGCCGGAATTCGTCGGCCTGCGCACGCTCTCGTCCGCGCCGTTCAATCCCGGCAAATGCGACTGCGGTTCATCGCACGGCCACGCCGGAGCATTCGGCGTGAAGCTGGAGGACGTCATTCCGTTCATCGACTGGACGCCATTCTTCCACACGTGGGAATTGCGCGGCGTCTATCCGAAGATCCTCACGCACGAAAAGCACGGCGAAGAAGCGACCAAGCTCTTCAACGACGCGCAACAGTTGCTGGCGGAATTCGTCGCGAAGAAATCGCTGACGCTGCGCGCGGTTTACGGATTGTTCCCCGCGAACGCCGTCGGCGACGACGTGGAAGTTTACACCAACGGCTCGCGGAAACATCTGCGCACGACGTTCCATTTCCTGCGCCAGCAGATCGAGAAAGGCGACGGCACGCCGAACTGGTGCTTGGCGGATTTCGTCGCGCCGAAGGAGAAGTCGGAAGTCGGAAGTCGGAAGTCAGAAGATCACCTCGGCGGATTTGCCGTGACCGCCGGCATCGGCTTGAAAGAAATCGTTGAAGGCTTCAAAGCCAAGCACGACGATTACAACGCCATTCTCGCCGAGGCAATTGCCGATCGTTTGGCTGAAGCTTTTGCAGAATACCTGCACAAGCGTGTCCGCAACGAGTGGGGTTTTGGTCGCGCTGAGAAATTCACCAACGACGATCTTATCCACGAAAAATATCGCGGCATCCGCCCTGCGCCCGGCTACCCCGCGTGCCCGGACCACACCGAGAAAGCCATTCTCTGGGACTTGCTCGACGCCGAGCAACACACCGGCATCAAGCTGACGGAAAGTTTCGCCATGTATCCCGGCGCAAGCGTGAGCGGCCTCTACTTTGCGCATCCCGAGTCAAAATACTTCGCCGTCGGCAAACTCGGCAAAGACCAGATCGAGGACCATGCTAAGCGAAAGAACATCTCTGTGGCTGAAGACGAGCGTTGGCTTGGGCCGTGGTTGAATTATTAATTGAATGAGTTCATGAGTGTGGTCTCGCTTAATTTAGTTGTGTTGAGATCTCCTGATATAGCTCGGGCCGCCGCATTTTACACTCAACTAGGTTTGACGTTTTCAAAACATCGGCATGGCAGCGGACCGGAACATTTTTCGGCCGAGTTGACCGGCGGCGTGTTCGAGCTTTATCCGCTGCTTCCGGATAGCGCTCCGAGGCTAGCCACACGGATCGGCTTTTCCGTCCCTTCAGTTGATGCCGTGCTTGCAGCTTTGAGTGGGTATCCCGGCACAGTGCTAACACCGGCAAAAGACTCCGAGTGGGGACGCCGCGCTGTTATTTCGGATCCAGACGGCTACAAGATAGAGCTCCTCCAATCTGGTCACAGTTCCTAAATCAGGCTTCTTCCAGACAACGTGTTCTGTTAGCGCCCCGACGTGCGGCCGACCATCGCCTACCTCGCGCAGGGCAAAGTCCGATTGAAAATCGGTGAGGCGCCACCACGCACGGTCGAGAGCCCGTACGCCAATCAAATTCGCGAGCGCGAAGTCCGTGCGCAGCAGCGGAATTCCTGGAAAGCGCAAGGCGGCGGCGGGTTTCTTTCCGGCCCGATGTTGTGGGGGCAACGCGGCGCCGCCCAAGGCCCGACACCGGTGATCGTCACGAGCATCAGTGGGAGCGAGGACAAAAGCCGGCTGATCTATTCGTTGGAGAGTGGCAGCCTGTGCGCGTTGCTCGCGACCGAGAACTTCGGCGCGGAGGAACGGCGGCTTTGGAACAATAACAATTTCAAATTGCAGCACGTCCGTGCCTGCCCGCGCACGGGTGATCTGGCCTTCAGTGCCACACACTCCAACGGCACGGCCAACATCGGCGTGATGTTTAAGCACGAGAACAGCGTGAAGGAGCTGACCGAGGGCGATTCCGTGGACACGTCGCCGCAATGGGTGCCAGGCAGAACCCGCAAACTCGTTTTCCAGTCAGCGGGAGTGGGTCGGAATCGCCAGGGTCATTTCCTTGCGCTCGGGCCATTCAGCATCCAAGAGCTCAATCTCGACACCGCCGAGATGAACACGTTGCTGGAGGATCCGAAGACGGATTTTCTCGCGCCGCTAATCACCGAGGACGGTTCGCTCTATTACATCCGCCGGCCGTACGCACCAACCGAGGGCATTAATCCCCTTCGCGTGGCGAAGGATTTTTTCCTCTTTCCCTTCCGCCTACTCTACGCGCTGTTTCAGTTCTTGAATTTCTTTTCGATGAGCTTTACCGGCAAGAAGCTCTCGACCGCCGGCGACACGAAGGCACGCGAACTCGACATGCGTCAGATGATGATTTACGGGAACATCATTCGCGCCCAGCAGGACAGCGAGAACGATGCACCCGACCTCGTGCCCGGCTCATGGCAACTCGCTCGACGACGGGATGGTGGCAAGGAGGAGATTATCGCTCGCGGGGTTCTGGCCTATGACCTCGCGACTGACGGCACCATCGCCTACTCAAACGGCAGCGCGATCTTTGTGATCTCGCCGGATGGCAAAAAAGAGCGAGTGGTTTCGGAGCGAATGATTGAACAAGTGGTGTTACTGGGAAATTAGCCGTCCGGCTTAGCTCTTTTGCCGCGGATCGTCATTGTTCTTCAAGTCGGACCAATCCACTTTCTTCGCACGCGGGTCAAGGCCGTTGATGAAGTCTTCGATGTTGGTGTAACCGTCGTCATTCAAGTCGCCGGCTGCGTCCGATGAATCATTCGGATTCAAGCCGTGGGCTTTCTCCCAATCGTCAGGCATGCCATCGCTGTCGGAATCTTTATACGGCGTGCCCTTGTATTCCGGCCAGCCGCCGACTTCGCTGGGGTCGGTGACAAATCCCTTGGTCACAAGCTCGGCGAGTTCGTCGGTGTATTTCTGGGCGTAGCCGTAGAACTTGGCCTTCTCCTGTGAACCCTTTGCAATCTGCATGGGCTGGACGATTCCTGTCCGCACCTGCTTCAGGATGCGCTCATCCACGGAATCGCGCCGCGGCAAGGTGGCACCAGCGTTCGCCAAAACTGTCTCGTAAGCCTTATCCGCCGGCTGAATCGGCAGCGGGGCGTGCGGGAACGGTTCGTTCACGCGGATGGCGTCCAACACGCTGGCCAGAGACTTGGACTTCACATCCGGCTGGACGCCACCGTTCCAGTTATCTTTGGTCACGCGTTCGTTGCCATCGATGACATTTCCGCTCACGTATGCTTTGCCAAAGTTGTCCACGACTGTCTTGCTGCGTTCGGATTCAGGTTTCAGAACGCGATAGGCGATTTCCGTATTGGGCGTACCCGGGCCGGGCTTGAAATAATTGTTGATGATGTTGTAGAGGCTCAGGTGATCGCCGCCGTCAATCGTGCGATGGCGATAGTTGAAGAGCACATTGTTTACGAAAGTGAAATCACCATACATCCCGACGCTCGGATTGCGGCCCGTGTTACACGCCCAGAGGTTGTGATGAAAGGTGCTGTTCAAACCGCCGATGGTCGAGCCGAAGGCATGGTGGTAAATGTTCAGCGACTCGGAGGAAATGGAGTTCTGGATCGTGACGTTGACCGTTGGCAACTTGAGGTCCTTGTCCCCTCCAGGCGGGCGATACATGTGGCGATACATCGAGATGTTCTCATCGAGACTCCATGACGCCGAGACGTGATCAATCATGATGTTGCCGACCGGATTACCGCCAAAGGAATCGTCGCGATCTGCCGCCTCGGTCTTGCCCCGACGAAAACGCATGTGGCGCACAACGACGTCATGCGTATCAAGTTGAACGGTGTTGCCGGCGATGCAAATGCCGTCGCCCGGCGCGGTGTTGCCGGCGATGGTGATGTAGGGAGCGCGGATGCTAACAGCGGCTTTGAGCCGGATGATGCCGGCGACGTTGAAAACAACGATGCGCGGCCCGCCCTGTTCGACGGCGTCACGAAAACTTCCGGGGCCACTGTCATTGAGATTCGTGACGACGATGACTTTGCCGCCACGTCCGCCGAAGGAATACATGCCACCACCCCATGCGCCGGGGAACGCAGGGATCTTTGCTTGCGGCAAATCCTCCGGTTTGGCCGCGCCGGGCAGATAGGGCTTGCCTTTCTTGGCCCAAGCTTCGATTTCCGGCAACGCGCGTTTGAAAGCTTCGGCGGAGACTCTGGCAGCTTCGGCGCGTTCTTTGCGCGATGCCTCCATGATATCGCCGGGCACATTGGGATAGCCCTGACCAAACACCGGAATGGTTGCAGCAAGTGCGACAACCGTTGCAAGTATGGTGGTTTTCATTTTGGGAGTAGGGATAAGTTGGAGTGCAGAGACTCCGATCAATTCAGTTTTGACGGCGGAGGGGCAGCGGGTTTCTTCAAATTCTGTTCGCCTTTCTTGGCATCGTAACCGGCCTTGGAAAGATAGTTGTTAATCCTACCCTTGTATTTTCCGAACACCGCGTGTTTCTCATCCGACGTGCTGCCGTCCATCGCGAGTTCGCGCGCCTCAACGAGCCACCCCATGATTTGCTTCTTCTGCTCGTCCGTGAGTTCGGGATACATCTGGAGATAAACCCCGTAGGTTAGTGGTAATACGCCGTAGGTCATCCCGTCTTTCACCTGGTCCACCTGTTCGGGAGAAAGTTCGGCGGAGAGCTGGGAGAGAAATTCGACGTGCAGTTTGTCGAGCTTGGGTTTGGCGTTGTCGCGCGCGGTCTGAATCGCGGCGTTGACGGCTTGCTTGTCCGTGCCTGCCTTGGCTTTGGCGTTTTGAATCTCGACATCACGCACGAAATGAATGTCGTTCAGCGCACGATACTGCTGCACCACGAGGTCGTGAACGCGATTGGATTTGTCGGCATTTGCAATTCCAAGCGCGCTCACGATTTTCGTCGCTCGCTCATTGAGCGTGCGGCGGTACGCGACGTCCTTCGGTTCTGCCGCCGGAGAATTTGTGCTTTGAGCAAGCGACGAGCCCGCCGGCAAAACCAGCATCAACAGCGCGCAGAAGAATAATTCTCTCATGCAACCAATGATTACTTCGGCCAAAGCAAGGCGCGATCGGTCATCGGCACAAGCACCAGTTTGGCGGGGTCAACCACGACATGTTTGATCTTCTCGCGTCGCCAGGTGTAAGTGATGTGAACTAGGCCGTCGGACGATTGAATCACAGCCGGGTACGAGAAGCCGTTCGGAGCGCCGGGTTCATCTTCGATCACAAGGGCCGCCAGCCACTTCTTGCCATCTCTAGAAATCGCGACGTTCAATGGGCTGCGGCCTTTGTAATTCGGGTTGTGATTGTAAACGAGCAACTGCCGCCCGTCCTGCAAGGTCACCGCGTCCGTCCCGGAATTGGGATTCGGCATTTCTGTCAGCTTCATCTTGCCCCACTTCTTCCCGCCATCGCTGGACCAGATTTCAAAGAGGCGGTTCTGCTTGGTACGACCGATGGCCTGCAGCTTGTTCTTCCCGTAAGACAGAATGCTCGGTTGAATCGCGCCAATTTCCTTCCCGTCGTTCACCGCTGCTGTTGCCGTCCAAGTCTCGCCGGCATCTGACGAGCGCTCAAAATGAACACGCCAGCCGCCTTCGCCCTCGGTGCTCGTACCGGAAAGAATGTCGCCGTTGGCCAATTGAACTGGTTTGTTCTTTATCGGACCAAGAATCCCATCTGGCAGACGGCACGGTGTGGACCAAGTTTTTCCGTCATCGGTTGAAGTCGTCAGCATTCCCCACCAAGTGCTGGGACTTGGACCAACTTTATAGAACAGCAGCAATGGTCCGCTCTTGGGTTGGAACAAAACCGGATTCCAGGTCGGAAGGCGCTTGTCGCCAAAGCCAAGACCGTTGGCAACCTCAACCGGCGCGGTCCACTTGCCGTGCTCGTGGCGCGAGACGTAAATGCATACATCCGGATTGCGCTCCGCCGTGCCGCCGAACCAGGCGGCTACCAGGCCGGATTTCGTTTCCACGATGGTCGAGGCATGACAAGAAGGGAACGGCGCGGTCTCGTAAATAAAATCGGACTTCACCAAACCGGGTTGGTCGGCAGCGAAAGTGGTAGGCGCACTGGAAATCAAAGCTGCCGCCAGCAGCCAAGCGCCGGGGCGGATGCCGGTCTTGCCGATCGTGAACGTTCTCATTCGCTTATCAAGTGATAGCTGCCACTGCCAAGTTCGAGCACAAACCGATCGCCCTCACCGCGCAGCAGTTTGACGCCGCGAGCCTGACCCAGCGGTTTGCCACCCTCGGTCACGTTGCGTTGGGACATCTTTGGGACGTAAACAGTGGCGGTCGTGTTCGCCGGAATTTCAATTCGCCAATCAAACTTGCCGCCGGCTTTGCGCCAATCGCTGACAATCAATCCGTAAGGTGAACGATGGCTGGCCTGGGCAAACTTCAAATCCCCAACCGGATGCGGCTTCATGACGATGTGCTTGAAGCCCGGCTGCTCGGGATCCGCGGCGATGCCAGCCAGGTATTCGTAGAACCAGATCACCAGGTCGCCAACGAGCATCACGTGGTTACCGGAGTTCATTGCGGGATCGGCGGTATTGCCGTTCCACAGTTCCCAGATCGTCGTCGCGCCCTGTGAAATCATGTAGCCCCAGCTGCCCGCCAATCAACCCCGTGCCGATGTGACCTTTGGTTTCCTTTTCAATCTTGTCCACGAGATGCGCGAACACTCTCGCCCGCTGGTCTTCCGGCACCAATCCCAACGCCAACGGCAACACGCACGATGTCTGGCTGCCGTTGTCATATTGCCCCTTGGCGCGATCGAGAAAGCGGTTGTTGAAACTGTTTTTGACTTCGTCAGCCCATTTGCTGAAGCGCGCGGTGTCCTCGGTTCGGCCCAGCAATTGTGCGTAACGTTCCATCAACTTGAGGTCGTAATAGAAATAAGAGGTCGCAAGCAAGGTTTTGTCGGTCTGGCGCGCCGGGTCTTTGGAATGAATCTGCGTCAAGTCCTCCGGCGGCACGCACCAATCGCCGTAACTGTCCTTCGCGATAATACCGTTGGTGAAAAAGCCCTTCATGTAGTTGAGCCATTTCTTCGCGCTGTCGTAGCGGTCGGCGATGGGCGTTGTGTCGCCGTACTGCCGATGGATGACCCCGGGCGCGATGACCAGCGTGCTCGGCCAAGTAACATTATCCGAATAGATTGGCCAATAAGCAGGCGCGACGTCCGGCACGCTGCCGCTGTCCCGTTGCGCGTCGCTGATGTCCTGCAACCACTTTGGATAAAGCGTCGAGATGTTGAACAGATACGACTCGCCGCGACATTCCTCGGACCGATCACCGAGCCAGCCCTGGCGTTCGTCGCGCTGCGGACAATCCGTGGGGATGCTGCGGTAATTGCCACGCGTGCCCCAAAACACGTTGTGATAAATCTGATTCAATAAATCGTTGGAGCACTCAAAGTCACCGGCACGCGGCACGTCGTCGTGGACCACTCGACCTTCCAACGTCGCCAAGGTTGCCAAGCCGGGCAAACCCGTTACCTCAACGTAACGAAATCCGTGGTAAGTAAAGCGCGGCTCCCAAACTTCCGTGCCCCTGCCCTTGAGCGTGTATGTGTCCGTCACCTGCGCGCCGCGCAAGTTCGCCATGTAGAGCGAGCCATCGGGATTGAGCGTTTCGGCAAAACGCATCTGCACAGTCTTGCCGGCTGGTCCTTTGACCTTCAATCGACACCAGCCAACCATGTTCTGGCCCAGATCGTAGATGAACAGGCCGGGCTTTAACTCTTTGAGCGAAACTGGATGCAGCGTCTCGGTGATGCGGATGGGCTGCGTCATTTGCGCCGCGAGTTTGCCGGGCGGTGAAACGAGTTGCGCCGGTTGCCAGGCCGTGTCGTTGTATTTGGCCGCATCCCAACCGCGCAGTTCTTTGCGCGCGTCGTACTCCTCGCCATCATACTCGCCGTTGTTCAAAATCGGTCCGTTGGTCGTAAGCTTCCACGATTCATCACTCACTACTTCGTTCACCGAACCGTCGGCATATTCGAGCCGCAAATGCAAAATCATCTTTGGCCAGCCGGCGTTGACCGTGCCCGCGTAAACCTTGCTGCGATCCGAACTGAAGCGCCCGCCGCCCAGCACCGCACCGATGGCATTGACGCCGCGTTTGAGTTGTTTGGTGACATCGTAGGTCACATAGAAAGCACGCTTGTCGTACTGCGCCAGCGCCGGGGACAACACCGCATCGCCGATCTTCTTGCCGTTGAGATAAAGCTCAGACGAACCAAGTCCGGAGAAATAAACGGCGGCCCGCGAAATCTTCTTCTCAACGGCAAACTCCTTTCGCAGCCAGCGCGCGGGTTGCCGGCGATCCTCAGCAGAACGCGGTTCGCCCCACGGCTCCATGCCCGAAGGACCGATGACCTTGGATGCCGCCCATTTCGAGTCGTCGAACGAGAGCGTGTTCCAGCCCGGCTCCAGTTTTTTTGAGACCTTCCACCCGACGTCCGTCTGAATCACCATCGGCTCGCCGGTGTCGAATTCAATCGTCAACCGTGCGATAACACCCGCAGGATTCTCGCTAGTCCCTTCGTTCCGCCCCACCAAACCAAACACGTAACTTTTTCCGGACTCCAAACGCGACGTGATGTCGTTCCACTTGACGGTCCGGAAATTGTTGCGCGCCCCGAGATCAAATTCATTCAGCCAACCGCGACATTCGTTGTCACCGGTGTATTCAAAGAGCGCACGCTTGATCCTGCGTTCAGCCGGAATGCTGACGACGCGGCGAAACCAGTTTGTTTCAACCGGCGCGGACTTTTGCGGCTCGCCTTCGGGAAACCAAATCCAACTTGTGCCAGTGAGCGTGTTCGTCTGATCCACGCCATCCAGACCAATCCACCTGGCCTTCCAGTCAGACTCGTTCAACAAACCCATGGTCCACTTCGCTGGTTTGCTCCAATCAGAGACGCGTTGTTCATTGTCCCACACCCGCACCTTCCAATAGCACTCCGCGTTTGAAGGAAGCGGTCTGCCCTCGTATCGCACCAAAATAGATTTATCGGAAGCCACCCGCCCGCTGTCCCACAAGTCACCCTGCCCGGACTTCAACCCGGCTTCCGTGGAGGCAACGAGAATCTCGTAAGCAGTCTGTTTGACACCACGTTCGGGGGTCCTGAGCACCCAACTCAAGCGTGGCTGAACCGTGTCAATGCCTAGCGGGTTCGCCAGTTGCTCGCAGCGAAGTTCGACGGGTGTGACGCCAGCCCAAACTGGCGGGGCGACAAGCCAAATTAGAACGGTCACGAACGGGAAAGTGACTCGACGACACGACAGCGCCACTGTTAAGATATATTCACGCATAGCCGATGACCAATGATGCTGACGCATACTCCACAGAGCAATCCTCTTTTTGTTCCGACTCGCAACCCGCACGGCGGCCATCTGCCAAACTGAAATGAAGATCAAGCACACCCAGTTCTTCCGCGCCGTCTCGCCGCTCTCCCGCCCTATCGCTGACAGCACTCATGCCATCCCTGAAATCGCCTTCGTCATCACGCGCCTGACTCTGGAGTCCGGTGTGACTGGCGAAGCCTACCTGCTGGCGTTTCATTATTCACAACATGCCATCGCTGGGGCGCTCCGGGACATCGCGGCAATGGTGGTTGGTTGGGAAGCCAATCAACCGGAAGCTTTCATCCGACATTACGAAAAGGAGTCGGAGTATTTTGGCCGGAACGGGATTCACCGCTGGGCGCTCGGCTCGATCAACATCGCCATGTGGGACGCGTGGGCGAAATCGGCAGGTGTGCCGGTGTGGAAAATGATCGGGGCGAAACATTCTCGCGTGCCACTCTACGGCAGTGGCGGGTGGCTCTCCTATTCAATTCCTGAACTGCTTGATGAAGTCACGTGCTACGCAGAACGCGGCTTTCGTGCCGTGAAGATCAAAGTCGGCTTACCGGACTTGCAGACCGATATTGAACGCCTGACCCGCGTCCGCGAAGCGGTCGGCCCGCACATCCAGATCATGATGGACGCGAACCAAGGCATGAACTTAACCACCGCATCGCAACTCGCGGCCGCCGTCCGCAACCTGAAGATCACCTGGTTTGAAGAACCACTGCCAAACACTGATTTTGCCGGTTACGCCCAACTGCGCCGCGTCGCGGGCATCTCACTCGCGATGGGCGAGCGTGAGTTTGATCTGGTCGCTTTGCGCGAGTTGATTGACCGCGAGGGAATTGACCTTTGGCAGCCCGACATCCTGCGCCTCGGCAGTGTCGAAGCTTGGCGCGCATCCGCTGCGCTAGCCGAGGCTCACCACCTCCCCGTCCTGCCGCACTACTACAAGGAATACGACGTGCCGTTGCTGATGACGATTCCCAACGCCCACGGCGCGGAATCGTTCGACTGGGTGGATGGCCTGATCACGCACCCGATCCGCATGAAAGACGGGTTCGCCTATCCGAATGACGCCCCGGGCTGGGGATTCGGTTTCAAGGACGACCGACTGGTGGCGCTTCCCGCATGATTTTTTGCTCGCGCGAATGGCGGGTAATTTGAAACCTGAGTTGCAAGAGCAGCGGCAAATGCCATGAGCAAACCCAAAGCGAAATCCGCCTTTGACCTAACCGGTCAAACCGCGCTCATCACGGGAGGAGGCAGCGGCCTCGGCCTCGGCATGGCGCGGTGCTTCATCGCCGCCGGAGCGCGCGTGGTCCTGATGGGACGGCGGAAAGAGGAATTGAACAAGGCCTGCGACGAACTCGGTGACAATGCCTTTGCGCTGGCAGGCGACGTCACTCAACTCAAAACTGCGCCCATTCTCGTTGATCGCGCGGAGGAATTAGCCGGGCCGTTGACGGTGCTCGTGAACAACGCGGGTGTTCACCTCAAGAAGGACGCCGTGGATACCAGTGATGCCGAGTTTGCGGGCGTGCTGCAAACCCACGTCTTTGGCGCGTTTGCGCTGACGCGCGAAGCTGGTCGCCGCATGTTGAAACGGCGTAACGGCTGTATTCTTTTCACTGCCTCCATGGCCTCGTTCATCGGCGTCCCGAAAGTCGTCGCCTACGCGGCTGCCAAAAGCGCGTATCTTGGACTCATCCGCACGCTCGCCACCGAATGGGGCCCCCATGACGTCCGCGTCAACGGTATCGCTCCGGGTTGGATTGCTTCGGAAATGCTTGAAGCGGCGTTAAACAATGATCCCTGTCGCAAGGCAAAAATTCTTTCGCGCACACCGATGGGGCGTTTTGGGGAACCGGAAGATATCGGCTGGGCGGCGGTCTATCTCGCATCGCCAGCGGCGAAATTCGTCAACGGCGTCGTGCTGCCTGTGGACGGCGGCGCAGTGCAAAGTTTTTAAAGCCGCGCCCGCGTCCTTTGCTATTGCTTCACCGACGAAGCCGGTTTCGCGGCGGCCTGTTTGGCTTCCCAATCTTGCGTCGCCTTCGCGACATCATGTCCGCCAGCGGCCAGCCGGGTGTTGATCTGGTCCTTGTATTTTTGGAAGATGGCGGACTTCTCATCCGCGCTGCCGCCATCCATGGCCTCTTCGCGAGCGACCTTGAGGGTTTCGACAATCATCGCTTTTTCCTTGTCGCTCAGGCCGGGCACAATTTCACAGTACGCATCGTACGTTACCTTCACCTTGTTGTAGGTCATCCGGTCTTTGATTGTTTCGATCTGGGCTGCCGAGAGGTCATTGGCAAGCTTGATGAGAAACTCCTCGTGCAAACGTTTGGAAAGCAGTTGCACCACGGCTGTCCGGTTGGATTCAACTCCCGGCAGATCCCTGTCGAGTGATTGCAACATGCCATCAATGGCAGCATCGCGCGCCCGTAGGGCCCGGTATTGGGCCATGATGATATGGTGAACCTTGTTGGAGCGCGACTCATCGCTCAGATTCAGCAACTCCGTGATGGCCCTGGTGCGCTTGTCAATGGTGGTGGTATAAATAGCTTCCCGCTCTTCGGCTGTGAAGGGAGGCGAAGTTTGGGAACGAGCTACGCCGAGGGTTGCCCACAAGGCCACAACGAAACAGGTAAGCTTTCTGGTCATAGTAGGACCATTCTAGCCCCGCCAACGAACGTGTCCACAAAAAGAAAGCAGCTTCTACCGCTCCGGTTTGAAGACGCCGGCAACATTCTGTATTTCACCCGTACCACTTCCGGGGCTACACTGTTCGCGATGATTGCTCTGCTTGATTACGGTTCCGGCAACCTGCGCAGCGTCCACAAGGCGTTGCTCAAGGTCGGCGCGAATGTGCAGATTGTGCAACGCCCGGAGGGGATGCGCGACGCGCGGGCCATTGTATTGCCCGGCGTGGGTGCGTTTGATGACTGCATCAATGCGCTGCGCAAGCAGGAATTGCTCGAAGCCTCCCGCGAATTCATCAAGACCGGTAGGCCGTTCCTCGGCATTTGCGTCGGTTACCAGGCGTTGTTCGAGCGGAGCGAGGAGTTCAATAGTTGCGCGGCGGGACTCGGCGTGTTTGGCGGCAGCGTTGTACGTTTCACGGAACAACCGGGGCTCAAGATTCCACAGATCGCCTGGAATCAGATCGAGATCACGCAGACCAACTGCCCGCTCTACCGGGGCGTCGCGAACGGCAGTTACGTCTATTTCGTCCACAGTTTTTTCCCGAAGCCGACGGATGCCAGCATCGTCGCCACCCAAACCGAGTACGGTGAAACGTTCGCTTCATCGGTCTGGAAGGACAACGTCTTCGCGACCCAGTTTCATCCAGAGAAAAGCCAGAAGGTGGGACTTCAACTGTTGAGCAACTTCGTGGCCCTGGCCGCGTGAGCCAGCGAACACGCGGCGTCACTCAATTTTCATCTCGCGCTGGATGCCGAACTTCTCGATGCGCTTGCGTAACGTGGCGCGCGTAATGCCGAGCAGCTTCGCCGCCTGCACCTGATTGTTGTCTGTATCCTTGAGTGCCTCGATAACCAATTCGCGTTCGACGGCGGGCAAAACCTTTAACTTGGGATCGCGCTTGGCGATGTGAAACAACTGGCGCGCCAGCAATGCGGCATCGGCGGCACTGCCATCTGTGAGACTAGCGGAAACCGGAATGTTCGCCACCCCCTGCCCGGTCACTTCCGCCGGCAAATCGCCGGGCAAGATCGCCCCGCTCTTGGCGATGACATGGGCGCGGCGGATGATGTTTTCCAACTCCCGCACGTTGCCCGGCCAGTGATACTTCTCCAGCGCCTTCACGGCCGCGGAGGCGATGGACTTGGGTTCACGTTGTTGATCCCGCGCGGTTTTCTTGAGGAAATAATTTACCAGCAACGGAATGTCCTCGCGCCGTTCACGCAACGGCGGAATATGAATGCGCACGACGTTGAGCCGATAGAACAAATCCTCGCGAAACTGCCGCGCCGCCACGGCTTGTTCGAGTGGCTTGTTGGTGGCGGCAATGACTCGCACGTTCACCTGGATCGGCTGATTGCCACCCACACGCTCGAAGGTGCCACTTTGCAACACCCGGAGGATCTTCGTCTGCGTCGGCGGCGTCATGTCGCCGATTTCATCCAAGAAGATCGTGCCCTTGTTGCATTGCTCGAACTTGCCGATGCGCTGCATGGTGGCGCCGGTGAAGGCGCCACGCTCGTGACCGAAGAGTTCGCTTTCGAGAAGCTGCTCGGGAATGGCGGCGCAATTAACCGCGAGAAAGGGCTGAGTGCTGCGCTCGCTGTGATGGTAGATGGCGCGGGCAACAAGTTCCTTGCCGGTGCCGCTCTCGCCGGTGATCAGCGCGGTGGCATCCGAGGCGGCCACCTGCCCGATGAGTTTGAACACCTGTTGCATCGCGTCACTGCGACCGACGATGCCGAGGTCGTAATCCTCCGATTCGAGCAGCGGCTGATACGACACCACCTGCTTCATGTCGCGCGCGGCTTTGAGCGCGTTGTGGACGATGTCTTTGAGTTTTGGCACGTCGAACGGTTTGAGCAGATAATCGTACGCGCCGAGTTTCATCGCCTCGATGGCGGTCTGGGTAGTGCCGTAGGCAGTCATCAGGATCACGAGCAGCTTGGTGTCCATCTGCCGGATGCGCCGGAGCGTCTCCATGCCCGTGATGCCGCCCATGCGAATGTCCATGAGCACGAGGTCCGGCTTGATTTTTGGAATCAGCTTCAGCCCTTCCTCGCCGCTGGAAGCGGTGGTAAGTTCTATTTCCGGTGAATCGAAAATGCGCCGGAAGGAGTATTGCACATCCTCTTCGTCGTCAATCAACAGTAGTTTGCTCATTTCTTCCTAAACCAATCAGCGCGTAACATAGCGGATTCAGCCGATTGGGACAGTGAATTCTATGCAATGAAGCCCCCGGACCGACTGAGGCGGGTTCATGGCCGCACGGCCCGGAAGTAGTGAGGCGCAGGTGTTGCCGTCGCGTTGTTGGTGTAGGACCACAGGCTGCCCGAAAGCACATTCGTTGCGAGCGGCAACCAGGCCGCCAGGTCGGTTGAATGTTCGAGCACCAAGGTCTGGCCCGGCGAACCGCTCACGACCACGCGGAATTGACCCGGGCTCGATTGCGTGATCGCCAGAGTCGGCGGCCAGTGAACTGGAACAATCTGCACCAACTCGGGCGCGTAAAGTACACGCGACCGGCCGCCGCCGGTGATTCTCGCGAAAATCGTATGCGTGCCCGGCAGCGCGTTCGTGGCCGCCAGCAGGATATTGGTGGTGGCGAAGCTGATGGACGAGGCCCCGTTGCCGGGCACGGGAATTTCGCAAAGCAACGTTTGATTGGTATTCAGCGGATTGAAATCATCATCAAGATAGAGGCCGATAACCGCGAGGCTTGTGCCCGGCTTTGCCCACTGGTAGTAAAACTTCAGAGGCGTGCTCTGCCCCTGCTCCACAACGTTCGTGGTCGCGCGGTTGAACTTGATCAGGTTCGGCCAGTTGCCATTGTTGGCCGGTAGTGCTAGGCGATTATTGGAAGTTCCGGCGCCCAAATCCCACCACTGATTGAAGCCCTCGCGAACGGCACCGGTGCCGAGTCCCAGCGGTTGATCCGGGCTGGTGCGATCCGCTCCGCCGATCAGACTGTAATTGAACCCGGCATTAGTCCCGGCTTTCTCGTAAGAGCCCCACCAACTCCCGCGCTCCGAACTTGTCAGACTTGCCTCCGTGTCACTGGTTGGCACACGCCAGTCAATGGTGCCGTGATACCAGAGATGCACATCGGAATGTTGGTGACCCAAACCACTGTAACCGCCCGAGAACGCCGTCAATTTGCGCACACACGCACCGGCTACTGGCAGGCCGGTGACACCGAAGGCGGCGTCCTGCCAGTAATTATCATGGAACAAGACGCTCTCGTAAGTGTTGGCGGGGGCATCCACTGCGCTATAAAGAAATCCGTCGAGCGGAAACGCCGGATCATTCAACGGATGTGGGTCCAGCGTCGTGAGGTGATCCACCCACACGCCATTTGTTCCCAGCAACCGGCTCACCTCACAGGCCAACGACCCACCGCGGCTGTGCCCGACCAAATGCAAAGGGAATTCCACGAGCGCATGCCCGCCGAGTTCCGGGATGAAATTCGTGCTCAACAACGCCGGCACGACGGCACTCGCGACCTGGTAGGTGTCGTACGAATTGCCATCCGCCAGTTGTCGCCAATCCAGCTTCACCACGATCTCGCCGGACGCGGAACTGAAAGGCTGACTGCCCGCCACGCGCGCCGCCGTCAGATAATACGCGCTGTTGAAGTTCGAGAAAGACATCTCGTAGCAAGTGAAGTTCGTGCCGGGAAATTTCAGGTAGTTCTGAATATTTGTCGCCATTCCTGTAACCCACCCGTCCGCGTTGCCGTTCAGGCCATGCGTGATGAGGGTAACCCCCGCTGCGCGGGCGCGGTGAGGCAAGACCATGGCGGCCAAACCCAGGACCATCGCCGCAAGCATTCCCCCGGCGGTGGTCGTGATTGGATTCCACTTCATTGCCCGGACGCTAGCTCACACCACCGGTTCGGTCGAGGGACATTTCAGAAATGAGGCCATCGCCGCGCAACTGCAAATCGGCTCTGCTATTGACAACGACGAGCGCTGCGACTTCGATACGTAAAACCTTGCGGGTGCGGACACGGGACCGAATACGATGAAAAGAATTCTCTTCGTGGAGGACAATCCGATTCTCCTGGAACTTTACGGCATCATGCTGACCGGTGAACCGCACCGTTGGCAGGTGAAAACCGCCGCCAGCGGCCAGCAAGCCCTCGAACTGCTGGAAGCCACCGTGTTCGACGCCGTCATTTCGGACCTCGAAATGCCCGGCATGGACGGGATTCAGCTCCTGCGCGAAGTGAAAGCACGCTCGCCCCAGACCGCGCGCATCATTGTTTCCGGGGTAACCGACCAGAAGCTGGTTGCCGAAGGATTGCACGAAACCCATCAGTTCATCGCCAAGCCGATCAACTCCAAGGCCATCAAAGCCACCCTCGAGCGCATCAACCGGCTCGACGCCTATTTACAAAACGACACGCTCAAGCAACTCGTTTCCCGCCTCGATACGTTGCCCAGCTTTCCCTCGCTCTATCTGGAAATCATGCAGGAACTTTCCAATGACGATGTGTCCCTCGAGAAAATTGCCGCCATCGTCGCGAAAGACCCGGGCATGACAGTCAAGATGCTTCAGATTGTGAACTCCGCGGCCACCGGCCTGGCACGCAAGATCACCAGTCCGGTGGATGCCGTTCAATATGTTGGCACGGCTACGGTCCGCGCCCTGGCCATCTCCGCCCACATCTTTTCCTGCTTCGAGCACACCGAACTCAAGGGCTTTTCCGTGCAGGAACTCTGGGATCACGCCATCCGCAGCGCCGCCGTTGCCCGCAAGATCATGATGCTGGAGCGAGCCGAAACCGCGCAAGTGGAGGACGCCTACATCGCGGCGTTATTGCACGACATTGGCAAGCTGATGCTCGCCAACAATCTCCCGGTGGACTTCCAACTGGCCCTCGATCTGGCCCGCGAACAAAAGCTCCCCTTTCCGGAAGCCGAACAAAAAGTCTTCGGCGCCACCCACGCCGGAGTGGGCGGCTACCTGCTTGGACTTTGGGGTATGCCCTCCACGATCGTTGAAGCCGTGGCGTTTCATCATTCGCCGAACTTGAGCGAGACAAGAACGTTTGAGCCCCTGACGGCCGTCTACGCCGCCAACCGACTAGAGCACGAACTGACCGCCACCGCCCCGAGCAACACTGGATTTGATCTGGAATACCTCAAAGCCCTGGCCATCGAAGACCGCCTCGAGACCTGGCGGGAGCATTCGACCACGCTTCTGCGCGCTGAAAGCCGTTAGTCAGCAAGCTTAAGGGACCGGCACGAGCCGATAGAGCCGCGCCGGCTGGCCCGGAGCGGTAACATCAAAGTAAAATTGCGATATGCTCGTCAACATCACCGTGTCCAACGTAAACCAGGCGTCGGTCGGGCCAAACTGGTTGATGGCCTCGATGCGGATTTGGTCGCCCGAACCGCCGGTCAACGTCAGGGCCGGGATCATGTGCAAACCGAGACTTGGAGTCATGCTTACTGGCGCCACCTGAGACGCACGATAGAAACGCTGCGAAGGTAGCGGACTCGACAAGTCAAAAAAGTATTGCGGGCTGTTGGTGAAGTAGAGCGTCGGGAAACTTTCCCAGTCCTGAACTGAGGTCAAGGACGAGCCATAGTGAATATCCAACAGACTGTTGGCCTGTGCATTCAAAAAAATCCCCGGCACCGCGCGCCGTTTCACCGGCGCAATCACATTCAGCATGGCAGGCATACTGGTGGCCGAACCGAATGCATTCGCGGCGACCACCGTGTAATCTCCCGCCTGTGAGAACTGGACATTGGTCATTCTCAACCATGAGTTTGTTGAAAAATCGCCGAGTAAAGTTGTCCCGTTGAAAATCCACTGGTAGGTTGGCTGATAACCCGAGGTAAGCGACCGAAAGGTAACATCGGATCGAACCTCGGCTGTTTGTCTGGGAGGATTCACCTCAATGCTTGGAGGGACTGACAAGTAAAGCGCGAAGACCACGCCGTTATTTGCTATCCCGCCATGCTTCGTTGTCCCATATAGCACCCCTCGGGAAGCAACGAGCCCTCCATCAGGGTTCGCCCCATCCCTGCCACGAAACCGTTTGAGGATGGTGTAGTTGTTCCCGTCGATGTCAACCTTGAACACCGTGCCATAATTCGAAATACCGCCGCTACTGGTCGTCCCGTACAGGGTGCTGCCAGACAACACGAGATCGCCAGCGGGATTCTTACCGTCGCTACCGCCGCTAAAGTACCTAAGCACTTCGAAACCGCTACCATTGGTGTTTAACTTGAACACCGTGCCAGAGCCAGCACTGGGATAAGCAGGTCCACCGTAATATGTGGTGCCGTACAACGTCGCACCGCCTAACGCAAGGGTCGTCCGGGGCTGATTTCCGTCGCTTCCATCAAACTGCTTTAGCACAGTAAAACCGCTGCCATCACTGTTGAGTTTGAATACTCCGCCGTAGCCAGGCGAATGGGAGGTCGTTCCATAGAGTGTGCTACCGGCGAGCGTCAAGCCGCCTTGTGGATAATGGACGGTGTTGTCAAAATCTTTGAGAATCCCAAAACCACTTCCGTCGCTGTTGACTTTGAACACATTGCCGTAGCCTGCACTTCCACCCGTGTAAGTCGTCCCGTACAACACCGAGCCAACCAAAACCGGCGCTGCTGTCGGCGTCCCTCCATCGCTCCCTCCAGTAAAACTCTTAAGCAAGGCGAACCCACTTCCATCGGTACCAACTTTGAATACGTTCTTGTAGAAAGTCCCGTAGAGTGTCGTATTCGCGATCGACAGATGCCCGTTGTCGCTCAGGTCCGTAACTCTGGAGAATCCCGTCCCATCAGTGTTGATCTTGAAAACCCACCCTTCAGCGGTCCCGTACAACTCAGTCCCGGACAAAATCAAGTCGGCACCGGAATTACCGTTGTAAACGCTCTGACTAAAATCATGAAATTCGTGCAAAATCGAATAGAGCGGTGGAGTCACGCTCACGAAAGTGACTTGGCTCGTGACACTGCCGTAGGAATTACTTGCGACCACCCAATATGCGTCCGCCTCGCTCCCGACCACATTTGCCACTGTCAGTGTTGCGGTCCGCGATCCGGAGATACCTCCGCCGTCGTTGAGCGAAACACCAACGTTGAACCACTGATAGCTAAACGGCTCAGTTCCGCCAGCCACCACATTGAACACGGCCGCCCCGCCGATGTTGACCGTTTGGTTGACTGGTTGGGACGCGATGACCGGATCCTTAACCTTCAGGGTAGCCACGCTGCTGGTCAAACAGCTGTTGACGTTGCTTATGACCACTGAGTAGCCGCCAGCGTCCGCGCCAGAAACACCATTCAAACTCAGCACCCCGGTTGCCGAGCCGGAAATTACTCCCCCGTCATGCAACGCGGCTCCGTCCTTCAGCCACTGAAGGGTCAGCGGTTGTGTCCCACCGACTGTCACAAAAAGGGAGGCAGTCTGCCCTGCGTTTACGGATTTGCCGGTCGGTTGGTTTATGATGAAAGGGTCTCTCACGGTCAATATCGTGGGCTGGCTGGTCACAGTACCGTAGATGTTGGTAAGGACCACGGTGTAAGCACCCGATTGAGCGAAATTAACATTCGTCAGCTGAAGATGGGAGCTGGTAGCACCAGCGATCAAATTCGTGGAATTAAAAAACCATTGATAAGGCTGGAGAACCGGATATCATCCAGGTAAACGATGTTGATGGCCAAGCCAGGAGGTGGAGCTGGATTCGCGGTGAAGCGGATTTCCATGGTTTGGCCGGCGAAATTGGAAATGTCCAATCCGAACTGGATGTAATCCACATAAGAGGCAAGGGCATAGTAAGGAATCACTATCCCACCGATACTGACCACAACGTTGGCCGCACTCGCATCAAACAACAGGGTCTTTGCCGTTGCTGGAATAAGGCCTGTTTGCGC
Organism: Limisphaerales bacterium; assembly: GCA_044225555.1. Classification (GTDB taxonomy): domain Bacteria; phylum Verrucomicrobiota; class Verrucomicrobiia; order Limisphaerales; family JADLHS01; genus JADLHS01. Next base: position 368,094 of record JBGAIM010000005.1, on the reverse strand, counting down.
GATCGCGGCGGAATCTCGATCTGGCGGGCCTGACCAAGAGAATCCTCCTTCCAGTATGGCGGTGAACCTGCCTTGGAACGGTCGGAATTGGTATCCAAAGTTGGTATCAACGAGCGATACATTGACACTATCGAGGGCCATGTTGTCATACAGCACGAAGGGAGCGGCACCTTGATCCCACAGTACTGTCCAGCCGCGGAACGCCGGGCCGGGTTGGACTTTACTTGGGTCGGCACTGTTGATGGGTACCAGCGTGGCTGTCTCGAAACCAAGGTTCTGAAAGCTCTGGGCAAAGCCGGCTGCACCGATGCCGAAAACGAACAGGCCAGCCGCGACCAATTTGGCCCAAAACAACCATGGCGATCCTGACCGATTCTGAAGTGTCGTCCTATGTCGGATCTCACACCTTGCTTTTGCGTTCATGGAATGTTCCTTTCGTGAAAGTTAAGCGCTCTACGGCACCGGCACGAACCGGTAGAGCCGTTGCGGTTGCCTCGGTGCGGTAACATCAAAGTAGAGTTGCGACGAGTTCGTCAGCGTCACCGTGTCCAGCGTGAACCACGCGTCCGTCGGCCCAAACTGGTTGATCGCGTCCACACGAATCTCGTCGCCAAGGCTGCCAGTCAGAGTGATGGTTGGGACCATGGAGGGCCGGCTCAAGGTCAGAGCCACGGTCGGCACACCCGTCTGCCAGGCGCGATAGAACCGCTGCGTGGAGAGTGGCGCAGACAAGTCAAAGTACAACCCGGATGTGCTGGTGAGGCTGACGCTGTCCAACGCCAACCAAACTGGGGCGGGGCTCAACTCGTTCGCGTACTCCAAGGTTAGGAAACTTCCAGCCTCACCCATCAAGTTAATGGCCGGAACTGACCGGCGTTCGACGGTGTTAATGACATTTAGCTGGACGGGCCCGCTCGTGACCGCCCCGAGAATATTGGTCACAACCACAGTGTAAGAACCGTTATGGGCGGTTGGCAGATTCGTCAATTCGAGCACGGCATTGGTACAGTCGGGCATCACCATGCCATTGCAGTACCACTGGTAACGCGGTGGGGGCACGCCAGTGGCCTGGATGGCAAACCGGACCGAAGCGCCCGTTTCAGCCGTTTGGCTAGTGGGCGAAGTGACGATCTCGGGCGCGACCGAGTTCACCATCAAACGCGCGACTGAATTTCGCGGGATCTGGTTGACGACACTGAAGCCTCCCCCAATTACCAGCCGGCCGTCGGGGAGTGGCGCGAGACACCACACGCCATGATCGGCGCCAGGTTGTCCACTGAGAAAAGAAGCGTCCAACGAACCGTCGGCATTGAGCCGAGCCAGATTGTTGCGCGCAACACCATTAAAACTGCCGAAACTACCACCCACCAAAATCTTGCCGTCGTCTTGGACCGCCAAACTCCAAGGGCCACCATTGGGCCCGGCCAGTCCCGCCAGAAAAGAGGTATCCACCGTTCCGTTGACATTGAGCCGGACGAAATACTTGCGCGATGCGCCATTGAAAGTCTCAAACCAACCGCCAACCAGTGTTTTGCCGTCGTTTTGGACTGCAATAGTCCACACGGCTTGATCCCCACCGCTCAGGCCATTGAGGAATGAGGTGTCCAGCGAACCGTTATTGTTGAGCCGCGCAATCCGGTTGCGCGAGGCGCCATTGACCGTGGAAAAGAACCCGCCGATGACTATTCGACCATCCGGTTGCAACACCAGAGCTTGAACGCTGGCGAGGCTACCGTACGCTGAAGCCACAAGGGAAGGGTCGGTTGAACCATCAGGATTCAACCGGGCCACGTTTGTCCGACCCAGGCCATTCACAGACGTAAAGGAGCCACCGGTGATAATCCGGCCATCACTCTGGAGCGCTAACGCATAGACGTAACGCCCGGAGCCCACCAAAACTGGGTTGAAGTCATTGTCCAACGATCCATCGGCATTTAGCCTGGCAATCCCCTGATGTGGCACCCCGTTGACGTTCCTGAACTCGCCGGCAATCACACATTTTCCGTCACTCTGCTGTACAATGTCCCAGACAGGACCATCGGCGCCGGGGAGGGCAGAGAGAAAGGACGAATCGAGCGAACCATCGCGGTTAAGGCGCGCGATGCCACCGCGACTTTCCAAATTGACTGTGCGGAAGTCACCTCCAATAAGGACTCTGCCGTCCGATTGAATTGCCAGAGTGTGAATCTCATTATCCGGGCCGGCGGGACCATTGCCGAACGTGACGTCTCTGGAGCCGTTTGAGTAAAGCTTCACCAGGAAGGGACGCGGCGGCGAGGAGAAGTCGTTTCCGGCAGCCAAAAGCATGGAGCCATCGCCATTCAACACCACCGCCCCGATACCCCCTCCCAGTTCCCCAAACTCCGGTGTGCTGCCTGAATAATTGGTATCTCGCGATCCATCTTGATTCAGCCTCAACACACCGGCGAAGTTTGGGCCGCCGTTCCAAGTCAGTCGTCCCTCAAGCAGCACCTTCCCATCACCCTGAACCATGATTCTCGAAAGGCCGAAGAAGTAGCCCCAAACCTCGGGAACAAAGGTACCGTCCAACGAGCCATCAGGGTTCAGCCGGGCCACATTGCTTACAGATAGACCGTTGCACGAGTCAAAAAACCGCCAATGAAAATCTTGCCGTCTGGTTGCAGACACACAGTGCGGACGATCCAATCCGGCCCCGACATATCCGTCAAGAAGGACGCGTCCACAGAGCCATCCTGATTGAGCCGCGCCAGATACCTCTCCTCGGGAGTACCTGTCGGGCCAAAGTCGCTGGCAATGACAATCTTGCCGTCATCTTGAATGGCCAGGGAGTAAACGGGTCCAGCGACGCCGTCGAGAAAGGTTTCATCCAGCGAACCGTCAATATTCAAACGGGCCAAGTAGCGACGCTCGATCCCGTTGATATTTGTGAACCCTCCTGTAACCAGCACCTTGCCATCCTTCTGGAGCACCAACTGCGAAACTCCACTTAGGGCGTTCGAATAGGTCAGGTCCAACGAACCGTCAAGGTTCAGCCTGGCCAGATTGCTCTGGCTGGTCCCGTTGACGGAAGCGAAGCTCCCGCCGATCAGCACCTTTCCGTCGGCCTGAATGGCGATTGCATTAATTGATACTCGGTTACCACTTAAAGGAATGTTGAATGACTCATCCGTGGTGCCGTCGGAGTGCAATCGTGCCAGGCCTGTTCGCAAGGTGCCGTGAACGGTCGTGAAGCCTCCACCAATTAGAACCTTTCCATCACTCTGCACTGCCATAGCATTGATAGCTGCGTTGATTGTGGACCCGGCATCAAACGACAGGTCCAAATCACCCGGTGCGCCATGACTTTGAAGCCCTGTTAGACCGAGCATAACGCATAACCACAATACTGGTGATGATCTCCATTGAGTTTTCATAGAATAGGGAAGTTAAAAAACGTGCCGGGGAATTGGTCGCCATTTGGACACACAAAACGGGAGCGGTTTCGGACAAACAATTACTGTCTGAAGCCGCCACCGGAACCCATGAATGCGGGTTCTTCATCGGACGAAAGTGATGCGACTGGTCTGGCAGATTGCGCCCGCCTTCAATACCCGTCAATGGCCACGCCGACGAATTTCCAAAAGCGAATGCAGAGAATGAAGCGACTGAATCTCGAAGATGCCGAGCGCCTCTACGTCGCTGCCCGTGAGCACTGTTAACGAACTGGATCCGTTAACGACTTCGGCCTGCCAGTCCACTCCCGCAGCATCGCCTCCACATCGTCCCGTGTGCCAATAGGCACCAACATTCGATAGGCGTAATCGCCTGTGGGTATGCCTTCTGCCTTTCGAACCCGGAAGACGCAATTCCATTTCACGACGCGTTCGGCTTTGAAGCGCCACCGACCATAGCTCGGTCCGGTCGTGAAGGGCTGGACCTGCGGTGGCGCGAAGATGCCCATCGCATGCCTGCCATCCGCCGTCGCGAGCACAACGGGAGCCTTGATTTCACCCGGACCGTAGGAGAGCGGTTCAAGTTTCAGCGCCTTGGGATTGAACTGCCAGAACGTGTCGAACTCCGGCGGCAGGTAGCCGGTGAGCGCCTCGAATTGCGCGTATGTGTGTTGCGCATTCGTCGGCACGCTGAACGTCACCCGATAATCCAATACCTGCGGCCAACGCTCGTAGCCGATCCGCACATCCTTGGTCAGCATGTAGTCGGACAACGCATTGGGGTTCCGTGCGAGCTGTCCTTCCGACCGTTCGCCGGGCGCGAGCCAGAATGCCATCTGCGTGCGCGTGCGCAGGTGATTCCCTGCCGCATTCAACTCCAGCAATCGGCTCGTTGAAGTTGGCCCAACGTGATCGCGCCGCGAACCGGCCTCTGTGGGATTGAACGTCTCAGCCTCCGCCGTGGGTGTGTTGTCGAACGAACACGCCGATTGCAACTGCCGCCCGTGATCCGTGCTGTTGATGAATTCCTTGCCGTCCCAAGTTAGCGAATGAATCGCACCCGCCAGTCGACTCGTGGTGGTGATGACGATTTCGGAATTGCCTGCGCGCGCACGGATGGTCGCATCACCGTCCGCTCCCGAAGCAAACGCCGCCGAACCAAGGCAAAGCCCAAGGGCGACGGCGCGTGTGCGGATCAATTTCACCACTTCAATTCCTGCAACCGGCGCGCGACTTCCTCCGCGTTGGCGCGGCTGTTGAACGCGCTGATGCGGAAGAAGCCTTCGCCCTTCGAGCCGAAGCCTGAGCCGGGTGTGATGACCACGTTGGCTTCGCCAAGAATCTTGTCGAAAGCCTGCCAGCTCGTCACGTCCTTCGGCGTGCGCACCCAGATGTAAGGAGCATTCACACCGCCGAAAACTTTCAGTCCGGCTTTCTTCGCGCCTTTGCGCAGCACTTCGGCGTTGCCGAGATAATGCTCGATGAGCGCCTTCACTTGCGCTTTGCCTTCCGGCGAGTAAAGCGCTTCGGCCGCGCGCTGCACGATATAGCTCACACCGTTGAACTTCGTGGTCATGCGGCGCGACCACAGCGGGTGCAGCGGCTTCGCTTCGCCGGCCTTGGTGTAAGCGTTGAGCGTCTTGGGAACGACCGTGAACGCGCAGCGCGTGCCAGTGAAACCACCGTTCTTCGAGAAGCTGCGGAACTCGATGGCGCACTCGCGCGCGCCGGGAATCTCGTAGATGGAATGCGGAATCGCTGGGTCGGTGATATACGCTTCGTAAGCCGCGTCGAACAAGATGACTGCCTTGTGCTCCAGCGCATATTTCACCCAGGCTTCGAGCTGTGGGCGCGTAGCAGTCGCACCAGTCGGGTTGTTCGGTGAACAAAGATAAATCACGTCCACGTGTTTCTTCGGCGGCTCGGGGATGAAACCATTGCTCGGGCGACATGGGAGATAAACGATCTTGCTGTACGCACCCGCTTCGTTCGCTGGTCCGGTGTGGCCGGCCATCACATTCGTATCCACATAGACGGGATACACGGGATCGCTGATGGCGATTTTGTTTTTGTCGCCGAGGATGTCGAGGATGCTGCCGCAATCGCACTTCGAGCCGTCACTGACGAAGATCTCGTCGTCGGCAACGTCGATGCCTCGGTCGCGAAAATCACTCTTCGCGATGGCAGTACGCAACCATTCATAGCCCTGTTCCGGGCCGTAACCTTTGAACGTCTCGCGTGCGGCCATTTCATCCACGGCCTTGTGCATGGCGGCGACGACCGCCGGCGGCAGGGGCTCGGTCACGTCGCCGATACCGCACCGGATGAGGCGCTGGGCGGCTTCGGGATTGGCTTCGCCAAAAGCCTTCACGCGGCGGCCGATCTCGGGGAAGAGATAGCCGGCTTTGAGTTTCAGATAATTTTCGTTGAGCAGTGCCATAGTTCGGTTTCGCAAATCAAAAAGCCCGTCGCACAGGCGACGAGCGTGCGGAAGGATGATATTGAAACGGCCGGCTGCCGCAACTGCGACTTCAACTGGCGCTTCGGGCGGGGTCTGCTAATGTGTCGCCGTTGTTCGCATGAACGCTGAAAAGCTCAAATCGCTCGAGATCGAACGCGGCCAAAAATCCCGTCCGCAGGGAATGTTGTGGGTCATCTTCCTCGTGGTGGCGGTGGTGACCCTCGCCGCCGTCTTCTTCGCGCGGCCCAAAGCTGGGGACGACGTGCGGGTTCTGAAAAATTCGACCGCTCCCGCGAAATCTGAATCCACTTCGGGAGGTTTCACCAGTTCCGCTTCCGCCGCACCGGCGACCCCACCGGCGACAAATGCCAGTCCGACACCCGCCCCCAGCGGCGATATCGTCCTGACGGTGAGCGGCTACATCATCAACCGCGAGCGCATCGAGATCAGCCCGCGGTTCATGGGCGTGGTGAAATGGATCGGGGTAAAGAAGGGTGACTCCGTGACCAACAATCAGGTGGTGGTGCTGTTGGATGAGACGGAATACCAGGCGCGTTTAATGCAGGCGGATGGCGCGGTCGCCAGCGCCAAGGCCAACGTCGCCAAGGCGGAAATTCTTTTTGAGCGGGTGAACCAACTGGCCAAAACGGACATTGAATCCAAGCAGGCCCAGGATGATGCCCGGCTCACGGTTGAGGCCGCTCGCGCAACGCTCAAGGAAGCCGAGGGTACTCACGCCGTGGCAAAAACATTTCTCGACTGGTGCACCATCCGTTCCCCGATCAATGGCGTCGTGCTGGAGAAACTGGTGGACCCGAATGAACTGGTCGCGCCGCAAAGTTTCGGCGGAACGCGCGGCCCCAGTACGGCACTGATTGCCATGGCCGATCCCAAGGATTTGCAGGTCGAGATCGACATGAACGAAGCTGACCTTTCCAAGATTTCCCTGAATCAGAAATGCCGCGTCAGCCCCGAAGCCTATCCGGACAAGTCCTACGAGGGTTACGTGGCGGAAGTGGCGCCGGAGGCCAATCGCGCCAAGGGGACGCTGCAAATCAAGGTGCAGATTCGCAACCCGGATAAATTCCTCACGCCCGAACTCAGTGCCAAGGTGGACTTCTTGAAGTAGCTCCAGAACCGCTTTGCCCGCCAACGCCAAGTGTGCGAATAATGTCCAGACGCGGCCCGGAGAGAGGTCGTTTGTTGAATTGATCCGGATGAAAATCAGATTTTGCCTCCTAGCCGCCCTGACCGTCGGTCTGGCCGGCCTTTCGACGCTTCCGGCTTGTTCTCAAATTGCCATCAGCGCGGGCATTTACAGTCAAAGTTTCGATTCGCTCGCCGGCAGTGGCACGGCCAACCCGTGGACAGATAACACGACATTGCCCGGCTGGTACGCCTCGAAGAGTGTCGCGCCGCCGGCCATCACCGCTTATCGCGCCGGCACTGGTTCCGACAATGCGGGCGCCATTTACAGCTTTGGCGTCGCTGGAATTGGGAGTGTCAATGACCGGGCGCTGGGCTCGACTTCATCCGGCACTCCGGGAACGCTGGCTTTTGGCGTGCGCTTCACGAATGACACTGCGACGGTGCAATTCAATATCTTTGTGTCCTACACCGGTGAACAATGGCGGAATGGTGGGAACACTTCATCCCAGACTCTGACATTCTCCTACCGCACCAGTTCCGACGCCATCACCAACTCCGATGCGGCCAATGCCAGCGCGTGGACCAACTTTGCCGCGCTCGACTTTGTCACCCCCACCGTGGGCGCAACTGCGGGCGCCCTCGATGGCAACGCCACCTCCAATCGCCAGACGTTTGCCAGTGTTCTGCTCACCGGCGTGTCCGTCGCCCCCGGTCAGGAAATATTCCTGCGTTGGTCCGATATCAATGACACCGGCAACGACCACGGCTTTGGCATCGACGACCTCAGTGTTGTATTCAACAGTGACTCGAACGCCCCGCCCACGGCACCCGTCATCAGCCTTCAACCGGAGAGTCAGCAGGCTTTTCTGGGCGGCACCGTCACCTTCACCGGTTCGGCCACTGGTTATCCCCTGCCCGCCTATCAATGGCAGTTCAACGGCACGAACCTCGCCGACGCCACCAACACCACGCTCGTCCTGACCAACGTGACCTTAAATCAGGGCGGCGATTACGTTCTCGTTGCCACCAACATCGCCGGCGTCACCAATAGCCAGCCCGCCACCCTCACCTTCGTGACGAACGTGCCCGCCGAACCTGGGTTCTCGCTGTTGACCTACAATGTCAAAGGCAACGGCGCAACGGATTGGAGCACCAACGCAGCGCAGGTCCAGGCCATTGCGCGGCAACTTCAATACCTCCAACCCGATGTGATCACGTTCAACGAAATCCCATTCGACCTGCGTTACGAGATGACCAATTTCATCAACGCCTTCCTGCCTGGCTACTTCGTCGCCATCAGCAGCGGCACGGACGGCTCCATCGTCAGCACCATTGCCAGCCGTCATCCCATCACCCGCGCGAGCAAATGGCTGGATGGAATTGATCTGCGCGGTTTCGGCTACAGCAACGCCAACAACGCCCTCGACAACTTCACGCGCGACCTGTTTGAAGCCCAGATTGCGGTGCCCGGTTTCCCGCGCCCGCTGCACGTGTTCACCACCCATCTTAAATCCACCGCCGGCACGACCTACGCAGATGCCTCGGCCAAACGCGCCGCCGAGGCTGCCGCCATCACCAACTTTTTCGCCACCAACCTGTTTACGCTCTACCCCTACGATCCCTACACGCTCTCCGGCGACATGAACGATGGCGATACCAACGCGCTGGCGATTCAAACCCTCATCAGTCCCGCCACCGGTCTGGTTCTCACGAATCCAAAGAATCCGGTCACCGGCAGCATTAATACGTATTCCACCACGACGGCAAACCCCGGCGAGCGGATTGACTTTGTCTTCCCGGACCAACTCCTGTTCTCCAACCTCCGCACCAGCCAGGTGTTCCGCACCGACCGGCTCACAACGCTGCCGCCGAATCTGAACAGCAACGACTGCAAGGTCGCATCCGACCACTTGCCCGTGCTGGTGGTGTTCAACAATCCCTACGACAAGCCGTTCAAGCTGCTCTCCCTCGTGCGCACCAACCTGGCCGTCACCTTGCGCTGGGAGTCCGTGCCCGGCCAGCCGTATCGGGTCGAGACTTCGACCAACCTTGTCACCTGGAGCACCCTCGCCAACAATCTCCTCGCCACCGGAATGAATTGCACGCTGACCACGAACCTTGGCGAGGCCGAGAACAACTTCCGGGTCTATCGCCTGCCGTAATCCGGATTCTCAAAGCTGGTTTGATTTTTTCGCTCGCTTCTTCCCGCGAAAAGCGTAGAAGGCTGGCCTGCCGTGTGAAAACCAGCTGTGTTCCGTCATGGGTGCCGGGGAGAGCCGCATCGCTCGACGAGCGAAGCGCGCTGGCATGCACTAGGTTTGTTCCCCCTTCAAGAATCTGCCTGCAACCGCTGGCCGGCCTCCAGCGTTGCGCTTCCAGGTCCGGCATTGATTTCGCCCGCCACCAAAACCGACTCGATTGATGGCCACCCGGAAATCGTTCCTGGAAAACCCGCGCATCACGCTCGGCGTGCTGGCGGGATATTTTCTGTTGCACTTGCTGCTGCGGTCCGTGATTTCGGACAGCCTGCAAAACGACGAGGCGGAACAGTCACTCGTGACCCAGGTCTGGCTCTGGGGTTATGGCTCGCAACCACCGCTCTACACCTGGCTGCAAATCCCGCTGTTCGCGCTCTTCGGTGTGAACGTGTTTGCCCTGTCCCTGCTCAAGAATCTTCTGCTGTTCAGCATCTACCTGTTCACCTGGCTCACCGCCCGTGAGATTTTTCAGGAGGCAATCCACGCCACGCTGGCCACTTTTTCCCTGCTGCTCATCGTGCTGTTCTCGTGGGAGTCGCAGCGGGATCAAACCCATCTCGTACTCGCGACGGCCATCGCCGCCGCCACAATGTTTGTTGCGCTGCGACTTTTCAAAACTCGCGGCGCCGGCTGGTATGGTCTCTTTGGCGGTCTCGCTGGTCTGGGCGTACTGGCCAAATACAACTACGCCGTGGTGATCGTCTCGCTCCTGCTGGCGGGCTTGTCCCTGCCCCCATTCCGTTCGGCGCTGCTCAACCGGAAGCTTCTTCTCACGGTCGCGTGTTTTCTGCTGGTAGTGGCGCCGCATGCGGATTGGGCCTGGACCCACCCAAAGCTCCTGCTTTCTCAATCGAACAAGTTCGAGATTCCGAAGTCGGGAGATTTCCTGCTGGCCTCGCTGAAGGGTGCCGGTCGGTTGCTGAAACGCATCGGTGAATTCGTGGTTGGCCCGGTGCTGGTGTACGGGTTGCTATTGATTCGATCCCGGAAACTCGCCACCTCCAGTGCCGATCGCCTGTCGGTGACCCTGATCCAGCGGACGATGCTCATCGGCCTTGTGCTGTGCCTCATCGCCGTTCTGGCGTTTCATGTCACCATGATTCGGGCCCGCTGGCTGCAACCGCTGCTCATCAGCCTGCCGCTGGTGATCACAGCTTGGGCCCAACCCCGATTGGACGCCAACCGGATCAAGGCCGTGTTTGCCCTGGCCGGGTTGGTAATGCTGGCCGTGCCGACGGCCTTGTACGGAACAGTGGCCGCGGCGGGTTGGTTCGGGGGACCGTCAAATTTGAACGTGCCCTACCGCACATTCGCCGTGCAAATTCGCGCCACCGGTTTCACGCGCGGCGTAATTTTGGCCGATGGTCACCTCGTGGCGGGCAATCTCCGGCTCTGTTTCCCGGACAGCACGATCATGGCCGTGTCGAACGTCCGTGTACCCGTCCCGGCCCCGAACCAAGCGACCATATTGCTGGTCTGGCGTCCGGAGAGCGCCCAAAAAGTCCCTGACGCACTGCGGCGATTCGCGACGCGCGACTTCCACGTTGACCCCGAGTCGCTGCACCCTCAAAGAGTGGCGGCTCCGGCATTCTACGCGCCGAACAAATCGGAGTCGCTTTGTTTCGCCATGGTCCCGGCGCGCGGGAGCGAAACCAACGCCCCCGCGGCTCAGGGTTCGGCGATGCAGTAAAGGCTTTCCTGGCCGCGAACAAAAAGCTCCCGGCCCGCGAGCGCGATGGAGGCGTCCGTCCGGTCATCGAGTTTGTTCGTCGCAAGAATTTCGACCTTGGGGGCGTGCTTAAGCACCACGCATTTGCCTTCCCGCCCCAGGACATAAACTCGATCCTTGGCCGTCACCAACGAGGCATACGTGCCAAAGATGCCCTCCAATTGCTGGGCTTCATAACGAGGCTGGCCGGTCTTCGCATCAAAACAGGAGAGCTTGCCGGTATTCTGGGAAATGAAATAGAGCGAGTCTCCAATCAACACCGGCGAGGGCACATAAGGCGTGCTCTTGTCATGACTCCAGCGCACGGCGTCCGTGCCGGTCAGGTCGCCCGTGCGCCCCAGCGTGATGGCCATCAACTTTGGCTCGCGATGCCCGCTCATCACATAGACCGTGTCGCCGCCGACGACCGGCGTGGGAATCGGATTCGAGCCCAAGCCGCCGCAGGACCAAAGTTCCTTGCCCGACGCGAGGTCGTAACTGCGCACCTTGCCCGTGGCGCTTACGATGACCTGCGCTTTGCCTTCGTACTCGAGGATGAACGGCGTGCTCCAACCCGTCGCCTCGTTGCGGGCATTCTTCCAAAGCTCTTTCCCGGTGCGCTTGTCGAGCGCGATGATGAAATCGTTGTCCAGCTCGTCGTCCCAGTTAACAACCACGGTGTCTTTGTACAATGCTGGCGACGCCCCTTCACCAAAGCCGGCCCGTGTGATCATGTCGCCAAAGTCCTTCGACCATTTCAAGTTGCCGTCCAGGTCGTAGCAGTGCAGCCCGCGCGAACCAAAGTACGCCAGCACCACCTCGCCGTCGGTCACCGGCGAGGCCGAAGCGAAACCGTGATCCTGGTGATGACCCTCGTGTGGGATCTCTTGTTTGGCAGTTTTTTGCCACAATTTTTTCCCAGTCTTGCGGTCCAGGCACACAACCACGAACTCATGAAGTTCTGTCGGTTTCTCGCCCCGGCCAAATCCACCACCCCGTGGCCGACCGCCCTGCCCGCCTCCGGTTGCAGCATTAGTTGCCGCTGGCTCGGCAGGTTTTGTTTCAGACTTCTTCTCGGGAGCAATCGCCGTGAGGAGGTAAACCCGGTCGTTCCAAACAATGGGAGTGGCCGTTCCTTTGCCGGGGAGTTTCACCTTCCATTTCACGTTCTTGGTCTCGCTCCATTCCAGCGGCGGATTGGCTGCTGGAGCGATACCGTTGGCGAGCGGCCCGCGCCACTGCGGCCAGTTGTCCTGGGGATTGGCTTGTGCGACCAAGGCCAAGGCGAAAGGGAGAGCGGAAAAGCATAGGGGGAGGGATTTGGTAGTCATAAGGTCCGCCTTGGACGGCGGACATTCCGGCTTATTCAGCAATGGATTTTTCTCCACCAGAGGCCACCGACGATGCCAACGTGATTGACTAACCTGCGGTTCCTCCTGAGGATGACGCCGCAAAAGAAGGAACTGCATGACCACACTGCCCGAATACATTGACAATCTCCCCAACCTTTGCGGCTCAGAATCGTCCCTAAAACTGACCCGCGCCAAGTCGACGCCCCACGGCATTGATTTCAACAACATCAATAGCGCCTGCGCCATCGCGCTGCACATGCATCAGCCGTTGATTCCCGCCGGCGGCTCGAACCTGCAAACCGCCGACGTCATCAGCAATCTCAAGCACATGATGGACAACCCGGGCATTGGCGATAATCACAACGCCTCCGTGTTCCACTGGTGTTACAAACGCATGGGCGAATTCGTCCCCCAATTGATTGACGAAGGCAAACAGCCGCGCGTGATGCTGGAGTATTCCGGCACGCTCTTCCATGGAATGCGTCACATGGGATTGCACGATGTGTTCGACAACCTGAAACGCATCACCTGCGACCCGCGTTATCTCCACGCCGTCGAATGGCTCGGGATGCCTTGGGGCCACGCCGTCGCGCCCTCGACGCCCGTGCAGGATTTTCGGCTGCATGTTCAGGCCTGGCGACACCACTTCGCCGCCATCTTTGGCTTGGAAGCTTTGAGCCGGGTGCGTGGATTCTCGCCGTCCGAGATGGCGTTGCCCAATCACCCGGACATTGCCTACGAATACATCAAGACGCTCAAGGATTGCGGCTACGAATGGCTGCTCGTTCAGGAACACTCCGCCGAACGACCCGAGAATGGTCACGGTCCGGAGAAGAAACATCTCCCGCACCGCCTGGTCTGCCGGAACTCGCACGGCAAGGAGACCAGCATCATTGCCATCATCAAAACCCAGGGCAGCGACACCAAACTCGTCGCGCAGATGCAGCCGTATTATGAGGCCAAAGGATTGTCGCGCTGGGAACTCGCCGGCAAACACGTCCCGCCACTGGTCACGCAGATTGCCGACGGCGAAAACGGCGGCGTGATGATGAACGAGTTTCCCCCCAAGTTCCTCGAAGTCGCCCGCGAGGCCACCGGTTCGCGCTCGCCAATGATGAATGTTTCCGAATACCTCGACCAACTTTACGCGCTCGGCCTCAAGGAAACGGATCTCCCGGTTCTTCAACCCATTCATCAGAAGCGCATCTGGGACAATTTCAAGGCTGGCGACGGCGAAAAGAAGCTGGCGGAAGTCATCGAGCAGCTCAAGAAACAGGACCATCGTTTTCACATGGAGGGCGGCAGTTGGACCAACGACATTTCCTGGGTACGCGGCTATGAAAACGTCCTCGGACCGATGGAAAAAGCCAGTTCACTGTTCAACGAGAAGGTGCTCAAGCCGAAGGTCCCCACGAGCGATCCCCGTTACCGCAACGCTCTCTTCTACCTGCTCTGCTCCCAGACAAGCTGCTACCGCTATTGGGGTCAGGGCATCTGGACCGATTACGGCCGGGAACTGTGTCGGCGTGCGGAGGCGATTTTGACCCACGATTTCTGAAGTTTCGCCTGATTCAGGCAAAAAAACCGGGGGCTGGTGCGAGCCAGCCCCCGGAAACCAAACCCAGTAGAGAAGAGCATCAGGCTTTTGGCCCAACACATACCAGCGGAGTCATGGAGGGACTTTCGTTTGGACTCTGAGGTCCAAACGGTGAGAAACACAACGTTCCCTCAGTTGGAGTTGAACATTGCATTTTCATGGCTCGTGGAAAAGCAGTCCATATACCATGCGTGCCTGCCGGGGAAATTGCACGCGCGCCGAAAAAGTTTTGTCTTGTTCGCGGACAAATGATGTCTCTCGCGGTCGTGGCTCCCGGAAGTTTTCCCGTCGGCTTCCCGGAATTTCCCCGGTCATCTCCCGGGGAAAAAATCGAGCTTCGGCATTGCGCCGGTACGCAGATCGAGTTCAAAGATGACACCGTTGCGAATCACGGTGAACTTCGTTTTGCCCGCGAGCGCGCACGCCTCCAAAGTTTCCCATTGCGTGAGATTCCAACCGGCGAAGGTGTGCCGATAGAAATGCCACGATCCCGTCGTGCCCTCGTACGGCAGCAGCGTCGGGCTGATGGGCTTCTTGATCACCTTCAGCAACTGCGTCCAATCTCGATCAATCACGGCAAGGTGCGGCACGGGCTTGTCCGTCTTGAGGTTTTCCGCGGTACGCTGGTGCTGAATCTTGATGTCCAGGTCCAGCACGTCTTCCTCGGAATAAATCAACAGGAACGGCGCGCGAAAAACCACGCGCAACGGCGATTGGTTGGTGAGCGCAGCCAACGCATCGAACAACGATGGGCTTACGTTGGTCACGGCCGCCTGGACTCGGTGGAAGAAATAAAGTTCGTCCGTCGCCCCGGGCATAAAGATGAGTGCCTTGACCGTGGCGTTGGATTGGAAGCCCCCAAGGATCAACTGCGCACAGTTGGTGCGGTTCAGTTCAACTGCCCCGCTCCCCAGCGGCATCCGGCTCAAGGCCGACGGCCAGGTTTCGTCCGCCGCGCCAGCAGTCAGGGCGAAAAGGAGAACTCCGAGAAAAGGTAATCGTCCCATAACATTAAAAGGAAAGCTGCACCACCCGCTCCTGATTTTGCGCCAGCCAGCGCTCGTAAAAACTCAACAGCCGCCAGATTTCCAGCAACCGCTCCAATGGCTTTTGCGGTTTGCCATCCCAAGTCGGGCTGAGCGACTTCAACTCGTTGATCAAAGGCTCGCGCCGCGAGTTGATTGTCTGCCGCAGCCCACCCAACTTTTCAATCCACTCTTGTCCCCGCTCGAAAAACTGCACCTGAAGCAACGGCGACGTCGCCTTGCTCTTCTCTACGATAAAGGCATCCGTCTCTTTCAACACTTTCCCGACGCCAAAGAACAAGTCCATGAGGTCGTCCGGCACGTTCGTCAGGTCGGAAGGTTTCTTGCCCAGTTCAAGTTCCAACAGATGCCGCAACCGGTCGCGTGGCTCACGGAGGCAATGGTAAGCCGCGTTGAGTTCCGTGTAACGGCGATTGGCAGCGAGCTTGTCCGCTTCCGATGATAGGTGTACCCGGTCGGGATGAACTTCAGCCGAAAGGGCGAGGAATTTTTCCTTCAGGGCCTCCGCCTCCAGCCACGGACGGCGCGGCTCGTTGAGCAGGGCGAAATAGTCCGTCATTACGCGCTGAAGCTCTCGCCACAGGAACAGCTCGTGGCCGCGTTGGGATTCTTCACCTTGAAGCCACCATCCTGAAGTGCGTCCACGTAATCGAGTTCGCTGCCGGTCACGTAGAGAGCACTCTTGGGATCCACGACCACCTTCACTCCGGCGGACTCGACCAGAAAATCCCGGTTTGCCGGCGCGTCCTGCAAATCCATCTTGTATTGCAGTCCGGAACAGCCACCACCCACCACCGCCACGCGCAACACGCCGTTGGGACGGCCTTGCTTGGTCAGTAGCGCGCCGACTTTTTTGCCGGCAGTGGCGGTGAGCTTGACGAGCCGTTCGTCACCGACCCGAAAGTTCGGCACGGTCGGCTGGGTTGTGGTAGTCCTGGCAATCATTACGACCGCCGCACTTTAGACGCCTCGGGAGACAGCGTCAACGAACTCATTTTCTGCGATTGTTGAATCAGTGCTTCGGGCCGTAGCCGGGTGCGATGACCCCTTGCTCATCGAGCTTGCCACAAGCCCAAAGCAGGCCACGGGTGACCAGGTCCAGATAGCGACCATCCGCGACGGTTTCATTGTTGTGACCGAGGGTGGTGCTGAAGACGCGGGTGCCCTGGTAGTCGTTGATCCAAGCCACGACATATTTGTTTTCCTTCTCGACCCCTTCCTTGTTCTTCACAGTTTGTGCGCCCGTGGCGAGCGGTTTGGCGGTCGGCAGAATCTGGATATTGTTGTAAAGCTCCTCATTGATCGTGGTCCAGTCGGCCAAGCTGCGAATGATCGGCTGATTCGTATCGGTGAAATGGATGGCGATCGGCAATTGGGCACCGTGACCGCTCGACTGAAGGCCAAGGTAATCAAACCACAGAGCCCGGTCCGTACCCGCCGTAGCCTTCTCGCCGGGGTTACCAATGCGATAACAGTGCATGGCACAATGCAGGTTCACTCCAGGAATGCCCGCGCGGTGTGGCGCAACTATGCCCTTGATAGTGGCGGGATCATTGATGTCCGCCGCGCACTCGTCATGAATGACCACATCATATCCCTTGGCGTAATCTGGATTACCGAGAATGGCGAGCGGCGGCTTGGTGCTGCCGTCGTCGGTATGGACCTGGGTCACAACGACGTTGGCCCGCGCTTCGAGGCCTCTTTTCAGAATGTCTTTTTGCCGGGCGTAGTCGTGGCAGCAGCCGCCGGTGATCAACAACACACGCAGCGGTTTCACCTCAGCCGCGTGAACGGTATTCCCGCAGAGCGCGGCGCCGATCAGGCCAGCAACAACCAAAGAAAGAGATTTTTGCATGGACGGTTTCATAGCCGTTTTGGACAGTCACGGGAAGCACATAGTTGGTCGCTGCACCCCCTCAGTCGTAATGAGGCTCTCAATGGCAGCAACTCGCCGCACCGGGCTGTGCCGGGAGATTGGGGCTGACATACGGGATACCCAGCGCCATGCCGCGCAGGAGCAGCAATGCGCCCACGATCGCGAGACTCGCCGGAATCAACCGTTGCAGCCTCAGTCGGAGGACAAACTGGAGTTTGGTCCCGATAAGCGAAATCGCCAGCATCATCGGCCCCGTGCCCAAGCCGAAGGCGATCATGTAGTCCACGCCGCTCCACAGATTCCCCGTGGCCGTCGCCCCCGCGCAAGCGATGTAAACCAAGCCGCAGGGCAACAATCCGTTTAACAATCCAACGCCAAACAGTGAGGTCAGTGCCCGTTGCTGAAACAGCCGGCCCAGCGTGGCCTTCAGCCAACTGACGAATCGCGTCACCGGCAATGCATTGGCGAACCGTGGCGAGACGAAGACACCCACGAGAATCACGATGCCCAGCACGAGCGAAACCCAGCGCTGCAATCCAGCGAGGGCAAAGCCGTGCCCGAGCAGGCCGAAGAACGCGCCCATCAGCAGGTAAGTCACCACGCGACCAAGATTGTAGAGAAGCCGGCCGACTAGGAACGTCGCACGCCCGCCGCCGCCCGGCAAAGCCAGCGCCAGCGGCCCGCACATGCCGGCGCAGTGCGCGCTGCCGACGAAGCCCAGCAAAAATGCGGTCCAGAGTTCCATGGTGATCAGCCTAGCCGGCAGTTACGATGACCGGTTGATCCAGAAAATACTCCTGCCCGTTGGCGTTCCATTTCACTCGCACCTTCCACAGTCCGCCGCTCAATTCCCTGGTCTCAAGCCGCTGTACGCCTTGGGCGTTCAATGCCAGCGGGAATTCCCGATCCAGCCGCGCATCCGATGGCCGATAGAGATGTACTTGACCGGTTGCGCCCTGTGTCTGGCCAGCGGGCAATGTGATGACAATCGCCTGTTGTGCGGGATCGAACGTGACGACCACTTGCGCAGCCAGTCCGTGGGAGCGGTTCATTGAATCGAGCTGTTGCTGGTAGCGGACTTCGCGTTCGTAGTAATCGGCCGAGACCAGGTCCTCGCGCTGCCGCATCGCCCACACGACGAACGAACCCAGGAAAATAACGGCCACAATGAAAAAGCCGATTATGGTAGCGGGCCACAGATTGCGGGTTGGGGTTGGGTTGCTCATGATTTCAGTCTTTCGTGCGCGGGCCGACGAAAACCGTCTTCACGGTCTGCACCAGCTTGCCTCCGGAATAAACGCCCACCTTGAGTTTCGTGGTGGCGCCGGTGAGATTGGCCGAGTTCAGTTCGATGATGATGGAAGTCTCCGCGAGTTTGCCGGCAGGCACGACGAGATTCTTTTCACCCATCACGTCGAGTTTGCCGGAGACGTTTTCGAGTTTCAATTCCACCGGGAGATCACGCATCGTTTTGTTGACCAACTTTAGAGTATAGAGATTTTCAATCCGGTCGGCGCTGGTCTGGACGAACAAGGCGCCGGGCGCCCGCAGCAGGATGGCTTCCACCACCGGACGCGTGAACACCAGGATCAGGAACAGCGCAATCAGCCCCGCCAATACGCCCGCATAAAGTTTCATGCGCGGCGTGAACCGGATGGGTTCGCCCTTTTCGATGCTGTTCAGCGAGGCGTAACGAATGAGACCGCGCGGCGAACCGACCTTGTCCATTACCGAATCGCACGCATCAATGCACGCCGTGCAATGCACGCACTCCATCTGCACGCCGTTGCGGATGTCAATGCCCGTGGGGCACACGGCCACGCACTGATGGCAGTCAATGCAGTCGCCCTTGCCCTGCGCGATCCGATGAACGAGTGGTTGGTCGCGCCGCAGCGGGCCGCGCTTTTCCCCCCGCTTGTAATCGTAGGCCACGATCATCGAGTTTTCGTCGAGCATCGTGGATTGAAAGCGGCCATACGGACAGATGAACGTGCAAGCCTGCTCGCGAAAGCGCGCGAAGATGGCGTAGAACAATAACGTGAACAGGATCATGAAGGTCAGCCCCGTCACGTGCTGACGCGGGTCGTCGGTGACAATCTGATAAAGCTGGTCACTGCCAATGATGTAAGCCAGCAGCGTGTTGCCGATGATGAAGGACAACCCAAAGAAGATCGCCTGTTTGAAGACCTTCTTCGCCAGCTTGCGCAGGGTCCACGGCGCGGCGGCGAGTTTCTTTTGTTCCACCGCATCGCCTTCGATCAGGTATTCCAGTTTACGAAAGACCATTTCCATCATCACGGTCTGCGGGCAGGTCCAACCGCACCAGAGCCGGCCATAGGCCGCCGTGAAAATGATGATGCCCGTGATGAAGATCAACATCGCCACCGCAAAGATCACCATGTCCTGCGGCCAGAACAACTGGCCGAGAATGGAGAAGCGCCGTTCGACGATGTTCATCAAGAGCAGCGGGTTGCCGTTGATCTTGATAAACGGGCCGGCAAACATGATGCCGATGAGCAGCCAACTCAGCCAGGTACGCCGCCGCGTCCAGTTGCCCTTCGGCTTCTTTGCGTAGATCCACTGGCGTTGACCAAGCTTGTTGGTCGTCGTCAAGTGGTCGCGGAAGTTCTCCCAATCGGCTTCCTGCGAAGCTTGAAAGGGATCATGCCCGGTGGATTTTTCGTTGGGCGGTTTGGCGATCATCGAATTGAAACTCCAAGTTCCGCGTGCTCCCGATGACCGTGGTCCTGGGCCAATGGAAAAGCAGGGCGCGTCTCTCGATCCGCGCCCTGCCCTAAGCCCTGCCAGATTTCGTTTTTGTGTCTGGGATTTTGAGCACTCATTCAAACGCGCTCGGCCCGGTCGGAGCCGTCACCGTGTTCTCGGCCGGCTTGGGATTTTTCGGGTTCGACCCGCGCAACGTGTAGATGTAGCTGCTCACCGCTTTGATCTGGTCGGGATTCAGCACCCCGCGCCAGGTCAACATGCCCTTCGCGGGCACGCCGTTGATGATGGTTTTCACGTTGTCCAGATAGTTCGAGCCGTGAATCCAGTAATCGTCACAAAGATTCGGGCCCACCAGACCGCCGCCATCCGGACGGTGGCAGGGGGCGCAGTAGGTCACAAACAGTCTTTGCCCGTCGCCCAACACGGCTTTGTCCGTGGACGGAGTAAGCGTGGCGATGCCGGACTCGAACTTGGCGATGGCCGCGCTCTTGAGTTCTTCACCGCGCTTCCATTCCTTCGTGTATTCGGCGGCCTGCAAATCGCCGGCCCCGGCCACGTGGTAATAGATCAGGTAAACAACCGCGAACGCGATGCTGAGGTTGAACAACCAGACCCACCAGCGCGGGAGCAGATTGTCCAATTCCTTGATGCCGTCCGCCTCGTGGTCCATCAACTTGCCTTCCGTGGGATTGTTATTCATGGGAATTTCCTTTCCGGTCAGAGTTTTTCTCGCCGTCGTTCAGCGGCAAGGCGCTCATGTTTTGGGCGAATGACTTCTTCATTGCGAAAACCCAGATGAGCATCCCAATGAACACCGTGAAGAACAGGCAAATGGAGATGACGCCGTAAATGCCGACGCCTCCAATATCGCTGAGAACATTCTTGATCATACACTTGAGAGTTATTTCGTTGTCGCGGACGCTACCGGTTCCGCCTTGATGTCTTTGCCGAGTCGTTGGAGATACGCAATCAGGGCGATGATCTCGCGGTCCGGTTGCGAATCCACCGAGCCGATTTTCAGGCCGATCACGATGGACGCGGCCTGCTTTTGCAGATCCTTCTGAGCCTCACCATTTTCGTAGCCGACGGGATACGGCACGCCGACCTTGCGCAGCGCCGCAATGCGGGGCGCGACCGCGTTCGTGTCAATCTTCTGCGTCAACAACCACGAATACCGCGGCATGATCGAGCCGGGCGAAGTCGCGCGCGGATCGTCCATGTGGTTGTAATGCCACGCGTCCGGATACTTTCCGCCCTCGCGATGCAAATCCGGCCCGGTGCGCTTCGAACCCCAGAGGAATGGGTGGTCATTGACGAATTCGCCGGCCTTGGAGTATTCGCCGTAACGTTCGGTCTCGCTGCGGAAGGGCCGGACCATCTGCGAATGGCAACCGACGCAACCCTCGCGGATGTAAATATCGCGCCCGGTCATTTCCAGCGGGGTGTACGGCTTGACGCTCGTGATCGTCGGAACATTGTTCTTGATGAGAAACATGGGGACGATCTCGATCAACCCACCAATCGCCACCGCCACCAAGGCCAGCACCGTGAAGGTCACGGGCTTGGCTTCCAGCCAGCGATGTTTGTAAGGATGGTCGTCGTGCGCGGGCGCTTCCTTGGTGATTGCGGCTGCCTGCGCTTCCGTGTCAGGTTCAAATTTCCCGGCCTTGGCCGTGCGCCAGAGATTATAGGTCATCAGGAACGCCCCAACGATGTAGAGCGAGCCGCCGATGGCGCGCAACTTGTAGAAGTCAATTAGGTGCGTCACCGTTTCCAGAAAGTTCGGATACTGCAGGAAGCCTTCCTTGGTGAATTGTTTCCACATCAAGCCCTGCGTGATGCCCGAGGCATACATCGGCACCACGTAAAACATCATGCCGAGCAGCGCGATCCAGAAGTGCCAGTTCGCCAGCTTCACCGAATGCAACTTGGTGTTCCACAACCGCGGGAAGAGCCAGTAGAGCATGGAGAACGCGATGAAGCCGTTCCAGCCGAGCGCGCCGGTGTGCACGTGCGCAATGGTCCAGTCCGTGTAGTGCGAGAGGGAGTTCACTGATTTGATAGCGAGAATCGGCCCCTCCAGCGTCGCCATGCCGTAAGCCGTCACCGCCACCACCATGAATTTCAACATGGGTTGTTCGCGCACCTTGTCCCAGGCCCCGCGCAAAGTCAGCAAGCCGTTCAACATGCCACCCCAGCTCGGCGCGATGAGCATCAGCGAGAACACCATGCCGAGCGATTGCGCCCAGTCCGGCAGCGCCGTGTAAAGCAGGTGATGCGGCCCCGCCCAGATGTAGATGAAGATCAGCCCCCAGAAGTGAATGATCGAAAGCCGGTAGCTGAACACCGGGCGGTCGGCCGCCTTCGGCAGGAAGTAATACATGAGGCCAAGAAAAGGCGTGGTCAGGAAAAAGGCCACGGCATTGTGGCCATACCACCATTGCACCAACGCGTCCTGGACTCCGGCATAAATCGAATAGCTCTTGAACGCGCTCGCGGGCATTTCCAACGAGTTGACGATATGCAGCATTGCTACCGTAACCGCGGTGGCGATGTAAAACCAGATGGCAACGTAGATGTGTTTCTCGCGACGTTTGAGGATCGTTCCCAGCAGATTCACCGTGAACACCACCCAGATCAGCGCGATGGCGATGTCAATCGGCCATTCGAGTTCCGCGTATTCCTTGCTCGTCGTCAGCCCCAGGGGCAACGTGGCCGCGGCACTCACGATGATCAGCTGCCAGCCCCAGAAGTTCACCCAGCTCAAAAGATCGCTGAACATTCGCGCCTTGCACAGCCGTTGCAGCGAATAATAGATCCCCATGAACATCGCGTTGCCCACGAAAGCGAAAATGACCGCGTTGGTGTGCAACGGGCGCAACCGCCCGAACGAAGTGAACTGGAGGTTCAAGTTCAGGTCCGGATAGAACAACTGGCAGGCAATCAGCAATCCGGCGCTGAAGCCCACGAGCCCCCAGATGATGGTGGCAATCGCGAAAGCGCGGACGATGCGGTTGTCGTATTTGAAGGTTTCTACGTTCATGCGATCAATTGGTTGTGTGCGTGTTGTAAATCGAAAACGGGGCTGAACCAGGTTCAGCCCCGTGCGTCAAAGGTTAAAATCGCCAGATCATGTCCACGGTGACCCGGCTGTCGAAAATGCCCACCGGTTCCACGACACCCACCTCGTAGGCCACGCCCACGTCCAGATTCTCCAGCAGGTGCGAACGGAAACCACCGCCGACCGTGAGTTGTGTCGTCCCTTTGGCATTCGTGCTGCCGAAATTAATCAGGTCGTACATCTCCGTGTTCAGCGGCACGGCTCCGAGCAACAGGTCGTCACCGTCGGTCAGGATCGTATAACCGTTCAACGCAAAGAACGGGATGAAGTATTTGTGGACGTAGTAGTCCAGTTGCAGGCTGTAGTGCATCTGCGCGGTTTGTTCGTCGAAGTTGTTGGGAATCCGGAAACCCAGGTTGCCCGTCACATGAAAATCATTCCAGGCCTTGGCTCCCGACACGAACAAGTTCCACTCCCCGCCCCCGTCGCCTTGATGCACGCTCGGGCTGCCCGTCGGCAAGGTAATGGTCAGACCGGGTGTGAGCAGAAAATGGTGCTCTTCACTGTCCACGAGCAGATACTTTACCCCGGCGGCCAGATCGGCCCAACCATAACCATGATTGGCCTGCAGAGCCCCGCCCGGCTTGAACTGAATGTAGCCATCCTTCGTTGCAATCAGTGCCAGTCTCTCCGTCAACGCATAGCGTAATTGAACCGCAAATACCTGAGCATCTCCTCCCAGTGGCACCGAGCCGCCGCTAAAATCAAACGTGTCCGGCAACCAATGTTGCATGAAGATCGGCCTGACTTCGCTCGTAATGCGCGGGTCTTCAAAATAAATCGGGTTCGCCACCGGCGTGATTAGCTTCGACTTCCAGTCACTTTCAGCCGTAGCCGGCTCCGCCGCCTTCAAGGTTGTCGTTGGAAGCAGCACTCCCGCCGCAAACGCGGCGACCGTTGTTGTTATGCGAGTTATCAATTTGATTGAATTCATACCCGCTAATTCAATGCATGTCCGGGCTCGACGACCACTCCGACATTGTCCTTTACCAATCATCCCTTGCTCCCTTCGTCCGTGCCGCTCGGGGGCGGGTCGCCCTCCGGGTTTGCCTTGGCCCCGGGCTTGGCATTTGTCCGCTGCTCTTCCAGCAAGAGTCTCATGGAAGGTGTGCAAGTGTCTTCATACTGACCGGAACGAACCGCCCAGATGAATGCGCCGAGAAAACACAGCGCGATCACGATGCTCAACGGAATGAGGAGGAAGATGACGCTCATCGCAATTTACTCCGCCGGACGGGCCAGCCTTCGAGCCTCGTGCTCTCGTTTGACCGGACAATTCAAACAGCGGAAACCCGGCAGCGACCGGTGTCGCCCGCAACACTTCGTAGGCGCAGGACGCAATACCGCCATGGCCATGCGAACAAGCGGCAAAGAAAAAATGAAGGTCATAGGTTCTCCTTCCGGCAGGCGAGTTTTCGTCCAGCCCACGTTGCCGCCCCACAGGCAAACGCCACCACCGTCACCGAACTCACGGGCATCAGAATCGCGCACACCACCGGCGAAAGTTTTCCGCTTGCGGCAATCGCCACCCCCACGAGGTTGTAAGCCGCCGAAATCAAGAATGCCGCCCGCACCACCCGCACGGATTGCTTCGCGTAGCGGCACACTTCGGCGAGCCGCGTCACCATGTCGGCCGCCACAATCACATCACTGGCCGGCGAAAAGGCGCTCACGTTTTCTACCACCGCCACCCCGACATCGCTTTGTTTCAGCGCGCCGGCGTCGTTCAGGCCGTCGCCCACCATCATCACCGTCTTCCCTTGCTCTTGGAGCTGGCGAACGAAACCCAGCTTGTCCATCGGACTTTGATTAAAGCGCAGTTGCGACTCACCCTGGAAAATCTGGCGGAATTTCCAGCGTTGCTTCTCGTTGTCGCCCGACAGGAGGGAAATGTCGCAATCCTCTTTCAACTCACTGATGAGGTTCTTCGTCTCCGGCCGCACAGCGCTGGCCAGGAGGAAACATCCGCGATATTTTCCATCAATCGCCACATGCACCGTGCTGCCCCCCCCGGCGGCGTTTTGCGCCGCCGCGATTTCATCTGTGTCCGCCCCGCGCGAAGCGAGCCATACCGCGGCGCCCATCCAGATCTCGTGACCGTCCACACTCGCTTCCATGCCCCGCCCGGGGGTTTCCAAAAACGAACGCACCGCCTCGGGAAAATGTTCGCGCGCAATCGCCTCCCCGAGTCGCACCGCCAATGGATGCGTCGAATGCCGGGTCATCGAATACAACCAGCGCTCCTCGGTTTGGTTCAGCGCGGCCCCCTGCCACGTCACCGAGCCTGCGCCTGCCGCGGTCAGCGTTCCCGTTTTGTCGAACACCACGGCGTTGACCTCGGACAGGGTTTCCAACACGTAGGGATTCCTGAGGAAAACATTCCGGCGGGCCAGCGTGCGTTGTGCCGTGCCGAGCGCAAACGGTGCCGCCAATGCCAGCGCACATGGACAGGCCACGATCAAAACCGAAGTGAATGCCTTGAGCGACAGCGCGGGATTCACAATTGCCCAGAAGACCGCGGCCCCAATCGCCACGGCGATGATCAACTTGGTGAACCGCTGACTATACGCATTGGTCAACGTGTTGAGCGTATCCGCCCGCTCCTTGCGGAAGGCGTCCTGGTTCCAGAGCGACGTCAGGTAGCTCTGCGACACAGCTTTGGTCATCTCGACTTCAATCGCGCCGCCCAGCTGCCGACCGCCCGCGAAGAGGTAATCCCCCTCCTTCTTTTCCACCGGCTCGGATTCACCCGTCACGAAGCTGTAATCAATCAACGCCGGGCCAGTGCTGAGTTTCGCATCCGCCGGAATCAACTCGCCGTTGCGGATGATCAAATGATCACCGACGTCAAGTTGCGCGAGGGAAACCGCCTCCTCGCTGCGTCCACGCTTGCGCGTCACCGACAGCGGAAAGAACGACTTGTAATCCCGATCAAACGCCAGCCGGTCGTAGGTCTTCTGTTGGAATAATCGGCCGCACAGCAGGAAGAAGATCAGTCCGGTCAGCGAATCGAAGTAGCCGTCCCCGCGCCCCAGCATCACCTCGTAGGTGCTCTGCGCAAAAATTGCGACCAATCCCGCCGCGATCGGCACATCAATATTGAGCAGCCGCCCACGCAGACTCGTCCACGCCGCGCGCCAATACTCGGACGCGCTGTAAACCACCACCGGCAGCGCGAGCACCAGACTGATCGCCCCGACCATCTTTCGGAAGCCCGGTCCGGCGAACGTGTCCAGCCCCAAATACGCCGAGATGCTGAACAACATGATGTTGCCAAACGCAAATCCTGCCAGGCCCAGTTGAATCCACAATCGCCGGGCCGCCCGGCTGCGCGGTTTCGCGTCCAGGGAGGAAAGCTTCAATTCCGGCTCGTAGCCCAGCGATGCCAGCAGTGCCACCACCTCGCTCAACTTGACCTTGGCCGTATCGAAGGACAGTGCCACTTCCTTGCGCGGGAAGTTCACTTGTGATTGCCCCAGCCCGGGCATCAGTCGAAACAAATTCTCCAGCAACCACACGCAAGCAATGCAGTGGATCGTCGGAATCTGGAAAGTGACCCGCGTGAGTTTGGCATCGGCAAAATCCACGAGCCGTTCGCGCACGGCCGGTTCATCGAGGAACTTGAACTGATCTTTCGTGGCGTCGCCGTTGATTCGCACGCCTGCCGTGTCGCTCAACTTGTAGAAGTCGGTGAGCCCGTTCTCCGTAAGGATTTCAAAAACCGTGAGGCAACCGCGACAACAAAAGGCCTTATCGTTGTGCTCGAACACCCCGGCACGGCAAAGCGTCCCGCAATGGAAGCATCGCGGATGCACGGCAGCCGGGCGCGAATCAGGAACTTGCGCTACGGCCGCTGAAAAGTAGGGTGTTTCAGCGGACATACTCAAACTCTTACTGTCCGCATCATCGGCGAACGCCGCCCGGACGGCTCACCGTCTAATACCGATCATTCACCATATTTTGCACACCGCTGTAGCAGGTGGAAGCAAGCTGGGCCAGTTTGAGAATGCCCACAGAAGCTGGCTGCGAATGGAAAAGGCCCCTGGTGGTTGACACCGACGATGAAACCGTCACCGTGCCTTGCGCACCTCGGTCTTGGTCTCCACGCAGTCAATGACCCGCTCCACGATCAATTCCCGCATTTCCAGATGCCACGTCAACTGTCGCGTGTACCAAAGCCCATCCTCCGTCCGTTCGCGCCCGAAGCTGAAATTGAATTTATGCACCGCTCCCACCAGACCGCCAATCAAGCCGATCCCTTCGGTCAGGCGCGCCTCCGCTTTCACAATCACAAATTCGGCCTCGTCCACCCAGACGCGCCCGGTCACCTTGCTCAAACAACGTTCCTTGAGATTCGACGCCGGCGGCTTCTGGCTGGCCGGTTTGAAATCCACGACCAAGGTCGGACGCCCATCAATGATCGCCCGCTCCTGCAATTCAAACGAGAACCGCTTCACCAGATTCGTGTTCGCCAGCAAATCGCGCTTGTTCTGTGACGCATCCGAGGAAACGATGTTGGTGCTCGTTCCCGCACCGCCGGTTGTCCGATCCGAATTCTCGCCAGTGCGGGGAGCCGACGGCTCGTTCAGACTGGTCTTCTCTTTGCGCTTGGTGAGATTACCCCGGATGTTTCGGTACTCGGTCGTCTTGCTGCGCGTGTAGGAATAATTCGCCTTGAAAGCCGCGTCGTTCTCCAACTCCTTCTGCGCCCGCGCCACCGCCCGCTCGATCACCGTCTCCACGGCCGGCAACGGCGCGGCCTCCGGGCTGTTCGCCCAACTTCGCCCTCCCATCAGCCCCAAGGCCAGCACGCCGGCCATTTTCAGCAACGTCTTCATGAAGGCTTCCAGTTGGATGCCAGCCGTGAAACGCTATTCACGGAAGATTGGCACACACCCGAGTTTACCCTAGCCTTCCCGCAGATGAAACTGATTTCCTGGAACGTCAACGGCCTGCGCGCCGTATTGAAAAGGAACTTTCTCGAATTCCTCGACACCGACAAACCCGACATCCTCTGCCTCCAGGAAACCAAATGCAGTCCGGACGATGTCGAACAACTCTGGCCCGCCAAATACACGACCTATTGGAACAGCGCCGTGAAGAAGGGCTATTCCGGAACGGCCATCTTCACCAAACAGCGCCCGCTCAAAGTTACGCCGCACCTCGGCATCACCGAACACGACCAGGAAGGCCGCGTGCTCACCGCCGAGTACGACGACTTCTTCCTCGTGAACGTTTATGTCCCCAACTCCAAACGCGAACTCACCCGCCTGCCCTACCGCCAGCAATGGGACAAGGACTTCCTGAAGTTCCTCAAGAAGCTCGAAAAGAAAAAGCCCGTGATCTTCTGCGGCGACCTAAACGTGGCCCATGCAGAAATTGATCTCGCGAATCCCAAGGCCAATGTAAAAAACCATGGTTTCACGCCCGAGGAGCGCGCAGGCTTCACCGCCTTCGTCAATGCCGGCTTCCTCGACACTTTCCGTGAGTTCGAGAAAGGCCCGAAGCATTACACCTGGTGGAGTCCGATGGGCGGTGCCCGCGCCCGGAATGTCGGCTGGCGCATTGATTACTTCCTCATCAGCGCTGCACTCCGCCCTCGCCTCAAACGCGCCTACATTCGCCCTGACGTCACAGGCAGCGATCATTGCCCCGTGGTCATTGAGCTGGCCTGACCTTCTCGAATCCACCCGCCTGACGACAAACCTGACAAGAAACAGCTTGTTATCCAGACGCCAGACGCGAATCATCACCGGAACGTCACTTGCTGAAATCCCCTGACGATTATGAACAACGAATCATATTATCAATCAACTCCAGTCTTCGAACTCGGAGCCCAATCACGCGCCACGTTTATTGCGCGCACCTACGCCCATCTGCTCGGCGCCATCATTGCCTTCACGCTCCTCGAGATCTTCTTTTTCAAGAGTGGTCTGGCAGCCGTCATGACCAGGGCCATGTTGGGCACGTCGTGGCTGCTGGTCCTTGGCGGGTTCATGGTTGTTTCGTGGCTCGCTACTCGCGTGGCGCATCAAGCCGCCAGCAAACCCGCGCAGTACGCGGCTCTCGCAGGGTTTGTTCTTGCAGAAGCGATTATCTTCGTGCCCCTGCTTTACATGGCAAACACCTATGCTCCCGGCGCCATCACCTGTGCGGCGGGCATCACGTTTGTCGGATTCACCGCGCTTTCGTTTATCGTCTTCTTCACCCGCAAAGATTTTTCATTTTTGCGCGGGGTTCTTTGCTGGGGTGGCATCATCGCCCTGGTGTTGATCGCGGCGGGCGCCATCTTTGGTTTTAATCTCGGCACATATTTCTCCGTCGCAATGGTCGCGCTGGCCGGTGCTGCCATTCTCTACGACACCTCGAACGTGATACACCATTATCCCGAGGATCGTTATGTGGGCGCAGCGCTCCAACTGTTCGCCTCGGTCGCGCTGATGATGTGGTACGTGTTGCGCATCTTCCTCTCGCGGCGCTGATTTTTTCGAGTTCAAAGCCCGGTGCAAGTGCGCCGGGCTTTTTCGTTTCTCGCCATTGGTTGTACCCGTGGTTACCGTTGCGAAACAAAAGAATCATTTGATGCCCAAGCCCACCGACACGCTCTGCCTGCAATGCGGCCTCTGCTGCAATGGCGTCCTCTTCGCCGATGTTCGACCCGAACCCGGTGACAAATCTCCTTTGTTCGCCGGTCGCTCGCGCGTCAATCAACCTTGCCCCGCCCTCAATTCCGAAACCTGCGCCTGCGCCATTTACACCGACCGTCCCGCCCGTTGCCGCCAGTTCGAGTGCCGCCAACTCATCGGGGTTCAGGCAGGAAATATTACCACCGACGCCGCGCTGAAACGCATCCGCACCGCGCGCAAGCTTGCGGCGAAAGTCGAGAAACTGCTTGCCGCGCTTGGACACAACAACCCGAAGCTTCCTTTGAGTCGCCGATTCAAGCGCTGTCAACGCGCCGCCGAATCCGGTGGGCTTACCGGCGATCAACTCGACACGCTCGCCGATCTGCAACTCGCCGTTCATGAATTGACCCTGCTGCTATCCCAACATTTCTACACGCCCTCATAATGGAGAGCCGGTCTCCGACCCGGCCCGCTGACATCCAATTTCGCCTTTCTTCCACAGTCGGCTTTGCAATACTTGTCGGACCGAATGAAATCCTCTGCCCTACCCCTGTTCATCACCGGCTTCGTCCTCGGCGCTATCTTTTGCACATCTCCGGCGTGCGC
This sequence comes from Limisphaerales bacterium, assembly GCA_044225555.1. Taxonomy (GTDB): domain Bacteria; phylum Verrucomicrobiota; class Verrucomicrobiia; order Limisphaerales; family JADLHS01; genus JADLHS01. The sequence continues at coordinate 338,154 of JBGAIM010000005.1, read as the reverse complement.
CCACTACGTCCCCGGCAACGAATACGCGATCACGAATGCCACTCCGCTGCCGTTCGTTGTCGAAACCCGCGGCCCGGTGCGCGCCCCGAAAGCCATGACGAATACCGCCGGGTTGCGCGTCAGCGGCCAGGGCTTCTGGAAGTTCGTTGCCGCTCGCGACCGCGTCACCGTTCCCGCCGCCGTGCCTTCCGTAATTCAAGCCCACGGCACCATCATCGTGGATAAAGCCACCGACACCGTCTATTGGGGACTGCAACGCGTCGGTTGGATTGGTTTCAGCAACCAGCTCAGTTCGTCCTGGATCGTCGCGGGCAATCCCGCTTTCACCAACGGCAATCTGCACGGCGCCGACATTCTCCCGCGTTCGCGCAAAACCCCGCTCATCGCCGCTGCCGACGATGTGTCCGGAAAAATTTATCTCACCGACACGGGATTCCAAAACGTCGAGACGCTGGCCCGACCGGACTTCGGCACCTACGCCACCAACAACACTTTCAAACCCACGGACGTCGCGTTTGCGGGCGCGAAGGAACTTTGGATCGTGGACGGCTACGGCCAACAACGGTTTATTCCCGCCACCGTGTCGCCATTGCACTGGATGGGTGAACACTATGCCAGTGGAAAGCAATTTTCCATGACGCTGCACGGCGTCACCTACGACAAGCCGCACGACGATCTGCTTTTCTCCGCGCGCCCCGAAGGCCAGCTCCGCCGCGTGGACCACAAAGATCGTCAACTGACCGACATCATGGGCCTGCCGGCCGGTACGCTGCTCTGCGATATTGATCTGTGGGGCGACTACGCGCTGGCCGCCTGCCTCGACGGCCCAAACAAAACGCCCGGCCCGCTCTATATCATCAACCTGAAGAAACGCGCCATTGTCTCCACCATCAAGCCGAAGGAAGACCTGGGTTACGAGGACGCGCAACACCTGCACGACGCCGCGTGGTATGTCACCGGCAAAGGCCGGGAGCAGGAAGTTTACGTCCTCTTCACCAACTGGAATCCCGGCGGTATCGGGGCGCTGAAGCTGGTGAACATTGCGGAGTAAGACCATCGAACTCCGCAAGGTCTTGGAGTGCGGCAGCCCTCTGCCGCTTTGCACCGCCAGCCATCCGATGGAAGCGCGGCAGAGGGCTGCCGCAGTCCAAGCCGCAAGCGTGAGAGGTCAGTTATTGCTTTGAAGCCCGCATCAATTGTAACGTCCAACCCACCTATGAAACGCCGCGAATTCATCAAATCCTCCGTCGCTGTCGGCGCCATGGCCGCCGCCACCGCTGCCACTGTCGTCCGGGCCGCCGAAGAAAAGAGCCCCGCCGCTCGCGAACTCTACGAACTGCGCCTCTACCACCTCCGCCAGGGCCCGATGCTCAAACGCTTCGACGATTTCTATCGCGAGGTCGGCGTCCCCGCGTGGAATCGCGCCGGAGTTTCCGCCGTCGGCGTCTTCGACGTGATGATCGGCCCGGACCAACCGACGAAATACGTCCTGCTTCCGTTCAAGTCGCTGGAAGCAATGGCCACCGCCCGGGAAAAATTTGAATCCGACGAAGCCGTGTTGAAGTCAGAATTCGCCAACGTACCGCCGACCGACCCGGCTTACATCCGCAAGGAAAGCTCGGTGCTGCTGGCGTTCAGCGGCATTCCCAAGCTCGAAATCCCGCCGCAGGTCGCCGAGAAAAAATCCCGCATCTTCGAGTTGCGCACCTACGAAGCCCACAGCCGCAAGGCGAACAAGAAGAAAGTGGAGATGTTCAACGTCGGCGAGATCGAGATCTTCCGGCGCTGCGGATTGCGCCCCGTGTTCTTCGGTGAAACCCTGATCGGCGCGAAGCTACCGAACCTCACCTACATGCTCGTGTTCGACGACATGGCCGCGCACGACAAGAACTGGGGCACATTCGGCCCCGATCCCGAGTGGAAGAAGTTGAGCACCACCCCCGGCTACACCAACGCCGAAATCCTGACGAACATCACCAGCGTGTTTCTGCGGCCGACGGGTTATTCGCAGGTGTGAAGGGAAAACGAATGAAGCGGAACATGGATCTTATCCGCCTGTTGCTTATGCGGTCTGAAGGCGACCGCGAAGCAGAAAAGGCCGCGAAGAAGTTCTCAGTCGAGGAGCGAGCTTATCATGTCCAGTTAATGATTGATGCTGGTTTGGTCGAAGGTTTTGTCAGGCGAGACGAGAATGGTGAATTCACGGGTGCAGTCGTATCTCGACTCACATGGGTAGGTCATGATTTCCTCCAGTCAATACGCGACGACTCACTTTGGACTAAGGCTAAGAAACAGGTGCTGCAATCTGGGGCTTCATGGACGTTCGACATTTTGAAGGAATGGGCCAAGCAGGAGATGAAACAGAAGCTTGGTCTTCCGTGAAGTCGTCCACTCAGAGTCGTTTGAAGCTGTCAGGCGGCAAGGTCAGCTTTAGTTGACACCCGCAAACGCTTCGCCTTTATCACTTTCTTCGCTTTCTTTGCCGCCGCTTGTGGCAAGTGAGACTGTGCTGTGAGGTATCGGTTTGCCTTAATCAAAGTACTGCGAGCGTATCGGGCCATGTGTTCTGAACTAACGCTAAGCCAACAGATCTTCAATTACTTTCCCATGCACATCGGTCAGGCGGAAGCGTCGGCCTTGATAAAAGTAGGTCAGGCGTTCGTGGTCAATGCCCAGCAGGCGCAGCATCGTGGCGTGGAAATCGTGAACGTGGACGCCGCCCTTCGTGATGTTGTAGCTGAAATCGTCCGTCTCGCCATAAACCAGACCGGGCTTCACGCCGCCGCCGGCCATCCACGTGGTGAAGCAGCGCGGATGGTGATCGCGCCCGTAATTGTCCGCCGTGAGTTTGCCTTGTGAATAGCTGGTGCGCCCGAACTCGCCGCCCCAGATGACCAGCGTGTCGTCCAACATGCCGCGTTGTTTCAGATCGGTGATAAGTGCCGCGCTGGCCTGATCAGTTTCGTTGCACTGAACCTTGATCTGCTTGGGCAAATCTCCGTGTTGATCCCAGCCCTGGTGATAAAGTTGGATGAACTTCACGCCTTTCTCGGCGAGCCGGCGCGCGAGCAGACAGTTCGCGGCGAACGTGCCCGGCTTGCGCGAATCCGGCCCGTAAAGATCGAACGTCTCGGGCTTCTCGTTGCTCAAGTCCATCACGCCCGGCACGCTGGCTTGCATCCGGTAGGACATCTCGTATTGGGCAATGCGCGCGTCCACGTCGGCGTCGCCGAGTTTTGCGGCGGTGTGCTTATGAAGTTCGTTCAAACGATCAATCAAAAGCCGCCGGCTCTCGGGCGTGACGCCGTCGGGATTGTTGAGATAGAGCACGGGTTCTTTGCCACTGCGGAATTGCACGCCCTGATGTTGCGACGGCAGGAAACCGCTGCCCCAGAGCCGCGCGTAGAGGGGTTGATCCACTTTGCCCGGCGTGATGAGCACGACGAACGACGGGAGATTTTCGTTGTCGCTGCCGAGGCCGTAATGAATCCACGAGCCGATGCTGGGTCGCCCAGAAATCTGCGAGCCGGTCTGGAAAAACGTGATGGCCGGATCGTGATTGATGGCTTCGGTGAACATCGAACGCACAATGCACAACTCGTCCACGACCTTCGCCGTGTGCGGCAGGAGATCGCAAACCCAAGTGCCGTTCTTGCCGTGTTGCGTGAAACCAAACTGCGAGCCCGCGAGCGGCAACGAGGATTGATTGCCGGACATGCCGGTGAGTCGTTGACCCTGGCGCACGGAATCGGGGAGTTGTTCGCCATTGCGCTGATTGAGCAGCGGCTTGTAATCGAACGTTTCCATCTGCGACGGTCCGCCCGCCATAAAGAGATAGATGACGCGCTTGGCCCTGGGAGGAAAATGGAACTGGCCGTTGAGAATGCCGAGGTCTTGGTTGCCCGCAGCAGCGGCGAAAACGCTGGCGGGATTGATGAGATTGGCGAGCGCGATGCCGCCGAGTCCCATGCCAAAGCGGTTCAGAAAGCCACGCCGGGAAAGTCCTGCGGCGGGGAGTGGGCCGGTGCAGATGTGATTATTCATGGCTGCGAGACGTGAGTGGTGGGACGCGGGAAGCGAATGCCCGCGAGGTCTTGGAGTGCGGTGGCCCTCCACCGCTTTGGCGGCTCAGTGCTGGCGGAGAAAAGCGGCAGTGGGCTGCCGCAGTCCAAGACGCTAGCGCGTTTAACATGCACCTGCTCAAAGTTTGATCTGTTCACATTCGTCATCATCGTTGCACCACAAACTCGTCAAAATTCATGATCGCGCTCACCAGTGTTGTCATCGCGGCAAACTCGGCGGGCGGCAAAGCCTCGTCACCTTTCGATTCACCGACAGCGAGCAGCTTCTTCGCGCCGTCGGCGTCCTTGGTAAATACTTTGGTCTGTTCGGCGAAAAGTTGCGCGAGAATTTTGGCTTCGGTTTCATCCGGGAAACGTCCGGTCAAGGCACGAAACGATTCGCGATTGCGAGCGGTTTCGTCCTGTGGAAACTGCTTCAGCAATTTTTCCCCGAGCACACGGGAGGCTTCGACGAATTGCGGATCGTTCAGCAGCACGAGGGCCTGCAATGGCGTGGTGGTCGTCTCCCGCTTGGCGGTGCAGACTTCGCGCGTGACGGCGTCGAACGTGAGCATCGCCGGCGGCGGTGAAGTGCGGCGCCAAAAGGTGTAGAGGCTGCGGCGATACAGTTTGTCGCCGTGATCCTGGTTGTAGGTCTTGCCGGTGCCGGATTGCTCCCAGAGTCCGGCGGGTTGATACGGTTTCACACTCGGCCCGCCGAGGGTGCGGTTCAACAACCCGCTCGCCGCGAGCGCGCTGTCGCGAATCTGCTCGGCCAGCAGGCGATGCTTCGGCCCCCGCGCCAGCAGGGCGTTGTCCGGATCGCGCTCGACCAATTCACGTGAAGCTTGCGATGACTGTTGGTAGGTCGCCGAGGTGACGATGAGCCGGTGCAGGGCTTTGACATCCCAACCGTTGTCCATAAACCAGCCCGCGAGCCAGTCCAGCAACTCAGGATGCGTGGGCAGCCGACCCTGGCTGCCGAAATCTTCCTGCGTTGCAACGATGCCGCGCCCGAAGTGCATCCGCCAGATGCGATTCACCACGACGCGCGCCGTGAGCGGGTTCTGGCGATCGGTCATCCAACGCGCGAGACCGAAGCGATTGCGCGGCTGATCCTTTGGAAACGGCGGCATGGCCTGGGGCGTGTCGCGTTCGACGAGTTCGCCCAGCGCATCGTAGGCGCCGCGATTGAGGCGGTGCGTGGGACGGGGCTGCGGCATTTCTTCCATGACCATGATTTCGGGAACGTCGTTGATCACATCATTCTCTTGCGCGCGGAGTGATTCGAGTTCGGTCAGGGCGGCACGATAAGGCCCATATTGGCGGGCGAGGAAATAGTCCAGCTTCGTTGCCACAGTAGGAACGCGCTGCTGCGCGTGCTGGTCGACCGGCAGGTTGGCCCTACCGGATAGGGCCGCAACCTCCGGCCCGGTCAATCGCACATCGAATACCTGCAAGTCATCAATCACACCGTTCTTGAAACCACTGTCGCGGAAACGCCCGGCCAGTTGCAAATGGACATTCCCGACTTCCGCATCCCCCCATGCAGCGCGATGCGTGATGTCCTTGTAAAGATGGTCACGAACCGTTTCGGTCTCGACCGGCGCCCCATTGAGATAGAGCCGGATGCCATCGGCGCGGCTTGAACCATCGTACGTCACCGTGAGTTGTGACCATTCGCCCAAGGGCAGTTCCGGTTTGGCGCGCACAGCGATGGCGTTGCCGGGCCAGAAGTGGATCAAGCCGAAGAAGGGTTTGCCGTGGTCGAGCGTGAGTTCGAAGCCCCGACTGCCGGAATCGGACCACGCACGCGATTGATGCAAGACTACTGCGCGATCCTGTTTCTCGGTCGGCTTGAGTCGCAGCGAGCAGGAGAATTCGTCCGTGCGTTTGAAATTGGGCACGGATTTGCAGACGACCTCGTTGTCGCCGCTGAACTGGAGCGCGAAGTTTTCCGGGAGTGCCGGCGCTCCCGGAACCAGTTTGGGTGCGTCCACCAGTATCGCGACGTTCGTCGTTACGCGGTCGGGTGTGGCGCCATTAGCAATCGTAGCGAAGGTGAAATGCGCGAGGGGCTGCGGGGCGGCAACGTTCCCGTCGGACTTGAGCCAGGCTGGAAAGACTTTTTCTCCGTCAATCGCCGCTTGTTTCAATTTTGCCTCAGCCGCGGCAATTTTGGTTTTGAGCGCGGCGGCCTCGGCGGATTTGCCTTCCGGCCAGAGCAACATCGTCGGAGTCGGGGTGGCGCGGGTGAAGTGCGAGTAGAGGCCCGACTCGTCAATGCTGTTGAAGAAGGCGAGCAGGGAGAAATAATCGCGCTGCTTGATGGGATCAAATTTGTGATCGTGGCAACGGGCGCATTCCATCGTGAGACCGAGCATGGCCGTACTGACCGTGTTCACGCGGTCGGCGGCGTATTCGGTGCGGAATTCTTCTTCAATGCTGCCACCTTCATTGGTTTGGCGATGGAGACGATTGAATGCCGTGGCGACGCGTTGCTCGCGTGTCGGATTCGGCAGCAAATCGCCGGCGAGTTGCCACGTGAGGAATTGATCGTAGGGCAAGTTGTCGTTGAAGGCCTTGATGACCCAATCGCGATACGGCGACAGATCGCGTTCCACATCCGCCTGGTAGCCGTAAGTGTCGGCGTAGCGAGCGAGGTCGAGCCAGTCCATGGCCATGCGTTCGCCGTAAGCGGGCTTGTTCAAATAGTAGGTGACCACGTTTTCGTATGCGTCGGGCGATTTATCCGCAAGGAAGGCATCAATCTCCGGCAGCGTGGGTGGCAGGCCAGTGAGATCGAGGGCCAGGCGGCGGATGAGTGTTTCGCGCGAGGCGGGAGGGGCGGGGGCGAGGGTTTCTTTTTCAAGGCGAGAGAGGACGAATGAGTCAACGGGGTTGCGCACCCACTTCACATTTTGCGGCGTGGGCGGTTTGACCGCCCCGACCGGAAGGAACGCCCAATGAGACTTGTATTCCGCGCCCTCGACGACCCAGCGTTTCAGCAGTTCCTTCTCGCCGGGCGTCAACTTCAGATGCGAATCCGGCGGCGGCATCAGATCATCCTCGTTTTCGGTGAAGATGCGGCGGATGAGTTCGCTCTGGTCGGGGTTGCCGGGTTTGACCACCGCCATACCATCTTCGAGTTCCTTCAGGGCGCCCTCGCGCTGATCCAACCGGAGTTTGGCTTTGCGTGCGCCCGAATCTGGACCGTGGCAGCGGAAGCACCGATCGGAGAGCAAAGGCCGGACCTGGAAATTGAAATCCACCGCCACCGCTTCACTGGCGCGGAGAGCAAGCGGGCCATTGCTTCCCACCAGCAAGGTCAGGATCACAAGCCGGCGACGCCACCGCAAAAGAAGGTGGCTGAAGCAATCGCTCAACGGAATTGCCCGGAACTGCATGGCTAACACTTTCCCAGCTTGCCACGGGGGTGTGAAAACGCACGCACAAATCCAATCGGTCGCCACCGGAACGATGCGCCGCAGAATTTACGTTTGCGTCAGCGGCCAGCAATTCGTAATCCTCGCCGCATGATTCTCCATCGTGTGCTTTGCCCGCGACTCGCGCTGGCTCTCTTGGTGTCAGCCGGACTGGCTGTGGGTTGCCGGAGTCAAAGGCAACCTCGGACTGACTTTTCGACCCGGGCAATCGTGGGGCGCATCGGCACCAACATATTCCAAACGCCGGCCAATCAAATCTTGACGCCTGCCGGCGTGCAGGTGGAACTGGCGGGGATAAGACCCCAGGCACTGGCGCTCGGACCGAACGGACAACTTTATGTAGCGGCAGCTCGGGCGCACGAGTTGATCGTCGTCGAGCCGGTCAGCGGCAAGATTCTTCAACACGTGCCGCTCCCCTCGGACAGCGACAAAGACCCCACGCCCGAGACGGTTTCGACGCACATCCTCGAACCGGACAAGGACGGCCAGGTCAGCTACACCGGCCTCGCGGTTTCGCCGGATGGAACACGCATCTATCTCTCCAATGTCCGCGGCAGCATCAAGGTTTTTTCGGTCGAGCGCGGCGGGAAAGTCGCAGGCTTGTTTTCCATCTCCCTTCCTGCTGCCAGCGCGCCGGAACGCAAGGAGGAAATCCCCGCCGGCCTTGCGATTTCACCGGATGGCAAGAAACTCTACGTCGCGTTGAACCTTTCCAATCGCCTGATGGAACTCGACGCAACCGACGGCAAGGTCTTGCGGACCTGGGAGGTCGGCGTGGCTCCGTATGATGTCGTTTTGGCCGGCAATAAACTTTATGTGAGCAACTGGGGGGGTCGGCGTCCGGACGCGCAAAGTCTCACCGGCCCGGCCGGTCAGGGAACAAAGGTGCGCGTGGACCCGGTGCGGCACATCGCAAGCGAAGGGTCGGTATCGGTGATTGATCTGGCGGGTGCGCCCACGCGGGAAATCCTGACCGGGCTTCATGCCTCGGCGCTCGCGCTTTCGCCGAGTGGTCGTTACCTCGTCGTTTGCAACACCGGGAGCGACACGTTGAGCGTCTTGGACACGCGCACGGACGAAATCATCGAGACCATCTGGGCCCGGCAGAAACCGTCGGACTTGTTCGGCGCACAACCGAACGCGCTTGCCTTCGATGCGTCCGGAAGGAAGTTGTTCGTCGCGAACGGCACCCAGAACGCCGTGGCGGTGTTTGACTTCAATCCGGGCAAATCCGAATTGCGCGGGCTGATTCCCGTCGGCTGGTTTCCCGGAGCAATTGCGTACGACGCGCAGCACCAGCAGGTTTGTGTCGCCAACATCAAAGGCTTTGGCAACCGGAAGGAAAAGGACAAACAAAGCGGCGGCACGGGCTTCAACACGCATCAATACCACGGCACGCTTTCGCTGGTAAGTGCGCCGAGTTCACGCGAACTCGCCCGCATGACAACGGTGGCGTTGCAGAACATGCGCTACGGCTTGTTGCAGGAGGCAAAGCTGCCCGCACGACCGGGACAACCGCCCCGACCCGTTCCGGAACGGGTCGGCGAGCCGAGCGTGTTCAAGCACGTCATTTACATCATCAAAGAAAACCGCACCTATGATCAGGTGCTCGGCGACCTGCCGGGGGGCAATGGCGACCCGTCGCTGTGCATTTTCGGCGAGCGCGTGACGCCCAACCAACACAAGCTCGCACGCGAGTTCGTGTTGTTGGACAATACCTATTGCTCCGGCATCCTCAGCGCCGACGGTCATCAATGGTCGGACACGGCCATCGTGACGGATTATCTGGAACGCTCTTTCGCCAGTTTCCCCCGCAGTTATCCGGACGGCATGGAGGACAGCGACGTGGATGCGCTGGCGTATTCTCCCGCCGGCTTCCTCTGGGATAACGCGATTGCGCACGGCAAGACGCTGCGCGATTACGGCGAGTTTGCCATCACGGAGAAACGCTGGAAAGACCCGGCGAAAAAAGGCCGGCTGACGTTCCGCGAGCACTATCATGATTTCACGAACGCGACCGACGAAATTCACATCTATAGCCGGCCCGGGATCGAATCCCTGCGCCCCTATCTCGCGACCAACACGGTGGGCTGGGACTTGAATATCCCGGACGTGTTTCGCGCGCGGAAGTTCATCGAGGAGCTGAAGGAGTTCGAAGCCCGCGGCGAATTTCCGCAATTGACCATCCTCTGTCTTCCCAACGACCACACGAGCGGCACGAAGGCCGGCTCGCCCACGCCCGCGGCCCAAGTGGCGGACAACGACCTCGCGCTCGGTCAAATCGTCGAGGCGATGAGCCGCAGCAAATTCTGGCGCGAGACGTGTATCTTCGTCATCGAAGATGATCCCCAGAATGGCTGGGATCACGTGAGCGGGTATCGCACGACCGCTTACGTCGTCAGCCCTTTCACCAAACGCGGCGCGGTGGTCAGCACGCAATACAATCAGACCAGTTTGATCCGCACGATGGAATTGATGCTGGGTCTGCCCCCCATGAACCAACTCGACGCTACCGCCACCCCGATGACGGATTGCTTCACGAGTCCCCCAGACTTCACGCCTTTCGCCGCCGTGCCTAACAACGTGCCGCTGGATGAGATGAATCCCGAACCAAAGAAAATTTCCGACGCGACCCTGCGCAAGCACGCACAAATCTCCGCGCGCCTGCCGCTCGATGAAGTGGATCGATGCCCCGAAGACACACTCAATCGGATCCTCTGGGCCGCGCTCAAAGGGCCACACGAACCCTATCCCGCCTGGGCGGTCAGACTGGTGGCGGACGAGGACGATTGAGCACTGTTCTCCCCAGTGCCGGACGGGCCGTCACCCGTAAATTTTCCGGAAGTTAGAACTTGAATCCATCGCCCCGCTCATGTCATGGTCAGCCCGTCTGATAGATGGCTTGTCGCTTCCACGACATGGTAAATCTTCAAGTGAACTAGGTTCAGTGATGATTTGAAACCCGGCGGTCGGGAACAGTGGTGAGTAAGCAGAGTTGGTCTCGGACAGTTGACATCACATGAGCACGAAGTTGTTTGTGGGAAATCTCTCCTTCAAAACTACTGAAAACGACCTCCAGGATGCATTTGCCGCGCACGGCACGGTCGTGGAAACCAACCTGATGATGGACCGGATGACGGGTCGCCCCCGTGGTTTCGCGTTCGTCACCATGAGCACGCCCGAAGAGGCGCAGAAGGCGATTGATGCCTTGCACGGCAAGGAATTCGACGGTCGCGCATTGACTGTGAACATTGCCCGTCCCCGGGAAGAACGTCCGGGCGGCGGTGGTGGCGGCGGCGGTCGTGACCGTGGCCCGCGTCGTGACTACGGCGGTGGTGGTGGTGGCGGCGGTCGCGGTGGTGATCGCGGCGGTCGTTACTAATTCCTGATTTTGCGAGAGGCGTGGTTCGTTGCCAACGAGCCACGCCTTTTTGTTTGTTACCGCCGGTAAATGAATCCCGACAGTCAGAAATAAACTCTTGCACCCCGCCCGCCGCCAACTATACTGCGCCTCCTTTTTTAACAGGAATAGAATTTATGCGACGTCCTAAAGGCATCAAAACGAAGAAATCGGTGGCCAAGCGGTTCAAAATCACCGGCACCGGCAAAGTCATGCGCGGCAGCGCCGGTCGCCGCCACCTCTGTCAGGGCAAGAGCCCGAAGCGCCGTCGCGCGCTGCGTGGCTCAACCGCCGTCCATGCCACCGACGCCTACCGCATCACGCAGAGCCTGCCCTTCAGCCACTGATCTCCCCAGACGCTAGACCCTAGCACCGAAATTTATGCGCGTAACCAATTCACCCGCCTCCCGCAAACGCCGCAATCGCATGCTGCAAGCGGCGAAAGGCTTCCGCCTCAAACGCTCCAAGCTTTATCGCTACGCCTCCGACGCCGTGGATCATGGCCGGCAATACGCCTACCGCGATCGTCGCGTCAAGAAGCGCACCTTCCGCTACCTCTGGCAGGCGCGCATCAACGCCGCCGCCCGCACCGCCGGCATCACCTACAGCCGTCTCATTGAAGGACTCAAGGCCGCCAAGTGCGAACTCGACCGCAAGGTCATCGCCGACATTGCCGCGCAGGACAATGCCGCGTTCCTGGCAATTGTGGATGTCGCCAAGGCCGCACTGAAGAACAAGCCCGCCGCCACTTTGGCCAAGGCCTGATTCAACCGGGCAAACTTTTAGCGGGCGACCAGCGATGGTCGCCCTTTTTCTTTTGCTTCCATCCTCCATCCTCTATCTTCCACCCTCAAACTTATGGCAGGATTCCTCGACGAAATCGAACCGTTGAAACAAACCGCCCTCGCGGAACTCAAGGCTGCTGCCGACCTCGCGGCGCTCGAACAAACCAAGGGCGCGTGGATCGGACCCCATGGCAAGTTCACCGCGTTGATGAAACAGCTCGGCACGCTCTCCAAAGAGGAAAAACCCGCCGCCGGCAAACTCATCAACGTTGCCAAGGTTGAACTCGAAGCCGCGCTCGTCGCCCGCCGCGACGAACTTGAACTGGCCGCTTCCCTGCCCAAGCACCCGACCGACTTCACCCTGCCCGGTCGCCGCCGCGCACTCGGCAAGTTGCATCCGCTCACACAGGTCACCGACGACATCGTCCGCGCGTTCCGCAAGATCGGCTTCGCAGTCGCGGATGGGCCAGAGATCGAAGACGAGTATCACTGCTTTGACGCGCTCAACACGCCCGCCGACCATCCCGCGCGCGATTCGCAGGACACATTTTATCTCAATGGCAGCGACAAGCGATTGCTCCGCACGCACACCAGTTCCGTGCAGATTCGCGTGATGAAATCCCAGCCACCACCCGTGCGCATCATCGTCCCGGGCCGCGTTTATCGCCGCGACAACGCCGACGCCACGCACAATCCGACTTTCCATCAGATCGAGGGGCTCTACGTGGACAAAGGCGTGACCGTCGGCGACCTCAAGGGCACGGTGGAATTCGTTTTTCGCGAACTCATGGGCAGCGACGTGAAGATCCGTTTCCGCCCGCACTACTTCAGTTACACCGAGCCCAGCTACGAGATTGATTTCACCAACGCGCTCGTGAAGAAGATGGGCAAGGACTGGCTGGAGATCGCCGGTTGCGGCATGGTCCATCCGCAGGTGTTCGAGAACGTCGGCTACGATCCGGAAATCTGGACCGGCTGGGCGTTCGGTTTCGGCATCGAGCGCATCGCCATGCTCCGCTACGGCATCAACGACATCCGCCTCTTCTACGAAAACGATGTGCGGTTCTTGAAACAGTTCTGAACAGGGTCAATCCCCTTGTTCGCTCGCTCACTTCGCCTGTTTTGCCAGTTCATGGGCTTTTTGTTTGAACTGTTCATAAGCCTCCTTGCCTCCGAAGTAATCGTATTTCACGTCGGTGAGTTTGGCGAGTTGGGTGTCCAGCGCCTTCCATTGCCGGCAACGCCAGGCGCACAAGGCGTAGGTATTGCGCCACGCCTGGTCGTCCCCGGCGCGATCGAAGAATCGCTCGAAGCAAGCCTCGAGGTCCGGCCAGACCTGCGGCTCGGTCCAGTAACCCGGACGCGAGTTGCGGAAAAATTGCGCCAGGTCGCGATGGACAAAGTAAGGCTGCAGTAATTCCTGACCGTAGTAGAGGTCCGCCTTCGCGATCTCGCGCGCAAAGGCGAGGGATTCCTCCTCGCTCCCGTACCAGTAAGGCTGGAGGTATCGCTGTTTTTGCCGGATGGCCTCGGGGTGATCCAGCCGAAAGGCCAGCGCGCGTTTGTACCACATTTCCATCCGTTCGCGGCCCTGGCCCTGACCCAGTTCCAGGCGCAACGCCGCCAAGGGAGTGGCCGCCAAAGTTGGGTCTTTCTTCCAGGCCTTGTCCACCGCTTCTTCGGCGATGCCAAGCCGGTCCACGAACAATCGCCGGCCTTCGTCCGTTAGGTCGCTGGCCGAGCCATCCCCGCGTGCCTCCCAGGCATAATCGAGATAGAATTGGGCCTTGATCAAATAGGGAAATCCCTCGTCCCGCCAGCGTTTCAGTAAAATAGGTTCGGTCTGGGTGTAGAAATCGGTTCGTTGTTTCTTGTTCTTGTCTATGGCGTCGTACAAATCCCGGCAGGCCTCGTAGGCAATGTGGGCGGGAAGTTCCTGGCTGGAAAGCACCCCCTGCAAATGATCCATGGCCTGGCGACGAAAACGGTTTACCTCGGGCGCTTGTTTGACAAACGCAGCCCGCCAGGCTTCGGCTGTGCGCAGATTTACATAGCACTTGAACAAGATGGCATACCCGCTCGCATCCATCTGTTGTGCCACCTTCGAATACTCGGCCGCCGCTTGCGGCGTGGCCGAGTACGGCGGGCTCGCGATCCGAAGCAGGTAGAGGTAACGAATCAACGGATCGTTGCACCCCGCATTGATCGCCTTTCTTAATTGCGTGTCCAGGAGGTCTGATTCCCCTGGATTGCGTGCATGCCCGGTCACCCGAACATGGGCGTACTCCTCGAGCGCGCTTAATGCCGACTCATCCCATCGGGCATCTTTGACTCCCACCTGCTGGTAACCGCCAACGCACAGCTCCTTTGACCAGACAAGACACCAGTCGGCGTAGCCGGGAGACTTGGAGCCATACTTGGCCTTGGGCCAGCCTTCAGGTCCCGAGGACAAGGCGATTTCCGCGCCGGGCGCTCGTTTCTTGCCGCATCCCGACACCAGCGGGAACAGCCCGCACATGGCTGCCAAGAGAGTAAAAGCAATCCTCTTCATAAGCGCGGGCAAATCATAGCCAGGCGGGCTGGGGATGGAAGATTGATCTTCCCCGTCTTGAATAATTTCATTGGGTCCGTCGCTTGGAATGGTTACTCCTGTGGGACGATCTTGAAGCAAATCGCCCTTAACCAGTTCATGTCCAACGCAGCCTTTGACTGGCGGCCCGAATAATCGCCCCCCTTCAACGTCACAACCATCCGAATGACAAAATTGAAACGAAGTCTCCTGTTCCTTCTGTCTGGTATTCTTGCGCTCCAGCTTTGCTGTCACACGGCCATGGCCGCGCCCCGCGCCAAATACGTTTTCATCATCAGCTACGATCAAGGCAACCCCAGCCTCATCGAGCAAACTGTGCTGCCCACGTTCCATGATTTGGAAGCGAATGGCGCGCGCGCCGCCGAGGCTTACACCATCGTCCCCAGCCTCACCCTGCCCTCGCACACCTCCATGCTCACCGGTGTGGGCGTCCAGAAACACCAGATCACGTGGAACGATTACCGACCCACGAACGGCGTTGTCAATGTGCCGACCATCTTCAGTCTGGCCAAGGAACGCGGCCTCCGAACCGCCATGTTCGTCGGCAAAGAGAAGTTCAAACACTTGGAACTGCCCGGCACCATTGACGAACTCGTCTGGCCGCAACCGGACGACGACGCCAAGTCGGTCGCGCGTGCATTCGCCGCCGAGTTCGGGAAAACGAAACCGAATCTTTGCTTCATCCATTTCCGTGATCCGGACACCGTCGGCCACAAAACCGGCGCGTATTCCAAGGAGAAAGTCCAGGCGCTCAAAGACTGCGACAGCGCGTTGAAGACGATCAAGGACGCCATCGCCGCAGCCGGCGTGTTGGATCAAAGCGTGATCATTTTGACCGCAGACCACGGCGGGCATGATTCCAAAGACAAGGAAGGCAAAACCATCGGCACCCACGGCGATGCGCGACCCGAGGACGTTTTGATCCCATGGGTCGCGTGGGGCAAGGGCGTTAAGAAGGGTTACACCATCACCGCACCAGTTGTGCAATACGACACCGCCGCCACAGCGCTTTGGCTGTTGCGCGTTCCTCTGCCGGAGCACTTTTGGGGGCGTCCCGTCGTCAGTGCCTTCGAATAGACTCAGCCGGCTTCGACCTTCCGCTCAGTTTCGCGAACCCGAGGGGTTACAAAGCGTGTAACCTTCGTCACGTCAAATAACGCCCCACTCTTGCCAATTCCTGCGTGGCCGCACTCGGGAGCTTGGGAGGATGGTCGGGCCGGAACAAACCTTGTTCCCGGCTAGACGGCTGCAACAGGCCAGCACCAACGCTTGGCTCAGACCAGCCGTTGCGCCCGCGCTGCGTTATGGCCAAATACAAAATTGCCTGGCTGCCCGGCGACGGCATCGGCGTGGATGTCCTCGAAGCCGCCAAGATCGTTCTCGATAAACTCGCCCTCGACGCCGAATACATTCATGGCGACATCGGCTGGGAATTCTGGTGCCAGGAGGGTGATGCCTTTCCCGCGCGCACCGTGGACCTGCTCAAGAACGTGGACGCCGCCATGTTTGGCGCCATCACGTCCAAGCCCGTCAAAGCCGCCAACGCGGAGCTCGCGTCGGCGTTTCAAGGCAAGGGCCTCACGTATCGTTCACCCATCGTGCGGATGCGGCAGCTCTTCGACCTCTACATCTGCCTCCGACCGTGCAAGGGCTACGCCGGCAACCCGCTCAACTTCAAACCCGGCATTGACCTCGTCGTGTTCCGCGAGAACACCGAGGACCTTTACGCCGGCGTCGAGTTCGCGCCCGTGCCGCCGGAACTCGCGGACACGCTAGGCAAGCTGGCCAAGCCGTTCGCGCCGTTCGCGAGGCTGCCCGCCGATCAATACGCCGTCTCGTGCAAGATCAACACCCGCGCCGGCTCGGAGCGCATCGTGCGCGCGGCGTTCGAGTTCGCGCGGAAGTTCAAGCGGAAGAAAGTCACCGTCATCCACAAGGCGAACGTGGTGCGCGCGACCGATGGGCTGTTCCTCGAATGTGCGAAGGCCGTGGCGAAGGAGTTCCCGGACATCCCGATGGACGACGCGAACATTGACGCCATGACGATGTGGCTGCTCAAGAACCCGTTCAACTACGACGTGCTCGTCGCGCCGAATCTCTACGGCGACATCATTTCCGACCTGTGCGCGCAAATGGTCGGCGGGCTGGGCTTCGGCTGCTCGGGCAACATCGGGCAAAAGCTGGCGGTGTTCGAGCCCACGCACGGCTCCGCGCCGAAATACGCCGGCCAATACAAGGTCAACCCCATCGCCACGATCCTTGCCGCGAAGATGATGCTCGATTGGCTCGGCGAAACGGGCAAAGGCAGCGCGCTCGAAGGCGCGGTGGCCGCCGTCATCCAGGAAGGCAAGGTCCGCACCTACGACATGGGCGGCAAGGATTCCACGCTCGACATGGCGAAGGCGATTGCGGCAAAACTCTGATGAATGAATGGCAATCAACCAGAGCCGACACGGGCGAGCTACTCCTGTGTGCAACTCGGAAGCACTATGACCGTCGGCGTCGCTGAATTTGAATGCTCGGCCCACGCATGAAGCTCTCGTTATTTACGCTGCTCTTGACCGCCGCTTGCTCCGGCTGGGGCCAAGAATTGCGGCTTCCGCAGGGCTTTCCTGACCCGTTGCGCACTCTTGAGACAAAAGGTCCGCGCTCCCTCATGTCTCTTACCACCGAAGCGTACAGAAAAGAAGCCCGCAAGTTACTCCTTCAGGAAGCAAACCAAGTCGCAACAGAATTGAGTCTGTCGGAAGAGGAAGTACCGCTTACAGAAAACATTGTCAAGTTCACCACTCTCCCGTTTGGCTATGCGTACATGGAGACAGGTCACGTGGGAAGGGTCATGAGCCGGCATTACCACTATGTGGCAAGCAAAGGCTGGAAATTCAACGAGTTGCTCAGAGCCGACTTGGAGGCCGCCTGCGCGAATTACACAAGGAGCTACCGGTGGCCAAGTGACCGCTTGGACACCAATGCCGCCTACAACCTGGCAACGCAATGGTTGTCCGCGGTCTCGATGGATGTTGCTGGGTTGAACCGCGACTGCGTGATACATGCCGCGCCTGCCCCTCACTGGAACCGATTCAGGTGGAAGCCACCGTTCACGAACGCAACCTTCACACCAATTTACAGCGTTTACTGGATCCCCCGACAAACCACCAACGGTGTCGCGGCCGCGGAAGTCGAGCTATTTGCTCCGGATAGAACTCTCCTAAGCCTGAGGGTGGAAGACCCCAAGTATATTCTCCGGCAGCCCCTGACTTTTACCAACCTTGATGAACTGCTCGCCAGTCCTACCGGCCAGTGGCAAATCCGCAGAAACCCATGACCATAGATCTTCGCCGAAGCACGCACTGCAGGGCCACTCTGCAGGGCTGCTGGGCAGTCGCGTGGTTCAGGGGAGTTTGCTCGCGGCTTCTGCAGTCGCAGATCGTCAGCGTCGGCGGTCGTTGAATTGAGATTTCAGAGAACACATTTATGAAAAAAACCACCGTCTTACGGAAAGCCATCCTGGAACGCCGCGCGGTGGCGGTCGTGGGTTGCCACGACGCGATGAGCGCCAAAGTCATCGAGGCCTGCGGCTTCGAAGCCATCCAGATCTCGGGCTACGGCCTCGCGGCGGCGTTGCTCGGCAAACCGGACGTCGGCCTCGTCCAGATGAAGGACGTGCTCGACATCACCTGGAACATCGCGCAGGCGGTGAACATCCCCGTCATGGCGGACGTGGACACCGGCGGCGGCAACGCAGTCAACGCCGCGGCCATCACCGAGCGGCTCATCGCCATGGGCGTCGCCGGCATGAACCTCGAGGACCAGGTGTTCCCGAAGCGTTGCGGGCACATGGCCGGCAAGGAGGTCATTGACGCCGATGAAATGGCCGGCAAGGTCCGCGCCTGCGCCGACGTGCGCGACCGGCTGGACAAGGATTTCATCATCAACGCCCGCACCGACGCCTTCAGCGTGCTCGGCCTCGACGAGGCCATCCGCCGCTGCAATCTCTACCTCGCCGCCGGCGCGGACCTCGCGTTCATTGACGGCATCAAGACCAAGGCCGACATCGCGAAGGCGATCAAGGCGCTCAAAGGCCCGCTCTCGGTGAACCTCATGGACGCCATCTCCGGCATGAAGACCGAGCTGGTGCCGATTCCCGAGCTGGCGAAGATGGGCGTGGGCCGCGTCTCGATCCCGGTCGCGTCTTGCATGGTCGCGCACAAGGCGCTCACGGATTTCTTCAAGGCGCTCAAGGCGTCGCCCACCGGCACGTTGCCCGGCCAGACGCAATGGGTTTCGTCGTTCGAGCAGTTCACTGATTTCGTCGGGCTGAAAAACTACAAGGCGCTTGAGGACAAGTATCTTCCCAAGCAGCGCCTCGACGAGAAATACAAAGGCGCGGCGAAGATTGTTGGATAGCCAATTCCCCTCACCCGGCCTATCGGCCACCCTCTCCCCATCCGATGGGGAGAGGGACGGGGTGAGGGGCGAACGGAGAACAATTATGGGCATGACCGTAGCAGAAAAAATCCTGGCGCGCGCTTCCGGCCTCGCCTCGGTGAAGGTCGGTGACGTGGTTGAACCGAAGGTGGACCTCGCGATGTCGCACGAGAATGCCGCGCTCGTCATCAACCAGTTCAACGAGATTTACAAAGGCACAAACCTGACGCCGAAGATCTGGGATCCAAGTCGTGTCACTGTAATCTTCGACCACCGCATCCCGGCGGAGTCCGCCAAGACCGCGTCGAACCAAAAGAAGGTCCGCGAGTTCGTCGGCGCGCACAGCGTGACGAAGTTTCATGACATCCGCGGCGACGTCGGCGGCATTTGCCACCAAGTTTTGCCCGAGAACGGCTACGTGCGTCCGGGCATGGTCGTCGTGGGCACGGACTCGCACACGACCAGCCACGGTGCGTTGGGCGCGTTCGCGTTTGGTGTTGGTGCCACGGAAATGGCCAGCGTCTGGGCTTTGGGCGTGGCGGTGAACATCGAAGTGCCGTCCACCATCAAGGTCGTAGTCAAGGGCCGGTTCAAGAAATTCGTAGGGCCAAAGGACCTGATCTTGCACCTCATCGGCAAGCTCACGGCACAGGGCGCGAACTTCAAGGTGCTGGAGTTTCACGGACCGACGATTGAGCAAATGTCCGTCTCCGGTCGCATTGCCCTGTGCAACATGGCGGTCGAGGCTGGGGCAACCTCAGGGATCGTACCTGCAGACGCCGAGACGGAGCGCTACTTGCGCGAAGAAGCCGGCGTCACCGATCCTATCGAATCCGTGAAGCCCGATCCTGACGCGACCTACGATCAAGTCGTCGAAATTAACGTGGCGAAGCTCGTGCCGCAGATCGCCTGCCCGCACACGGTGGACAATGTGAAGCCGGTGGACCAAGTGCTTGGCAAGAAGGTCCACCAGATCGTCATCGGCTCGTGCACAAACGGTCGGCTCGATGACCTGGCCATCGCGGCGAAGATCCTGAAAGGTAACAAAGTCGCGTCCGGCACGCGGATGTTGATCTTCCCGGCTTCCGGCAAGGTTTACCGACAGGCGTTGGGAAAGGGTTATGTGGGCACGTTCATGCAAGCCGGAGCGGTGGTCATGAATTCCGGCTGCGGTCCGTGCCTGGGCATTCATGAGGGCGCACTCGGCGATGGCGAAACCGCCCTCTCGACGACGAATCGGAATTTCAAAGGGCGAATGGGGAATCCGAACTCGGAGGTTTACCTCTGCTCGCCGGCCGTAGCTGCGGCCTCCGCGCTCACCGGCCGAATCACCGACCCGCGTACCGATGCTGTGTTGCATATGCAACACGAACCTGGTCAGGAGAAAGGAGCGAATTGATATGGGCAAAGTGGTTTACAAAATTGGGGACGACATCTCGACCGACGTGATTTATCCGGGCCGCTACATGGCCACCGTGTTGCCGACGGAAACCCCGTTGCTCGCGTTCGCCGATGACGCTGCATTCAACGCGAAGTTGAAAGCGAAACAGATTCCGCCGGACAGCGTGCTTGTGGGCGGAAAGAACTTCGGCTGCGGCTCGTCACGCGAGCAGGCGGTATCCTGCTTGAAGGGGCACGAGTTGATCATCGTTGCCCGGAGTTTTGCGCGCATCTTTCTCCAAAACGCCATCAACCTCGGCTTGCGGGTGGTCACCTGCCCGACCCTCGAGGCCAACGAAGGCGACGAACTGGAGTTCACCACCACCTCAGTGTTGAACAAGACGACGGGCAGGGAGTTCTCAATTGTGCCGCTGCCCCAATCACGCCAGGCAATCATTGATGCTGGCGGCCTGATTCCTTTCACGCGCAAACGGGTGCTGGAAAAAGCGACCGCCTGACACTTCAGCCACCCAACCCCGCCCGGCTTGGCAGCACTGCGAGCCGGGCTTTTTTCATTGGGAAGTCCCCGCGGCATCGCCTATTCTCTCCGCCGCTGAAAACGGGATTATCGCGATGAAAGTTACGCTGAACTGGCTCAAGCAATACGTGGATTTCAACTGGTCCGTCGAGGAGACGGTCGAGCGGCTCACCATGCTCGGCCTCGAAGTCGAGGGCGTGCAGAAAATTTCCGGCGCGTTTGAAGGCATTGTCGTGGCGCAGATCCTCACGCGCGATCCCGTGCCGGGTTCGGAGAAACTCTCGGTCTGCAAGGTCAATGACGGCAAGGGCGAACGCACTATCATTTGCGGCGCACAGAATCACAAGCCCGGGGACAAGGTGCCGCTCATCCTGCCGAACTTCGCGCTCCCGCTAAAACCCAGCGACAAGGAGCCGTTCGTCATCAAGGAGCGGAAGGTTTTCGGCATCACCAGCCAGGGCATGATGTGTTCGCCCCAGGAACTTGGCCTGCCCGACCAAGTGGATGGCCTGTTGATTCTTCCCACGGATGCGCCGATTGGGAAGCCGTTTGGCGAATATCTTGGTCGCAGTGGCAGTGACGTGGTCTTCGATTTGGAAGTCACGCCGAACCGGCCTGACCTGAATAGCGTGATCGGCATCGCGCGGGAAATTGCTGCGATCACTGGCAATTCGCTGAAAATTCCGGAAATCAGACTCTCGGCCATCGCCGGCACTGTAGCGGACTTGGTTTCCGTAAAAATTGAGGATGCGGAATTCTGCCCACGCTACACGGCCCGCGTCGTGAAGGGCGTGAAGATTGGTCCAAGCCCGGATTGGTTGAAGAGCACCTTGGAAAAGGTCGGCATCCGCAGCATCAGCAACGTGGTGGACGTGACGAATTACGTGATGCTGGAGATTGGGCAACCGTTGCACGCGTTTGATTACCATCTCATCGGCAAAGGCGCAGACGGCGAGCCGACCATAGTTATTCGCCGTGCGGCAGCTGGTGAGAAATTCAAAACGCTCGACAATCAGGAGCGCACCCTGACAAATGAAATGCTTTTGATTGCCGACGAGCAGAAGGGAATCGCGCTCGCCGGCATTATGGGTGGAGCGAATACTGAGATTAACGACCAGACCGTGGATGTGTTGATCGAGAGCGCCTATTTCTCGCCGACCAACATCCGCCGCACCAGCAAGCAACTCGGTTTGCGCAGCGAGTCCAGTTATCGGTTCGAGCGCGGCGCTGATGCGGGCATTTCCAATTGGGCGAGCCAGCGGGCGGCTCAATTGATTTTGGAAACGGCGGGTGGGCAGTTGGCAGAGGGCGTCGTGGACGCGTATCCAGTACCAGCCGAGCCGAAGCAAATCACTTTACGCCACCACAAGGTCAACGAACTTTTGGGCATCACCCTCAAGCCGGAGGAGATGGAATTCTATCTCGGGCAACTCGGCTTGAAGGCGGTGAACCGGAAGGCCCGTCCCGTTGGCGACGACGCTCCAACCGAGCCGACCACCTTCCAGATTCCCACCTGGCGGGTGGACTTGAAGCGCGAAGCCGACTTGATTGAAGAGATCGAACGGCTGCACGGTCTGGCCAAAGTGCCAGCCACGCCGCCGCGCGGCGCGATTGGCACGAACGCGTTTGATTCGGTTTACGACCAGATCAGCGAAGCGCGCCGTATCCTTACCGGTCTCGGCCTTAACGAAGCTCAAGGACAAACGCTCATTTCGCGAGGTGAAGCGAGAGGGGCAAAGGATGAGGAAATCGTTGCGCTCGCCAACCCATTGAGTTCCGACATGGATGTCCTGCGGCCAAGCCTGCTGCCCGGGCTGGTTCATTCGCTGCGGCACAATGTGACGCGCAAGAATTACGATGTGGCCTTGTTTGAGGTCGGTCGGGCGTTTCTTTCCCCCAACGGCACGACGAAGGAAGAGCGGCGTCTGGCCATCGCCCTCACCGGCCAGCGGCACGTCTCTTTCTGGAGCGGTGAAGAGCGCCAGGCGAAATTCGATTCGTCCGACTTGAAAGGTTTAGTCGAGGAATTCCTCGAACAGTTCGGGGTGCGCGGCGTCACGTTCGCGCGGCGCGCCGAGAGCACGGCGTTGTTCCTCGAATCCGCTACGATTGCACTTGGCGGC
This sequence comes from Limisphaerales bacterium, assembly GCA_044225555.1. Taxonomy (GTDB): domain Bacteria; phylum Verrucomicrobiota; class Verrucomicrobiia; order Limisphaerales; family JADLHS01; genus JADLHS01. The sequence goes on along the minus strand of JBGAIM010000005.1, from coordinate 315,403 downwards.
AAGCTGCCGTTGGGTGAATTGGGCTTGGTTTCACCTGTGCTAGCTAAGAAATGCGATCTGCGAGATCCTGTGCTCCTGGCAGAGCTAAACCTCGACCAACTGCTCGCGCGTCGCAATCCAGCCAGGTCGTTCAAGCCGCTGCCACAATTCCCGTCAAGCCGACGCGATGTGGCAATGATCGTGACGGAAGCCACTACGCATGATGCGGTGCTACAAGCCGTGAAGCAGGCTAAACCTGCTAACTTGGAAACTGTGGAGTTGTTCGACGTGTTCCGCGGCAAGCACGTGCCGGAGGGACAGAAGAGTCTCGCCTACGCGTTCACCTATCGAGCCGCCGACAAGACCCTGACGGATAACGAAGTGAATGCCGCGCACGCGAAAGTCGTGGAGGCATTCAAGGCGCAGTTGAAGGCGACCGTCCGCGAGTAGCTGTTTCCAAGAGGCTTGGGGAATTCAACTCCGCACCCCGGCGGAACGAGCCATCGGCGCTTCGATGGAGGTCATCGGCGGTCCACAGCTTTTTGTCCGGGCCGGCAGAACGAAGCTCGTAACGCCCGCTGCCTAAAGCGTGGAAAAATAAGGGCGTTCCCCAGCGATCCACCAACTGGCCGTCAGTGTTCAAGGCGACATGGACAGCTGGGAGAAACTGTTCCTGGGCCGCGTTCTTTCCTCGCAACAAATCCGCCCAGTCCTCGTTCGCACTCAAGGGACGATTCGCGGATGACTTCAAAAGCAGCAACGAATTCTCCATCAACCGCGACATCAGGGTGAGATCGTTTTCTGGCAGGAGATTTGTGTCGGCGTAACCGCGCAGGATGGTTTCACCGATCAGCGGACTTTTTCCGGGATTGCCGGGCGTCGGTGGTGTTGTCGTGGTGACGGTGGCATTCGTGGCGATCCGTTCGGGAGTGCTGGTCGAATTCGCATCCAGTTGCGGCGGCTTGACTGGTCGTCGCGCCGACCAGATTCCAACGACCAAACCGACAACGACAAGAACAGCGATAAAGACAGCACGCTTCACGGCAGGACAAAACCCAATGGTGGGGCAGGCGAAGTTGGATTCCAGAAGTTCGCTACGTTTGGCAAAACGTAGGGCATGTTCCCGGGCGACACACCAAACCAGCGCAGCAGTTCCGCAAAGTACAAATCCGCCGCCGTGCTCGGCAGCAACCGGCCGCCTCGTCCGACATCATCGGGGCCATCAAGCGCATTGGTGTCGGCTTCAAGCGACGCGTAGTCGAACTGAATCCCATAGCCGATGTTGGCGATGTTCGGGCCGACGCGCGCGAACTCAATTGTATTCGGCCCCGCCGATGCGAGAACGCTGGTCGCGGGAAAATCGAGAATGATGCGCGTGTCGCGATCGACCCGATTGGAGTAGAGCAGTGTCCCCTGCCCCGCGCCGTTCTTGAAACGCACCGTGACGTCGTGCTGGTCAAAACCTTCGCCGCTGGTGTTGGACAAACTCAGCCACACACCGCCCCAGACAAGTTCAAAGCTCAGTCGCAGCTGGGATTGCGCGCCAACCTGCGCGCTGGTGAGAAAGAAGTGAACGCGATTGGTCCGGTCGCCATCGGTGAGTGCGCGTTCCCAAGCGATCGCCGGTTCGTTGAAGGTAACGGGCAGGTTGGTCGTGAGTCCGTTGAAACCAATCGGGCAAGTCCGGCGCAAAAAAATCATCATCCGCCGTGGGGTTGCTCCCGGCATTGTAGAGTGGATCACCGGGCAGACGTGTAAGTTTGCCGGGACGGACGTCGTTGATGTAGTTCTCGGAGGAAAACTCGTCGGTGGCGTTGTAGCCGGACGCAAAAGGGTCTTCGTCCACGCCGATCACCCAGACGGGTTGAAGATCGCCGCGGGCCGCTGCGGCGAACAGGAAAAGCAAGAGGAACTCAAGTTGTGCGAGTGATCGTAGGCGCTTCGACATGCGTCAATCCGAGCTGGCAAGCAACATTCCGGTCTGACCATCGCTCGCGGTGCTCGTGGCGGAATCTAGCACGACTCCACCGCTCGTAAACGTGAAATTACAGTTACGATTAGCCAGGTGCCCGTCGCGCGTGGCGCTGTCAATTAGCGTGACAATTTCTGCGCATTATTTGGCAGCGCAGGGTTGGAGCTGTCGCGAGATAGCGCAGAACATAACTTGGTCAATTACCGAGCATGTTTATGAGCCAACCCATTCGTTTCACGCTGTCGCAGGCCGACATTCCCACCCGCTGGTACAACCTCAATGCCGATTTCCCCGAGCCGCTCCCACCGCCGCTGCATCCCGGCACAAAGCAGCCTATGCCGCCGGAAGCGTTGGAAGCTATTTTTCCACGTAACCTCATCGAGCAGGAGATCAGTGCCGCGCCGTGGATTGAAATTCCCGAGCCTGTGCGCGAAATCTACGCGCTCTGGCGGCCCACACCGTTGCTGCGCGCAGTGCGCTTGGAGAAGGCGCTGCAAACGCCGGCTCACATTTACTACAAATACGAAGGGGCCAGTCCGGCGGGGAGCCACAAGGTCAACACCTCGGTTGCGCAGGCTTACTTCAACAAGCAGGCGGGCACGAAACGGCTCGCCACGGAAACCGGCGCGGGCCAATGGGGCGCGTCGTTGGCCATGGCGTGCAAGCTCTTCGATCTCGAATGCAATGTTTACATGGTCCGGGTCAGTTACGATCACAAGCCGTATCGCCGGATGCTCATGCACACCTGGGGCGCGACGGTTCATGCGAGCCCGAGCAATGAAACCGAGTATGGTCGCAAGATGCTGAAGCAAGATCCCCATTGTCCCGGCAGCCTTGGCATTGCCATCAGTGAAGCCATCGAGGATACGGTCAAGACGCCCAACACCAAATACTCACTGGGCAGCGTGCTGAATCATGTTTGCCTGCACCAGACGGTCATCGGCGAGGAAACCATCCGACAGATGGAAATGGCCGGCGAAGATCCGGATGTGATCTTCGGTTGTTGCGGCGGCGGCAGCAATTTCGCCGGGCTGGTGTTTCCGTTCCTGCGCGAGAAGATCAAGGGAAAGAAAAAATACCGCGTCGTCGGGGTGGAGCCGTCGGCGTGCCCTTCGCTCACCAAAGGCGAGTTGCGCTACGACTTCGGCGACACCGCGGAAACCACGCCGTTGATGAAGATGTACACGCTCGGCCACAATTTCATGCCGCCTTCCATTCACGCGGGCGGACTGCGTTATCACGGCATGTCACCCATGGTCAGTCACGCGTTGAAGCTGGGATTGATCGAGGCCGAGGCGTATCACCAGACCAAGGTGTTCGAAGCAGCGACCCTGTTCGCGCGCACGGAAGGCATCGTTCCCGCACCGGAATCGTCCCACGCCATAGCCGCCGTCATCACCGAAGCCGTGAAGGCCCGCGAGGCCGGGAAGAAACAGGTGCTGTTGTTCAACCTCTCTGGTCACGGCTTGCTCGACCTCAGTTCGTACGAAACCTATTTGCACGGAAAACTTCAGGACGTATAACCCGCAACTCCCACGATCATGAAAACAATCAGTCGTCTGCTTTTCGCCGCCGGCCTGCTGGCGGTGCCCGCATCGCTGCTGGCTCAACCGACCGCGCATTATGTGCCCGGCGCAGAAGGCCTCAAAGGCGCGTCGCTCCCACCGCCGGGTTGGTATGTTCGCGACTACAACATCGGTTACTACTCCACGCGACTGAATGACGCAGCGGGTGACCGAACCGGACCAGGAAATTTTTCCGCTTTCACCTACGCGAACGTGCCCCGCGCCATCTGGATCACCGATGCCCAGTTGCTCGGCGGCTACCTGGGTGTGGATGCGCTGCTGCCGCTCGTTTACCAAAACGTCCGTGCCGGAGATCGAGACAGCAACTTCGGCATCGGTGATGTCTTCGCCGAAGGCACATTGTCGTGGCATCTCCAGCGTTTTGATTTCTCGTTCGGCGCCGGCTTCTGGGCGCCAACGGGCGATTCAGTGGCTCCGCCCTCGCCGCCCACCGGCAAAGGATTCTGGTCGCCCATGCTCACGGCGGGCGCCACTTGGTATATTGACCAGGAAAAAACCTGGAGCGTGTCGGCGCTGAACCGCTACGAGTTCAACACTGAAAATGACAACACGGGCATCACTCCGGGCCAGGCCTACACGCTCGAATGGGGCATCGGCAAATCCGTGACCAAGACCATTGACCTGGGCGTGGTCGGTTATTATCAACTCCAGGTGACCGACGACTCAGGCTCTGGCGCTTCCACGTCTCGTGACTCCGTTGCCGCCGTCGGCCCCGAAATCAGCCTCGCGTTCCCGAAGCCCATGCTGTTCGTCTCGTTCCGCTATCTCTATGAGTTCATGGCGGAAGACCGCGCCCAAGGACAGACCTTTTCGCTGACGCTGACGAAGCGATTCTGACGGGGATTGAGTCCTTGGGCGATCAGCTCAAGAACTGGCCGGCACTGGCACGTTCGGCGCCAGGATGCGATCGAAGATCATGATCTTCTGCCAAATCTTGCGGGATAAGCCGTTGGTCAGGTTCTCCACCTCATTGACGGCGGCGAGCGTCACCGGGTCATCAAAGTTCTGAACGTACAGCGCGGCGATCTTGCTGATGAGCGCCAGCAGATCGCTACAATAATCGAGATAGCGGATCAACTCGGCGGGATTCTGCGGACGCTTGACGGTTGAATCACTCGGCATCACCACATTCCCAATCCGCTCCGGATCCTTGGTGATCTGGTGCATGTCAATGATGTGCGCGATGGAGCGCAGTTCATGAATGGCCTTGAGCGCGCGATGCCGCTTCAATCGGGTTTCCAGCGTGAAGAAAAAGAAAATGGCGATGCCGATGAACACCACTTCGTTGATGGCCGCCTCCGCCCCTTGCAGAAACTCCACCACGCTCGTGATCGTGAACTGGAGTTTCATGGTCATCGCGACGCCGCCGACAATCAGCAACACCGCGATGATTCCCAATCCCGCCAGTGCCCGTAAGAGCATTTGTGGCTTGGCGAGCCAGTTGGAAAGCTCCGCTGCGTGTTCGCTCACCGCGAGCAGTTCCGCCGCGACTTTGCTCAGACCTGATCCGGGAAAACGATCCGTGACCCGCGCACTGCTGTCGCGGCAAGTCTGGACGATCTGTCCGGCATCAAGGCTTCGATACATGGCGGGTGACTAAACCAGCTTCTTCAACTTCACATCTTCGGCGAGTTTCTTGACGAGTTCCTTGACCTTTTGCGCCTGGCTCTTGTGAGCCAGCAACACGGCATCGTCCGTTTGCACCAGAATCGAGTCGCGCAGCCCAACCACCGCGATGGGCGTGCGACGTTCTTTGGTACGCGCGTCGTAGATGATGTTGCGCGCGCCGTCCACATGGATGAAATCCGCCATCGCCGCGTTCCCTTCGGCGTCGTGCTTGAGATGGCGACCCAGCGCCGTCCACGAACCAAGATCATCCCACTCAAACGCACCGTCAGCGCAGACAACATTGTGCGCCTTCTCCATCAGCGCGTAATCAATCGAGACCTTTTTGATGTCGGGATATTCTTTCGCCAGCACTTTGGCGAGCTTGGCGGGATTGCCCGCCGCCTTGAACCAGCGCTGGCACGCCTCGTACATCTCGGGCTGATGCTTCTGCAAACCCTCGGTGACCGTGATGAAACTCCAGATGAACATGCCCGCGTTCCAGCGATACTGACCGCTCTGTAAATAACCCAGCGCCGTGTCGTAGTTCGGCTTCTCGACGAATTGCTCAGCGCGATGGAACACGGTTTTGTACTTCTTCACCCCCGTTGGCGGGGGTAGCGGTTCACCTACGCGGATGTATCCATATCCGGTCGCCGGTTCGGTGGGATTGATGCCAATGGTCACAATCGCCTGCCCGCGCGAGGCGAGATCGAACGCGTCGCCCAAGACCTGCTGAAACTTTTTCGCCTCGGGAATGACATGGTCGGCCGGCAACACCGCCATGACTCCCGTGGTCGAACGCGCCCCGACCAACGCCGCCCCCAGCGTGACTGCGGCGCACGTATCGCGTCCCATCGGCTCGGCGACGACGTTGTCCTTGGGCAGCTTGGGCAGTTGCTTGCGCACCTCGGCAGCTTGCGCCTCGTTCGTGATGACAAAGATGTTTTTGATCGGCACCAGCGGCAACACCCGCTCGACCGCCTCCTGCAGAAAGGATTTATCGCCCAACAGCTTGATGAGTTGCTTGGGCGTTTTCTCGCGGCTGACGGGCCAGAAACGTTCGCCGCGCCCGCCGGCCATGATGATGACAAAACGGTCTTTGCTGTCCCCGGACGCTTTCATTTCCGACGATTGAACACGGTCGAATGGCGAAAGGCAAAACTGTTTCGCACCGGCGTCGAACAAAGAAAAACCCCGGCGCCGAGCCGGGGTTGAAATCGAGAAGGTTGGCCAGCGTTCGACTCAGGCCTTGCGGCGACGCAGCGCCAGCAACCCGGCGATCCCCATTCCCGCCAAGGCGAAACTGGACGGCTCGGGAACGACACTCACGTTGTCGATGTAAAACTTGACCGGGAAGTCACTGGCGGAATTGGCGCCGAAATAGATTTGGAACCAGCCCGTGGCATCTTCGGGGTCCGCCCAGCCCAATTGCGCGAACGTGAGTTCAACATGCGTGGACACCAGGTTATTGTCGTCCGCGTTGTGCCAGGCGTCTCCGCTGACCTTTTCCGTTTGCGTCCAGCCGTGACTGCCCGCACTGTTGCCCGCGACATTGATACTATACCAGTTGGCCACACCCGGATTGAAACTGGTGCCGTCCAACAAAAGATCAAAGCTCAGGCGACCGTTGCCGCCGCCCGCGATGCCTTGCATCGTCAACTGGTCCGGCCAACTGAACTCCTTCATGAAATTGAAGCTTCCTCCCAGGGTCCAACCCCCTACCGCCGGATTCGCCTTTAACGCGGCTGAACCAGCCGGCCCCGTTGCCGACCAAGTGAAGTTGGCAAAGCCCTGTGCATCGGAATCGAAAGTGTAGTTCAACTGAGCGTGGGCACTGATCCCAAACACCAGCACCGCCCCTAACGTCGTGAAGAGTGTTCTTGTCATACAAAGGTTGATACAGGTTTAACTAACCTTCACTGTTGTAAGACCGACGGTGGGCCATGTCACTAGAATTCTCCGATTCGAGACGCCTCCGCCCCACCAAAATCTCATTCAGTAGTTGCCCCGACATCCCGTCAGCGGCGCCTCACACCTGCTTCACTGCCTGCGCCAGTGATTTTACGAATTCACTGACTTTGCCCACCAAGTCGGGCGATTTGCCGTGCTGGGCAATCTGATTCACAATTGCGCTACCCACCACACAACCGTCCGCTTCCTGGGCGACGAGCTTCGCCTGCTCCGGATTGGAGATGCCAAACCCGACGGCGATGGGCAAAGCCGTGTGCTCCCGGATCTTCGCCACTTGTTCACCGAGGTTCGACGCCACTAAACCCTGCGCCCCGTTTCACAATCGCCGCCATGCGATCCTCCGGCGTCGTCGGCGCGATTAAATAAATCTGGCACAAGCCCGCCTGCCGCATCAGCGACTCGTAGCTGTCCGACTCTTCCGGGGGAAGGTCGAGCACCAATAACCCGTCCACGCCGGCCTTGGCTGCGTTGTTGATGAACCGCTCCATGCCGACGCGGTGAATCAAATTGAAGTAGATGTAGAGGACGATGGGGATTTGAACTTCGCGCCGGATTGCAGCCACGGTCGCCAAAAGCTTCGGCGGCGTGGTGCCCGACTCCAATCCCCGCTGCGCGGCGAGTTGATTCACCAAACCATCCGCCAGCGGATCACTGAACGGCACGCCAAGTTCGAGTACATCCACGCCCGCCTGATCAAACGCGAGCGCAAGCTGGCGCGTGGCTTCGAGGTTGGGATCCCCTGCCCCGATGTAAACGATGAAAGCCTTTTTGCCCTCGCGCTTCAGCCGCGCGAAGCGTTCCTCAATACGATTCATTCGCCGTGAGGATAACCAAGCCGCGCGATGCTTCAACGCTTTAACTCGTCGTTACAGCCGTTCCGCCAATGCCGCCTGACTCTTGGCAAACACTTCTTCGTGAAGCGAATTCCCGTGCGCATCAATCGTCACCACGACCGGGAAATCCACCACGTCGAGTTCCCAGATCGCTTCCGGCGAGCCGAATTGTTCGAGGAAATAGACATTGCGCACCTTCTTCACGCATTCGGCCAGCACCTGGGCCGCGCCGCCGATGCCATGCAGATACACGCAACCATGTTCCTTGCACGCCGCCTGCGTCTTCGCGCCCATGCCGCCCTTGCCGATGACGCCGCGCAGCCCGTGATCCCGGATGATCTGCCATTGATACGGCTCCTCGCGGATGGACGTGGTCGGGCCGGCGGCGGTGCATTTGTAAGTGCCGTCCTCCTGCTTCAACATCACCGGACCGCAGTGGTAAATGATGCCGTCGCGCAACGTCACTCCTGGCGGTAGCGCGCCGCCTTCGTGCAGATACTTGTGAACCGCGTCGCGCCCGGTGAACACGACGCCGGAAATCAGCACCTCGTCGCCGACTTTCAGCGCCCGGACTTTTTCTTCGGTGAAGGGAAAGGTAAGTTTGGTCATAGTCGTTAAATCGTGAATCGTTACATCGTTGAGTCGGAGAATTCATCATCGTTAGCAACAGAGTAATCGGCGGGCATTTCTCGGAGGGTAAGGTTTTCGCCAGCCTTACATTTACGGAGAAAGCGAATGTAACCGCCGACCAATTGCGAAACGCGCCAGCCATCTTGCTTTAGCATTTCGACTTCGATTGCCGGCAGATATTTTTCGTCGGCGCACACATTCAAATCGTCAATCAACTCTTCCAGCGAACCCCGCGCTTGGAGCATGAATTTAATCTGGTCGAGGTAATGATAACGCCCATGCCCTTCAGCGATGTTGTTCGTCAGCGAAACCGCTGCCCGTTGAATCTGGCCAACCAAGCCGAACTTTTCGGTGTCGGGAAGTTTACGAGCGACGGCATACATTTCCTTCCGAAATCCTCGCGCTGCCTGATAAACTTCCAAGTTCTCAAACGTCTTGAATGTCTCTTTCGCGTCCATTCTCAAACGATTTCACGATTCAACGATGTAACGACTTAATAAAGCCACTTCTCAATGTTCCCACCGGCATCGAGCGTCACGCCCTGACGTCGGAAGGCCCAGCACATGTAGCTGACGCTCACGAAATAGGACGCCGGCACACGGTTGGCCGTGCAGATTTTCACGCCGAGCAACGTGGTCTTGCCGCCAAAACCCATCGGGCCGATGCCGAGTTCGTTCGCAGTCTTCAACACATCTTGTTCGAGCGCGTCGAGTTTGGGTTCGGCATTGCGGTCGTCAAGGCGACGGAGGAATTGCGTTTTGCTCAGTTCGTAACCGGTGGCGCGGTCGCCGCCGATGCACACGCCGAGAATGCCCGGGCCGCAGCCTTTGCCCTGCGCCTGCAACACCGCATCGAGGATCGCCTTGCGACAGCCGTCGAGGTCGCGATTCGCGTGGAGGCCGTCGTCGGGCAGCGAGTATTGCGCGCCGACGTTTTCGCAACCGCCGCCCTTGAGCGCGAGTTTCACGGAGATTTCCGGCGAGCGATGTTGATGAAAATGGAATGACGGCGCGCCCGGACCGCAGTTCGTGCCGTCGTTCTTGCCCGTAAGCGAATCCACGGAGTTCTGGCGGAGATAACCCTTCTTGGTCGCGGCCTTCACCGCTTCGCGCGCCGTTTCGGCGAACGTGATCTGGTCGTAACCGACCGGACAATCCACGTAGAACAAAATGCTGCCCGTGTCCTGACAGATCGGCTGCGATTTGTTTTTCGCCAGTGCGATGTTCTGGTCCACAATCTTAAGTGCGTTCTGCGCGAGCGAACCCTTCTTCTCGTTCTCCAGCGACGTGACAATGGCCTTGTGGACGTCCTCCGGAATTTCAGCAGACGTGCGGCGGATCAGTTCGATCAGAGAATTCAGCAGTTCACTCATAATGCAGCTTCAGCGTAGGCATTTTGCGCGCGAGCGTCAACGCAGCGACAATTTCCAGACTGGGAAGAAGGCCACCGGATGCCGACCAGTAACAGGTGTCGCCCGGACTGGACGCGCCGCCGCTTCCTGCCCATGCTGGACGCGTGACTTACGTTTCCCATGTTGCCGGTCCGCCCGCGAAACCATTGGTGGTTTTCGATGGTGACTGTCGCTTTTGCACCTTGTGGATCCGACGCTGGCAACAGGTCACCGGCGGGCGTGTGGACTATCTGCCCGCGCAAGATGCAGAGATCGCGGCACGGTTTCCGGAGATTCCCCGCGCACAATTTGATACGGCGGTCCAGTTGATCGAGACCGACGGGCAGGTTTACAGCGGCGCGCATGCGGCCTTCCGCACGCTGGCGAAACATCCCGCCTGCCACTGGCTGTTGCGCACGTACGAACGCGCACCGCTGTTCGCGAGCGTCTCGGAAAAGGCCTATCGTTTCGTGGCCGGACACCGGCCATTGTTCTCGAAACTCACCCGACTGGGCTGGGGTGAGCACGTCGAGCAGCCCGAGCATTTCCGAGTGCGCTGGATTTTTCTGCGCGGACTGGCGTTGATTTACCTCATCGCCTTCACGTCGCTGTGGACGCAGATTGACGGGTTGGTGGGCAGCAAGGGAATTCTGCCAACAGACCAATTCATGGCCAATGCGACCGACCAGGTGAAGGCAAATGGAATTGGCCTCGACCGTTATCGCCTGTTGCCAACGTTGTGTTGGTTCAGCGCCACGGATGCATCGTTGCACTGGCAATGTGCCGCGGGCGTCGTGCTTTCCGTGCTGGTGTTGGTCGGGATCGCGCCTGTCCCGTGTCTGGCGTTGTTGTGGTTGATCTACCTGTCGCTGTCCACGGTGTGCCGGGAGTTTCTCGGCTTCCAATGGGACATCCTGCTGTTGGAAACCGGCTTTCTTGCGATCTTCTTCGCCCCGCGGCAACTCTGGCCGCGACGTGCGCGTGAAGCTCCGCCTTCCCGCATCGTGCTCTGGCTGCTGCGGCTGCTCCTGTTCAAGCTCATGTTCCAGTCGGGTTGCGTGAAGTTGATGAGTGGCGACACGCTCTGGCGAAACCTGACGGCGCTCACGATGCACTATGAAACGCAACCGCTGCCGACGTGGCTCGGCTGGTACGCCCACCAACTGCCGCTGTGGTTTCAAAAATTCTCCTGCGCAATCATGTTCGGTATCGAGCTGGGAATCCCGTTCCTGATCTTCGCGCCGCGCCGGCTTCGAATGCTCGCGGCTGCCTCGCTCGCATCCCTTCAGGTGCTGATTCTGCTAACGGGGAACTACACCTTCTTCAACGGGCTCACGCTCTTGCTGTGCGTCGCGCTGCTGGATGATTTCTTCCTGAGCCGTCCATTTGCTTTCCTTGGCCGTCGAGGTGACAAAGCGGGCAAACCGCGGACCGAACCAATCCGCCTCCTCCCATCCGCAGCTCCCTGTCGCTGGCGTCGCCTGGCAACCATTCCCCTGGCAGTGTTGGTCATCGCGATCACCAGCCTGCAACTCTTCGCCACGTTCCGCGTGCGGTCGCCATGCCTGCAGCCGGTGGCGGCCCTCGAGCGCTGGATTGCGCCGTTCCGCAGCCTGAACAGTTATGGCCTGTTCGCCGTGATGACCCCGTCGCGACCGGAGATCGTGATCGAAGGCAGCCACGACGGCGTGAAATGGCTGCCTTATGAATTCAAGTACAAGCCCGGCGACTTGAAACGCCGCCCGGCGTTCGTGGCACCACACCAACCGCGCTTGGACTGGCAGATGTGGTTTGCGGCGCTGGGCCGCCGGCAGGACAATCCGTGGTTTGGCAAATTCTGCCTGCGGCTGCTGCAAGGATCGCCGGAAGTGCTCGCGCTGCTGGAAAAGAATCCGTTCCCGCAGCAACCGCCGCGTTACCTCCGGGCGACGGTCTATTATTACCAGTTTACCGACTTTGCCGAACGCCGGCGGACGGGCAACTGGTGGCAACGAGCGCTGCCCCGCGAATACCTGCCGGTCGTTTCCGTGCGTTGAACTGGAATTTCAATCAGTGTCCCGATTTGAATCGAACCTGTCCTGTTCCGTTGCCCCGGAAGCGTCGGACCCCTTTCAAGGCTCATGCAGGCTTGACAAGGCACGAGTTCCGCTTTTCTTTCCGCTAATGAAAATGATTTTGGCCCTGGTTGGTTGCCTCGCCCTGACCGTTCTTACCCTCCCGGCGCAGGAACTGACCAACCCACCCGCCACCAACGGCCTCGCGCTCACCAACACTCCCGCCGACACCGAAGGCGGCACCAACGAGGTGGACATCAAGGAGCTGATGAAGCTGCCCAGCTTCACCAACGACACCGGAATGGTCATGGTGAAAATCTCGGAATCGCTCTGGGCCGGCGCGTGTGAAGTGGCGCAGGAGGACTATCAGAAAATTGCGGGTGGCAATCCCAGCCGCTTTCAAGGCGCGCGCAATCCTGTGGAATCGGTGAGTTGGAACGAAGCCGTGGACTTCTGCGCGAAACTGACTGAAGCCGAGGAAAAGAAGAAGCTGCTGCCGGAAGGTTTTGCCTACACCCTGCCAACCCAGGCGCAATGGGAATCGTTCGCCGTCGGCGTGGATCTCAAGGATGCCATCACCAGTTCGGGCGCAACCCGTTCCGGCACGGCACCGGTCGGCACGCTGGGCGCGACGGGCCCGGGACTTTATGATGTCCGCGGCAACGTGTGCGAGTGGTGTCTGGACCCGCAGGACAAACCTTATCGCGTGGCCCGGGGCGCGGCGTGGGACACCTTTATCGAGATCAACCTCCGTCCGGAGTTTCGCTGGTACGAAGCGCCCGAGAACCGCCGGGAGAAGATCGGCTTCCGCGTCGTGCTGGCACCAAAGTAGGACACGGCAGGTTTATTCCTTCGCCAGTAGTTCGCAATACGCCCGGCGCAGTTGCTCCACGACCGGCGACCGCGACAGTGTCGTCTTATCCAATTCCACCGCCTCCACCACCCCGAGCGAACTGAGGGTCAGGAGCACTCCGTCGCAACGGCGCAGTTCCTCCGGTGAAACCGACTGCTCTTGAACGGGCAGCGAAAGTTTTTGGCAAAGCTCCAAGGTCACCGCACGGGTGACTCCCGCGAGAATCCCGCTGGCCAACGGCGGCGTGAAAACCGTGCGGTCGCGAATCCAGAACAAGTTGCTGCTCGCGCCCTCCACCACAAAGCCGGCGGTGTTCAGCAACAATGCCTCGTCCGCACCGGCGGTGTCAGCCTCAGCGCGCGCGAGAACTTGAGCAAGTTTGTTGGCGGTCTTGAAATGCGCGAGCGATTCGCCCGCGGGCAAACGGAAGGAGGCCGTGATCAATTTCCAACGCATTGGGTCATTGACCGATCCTCCCGGAGCCGGGTGCAGGGTCATGACGACGATTGGTTTATCCGCACCCTTCGGCGAGTACCCTCGCAATCCAACTCCCCGCGACACGGTCAGTCGCAGCAATGCTTCCGGCATTTCATTTCGCGCAATGAGTTCGGCCGCGAATTTCTCGAGCAGCTTGCAGCCGAAGGGAATTTTGATCCCGAGGAAATCTCCGCCCTTGCACAAACGTTCCAGGTGCGCCCCCCACCGAAACGGCTTGCCCGCGCGCACCAGCATCGTCTCGAACAAGCCGTCACCGTAGAGGAACGAACGATCAAAGACCGAGACCACCGCGCGCTCTTCGGACACGAATTCGCCATTCAAAAACACGATCATAGCTTCGCGTGATCCGGGATGGCCGATGGCTGGAAGTTCAGCGCCGCGACAAATCCACGCGCCTTGGCCATGGTCTCGTCGTATTCGGCTTCCGGGACCGAATCCGCCACGATGCCCGCGCCGACGTGGAAATACGCCTTGTCGGCCTGCTTGATCGCGGTGCGGATGCTGATGCTTAACTGGCTCTCGCGATTGAACCCGAGGTAACCGTGACAGCCGCAGTACGGCCCGCGCGCAACGGGCTCGAGTTCATCAATGATTTCCATCGCCCGAAACTTGGGCGCGCCGGTGATGCTGCCGCCGGGGAACGTCGAGGCGAGCGCCGCAAAGTGGGTGACTTCCGGGCGCAACCGGCCTTCGACGGTGGAGACGAGGTGCTGCACCTGGGCGAAGCGTTCGAGCCGCGCGAGTTCGGGCACCTGCACGCTGCCGTATTCGCAAACGCGCCCGAGATCGTTGCGCAACAGGTCGGTGATCATCACGAGTTCGGCCAGTTCCTTGGGACTGGTCTGGAGTTCGTAGGCGAGCTGCGCATCGCGCGTGCCGTCGGCCGAGCGGGGCCGCGTGCCTTTGATGGGACGCGTGACGATGTGCGATCCGCTCAGGCGAAGGAATTGCTCAGGCGACGACGAGGCAATTTGAAAGTCGCCGCAATCAAGAAAAGCGGCGAACGGCGCGGGCGAAACGTGGAGCAGCCGCTCAAACAGTTGCCAGCCGCTGAGAGCGCACGACGTGGCGAGCCGCTGCGAGAGGTTGGCCTGGTAAATATCGCCGGCGCGAATGTAGCGTTGCGCGCGTTCGACGGCGGCCAGGAATTCAGATCGGCTGAGATTCGACGCGACATGAAGCGGTTGGGCATAACCAGACCCGGGAAAGCCGGGTCGCGAGACGCGGTGCAGGGCTTCCGATCGCAGAAGATTCCGCCAGAATTCCAACTGTTGCTGCGCGCGCGCCTCGGTTCGGGAACCGTCCGCGTCCAACCCGGTTGCGACCACGCAGATTCTACCCAGCCGATGATCGAACACCACCAGGCTGTCGTAGAAACCAACGTGGCAATCGGGCAGTTCCAGATCATTCACCGCGCGGCGGGGCAGCTTGGGCTCGGTGAAGTTCTTCAGGTCGTAACCCCAGTAGCCAAAGCAGCCGCCCAACGGGAATGGCAGGTCAATCTCGTCGAGCAACTCGTAGCGTGCCATCAACACATCCAGCAAATGCCAGGGGTTGCCGAATTGAGTCCGGGGTCCGGGGTCGGGAATCCGGGGCCGGGAAATTTCGCAACGCGAACCGAAGGAGCGAAAGGTCAAGAACGGGTTCGCCGCCACCAAGGAGTAGCGCGCCTGCGCCGAGTCAAACCCGGCGCTGCGCAAGAGCACCACCCCCGACGCCCCGCCGAGTTGCTCGACGAGCGACTCGGGCGTTTCCGCCGTGGTGATTTGTTGAATGAGCGGTCGCACAGCCGAATTCAAACTGCCTTACTGATTTCCATCAAGGCCCAAAATGGATCGGGCCCTGACTTCATCCTTCGCGGCGCCGCGCTGCGTTCCAAAGCAGCCAGACCATTTCGTCCGTGAACGCCTGCCGGCTCGGGTAGCCGCGCACCAGTTGCACGCCATTATGCACGTCCTTGGCCCCGCGATTCAGGATGGCTTGCCCAGCCCGGTTGCCGATTTCGCGCACGAGCCAGACAAACTTCTCCAAAGTCGAAAGTTCCGGGCGATCCATGGCGTACTTGAACGGGAACTGGGCCGCATCCAGTTCATAACGCGCCGCCCCCCGGGCCAGCACGAGTTCGAGGATGAGCTGGGAATCGGACTCCACCTTGCGCACGGACTCGGTGGTTTTTTGTGGCCAGACGCCCAGGACGGAATGCAGCTTCAAGGTGGTGCGCTCGGTCTGCGTCAGACTGAAGTCGACGTGCCGGACCGCACCCGCCGCTACCAGCGCGACCTCACCCCACGGCACCGGGGTCGGGCGACCGCGCAGGTCATAAACCTCCAACGCGTGTTCGGTCAGCGACAGACGGTGCAGCGCCTTGCCCTCGGGCAACAACTTCAACTCACTCTCCGGCACCAGGGCGGCCGCTACCCCCTCCGCCTGCAACGCGCGATGAAAGGCGCGGGCTTGGTCGGAACTCAGATGACGCAACAGAATGCCCTGCGCATTGGCCGCCAGCCGCACGGCGTCGGCATCGGTGAGATTGCTGAACGACCGGAACGCGCGCCGAATCTGCTCCGCGCTCGGGCTGCCGCCGTCCTTTTGCAGCACGGCGTATTGAGGAGTGGCGGCCATGGGCGGCAGACTTCAAGAGAACGCCATCGGCACCGTTTCCGGCGGCCCCACGCGCTTCAGGTATTCCAGAATGACGCCCACCGCTTCCTCCACATCATCGGTCAGCGTAAGCAATTTCAAATCCTCGTCGCCAATGTACTGGTTCCGGTCACAAACCTCTGTTTCCATCCAACGCAGCAATCCGGCCCAATGGCGCTTACCGAACAGGATGAGCGGAAACTTCGGGATGCGCTCGGTCTGCACCAACGTGAGCACCTCGAACAGTTCGTCGAGGGTGCCGAATCCGCCCGGCATGAACATGAATCCCACGCTGTATTTGGCGAAGCAAACCTTGCGCGCAAAAAAATAATGGAAGTGAACGGGCAGATTGGCGTATGGATTTCCTGCTTGCTCGTGAGGCAGTTCGATGTTGAGTCCCACGGACGTGCCCTTCCCCAAAGCCGCACCTTTATTGGCTGCTTCCATGATGCCCGGACCACCGCCGGTAATGACGGGAATCTTGTGTTTCGCCAGTTGCTTTCCCAATTGGACGGCGGCCTTGTAGTACGGATCGCTGCGGCGCGTTCGGGCCGATCCAAAAACCGTGACTGCCGGGCTGACCCGCGACATGGTTTCGAACGATTCCACAAACTCGCCCATGATCCGCAGGATGCGCCAGGGATCCTCCTTGATAAATGCCGCGCCGTGATTGTTCATCCGTGGAGGATAGACGCGCCGGGCGGATGAAACAAGCGGGGCTTCCGGATTCGGTCAGGGTTTTCGGCGAAACATGATCACGTGTTGCTGTGGCAGCGTGCCGACGGTTTTCACCCATTCGAGCGGATGCACGCTCATTTCCTTGCGCACCTGCGCCTCGGACATCTTATGCACGGCCTTGATCGGCACGTCCGGATCCTCGGCCCGAAACTCAACGAACACGATCCGCCCGCCGGGTTTCAACGACCGGCACATCGCATCGACCATTTCGTAGGGATGGTCGAACTCATGATACACGTCCACCATTAGGATTAAGTCAACGGTCGCGGCTCGAAGCTTCGGGTCAGTGATGGTGCCGAGCACGGGCTTCACATTGAAAATCATTTCTCCGGCCAGCTTGTTCGTGAGGAGGTCCAGCATCTCCGGCTGAATATCCACCGCCAAGACCATGCCGTTTGTTCCCACCGCCTTTGCCAGTCGTCGGGTGTAATAACCGCTGCCACACCCAACATCCGCGACTGTGTCACCACGCTTGAGTTGAAGCGCCGGCACGAGCAAATCCGTCCCCTCCTCCCGCGCGCGCCCCGGTCGTTCAAGCCAATCGGCCGCCTCGTGCCCCATCACGTGCGCAATCTCGCGCCCCATGTAAAACCTGCCGATGCCATTCGGATCGTGCACCGCGCGCGTTTCATAACGAGACGCAGGCGCGGGGGCATTGGTGTTCTCGGACCAGGCTGGGCTAACGACCAACAGACTGGCAAGTATCAGTGTGGTGGGAATGAACCTCATGGCCGGCCTTTGAACAAAACCAGATCCACAATCTGGTGGGGGAAATCCTCCAGTTTTGCGTCGGCACGGTTGGCAAGGATGAAAACGCTGAACTTCTTCTCCGGGTAACGAACGATGCGGGTGCGAAAACCGATCGTTTCGCCACTATGATAAATCTCCTTCAACCCGCGATACTCCGTCACATACCAACCGAAGCCATAACTACGCCCGGGCTTGTCAGTCGGGGTCAAGGGCGAGAACGCCACCCGCAGCATCGGCTCGCTGACGAGTTTGGATTTGTAAAGCGCCTGATCCCATTTGAACAAATCGGCCACCGAGGAATAGACGCCACCATCGCCGAGGACGGAACTCGTCAGGCTTTGATCCGTGCGCTGCCAGACATTTGACTTCAGGGAGTGGCCGAAGGCACGATTGGTCACCACTGACAGGCCCGCCTCATAGGCGAGAGTGTTAGTCATCTTGAGCGGCTCAAAGATATTCTCCTGGAGAAACCTCGCGAACGTCCGCCCGGAGCGCACCTCGACAATCAACGCCAGCAACGCGAAACCGGAATTGCTATATCGATATTGCGAGCCGGGCGGGAAATACGTCCTGTCCTGCTTCATCAAGAGGCGCAGCACGTCCTGATCGAGCACGGGGATCGTCGTGCCTGCAGGGATTTCATCCTCATAGTCAATCAATCCCGACGTGTGCGTCAGCAGATGGCGCACGGTGATGGATTTCCCGCAAGCCGGGAATTCAGGAAAGAACGCCGTGAGCGGTTCGCCAAGGGAGAGTTGCTTGCGCTCGGCCAGGATCATTGCTGCCATCGCTGTGAATTGCTTGGTCACGGAAGCGAGGCGAAAGTTGGTGTTGGTTGTGCAAGGTGTCTTGATGTCGAGATTTGCCAGACCGTAACCTTTGGCAAAAACCGGTTTATGGTCATGGATCACCATCACGCTCGCTCCCGGCGCATTCGGGTGATCGAAGCCTGCGAACAAGGAATCAATCCGTGCGGTAGTCTCCGCGCTGAGGCCGGAGGCGGCTTTGGCAGAAATCGTCATGGCCATGAGTATCCCAATGAGTCGAACCGTCATCATCGTCGGATCGCCGGCGGTTGTTTAGGGGGCGAGAACCGCTTTGGCAAGCCGGGGATTCTCGGGTTCACTTCTCCGTGGCCCGCACCAGCAGAACGGGGATGGCCGTGCGATGGCGCACTTCATTGATCGTGCTGCCGTAAATGATGTCGCCAATCAACCGGTGGCCGTGACTCGTCATGGCGATAAGATTGCAGTGCTCCGTCACCGCCGTTTTCAAGATTTCCGTCGCCGGATCTCCGAGTGCCAATTGCGTGGATACGGTCAATCCCTTCGCCCGAAGTTCCTCGGCGGTTTTCTCCAGATAAACGCGGTCAGCTTTCATCTCATCGGACTCAGCCAATTTAAGCTGTGAGAAATTGCGCGCCGCCCAACCGTCGGCCACATGCACCAGCAGCAGTTCCGAACCGAGTCGTCCGGCCAGCTCCGTCACGTGCGGCAACAGGCTTTTGTCCGCACGACTGTTTTCCAGAGCAACGAGAATTTTGCGGTACATGGTTTCAGGAAACGAGGCGCGCGAGCCACGCCGTGATGCCGGAGAAATCCGACAGGTATTTCACGTTCAACGTCACAATAATCCCAGCCGTCAGCCAGGCGAGGATTTTCATCCAGAGCGGGATGACAAACTCGCCCATCTTGAGACGACTGCTCGTAAACATGATGAGCGGAATCACGGCAAACGAGAGTTGCAGACTCAGAACAACCTGGCTGAACACGAGCAGCTTCGCCGTACCGCTTTCGCCGTAAATCATGGTAACAATCACCGCCGGGATGATGGCGATCAGCCGAGTTATCAGCCGGCGCAGCCACGGACGCAGCCGGATGTTGAGGAAGCCCTCCATCACAATCTGCCCCGCCAACGTGCCGGTGAGCGTGGAGTTTTGACCCGATGCAAGCAAGGCCACGGCAAATACCGCGCTCGCCACGCCGACTCCCAGTGTAGGCGATAGCAGTTTGTAGGCATCCTGGATTTCAGCCACCTCCGTCTGCCCGCGCGTGTGGAAGGTCGCCGCCGACACGATGAGAATTGCCGCGTTGATGAACAACGCGAACATCAGCGCCACCGTGGAATCAATCGTGGCGAACTTTATGGCCTCGCGCTTGCCCTCGGGATTCTGTTCGTACTTGCGCGTCTGCACGATGGACGAGTGCAAATAAAGATTATGCGGCATCACCGTTGCGCCCAGGATGCCGATG
Source organism: Limisphaerales bacterium (assembly GCA_044225555.1). Classification (GTDB taxonomy): domain Bacteria; phylum Verrucomicrobiota; class Verrucomicrobiia; order Limisphaerales; family JADLHS01; genus JADLHS01. The sequence continues at coordinate 295,649 of JBGAIM010000005.1, read as the reverse complement.
GCGACATACAGCATCTCGGGGTTCTTGATGATTTCCAGCTTCGGCACAAACCCGCCGAGCACGGCGCTCAACTCGGGACGCGAGACGATGATTTCAAAAAGGAAACAACCGCCAATGAGGAGGATCAACGAAATGACCAGTGCCTCGATGTAGCGAAATCCTTTGTTTGCCAGATACATCACCACCAACACATCCAGCGCCGTAATGCACACACCCCAAACGAGCGGAATGCCGAACAAAAGATTCAGCGCGATGGCCGAACCAATCACCTCCGCCAGGTCACATGCGCAAATGGCGATTTCACACAGCAGCCAGAGCACGACCGTCACCGGCTTTGAGTAATGATCGCGACACGCTTGCGCCAGATCGCGTCCGGTCACGATGCCGAGCCGCGCGCAGAGCGATTGCAAGAGGATTGCCATCAGGTTCGACAACAGAATGACCGAGAGCAGCGTGTAGCCGAAGGCCGAACCGCCCGCGAGATCAGTCGCCCAGTTACCCGGGTCCATGTAACCCACCGCGACGAGATAGCCCGGTCCAGAAAACGCCAGCAGCTTGCGCCAGAAGCCGAAAGACTTCGGCACCTGGATGCTCGCGTGAACTTCCGGCAGGCTCGGCGTGTTGCTCGCCGACCGCCAGCCGCGTGAAGTTTCAGAGGGTTCAGTGAGCCCGGGAGTTTTCATGGATCAGAATCAAAAGCGCAGCGACAAGCCGATGAACGGATTGTAATCCGGCGCCGATTCGGTCACGCCGAAGTTGCAGCCGAAATCAAACTGGGTGTTCTTGTTCAGGCCGTAAGTGAAACCCACGTCAACCTGTCCCTGCCACTTGCCGCCGCTTTCCGGGGTGACCAACGCCGCGAACTCCAGATAGCCACCGAGATTGCCTACAATGTCATGGGAAAAAGTGACGCTGTTCAAATACTCGGTGTCATAACCACCAGCACCATCACTCACGAAATCAAACTCGGTCATCGCGCCCATGTCCCAGCCGCCCGGCAACCCGACCGCCAGCGGCACGATGATGCCGCCCTCGGTCTTGCCGTTGCGCAGACTCGTCGCTGGCAGCGGCCATTTCACAAAGGGGAGGAGGCCGAATGCGGTTGCACCGCCGTCATTGCCCCAGAAATTGATTTTGAGGCGAGTCGTGAAATCGCCCAAGCCGGACGCCTTCTGAACCGTTCCCGCCGACTGATCCTCCACGCGTGAACGCACGTAGCTGTCCAGCACGAACTGGATGTCAACATTGTTCAACAAGCCAATCTTCAGATTGATCGGCGCATAATTCCAGACCTGCGAGCGCACATCACCCCCGTTGGACCGGTCGTGATCCAACGTGCCGTTGGCGAAATCCATTTCCAACTGCACGTGCCCCGCGTCCACCGTGTAAGGACTCTCCGTCTGGTCCGGACGGTCGGTGTTCATTTCGCGCATTTGATCTGCCGGGGTCGGTCGGAAGAGGTTGTAACGGGATTTATCGACGTCCTGCGGCCCTGCCCCGGCCACCGACAGCAACGGGATCAGTCCCAGCAGCACGCCGACGACGATCCCGAACCGTCCGTTGGCAGGCCGGGCCGCCCAGCAACTGGTTTTCTCATTCACGGCAGCAGCCTAACGTATACTGAGTTTGAATCAAGAATAAAAGTTAGGTATGCCTAACTCAAGGCCGGCGCGGGATTTTGCCGCTTGCCAACCCCTGCGAATTTCGTGTCTGGTTGAGGATGCCTGACTGGATTGCCGTCGTCATTTTGGGAATAATTGAGGGGATCACCGAATTCCTGCCGGTTTCCTCCACCGGCCATCTGCTACTGGCGGAGCACTGGCTCGGAGCGCGCAGTGAATTGTTCAACGTGGTCATCCAGACCGGCGCCGTCGTGGCCGTGCTGGCGGTCTTCGCAAATCGCGCCAAATCCCTGCTGCTCGACTGGCAACAGCCGGCGAACCGCGATTATCTGGCGAAACTGGCCGTCGCTTTCGTTCTGACCGCAATTGGCGGGCTCGCGCTGAAGAAGGCCGGGTTGAAGTTGCCCAAGGAAGTTTCCCCCATCGCTTGGGCCACGCTCATCGGCGGGGTCCTCTTCGTGATCGTGGAATGGTGGTTGCGCGGGCGCAAGACAACCGAATCGGTTACCTGGACGGTGGCGATTGCCGTCGGCCTCGCTCAACTGGTGGCCGTTGGTTTTCCGGGCGCCTCCCGCTCAGGCACAACCATTCTGATCGCACTGGTGCTGGGGCTAAGCCGGAGTTCGGCGGCGGAGTTTTCGTTTCTGCTCGGTATTCCCACACTGCTGGCGGCAGGCGCGAAGGAAACTCTCGACGCCTTGAAAGGTCACGAAGCACACGAGCCGTGGTCGCAGGTTTTGCTCGGGACGGTTGTGGCGGCGGTCACCGCCTTCGTGGTCGTGAAATGGCTGCTCGGTTACATCCGTAACCACACGTTCACACCGTTTGGCTGGTACCGGATCGCGGTCGGCATCGCCATCCTGCTGCTGCTCCGCTGACGCGCGAATCACTTGTCCGGGATGGGCACGAGGATTTTTTTTCCCACGACCAGCTTGTCATCCTTGATTCCCGGATTGGCCTTGCGGATCTGATCGAGCGTGATCTTGACGCCCTTCTCCTTGCTGTAGGCGGCCGCAATCGTGGACAACGTGTCGCCCGAAGCAATGGTATGCTCGAGGGCTTTGTCCGGCAGATCACTTGACGCAGAATTGTTGGCTGGAGATTCCTTCGGCGGCCTTGGTTTACTCGTGGAGGCTTTGCCTAGTTTCTCAATCTCCTTCAAGATGACTTCGCGATCGCTTTTGCGTTTGTCTTCGATGTCCTGCACCTGCTTCGCCAGCGCCCGCAAATCCTCCTGGCTTGCGTAGTTGCCTTTGGGTTGATTCTGCTGTTGATCGCGCAGGGCCTGGAGTTCCTTCGCCAGCCCCTCGATCTGCTTCTTTTGATTGGCCTTGTCCTCAAGCAAATCCTGCACGTAACCGTTCAACTGCTTGACCCGTTCCTCCAGAGCCGCAACATCCTGGGCGCGCAGATTGAACGTTGCCACCGTCGTCATCACCATCAGTAAAAGAAAAATTCGTTTCATGCGCCGACAATAAGAAGCCAATTGCGGTGGCGCAAGCCAAGGTTGTCCGGGAAAATCCGGGGCCGCTGAGTTTCGACTTTCCTGAATTCACAGGTTACTTTGGGTTGGGTATGAACACGGCCACTTCACAAACCAAACCTGCGGACCACAAGCCCTCGCACGCCAAAGTAACCCGCTACACCGGCGAGGTCGTTTACATCTACGCCTTCGACCTGGCTTACGACACTGCGCGCAAACCCATCAGCGAATTGCTCGGCCAGCCCGTCGCTCAATTCGCCGTGGACGCTAGCAAACGCAGCCCGCGCCAGTTGTTCTTTTACAAACCGCAGATGGTCCGCCTGCCACCGATGGAACGCATCAGCCCGCTGGGAGCGGTGCGCGTCGAGCGCGCCATCAAACTCCTGCCCGTCGGCGCCATCAGCATCACTGTGCGCGTGCCGTTCGCCGTGAATCACATCGAGGACCTCGTCGCGTTTCACGACCTTCAATTCTCCAACGGCTCGCTGCACGATGAAGTCCGCCGCCTCGCGCAAGACGTCGCCGCCGAACTCCAGGCCCATCTCATCCGTCCGCAACCGCAGTTGCCCGAGGAGGAAGCCTACACCGTATTTTGTGTCGCCTCGCCACTCATTACCCAAGACGGCTTGCCCGTGACCGCCGAGAATTGGTTTCAAACCCACCGCCGCCAGGTCGCCGCCTTGCTCACACAGGAATCCGAGATCGAACGCCTTTCCAAACAGGAATCCGAGGAATCCACCGCGCGCTACCTCAGCTACTACGACAGCGACCTCGTGGTCATTGACTGGGATGCCGCCCTACTGATTGACGAACCGCGCGACTTCGACGAAACGCTCTATATCATGGAGTTGGCCAATCTCCAGCTGGCCGAACTCGAAGCCTACGACCGCCTGCTCGACGACGCGCTAGAACGTTCCTATCGCGATCTCGGCGAAAAACCGCTTCGTTCGCGTGGCAACATCCTGCGCGAACTGCGCGAAATCCGCATTGATATGGCGCGCTTCAACGACGAACTCTCCAACACCACCAAGTTCTTCGGCGACTGGCATCTCGCACGCATCCACGAAAAGATGGCCTCCCGCTTCCACCTCGGCGAATGGCATCGCACCATTGACGGCAAACTCAAGACCCTTGATGACCTTTACCAGATGCTCAAGCACGACCAGACGAACAGTTGGATGATGATTCTTGAAATCACCATCGTGATGCTCTTCATCATTGACCTGGTGATTCTCTTTCTGGGGTTGAAATAAATCTCCTCCGGAGTGCCGACCTCCGATCCGGCACGTTTCCGCCAATTAGTCGCGGCCATTCTAACCGGCCTTGAAACACCAAATCTTATCTCCGTGCGCACAAGATTTAGAGTGACAAAAACGGCCCGCCATGAGCTAATCGAGACGCCTCAGAACACAACCAATCAGGAGTTACCATGTGTAACAATTTGCTCAGACTATTGGTCCTTACTTGCGCGTTCCTACCGTTATCACGAACCGAAGCGGCGCCCGTCATCACCTCCCCGCCGCCCGCCAGCGGGGTTTCCGGTGCGGCCCCGCTGGTGTTCGTATTTAGCGAACCCATGGACACTAGCTTGACCGCCGTTGACTTTTTCGACTTCACGACTTTCACGCCGCTAACAACGTCCGACGCCTGGACTGGTGGCAACACCATCCTGACCTGCACCCCATCGCCTGCGTTTCCAACGGGTGGCGTGTTCACCACCGGGACCGGCTCGGGCGGCAACGGCACCAACGCCAGCACCACTTTCTCCGTGGGAAAAACCCATCACTACAACCAAACCTCCGCTGGCGCGCCGACGCTCGATCCTTCCACACCCTACGATTTCAGCGGCGTCACGTCGCTCGCCTCCAATCGCACCGTGACTAGCATCACTCTCACCCTGCCGACCGCCGCCGTGTCCAACATGTTCCAGCTACCTCAACAGCAGGAGAAGTACATCGTTTACGGCGTTGACACGGTCCAGAGCACCTACGACGCGACCTTCCCTCCCGGCAACTACACTTTCTTCGCCCAAGCGGCCTCTTCAAATCAAACCGTCGTTGTGAACCTGCCAACGACCAACAGCCTGCCACAGCCCGGCGCGCCGCACCTGACCAACTATTTGGCGGCGCAAAGTGTCAATCCGAACCAACCCTTCGTGCTCGGCTGGGACGCTTACGCCGGCGGCACCGCTGCCGACTACATAGACGTTGACATCGGCATGGCTTACCTTTCTCCCGATCCCGGTTTGCCCGGCGCCCTGAACGGCACCGCTCGCACCTTCACCATCCCTGCCGGCGTCTTGCAACCTAACTCCAACTACCTCTCGCGCGTCGGCTTCTTCCATTTCGTCGGCTCTACCAACGCCAGCTACGCCGCCGCCGCTTATCGGGCGACGTACATAGAATTCTCATTGATCACCACCTCCGCCACTCCCACGGGTCAATTGATCCTCACCAACGCGAACTGGACCCCCAGCGCCTTTAGTTTCGATGTGCTCTGCACGAACGGCCAGACAGTGACCATTGAATACACCAACGCGCTTTCGTCAGGAACGTGGCCAAAATTGTTGACCACCAACAGCACCGGCCCGCTCGTGCATATCGTCTCCACGCAATCCGTTTCAGCCCCGCGCCTCTTCTACCGCGCACGCAATGGACCATAGCACCAGCTGGAGAAAGTTTTTTGCTGGTCCAAGCCGGTGAATTGGTTCCGCGATTGAACCACCCTCCGGCTTCTTAATCCTAATCTTACTCGTAATCTTAATCTTCAATCCGGGGCCGAGAGATTAAGATTACAATTAGGATTAAGAGTAAGAAGCATCGCCACTTTTGGACGCTTGCGTCGCCTTCAATTCCCTCATACACCACTTCCGTCTATGTCAACCATTCCCAAGATCGTCCCCAAGCCCGTCATCTTTGGTTTCTTCCTGATCGGACTGCTGTCCTCCGTGGCGTTTCGCGCCATCATCCTGTTGCAGAAATACAATCCGGGCTGGGTGCGACCCGTCTGGTATTTCGGCGTGCTCGGCTACATGCTGTTCTTCATCTACCGCTATTACATCTCACACCGACGCAAACGCGCCATCGAACAGACCAATGTCATCGAGAAAATCCGCACAGGCGAAACCCTGACCACCGACGACCGCGACGCCGCCTTGTATCTGCTGAACTCCGTCCGCAAATCGCAGGAAGACTGGAACTACCTCGCCATCTTCGTGCTCTCCATCGTCGCCATCGCCCTGGACTGGCTGCTGCCCGGGAAATGATTTGCGGTGGGTGCGCCGGGGGAGGACGGAAATAACCCATCGCGCTGGACCAGTTGCTGCCGAGGAAATGAACGGTGCAATTACACGAATGGTCTACGCCAACCTCAGAGAACTCGTTGAGCGCTGAATCGTGACTAGACAGGCGATTGGGTCACGAATAGTGTCGCCCCGTGAAATTTGCTAGACTGCAAATTCGTGGTTCGATCTACTGCCAAGTCTATGTCCCCGGAAGTGCCAATTCCAAACCCGCCGATTTCTGCCGAGGAGAAGGCTGCTGCCGATTTGCTTAGCGCGCAAGATCTCGAGGCAATAGATGCGTGTATTCTGAGCCATTGTGCCGATCACTTCTACAAGGTTGCCAGTATTATGGGACAGACGGAGGATAGTCTAGCGCCCCCAAAGCCTAGTATCCCAGCGTCATCGTGTAACGCAGAATGTTGTGGCACGGCAGCGAATCAATGGCAGTCTTGCTCCGCCAACCTTGGCAACGAAGCTCGCCAGTCACGAGCTTGCGACGCGCGGCCACGGCCTCGGCCAGCACCTCGCTGAGATCGAAATCGCCCCGCACACACTCGTGATTGTGGCAGGCCACGCGAAAGACGGACTTCGCGTGCGCGAGGTTCACTGTGTATTTGATCTGGCTGTTGCGCGACTTGCCCTCCGGGTCGTAATGCCCGAGGTCCACTGTCAGGGATTTCAAGGCGGCGAACTTCTCCGCCATGGTGCTGGATTCCAGCACCCGCAGGTTTTCCTGTTGCAGATATTCACCGCGCGGACTCATTCGTTGGGCGTGTGTCATGTAAATTTAGGTTCTAGTCTGACGGAACAAGGTCGCAGTCTAGCCCGCCGCCGGTCTGGAGTCTGTAACAATCGTCGGCTATTTCCGACTGGGTAACACCGAAGCACCAGACTCCAACGACCAAACTCAAGAGAAATTCCACGGACCAAACTGAAAGCCAGCCGGATTCGGGCGTTGCATCTTGGACTGCGCTGGCCGTGCGCAGCGCGACAGCGCTTTCGCACGACCTGACACAATCCCGCGTGCTCATTCCAAAGCGGCGTCGCGCTCCGCTTGCCGCCGCAGTCCAAAACTTAACCCTGCTTGCAGTCTTTGTCCGACAAAGGCCGGGGTTCAATTCGCGACCAACTGTTGACTAGACAGGCCACTAGGTCAGGAATAGTGTCGCTTCATGAAATTTGCTAGACTGCAAATCTCCGGTTCGATCCACTGTTAGTCCACCTATGCGCATCGCGTATTTTATTACAATCGCGGCTTTGACGCTCGTGCTTGTTGGTTGCGGTGGCACATGGATAGACGACAAACGCAATTTCGAGCGCGCGTTTCAATCGGAATGCCCTAAAGACATAGAAGTGGTCCACAGCATTTATTCCCAGACGCCGCACTTCACTGAAGAGCATGAGTATTACTTTCAGATCAAGCCTGCGGTCGGTTCGAACATTCTCAAGTGGTTGACTGGTGGGGCGGGAATGGTTCAGTCCACCAACGGACTCGCGGGAGTGCCGTTTTATTTGAATCTCCGTCAAGACCGCCCCAAATGGTTCGCCACAAACGCGCTTACCAACTACGATATTTGGCATCACACCAACAGTGCTTTCATCGTTCTTCGTGACAGACGAAGCACCGAGATATTTGTTTATAGCAGTGTCGGAATGTAAAATGGCGCGGCCTAATCTGGCAATTGACTCCAGGCGTTACTCCGCCTTCGCGGTCCGCTCAATCTGATCACAACCCAATCTTCGCCCGCTTGAAAGCGGCACCGCGATTGGGATAGCTCAGATCAATCTCGCGCAATAAACCCGGCCGGTCTTCCAGCACGTCCGCTTCCGTCGGCACACGACTCAGCTTCGCCGCCAGTTCCTGGAGGTAACGCTCAATCTCCCTCTTCGAAACGTCACCGCGCTTGCGCGTCACGGATTTTCGTGGCACGGCAAACTCGCCGAACATGTCCGCGTGCTCGCGCATCGCCGCCAGTTTCTCGTTCGTGATGCGAACGTAATGCGGGTCCACCTCGGTCATCACATACTTGCGACCCAACTTCGCCGCCGCGATGGCCGTCGTGCCCGCGCCGCAAAAGGGATCGAACACCACGTCGCCGGGCCGCGTGGCCAGCTTGAGGATGCGTTCCATCAATTTCTCCGGCAACTGGCACGGGTGCGCGTCGCGGTCGCGCTTGTGCTTGATGCGATGCACGTCCCACCACACATCCGTGAGTTCTATCTTCTCGTCGTGGCCCAGCGCCTTGCGATTGCGGATGCACGCGGCGCGCAAACAGTATTTTGGCGCGTCCGGCGGGAGGACGAAATCCGGTCGCGCGCGCCCACCAACCGGCGCGTAATTGCAGACCGGCTTTGCTCCCGGCTTCGTGAACCACAGCAGCGCATAGTGGGCCGGCATGATCTTACCGCGCGGATCGGACAGCGCGTCCCACACAATCCAGTGACGAAACTCAAGTCGCGCACTCAGGAACGCGGCGTGGTGCAGCGCCCACTTGGGCAGGTTGAGCACGAAAAGACTGCCGCCCGGCTTGAGCGTGTCCGCCATGCCCGCGAGCCAGGCGTTGCACCACTCAAGATAGTGCTGGTCGGCCAGACCGTCGTCGTAGTTGCTGTATTTCTTTTCGAGATTGTAGGGCGGGTCGGCAAACGCGAGATCGAACGCACCACGCGGTTGCAGTTCCTTCACACGTTGGAGGAACGAGACGCAATCGCCCTCGTAAACGTGATTGGTTTCGAGCGCGGCAAGCTCCGTGAATTGGAGCGCCGAACTCCGGTTCGGCTCAGCGCTGCCACCAGCTACGTTCTCTGACAAGCCGATCTGGAGATTGGCGCTCCGGGATTTGGCATCGCGCACCTCCACACCGCGACCGGTTTGAATCAAGTGCAGGGCATTCTGCTTGGTCGCATCGGTGAGCAGCGCGAGGCGCTGGAGCAGTTCATCGGGAATCGTGTTGTCGCGGAGCGTTTGGCGGGCGAGGCCGCGCCAGACATCCGAGATGGCCGCGCCGCGCGGGTTCATCAGATGCTTCTTGCCGCCCCAATCCTTGAGCGTGTTGCCACAGGCCGCGCAATAGGCGTGCGGCAATCGCCCGGCGTCTATGTTGAGTCGTGGTCCGGGCCAGCCCTTTTTGTCCACCGGCTCTTTGAGGAACATCAACACGCCTTGGTGCGCCGGCTTGAGCGTTTTGCTCGGTGTCGCGTCATCCACTTCGAGCGCAATCCAGTATTTGAAGACCATGCGCGACGGGAGCGCCGGCCTCCGGCCCGGCTCGGAGTCCTCAGTGACTTGCGATTGCGCCGGGTCAGAGACGGGCGCTCCGATGTCCACTTCAATCTGCGATAGCCGCAGCGCCCAGAAGGGCAACTCCTCGGGCAAACCATAGACGAACAACCAGCCGCCCGTGCGCAGCACCCGAAAAGATTCGTTCACCAGCTTCTCGGAGGCTTTGGTCAGGCCAAGGTCACGCGGCGGGTGCAACGAGGTTTTGCAGGCCGGATCAAATCCGGTGCTGAGCAGCACCACGTCACGGCTCGCCTCCGCCACGGTCGCCAGGTGACGCTGGTCTTTGGAATAGATTTGCTCGAACGATTGGGTCATGAACAACGCGCCAGACTGTATGGGAAATGGGTCGTGACAGGCAAAGGTAAAGCGGCGTCCAGGCAGGGAAACATTGGTCTTAATCTTAATCGTAATCGTAATCTTACTCTGTTAGCCGGCTTCGCCGGAAACCCGAGATTAAGATTACGAGTAGGAGTAAGATTAAGACTCGAACAAAAATTGGTTGGAAAGAACCGGCTTGATTGGCGATTATCCAATTATGGCAGACACCACCGACACCACGCTTTTGAAGGCTCCCGCGGCTTCCGTGGAGGAGATGCAACAGGGCTGGCATGAACTGCAATTACGGGTGACCCAGCTCGAAGCCGAGCGCGCGGCCCTGGAGCACGAGAACAAGACGCTGCGCCATTTGTTCGAGCGGGTGGTTGAGCACCGACAGAAATCCCACGGCGAACTGGTCCTGCTGCTGGCCGGCCTGGTCAGCAAGCTGCCCATCACCGATGTCGGTCTGGTCGTTTCCCGGCTGGTCGAGCACAACGCCCATGTGGCGGAGGTTTGCGCGGCTCTCGCCAAAGGCAAGGTGGACTCCGCCCTGCCCCAGCCGGCGGTGCTGCGGGCGCTGGACCAGACGAAGCGGGAACTGGCCGCCGCCCTCAAACCGGCGGTGGAACAGTTGATCCAATTGGACACGCCGTTCGAGATCGCGATGCTCCGGTCGCTGGTCTCTAAGCCGGAACTGTTCTTCTCCCCGATCTTTGTCCGGGCCAACCGTTGCTTCGTGAAAGGCCAGGTGCTCAAGGAAAGAATCCTGCGCGAGTTTGGCGAGGCCGCGCTCGTGTTCTTCAATGACCACACCACGGATCCCAAGTTGAATCCGCGTCCGAAGCCGGAGGAAATCGTCCTCGCGTTCAAGCCGGATTTCGAAGCGTGGTTTGCGCAAAACCCCAATCTGCTGCCGGACAAACGCGCGGACCTGCTGGCGCTTTACCAGAAGATCCAACGCCTCAAAGCGCCCACCCCGGACTCCCGCGCGCAACGGAATGCGTTCATGGAACTCGCGTTCATCCTGGAACTCATCCATTACTACGACCATCAGGACACCGAAATACCGGAAGCCATTTTTGCGCAGCGCCTGCCGGTGTTGATCGAACAGATGGTGCTCTCGGGTGCGACCGACCGGCTTGACGAAAAACTGATTCTCAAGGCGGAACACCTGCTGGCCTACATCCTGAACGTGGACTACCGCCTCACCGTCATCAACAACATCGGCAAAAGCGGCAGCCTCGGGCGGACCCTGCGCTTCGTACTGCGCCTGCGCGTGGAAAAATCCATTGATCCCACCAACGTCGTGCTCAGTGAAACCATCGCGGAGTTCGTCAAGCACCTCATTCCGCCACCGCCGCAAAAACCACCCACCGCCGAAGCGCTGGCCGTCGTTTTGCGCCTGGTCAACCCCGATCTGCAAAAGCTCGTGGTCAAAGCCATTGTCGGATCGGATCGGGTAAAGCGCGACGAGGCGGACGCGATCGCGAAAGCCCTGGCGAAGGAACTGAATCTGCCCGAACTCGAACAAGCCACCAAGGTGGCTGCCGTGTCGCCGGAAGTTGAACGCCAGCTCGCGTGGGACAAAGTGAAGGACCTCATCGGTCGGCGCGCCGAACCTTCGGCCATCGCCACCGCCATTCGCGACCGGCTGCACTCGAAGTACGACGCCGAGGAGGTCAAGCAAAGCTGGATCGCGTTGATCGAGGCCGATGTGATCTCGTTCATCCGCGCCTTCTGTCAGTTGCCGTATCTGGCCGATGGCACCACCGACAACATTGCGCGTCCGGTGATGGAAGCCTATGTCAGCCGGCTCACCCACGAAAAGTACGCCGCCACCTACACCAAGGTGGTGAACAGCCTGAGGAACATGTTCAAGGCCAAGCCGGACAGCCCCACGCTGCTGAACTTCATCGCGCTGGTGCGCTGGGTGGATCCAGCCCGCGCAGCCGTTGTTCTCTTGACTGGTCTCTGCGTAATCGCACAACCAAACGTGGCTCGCAGCGCAGAACCTCCGACCGCCACTCCCGCCTCAGACACCACGGCCAGCAGCACCAACAAACTGGCTCGCCGCTATACCTACACGCCGAAACCGTATCCCGTGGACGAGCGCGGGTTCTCACCGGTGGACAAGGCGCTCGCCGACGCGTACGCGCGGGAGGAAATGATTCAGGACGATGCCGAAGGTTCGCTCAATCCCTATGTGATGAAGGTCATCGCCGGCTATCCGCTCGACGGCTCCCTGCCCTATCATTGCAGTTGGGAACCGCGCGAGTATGACATCTACAATGGCGTCACGCAGGATATGTGGTACAAGGGCTTGGTCGTGGCCAAAGCCTATCCCGATGGCTCGCGATGCAGTTATTGCTGCGGCTTCACCTTCGAGGTTTTTCTCCGGGCCATGCGGTTGCGCAACATCCAGAAGGGTCTCGATCCGGATGACTTCAACGGCATGACCTTCGGCGATTTGTTCAATGCGCTTCAGTTTTGGTACATCGAAGGCAAGGGTGATTGCGAGCGGCGGGCCATTGAATCCTACGGGCTCGGCTACGGCATCAGCGTGGACGATCTGGAGAAAGTGCGCCCGGGAGATTTTTTGAGCTACGACACAACCGCGCCGGGCGGACATTCCTGCATCTTTATCGAATGGCAGCGGGACGATCAGAACAAGATTGTTGGCCTAAAATACTTTTCCTCCAATCTTTCCGGCAGCAAGGGCGTTGGCTACGGACAGGGAAAATTCAGTGACTCGACCCCAAACAGCAAAGGCATCATCCGCAAATCCCTCCGGCTCGCCCGCGTGGGCGCGATCAAGGACTACAAGCCTTTCAACCGCGCCGACATCCCCCAACGCAACGCCTACGCCCCCACGCAACCGACCCGCATCATTTATCTGCCCGCGCCTGCCACAACCAATGCAGCAGGCGCGGTCCCGGTGTCGTCGCCCGTTCAATAGACCATCACGGTCACCTTCTTTTTGAAGTCGTCGAGGTTCAGCTTGCCGTTTTGAAACGCTTCAGCGTCGGACTTGCGAACACGCAGAACCAATTTAGCGGGAGCAGCAGCGGGAGCACGATCACCCACTTTCAACTCAGCCAACTCCGCAATTACCATTTCCTCCTCCCGGCCTGGCGCGGGTTTTGCGCTGGTGGTTTTAATCGTTTTGCCACCACCGCCGATGGCGCTGGGGCCGGTCACCACCACGGTCACGGTCTCGTCGCCCTTGAGTTTCCGAATGTTCGCCGCGTTTTTCAGCGCAGCGATGAGATCGGCCTTCAAATCCTCCACCTTGTCGGCCTCGTACGGCGACGCCCCTCCCGCTTCCCAGACAAAGCTCTTTTCAAAACCCTCGCCGAAGGCAAAGACCGTGTCCGCACCGCCCGCCGGCCGCGCCATTTCCTTCTTCGCTTCATCCCATTCGCTGGTGGCTTTCTCCTTGGTTTCCACATTGGCATCCTTGTCCGGCGCCGGCTGCAACGGAAAACCCACGCTGAGAAAGAACAACGCGCCGTTGCCCTCGACGAAAAGATTCTGTGGCGATGCCCCGCTCCAGGAATACCTGCCGAACACGGGAATACCCATCGCCCGGCCCGACTTGCGGTCTTCGCTGGCGGCTTTGTCGAGGATGTGCGCCATCACATTCATGTCTTCCTCCACCTCGGTCAGGCTCTTTGCATCGGCTGCGTCCTTGGGAATGACCAAGGCGCGACCGACACTCCCGCTGCGAGAACCACCACGGGAAATAGTTCTCGCATACGTCCGGCTTGCGTCGCCGGCCTTGGCCTGGGCAACCTGCATGGCCTTCTGCGTAGCGGCGAGCGCTCGTTCGGCCTGTTTCATCTGGTCCTTGCTGGCGGCCAATTGAACCTGGTGCTCCGCCAGAATTTCCGCCGGCGCTTCCGGAGGCGAAGGCGGCACGGGAATCCGTTCGCGGATCACGTCGTCACTTTGGGCGAGAGCGATACTCGCGCTGGTGGTCAGGGCGGCCAAAGCGATGGCCAGTCGGGTGGTTTTCATAATTGGTTTCGATTATTGGTTCTTGCTTTCGGTTTTTGGTAAATCAGACGCGTCGCCGCGGTCGGCGACGGTGTAAGAGGCGAGTGTGGTCAGACCCTCCTTGGTTTGTCGGAAGCCGGTCTCGGTGTTGACCGCCACCGTTTCCAGTTCGGTACGGAGCTTGAGCAGGCGCGAATCCATTTCGCGCAACGCCAATCCGAAAGCCTGGCGATCATCCGTCCGGTGCTGATCGTTCAGCTTGGCATACTCGGCCAGCATCCGGAGTGCTTGTTCGTTGGCGGCGGCCCGATCGTCTTCAATTTTTTGTGTCAGTTGGGCGACGGAAGCCTTCAATTCAGCGACCTCGCTTGTCGCGCTCGACGATTGCCGGCCAATGGCAAACCCAGCTACGAGCACAACCGCCGCGGCCGCGGCCCACCTGAGCATGGTGGCGGGTTGTGGCAACGAAACCTTGCGCCGTGTCGCTGGCAACTTCCAGTCATCGAGCGCAACCACGCCGGCGCGCCATTGATGCAACTGCCGGCCGCAATCGCCGCACTGCGCCAGGTGCGCGTGTAGCTCGCGTTTGCGCTCGGGCGCAATTTCGTCGTAGAGATAGCCCATCCACTCTTCGGCGCTGGGATGATTCACAGCACCTGCACTTGGGGTGTTTGCGTCTTGCGATTGCATAATTCGTCGTCGTTTACGTGTTTCAACAGCCGGTTCAACTGCCCCAGCGCCTCGGCCATGCGCGACTTCACCGTGCCCTCCGGAATGCCCAACAGCTCGCCAATCTCCCGGAACTTCAGCCCCTCGTAATGGCGCAGCACCACCACCTCCCGATAAAGCGCCGGCAGCCCGGCCAAGGCTCTGCGCACCAGTTCGCCCCGTTCCTGCGATTCCGCCTGTGCGTCCGGCGTTGGTTCGCCTGCCACGAACCCCTCCTCAGCCTCGGCACTGTTTAGCTCAATCAGGGCATCCAGTGAGAACTCGCCTCGTCGCTGCTGCCGGCGCAAATCGTCATGGCACAGATTCAACGCGACGCGCCACAGGAAGGTCGAAAACTTCCCGGTCGGCTCCCACTCCGCGCGCCGCGTGAACACCCGGGTGAAAGCCGTCTGCGTCAGATCCTCGGCGCGATGCACATCGCCGGTCATCCGGAAGCACAGCCGCTGGATGGGTTTCTCCCACCGTGCCACCAGTCGCGCGAATGCCGACGCGTCATCGTCCAGCTTGACGCGCCACATTAACTGCTCGTCGTTGGCGGCGAACAAGGTGGTCAGCAAGCTGGCCATGCGTTTTCCGGCAAAGTTGTTTCAGACGGCTTCATCACCCATCCGACAGGCGCCGACGCCCATCGGTTCATTGGTGTAACGCGCGGGGACTGGATTTGGTTCGGACTTTCTTGAAGAAATTATGGCATCCGACGGATGCGATAGAACCGGGGCGAGGTATTGGCCGCGCCGGTATGCAGATAGGTGGTGATGGATTCCGCTGCGCCCGGGGCAACCAAAGCCGGGCTGACATTGGTAAAATTGCCCGTCAGACTGGGGCTGCACTGGAGCACATTGGTCATGCCGGCGGGCGAAGACCAGGTGACTCGCAGATCGTTTCCCTCCCGATCAAGGCACTCGATCCGGAAATGCGCCACGTTAATGCGCACGTTGTCAATGAACCAGCCCAAGCCGTTCGAGCTTACGTTGCTGTGCTCAAACCCCAGCCGCATCGGCAAGGGCAGCCCGGCCAGCCGGGTAATGTCCTTGGTGACGGTCAGCCATTGGCGCTGGCTTGAGACTATCAGCAAATCCGCGTCAATCATCTGCGGCCAGCTCCAGCCAATGCTCGACCACCACTGTGACCACTGGATCGCCGCACAAAAGGAATTCGGATAGTCGTACCACTGCTCGAATTGCAAATAGACCCGTTCGACCGGATTGACCGCCGGCAGATAGAAGGCCGGCGTCCACAGGTGTGATTCGAACACCGTCGGCACCGCACCGTCGAGCGCGGTACCCGCGCATCGCAAACCGCCGGGGACATTCGTCGGGCCGCCGCCAGTGGGCACTCCGATGTCCCAGACACCTTCATCCGTATGCCAAGCCTCGCACCCGGACTCAAACCCAACCACCCCCGGCCAGTTCGTCAACACCGGCACGTCCCAGATTTCCACATCGTCAACACACCAGCCGGGATCACCGGCCCCGTAATGTCCGAAGCCAAGCTGCACCACGCCCCCGCTGAACAGCGTCAGATCAATGCCCCGCCGCCGCCACACCGGCGAGTATTGTGGAATCACGCCGGACGTGCCCGGGTCAATCACGTTCCACGGTCCCCAGTAGCCACCGACCGGTCCGGGAATCCACTGGCGCACCTTCACGTCGGAAAGACAGATGTTCGTTGGCGTGTGGAAATAATTCTGCCATTGCCAGTAGAACAGCCAGACGTGATTCGAGTATTGATCCACCAACGGCAGCGCCAGCGGTGGACTAACAAGGTAACAATCCGTTCCCGGCCCCGCCGTCAAGGCGCAGTTCGTGCCGGTGTGCGCGGTGGCCGGACCGTTCGTGGGCGTGCCCACCACCCAGGCGAAACGCTTGTCCGTGTTGTAGGTCGTGTCGTTGGTCCAGCCGTTCCATCCGTTTTCGAAGCCTTCGAAATGAAGCCGTTGCGGTGACTGGGCCGCCGCAGGCGCGGCCAGCAAAACCAGAATCAGGCCGGCGACGAAAAGGCGCTGCCGGCGATTGAGAGCGGACGATGAAACCCAGGGCGTGTTTGCATTCATAGGACTTTGGAAGCTCAGGCGGGAATTGCTTCGCTGCTGCGACAGGTTCCCGCCGGCACCCATCGGGCAGCAGGATTGAAGCAGGGGACGGCTCCGAAACGCCGTCCGGAGACACTCAACCACTCTGAGGGAAAACCGTCCGGAAGCCGTTTGCATCTGTCCCCTCATATTTTGCTGAAAGCCAATCGCGGATTGGTGTGCCCTTTTCGGCTATCGAACATTGGTTTGAAGCCAGCTCCTTGGAATTCCTTCCCCATCCCGGTCGATACCTGGCTTCGAACCGCCTTATGGATCCGATTCCCAGGCAAATCGGGCGCATCTGCCACGCCAGTCCCTTCTCGCCATGGGCACAAGCCGTGCTAAAAATCGGCGCATGAAGTGCGCAAACAAGGGTCGGTTTTGGATGGTGGGAACGGCGGCGGCGATATCGTTGAGTTACTTTGTGACGAACGCTGCGGTCATCAACGTCACCACGAACGACAATTACACGAAGATCGAGGCGGCCAATCCGGGCGATGAAGTCGTGATCGCTCCGGGTAGATACTCGTTCCGAGTGTATCTCACCAAACAGGCGGGCGTCACGAATCCCATCGTCATTCGCGCCCTCGATCCTGCAAACCCGCCCGTCTGGGACTTCGGCAGCACTTTGGTTGAGAACGCACCAGGGAGTTACACCGCCGGGGATCGCGGCCGCGGCGGCTGGCAATTCAGCGGCGCGAAGAACTACCGTATCTCGGGGATTGTGTTTCGCAATTGCCGCACGGCTTCGTTCAATTCCTCGGGTATCCGCTACTACAACACCACGACGAATCTCTATCTCAAGGACTGCGTGTTTCACCAGAACGACAATGGGCTTACAGGCGGCACGCAAAACAGCCAGGCAGTCGTCGAGTTCTGCGAGTTCAACGCCAACGGCAACACCAACGCCTCGTTTTCCTCGCCGACGCACAACCTCTACGTCTATGGCGGCGACCTCACCGTGCGTTACTGCTACGTCCACGACCCGGTGCAGGGACAGAACTTTCACATCCGCTGCCGCAACGCGACGCTCGAATACAACTGGTTCGCCCGCGCGAATTCCTACGACGGCGACCTGATGACCGACGACGACTTTAGCGGCCCCGGCCCATTCAGCCAGACCATGACCCTGCGCGGGAACGTCATCGTCCACGTGCGCGCTTATTACAACACGTTCGTCGGCAACGGCGGCAATGCAGCGTTCGTTCACGTCTCCAACGCGGATGGCACTCAGATGACCGCCGACATCTCGAACAACATCCTCTTCGGCACGACGCGCCCGGCATTGATCGAGAACACAAATGCCGCGTCCGTCACGGGCGTGAACAACTGGATCCGAACGAATGCCGTTGTCGGCACGTCCACGAGCGGCAATCTGACTGGCTCGATTCGCTCCGCGTCACCCGGCTTCCGCAACGCGGCGGCGCAGGACTACACGCTAACGAATGGCAGCGTCTGCATCAACGCCGCCAGCCCGAACGTATTCGGCTTGCCGGGTCGCGAATACTTTTCCAATGAAGCCACCAATCGCCAATGGCGCATCCGCAACGCCGCGCGCGATCTCGGGGCCTTCGAGAGCACGACCACGCATACTCCCGTCAGTCCTTACGACCCGGAGCCTCGGCCGCGCTTGAGCATCGCACCCACGAGCGGGAACGCGATTGTCTCCTGGCAACTGTTCGCGCAGGACTTCCGCCTCGAACAATCTCCCGCTAGCCCTTCGTCCATCTGGAGCAACACTCCTGGCGCCTACGAGACAAATGCAATGGGCCTAGCCATCAGCCTGTCGGTCAATTCCGGCAATCAATGGTTTCGCTTGCGAAAATAGTCATTGTCGGCTTGTCCGTGTAGAACGTGGACTATTTGGGCTGCCACGATGACGGCACTCAATTGACGCTGCGGACGGGGACCACTGCCAACTCAACTCTACGAGCCAAAGAAAGAAACCCGTTCACCTCGCTTGAGGGTGAACGGGTTTGGGAAACTTGGCGTTCGTTACTTGGCCGGTTCTTTGGTGGCGGCTTCGCGCTTGGCCACCCAATCGCGCGTCTGGGGTGAACCGTCGCGTTGGGATTCAGCTTTGCCGGTGATGGTGTCGCCGCTGACTTTGCCGGTGTATTTGACCACCATCTTGTTGCCGTTGAATTCACGCGTCACCTGGAAGGAAACTTCGTCGCCCTTGAGTTTGCCTTCCTCGATGGCCGTGTCGTTGTTGCGCCCCGAGACGGTGCCGGTCACCTTCTCGCCTTCGACCTTGAGTTTGAAGATACTCTCGCGGACCTGGCCGTTCTGGTTGGTGGAACTGGATTTCCAGGTGCCGTTGAGATCAACTTTCTTGTCGTCGGCACTCGCGTTAAGCGCCAGCGTGAGGGCGAGACAGGCGGTCAGTTGCAGGATGGATTTGATGATTCGTTGCATGGTTTTTGGAGGTTAATGTTTAGCGGAACAGGTGTTGGACGGTCATTTGTGGATGACATTCAACGTCTGGTATTGTGTTTGAACCGGCTGATGTCGCGCAGGTTCCACCCGGCGGGCGATTGACGCAAGGAAATTTCCCGCCTGATCCACGGCTCAACTGACCGGCACCAGCGAGACGCGTTCGCCTTTGTCGTTGCGGGTGATGCCTTGGGCGCGCGGGTCCAAGGTCAACTGTCCGTCCACGACGAACGCATATCGGTGATGACCATGTTTCAGCGACACGGTCGCCATCCAGGCTTTGTCCGGCATCAGCTTCATGGGATGCGCCGTGGCGTTCCACTCGTTAAAATCTCCCACCAGGCTCACGGCCTGGGCTTGCGGGGCGTTGCAGATGAAATTGACGGACCGCAACGTGTGCGGCGCGCCATAACGATTGAGGCTCATGAAATAATAGACGCGGGCTCGGGACCCAAAAGATTTTGCAGAATGATCAGCGCCGTGCGCCGGATGCGCTCGGACTGCGTTTCGAGCAGGCGATATTGTTCGACCCAACCGGGATCGGCCTGGTGGCGTTCGCGCCAGAGCGTCTTAAGCACGCGCTCGGTGCGTTCGACCTGTTGCATGGCGGAGGCGAGGGAATCGCGGCCTTCCGGCAGATCGGAAATGTGGCCCACAAAAAAACGGCTGATGGGTTTGTTGCCAAAGACCGCCTGCAACAACATCACGACGGTCTGTTCGTAGGCGTACCAGCGGTGGCGCAACACCTCGCGCAGAAAATCATGGCGCACGGCGAAAAACTCCGAACGCGGCCGCTCGGTGTATTGGCGGATGGTCTGCGCCTCGGCGGGAAACCAGTTGTAGAGCAGCGCGAACGTGCCGTAGGTGTCAATCAGTTGCTTCGAGTTGCAGTGATCCGTTGCGATCTCGCCGACGCAGACGTCCTGCTGGAGTTCGAGGCAGATTTCCGGCAAGTCATGCAGGCGGCTCAAGACCTCGCGACCCACAGCCGAGCCGTAATTGAAGTCGCCCGGGATCAGCCAATACACATCGCGCGGACCACCCCGTTCAAAGGCCATCCCCAGTCCCGAGTACCACATCTGACAAGTGTCCACGCCCCACGCATCCAGGATGTCCGAGTGCCGGGCGACGGTCCGCCGGCGAAATTCGCGGTATTCTTTGTTGGATTCATTCGCGCCGTGGGTCTTGCGGTCAATCACCGTGATCGGGCGCGCGTAAATATCCCTGGCCCGGTTCAGCCGGCCGATCAACTGGTAAAGCTGCTCCAGATGCGCACCCTCCTCCGGCTGGCGGAAAGGGTAAATGATGACGGGGTGAATTTTACCGGTGGATGTCGGCGCGGATTTTTTACGCGCGGCCACACGTTGGGTTCCGAATCGCCCCGCGGCTGTAGCTTTCATGCGCCCATCATCCTCCCGTCGGTTGAACCTGCAAGCCTTTTGCACAACATTCTAACCCGCCCCCAACCCCTCAGCGCCAACGCCCGTATCCGCCGTAGTAACCGCGTGCGTAGCCTGCATAGACGCCGCCGTAACCGATGCCAAAGCCGGCGCGCGGAGTGCAGTAACCGTAGTAACGAGGAACGTACGAGTAATAGCTGGGGTAAAATGCACCGCCATAGCCGTAGCCATAGTAACCCGAATTGTCGCAGTAACTCCGGGAGCCGAAGTAAGTGACCGACACGGAACTGGCCGGATAACTCGACGACTCCACATAGGTGACTGCGGGTGCCGCCGGGGTTGTTGCCACTTGCGCGAGCGACGGCGAAGCCGGTACCGACGCAGTGGCGGTGGTCTGTGTTTGTTTGCTGGCCTCAGCCGCTGCCCGGCGCAGTTCGTCCCCATGCTGCATCAAAGCCGTCATGACTTGCGCTGAAACACCCTGATCGCGGAGCCGAACAATGTCCTGCGCATCCAGCGAATACGCCGTCGAGGAATTTTGGATGTAGGCCAGCGTGATGGACTCGGCCACGCCGCCCTTGGTCAGTTTCACAATTTCCTCCAACGCGGGCGCGAGCTGCGAAGTGTTTGCATACTTCTTGAGCGTGGCCAGCACGGTGTTGGATTCGTCAGCGGCCCGGAGGTTAAGAGCACACGAGCTGATGACCGTGAGCGTGACGCCAAGTGCGATGGCTGAAATTCGTTTCGCTTTCATACGTTGACTCCGTTTGGTTCCTTCCGCGCTCGCAAACGCGGCAACTTTTCTTACCGACGCGTCAACGTAGGCGTCCATTCGCGCTTTCTCAAGTGAAGAAGCACGGCTCAACTGCGACCGTCGGCGGTAGTGGCCTTGAACGGATTCCGTTCCGGCGCTTCGTCATGCGGGATGGCGCCCAGAACGCCGCGCAGCATCCAGTTCATGGTGGGCACACGATGGCGCATCCACAGGTAGAGGGGTTCCGGTTTCGCGCCGAGCGCGGCCTTCGGCTCCAGCGCGGTGCGGCCCAACGAGAGCCGGCGACAACGCCACGCAATCGCATCACCGATGGTCGCGTGCAGCAATCGTAAATAAATCGGCAGGCCCTCACCTGCGGCCGCCCGGTCGAAGCCGATGTAATACGCGATGGCCGTATCGCCATCACGCAGACTGGTAACGAAACCAAGTATTTCCTCCCCCCGCCGGACGACATGGCAACGGAAGTTGTCACCCAGAGCGCCAGCCACCGCCGGGAGATAACTTTCACCGAGCGTCACCAGCCGGACGGAGGCATTGCGATGGACGGCGAGGTAGAGTTCATGCAATCGGCGCGCGTGCGGGGCAAGGTTGTTGAGTGGTTCAACCGAACAACCGGCGGCCGTAAGTTTCTTCACCTGATCCTTTGCGTTACGGCGATACCGCGCGTCGAGCGCGGCAATGTAGTCGTCGTAGCTGCGCCAGTTTTCTGGAATGGCGAGCACCATGTCGGGCTCGGTCTCCATGGGACGATAACTGAAACGTCGCAACGCTTCGACGCCGGGCTGCCCGGCGCGGGCATCCTTGACCATCACGAGATTGGTTTCACCGGTGAGGCGTTCCGCCCGCCGCAGGCGATACAATGCCTCAGCCACGCCGGGCCAGAGCGCGGCCGGATCTTCATCGGGTGAGAAGGCGACACCGGGAAAGCCCCACGAGAGCAGATTGCCAGCGACGAGCATCCGGTCGCGCAGGTTCGCGCTCGTGACTTTGGCCGCGGGCACGAGGGCACGCCGCAGCGGATTGGCCGGCGGATTCTCCCCGGCGATCTTCGCGTCCCGCCGCAAGCGATCACCGGTAATCCGGACGACTTGCGCGACCAGGGCGGCGACCGGCTTCTCCTCACGAAAGATCAGCGCGTAACGGGGTAGAACGTTTTCCGGCCCGTGTTGCTCCAACACCCGCAACACGTCCCGGCGAAGAAACAAACTGCCATTGGCGGTGATATTGTCCCACGTCTCGCGATTGAGGAAGTTGACGCGGTCAGCGAACGCGAAACCGAAGCCGCTGGGACGATGACGTTCCCCGTGTCGCTCGCGCAGGACGCGGAGGGACTCCGCAAGTTTGCGCAGCGGGTTTCTGGATTTCGACTGGCTCGACATTCGAATCGGGCGAAGTCAACACAGCACCCGAAACGATGTCAATGGCAGCCGCAGAGAGTCATTCGGCTGCCGATGCTTTTCCCCCGATGCTGACGAGATGTCCACTGGTGTGAATATACATCCGCCCACCGGCAACCGCCGGCGTGCTGTGAGTGGTTTCACCCAGCGGGTTGCGCGCCAGCACTTCAAATTTATCCGACACGGCCACGACCACCACTTCACCGGTGGTGGAAACACAGAACAGCCGTCCGTCCACACACACGGGTGAACTGAAAAAGTTCCCGCCCGCGCGCTCCTGCCATTTCACTTCACCAGTCGCGGCGTGAACCCGGCTAACGATCCCGGCATCACTCCACAAATAGAGCCAGTCACCCGCGCAAACACTCGTGGGCACATACGGTGCGGAACGGCGGACTTCGTAAGCGCGCTCCGGTTTTGCGCCGGTGGTGGGATTACCGGGCCGCACCGCCACCACAAAATTGCCGCCGCCGCCGCTGCCACACGAGCCGATGATAAATTCTCCAGCGATCACGGGCGAACTGACGCTGCGTTTGTCGAAGGCCTTGTCAAATTCCCAGATCACCTTGCCAGTATCGGGCGCGAGTCCCGAAATCCCGTGGACTTCGCTGTTGAAGATCAACTGCGCTTTGCCCTGCTTGGGCTGATAGACGCACGGTGTCGAGTAGCTCCCGGCGCCGGAAGTGCGGGGTGTTTTCCAACGCGTCTCACCCGTACGCGCGTCCATGGCAATGAGAAAACTCTCGCCGCTTTGCTCGTCGGGGAAGATGACCATGCCGTCATGCAGGATGGGCGAAGTCCCGCCGCCGTGCTGTGCCGTAAACGGGCCGAGATCCTTTTCCCACACCTGCTCGCCGTTGTGAGCCAGCGCGCAAAGGGTCACCCGCGCGGCTTCGGTGCGACACACATAAACCCGATCGGCATCCACCGTCGGTGTCGAGGTGGCGAAGCTGTTGAGGTTGTGCTTTTCCGATGGGGTAAGCGGGAATTCCTTCTTCCAGAGCGTTGAACCATCGCCCGCCTTCAGGCAGAACACAAAAAACTTCCCGGCCTTTTCATCACACGACGTGACGAAAACCCTTTCACCCCACAACACCGGCGACGAATGCCCGGCCCCGGGCAGCGCGACCTTCCAGTTGAAATCAGCAGCACTCCATTTGGTAGGGATGGTTTTCGCCTCGCTGAGGCCGGCGCCATTGGGCCCGCGAAAGCGTGTCCATTCCTGGGCGGGCGCGACAAGACCGACGGCCAGTGAAAGCAGAATGACGACGCGGGTTGCTTTCATAGGTTACGAGAAGCAAACCCGCGCGCGATGTTTCTTTCGCGATTCAAACCGCTGCGATTACTGAATCGCGAGAAGCATGACGTCATTCTGATCCTTGATGAAGATGCGGTTGCCGGAAACGATGGGATACGCGTAGGTCGGTGAGCTGGATACCTTGATGCGCGCCACTTCAGTGTAAGCCTTGTCGCTCGGCTGAAATGCGACCAGTTCGGAGGTAGCCGGTGTCAATGCGAGTATCACCGAGCCCGCATCCACGATTTGACCGTAACCAGCACGGCCGCCGCCACCGCCGCCACCCATGCCGCGGCCGCGCCGTTCGCCGCCGGGCCCTCCCGGACCACCCGGACCACCCGGACCACCTTCGCGTCCGCCGGGACCGCCAGGCCCAGGTTGGGCATTGGCCGGTGGGGCTGTCGGTGGAGTTTCGCCGCCAGTCACGGCTGCCACCAGCGGCGACTTCCAAGCCGTCTTGCCATCCTTGCCGATGCAGAAGAACTCGTTGTTCGCCGTAAGCCCATAGATCACCCCGTTCTTGAGCACGGGCGTATTGAACTGAACCGAGTTGTCCGCGTTCTTCCACAGTTCCTTGGCGAAAAAGGTGTCACCTTCCTTCTCGATTTTGACGGCCGTCAGGCCGCGACCCGAACCGCCGTAGATCAATGTGCTGCCGTCCACAATGGGCGTGCTGGCATTATAGCCGCGCCCTGGCACCGCAAACGGAGTCTCCCAGAGGAGTTTGCCATCCTTCAGTCCCAGGCCGACAATTTTTTTGTCCGTCTCGGCGATGACCATTTTTGTGCCCGACAGCGTCATCAACATCGTGGACGCGTACGATGGGCCGTCGCCCGTCCATTTCCATTTTTCGTCACCGTTGGCGAGATCATAGCCAACCACCCCGCCGCTTTCATTACCGCCGAGCTGCGCAATGCACAAACCGTCGGTGACCAACGGCGAGGCCGACGTGAAGAAGCGCGGTAACGAACCCTTGAAATCCTCTTTGCGCCAGAGTTGCTTGCCGGTGGCTGCGTCGTAGCAACTCAATGTGCCACGCAGACCAAGCGTCACGACTTTGCCCTCGGCCACGGTCGGCGTGCAACGGGGGCCGGAGAATCCTTGCGCCGGACCATTGGCGGGAAGCACGTCGTATTTGTCCTGCCAAAGTTCCTTGCCCGTGGCCGCGTCGAGGCAGCGAATGATTTCGCCGCCTTCCTGGCGCGCGAAGACATAGAGCTTATCGCCAACCAGAGACGGCGTGGCCACACCATCGCCAACGGTGACCTTCCACTTCTGGGCCAGTTCCTTCGGCCATGTCTTGGGCGGCGTGAAGCCGGCGGCCTTGCCATCACGATTTTCTCCGAGCCACTGCGGCCAGTTTTGCGCCGGAGCGAAGGCGACACTGCATACGACGAGACAACTTGAAACCAAGGGGATGGATTTTTTCATGGTGCTCACGTTTTGGGTTAAGTGGTTTTTCCGGAGCATGGGCTGCCGGGGATATTTTGCAACTAAATCAGACCATGGCCGTGAGATTTGTATTCAGAAGAGATTTGTCCATCCCTCGGCGGATTTGTTGCGCAAAGTTCACGTGAGAGTTGAAATCGGGACGCAACTCCACTATGCATGGGCGCAACCGATACCCATTGCTACCATGAAACGAACCGCCCTAGTCCTCGCTCCAGCATCATCGCTGAGCATCCTCGCCCTGACGAGCCTCCTCACCACTGCACTCCATGCCGCCGATTGGCCGCAATGGCGCGGGCCGCAGCGCAATGGTCACTCGTCAGAAACCGGCTTGCTCAAAGAGTGGCCCAAGGATGGACCAAAGCTCATCTGGCAGGTCAAAGAAATCGGCTCCGGCTACTCAACGCCCTCCGTCGTGGGCGAGCGGATTTATCTGATCAGCAACGAAGGACTGGAAAACGAGTTTGCCCTCGCCCTTTCGACGAAGGACGGCAGCCGCGTCTGGTCGGCGAAGCTGGGTGGAGTGGGGAATCCGAAACAGGAGCCGAGCTATCCCGCCGCGCGCTCGACGCCGACGGTGGACGGCAAATTCCTTTACGCCCTCGGTTCGGATGGCGACTTGGTCTGTCTCGAAACCGCGAGTGGCAAAGAGCACTGGCGCAAGAGTCTGCGCATTGATTTCGGCGGCCAGCCCGGCGTCTGGGCGTACTCGGAATCGCCGTTGGTGGATGGCAACGCCCTCATTTGCACACCTGGCGGCAGTAACGCCACAATGGTCGCGTTAAACAAGTCGACCGGCGACGTGATCTGGAAATGTGCGCTGACCGAGGGCGTGGACGCCAGCTATGCGTGCCCGATCATTTTCGAGTCCGGCGGTGTGAAGCAATACGTTCAGTTTCTACAAAAAGGTTTGATGGGCGTGGACGCGAAGACAGGAAAACTCCTCTGGCGCTATGAACGCAGCGCGCAGGGCAGCCCCGCAGTCATCATCACGCCGCTGGCGGATGGCGACTACATTTACAGCGGAGCGTTCCGCGCCGGCGGAGCGTTGGTGAAGCCGGTGAAGAAGGACGGCGCATTCGCTGCCGAGGAACTCTATTTCAACAACAAGCTTCCGGTCGGATTGGGCGGTGTGGTGAAGGTGGGCGATTACTTTTTCGGCTCCAGTGGCCAGGGCATCATGTGCGTTGATTTCAAGACCGGCGAGATCAAATGGGAAGAGCGGGCGATCGGTCCCTCCTCGTGGTTGGTGGCCGATGGCCGGCTATACTTGCACGCGGAGAAGGGCGATGTCGCCCTCCTGGAACCAACACCGGAAGGTTATCGGGAAAAAGGACACTTCACGCCACCGAACGGTCCCGCGCGCCTGAATCAAATGGAGAAAGCATGGGCTTACCCGGTCATCGCCAACGGTCGGCTTTACCTGCGTGACCAGGTCTCGCTCTGGTGTTACGACATCAAGGCGGGCAAGTAGTCCGCCAGCGCCCCTATTCGTGATGCCCGTTGCCGTCCTGGCGGTGCTTCTTGTATTCCTCGACCATCTTGGCCTCGGCGTCACGCGGCATTTCTTCGTAGTGGCTAAAGTCCTCCACATGCACGCCGCGTCCGCCGGTAAGTGACCGCAACGTGCTGGAGTAGCGATAGAGTTCCTTCGCCGGCACGTGCGCCTTGATGACCTGGAAGCTGCCTTCCACTTCCATGCCCTGGATTTTTCCGCGCCGGCTGGAGAGATCGCCCATCACTTTGCCCATGCAATCCTCGGGAATCCGAATTTCAATCTTGTTGATGGGCTCCAACATGCATGGCTTGGCCGCCGTGAAAGCTTCCTTGAACGCAAAATAGCCGGCGGTCTGAAACGCGATGTCCTTCGAATCCACCGGATGCATCTTGCCGTCGTAAAACTCGATCTTTACGTCCACCACGCGATAGCCCGCGATGATTCCTTCGTTGACCGCCTTGTCCACGCCCTTCTCCACGGACGGCACGAAGCTGCGGTCCACATTCTGGCCCACGAGCGATTGGGTAAACTCGACGCCGGTATCGCGCGGTTTCGGCTCGATGCGCATCCAGACCTCGGCGAACTGGCCCGAGCCACCGGTCTGCTTCTTGTGGCGATACTTTGAATCGGCCTTGCCGCGAATGGTTTCGCGATATTTCACGCGCGGCTCGCCCAGTTCGACATGCACGTTGAAACGGCGGCGTAATCGGTCGGCGATCACTTCCAGATGCAGTTCACCTTGGGCCGAAAGAACGGTCTGGTGCAGTTCGCTGTCCACATGATGCGCGAACGTCGGGTCTTCGTGATGCAACGCCGCTAGGCCGGACGCCACCTTGTCCTCCTCGCCCTTGGCCGTGCTCTTGAGCGAAGCGTGAATGCTCGGCTTGGGATAATCCACTTTCGGCAGCGAAACCGGATGCTTGGGGTTGCACAGCGTGTTGCCTGTGTGGGTGTCCTTGAGTTTCACCACGGCCGCGATGTCGCCTGCGTTGACAATCTGGACGGTGTCGCGGTTCTTGCCGTTAAGCGAATAAATCTGACCGATCTTTTCCGTGATACGGCGGTCGGTATTGTAAAGTTCCGATCCAAACTTCACCTGGCCGGAATAAACGCGGAAGAACGACAACTCGCCAAACTGCGCTTCGCTCATCGTCTTGAACACGTAGCAAACGGTCTCGTTGCCGGCGAGGTCCACGGTACATTCCTTGCCGTCGGCATCGAGACCCGGGACAGTCTTGCGATCCACCGGCGATGAGCCGTATTTCGCGATCATGTCCATCAACCGCGCCACGCCGATGTTGTTTTCCGCCGACGTGCAAAACACCGGAATGAACGATTGCTTCTGCAACGCCGCGTGCAAGCCGGCGCGCAATTCCGCCTCCGTCAACGAACCTTTGTCCATCCACTTTTCCATCAGCGTATCGTCCGCTTCAGCGATGTATTCGATCAGCCGCTCGTGCGATTGTTTGACGCGTTCGGCCCAATCGCCCGCCGCGGGGGCTTCGGTGAACTTGCCGCTCTTGTCGGTCGCGTAGGTGATGATTTCGCTGCGGGGCACATCGAGCAACTGGTTGAAGCCGGGGCCGGGATTGACCGGCATCGAAAGCGGGAACACGCGTTCGCCATAGTGGGAACGCAGCTCCACCAGCAAATTGTCAAAATCCGTTTCCTCCTTATCCAGCCCGTTGATGACGATCATTTTTGGAATGCCGTCCTCGGTGGCGGTCTTCCAGGCGGCATCCGTGCCCACGCCGACACCGTCGCGGGCGTTCACCACGACCAGGGCAAAATCCCCGACGCGCAACGCGCCGAGGCCTTCGCTGAGGAAGTCCGCGTAACCGGGGCAGTCAATGATGTTGAATTTTTTGCCCAGCCATTCGCAGTGGAGCAACGACGCCTGGACGGAGATCTGCCGGTTGATCTCGCTCACGTGATAATCCGACACCGTCGAGCCGGCGGCGATGGTGCCCATGCGGTTGATGACGCCGGCGCAGGCGAGCATGGCTTCACACAGCATCGTCTTGCCGGACGTTGCGTGGCCCACGACGGCGAAATTACGGATGTCGGCAGCTTGATATTCTTTCATAAAAACAACGGGGTTGTGGAGAGTTGCGAAGACAAACCAACGGCTAGATTTTTAAGCCCAGCTTTCATGGGCAGAAGTCTAGGCCCGCGACCCGCGCAGTGCCAAGCGGGAAACCTTGGCAATTCTTGCGCGAGTCAAACCGGGAATTGCGCATGCCATTCGGCGGAGACGACTTCCCAAGCGATGGCCGCTTGCTGGGTTTATGCTTGAATAAGTGATTGACTGCGGCTCATTTTGACACTCACGGGTGAAACTGAGAAACAAGACCATGAGGCTGATCCAGCTTGCTTCACTGTTCGCACTAGTTGCAGCGAGTTTTGTGGCTTGTGGAAAAAGGGGAACCCTCCCGGACCCGGACCTGGCGCGGTTCGTCGCCAGCAAACGCGCGCAGGCGAAACAACTGGCCGCGGCTCAAACCAACTCCGTGCCAGCCACGGTCTGGGAATTCTTCGACGCGGTCGAGCGAAACGACTGGCCCGCCGCAACGAACCTCTTTGAAGGTCTCAAGAAGCACGCGGCCCATCTTCATTATCACGATCACGACACGGATTCACCCTCTCGGTTCAAAGCTGCCTTGCAGATTTTGCGGCAAAAAGCCGGATTCTCCGACGGAATGCAACCCGCGTTGGACACGGAACTTTGGGTGCCACTGACCGAGACGATCGGCACGTACGAGCAGTTCCATGATTGGGACTTGAAGTGGCTGAGACGATTCGGCCGTGACATCATTGATTCAATTCCGAGCAACAGCATTTACTTTGGCGGAATATCTGCCGGCCAGTATGTCATTGCGGCATTGAGCGACTCTCATCGCGAGGGACGGCCATTCTTCACCCTCACCCAGAACCAATTGCGGGAGGAGACTTACCTGAACTACTTGCGAATAATGTACGGCTCGAAGCTGTATATCCCGACCTCAGCCGATGTGAATAACGCGTTCCACGAGCATCTCGACTTTGTGAGTATGCGGTCAAATAGCGAAGGACCTAAACCAAGCGAGCTTATGCCAATTGAGGCGCGGCTCGTGAAGGTTATCATGGAAAGGAATCCGGGCCGGGAGTTTTACTTGCAAGAAAGCTACTCGATGGAATTGATATATCCGCATCTTTCCCCGCACGGGCTGATATTCAAGTTGCACGGCGAACCGCTGGCGGAATTAAGTGAAGCAATCGTGACGACAGACCGGAATTACTGGGCGCATTACGTAAAGGAGTTGCTCGGCGATTGGCTTACCCCGGAAACATCCGTGACGGAGATTTGTGACTTTAGCAGCAGGGTTTTTCGGCGGAACGATTTGAACGGACTCCAAGGCGACAGGGAATTTGCTCAGAACAAAGCGGCGCAAAAGGAATTCTCCAAACTTCGCGCTGCCATCGGTAAGTTGTACGCTTGGAGAGCCGAGCACGCGTCATCCCCCGAGGAAAAGCAGCGAATGTTGAAGGAAGCTGACCTCGCTTTTCGCCAGGCCTTGGCGCTATGTCCTTACTTGCCCGAAGCCATTTTCCCCTACGCGCAACTGCTGGTTAATCAGCAAAGATGGACTGAAGTCCGACTGCTTGCTGAGACCTGTCACCAGATCGATCCGGGCGATCAACAGGTTCAAGGCTTGTTGGATAACTTGAAAATGTATGACAAGGCCCGGTAATTTGGCTGCCAGCCGCAAAGTATGAGCCGGACGTGGCGAGCAAACTGAAAGGAGCGCAGACCAAGGACAAGAAGTTTGAGGATGCGGTGAAAGAAGCGGAGCAGGCAGCAGTGTTGTGCTGGTGTACTAATGGTCGCGCTCACACCAAGAGGATGAATTTCAATACCGGATCTTATCCGCTTTGGTCTGCCACTCCTTGAACGCAGCCAGCGCTTCGGCCCGGAGCAGTTGTTTCATCGGGATTTTCCGCTTGGAAATCGGCGTGGCGACTTCCTCATAAATCAGGTCGTCGTCGAACTCGATCTTCTGCGCGTCCTTGCGGGTATTGCCGTAATAGACATGCTTGAGTCGCGCCCAGTAAATCGCCGAGAGACACATTGGGCAAGGTTCGCAACTGGTGTAGAGATCGCAGCCTTCCAGCACGAAAGTCTTGAGCCGCCGGCAAGCGTCGCGGATGGCCACCATCTCCGCATGTGCCGTGGGATCGTTGGTGGAGGTGACTTGATTCCAGCCGCGCCCGACAATCTTGCCACGCCGCACCACCACCGCACCGAAGGGTCCGCCTTGGTTCGCCCGCATTTTGGCGAGCGAAAGGCGAATGGCTTCCCGCATGTAGCGTGCACTCACGTGAACAGCGAAGCCGGGTTCTCTGATTTCGACAAGAACTTTCCGCCCGGGAATACACTGACAAGCGTTCCGTGCGACCACTTACGCAGCCGGCACAGTGCGGCGAAGGTAAAGTCCGGCGCCGCCCCGCCCTGCCCGCCCACCAGTTCCGCACCGCGCCGCACGTTGTCCATCATCCACGCCGGGAGCGAGAGATGGTACGGATTCCGTTTCACTTCGCCGACGTGGAACGAGGTCGCGGCAATGAGATCGGCGAGGTCGGTTTCACTGATTTCCACCGCCAGATTCGGATCGTCCATCGCGCCCCAGAATTCAGTCTCAACGGTGAAACACTCGACGCCCGCCGGCAATTGAGCGAGCGCATCCACCACCAGATGGTGCACCCCGATGTGTGTGCCGTTCCAGTCGCGTTCATGTGGAAAGATCACCACGCGTGGCTGGTGCTTGAGCAGAATGTCGGCGATGACCTTGACCATGCCGGCCCAATACAGTGGGTCGCTCTGGCGGGTCTTGGCGGTGACGCGTTCGAGGCCGTTGGGCGCGGTGGTTTGCAAACCGAAGCCGAGGTAGTTGCACGCGTTCTGAAGTTCCACCAATCGTTCCGCCTGCCGGTCCTTCTTGCTGCCCTGGGTCACGGCGACATTGATAACGTTCAGCTTCGCCTCGCGATAAAGGCGCAAGGCCAGTCCGCCAGAAATGGTTTCATCATCGGGATGCGGCGCGAAGAACAGTGCGCGAGGCGCGTCGGGCTTGAGGTCGGGACGAGGAGCCGGCGGAAATCCTCCCAGCGGGAGGTTCCGCGCCTCTCTCACCACGCGCGCAGACTTGGAAACGAATTCGGCGTAAGGATTCATAACTGGTTGTCGCTCGCCCGCATCGTAGCCCGCTTCCCGCAAGTGAGGGAACAGTGATCATCACCCCTCTTTTGGGGGGGCCAGCGTACGCGGCGCACTATTTGAGTTTCGGCAGACTCGCTGCCGCAATGGCTTGGCCGTGGCGCTTTTGCTTTTCATCGGGCACGTGCAGCGCAATTTGGTTCGCGAGTTCGGGAAATTCTGTCTTCAGCGTCTGTCGCGCGATCTCAACGATGACGTCGCCGCCCTGGCCGGAAGTCACGCGGCCAAGGACGAGCACGTTCTGCAAGGCGTAGAACTCGGCGCAATGCGCGATGAAATAGCCAAGATAGACGCCGATGGTTTCGTAAATTTTCCGGGCGCGCTCGTCGCCTTGCGCCATGAGGGACTGCACGAGCTTGAGTTTCTCCGGCAACGGCAGGTCTTTCGGCGCTTCAATGCCGGCGGCCGGCAGTAAGCGCCCTACCGCTTGTTGAGAAAAATACTGGGAGCCGACGCCGTAGTCGCCGGACCATTCGTCGCGAGCGGCGGCCGGATGATAGTCCACCGGGACAAAGGCGAGTTCGTTGATCCAGGAGGTAATGTTGCCTTTCGCATCCACCCAACCGCCCGCCGTGCTGGTGCCCAGCGCGATGCCGAGCACGCCGTTTCGCTCCAGCGACATCGAGCCCGCCAGCGCGGTGACTTCGCCGTCGTTCACGACTTCAAAAGGAATGTTGTTCCACGCGCGTTTCACTTCGAGGAACAAGTCCTTCACTCGCGAGTTGAACAAATCCGGTGGCACACCGCGAAAGAGCGACGCGGCCTTGACGCGATTGTTCACGTAAATGCCCGCCGCGCTGCCGCCGATGGCATCCACGCGCGGCAGGTGCGCCGCCGCCTTCTTCAACGAGTCCATGATGCCGTCGAAATGATATTGCGGGTCGGGATGGAAGTAGGGATCCCAAACGGTTTCCTCGCTGAACACGACTTTGCCGTCAATTACCGCCGCGGCCTTACGGTCGCTGCCGCCGAGGTCGAACCCGATACGACAGCCATCGAGATGACGGCCCAACGGTTTGCTTTGGGCGCGCTCGGGCGGAATGTCCTTTGTGTTCACCACCTCAAGCGGGTGATCAAACATCTTGGCGCCCACGAGATCAGAATCAAATTTCCCGGTGGCATCGTCGCGATAGTGAGCGGCGAGCTTGTTGGCAATGGCCGCCGGGCCATCGAAGTAAATCCGCCAGCCGCCGCGCGACCAGAGCAGGAATTTCAGAATGCGTTCGACGTGGAGGTAGTTGAGTTCAGAACCCGAAGCGCCTTCCGGGAAAAGCTCCATTGGAAAATGATAGACTGAACCGTCGGTTTGTTCGAGGGCGAGGCGAGTAGATACGGCGCGACCGGATTCACGCACCTGCTCGCGAAACGCACGCAACGCAAGAATGGCGGGGCGAAATTGCGCGTCGAGCACAGGCTGGACGCGTGAGACGGGGAGATGACGTTCGAGGTTGTGACTCACAGCGGCGAGAGGTTTAGTAAATCGCATTCGGCACTTCAAGTCTGGCCGAGACATAACTGTGTGGGGTTGGCCGCAAAAATCAAAAACCCCTCCCCGCTTGCGCGAGGAGGGGTTTGAACGATCAAGCCCCTACACTTGATCAATTCCCCATTTAAGGCACTTGCAAGACGCGGAAGTAACCCTGGCCCGTGCCAGCACGCGTGGAACTGAGCATTGAGATGTTGTTGCCCGTTCCGTTGGTCACGGAGCCGACATTCAGCCAGGTGCCGGTGATATCCGAAACGGTCTGCACCTGGTATTTCTTGCCAATTTCCGACGCGAACTCGACCTCGGCCGCAGTGTATATCTTCACCACGAACCCGGGCAGGTCGGTCGCATTCAACGGATCGCTACCGGCCTTGAGTTCGGCGAGGTCATTCACGCCGTCGCCGTCCGTATCCGCCAGGAGCGGGTTAGTGCCGGCCGAGTATTCGAGGGCATTGCTGACACCGTCATGATCGGCATCGCCGTTACCATCGTAGGCCGTGATGGAACCGAAGTTGTTCTTTTCCCACTTGTCGGACAGCCCGTCGTGGTCATAGTCGTCCGTGAGGTCGGCGATGGAGGCTTGCAGGAGACCGACCGCGTAGGAGGCATTGTGGATACCCTTGCTGCCTTCGACATTGACGAGTTGCCAGTTCCAAGCGGCGTAGAGGAATTTGTCCTGCCAGTTCGTCTTGGTGGAAGGCGACTTGACCAAGCCGTCAGCCACGTAATTTCCGTCCGCGCGATAGGTCGAGTTCGGAAGCAAGCGGGACAGATTGTTCAACAGGTTTTGCACTTCGGTTTGCACGCCCTGGATGACGCCATCGCCATCGTAATCCTTGCGGGTAATGTTGAATTCAGTCATCGGACCGTGGCACTTGGTGCAAACATCCACCTTGTCCACAAGGCTCGTGCCGTTGGAGTAGGTCATGCTGAAGGTATGGCCGCCAGCTTTGGCAAAGGCCGGATCGCCCACCGCCACGGGTTGCATGTGGCAGCCCACGCAGACATTCGTCACCACGTAGCTATGGGTACTGCTGGGGATGTACTTGCCGTAAGTCCAGCCGTTTACGCCTTCGACCACGTCGCCCGCCGTGCTGTCATGCACGCCGAAGCTGGAACCACCCGCCCAGGTCGGCAGGCCGAGTTTGTAGTTGATGATGTTGTTGGAGACGGAGCCATTGCGCGAGTGATGGCAATTCATGCACAGCGCCCCGAGACCTGCATTGGTGACGGTGGTGCCTTCGGGCAAGGTGTAAGTATTGGCAGCGCGCAGTTGATGCGGGTTGGAAGCGTCATGCGGATCATGGCACGCGGCGCAACCGATCGCTTCGTAAACGGTGTTGGTGGTATAGGTGTTCGTATTGCCAGCATGTTCGATGTAAAGCGCGAAGCCGGGCGCCGTGTGACAACGGACGCAGTTATAGCGAGTCGGGCCGGACGGCGTGCGCGTGGCCATGGCGTGACGGGAATTGTTCCACTCGGCGGTCTTGGTGTGATGGGTCAGGGCATCGTGGCATTGGGAACAATCGCCGGTAGCCATGGTAACCGAGATCAAGTTGGGATCGCCCAAGGTTGCCGAACCGTAGATGTGTTGGCTGCCGGGGCCGTGGCAGTTTTCACATTGGATGTTGGACACATTCCGCAGTGCGGCCGGCATGGCCGCCCAATTGGTGCTCGCCGGCACTGTCGGGAAAACCCAGCCCGTTTGCGCGGCGATATCATCAAAACCGCCATTGTTGGAGTTGGTGTTGCCGTCGAAACCAACCGCGTGGCAACTGATGCAATTCTTGGTGAAGTGATCCGTGCTTACGCCATTGATCGCCTCCTCGAAGGCGTGCGCATGTTTGGTCTCGGACCATTCATAATACTTGGCCGGCACGCCGGGGGTTGCGGTATGGCAGAGCATGCAATTGTCAATTCCACGATACTTGGCGGCCGTGAGGACCAAGGTCAGGTTGGTGCTGCCGCTGGTAGTGGTGGTAATCGAAACCTTGACGGTGTAGGTGCCTTCCACATCCGGCGTCAGCATCCGGCGATCAGCGACCTTCCAGCCCAGGGAAGTTTTCCCGGGCCGATCCGCAATCTTGTACGTCGGCACGTTGGTCCCGAGCGGGCTGTTGGTCAGCGCCGCCGCGGAGAGATACGGGGCGTTCGTCAGCGTCCACGTCACGATGGGAATGTCGGTGTTCGTGACAGCGTTGTTGATCAGCGCATCCAGGTACGCCGGCTGGCCCACGGGGATGGTCGTCAGCCCCGCCGACTTCAGGTTACCCGCCAAACCGTAATCGGTAATTTCCTGCGGAGTCAGCGGACGCGGTGTCAACACACCGTTCAGTGCTGCGGCATTTGCGCGGGTGGCGGACACCGCGACCAGCAACGCAATGGTTGCCAGGCAGGTTGTCACCCTTTTGATGGAGGAGAAGTTTTTCATATTTGGACTCGGTAGTTATTAGTGTCGAACATCACCCGTGCTTGTCATGACACTAAACGACCCCCAAATGGAAGCTATCCGCCTATTGCCAAAAACCGACCATCAATTGCCGTGCGGGGATAAGCAAAGAGGGGTGAGCGGGCGCCAAGCCGCTCATTTCGGTGTCGAGCGATTCACCCCTTTGAGCCGCTCGAGCACCGCGATGCGGGCCTGGAGTCGCGCTGTGATTTCGCTGAGTTTCCGGCTCTGCTCAGCTTGCACCTGCTGAAGTTGCTTCATCGCCGCTTGTTGATCGGCTTCCGATTTGTTGCCTTGGGCGGCGGCCAGTTCCTTCTGGGTCTCTTGAACTTTGGCCTGCATCTCGCGAACAGCGGCGGTGAATTCCACCAAGGCAGCTTCGCGAAGAATTTTCGCCGCGTCATCAAACGAACGCGATTCCAAGTCGGGAATGGTGCGCACCAGTTCCTCGCTGATGGCGGGATCCACCGGCGCCGGGCTGGTGCCGACCTGCGCCGCTGGTGCGGCGGGCGTCGCCACCGAGGCGCTCACTCGGGCGATCGCGCGGCTGATGTCCGACTCGAGGGCCGCCTCCCAGTCCGGTGAGAGTTGCGGGATGGTTTCCTTGTGATCGGCCCGCGCAATGGTAATTCCCAGATAACAAACCTGGCCATTATTGCCGGAAAAGGGCAGCACGCCCTCCGCGCCAGCCGTGGTCTTGGCCAGCGATTGCAGCGCGGGATCACTCGGCAGCAGACGGATGTTGCCGGCTCCCGCCTGTTCGTACGCGGACAATAATTGCCGCACGCGGTCGGCGAACGCGCTCAACGAATCGGGCAATGCCGCGGCGGCGGATGGGGAATAAAACTTGAGGTCCACCGGCGAATCCAGCCGCTGCAATATGGCTTTGGTGGAATCGGACAGGACCACGCCAACCGGTTGTTCGCTGGCGGGAGGCACTTCGCTTTTGGTGTGCCGGTAAAAAGCGTAACCGCCACAAGCGAGGCCAAGGCTGAACGCGACCACCACCAAGATAACAATGCGGGCCCCGGCGTGATTGCCTGATTGCACCCCGGTTTTGGCCTGGCTTGAATCCGTTGTCGGCATTCTCATTCTTTGTCTTTCAGTGTTTCCGTGTGCTGTTGGTTAACTTGTCAAAACTCCATCGCGCAGGCCAGAAAATCAAACCTGACCTTTGTGCGTGCGCCCCCACGGTGGCCCCCGCTAATATTCGCGCCCACAGAATCCGAA
Organism: Limisphaerales bacterium; assembly: GCA_044225555.1. Taxonomy (GTDB): domain Bacteria; phylum Verrucomicrobiota; class Verrucomicrobiia; order Limisphaerales; family JADLHS01; genus JADLHS01. The sequence continues at coordinate 258,193 of JBGAIM010000005.1, read as the reverse complement.
CCCTCGCCGGGAGGGACCACCCTCCTGGACGCGAGCCGTCGCGTAGGTGGATTGCGTCAGTTAGGTGCAATTGTCGAGCGCAGAACAACACAGGATGAACATTCGGCAATATCCGGATAGCCCAGCTTCTACTCCAGTTTAGCATGAAAGAAATGCGAAAGGGCAAATATGAGTTCGGCCGGGCACTCGCCTTGACTGTCTGGCTCGCCGCCGGCGTGATGGCGGTGGCGGAAGAGGTGCAACACCTGAGCATCACGCAGCCCGGCGGCATGCCCGGGTGGCCGGTGATCACCGGCATTGGGCACACCAACCACGCCGCGAAGATCACTTGGGACGGCCCTTCTGGTTACTACCAATTGTACTACAAGACGAACCTCGCCAGTTCCACCTGGCAGAAGTTCGGCAGCCCGAACCTGAACCGGACCACCAACATCACCACGCTGCACAGCAACATCTTTTTTCGCGTGTCCGGTCCGGCGCCGCTCTACGCCGGAGCGCAAACCTGCCTGGAATGTCACCCGAACGTTCACAGCAGCGAGGTGAACACTCCGCACGCCCAGGCATTCACGAATCCGATGTTTGCGGCGCTAGGCGGGCAGACCAACAGTTCCTGCCTGCCCTGCCACACGGTGGGTTATGGCCTGCCCAGCGGATTCAAGAGCATCACCGATTTCCGCAGTACCAACCGTCTCGCGGGGGTGCAGTGCGAGAGCTGCCACGGCCCGGCGGCCAGTCACGCCGCCAGCGAGATGGATCTCACCGTGCGCCCGCGCATCGAAATCGCCGCCCAAGTTTGCGGCGGTTGCCACTCCGGACAGCACAATCCAACTTTCGAGGAATGGAACGGCAGCGGCCACGCCATTGTGACCGAGGACATGAATCTGCCCAGCCGCATCAACAGTTGCGGGCGTTGCCACTCCGGAACCGCCCGGCTGGCCATGGTCAAAGGCTTTCCCGCGAGCACGATTTCAACGACGTTGACCAATGACGCCAACGTGGCCATCACCTGCGCGGTTTGTCATGATCCGCACGCGCAACATGTCTGGACCAACGTGATGAGCGGCGTGGTGTCCACCAACCAGCTCCGTTACCCGATGGCTTCCACGAATTATTTTTCGCTCAGCACTTCGGCCACGTTCAGCAACCGCTATGACATCAACGTCTGCGCGCAATGCCACAATGATCGCGGCGCCCTGTGGACCAGTGCGAGTCGCGCCCCACACCATTCACCGCAATACAACGTGCTGTTGGGGTCCGTCGGCATTCTCCCCGGCACCGGCACCAATATCATTGACTGCGCCACCAACAGTCATCCCGGCGCCCACGCGGGCCTGCCCTCCTCGGCCCGCTGGTCAATTTCCGGCACGTATTACTTGACCAACCAATGTGTGAGCTGCCACATGCAAGCGGACCCCGCCCCGGCCGTCACGCACAGCCATCGGTTCACGCTCGATACCTACACGGCCTGTCTCCAGTGCCACCCGGCCACGCCGGACAAGCTGGTGCCGCTCGTCATGTTCCCGGCGATTTCCAACCGTGTTTTTGCCTTGAAACGTGAATTGGATACCTGGGCCCGCACGGAAGCTGATCCGTCACTGCGGGCGAGTGGCATGCTGGCCTGGGAGTACACCACGCCGGGGGGGCTCGACTGGAAGACCAACACGAGCGGGATCATAACCGGCTGGCTGATCCGGGACCCGGTGAGTTTTGTCGGACCGCCCGCCGGTCAAACCACGCCCCCGCTCTCGGGGCAGGGCTTGATTCCCAATCCCATCAAGCAAGCCCGGTTCAACCTGTATGTCGTGCTGAACGATGGGAGTTACGGCGCACATAATCCGCAATTTGCCCTCAGCCTTCTGGACTCCGCCTACTCCTGGGTGGTTCAGGAGTTGTTCCAATGAACCCTTGCAAAACCACATGACAAATCTCACGTCACGTCTGGTCGAAAAACTGTTGGTCTCGCGCACGCGGGCGGTCCTGCTGGTGTTGACGGTGGTGGGGCTGATATTTGCCGCCACCTCCTGCCGGACCGTCAATCGCGTCACGGTAATGCTTCCGAATGTGCCAGGCGCAAAATACATCGGCTCGAAGGAATGCGAACAGTGCCACGAGGAACTCTACAAAAACTTCCAGACGGCCGATCACTCCCTGCTGGTCATGGGCGGACCGAACACGCTCAACGCTGGGTGCGAATCCTGTCACGGCCCTGGCAGCATTCACTCGGATTCTGGAGGTGAAACCAAGCCGCCCTACAGCTTTGCGGCGGATCGCCCGCTCGCCAACAACTACGGGGCGAATCTATCCACACCGGTCCCGCGCGCCACCGAGACGGTTTGCTACACCTGCCACGGCGAGGTGCGCGGACAATTCGGCCTGCCGAGTCATCATCCCGTGCCCGAGGGCCGGATGAGTTGCACCGCCTGTCATTCCCCGCACAAAGGCTTCGCGCATGTCGGCGGCAGCACCGCGCTGCGGGCACAGGATGAAACGTGCCTGAAATGTCACCCGGTCCAGCGCGGGCCGTTTGTCTTTGAACATGAGGCCATGCACGAGGGCTGCACCACGTGTCACGGCGCGCATGGCACCGTCAACGCCAAGATGTTGACGGTACGCGACGCGAACCTGTGCATGAAATGCCATTTCCAACAGGTGCAAGGCGGCGAGATTCTCATCGGGGGACACCCGCACACTGCGGCCCTGGCGCAAGGCACCTGCTGGACGGCCGGTTGTCACGAGGCCGTGCATGGCTCGCGCGTGAATTCCTCCCTTCGCTTCTAACCGCAACCCGAATGCCGATGAAAAAGAAATCGCGAGTGAAAAATCAACGGGTGAAACGATCGGGTTTGCCCCTGTCGGGGTCGTGCGCAATTGGAGCGGCCTTGTTGGTGGGCGCGGGCTTCGCCTCAGCCGCGGAGGATAAACAGGACGCGGCGAGTTCCGAGAGCGCGGCGGACGCGGGCAACAATTGGGTGGAGCTTTCAGCAGGCGGGATGTTGACCTCGGGCAGCAACGCCCAGGCAGAACAATCCCGGCAGTTGCCCGGCACCGCGTTCGGCGGCATCGAGGACCTGCATTTCCAGCACGACGTCGCGAAGGGCACGACCTTCTCGCTGGATGGCCGCGCCATTTTCGACAATCACGACTACAACCTGAGTCTCAGTTTGAAGAAGGAGGACGCGTATTTCCTTCGCTTCAATTATAACAACTTCCGCACCTGGTACAACGCCAACGGCGGTTACTTCCCGGCGGAAGCCGCCTGGTATCCATTCCAGAACGGTGACAACGCGCTGGCCCTGGATCGCGGTGAGATTTCTTTCGAAGGCGGGCTGATGTTCAAGGACAAGCCCAGCGTCACGTTCAAATACAACCACTCGTATCGTGAGGGCGAAAAGAGTTCCACCATCTGGGGTCAAACGCACCCGGGCCTGACCAATCCCGCGCGGGGGCTCGTGCCGTCGTTCTACGACATTGACGAAAAGCGCGATGCTTTCCAGTTGGATGCCAAACATCACATCAAGAAAACGGACTTCGGCGTCGGCGTGCGTTACGAACTGGGGGACCTCAACGACGCGTTGAAGACCTCGCAATTCCCGGGCGAACCGCCCGTCGGCACGACACCACAGGAGCGCAAGGTGACCGACAAACAGAACGTGTCCTACGACATGTTCAACGTGAACGCGTTCAGCGAGACGTGGTTCAACCCCAAGCTGCTGCTCTCCGCCGGCTTTCTGACTTCCCACGTGGACAACAATGTGAATGGCAGCCGCATTTACGGCAGCGACTACGACGTGGCCTATACGCCCAATCCAGGCAACGGCGCGGGTTACACCAACCTCCTGGGCAGCGCCGAGGAGCATCAATACGTGCTCAACCTGAACCTGATGTCCACCCAGGTGAAGAACTTCGCGATCGTTCCGTCCGTCCGGATGCAGACGCACAACTGGAATGCGGACTCGAGCGCGACGCAAACGTTGGGCAACAATTCCACCGGACCGTTCGCCAGCAATTCCGACGGTGACGGCTACGATGTGCGCGAGCGTCTCGATCTTCGCTATTCGGGCTTCACCAACTGGGTACTCTATGCGCAGGGCGAATGGACCCAAGGCCAGGGCGACTTGAGCGAGAGCGGCGGCATGTATCTCGGCTCGCCCATCCAGCGCGACACCACGACCGACCGCTTCTTCCAACGGTACGGGGCCGGCGTGAAATGGTATCCGCTCCGCCGCGTGAGCGTGGATTTCGGCGGCTACTACAAGAAACACAATTACGACTACGACAACACGCTGGATAACACGATCAACAACAGCCCCAACCGCTATCCGGCGTATCTCGTGATGCAGGCATTTGAAACGTACGATGGCAATGCGCGGCTGACGTTGCGACCGTTGCCGAACCTCACGCTGGTCACGCGCTACGAATATCAGTTGTCCACCGTCAACACCCAACCGGACGGGATTTCCGGCCTGGGCGAGACGCAGTCCTCGGACATGACCAGCCAGATCATCGCGCAGAACATCAGCTATGCCCCGTGGTCACGGCTCTATTTGCAACTGGGATTCAATTACGTGCTCAGCGAAACCAAGACGCCGACCGCGGATTACACACAGGCGGTGCTCAACTCACAGAACAACTACTGGACGGTGACTTTCAACACCGGTTTTGTCCTCGACAACAAGACCGACCTGAACCTCGGCTACACTTACTTCTGCGCGGATGATTACACGGATAACAGTCCCGCGGGCGTGCCCTACGGCGCCGGTGCGCAGCAACACGGTATCAACCTCACAATGGTGCGTCGCCTGACTCCGAAGCTCCGTCTGACCGCCCGCTACGGTTACTACCACTACACCGATCAGGCTTCCGGCGGTCACAACGACTACGACGCCCAGGTGCTCTATACTGGGTTGCAATATCGTTTCTGAGACCGGCCCCGCAATTGCCGATGCATTTGACGGGCTTCGCCAGCGCGCCAAGTTTCAATTACCTCGCGGTTTTCCAGCCGGTTGTTCGACGCGAGGCTAATTCCCTTCCCGCAAAATAGGCGGAACAATTGACAAATTCAGCGGAGCCGCCAGCCTGTCCGTATCCGATGCTATCCCCGTGAACGCAGTGGCAGCTCTTGAGCACGCCGCGACGACCGGTCCGGGAAATCTTCTCCTGATGACCGGCACCGGCCGGAGCGGCTTGATCGGCTTCCTCTGCAAACGGGTTCGCGCCAAACAAAATACCCATACAAGACAAAATGAAAAAGACCCTATTGATGACGTTGGTAATCGCAGCTGCCCTCTGTTCCGCCTCTGCGGGCGATGCGAAGGAAAATTATGACAAGGCGTGCGCCAAGTGCCACGGCAAGGAAGGCAAAGGCGACACCAAGATGGGCCAGAAGCTCGGGATAAAGGACTACTCCGATGCCAAGGTTCAGGCGGATTTGAAGGATGATGCTGCGTTCAAAGCGATCAAGGATGGCGTCAAGGATAAGGAAGGCAAAGTCGTGATGAAACCGGCAGAAGGATTGTCCGACGACGAGATCAAGGCGTTGGTAGCTCACATGCGGACGTTCAAGAAGTAACAAGTATTTGTTTGGGCGGTAGGGCGCTCAAGCATAGTAGGGGTAAGGGCGTGAGCTCAGCCGGGCTGGCAAAGGGTGAAAGGGTTGCCAGCCCGGTTTCTGCTTTTTAGACGACCCCCGAAGCCAAAGCCCGCCGATCAAGAGCTGCGATCATTACCAGCGACAGCCCACAGTTTCAAGGCGCAGGCCATCAAACGGAACTAGCCCTTCCTGGCACTCCCGCACCGGTTTCATCGGCTACATCTTTCACCGCTTAGTCCAGCTGACTCCTCAGCAACCGGGATAATCCTTCACATCTTGCGCAGCGTGCGTGTCTTGCTCACGACAATCACTGCCATTATTGCCTTCCACCTCGAGCGAATACCATCGAGGCCCACCCATGAATCAGGCTTTAATACTGCGTCCCGAGCCTTGTTCACCAGCAAGTGAAGATGAACGACTGGTCGCAAGCCAATAAATGAACTGCCTTTGCCAAGAACGGGAGTGCGCTCCACCTCCGACACATGGAAACTATGAGCGAAATAAATGGCCACCGCATCACATACAAGCGCCATCAAATATCGAGAGCAAAAAATGAAAAAAATACTAGCCCTCAGTTGCACGATCATCGCTGCCACCGCCCTGACTGCCGTCGCCGGTGACGCGAAGGAGAACTTCGATAAAGCCTGCGCCAAATGCCATGGAGCCGACGGCAAAGGCAAGACCAAGATGGGCGAAAAGCTTGGCATCAAAGATCTCACCGACGCCAAGGTCCAGGATGATCTCAAGGACGAAGCCGCGTTCAAAGCCATCAAGGAAGGCGTCAAGAAGGAAGACAAGACGTTGATGAAAGCGGCGGAAGGACTGTCCGACGACGACATCAAGGCCCTCGTTAAATTCGTCCGTGGTTTCAAGAAGTAAGAGGTTTCGTATGGGCGGCAACGCGCTCAGACGTTCGTAACGGGATGGAAAATGAGCTCAAACGGCTGGCCGGGTTGGCCAGCCGGAACCAGCTTCACAAAGAAAACAATATTACATGAGCGACACGAGCCGCGCCAAAATGCCACCGCAGGTCTTTCGCCTGGTTCTGTTGACCGTCGCGATTATTGGCAGCTATCTCATCGCGAGGCAATTGCTTACCCCCCCGTCGTTCCGGCAATACGGCTTCTTTCGAGGTGACGCCATGGCGGAACATGCCTCGCACACACCGGTGTTCGCCGGTCGGAAGGCCTGCCTCGAATGTCACGAGGATCATCAAAACCGCCTGCTAAAGGGCGAGCATAAAACCATCGGCTGCGAAACCTGCCACGGCCCATCATCAGCGCACGTGACCGACCCCGATAGCGACGCCAAAAAGCCGGACAAGCGCAACACGCTCGCCTGCATCCGCTGTCACGAATACAACCCGTCCCGACCCGTGACCCAGAAGCAAATTAACGTCAAGAATCACTATACCGGCCAGAAATGCGTGGAGTGCCACGTGCCCCATCAACCGAACGAAGTCCCATGAAAACCTCCTGCTCCCGCCGCGGCATGTTGGCGACCCTTGGGGCGGCCGCCGCCGGCTTGATGTCCCTGGCCGCCGCCCGCACCGCCAAAGCGGCGGTGAAGACCGTTTTCGTCCGCACCAACGCCCCCAAGGATTACGATCCGTACCAGCACAAATGGCTCATGTGCTTTGACGTGGACAAGTGCATCGGCTGCGGCCAGTGCGTGGACGCGTGCAAAAAGGAAAATCACGTTCCAGAAGGGCCGACCTATTTCCGTAACTGGATCGAGCGCTACATCATCAAGAAACCCAAGCCGGGCAGCGCCGAGGCACGTGGCGAAGTGCTCGTGGATTCGCCCAACGGCGGCCGCGATGGCTTCCCGCCCACGACCGTTCCCCGCGACGAAATTCTCAAATCGTTTTTCGTGCCGAAGCTTTGCAATCTTTGCGAGCATTCACCTTGCACGCAAGTGTGCCCGGTGGGTGCCACGTTCGACACGCCGGACGGGGCCGTGCTGGTGGACCCAAATTATTGCATCGGTTGCGGTTTCTGCATCCAGGCCTGTCCGTATGGCTGCCGCTTTCTGAATCCGGAAACCAAGACCGCGGAGAAGTGCACGTTGTGCTATCACCGCATCACGCGCGGGCTCCAACCGGCCTGTGTGGAAATCTGCCCAACGGAAGCGCGCATCTTCGGCGATCTCAAGAATCCGGTTAAAGATGATCCGATTCAAAATTTCATTCAGAAAAACAAGGTGAATTCGCTCAAGCCGCATCTCGGCACCGAACCGCGTGTGCTCTACGCCAACCTGGATAAGGAGGTTCGTTGATATGGCACTCGAAGTTACCAACGTCGTGGTGGAGGCACTGCCGCATTTCGAGGGTTACGTCTATCCAAATGAATCCGGCACGCACCCGCTGTGGGGATTCCTCATCGTGTTGTATCCCTACATCACCGGGCTCGTGGCGGGCGCCTTCATCATGGCGTCGCTCGTGCGCGTGTTCAACGTGAAGCCGCTCGAGCCGGTTTATCGTTTGTCATTGCTGACGGCGCTGGCGTTCATGCTCTGCGCCACGCTGCCGCTGTTGTTCCACCTCGGACATCCGGAGCGATCCTACCAGATCATGATCACGCCCCATCTCACGTCGCCGATGGCGATCTTTGGCTTCGTGTACGCGTGGTATCTCATGGCGGTGCTGTTGCTGGAATTGTGGTTTGACTACCGGGAGGATTTCGTCAACTGGTCGCAGACGGCCACCGGCCTGCCCGGCATCATCTATCGCGCATTCACCCTGGGTGTCACCGACGTCTCCGAGAAAGCCGTTGCGCTCGATCTCAAGCTGGGTTGGATTATCTCGATCGTCGGCATCCCCTCGGCATTTCTGCTGCACGGCTATGTGGGCTTCATCTTTGGCTCCATCAAGGCCAATCCGTGGTGGGGCAACGTCCTCATGCCGATCATTTTCATCCTGTCCGCGATGGTCTCCGGCATCGCGCTGTGTGTGTTCAACTACATGTTCCTGACCTGGGTGCGCCGCCGCAAGCTCGACATGCGCTGCCTCGACATGATGGGCATGTTCCTCTTCTACGCGCTGGTGATTGACTTCACCGTCGAAACTTTGGATTGGATTCATCGCGTCTATTCTGCTGAAGAAGGTTTCCGGGTGATTGAATACATGACGAAGCAGAAGCTCTTTTACACCTTGAGCATCGGCCAGGTGCTGGTGGGGACGCTGATTCCGCTGTTGTTGCTGGGCTCGCTGCAAATCATCAAGAAGTACGTTCCAGATGCGGTCCGCAAGCGCATCTACTTCGCCTGCGCCTCATGCATTCTCGTCGGCGTGTTTGCCATGCGTTGGAACGTCGTCATGGGCGGGCAATTCTTCTCGAAGAGCCTGCGCGGCGTGATGAGTTACAAACTGGAATTTGCCGGGGCGGAAGGTTGGTTGATGGGACTGATCCTGCTCAGCCTGCCGTTCATCATCCTGACGGTGATGATCAAACTATTCCTGTCCGAGCGTCTGCCCACGAGCGGCCACATTCCGCATCGCGCCGAAGAAAACGCGGGCGAAATCTAACTCTGGGCGGCGGAGATGCACGGACCTGGCACAGCCTCTCGGGACCGGTGCCTGTGAAAATGCAGCCAAAAACTGGAACGATTCTGGGGTTGTTAACTGCGGTCTTTGCGGTCTTGGCGTGCGGATTCCTTGCCAGTCCGGCCGGCCGGCCCAAGCGCCCGGCCATTCCGCTGGTGGACACTAATTTTCTCGACCGGGCCACCGCGCGTCGTTCCTATGCGGATCTCATCGCCGCCAAGGAGGATTTGTCGGACTTCGATTGCTATGCCTGCCATGAGAAAGGCAAACCGCCGCCGCTGCGCTACGATACCAACCAGAATCTCATCATCCCGAAGGAACACCCCGACATCGTGATGCATCACGGCAGTCACGAGCGCAACAACAACTGTTACAACTGCCACAACGAGTCGAACCTCGAGCTCTTTCAGACGAAAGACAAACGGGAGTTGAAGCTTGCTGACAGCACTCCCCTCTGTGGCAGTTGCCACGGCCCGACCTATCGCGATTGGGAAGCCGGCGTGCATGGGCGCACGAGTGGTTATTGGGATCGCGCCCTCGGCGAGATTGACCGCAAGCGCTGCGTGAACTGTCACAACCCGCATTCCCCCAAATTTCCCGGCCGCAAACCCGCGCCCGGCCCGCATCCCCTCCGCGGTGGCGAACCCGAACTGGCGCATGCTGAAACCCCACCCTGACATGAGCGCGCCCAATCCCGCCTCGACCGGCGTGAATCGCCGCAGCTTCCTGCGCACTTCAGCGGTGCTGACGACCGGCCTCGCCGCCCTGGCCGCCAGCCTCAAGCCCTTGATGGAAATGGAGGATTTCCCGACGGCCGAGCGGTTCATGCAGAAGTACTACAAGGAAATGACGCCGGCGGACATGGACAAAGTCCTCAAGCGCATTTCGAACGAAGTCGAGCAGCAATACGGTCTCCGTCCTCACGTCCGCGATTACAAGCCGATGGACGGCGTGGAGTTTGTTTACTGCCTGAACCTCACGCGCTGCATCGGCTGCCGGAAATGCGTCCATGCCTGCGTCGCCGAAAACAACCAATCACGCAATCCGGAGATCCAGTACATCCGCGTGCTGAAGATGCCGCATGGCTCGCTCGACATCGAGAAGGCCGAGCACAATTACGATCCGGAGCAGGTGCCGGAAAAAGGTTTCTTCTACATGCCGGTGCAATGCCAGCAGTGCAAAAACCCGCCGTGTGTGAAGGTTTGCCCGGTTCACGCCACCTGGCAGGAAAGCGACGGGATCACAGTCATTGATTACGACTGGTGCATCGGCTGCCGCTACTGCGAAGCCGCCTGCCCGTATTGGGCGCGGCGCTTCAACTGGACCAAGCCGGAAATTCCGAAGGAGCGACTCAACCCCGAGATGTCCTATCTCGGTAACCGCCCGCGCCGACAGGGCGTGATGGAGAAGTGCCACTTTTGCATCCAGCGCACGCGCCAGGGAAAGTATCCCGCGTGTCTCGAAGTCTGTCCCGCCGGGGCGCGGAAGTTTGGCAATGTCCTCGATCCGAACAGCGAAGTCGCCTACATCCTCCGCACCAAGCGCGTGTTCATCCAGCTCAAGGAGGAAATGGGCACGTCACCGCGGTTCTTCTACTACTTCGACGTATGATCCAGGCGACGAAAAACTATTTCACGTTTCTGAAGCGTTGCGCCCGAATCGCCTTCGTCGGGGATTGGCGTTACTACTCCTGGATGGGTGTACTCACAGTGTTTTGCCTGCTCGGGCTGAACGCCTACTGCAAGCAATTCGCGCACGGCCTGATCACCACTGGCATGAGCGATGAAGTATCTTGGGGCGTTTATATCGCGAACTTCACCTTTCTCGTCGGCGTCGCGGCAGCGGCCGTGATGATGGTGATTCCCGTTTACATCTACAACAATGAGGAACTCCACGACCTGGTCATCTTCGGTGAACTGCTGGCGGTGGCAGCTATTCTCATGTGCCTCGCGTTCGTCACCGTGGACCTGGGGCGACCCGACCGCTTCTGGCATTTGATTCCGGGCATCGGGCAGTTCAACTTCCCCGCCTCGATGCTGAGCTGGGACGTGATTGTGCTCAACGGCTACCTTGTGCTGAACGTCCACATCTGCGGCTATCTGCTTTACTGCCGCTATCGAAACCGCAAGCCGGGCAAATGGTTTTACATCCCGTTCGTCTTCATCGCCATTGTGTGGGCCGTCTCGATCCACACGGTCACCGCTTTTCTCTATGTCGGTTTGGGCGGGCGGCCCTTCTGGAATTCCTCCATCGTCGGACCGCGCTTTCTCGCCTCAGCGTTCACGGCCGGCCCGGCCCTGATCATTCTTGCACTGCAAGTCATCCGCCATGTGACGCACTACCGGATCACGGACAAGGCGCTCCTGACCTTGCGCAGCATTGTGCAGGTCTCGATGCTCATCAACGTGTTCCTGCTGGTAAACGAGGTCTTCAAGGAATTTTACTCCGGCAACCTGCACATCGTCTCTTCGAAATATCTTTTCGTCGGTCTGCACGGTCATCACGCGCTCGTGCCGTGGATCTGGACCGCCATTGCACTCAATCTTATCGCGATGGTGCTGCTCGTGTTGCCAGTGAGCCGCAGCTTGAAATGGCTCAATCTGACCTGCGTGCTGTGCATCGTCGGCATCTGGATTGAAAAAGGCATGGGCCTGGTCATTCCGGGTTTCATTCCCACGCCACTCGGCGCGATTGTGGAATACTCGCCGTCCTTGAACGAAACGTTGGTCTGCTTTGGCATCTGGGCCTTCGGCCTTTTGTGCTACACGATCTTCCTCCGTATGTCCGTGCCGATTCTCCAAGGCCGGCTCTCGAAGGCGAATGAAGGCCAGTCCGACGAACAAATCGAGGCCGCCTTCTCGGCCGCTACCTTAAATTCGTAAGAGCCGACGGCCATGCCTACGCAACTCTCGGCCGATGATGCCCGCCAGTCGCTCACCGCGCACGTGGCCGCGAAGGGCGCGGAGATCTTTGCAAAGTACGGGCCGCGCCTTGGCTGGAAGGAGCTGCAACTGATTCTCCAGGATCGTGCCTACGTGCGCTATCCGTGCGAGGTGGTTTTTGATTCTTCCGCACTGCAACCCGGCGAACTGGCCTACCCCCGGCCCAACGGTCGGCGGCCCGAGGACGGCTTCACCCTGTTTGTCCATCCGCTTTTCATAACTCAGCTTGCCCGTGTCCCGACTCTTGTCATTTACCAATTAGTGGTGGTCAACTATGGCGAATTCGCGTCGCCCGGGGACGCGGAAACCTTCGGAGCCGCTGCCCTGGGTCTGGACCGGGATCAATACTACGCCGAACTCTGCGAACTGGCCGACCAGCTTGCGGGTTGTGGCGGCGCTTGAAGGGTCGGTCTGCCGGGTCCGCCGATGGCCACGCGGCAAGAAATGACCAACCTTTGACAACTTCCGAAATGCCCCGCGCTCGCAAATGGGCGAGGCTTGGCCGGCTTGGGACACCTGAGTTCTCAAGTCATCGCACAGAAAACAATACGTTGGGGAAAGGGAAGAGGACTATGAAAAAACTGTTCGCATTGGGATTGGCCGTGCTTATCGTTCCGGCATTCGCAGTTCGCGCGGCGGACGCGAAGGAGACGTATGACAAGGACTGCGCCAAGTGCCATGGCAAGGAAGGCAAAGGCGACACCAAGATGGGCCAGAAGCTGGGGGCCAAGGATTACACGGACGCCAAGGTCCAGGCCGAGTTGAAGGATGAAGCCGGCGTGAAGGCGATCAAGGACGGCCTGAAGGATAAGGACGGCAAGGTGTTGATGAAGCCGTCCGAAGGCGTTTCCGACGCCGATGCCAAGGCGCTGGTGGATTACATGCGGAAGTTCAAGAAATGAATCCAGCTCCCATAACTGGGAGACTTACAAAACCACAGGGGGCCGGCTTCTTCCCTGACAAGAGCCCGGCCCTTTTAAGAAAAGCACCATGAGCACCGACACCCCAACCCCGAAATCAACACGCCCGTCACTACTGAGAAACTGGCTGAGCCTCTCGGGGCTCGTCATCGTCATCGGCAGTTTGTTCTCCTTTTTCCTGCTGTTCTTTTTGGACACGCTGGCGCATTTCTCGAACCCGTACATTGGTATCCTCACTTATGTCATCGCGCCTGGATTCCTGTTCTTCGGTCTCCTCTTGACGGTGGTCGGCGCCCTGCGCGAGCGCAAGAAGCTCGGTCAGTCAGTCGGGTTGCTGCCGAAAATCGTCGTGGACCTCTCACGACCGCAGGACCGGAAGAAGATGGCGGTATTCGTGACCGCCAGCGTGTGCTTCCTCCTGCTTTCCGCCATGGGCAGCTATCACACCTATCATTTCACGGAATCAGTCCAATTCTGCGGCCAGGCGTGTCATACGGTGATGCAACCGGAATTGGTCACCTACCAGCACGGTTCGCATGCCCGCGTGGCCTGCGTGCAATGTCACATCGGACCGGGCGCGGAATGGTTCGTGAAGGCGAAGATTTCCGGCACGTATCAGCTTTACGCGGTCGCATTCGATAAATACCCCCGCCCCGTGCCCACCCCGATCAAAAACCTGCGTCCGGCCCAGGAAACTTGCGAGCAATGCCATTGGCCGAAGAAATTCGTCGGCAACATGGACAAGACCTACAACTACTTTCTCGGGGATGAAACCAACACACCTTTTTCGGTGCGCTTGACGATGAAAGTCGGCGGCGGCGATGCCACGCACGGTCCGGTGGGCGGCATCCACTGGCACATGAACGTGGGCAACAAGGTGCAATACGTAGCCACGGACCCGGCGAGACAGACCATTCCTTGGGTTCGCGTGGTGGATAACCAGGGCGTCGTCACGGAATATCGCACGAAGGCCTTCACCAATACCGTCGCCGAAAGCGAGATTCGCACGGTGGATTGCATGGATTGCCACAATCGCCCGGCACACACCTATCAATCCCCCAACGACGCCGTGAATCTCGCAATGTCGCTGGGGAACATTGATCGCAATCTGAAGTGGATCAAAACCAACGCGGTTTTCACGCTGACCCGGAAATACACGAACGAGACGCAGGCGCTGCAAAGCATCGCCACCCATCTCGCCAGCCAGTATCCCAACGAACCGCGCATCAAGCCCGCCATTGCTGCCGTGCAACAGATTTACACCAACAACTTTTTCCCGGAGATGAACGCTTCCTGGGACAAATATCCCAACAACATCGGGCACAAGGATTGGGCCGGTTGTTTCCGCTGCCACGATGGCAAACACGTGACCGCCGACGGCCAGCGCAGCATCAAGGCCAGCGATTGCAACACCTGCCACACGATTCTTGCGCAAGGCAAGGGTGAGGAACTCAATTTGTTAAGTCCGGGGGGTATGAAATTCAAACATCCGGGAGACGAAGTAGATGGCGCCTGTAACGATTGTCACACGGGCGGACTCTAAACGCAGCGACTTGATTTCAATTCAGGGCGCGGCGCGAGTGCCGCAGGGGATTCTGGGAAAACTGCTCTTTTCCTGCGCGTTGATGTGCTGGCTGGCCCAGCCCGTCAGCGCCGCGGAGAAATTCACCAACACGGATTGCCTCGACTGCCATCTGGACCCCGCCACCACCCGGACCATCGGCACGAACGTCATTTCCCTGCTCTTCCCAACCAACCATTTTAACAACTCCATCCACGCGAAACTGGATTGCATTGATTGCCACGAAGGCATCAAGGATCTGGTTCATGAGAGCAAGCTGCCGCCACCGAACTGCTCCGGTTGTCACGAACAGGAAGGCAAGGATTACGCCACCAGCATCCATGGCGTGAGCCACAAGCTGGGCGCCTCCGGTGCGGCGAATTGCTGGAGCTGCCACGGCTCGCATGACATCGGCTCGGTGAAGCTCGCCAACTCACCCGTCTTCAAGCTGAACCTCCCGAACACCTGCGCCACCTGCCACACCAACGCCGGCCTCACCACGGAATATCAAATGAAGTTCCCGGAGGCGGCGGCCCAATACAAGGACAGCATCCATGGCCGCGCCCTGCTCAAGATGGGCCTTATCATCGCGCCCTCCTGCAACGATTGCCACGGCGTCCACGACATCAAGCGGGGCGTGGATCGCGACGCGCCCATCAACCATGCCAACGTCGCCAAGACCTGCGGCAAATGTCACGTCGGCATTGAACAGATTTATGAAAAGAGTGTTCACGGCAAGATTCTGGCGGAAGGGGACAAGCGCGGCCCCGTCTGCACCGACTGCCACACGGCCCACGGCATCGAGACGCCACAGAATGGTCACTTCAAAATGATGAGCGACCAGCGCTGCGGCAAGTGCCACGAGGATCGCCTCGAACACTATCGCGACACTTATCACGGCAAGGCCATGGCGCTCGGCAAACCCATGGTCGCCGCGCAAGTGGCTGCCTGTTACGACTGCCATGGCCATCACGACGTCCTGCCGCCGTCCAATCCCGATTCACGTCTCTCGCAAACCAACATTCTCAAGACCTGCCAGCAATGTCATCCCACGGCGACCGCCGGTTTCACCGAGTATCGCCCGCACGCCAATCCACTCGACCGCAAAAATTATCCGCTGCTCCACGTCGTGTTCCTGAGCATGACCGGCCTGCTGGTCGGCGTGTTCTCCTTCTTCGGCCTGCACACCATCGTGTGGCTGGCCCGCGTGATTTACATTTCATTGCACGATACCAAATCGTATCGCGAAGCCCGGGCCAAAACGGAGACGGACACCGAATGGTTCACGCGCTTCGTGCCGTTCGAGCGCTTCCTGCATTTCCTCGTCGTCACGAGCTTCCTGTTGCTGGTCATCACCGGCATGCCGCTCAAGTTCTATTACACCGATTGGGCCAAGGTGCTGTTCTCGATGATCGGCGGCGTCGAGACAGCGCGCACGCTGCATCACTTCGGCGCAGTGGTGACGTTCCTTTACTTCGGCCTGCACGTAGCCTCGCTCATTGGCAAATGTTGGAAGGGCCGCGGCAATTTGTTCGACCCGACCACCGGCAAACTCCAGATCAAGCGACTCTGGGGTGTGCTGTTTGGACCGGACTCCATGGTGCCGACCTGGCAGGACTGGAAGGACTTCGTTGCCCACAACAAATGGTTTTTCGGCAAAGGCGAGAAACCCACGTTCGACCGCTGGACGTACTGGGAGAAGTTCGATTACTTCGCCGTGTTCTGGGGCGTGGCCATCATTGGTTCGTCCGGGCTGATCCTGTGGTATCCGGCGTTCTTCACCCGGTTCATGCCCGGCTGGGTGATCAATATCGCCCACATCATCCACTCGGACGAAGCGCTGCTCGCGGCGGGCTTCATCTTCTCGATTCATTTCTTCAACACGCATTTCCGCATCGAGAAATTCCCAATGGATACCGTCATCTTCTCCGGGCGCGTCTCGAAGACCGAACTGATGCACGAACGCAAACGTTGGTACGACCGCCTCGTCGCGAGTGGCAAGCTCGATCAACACCGCGTAAAGGACGAATGGTTCCAATGGAAGAACATCGCCCGCTCGTTCGGCTACCTCTTCTTCGGCTTGGGCGTCATCCTGTTGGGCCTGATCATTTACGCCATGGTCTCGCGGCTGATGCATTGAGTTTGACCACTGATTGCCCGGGTGATTTGGCTCTTTTCGGGCATTTCCGCCCTTTGATGCTGGCATTGTTCCTGCGCATTTTGGACCGTGCGTTCCAAAGAAATGGCCCAGCCGGCGAAGGCTCCAACCGTGGAGCAGGAGCGGTTTAGTGTTCGCTTCAATCTCGCCAGCCTGGCTGTGTTCAGCATGGCGCTGATCGTGACAACGGGCGGCCTGGCGTTCATTCTCACCCACTCACTGGTGGTAAAAGCCAACGCCACAAATCCCGCCCTGGCCTCACCGTCCAAAGGTGAAAACGATGCCATGCCCGCAGCCATGCCAGCCTGGGGCGAACTGGTCACCTACGACATCGAGATTGAGAACCCGGACGAGTACATGGCCACGGACTATGACACGAACCGTGTCCCCACGTGGGTCTTTGAAGCGTCGGGAGTTGATCAGGTGAAACAAACCCTGCTCGCCTGCGGTCTGACAACCAGTCAGGTGGCAAGCGCGCTGGCACCATCCGCGGTGACAGTAACCACCACCAACCTCGTGATCCGACCGGAGACGGAACTGGTTCTGGCTCTCGCCGGCGATGTTCGTGCAAAACTCTACGCGCTGCTAGCCCGGAGTCCGGCCAACACCCACATGTACTATCCGGCCTGCTTTCCCGCCAAATCATTCGACCTCGCCATGTACGAAAGCCGCGTGTCGCCGGAGGTTGTCGCCCTGATCAAGCCGCTGCTCTACCGGCGGGGCGATGCGCAATACTTCAGCGATTTCGAGATCGTAATGCGGCGGGTGCCCTCGAGCGAAGAACGCCTGCTCTTGCTCAAAGCGCTCAACCGTCAGCCTGGGGTGCTGGCCCGCCTGCGCATCCGGCCCACGACCGACGTGGACAAACTGCTCGGCTACTGGACCCAGTCCCCCGGTGTCCGTGCGAAAGATCTACGACCGCTGGTGGAATCGCTCAAGCGCCTGCCGGACGGCGGGACCGTGAGCCTCGTTTATTTCCTGCCCCCCTTCGCCCGCGAACGGCTCTACACTTTCCCCATGCCGCCACGGGCGGGTGAGCCGGCGATGGATTGCCATTGGAGTTCCCTGAATTTTTTCAGCGATCAACCCGAGGACCGTTTCGGTGACCCCAGTTACGCCGGGGCGTACTTATCTAAGAACTATTACCCCGTGCAGAAACCCTCGGTGTATGGGGACGTCATTGTGCTGACGGACGAAAAGAACGCCGGCATCCACTCGGCGGTGTACGTCGCCGACGACATCGTCTTCACAAAGAATGGCAACAATCATCAGCAACCCTGGATGCTGATGCGCCTGAACAACCTGGTGGCCAAATACGCCGCCAAAGGCAACCTGCGCGTGACCGCCTATCGCCACAAGAATTCCTGAGCCACGCGCCGGGCCGCTCCTTTCTCCAGTTCAGTTCCAGTTTCCCCGCTGGTTTTCCGAAGTGTTTGCAGCCATTGCTCCTCAGCGAAACCCGGGCAAAAAACGAGCAACAATCGCCAAGGTGCGTGGAGTAATTCCACGTCCCAGTCGCGACCCTAGAGTGGTATGGGTGTAAGGGGAAAAAGTCTGATGCTGGTCCTGCTCGGGGTGTGGTGGTCGTTCTCAGCCATTGCGGCTTTGAAGGACAGCGATTGTCTGGAGTGTCATTCGGACAAGACGCTCTCGAAGACGAACGCCACCGGAAAGGAAATGTCGTTGTTTGTGGATCCGGCCCGGCTCGCCGCCTCCGCCCACAAAACCAACTCCTGCGCCAGTTGTCACGCGGACCTCACGTCTGAACACCCGGACGACAATCTTGCCGCCAAGCCGGTGGATTGCCACCAGTGCCACGAACGCCAGACGGAAAGCTATGGGGCCAGCGTCCATGGCCTGGCCCTCAAGGCGGGCAAGCTGGAATCAGCCACCTGCCGGGACTGTCACGATTCGCATGAGGTGGTGCCGCCCATCTCGCCGCTCTCGCCGTTACACGTTTCCCGTCAGGCGGAGACCTGTGGTGGCTGCCACGACCGGGAGGCGCAGGAGTTTGCGGCCAGCGTTCACGGCCAGGCCCTGGCCGCGGGCGTCCGGGATGCGCCCACCTGCACCGATTGTCACTCGGAACACAAGATTCAAGCCCTGACGGGCGATGAAGCAGGGCGAAGAATCTCGGCGGATGTTTGCAGTCGGTGTCATGCCTCCGAGCGGCTGAACACCAAATACAATCTGCCCGCCGATCGCGTGCGGACCTTCTTCGACAGTTATCACGGGCTGGCAAGTTCCTACGGCTCGACGCTCGCCGCCAATTGCGCGAGCTGCCACGGTTATCACAAGATTCTGGCTTCGACCAATCCGGACTCCACGATCAACCAGAACCATCTCGTCGAGACTTGCGGCAAGTGTCATCCGGGCGCGAACGAGAAATTCTCCCTGAGCAAGGTTCACGTGGACATCGCGGCGGCGCAGAGTGCGCCGGATATTGGCAGCACCATCAACTGGTGGGTGCGAAAGATTTACCTGTTGCTGATCTTCGGTGTGGTGGGCGCCATGTTCGTTCACAACCTCCTGCTGTTCCTGAAGAAAGTGGCGGCGCACCTGCGTTCCACGGGCCGGCCCGTGTTGCGCATGGGCCGTTCCCAGCGCTGGCAACACGCCGTGCTGGCGAGCAGCTTCATCGTGCTGGCGATCACAGGCTTTGCGCTCAAGTTCCCTGATTCGTGGGTGGCGATGCTCATGGGCTCGAGTGAAGGATTCCGGCGTTGGTCGCATCGCATTGCCGGCATCGTGTTGCTGGTCGTGGGCCTGTACCACTTGATCTATCTGCTCCGCACCCGGGAAGGTCGCCAGCTCGTGAAGGATCTCTTTCCGATCAGGAAGGACCTCGCCGACGTCATCGCCATGGTGCGTTACCTGGTTGGCCTCAGCCCGGAGAAACCGAAGATCGGACGGTTCGGTTACGCCGAGAAGATGGAGTACTGGGCAGTGGTGTGGGGTACGTTCCTGATGGGCGTCACCGGATTGATGATCTGGTTCAAGATGGATGTCACCCAATGGTTGCCACGTTGGGCGGTGGATGTAGCCCTGACCATCCATTACTACGAAGCCATCCTCGCCTGCCTCGCCATCGTGGTCTGGCATTTTTATCACGTGATCTTCGACCCGGACGTGTATCCGCTCAATATGGCCTGCTGGGATGGCAAAGTGTCCGAGCACTGGCACAAGGAGGAACACACGCTTGACACCGCTGCGCTCCCGTCCGTCGCCGGCCACACACCGGGTCATTCTTCTTTGTCAGCCGAAGCCAGCGCGACCCGCGGGCCAAAGCATGGCTGAGCAGGTAGTGATGAACGACTCCGTCGCCAATGAGATTGAGGCCCGGTGCTGCCATTGCAGACGCCTGCTCCCGGGAGGGCTTTGGTTTGCACGGATCCAACGGCATGGTCGCACTTTGGAATTTTGCCGGCCCCGTTGCTTGGAACAATTCCTCGAGGCGGCGGAAACGGAAGTGGAGTGGGGCGAGCATTCCTACCCGGAGGCTGGTTTTCTGGCGGGTGCGGTCTGACCCAGCCTGACTGCAAATCGCACCTTACTTGCTGGCAATGCGAACCAGTTCCTGGCGCGCGGCCTGCAAGCGGCGAATCACCACTCCCGCAGTGCGTCGCATCAATTCGTAACCGAGCGCGGGCTCGGCGGCACAACGTTCGCGCAACCAGGTGCCATAAAAGAAGACCGCCCGCACCGGACCCGTCGCCCGGGCGGAAAAATTCCAAGTGTAGGGTGGAAACAACCACGACCAGCCAAGCACGTCGCCGTTGGTAACCGAATCCACCGGCACCGGCGGGTGATCTTGCGCTTCCGCCTCCAAAGCCACGCGGCCTTCCAGGATGAGATAAAACCGGTTGGCCATCTCACCCTCGCGGAAAATGATTTGTTCCGCCTTGAAGTTGGTGGGCATGGCGCACTCCGCAAGCGTCGCCAGATGTTCCGGGCCGAGGCCCTGAAGAAACGGGTGGGTTTTCCATTCCGCGGCACTCTCATTCCTGGCCGGCCCGTCGGGCGAAGGCGTGGCTTGAGAGGCCGGAGCGGTCATATTACAAACTCATGATTCGGCCCGCGCACCACCAATACCGGACACGGCGCGTGCCGTACCACCTTTTCCACCGTGCTCCCCAACAGGGACGGGCTCGAACCGGCCAGTCCATGCGCGCCCAGCACGATGAAATCGGCCCCGAGAGATTTTGCCGCTTCGGCAATTTCGAAGAAAGCGATCCCGCTGCGCACCGACGTCTCCACCACGCGGCAGATGCCGAGCATGCTTTCACCCAGCGCGCTGAGATCCAGCTTCGCTTCCGCCAGCCGTTCGGAATCCGTAGCCTTCACGGCCACCGGCGGCGCTTCAAAGTTCGGTGTGCCGAGATCCGGCTCGACCACGTGGACCACGCTAAGCGAGGCGCCGAGCCGACCGGCCAGAACCCCGGCGTACTCCAGCGCAATTTTGCTGTCATCTGAAAAGTCCACGGCCACCAGAATACGTTGCAATTCCGGGCGTGGCCCCACCGGCACATCACTGTGCGGCTTCTTCGCGAGCATGGCTTTCATTTGACTTCCGCTGATGTTTGCAAGGTAGGACCAACCCCCAAACCCTGCTCCGCTTCCGTTGCCGAATCATGACCATCTTTTGCCGCTTGTCCGCGCGCACGCTCGTCACTACTCTGGTCGGGTGGACCGGAGTGATAATAAAAAATTCATCGAAGCACTTTCACAATCGCAGATCTACCAGGACTACGAGCGTGCGTTCAGCAAGACCACCGGCCTGCCGCTAAGTCTGCGTCCCGTGGAAACCTGGCAACGGGCGCACCAGGGCAAGAAAAGCGAGAACCCGTTTTGCGTCCTGATGGCCGAGCAAAACCGCGCCTGTGCCGCGTGCCTCGAGGCGCAACAGAAGATTGCGGAGGCCGAAGGTTGCGGTCCACGCACGGTGAAATGCTTTGCCGGATTGTGCGATACCGGCGTGCCTGTCTCTGTGGGCGACGAAGTGCTGGGCTTTCTCCAGACCGGACAAATCTTCACCCAGAAACCGACGCGCGCCCAGTTCGCCAAGGTCTCGGCGCAACTCGTGGACTGGGGCTGGAAGGTGGATTTGCGCAAACTTGAGGAAGCTTACTTCCAGACCCGCGTCATCACGCCCAAGCAATACGAGTCGGTGCTGCGCCTGCTCACCATCTTCGCCCAACACCTCGCGCTGGTGAGCAATCAATTGCTCGTCAGCCGCGCCAACTCCGAGCCACCCGCCATCACGCGCGCGAAGAAATTCATCGAGGACCATCAGGCGGAGGAAATTTCCCTCGGCGACGTCGCGAAGGCGGTGAACACGAGCACGTTTTACTTCTGCAAGATGTTCAAGAAGGCCACGGGCTTGAACTTCACCGACTATCTCTCCCGCGTGCGCGTGGAGAAGGCCAAGAACCTCCTGCTCAATCCAAACACGCGTATCAGCGAAGTCGCGTTTGCCGCCGGCTTCCAATCCTTGAGCCACTTCAACCGCGTCTTCCGTCGCATCGCGGGGGAATCTCCCACCAGTTACCGCGACAAATTGCCGAAGAGTTAAAACCGGAAGGCGCGGTCTAATCTAGCGTGAGGGTGTGAACTTAACTTCCACCGAAAAGCCAAAACGCAATGGATCGTCCGGTCCGACTAGGACGTTCTTCACGCGGTAGCTGAGGGTAAAGCGCTTGGTTTCATCCGCGGTAGTGGACTTGCCGCGCAGTTCAAACAACACCGTTTTGCCCGCCGCAAGAGTCACCGTTTTCGGCGTCTGCATTTCCTCCACGTCGCCGACGCGTTCCAACTCATAGGTAAGATCCGACGCGTTGTTGATTTGGAGATACTCGCGATCCTTGCCCTTGAGCGTCAGGCTGGTTTTGTTGAACCGGATCGAGCGCTCGAAAATCGGTTTTAGATACTGTTCATCCCCGATCAGCTTCTCGCCGGAGTAAACCGCGGTGCGCCGGGCAAACAACGCCTCCTTGATGGCAGCCGCTGAACGTTCCCTGGCGAACACCAGTGTCAATGGGCGGTGATCGCCTTCGTGAACGTGATAGTCGAGATTCAACGGCGCGTGAATGTCCGAGTTGCTCAACATGGCGAGCTTCTTCTCGATGGCCCAGCGATGCGCCTCGGGATAGTAGTCGCGCCCATTGACCACCTCGATGCCGTGCAACTGATCCCGCTCGAGCAACGCCGTGTGTTCGGGATACCAGATCACCAGCCCGTTCGTGGTCTGTGACTCCCAGCCGGGATGATTCCAGAAAATGAAGGCACCCTGCGCGCGCGCGGCGGCGGCGGCATCCTCCCACTTGTCCGTGGCCAGCGGCATCGAGTTCGTGAGGAAGATGGCATTCATGTGACCCGGCGGCATCTTGCGCGTGATCTCCGAACCTTTGATGACAATCACGTCAAGGTCGTTGCCGGTGCCGCGCGCGATTTCATAAGACCGATTGTGATTGGTGGAAACATCGGCCTTGTGCGGCTGGTATTCAATGTGGTCGGTGATGGCAATGGCATCCAAGCCTTCCCGCCAGGCTTCCTCGGAACGCACGGTTGGCCACACGTTGCCGTCGGAAAAAACGGTGTGGATATGGAAGTCACACTTGAGGGTAACGAACCCGGGCACATCCGGGATGTTCACCGCCGTGCGCGCGCGAGTGACGGGCTCGTGGGCGGGTACCGAATGAACGAGCAATGCTCCGAGCGCGAGGAAGACAAAACGTGTTTTCATTTGATGGCCTTTGAGCGTAATCCCCGTCCTTAGCCAAGGCAACCTCGTGCCGATGGTTTTCTTGGGGATCATCGCCGTTGGGTCGTTTGAAAAATCTAGCTGAACAGACGGACGGCATCACTGTCGAATGGTTCAAGGAAAAAACCGCAACACATGAAAGCAACACGCATCACGATTCGGTGGGAGAGAGGTTTGCACCTGCGGGCCGCCGCCCAACTCGTCCGGCTGGCCCGGCAATTTCATTCGCGCATTCTGCTCCGGGTGGGTTCGCAGGTCGCCGACGCCCGCAGCATCATGAGCGTCATGATCCTGTGCGCCTCGCTCGGCTCGCCCCTCGATATCGAAGCCTCCGGCGACGACGAACACGAGGCCATCAAAGCCGTGGAAGCTTACTTTGACAATGGCTCGGCGAACGAACAACTCAACCCGCGATAATCCCGAATCAGCCTTGAATCTCCAAGGCGATGACACTGGTAGGATCCTTTACTCGACCAGCACCCGGTAGAAAAACGCCGACGCGTTGGTGGCGGTCTGGTCCCGATAAACATTCTCCGGCGGCGTGGCGGGCAGATGCTCCGCGAGGTTGGTAAAGACATTGCCCCTGCCCAGCACCGGCGTGCGTTGCACGGTGTAGAATTTGTTCGTAGCTGAACCCCAGGTAATCTGCACCCCACTGGCACCACCCACCAAAATGGATGTGAGGTGCAAATACGACTGCGGGTTGTCCGAAGCCGTCCCGGCAAGGTACTCGGCCAAGTTGCTCAACCCGTCGCCATCGTAATCCTGCTGGGCATCCGCCGCATTGTTGGGATTCAGGAACGGATACAGGTTTTCATACCAGTCCGGCATGCCGTCGCCATCGGCATCGAGACTTAGGTTCACGACAAATGCCACCGTGTTGTTGGCGGGGTTGGCGTCGTTGTTGCGGTGCGTGTCGTCACCAAAGAGCCGATAAATGGCCGAGCCTTCCGGCTGCGTGCCCACCGGCAAATCCAACGCAACCTGCGCCAATTGCCCGGGCTCGAGCGCTGGCACAGCGACCGTGGCCAGTGGCGTGTTTGTTTGACCCTCACGACGGATGGCCAGAACGGAATTGGTGGCCTTGGGTGCACCGAGATTGCGGACTTGAGACAGCACGCGAACCGCGCCATTCGTTTCCGCCTGATACGAGACCAGCGTCGTCATCAAGTCCGTTCCTCCTATGCTCACGGACTGGGCGTTGTTCGCTTCGTTGAACTCGCTCGCGCGTCCCTCGTGATTCACCACCGCGTAAAGAACATGCGGCGAGGCGGGCTCGGGCACCTGCCACATCGCGGTGGCGGTATTCGTGGCGCCGCCCTCGAACCAGCCGGGGATGATTACGTTCGTCAGCAATAATCCTCCGGCATCCGGATTGCCGTTGTAGAAACTCACCACCACGTTGCTCATGGCCACGTTGCCGCGATTATGTACAACCGCCATCAAATCGAGCGGGTCGCCCGGCAGATAGTTCACCCCCGTCACCACGAAGTCACCCGGTTCGATGGCGAGGTCCTTGACCAACGCGCGCTTGGTGACCACCAAATCCACACGCCCCCACTCCGGGACATTGGTGAGCGTGATCTGGCCGCCGCCCTCCAACTCAATCGTCTTGTTGGTGTGGATCAACTGGACCTTGCTATAGGCCAAGGTCAGGTTGCCCACATCGTCCCACACGGGGAACACCGACCGCTCCAGCGCTGGGTCCTGACAGAGCCGATCGTCTTTGCCCCAAGTGTCGGCGACCGGATCGTACACGGCGAAATAGGTGTCCGACCCGTTCGTGCTCATCCCCTGCCAAAGCAGCACCAGGTTCGCCGCCGGGCCGAGTGTCAGGGCGTAGTCGGCAAAACCGACAGTTCGCGCAGCGGAGCGCACCAGTCGGTTCGTGCCGGAGAAATTGCAATTCATAACCAAATTTAGATCACTCTCCCAGAGCAGGTAAATATCGCCGGTCGCTGAGATTGCCGCGCGCACGTTTTTGTTCGCTACCCCGGTTGGAGTGAACTGGACCGGCGCGCCCCACGAACCATTGGTGCAGATGGCATAGAACACCTCCTGATCCGTGTCATTGGCGATCAAGCCATCCAAGTCCTGACTCCAAGCGTAAACCGCAGTCTGGCCGGCGCCGGCCAGCGATTGGGACAGCCGATAGGTCAGTCCGTCTGCCAGTATCTGCGGCGCGCTCCAACTCCGCGCGGCGGCGTTCCACTCGCACCACCACACGGTGTCCGCACCCGGTCCGTTTGTGCCCAGAAGCAGGTTCGCCTGGTTCTCTGTCCAGACGAGCAGGACGTTGCCATTGGCCATCGGCCCGCATAGCATCGGCAAGTTATCCAGATGATCGTTTTCAGTGAGCGCAACGGGATCTGACCATGTACCGTTTGTAGCACTCCAACGCGACCAGACGATTTCCATCAGGGAAGCTTCGGCGGTCAGGCTGACATTCGTGAAATCCGGGTCGGCAATCCGCTGCCAAACCGCAATCGCATCGCCATTTCCGTCATACTTCACCTGGGGTGAAAACTCTCCCTGAACATTCGTGCGAATGGCGACCGGCACACTCCAGTTCGTGCCGTCCCAATGGGTCCAGCCAATGTCGGTGAACTGGCTGCTGTTCGCTGCGCCGCTATCCGTCACAAACAGCAGCATCAGTTCCTGCCCGTGTGCCGCCATGGCCGGGGACGAACGAGGAAAAACATTCTGCAACAAAGTCAGGTCAACCTGGTTGGTCTCGCCCAAGGGGCCGTCAAATTGAGGTTCGGGCCAAGGTCCGTCGCACTCCACGCGTACCGGGGACTTCCACCCGACCGATCCCTTGACCGGTGCGCGACTGATTTGCCGGAAGTCCTCCAGCACTGATGCCAAGGTTGCCGATGCCGGACGCTCCGCCGCCGCATCCCAGGCGACGAACTCGGCGAGACCAGCGTTCAGGTAATCGCGCTCCATGGGGCGCGGGTAATTCTGCTTCTTCGCCGCCAGTAGCACCCCTTCAAGCATCCCCGGCGTGCCATCCGCGCCGACGACCGGCACGCGAATGGTCTGCGCTAAGTCCCAGTTGCCCGAACTGGCGATATCACCCGAGAGCAGAACCCATCGCCAACTGTCGTCCACAAGTTGCCAGACGTAGATGGACAAACCGAATGACACCTCGCCCGTCACCTTCCAAGCCTGCGGCGAAGTTACGCGGACGGGAAAGTTCAGCCAGCCGGTCACATCCGCTTCGAGCGATGCCAGCCAAAAATCCGGGCCATAGACCGCCTGCACCCCACCACTTGGGGTCACTACCGCCTCCGTGAAGGACCCACTCCGGCAACTCCACATCAGGTCCGCGTTGAGTTTGAACAGTCCGTTGATGTCTATCCGTTGCACGTTGTTCAAATCCAAGCCCACGTCCTTGAACGCGTCCAGTGCATCATTCACCGCCGCCCCGCCTGGTATCCAGTCCGTGAAGTGGATGCTGAAAATGTGCTTCTGACCCGCGAGTGAAAGGATCACGTACGTCTGGTCCAACTCGAATCCCCTCTGTGGACTGGCAACGCCTGACGCGATCGCGGCTCCAGAAATCGGCGAACTCCATAAGGCCCAATCGAAACTAGCTGGCCGCAATCTTCTCGTCCCAGCCGGGGCCGGCGCTTCCGGCCCAATCTCCCAGGAACCGGTGGCGAGCGAATAGGTCAGTTTGTACTCTCCTGACAGATTTAGCCCCAGTGTGTTTAGCAATGGCATCGGCATGCCCATCCCGGCGAAGAGACCTTGGGGAGGAATCTCGACTCGGAAGCGAAGGACTGAAGGATCATACCACCCACCATCGAACAGTGGATCCCATTCGAGCGGGATCAACTTCAATCCCTGTGGAGGTGGAATCATCACGATCGCCCGGGTGTATGGCGACGATCTCTGTCCTAGTTGGCCAATCGCCACCGCCAGAATTCTGTTGGCACCAGGCGTGTAGCTGCCCGAAAAGCTTTGGCTCATCTCGAAGTCCATCGGCGCCATTCCGGATGACCACGCAACCGTGCGAAAAGGAGGTGAGTTGGTGTTATTGATATAATACTCCACGCGGTCCGGGGTGAATCCGTTCCAATCCACGAGCGCGCCGTACTGGTTGCGAAACGAAACGCCGGAAATGAATATGCCGTCGTATGCGGCGACGAGATCCGTCACTACCGGCCGGTTCGAGACGATGGCCAATTTGAGCTGGGTGTCCTGCAGGTTCATCTGGACGCTACCGACCGGGACCGGGGCGATCTGCGAGACGGTGCTGAAGCCGGGCGAATGGATGGAAAGCGTGTTCCCATCTGAGAGGGTAACGTCAGGAATGCTAAACAAGCCGTCCGGGCCGGTGAGCACACTTCGACCACCGAGAGTAACCTGAGCGTTGGCCAATGGCAGTTCCGTCTGCGCTGAACGCACCCGACCGGACACAGTGACCAGCAGATCGCGCGTATCCACTGCCGTCACTTTGGAGTTTGGCAGGCCACCCGGCAGGAGACAGCGGAAACCGATGTCGTAGCCTCCGTAGCGTTGGTCACTGCCATCGCGGTAGGCACACCGAGCATAAAGCGCCTCGTATATCCACGAACCGCCGCGCACGGCGCGGGCATAGGGTAGGCCAAAGCCTGAATCAGGTCCCCGGGGATCAGTTTCCCGAGAATTACCGTAGGGGATTGCTTCACCGAAGCCAAAAGGCGACCAATTCCAGCACCACTCCCGGACGTTGCCTGTCATGTCGTACAAGCCATAGCCATTCGGCGCAAAATGCCCGGTTGGAGTTGTGCCAGGCCAGGTATTGGTTTCGCCATTCCATCCCTCAGGATGATAGCCCGGTGTCTGGCTCGCGTCGTAGTTCCAGCTATTGGTGGCGGAGACATAATTCGCCCGGGTGTGGTCGATCGTATCCGTGTCCGACCACGCGAAACGGCGCCCGTTGACACCACCCCGCGCAGCTTTCTCCCACTCCGCCTCGGTTGGCAAGCGATAGCCGGCGTACCAATCGACGAAAGCCTTCTGGAGTTCGACGTCTCCGCTGCGATACACCACCGTGTGCTCTTCGTTCGTGTAGTAAGCCGGAGTCTGCCCCGCCATTTCGCTCCGCGCATTGCACCACTTCACCGCCCCCAACCAGCTGACTCCCGTGATGGGATGGTTCGGCGCGCGGGCCGCAACGATGGAATTGGTATCGTCCTCATACTCGAAACTGTAACCGTGGTTCGTCGCCCAATCGTGAACTTCATCCCACAGCGCCTTGGTGACCTCGTACTGCTCCAGGTAAAACGGGCTGACATAAACGTTGTGCGCCGGCACTTCCGGATTCACGCCCCAATTCCACTGAACTGGAAAGTCGTTGAAGGTGTCGCCCATTTGAAACCACCCGGCGGGGATGAAGGCCATGGCCGACGGTGCGCTGTTGTCACTGGCCGTGACGCGAAAACTGACATTGGCGGAGTGATTGCCATTCCAGTCAGCCCCGGCGTCCCAGACGATGTGCTGGTTGCTCCCCGGCACCACACCGTTGCCATAGCCCGCCCCGCTGAAACTGGTGGCGGGCAGAGAGTAGTTGAGCCCGCCGTTGGTGGAAACCGCCACACTCACCTGGACGCGATCATTCGTCGCGCCCGTCACGTCGTAATGAATGTCCACGAACTTGGTGCCGGGCCGCTGAGTTACGCGCACCTTGGTCACCACCGGGGTGGTGGCGTGAGCAACGGAACCGCCGGTGAAGCATTGGATGAGCATCAGTAAAACAACCCGAAGGCAATACTGGCTCACGAGAAGAAGTTTTGTAGTTTTCATAGTATTGGTCTGGCGGACTGACAGGCTGGTGGGTCACGACTGCGTATGAGAAGGCGATGGGTGAGCGCCATGGAAAACATCGAGCAACCAACATCCAACTTTGGACACCCAATGCGAAGGCAAGCCGCCGCCTGAGATTCCGGGTTCATTCGTGGATAAGAATGGAAATTCATTTTACGGATCCTGCGGGCGATTGAAGCAGTTGCCGGTGCGCAGATTGACGATAAGCGTTCGGGTCGCACCATCGTCCTGAATCGTTTGCGTCGCGTTGCTCCAGTTCAGCAAGCTGCCGATGTTTGGATTTCGTCGCCACTCCATTGCCAATGGAAGGAAGCCCGACTCTTCCCAAACGGCAGATGCAAGACAGGAACACAAGGCCGGCATGCACTCCTGGAACAAACTCGCGAGAATTCGCTGGCAGGCTCGGTTTCATAGGTTTCAGCGCCCGGACGACCTTGCCGAAGTGAGTGTGAGTAGTGGTTAGTCCCGCTCTAACGCCGTTTGGCAAAAGCGTCAACGCCTAAATCGGAAAAAATTTCCCACAAAGGCCCGCCCGTGAAAGCACGCTAATCACTCTGATAAATCAGGCAAATCACGCGATTCCATCCAGCAACAATCTGAAGGAAGCGCCGCCCAAAAAAACACGCGGCCCACTTGCGTCTTGGCGAGGACGCGGGAGTAGTCAACATTGCGCTCATGTCGCAACTCCTCGCAAGCCTCGTCGCCGAACTGGAACGTCCCCGAGATGTCTCGGCGCAAGTGGTCAATCATGTCGCGGGCACGTATGGTCTCTCGCGCGATGCCGTCGGTTTGTTTCTCGTCAACGAACTGCCAAAGCTGGAGGACTACGAGATTGATCTCATCCTTTCGCCACTGTTCACGCCCACGCTGAAAGACCAGGCCGTCTTTGCCGAGTTGCTCGGGCGCGATTTAGTTTCAGCAAACCAGCAGCTTGAGCTGATCGCTCAACTGGTCGAACGGCCTACCCGCGCCCAACTCATCACCGAAGACCGCCAGATGCATCTTATTCCTTTGCGCGCGGTAACTATCGAACGATTTGTGCATCGCCTGCGGCTCAACGCCAGCATTCCCGAACCGCTCTTCAAGCTCCTCAGTCAATATCCGTCCGTTACCGACCGGCCCTTGCTCAAGGCCATCGCCCGGCGCGCGATTTGGGAACGTGATTCACGTTGCGAAATCCTGGTTCGCTACCTTCGCCACGCCTCGGGAACGGAAAGCCACAGGAGCAATGACACGGTTGCGCTCTTGAAGTTGATGGAAACCTACGAGCCCACCGACCAGGCGGATTTAATCGCACGCATTCCGCACTGGCAACAGGTGCTTCGCCAGGAAATCAACGAAGGCGCAGGTGTGAAACCCTTCTTCAATGAACGTGTGGAAGAGTTGCACGGCGGCGGACGCGACCAGCGCCGGCAGGACAACGCACGACGCAGCGCCAAGGAAAACGAGCTGGCCTTTCTCGAACGCCTGCTCCAGGTGCTGGCTGGTTAAGTATCCGACCGTCCAGACCGGGGCGGCTCAGAGACTCCGCACGAACCGGGCGGCTTTGACCACATCGGCCTCCGTATCAAAAGCGACGTAGCAGATGAATTTCTTGCCGAGCGCCGCGGCGGAGAAACCCCGGAGATTGAGTCCGTGCTCAGCCAGCGCAGTGGCCACGCGCGACGCTTGGCCGATCTTGTCCGGGCCCTCAATGCGCAAAGTGTGGAGGCTGGTCGTCTTGGTAAAACCCGCCGCGCCCGCCGCGCCGGTTTGTTTCGCACCCTTGATCGGAGTGACGAACATGACCCCCTTGCCGGTCTCGTCGCCCAGGCGGCGCGCAATGACGAGTTCCAGATTGACGCTGCCCTCAGCCAACGCCCGGAGTTTGGCCGCCAGCGCGCCAGATCGATCCGGAATTGATGCCGCCCAGGTATCCACTCGTTGTGATTTCATAAAGTCAGTTTCCTTTCGTTGTTGGCACGGACTCCCCGTCGCTCGGGCAGGCCGGGCATCGGCATTTGCCTCCAAAAATGCCCGCCGCTTCCGGGTGCGAGGTTCCTGCCCCAGTTGTCGTTGAAGCGCCCGGGCTTTGCAAGCTCTCTTGCGCGATTGACAGGGTCCGGTCGCATTCTCCACGATTGGCCTGTTGCTATCATGGCTTTGACTGCGTGTCCCGAATGCGGCCGGATGATTTCCAGCGCGGCGCCCACCTGCCCCGCGTGTGGTTATCCCATGGCCGCCCGGCAGGCAACTGCAACGACGCCGACCGCGCCCTCGACTGAATTGCTGGCGGAAGTCCGCCAGTCGTGGTGGCACTTTTTCTGGCACTTGTTTTTCTTCTGGTTGATTGTTCCTCCTTTGATTGCCTGGTGGCGACGCGCCTCGGTCGTTCTGCGAATCTATCCCGGGCGTCTGACGCTGGAACGCGGGATGTTCTCCAAATGCTTCCGGGAATTCCTCGCCCGCGACATCCGGTCCATTGACATAGACCAAGGCTTCCTGGCGCGCGTGGTTGGGATTGGGGATCTGACCATTTCCACCGCGGCCACGGTGGATGCTTCGGAACAGATGGAAGGCATTCCCAATCCGCACGGAATCCGCGACTTGATCTTGATGCAGCGGGAAAACCGCTAGCGCGCTGGGGAAGCTACCACGGCCAGATGGCATGCCGGCGCATCTGGAATTGCGATAAACTCAAAAAGGCGCGCGCGTTCAGCCAGCCTTGCCGAGCAATTGTTGAATTACTTCAGCAGCCGAGTAGGAATCGCGACCGGGTTGGAGATAACGGGCGACGTACGCCACGTCATTGCCGGCGGTGATCAGGGGCAGATCTGTGGTGTGATCCGGACGTACCTGCGCCAGACCAATCGTGGACACTAATCCGTTGCACACGCATTGGCGACCTCCGGTTTCTTCCGCCAAACCACCTTTGCGGACAAAATCCTCCGCTGGCTCGGCGGGGCAACGATAACCGAGGGTTCCGTCGTCCTTGCGATAGGCCTGCCGGAGATAACCAAGGTCACACAGGCGGTTGCGCGGCGGATTCACCGATGGGTCGGACAACGTGCCCGCCATCTGCACCACCTTGAACGGAAAACCGGTCGGCGACGCCAGCGGATCGGTGAACACGCGGGCCTTGCCCTCACGACTGAGTTGGATGGCTTGCCGTTTCAGATCAGGTCGAATGCCGGATTCCTCACAAAACGCGAAAGCGGTACCGACCTGAACTCCAGCGGCCCCGAGGCGCACGGCTTCGGCGAGTTTTTCCGCATGACCGTACGAGCCAGCCAGCCAAAACGGCAGGCCGAGGTCACGTATCTTCTCCAAGTCAGGAACGTCACGCGGACCATAAACTGGCTCGCCGGTGGCACTGAGTTGCATGGGGCCACGCGGGGGCGCGTTGTGACCACCCGCAGTTTCACCTTCGACGACAAAGCCATCCACTTTGCCGTTGGACTTGCGCGCCAGGGTCATCGCCAGCGTGGCCGAAGCGACGATGCCAAAAAAGCATGGGCGCTTCAGCACCGGTGGCACGCGCCCCATGAAAGCAGCGGGATCAAACCGGGACGAGAATTCCTCGCCGGGCAGCGCGCCTTCCACGTCAATCTTCAACTCGACGGGTTCACCTTTCGCCAGGCGATCGAGCACGCCCGGGATGGACCGCGGAATCCCCGCACCCATCAACACGTAATCCACACCGGCCAGCATCGCGCCAAAAAGCGACGGCAGCGTGGGGAATTGGATTTTCTCCAGAAAGTTGATGCCTACCAATCCGCCGTGACCTTCTTTGGCCAGAAAAACTTCCACGAAATTGGCCGCCACGGTCAGCGCCACAAAGTCCGCGCTGGGTTGGACGCTTGGCAAGGGGGGCAACTTGAACGGCGCATCCGCCGGCTTGCCACCGGGAATGTAGTAGTCCGCCAGGATGCGCGCGGCAACGCCGGGCAGGGGAAAGTTCTCCAGCCCGCGGCGCATCTGGCCGTCCAGGTCGCCGACCTGCAACCGCCGCACGAGAATGCAGGCCAGCGCGGTGCCAGACACCACGCCAAGCTGACCGGCGGTTGAAACCGCGCGCGCGAGCCGCCAATCCGAGACGCCCGCGCCCATCCCGCCCTGAATGATCAATGGATGTGACATGATGATCTGACCAACAATGATTCCCTCATGGAGAATAGACCATGCGACCGGAACATCGGGAGTCGCCACGCCCGTGCAGCCCGGCTGCATCGGCGCGAGAATCCGTCAATCACAAGCGCAGGGAAACGCTAGGTGCGGCGCTGGGGAAAGGCAAGCGTCACCACCACGCATATTTTGCCATAATGTATGCGTTTGAGGAATATCACGATTTAAGGAAAGGAATACCGGATCGCCGGGTCTCGTGACCAAAAAGCGCGGGTTGAAACCCGCGCTGGGAATTCTGATTTTCCCCGACCTCGGTCCAACTTCAAACGTTATAGGTGCTGCTGCTCGTAGTGCCGCCGCGACCCGTCCAGTTGGTGTGGAAGAATTCGCCGCGCGGTTTGTCCACGCGCTCGTACGTGTGCGCACCGAAGTAATCACGCTGGGCCTGCAGCAGGTTTGCGGGCAACACCGCACTGCGATACTGGTCGTAAAATGCCAGCGCAGTGCTGAACGCGGGCACCGGAATGCCTTTCTTCGCTGCCGTGGCCACGATATTCCGCCAGCCCTTTTGCGCCTTCTTGATTTCGCCGCGGAAGTAGTCGTCGAGCATCAGGTTCATCAGCTTGGGATTATTGTCATAGGCTTCCTTGATCTTGCCGAGGAAACGGGAGCGGATGATGCAGCCGCCCCGCCACATGAGCGCAATCCCACCGTAGTTCAAATTCCAACCGTATTCCTTGGCCGCCGCACGCATCAGCATGTAACCCTGCGCATAGCTGACGATCTTTGAGGCGTAGAGAGCGCTCTTGATGTCTTCGATGAACGCTTTCTTTTTCTCAGCGTTCGCCGCGATGCTGGACAGCACCGGGCGCGGACCCTTCAATTTGCGCGCGGCCTTGACGCGTTCCTCTTTCAGCGCGGAGACGCACCGGGAGTAAACCGCCTCCGCCATCAGCGTGATCGGGATGCCGAGGTCTTGTGAATTGATGACGGTCCATTTGCCGGTGCCCTTCTGGCCGGCGGTGTCGAGAATCTTGTCCACGAGCGGCGAGCCGTCGTCATCCTTCTTGGCCAGGATGTCGCGGCTGATTTCGATGAGATAGCTGTCCAGTTCGCCTTGGTTCCATTCCGCGAAGACCGTGTGCATCTCGTCCGCGCTCAGGCCCAGGCCGCTCTTCATGATGTTGTAGGCTTCGCAGATCAACTGCATGTCGCCGTACTCGATGCCGTTGTGGACCATTTTCACATAATGGCCTGCGCCGTTCTCGCCGACCCAGTCGCAACACGGCGTGCCGCCTTCAACCTTGGCCGAGACGCCTTGGAAAATATCTTTCACGTGTGGCCAGGCCGCCGGCGAACCGCCGGGCATGATGCTGGGGCCACGGCGCGCGCCCTCCTCGCCGCCGCTCACCCCCGTGCCGATATACAGCAGGCCCTTGCTCTCGCAATACTTCGTGCGGCGGTTGGTGTCCTCGAAGAGCGAGTTGCCACCGTCAATGATGATGTCGCCAGGCGCGAGGTGGGGGAGGAGTTGTTCGATGAATTCGTCCACCGGTTTGCCCGCCTTGACGAGCATCATGACGCGGCGCGGGCGCTTGAGTTGGGCGACCATTTCCTCGATGGAGTGCGCGCCGAGGACTTTCGTGCCCTTGGCCTCGTTGGCCAGAAAGTGGTCTACTTTCTCGACGGTGCGGTTGTAGGCCACGACGGTGAAGCCGTGGTCGTTCATGTTGAGAATGAGGTTCTGGCCCATAACGGCCAGGCCGATGAGAGCGATATCGCCTTTTGGTTCCATAAATTATCCCTTTACCGCAGTTGAGGTTAATTGGGCAGATGGGGAACGCGAGCCTAAAGAATCTCCCCCCAGCAACGCTCCGTCCGCCGGCTCGTCCCGACAGTCTGGATTCGGGACACCGCAGCCAGCAATCCACCAGCGCTTTGGAAGCCCCGGCGCATCAACGCTTGGGGCATCCGAAATGCTTGACCCTAAGTCACAACCCATTTCGTTCCGGGTTTAATCTGGGTGTAAATCACCGCCGGTTAACAAACGAAGACTTAGAATGACGAACCTGCCGATTCGTTGTGATAGGGAACAAAGTCTCCCTTTTAACGCTGTCATGCCTACCCCCGGCGCGGAGCAGTGGCGACTCAAGCCAGGCATTCTACGTCCGAGGGGGGACGGAGTATGAAGCCCGCCAAGCCCGTTGACCACGAAAAGCCCGACCCCGAGCATCAGAATCGGGCCAGTCGGTTTACGGTTTTCTTTGCGCTGATTGTCGCGGCCATCGGCGGCGTGGTTTCCATTCTGATGGCCAACCTTTACACCACACAATCCCGCACCCAGCAGGATTACCTCCGGTCCGTCCTGGGCCTCGACCTCGGCAGCGAACTCCAATACCAAACGCAGGAAGCCCGTTGGACCCTGCTCTACGCGCTGGTCAGCGAACAGACCAACCGGCAGGCCGAATACATCACCACTTCCCGCCGGGCGGAACGGGTCGTCAGCACCCGGTTGCGAACCTGCCGCTCGCTGCTCGAATGGTTTTCCCAGGATCAACTGGCGTTTCGATTGGAGCAGGACTGGAATGTTTATCTCCGGGTGCGCGAAGAACTCATCGCCTTGATGCGGGCCGGACGATCCGATGACGCGGTGGAACTCGACTTGCGCCGAGGCGTCCCCGCCTTCAACAAGGTGCGCGACGATCTGCGCTTGATTCAGCAACAGTTTAAAGTCCAGTCCGACCGATTGCTCCAGCAGCTTGAAACCACACTCACCAGTTCCTTGCTCCGCATGACCTTTGTCTTGGGGTTGTGCCTGATCTGTTCCTTCATCTCCGTCAAGATGCTCCAGAAGGGCGACCTCCTCCGCGCCGCCCACGCGTCGGAAGGACGGCTGCGAAAAGACCTTGAAGCCATCAGCGAGGAACTGCTCGTGGTGGATTCGGATATGCGCGTGCTCCAATGGAATGAAGCCGCCGAGCGCAATTGGAAGCGTCCCCGCGCGGAATTGATCGGCCGCCCCCTGGATGAAACATTGCCTGATCTGCTCGCCACGCCACTCTCCGGCGCGATCCAGACCGCATTGAAGGAAGGCCGCGGCACGGTGCTTCCCGATTTGAAACTCAACGGGGCCGGCGAGAACCGGGTCTGCCAAGCCCGCGTATTCCCCTTTCACGGCGGGGCGAGCGTGTTTCTTCACGATATCACCCAGGCCAAGCGCGCCGAATCCGAACTGGCCGAGCTCAACCGGCAAATCGCCGAAACCCAACGCCAGGCCGGCATGGCCGAGGTTGCCACCGGCGTGCTTCACAACGTGGGTAATGTGCTCAACAGCGTCAATGTTTCCGCCACCCTCGTCCGCGAACAATTGGCCACCTCCAAATTGCAAAGCCTGGTCAAAGCCACCACGCTGATTCGTGAGAACCTGCCCAACTTGGGAACCTTCCTCACCCAGAATCCCCAGGGCCAGAAACTCCCCGATTTTCTCCTTAAAGTCACCGACCACGTCTCGGCCGAGCATCGTCGCTGGCAGGGCGAGCTGGCCGGCCTGACCAAGAACATCGAACACATCAAGGAAATCGTGGCGATGCAGCAAAGCTACGCCCGACTCTCCGGCGTCGTGGAGCCACTCGCCCCGCACGAACTTGTCGAAGATGCGCTTCGCATCAACGAGGTGGCGCTGGGCCGGCACGGCATCCGGGTAACGCGCCAGTTCGACATGGCCCCCATCGTCGCGGTGGACAAGCATAAGGCACTGCAAATCCTCATCAACCTCATCCGCAACGCCAAGCAGGCCATCGAGGACAACAACCGTGACGACAAGGAACTGACCCTCAGCATCACCAACCAAGGTGACGGCAAGGTCGCCATCGCGGTCAAAGACAGCGGCGTGGGCATTGCGCCGGAGAATCTCACGCGCATTTTCTCACACGGTTTCACCACCAAGAAAGGCGGGCACGGCTTCGGCCTGCATAGCGCTGCCAATGCGGCGCGCGAGATGGGCGGCCAGCTCTCCGTCCAAAGCGACGGGCCGGGCAAAGGCGCCACCTTTATCCTCGGCTTGCCCGTGGCCAAGAAGACCGCCTGAACCAATTTCACTCATATGAATACAACCGAACTGGTCCGCAAATCCCACCGCATCCTGGTCGTGGACGACAACCCCGCGATTCACGAGGACATCAAAAAGATCCTCTGCCCCGCCACCGAGGACGACCTCAGCCACGACGAAGCCGCCCTGTTCGGTACGGCGGCCCCGGCGAGTGAGCGTTCGGACTTTGAAATTGATTCCGCGCATCAGGGGCAGGAGGGGCTGGCGATGGTTGAAAAAGCCCTGGCCGAGGGCCGCCCGTATTCGATGGCCTTTGTGGACGTTCGCATGCCTCCGGGCTGGGACGGCATCGAGACCATTCGGCAGGTTTGGAATCATTACCCCGAGTTGCAGGTGGTCATCTGCACGGCGTATTCCGATCATTCCTGGGATGAGATCATCAAGAACCTCGGGAAGTCAGACAGCATGGTCATTCTCAAGAAGCCGTTCGACAACGTCGAAGTGCTTCAACTCGCCCATGCCCTGACCAAGAAATGGGTCGTCACCCGTCAGGCGAAACACCGCTTGGACGATCTCGAAGCCATCGTCGAACGTCGCACCGCCGAACTGGTCAGTGCCAACACGCGGCTCCAAGCCGAGGTGGAGCGCCGCACCCACGTTGAAGTTGCCCTGCGCGCCTCCGAGGAACGCTTTCATAAATCCTTCGAGACCGCCTCGATCGCGCTCGCCATTTTCAACGCCGACAACCTCCGCCTCACCGACGTCAACGGCAGCTTCCTTACCCTCGTCGGCCACACGCGCGAGCAGATCATCGGTCACACCCCGGGCGAATTGAACCTGCCGGAGAACCCCATCGGCTTCGATCGGACCATCCAGAGCCTCCGGGGCGGCAGCCGGGTCCACAACCTCGAGACCAACGTGCGCCGCGCCGATGGCCAGATCCGTCAGACCCTGATTTCCATCGTGCCTTTAACCCTCGGTGATTCCGCGTGTTTTCTCGCCGCGATCCTCGACATCACCGACCAGCGCCGCCTCGAATCCCAGTTGCGCCAGTCCCAAAAAATGGAAGCCATCGGCCAGCTCGCGGCCGGGGTTGCCCACGATTTCAACAATCTCCTCACCATCATCATCGGCCACGCCAGCATCCAACTGGCCAAAGCTAATGTGGACCAAGAAGTCGCCAAGTCCCTCGAACAGGTCCGGCTCGCCGGCGAACGCGCTTCCGGCCTTACGCGTCAATTGCTGGCATTCAGCCGCAAGCAGGTTCTCAAACGCGCCCCGGTCTCCCTCGGCAGCACCGTGCGCAACATGCAGAAGATGCTCGCTCGCCTCGTCGGTGAAACCGTCGCCTTCGAAAGCGCTTGTGTCGAAAACCTCCCCTGCGTCCTGGCCGACGAATCCAACCTCGAACAAGTCCTGCTCAACCTCGTCGTCAACGCCCGCGACGCCATGCCTCAGGGTGGACTCGTCCGCGTGACCGTGGATAAAGTGGACCTCTTCGACGCGGCCGTGCGCCGCCACGCCGACGCGCGCGAGGGTCGGTACATCGTGCTCAGTGTCGAAGACAACGGCAGTGGTATGAGC
Source organism: Limisphaerales bacterium (assembly GCA_044225555.1). Lineage (GTDB taxonomy): Bacteria > Verrucomicrobiota > Verrucomicrobiia > Limisphaerales > JADLHS01 > JADLHS01. Next base: position 219,165 of record JBGAIM010000005.1, on the reverse strand, counting down.
CCCGAAACCCAGCGCCATCTCTTCGAGCCGTTCTTTACCACCAAACCCGTCGGCAAAGGCACCGGCCTCGGCCTCTCCACCGTTTACGGCATCGTCAAACAGCACGACGGCTGGATCGAAGTCCAGAGTGAACTCGCCGTCGGCACCACCTTCCGTGTGTTCCTCCCGGCCACCGATGAACGGCCGAAGCCTAAAGAAACCACCTTCACGGCCAAAAACCCCGGCAGCCGCAAGGAATCCATTCTCGTCGTCGAAGACGAACCCCTCGTGCGCGCTTTCGTTTGCGAAGCCCTGCAACACCACGGCTATCGCGTCCTCGATGCCGATTGCGGCCAAAAGGCGCTCGAAGTTTTCGAGCGCGCTCACGAGAAAATTGACCTACTCCTCACCGACATGGTCATGCCCAACGGCATCAGTGGCAGCTCGCTCGCCAAGATGCTCCTCGACCACAAACAGGATCTCAAAGTCATCTACATGAGCGGTTACAGCGCGGAAATCACCGGCACCGGCGACCTCTTTAGCGAGTCCCGCAACTTCCTGCCCAAGCCCTTCAGCCAGGGCAAGCTGATTGACATCGTGGACCGCACCATGAGAGACATCGAAACTGACCGGCAGGAATCGGCGATTCCGTCGAAGTAAGCGTGGGCTGACACTCCTGTTGAGCAATTGACAGGCATAATAATCCCACGTGCGGGTTGACGTGGAAATTCAATCCCCACTGGCAGCCAACTCGGAACGGGGGAACGGAGGAACGCGGACTTGGAACCTGTCCCCCAAACCTAGCCCGCTGTTCCCAACTGGAGACGTGGCTCACCTTCAAGCAACGACTTGAGATTCGGCCAGTTCGCCTGGTTCATGTCATTGAAGGCATTGAGATAAACTGCCACCGGCTCCGGCGGATATTTGGTCAGCAATAAATCCACCGCCGCCTTGAGTTTGACGTCGTCCACCGTGGCCGGCAAATCCTCCACCACGCCCTTTTCGTTGGGAATACCGAGGGCGTCGAGAAAGTCCACCAGCATCGCGGCCTGCTTTTTGACGAGCCAGGTGCGCAACAGCGTGCCGGCGGCAACATCGAGATTGGGCCGGGTGAGCGTGGCCAGCATGGTGGCGTTGCGCTGCGAGCGCGCCTGACGCTCCAGAAAAACGAGCCGGACGTGCCGGGCCTCGGCGACGGCCTGGAGGACGGCGCGGTAGGTGGGTTTTTCCTCCTCAAAAGTGAAAGCGAGAATCTCATTCGCCAGGGTGGGCGACATGAAGCCGAGCAGTTCGTGCGACTTGAGCATTGAATCGTATTTCTGTGAATTAAACCCCGATGAGTGGCAGCCATGCCGATGGCAGTTCAACCAACCGTGGCAACGGCAAGTTTGTGGCGTTCGGCCAAGTCAGCGCAAGTCTCTTGTTCGAGCAACAGACTTTTTCCCGCCTCGAAGGCCAGGACCGCCACTCCCGAACGCGCGCAAGTTTCCAACGTCTGCGGCCCGAGGCACGGCACGTCGAAACGCATATCGTGGCTGATCTTCGCCACCTTCACCGCCACCGCGCCCCCATTCTTGCCGGCCAACTCCCCGCCACGCGCGAGACACTTGTCCGTGCCTTCGAACCCTTCCACGGCCAGTACTGTGCCTTCCTTGACGACGACCGTCTGTCCGATCTCCAGCCGGGAGACTTCCTTGGCGATGGCAAAACCGAACTCCACATCCGCGCGCTGTTCCTCGGACAACTTGCGCCCCAGCCGGAAACCGGCACCTGGCATCAACGGTTGCAACCACGGCGTCGCCTCAATCAACTCCACGCCATCCTTTTTCAACTCATTCGCAATCGCGCCGAAAATGGTATGCGCGTTCCGCTCCTTCAACTTGAACAACACCCCCATGGCCCGCAAATCGGGGCGGACATCGTAAAGATTCTTCGGGGCAATCTGCCCAAGCATGACACACTGGCGGACATTCCGGTCCGTGAACGCCGCGATCATCTTCGAAAGCTGGCCCACCTTGACCCAGACAATTTCGTCCACTAGCGAGGCCAGGGCGGGATCGGTTTCACCCTCGAACGCCACGGCCACCACGCGTCGTGCGCCACCCCCGCCTCCGTTGCGCGCCTGACGCGCAAAAAGCAATGGCAGCGAGCGATTGCCCGCGATGAGACCCAGGGTTTCCAAAGGCGGATTCATGGTTGATGCGTCCTGTTTGCGAACACGCCCGTCCATTAAATGACAAAGGCGGCGGGAAGTAAACCCGCCAGCACCTCCCGGCTTGCCCTTTGCCAACTTCAAAATTCCCCCGGCAACTGGTCTTTAAGGTGCTCTTGTTCAGGCGTCCTACCCGCCGCGATCCGGGGCGTGCGTGGCGGCTTTGTGTAAATCAACATGGTTGAAGCTCAGTCATTCTCCGTGGCGGGCGCACCGGCGACTTCGTTCGCCAGCAGCGCCAATTCCGTGCCGCCCGTTCCCGAAGGCTCCCATCGCTGGCGCACCCTCGTGCTCGCGGCCATCATCGTGGTCAACGCCGCCGTGGCCGTCTGGTTGTTTCTGGATGTAACCCAGCTGTTGCGCACGGTCCAAACAGGGGCCGGAGATGATGTTTCGGGCCGGTTGACCCACTGGCGCGATCTGGCGGTTACCGCCATGGCTGGCGCCGGACTGCTCCTGGCCCTGGTGACCTTTGCCGCCTTTCGCTTTACGGAAAACTCCTGGCTCAAACGCGTCGAATCCAGCGAGGCCGAATGGGAAAAGCGATCGGACCGCTGGCGGATCCAGATCACCGAGAAAACCCTTTCCGAGGAACATCTGGTCAAGGTTCGCAAGAACCTCGAATCTGAACTGGCCGATCTCTCGCAGGCGAATCGCGAGCTGGAGGCGGAACTGAACCGGCGCAAAAAAGCCGAGCGCTCGCTCTCCGCCCAGCGCCAGCAGTTGGAAGCCAGCAAGGACGTGTTGCAGGTCCACGTGCAGGCCCGGGCCATGGAACTGCAAAAACTGCAGCGCCAGTACGAATTGATCCTGAATGCCGCCGGCGAGGGCATTTGCGGCGTCGAGCCCAACGGCAAGATCACCTTTGTCAACCCCACCGCCGCCAAGCTCATGGGGCTGGAAGTCACCAAGATGGTCGGCTGCAACGAAACCGACGTGTTCGGCGCGCTGGTGCAACAAGATACCACCACGATCCAGAAGAACCAGAGTGTCACGCCTTCCGAGGTCGTCTTGAAACGCGCCGACGGTTCGGCCTTCACCGCCGAGTTCGTCCGTTCCCATATCCGTGAGAACGATCGTGTCGTGGGCCGGGTGGTGTTGTTCAAGGACATCACCGAGCGCAAGCGATCCGCCGAAGCGCTGGTCCGCAAGGCCGAGGAACTCGCCCGCTCGAATGCCGAGCTCGAACAGTTCGCTTTTGTGGCGTCGCACGATTTGCAGGAGCCGTTGCGCAAAATCCGTGCGTTCGGTGACCGGTTGAAAACCAAATGCGCAACCGTGCTGCCGCCGGAGAGCGCCGATTATCTCGACCGGATGCAAAACGCGGCCGCGCGGATGCAGACCTTGATCAACGACCTGCTGACCTTCTCCCGCGTCATCAGCCGTACCGAACCGTTCGTCACGGTGGACCTCGCCCAGGTCACGCGCGAGGTACTGAGCGACCTGGAGGTGCGCATCGAGAAGACCGGCGCCACCGTCGAGGTCGGTGAACTGCCCAAGATCGACGCCGACCCGATGCAGATGCGGCAACTGCTCCAGAATCTGATTGGCAACGCGCTGAAGTTTCATCTGCCGGAGGCGAAACCGAGAATTCAAATCCGCGCCGAACTCGTGGACGGCGGCTGGGAGGGCGCGGCCTGCCAGTTGACCATCCAGGACAACGGAATCGGTTTTGAGGAAAAGTACCTCGACCGGATTTTTGCCGTGTTCCAACGGCTGCATGGCCGGCAGGAATACGAAGGCACCGGCATCGGACTCGCCGTGTGTCGGCGGATTGTAGATCGCCACCGGGGCAGCATCACGGCGAAGAGCAAGCCCGGGGAAGGCGCGACCTTCATTGTTCACCTGCCCGTGCGTTCGCGGAAGGACAAGCCGCTGATATGAGTGAGCACCTGATTCTAATGGCGGAGGATGATGCCGATGACCGGCTGCTCGTGCAGGATGCCTTCGCCGAATGCGGCACCAACGACAAGGTGCGGTTTGTGGCCGATGGCGAGGAATTGGTGGATTACCTGTTGCGCCGGGGCAAGTATGAGAAGGCCAGCACTTCACCGCGACCAGATTTGATCCTGCTGGATTTGAACATGCCCCGCAAAGACGGACGGGAAGCCCTGAAGGAAATCCGCGCGCACCATGACTTGCGCCGCGTGCCCGTGGTGGTGTTCACCACGTCGCGGGCGGATACGGACATTGATCGGGTGTACGAACTCGGCGCGAATTCCTTCGTCACGAAGCCCGCCGGTTTCGACGCCCTGGTCTCCACCGTCACCAAGCTGATGGGTTATTGGTTTGGCACGGTGGAATTACCGGCACCCCGGTTGGTGCCCAACTCCTAGCCGCCTATTGCCAGCTACCAGCGATGAACGACTCGCAAACCACCCGCCTGTTGATCGTCGAGGACGATGAGGAGGATTTCCTCCTCACGCGGGATTTGTTGCGCGAGATCCGGACCCTTCAGGGTGGCTGTCGTTTCACCATTGAATGGGCCCGGACCTTCGAGGAAGGTTTGCAGGCCATGATCGCCAACCGCCAGGAAGTGGCCCTGGTGGACTTTAATCTGGGCGCGCGCAACGGCATCGAGCTGTTGCAGGCGGCGCGAGCCACTGGCGCGGAGGCGCCAGTGATCATGCTCACCGGCGCCGGACACCAGGACGCCGATCACGCGGCGATGAAGGCAGGCGCAGCGGATTACCTCGTAAAGGGGCAGGTGGAGGCGCCACAGTTGGAGCGGGCCATCCGGTACGCCATCGAGCGGAAACGGGCGGCTTCGCTGGCCGCGTTTGAACAGGCGCGACTGGCGGCGTTCGGAGCGGAGGTGGGATTGGTGCTCACCCAACGCGGACCGCTCTCGGTCATCCTGGAAAAGTGCGCGGGAGCGATGGTGCAATACCTCAGCGGGTCGGCGAGTAATCACGGCGCCACGGCGGCGGGCCTGGCGCAGTTGTGGGTTTACAATCAAGCGAAGGGTGCGTTTGAATTGCAGGCCGGGGCGGGCTCGGTGAATCAGGAAGTCGGGGCGGATACGGCGATGCTGGAGTTCAAGCCGCTCTGGGAGGGAAAACCGGTTTTCATTTCGGACGTGGCCAAGGATGCCACGCTGCAGCAACGGACCTGGATTCGGGGTGAAGGGTTCGCATCGTTTGCCGCGTATCCTTTGATGCTGGAGGATCGTTTGGTCGGTTGCATGGCGTTGTTTTCAAGGGAGCCGCAGGCGGAGACAGTCTTGCAGGAGTTGGCGTCCGTGGCGAACGGCATTGCGTTATGCATCCAGCGCAAGCAGGCCGAGGACGCCCTGGACGCCAGTGAAAGCCGGTATCAATCCGTGGTGAGCAGCATCAAGGAAGTGGTCTTCCAGATCACGGAATCAGGGCAGTGGGCGTTCTTGAACCCGGCTTGGACTCGGATCACCGGGTTTGCAATTCAGGAAACGTTGGGAACGATGTTCCTGGACTATTTTTCGTCGGACACGCGGGAGTTGGTCAGCAAACAACTGGAACGACTGCTGGCGGGAGAAACGGATCACGGCGATCTGGAGGCGAAGCTCGCCACGCAATTGGGCGATTTTCGGTGGGTCGAGTTATCGTTGAGCCTGACGGCGGTCCACAGTCCCGATGCCGCGATCCCAGGAACGGATATCTCCTCCGCAACAATTGACGGACGTGGGCGCAGTGTATCGGGAAGCTTGAATGACATCACGGATCGCAAGCGGGCAGAGGCGCAAGTGCAAAAGCTGGCGGCCTTCCCGCGCGTGAATCCAAATCCCGTGCTGGAATTCACCCGCCGGGGAGAGTTGAGCTACGCGAATGATGCCGCCACTGAACTGGTCGCCTTGCTCGGCAAAAAACACATCTTGGAGACGATGCCGGCGGGCGTGCGCGCGATCGTCGCCGAGTGTCTGGACTGCGGGACGAAGCGGTTGCGCGAACAGATCACGATCAATGGGCGGACGTTGAGCTGGTCGTTCTTCCCCGTGGCCGGAAGTCAAGTCGTGCATTGCTACGGCGCGGACATTACAGAAATCTTGAACTTGGAAGCGCAGTATCGGCACGCGCAAAAACTGGAGTCGGTGGGCCAAATGGCCGCGGGAATCGCGCACGACTACAACAACATTCTCACGGTTATCCAGGGTTACGCCGACTGCCTGCTGGGCAACGTGAAAGGCAACGAAGGTTTCACGAATCAGTTGAAACAGATCGCGGGCGCGGCCCGGCGGGCGGCGACATTAACGAGGAAGTTGCTCACGTTTAGCCGCAAACAGGTGATCCAAGCCCGGCCGTTGGATCCGAACGCGGTGTTGATGGATTTCGGTCAGATGCTGCCGCGGCTGTTGGGTGAGGATATTACCCTGGTGATGAGCTACGCGGAAAAGCTCCCGGCAATCGAGGCGGACGAGGGCATGGTGGAGCAGGTGGTCATGAATCTGGCGGTGAATGCGCGCGATGCCATGCCCAAGGGCGGCAAGCTGACCATCACCACCAACCTCGTGGAAATCGACGCCGCCTACGTGCGCCGGCGGCCCGAGGCGCGCACGGGGATGTTCGTCGCGTTGTCGGTCGAGGACACCGGTTGCGGCATGGATACGAACATTCTGACACGCATTTTTGAGCCGTTCTTTTCAACCAAGGAAGTGGGCCGCGGCACGGGCCTCGGGTTGGCCACCGTTTACGGCATCATGAAGCAACACCAAGGCTGGGTCGAAGTCACCAGCGCCGTTGGCGTGGGCACCACATTCCGCGTGTTCTTCCCCGCCCTGCCCTCCGCCACGGTCGAGACCGATGATCAAAGTGATTCGCTCATGATGGCCAGCGGTGGACGCGAAACCATTCTGCTGGTCGAAGATGAACCGGTCTTGCGCGAACTCGTCGCCAAAGTGCTCCAGGAATACGATTACAACGTGCTCGAAGCCGAAACCGGCGTGGCCGCCCTGAAGATTTGGGACGCTCACGAAGGCAAAGTGGACCTGCTCCTGACCGACATGGTCATGCCCGGCGGCGTCAGTGGGGCGGAACTCGCCTACCGCCTGCGTCAACGCAAACCGGACCTCCGCGTCATCTATAGCAGCGGCTACAGCTCGGAAATTGTCGGCAAGAATTTCAGCGAAACCGATCCAGTGTTCCTCGCCAAACCCTACCGTCCGCCCCAACTCGCCCAGCGCGTGCGGAAATGCCTCGATGCACCGCCGCAGCCCATCCTCGAAGTGGTTACGAATTGAGCTGCCTGCCGGGCGGACTCACGGTCATGGTGGAACCTCCCAGGATTCTGACTCTGGTTCGGATGAACTTTCCGGAATCAAGATCCGTTGGCCAACCTTCAGTCTCGCCGGCTCCAACCCGGGATTTGATGCCACAATTTGTTTCACCGTCACACCCGCAGCTTGCGCGATCATGGCGAGTGAATCACCGCGATGCACCACGTAGATATTGGCGGCTGCCGGAGGATTACTTAAGACCTCGCTTGATTCGGGCGCCGGCTCCGCACTCGCCTGAACCTCCATTATCGGCACCCTTGGCCGATAGGGTATCGGCTCGCCGTCCGCATCCAGCACGGGAAACCAACGCATCTTGTCCGCCTGCTCGCCAATCGCCGTCTGCCGACACCGCCGCACCAGCGCTTTGTAAAAGATGTCCGCTGTAGCCGGGTCGCGCCCCTTGAGCCACGATCCCGCCGTGCATAACATTCTTGCGGTCTCGTCAGAGTTGTTCGGCATCAACTTCGCCGCCTCCCACGCCAGAAACGCCGCTTGATACCGATAGTGAAATCGCACCTCCGGATCGGCCCGGTGTCCGGTGGCCCGACGCAATTCATCCGCCGAGGCCGGCAGCACCTTGAAATTTTCGTTCGTTCGCAACTCGGCGCTCAACTCCGATTCAAACTGTCCGTCGTGGTAATGCCAGTCGGGACCGACTTCCGTGCCCAGCAGCTCCATGCCGTTGGTGCGGGCAATGATCGCCGCCTGAAAAAGTGACCGGGCGCGCTCTTCGACGGGCAGACTTTCATTCCAACCCGAGTCCAGTTTCAAAACGAGTTCATCAAAACTCGACCGCTGTTCTTCGGGGTAATACTCCCGCGCCTCCCTGGCCCGCATATCACGCGTCAACCGCCGCGCGAGCAGGTAGCGAATGTCCTTGGCCGTTCTCTTGTATGCGACTTCCTCCTCAGATGCGACCTCGCCAGAGGTGGGTGCTACTTCGCTTGTTGACGGCGATTTCGCTTCCGGCCAATTCCGCTCCACGTAAACCTTGAGTTCATCCGTCGTCAGCACCCGTTCCGCGACGTACGCGGCGTCCATCCAGTAACCGGAGTGGAGTAGTGCATCCAAAGCCTCTGCGTATTCACGCCGCGCCAGACGCACCACCCCAAGTTCTCCCAGCACTTGTTTGCCAATGGAAATGTTGTCGTGATCCCACGGATTGATTTCCGATGACAAAGTTTCAACGAAACTCACCGGGGCATTCGTCCCCGGTAATTCCGGCGGAAAGCTACGACTCACCTTCGCCAGCAACCCCGCCGCCGGCGCCACCTTGCCGCCGCGCAACAGCAGTTTTGCCTGAAGCCACTGCGCCAGCAGCGAGCTTCCCGAGCGCTTGATCCACCGCTGCGCTTCGTCAAACGCGCCTCCTTGGTATGCCGCCAGCGCGAGCTTCTCCGCCAGTTCCACATCCTTCACCTCCGCTGCCTCAATCGCGTTCAACCAACCGATCACAAGCTCATTGCTCCGCTTTTGTTCTTCCTCGTAGCTCCACCCCGCACCACGCCACGACACGAGATATGACGTGATGACCTGGCGCGCCGCCGGGTCGGTTGCGAGTCGTTGAAGTTGCGCCGGATCGTCCAACGCAGCCAGTGCGGTCAGCCGCAGGGAGGTCGCGGCACTCGTGTCGCCGGCGGCCAGTTGTTCGAGATAGAGGTTGATGGCTTTGCCGTATTCACCGTTTCGATAGCAAATCCTGGCCTCCCAGCCGATGCTTGCTGCCGCGAGTCCCGTCGAATCCGCAAACCCGTGTTTCGCAAGCTCACGCGTCATCTGGTAGTACTCGAGCGCCTTGTCGTCATCGGTTTCCTCCTTGATTTTGCCGAGCATGAACGCCGCCCAGGTAGATTTGTATTTTCGCTCTGCCGCCGGACGTGCCAACAATCTTTCCCACGCGATCCGCGCGGCATCTTCATCGGCGTCGGGATTTTGGAACACGCTGGCCCCTTCGAAGTAATCGGCGAACTCACCCGGCAGTCCCGGCACTTCGTCAAAGTTCGGAGGCACGGGCGCCGGCCCGCGGCGGGTTGGTGTGTTTTCGTCGGCATCCATCCACGCTTTGGATTCCCATGCATCGAGCGCAACCAGGTACTCACTCAACTTCTGGCGATTAACCCGATGGCCCTCGGTGATGCGTGCCGATTCTTCGGGCGAAACTTTCGCCCGCTTCAACGCCGCGGTGAGGTCCAGCATTTCCGCATCGCACGTCTGAGCGGCATAACCGTTCGTCGCGCGGACATGATCGAAGCGGCAAGTGGCCAGCTTCAACCGCTCCAGTTCCCGCGCAAAATCGGCCAGTGGCGCCACGAGCACTGCCTCGTCCCCACGATCCAGCAGATTGTTGGGAAAGAACGGTCCGCAGGCATGTGCGCTGGAACCCACCGCCAGCAGCGCGAGTCCGAGGATGGCCAGTCGCAGAAGATTTTCCGCCAGTGAAGGTGGGCTTCGGAAACCGGTCGGCGAGCCGACCGTCCTTTCCTCGTTCCCCCGCTCCGTTCTCTCCGGGAAAAGGAACAGCCATCGGTTGCTTCCGGTTATCCGGGCGCACACCCGTCCAATCCAACGCTCAAATTTGCCCGCCGCCGGCGAACAATTCTCCCGCGCCACTTCCGTACTGGCAAACGCCCGAGTCAGGGGAAGCGGATCGCCCCAATTGCTCAAGGTTGGAAGGATATTGGAATTACTTCGTGTCTCGATTTTCGGAGTCTGGACTATTGCCGTTTCATAATTTTTTAAGCTCACACTGCACCTCACAGTCTTGATCAAAGCGCAGCCAGCCGAGCACGAGCGATTCGCCCGCGCGGATACGTCTGGGTTGCGACCTGGTTTGGAATCTCGCGGCGGACGCACTTCTGTCCGCCAGTTCAAAGTCCCGCAAAGCGTCGCCCGCCACGAGACGGGCATTGCTCCAACGGACTTCCACAGCGAGCCGTGAGGAAATGTCGAGTTCGCCTTCGTTTGCGAGGCTGATTTCCACCAGCCCCGACTCGACCCGGCGCGTGTTGACCCGCAGCACTTCACGGGGGGCACGCGTTTCGAGCATCGCGCCAAGGGTCGGCCAGCGCCAGTTAAAGTTATCCACAATCGTCGGCAGCCGATACCAGATCACGCCGCGCAGCGCCTCTGGACGATTGTGCGTCCAGCTTGACAAGAGTTCAGCCAGCTCCACCGGGTTGGAAGAAACCTCCCGGATTAGCGCATTCGTCGGCCAGTTTGGACGCGGCCCCTCCGCCGATAAGCCGAGGAACTTGCCCGCGGCATCGAAAGCCAGCAAGTAGCCGTAGGTTGGCAGCGCCACGCGGAAGGGAATACCAATGCGCCCCGCCCGCTCCACCGCGCGGCTCGCCATCCGCGGGTCGCACAGCGTAAACGGTGCATCAAAACTCTTGGGCCGCTCGACCGAGTGGACTTGCAGCACGTAATTTGTTGCCGTGGCCGCAAGCCGTTTGAAAGCGCGCGAATCCAGCCAGCTCGGCAAGGCGGTGATAGTTACCGGCAACGGCGCAACTCGCTTTTGGATTGCTTCCAACCACACGCGGTAGCCGTCCAGCTTTGATTCCGCGCAATCGAAATCAATTTGCAGCTCGCTGAGTTGTAATTGATTCGTTCTGGCTTCGGCCACCAACGAGGCACTGAGTTCGGTGATAAAAACCGAGACAGGCTCATCCGCCTTGAATGGCCCGGCATACGGTCCGATCCGCAGTGCGATGCCGATGGGCCGTCGAGTGCTTTTCAACGCTTCATAGTCCAACGCCACGCGCACAACCTGTGGCTGCTTGTCTTTCCAGGTGACCTCCGCCTTGAGCACGGCCAATGCCGGGAAGTTGGTCGCGTGTTGCGTGACGGCCTCGCGCACCGGTCGCGACCACGCGCGTTGCCAGACATAAACCTCCTGCCGCAGCAACCCGCTCGCACGCCGCCCCGAACGCACGAAGAGAATTGTCATGGCCAGCGCAACGACCGCCGCCACCAACACCGCCGAGAGAATCAGGACGCGCCTCTTCATGAAAGCGCGCCAGCATGGGAAACGAGGTGAAGACTGACAAGCACGCGTGCGATCCCGAAGTTAAAAGGCTCAAATCTATTCGCCCCAAATCCGTTTCACATGGGCGACACCTTGCTTGAGCACTTCAACGGGCATCGCGGGACTGAACTCAAAGACTTTGATGTGATGCGGCTTTACCATCGGTTTGAGCGCGGCGAAGTCCACCGAACCGCTGCCGGGTGCGCAATGGTCACGCGCCGGCGGCTGCACGTCGTGAATGTGGAATCCGGAGAGGTGGTCGGAAAAAGTCTGTAGATGCTGCGCGTGCTGAATGAACCCGAGGTTCTCCTTGATCTGCGCGTGGCCGGTGTCGTGCCAGTAAGTCATCACCGGACTGGACAACTCGCGAAAGAGCAGCGCGAAATCGTCCTCGAACGGTAATTCCTCCAGCGCCTCACGGTTTTCGCAACCGAATTTGATCCCGCGCGCTTCGGCTTCGGGAATGACCTTCCGCAACGAGGCATAAAGTCGCTCGACAAACTTTACCTTCTTCGCCTCACGCTTCTCGACAAGTTCGGCGACAAGCTTCTCGTACTTGGGTGAACCTTTCTCACCGCGTTCGAGCATCTCCTTGAACTTGCCGGAGTAATCCTTCATCTCGACGCTGCCCAGATGCAGCACGACGAGTGGCGCCTTGACGCGCGTGGCGAATTCCAGCGTCTTGAGCGTGTGCTTGACGGCGGACTCGCGCTCACGGTCGGATTCAGCGGTGAACTGGTAGAGGTTGGGCGCGGAGTTGTTCACGCCCATCGGTAGCGGACAGAAATTGTGCAGCGTGGAGATTTTGATCTCACCCGCGCCCACCGCGTCGAGAATCCCGGGCATGAGACTGATGCGCGTGCCGTGGCTGAGTTCGGCATATTCAAAGCCCAGCTCACGGACTTCGCGCAGCATGGCGCGACCGTCCGTGTGGCGATGGGAATTCCAACAGGTCGAGAGGGAATACATGTCGCTAAACAGTTAAACCGTCGAACGGTCGAAGCGTTCAATCAACGCCCGAGTCACTCAACGGTTCAATCAATCCCGGAAGGCCGGGACTGCGGTGTTGGCCGCAGCCCGGCGACCCAAACTCACAGATCCGCGTAACGGGCGGTCAACATGGCGGAGAAGCGGGCCGCTTTCTCCTTGCGGCGACGTTTCTCGCTCGGCTTCTCATAATGCCGATGGCTGCGCACGACGCGCAACGTGCCCTCGCGATCAATTTTCTTTTTGAGGCGGCGCAGGGCTTTGTCCACAGGCTCGCCTTTTTTCAGCTTAATCTCGGTCAATCCAATTCACTTCCTCTCCGGGGGAGTCAGCCGGCGGTTGGCCGGGTGCTCGAAAATTCAGGGGGTGCAGGATAGATTTCTCCGTGACCCCCGTCAATGTGCAAAACCAGGCGAAATGGGCCGAAATCTTGAAGATTGAACACTTATTTCGGATCCCGGCGGGGCTGCGGAGCACGAAGTTTCTGGTAAAGCCAGGCTTCCAACGGCCGTAACGGCCCCAGCCATTTGTAGAATGGCGAGTACACCAAACGCACCCGGAACACGGAGAGAAACATCGTCAGCGAGGTGCGGAACAAAGCCGAAGTGACCTTCGATCCAAATTTGTCCGTCCATTCAATCGGCACTTCCTTGATCGTGAACCCGGCCCGTTTGAGCGACACCAGCAGGTTCACGTCGAAAGCGAGGTCCGCGATTTGGAGTGATGAATGGATTTTCTCCATGGCGGCGCGCCGGATGACTTTGCACGGGCATTGGGTGTCCTGGATGTGCATCCAAAACAACACCTCGACGATGGCGTGAAAGCATCGGCTGGTGAGCCGGCGCATCCACGGCTGCGCTTGATGCAACACCGCGCCCGGCAACCAACGCGAACCAATGATGCAATCCGCTTCGTTGATGCGTTTGACGAGTGTGTGGAAAGCATGAGGTGGCGAAGCGCCATCGGCATCCACGTAACCAATCACATCCGCCAGCGGCGCCAGCTTGAGCCCCTCGATGAGCGCACCACCCTTGCCGATGGGCGCAGCGAAATTCTGGTAGGTGATGCTGGGATAATCCTTCATCACCCCCTGCACGACACCTAGGGTGTTATCACGACAGCCGTTCAGAACGACCACCAACTGGAAATTACCACGGTAATGGTCTCGAAAATAATCGCCGAACTCGCGCAGCACGGGAGCGATGCGCGCTTCCTCATTGTAGGCCGGGATGAGCAGCAAGAGGCTGGGGTCGGTCACGCGCCTTTCACTAACAGAGCGCGGGGGAAAAGTCGAACGCCATTCGCGGCGACTCTTGCGCGTCCGCCGATTCTCCATTACGGTTCAGCCGTCAACCAAACTGACAAAGACGTTGGATGTTTACGCAATAACCGAAAACCAAACTGAAACTATGGCACACGAACTCCCCTCCCTCCCCTACGACAAGGCGGCGCTCGAACCGCACATTGACGCGCTGACGATGGAAATCCACCACGGTCGCCATCACAAGGCTTATGTGGACAACTTAAACAAAGCCATCGCTGGCAATGCGGCGCTCGAAGCCAAGAGTCTCGAACAGATCATCAAAGACCTCGGCTCCGTGCCCGACGCCATTCGCGGTCCGGTGCGCAATAACGGTGGCGGTCATTGGAATCACTCCTTTTTCTGGAAGAGCATGGGCCCAAACGCCGGCGGCGCACCCACCGGCAAACTCGCCGACGACATCAAGGCCGCCTTCGGCAGCTTCGATGATTTCAAGGCGAAGTTCGAGGCCGCGGGCGTTGGCCGGTTCGGCAGCGGCTGGGCCTGGCTCGTTTCCAACGGCGGCAAACTCGAGATCGTTTCCACCGCCAACCAAGACAATCCGCTCATGGGCAAAGCCGTCGCCGGTTGCGAAGGCAAACCCATCCTCGGCGTGGATGTTTGGGAACACGCCTACTACCTCAAATACCAGAACAAACGCGCCGACTATCTCAAGGCGTTCTGGAACGTGGTGAACTGGACTGAGGTCGCGAAAAATTATTGAACGCGGAAGCAGAGCGAATTGCCACAAACAATCAACTTCAATCAACTCGCGCTGGCGGATACGCCGGCGCGTTTTTTTGTTCGCCGGGCAAGCAGATCAAACCAAACGACCACCCAGCAGCCGCCCAACCTCTTGAAGCGTCTGCGTCTCCTCCGGCGTGTATTCGTGCTGCCGCTTCGTGCCGATGCCGATCGTGCCGACGATGGTTTCGCCCCGGCGAATGGGCACGCAGAGCGCGCCGCCGACGCCGGTTTGTTTTGCACCCGGTTTGGCCACGCCGCTGGTGTCCGTCTGCAAGTTGCACATTGTCACCGGACCGCCGCGCACGACCGTTTCGCCGGCAATCCCCTTCCCCACCGGAATCGTCTTCACGATGTCCAACATGAAAGGTGGCAATCCCACTTGGGCCACGAGATGGAGCAGTTGTTTGTCTGCGTCGAGACGGTGAATCGTGCCGGTCTCCGAGCGCAAAGCAGCTAGCACAAGTTGTAGCGCCTCCGGCAGAACGGTCTGTTTATCGCGCCCGCTCTGGAGCAGGGACGTGAGTTGGGAAATCAAGTCATTCATCGTCGTTCATTTGGTCGAGCAAACCTGCCGGTTTGCCGCGACGACCAGCAGGTCGTCGCCGACCGTCAGGAGCTATTTGGATGTTCACCATCTAAATCGAGACTTCCGCATGCGCCGCACTGCTGGCGCGGTAATGAATCACCTTCACCTTCTCGAGCGTCACCAAGCCGCCACCAATCATCGATTCGAGCGCGGGCAGGAAGGCGTTGATCTTCTCCTCGCTGTCCACGATTTCGATGACAATGGGCAGGTCCATGGAAAGCCGCAGGATTTTGGCGGTGTGCAGGCGGCTGGCCTTACCGAAGCCCATCGGCCCGCGTAACACCGTGGCCCCGGCCAGATGCACCTCACGCGCCTTGAGCACGATGGCTTCGTAGAGCGGCTTGTGTTCCCAGCGGTCGCTTTCGCCGATGAAGATGCGCAGGAGGGTCGCTTCGTTTGGAATTTGCATATCAACCGCCTTTCGTGGAGTTGAGGGCCGCACCCAGCAGGTAGCCGAGCCAGACGCCAATCATGCAGAGGATTACGGATAAAAGCACGTTGCCCCCGGCATAAAGCCACTCGCCGTCGCGCAGCAGGTTCAAGGTTTGCAGGCTGAAAGAGGAAAACGTGGTGTAACCACCGCAGACGCCGATCATGAAGAACAGCCGGAAACCCGGCGACGCGAGCAGGCGGCCTTCCGGCTCGGTCAACGCCGCCAGCAAACCAATAACAAACGAACCACTGACATTAACGACCAGCGTTCCCCACGGAAACGACTCGCCCACGCGCGCCGCGACGACGCCGGAAAGCCAGTAGCGCCCGACACTGCCCAGCGCGCCACCGGTGGCCACCCATAAATACGCCAGCCAATTCTGCATTTCGCCTGTTGGTTTAGCGGCTTTGGGGAAAAAGTCCATGCGGGAAAAAAAGGCCGGCCCATTTGGGCCGGCCTTCGGGGTTGGGGGGCTTGATACTACCGCTTACGACTTTCTACGCACAACCAGGGAGAGCGCGCCGAGGGTCAACAGGACTGCGGTCGTCGGCTCCGGCACCGCCAGCGGCGCCAAGGTGGCCACGTTCACTGAACTGGAGTTGATGACACCCGCCAGGCTGTTTTGATATCCAGCCGAGCCGGTTTGAATAATCAGCAAGGGACTGCTGGCAGCCGGGGTCAGCGTCCCTTGAAATGGTCCCGTGAAATTGAAACTAATCTGGTTGCCCGAGGGATTACGCACGGCGCTGGTCGGAACAATCCCAGCCCCGAAGTAGCTGACGTCCGTTTGAAAGCCCGCGTAACTGCTCAGGGTGAACCGGTCCAATGGATCCGGGCTGACGGCGTTGTTGCTCAATTGGTAGGTGAACGTCAGGCCGCCAAACGGGTTGGAAGTGTCGCCCGACCACACGGTGGTTATGAGCGTGCCGCTAAAGGTGGGCGCGGCGAAGGGGACGGCCAACGTAGTCACGAGGGCCGCTCCCGCCGGCTCCGCCTCTGACGACAAGGAAATGGATGACCCCGGGGACAGCAAAGAGGCTTGGACGCCGGTGGCTCCGAACGTCGTAACACCCAAGATCACCAGCGCAAATTTACGAATTCTTGACTCCATACCTTTTACAACTGGTCGCGCATCTCTGATCTACCAAAGATACCTCGGTTTACTGATTGGACGACCGAGTCGGCAAATAGTTCCCGGGATCTTGGTAACTTCTCTTCCTGTTGGTCGCCGCGGACGTCGTCAGCCTCCCTTCAACGGAGTGCCCCGATCGCCCGCGGGCACGGATTGACCCAGCCAATCAATTTCTGGTTAACTGGCCATCATCGCGCCACCTGAATGAAACTTGGACTCGGACTTTACCGCCACCAACTCAACCGGGAGCATTACGCCTTCGCCAAACAATGCGGCTGCTCGCATCTGGTCATTCATCTGGTTGACTACTTCCGTTCCTCCCGCAGCAACCAGCCGGGCGACCAGCCCGTGGGCGACGACTCCGGCTGGGGTCTGGCGGGCGACCCACACAAACTCTGGACCTACGAGGAACTGGCCGCCATCAAAGGGGAAATCAACGCCGCCGGGCTGGAACTGGAGGCTATTGAGAACTTCGACCCCGCCCACTGGCACGACGTATTGTTGGATGGACCAAAGAAACCGCAGCAACTCGAAAACCTCAAGACCATCATCCGCAATGTGGGCAAGGCGGGCATTCCCGTTTTAGGCTACAATTTTTCCATCGCGGGCGTGGCTGGGCGGGTCAAAGGCCCGTTCGCCCGCGGCAATGCCGAGGCTGTTGGCATGGACGGCCCGCAGGATCATGCCCTGCCAAACGGCATGGTCTGGAACATGGTCTATGACCGCCACGCCGCGCCCGGGATCGTTCCCTCCGCCACCTCGGAACAACTCTGGCAACGTTTGAAGGACTTCCTCGACGCGGTGATTCCGGTTGCTGAGGAAGCTGGCGTCACTCTGGCCGCGCACCCGGATGATCCGCCGATGCCCACCGTTCGCGCGCAACCACGATTGGTCTTTCAACCACACCTTTATCAAAAGCTGATTGATCTAAAACCCGGTCCGCGCAACGCCCTCGAGTTCTGCGTCGGCACACTGGCGGAGATGACCGAGGGCAACATCTATGACGTCGTGGACACCTACAGCCGTCAGGGCAAACTCGGTTATGTCCACCTCCGCAATGTCCGTGACAAAGTCCCGCACTACAAAGAAACCTTCATTGACGATGGCGAGGTGGACATCCTCAAGGTCCTGCGCATTCTGAAACGAAACAACTACCAAGGCGTGCTCATCCCCGATCACGCGCCGCAGATGAGTTGCGCCGCACCCTGGCATGCCGGCATGGCCTACGCATTGGGTTATATGCGAGCGGGACTACAAATCGTCAACGGTGAGCGTGGGTAAGGCAGCCACTGATTTGCCGCCTTGCCGCCTTGCTTCGGTTTTTCCGGGAACGTGGATCTTCACAGGATTGTCCATTCCTACGCTAACGAAGCATTGATAGCTTTTCGAACCATCGCATCGATGAAACTCACTCAATCGTCATCCCGCATCTGGATAATCCTATGAAACTGAATTCAACGGGACGGCCCACGTCGAACGAATTGATGACCACCCGAACCCTCGCGCGCCGCAAAGCCACGATACTCGTGTTCGCCTCGCTGCTGGTCGCACCCAGGTTTGCCCTGGCCATCGGTCAGGCCCGTTGGGTGGCATTCAGCCCGGCTGAAGGCATTTTTCCCATCGTACAAAACGGCGACACGGCAAGCATCTGTGTTGACGCCCAAGATTGGCCCGGCGTAATCCGCGCCGCGAATGATTTACAGGCGGATGTCGCGCGGGTCACCACGCAACGACCCGCAATGGTGCATGATTCAAAGTCGCCCGGCAAAAACAAGGTCATCATCGGCACCATCGGCCGGAGCGCAATCATTGACGAGCTCATCCGCGACAAAAAAATTGATGCCGCCGAGATCACCGGCAAATGGGAGGCGTCGCTGGTTCAGGTTGTCGCCAGGCCCTTGCCAGGGGTTGAGAGTGCGCTGGTCATCGCCGGCAGCGACAAGCGCGGGACGATTTATGGCATTTACGATTTGTCCGAGCAGATGGGCGTCTCGCCGTGGTACTGGTGGGCGGATGTGCCGGTGAAAAAACAGGCCGCGCTTTTTGTGAAGGCCGGCACGCGTATCCTCGGCCCGCCGGCCGTGAAATATCGCGGCATCTTCCTCAATGATGAAGCCCCGGCGCTCTCTGGATGGGCACGCGAAAAGTTCGGCGGCATGAACCACAAGTGCTACACGAACATCTTCGAGTTAATTCTCCGGCTGAAGGGCAATTACCTCTGGCCTGCGATGTGGGATAATTCCTTCGCCACGGACGATCCGCTGAACGCGAAGCTCGCGGACGAATACGGCATCGTCGTGAGCACGTCGCATCACGAGCCGATGATGCGCGCTTGGAAGGAATGGGAACGCGCCGGCAATCGTAAGGGCAGTTGGGATTATTCCAAGAACGCCGGGAAGCTGCGCGAGTTCTGGGCCGAGGGACTGCGGCGCACCAAGGATTACCAGAAGGTCATCACCCTCGCGATGCGCGGCGACGGTGACGAGCCGATGTCCGATACCGACAGTGTTACCCTGCTCGAACGCATCGTGGCGGATCAACGTAAGCAGATCACCGAGATCATCAATCCTGATCTCAAGGCCGTCCCCCAAGTCTGGGCACTCTACAAGGAAGTCCAGGGTTACTACGAACGCGGGATGCGCGTACCCGATGATGTCACTTTGCTTTGGTGCGACGACAACTGGGGCAACGTCCGCCGCCTGCCCACCGCCGAGGAACGCAAGCGCAGTGGCGGCGCGGGAGTTTATTACCACTTCGACTATGTCGGCGGGCCGCGAAACTACAAATGGCTCAACGTGACACCCATTCCAAAAATCTGGGAACAGATGAACCTAGCGTACGCATGTGGTGCGGATCGCATCTGGGTCGTGAACGTCGGCGACCTCAAGCCGATGGAAGTGCCGATTGAATTCTTCCTGACCATGGCGTGGCATCCCAAGGCTATGACCAAGGAGCGCATGGCGGATTATTTGAAACTCTGGGCGACGCGTGAGTTCGGTCCGGAACACGCCGCGGACATTGCCGACATTGTCGGCAAATACACCAAATACAATCGCCGCCGCACTCCCGAACTGCTCGCGCCGGGCACGTTCAGTCTCGCCAATTATCAGGAAGCGGACCGCATCATCGCCGAGTGGAAGGCCATCACTGACCAAGCCGAGTCCATCTCCGCACAACTTCCCGAAAACGCCCGTGACGCCTTCTTCCAACTGGTTCTCCACCCCACGAAGGCCTGTTACATTGTCAACGAACTCTATGTCGCTGCCGCCAAGAACAGACTCTACGCCAGCCAGGGTCGCGCCAGCGCGAACGACTTTGCCGCTCGCGTGAAAGAACTCTTCAAGGACGATCAGGAACTCTCCGACTACTACAACCGCACGCTCGCCGGTGGCAAGTGGAGTCACATGATGGACCAAACCCACATTGGCTATTCCAACTGGCAGCAACCATCCCGCAATGTGATGCCCGCCGTCACAGAAATTGAAGTTCCCGAAGCCGGCGCGATGGGCGTGACCATCGAAGGCTCGACTTCAGTATGGCCGGGAGAGACAAACGAAGCCGTGCTGTCGTTCGATTCCTTCAATCAGCCCAAGCGTTTCATTGACGTGTTCAACAAGGGCAAAGCGCCGTTTGATTTCAAAGCCACGGCCGGCGCGCCGTGGATCACGCTCGATTCAACTTCCGGCAAAGTTGACAAGAAACAGCGCATCCTGGTCAGCGTGGACTGGACCAAAGCGCCCAAGGACTCCGCCAGCGGCACGGTCACCATCACCGGCGCTAGGAGCGAGCCCGTTGCCGTAAAAGTAAACGCGTTCAATCCATCGGCCCTCACGCGCGATTCGCTCAAGGGCTTCGTCGAGGCCGACGGTTACATTTCCATCGAGGCCGCGCACTTCACCAAGAAGACCGACACCGCTATGGCGCGCTGGGAGGAGATTCCCGACTTCGGGCGCACGCTGTCCGGCATGTCCATCTTCCCGGTCACCGCTGCCAGCATCACACCGCCGGAAAACTCGCCCTGCCTTGAGTATCAAACGTATCTCTTCAACACCGGCAAAGTGGAGGTCACCTCCATCCTCGCGCCCTGCCTGACTTACAATCCTGACCGTCCCGTACGCCTAGGCGTTTCGTTCGACGATGAAGCTCCGCAAAGCCTGACCGTTGTTCCCAAAGGCTATGTCGTTGGCGATGGCAATCGCGACTGGGAAGAATCCGTGCGCAACAGCGCGCGCTATGTGAAGTCCACGCACACGATCAGCCAGCCGGGCTATCACACCCTCAAAATCTGGATGGTGGACCCGTCCGTGCCGGTGCAGAAACTCCTCATCAACACCGGCGGCCTGAAGCCAAGTTATCTCGGACCGCCAGAGAGTTATCGTGGCGGTGTCGCCAGCGCACGATGATGATTCAGCCCAGCCAAATTCAATTGGTGGCTCTTTCCGCGCTGATGACGTGGAGTGTCACGTTCAACGCTCCGGCAAACACAAACTCGGGCGCGTTCGCCACGGGCCGGTACCGCAACCTGTTTGTCGAAGCCGGTCATTCGCAGGCCGAGGTCATAGTGAAGATCAATGCGGCGTTTCAGCAATTGTTTCACGGTAATCCTCGCACGGAGGCAGTCTGTTTTCCCGTCGGCACGAATGCCGCCGGCCCGCTGGCCTACATTTACGACATCAACAGTCGCGATGTGCGCTCGGAAGGCATGTCCTACGGAATGATAATCGCCGTGCAACTGGACAAGAAAGCGGAGTTCGACGCCCTGTGGAACTGGTCGAAGACCAACATGCACCACTCTTCGCCGGAGCATCCGGCGTTCGGCTATTTTTCGTGGTCAATGAGAACCAACGGCGTGCCCAACGACGAAATGCCCGCGCCGGACGGTGAGGAGTATTTTGCGACGGCGCTTTATTTCGCCTCCGGTCGCTGGGGTAACGGCAAAGGCATCTCCAATTATCGCGCCGAGGCTGATCGGATTCTGACGGACATGCGGCACCGCAAATCCATCACCGGCAAAACCGTCAAGGGCACGCAGACCGCCACTAACCTTTTCCATCCCGGACACAAAATGGTGCGCTTCACGCCCGACGTGGAAAACAGCGAACGCACCGACGCGTCCTATCATCTGCCGGCCTTCTACGAACTGTGGGCGCGATTCGGCCCGGCGGAGGATCGCGTGTTCTGGAAGGAAGCCGCATCCGTCAGCCGCGATTATTTTTGCCGGGCCGCCCATCCGTCAACGGGACTCACCCCCGAATACGGCAACTTCGACGGCACACCGTGGGTGTCCCCGTGGAATCAGCGCAGCGGAGATTTTGTCGCCGACGCCTGGCGCTGCGCCATGAACTGGTCTGTGGATTGGGCGTGGTGGGAAGTTGACCAGCGCCAAAAAGAATTGAGCAATCGCCTGCAGGCATTCTTTGAATCGAAAGGCCTCGCGACCTATCCCGCCCGTGTCACGCTGGACGGCAAACCGCTCGGCCAGGATCACTCGACCGGCCTTGTGGCCATGAACGCCACCGCCAGCCTGGCCGCCGATCACCCGCGCGCGAAACAGTTCGTCGCAGCGCTTTGGAACGCACCCGTTCCCACTGGCCAGTTCCGTTATTACGACGGGATGCTTTACCTGCTGGGAATGCTCCATTGCAGCGGCGAATTCCGCGTGTGGACGCCGCAATGACGCAAGTTTTGCATGCGACCGCTGCGCGAACCCGACCGGGCGCGAAGCATGTTTTGATGACGCGACATCACCAGGTAGTCAACCGATAGTAAGCACCATCACACATTGGCGGAAACCAGAACTATGAAGAACGCAATCGTACTGTCGTTGCTCGTCTGCATCGTCGGCGTCAGTAACGGCGCTGACAAATCACCCTCTACCCTGCCTCGTAGTACGCCGGAGGCTCAAGGCATCACTTCCGCCGCCATTCTTGATTTCGTCGAGGCGGCGGACAAACAAGTCAACGCCATGCACAGTTTCATGCTCGTGCGGCACGGGCATGTCGTCGCCGAAGGCTGGTGGTCGCCGTATGACGCCAAGACACGCCACTCGATGTATTCGTTGAGCAAGAGCTTCACGTCCACTGCGGTCGGCCTCGCTGTGGCTGAAGGCAAGTTCAGCGTGGATGACACCGTCTTGAAATTTTTTCCAGACGACGCCCCCGCCGCTCCCAGCGACAATCTCCGGTCGATGCGTATCAGTGATCTGCTCCGAATGAACACCGGGCAACACGCCGACGACATGGCGAAGTTCAACTTCGATTCCACCGAGCCGCTGGTGAGGTCCTTCCTCTCCATCCCCGTGGCGCACAAACCCGGCACGCATTTCTGGTACAACACACCGGCCACCTTCATGTGCTCGGCCATCGTGCAGAAAACCACCGGCCAGACAGTCCTTGATTACCTCAAGCCGCGTCTGTTCGATCCGCTCGGCATCGAAGGCCCAACCTGGGAGATGAAACAAGGCATCTCCTTCGGTGGTTCGGGGCTGGCGATTCGCACCGAGGACATCGCCAAATTTGGCCAGCTCTATTTGCAGCAAGGCAAATGGAACGGGAAACAACTCGTGCCCGCCGCTTGGATTGAAGCCGCCACCGCGCGTCAAACCTCCAACGGCAGCAGTCCCGACAGCGATTGGGATCAAGGCTACGGCTATCAATTCTGGCGGTGCCGCCCCGGTTGTTATCGCGGGGATGGCGCGTTCGGCCAGTACTGCATTGTGATTCCCGAAAAGGACGCCGTCGTCGCCATCACCAGCGGCACGCGCGACATGCAGGGCGTGATGAATCTGGTCTGGGACAAACTCCTGCCCGCCATGCAACCCAAACGATTGAAGGCTGACAAAGAGTCGTGCAAGAAGCTGGAACAAACTCTCGCTGGCCTGACGATGAAGCCGCAGCAAGGCACGGGCACTCCTGCCTCCGTCGCGAAATGGTCAGGCAAAACATTCACCTTTCCATCCAACAATCAGAAGCTCGAAGCTGTCGCGTTGGAATTTGGCAATGCTGGCTCACCGGTCACACTCGTCACCCGGTGCAACGGCATCGAGCAACGCACGGCTTGCGGCAAAGACTCGTGGATCAAGGGTCGCATGACCTACGCGGCTCTGCCAGAGCAGCTGGTGGCTGCCAGCGGTACATGGACGGCGGACGATACTTACACCGCGCAACTGAGCTTTTACGAGACGCCATTCTGTCTCACGGTGAGTTTGAAGTTCTCTAACGATCAGTTGTTCTACGATTGCGAATACAACGTCAACTTCGGTCCGACTAAGCAACCCCAGCTGATCGGCAAGCCGCAATGAAAGCCATGAACCACAGCGTAGCGGCGTCTCGGCAGAGCGCCGCCATTCCTAACCGAACGAATTTGCGGCGCTCTGCCGAGGCGCCGCTACAGCTGACGCAGCTAACCTCAATCCAGAGATTCCTGACGATTGTGTTAACTATGACGACGCTTCTCACCGCCGCTGCTCAAGAAAATCCGCTCGGCCAGTTTGAAGGTCACGGTGACATTGGCAATCCCACCTTCGCCGGCTCGGCCAGCTATGATGCGGCGAATCAGGAATACACCCTGACCGCCGCCGGTACGAACATGTGGTTCGGTCGCGACCAATTCCATTTCGTTTGGAAGAAGATGAAAGGCAATTTCATCCTGCGCACGCGCCTGGCATTTCTCGGACCGGGCGTTGACCCGCATCGCAAGGTCGGCTGGATGGTTCGCCCGAATCTCGACGCGGACGCGCCCTACGCCGATTGCGCCGAACACGGCGGCGATGGTCTGACCTCGCTGCAATTCCGTCGCACCAAAGGCGGCAACACCGATCAAGTCCGGCTCGCCGTCACGAATGCCAACGTCCTGCAATTCGAGCGCAAAGGGAACACCTGCATCTTCTCCGCCGCGCGCTACGGCGAACCGTTCGTGACCGGCCAGACCACCAACCTCGACCTCGGCGACGACGTCTATGTCGGTCTGTATCTCTGTTCTCACAAAGGCGACGTGGTCGAGAAAGCGAAGTTCCGCGACGTGCGCGTCATCCGTCCGGTGAAGGAAGGCTTCACGCCGTATCGCGATTACATCGGAAGCGTGCTTGAGGTTCTCGATGTTCACACCGGCAAGCTCGAGGAGATTTATCGCTCGCCGCAGCCCTTTGAAGCACCCAACTGGACCACCGACGGAAAGTCGCTCATCTACAACATCAGCGGTCGCGCGGAAAGTTGGGGGCGACTGGCGCGCTTCGATCTCGCCACGCGCACGCCGGCGCTTATCGACACCGGCGAGCGCATCAAAAACAACAACGACCACGTCCTCTCCTTCGACGGCACGATGCTCGGCATCAGCGACCAAAGCACGCCCGGCGGTCAATCCACCATCTACACCCTGCCCGCTACCGGCGGCAGGCCGAAGCGCATCACGCCATTGACGCCGTCGTATCTGCACGGCTGGTCGCCCGACGCCAGATGGCTGGTTTACACCGGAGGCCGTAGCGACAAATACGACATCTACAAAATCCTCGCCGACGGCAGTGGCCCGGAGATTCGACTGACCGATTCCCCCGGCCTGAACGACGGCCCGGAGTTCACGCCGGATGGTAAGTGGATTTACTTCAACTCCACCCGCAGTGGACGCATGCAAATCTGGCGGATGAAGCCCGACGGTAAAGCGCAGGAGCAGATCACCAACGACGAATTCAACAACTGGTTTCCGCACATCTCGCCCGATGGCAAATGGATCGTCATCATCAGCTATCCCGGCGACGTTAATCCCACTGACCATCCCTACTACAAACACTGCTACCTGCGGTTGATGCCCATCGAAGGCGGCTCGCCCAGGGTGATCGCCTACCTCTACGGTGGCCAAGGCACAATCAATGTTCCCTCGTGGTCGCCGGACAGCCAGCGCATCGCCTTCGTCAGCAACACGGCGATGGACTGAAACTAACGTGCTACTGGCCCTTCAGGACGGCGGTGCGTTCGATCAGCCATTGCCAGTCCTGGCGGCCGCCGGCGTCGAAAGGAGTTGGATTCACCATGAATTTCACCGGCTGCGGCTGCCGCCATTTGTGGATCTCCGAGTGGCCGTCCGCGAAACTGAGCCCACCCGCCCCGTTGTGATAAGTGGCCGGGTAATCGCCCCAAGCCGACGGGGTTGTGCCCGGGTTGTTGAGGAAGTAGCCGTCGTTGACCGAGTCCGGGTGTTCATCCATCGTGACCCAGATGTTGGCGGGACGATTCACCTGCCCCAGCTTGATCCACTGGCGGTAGGCGGGAAAATGTACGTTTTCGCCGCGATAGCTCGGGTCGCTGGGGCTGCGTCCGTAGGCGCCAAAGAAGGCGTTCATGGCGAGGCTGCGGGTGCGATTCTGCCAGCCGAGATTCCGCTGGAGGGGCGACAAGTATTTGTCCGAGGGGCAGAGATATACGTTGACGCTGCCACCGAGATATTGATTGAGCGAGCCGTTGCGAACGAGGGTGAGATTGGTGTTCATCGACGACGTGTCCCAGCTCATCACGTTGTTGACCCAGTTCTGATAAGTGCTGGCATTGATTTCAGCCGTGGTGTTGGCGATCCCAAAGTTATTGGCGACTCGGTCGGAATTATCGTCGGCGTAGAACCGCCAGGCGAGCAGCAGTTGCTTGCCGTTGTTCAGGCAGCGGATGCCGTTGGCCTTCTCCTTGGCCTTGGCCAGCGCGGGCAGGAGCATGGCGGCGAGAATGGCAATGATCGCGATGACGACGAGCAATTCAATGAGCGTGAAAGCACGCGTCGCGGGGGGCGGAGTCTGGCATTTCATGGTTATGAGTGGGGCAACCTTAGCTGCGGTCGCTCAATCAACCAGCCGTCAGAATTGAGGGCAATTGGCCCGGAGCGCAGTCCGTGCCGTCAGAACTGATGACTTCGGCAATTGCGTGGAGCGGGCCATGCTGGCGGCACCCCCCCCGCTCCTGACGCGGAGGAGGAATTGGACTTGTGTGAATTGCGGCCGTAACAATGATGCGTCCGTGTCCCGGAGCATTTTCGACTTCGCCAGCCGAGGCTGGGTGCGTGCGGCGGTGCTGGCCGCCGGCGGCTTCCTGGCGTGCTTCGCGGCACTGGCCGCCCCGCCCCGCTATTTTGTCCGCAGTTGGCAGAGCGAGGATGGTTTGCCTCAGAACTCCGTGACGGCCCTCGCCCAAACTCGCGAGGGTTATCTCTGGATCGGCACGCTCGCGGGGTTGGTTCGTTTCGATGGCGAGCGGTTTGTGATTTTCGACACCGACAATGCGCCGGAACTCAAGAATGGCCGAATCACCAGTTTGCACGAGGATGCGGACGGTGTGTTGTGGATCGGGCATGAAACCGGCGACGTTACGCGGCTCGCCGAAGGTCGGTTTGCGGCGGAAGCCTTGCCCGCATCCTGGCAACGGGACGTGGTCACCAGCATTGCCAAGGATCGTCACGGTGACGTCTGGGTTCATAGTCGCATGGGGCGCCTCGCGCGATTGCGTGACGGATTGGTCCTGCCCCCCGGCGATTCGGTGATTGATGGTTATGGGCTCTCAGCTTTAACACGCGATTCCGCCGGCGAACTCTGGGTAACACGGGGCGGGCAGTTGCATCGGGTGCAGGACGGCCAATTGATCCCGGCCGCCCAACCGCCGGCCACGCCAACAAATTTCGTCCAGGCGCTGTGCCATCGCCGCGCTGGCGGACTCTGGGTCATGCGCGGCGGTCAACTCTACGCGTTCGATCAGGACGCCTGGCACGCCGTTACCAACACGCCTCCGAACCTCACCACCACCACGCGACTGCGAGAAACATGCGCGGGCGAAGTGATTGTGGGCACCATTGATCGCGGGCTTTGGCTCGTGCCGCCAGTAGGCGACCCGCAGAATTTCAGTCGCACGAACGGACTGTCCGCAAACTGGGTGGCGGATGTCGTCGAAGATCGCGAAGGGAATTTATGGGTGGGAACGGCCAGCGGCGGGTTGAATGTTTTGAGCGCCACGGAGTTTGAAGTGTGGGAGCCGCCCGATCGCTGGAACGGCATGCCGGTTTTGTCCGTGGCGACGAGCGTCGATGACACGTTATGGATCGGCACGGAAGGCGCCGGCTTGTATCGACTGCGCGACGGGGAATGGACGCGCTACAGCTCCGAACTCCCTAGCAAGTTTGTCTGGTCCGTTGCGCCAGACAAAACGGGACGCATCTGGGCGGGCACGTGGGGCGGCGGCCTGTTGCAGCAGGCGGAGGATCAATTCGTCGTCCCGTCCGGCATGGAACAATTCAAAACGCCCATCACCGCCCTCCTGCATGGCTCAAGCAACGTCGTATGGCTCGGCACGCGGTCGGGCCTGCGCCGGTTTCAGGCTGGCGTGGTGCAACTCGTGGGCTCGAGTGAGACGGCGGCGGTGCAGGATGTACGCGCCATTGCCGAGGATGCGGCGGGCACGATCTGGTTCGGGATCATGGGCGGGGGGCTGGGTTGTTACCGCAATGGCGTGGTGCGGCAGTATCGCATGGCCGATGGATTGCCGAGTGATTTCATCCTGACACTGAGCTTCTCGGATGCAAACACGTTGTGGATTGGAACGTCCGGCGGCGGGCTGGCGCGTTTGCGCGACGGGAAGTTTTCCCACCTCGGAGTGCGCCACGGTCTGCCCAGCAGCATCATCATGCATCTGCAATATGACACGTTCGGCTACTGCTGGTTGAGCACCGCAAATGGCATTTTCCGCGTCAGCACCAACCAACTCGAGGAATGCGCGAACGGGCTGCGCCCGCGGTTGAGCGGCGTGACTTACGGCATGCGCGACGGCCTGCCCACTATGGAATGCTCCGGGGGCTTCCAACCGGCCGGCTGCCAGACGCACGACGGGCGACTCTGGTTTCCCACGCGCAAGGGACTTGTCTCCATCCGGCCGAGTGAACGCGCCCAGCAGGATTTCGCGCCGGCCCCGCTCATTGAAGAAGTCTGGGCGGATGGACGGAAACTCTGGGCGCTTGCCGCCGGCAATGCATCCGCTACTTTGCCGAAGATTGAACTGCCGGCCGGCGTGCAACGCTTTGATGTCGCCTACACCGCGCTTGGACTGTCGCACCCGGAACGTCTGCACTTTCGCTACCGTTTGAAGGACCTGGACGCAGATTGGGTGGAAGCCGGACGCAAACGCACGGCCTCCTACAGCCATCCGCCGCCGGGCCGCTACGTCTTTGAAGTGCAGGTTACCGATTACGCGAGCAATTGGACGCCGGCCAGCCAGTCGGTGACGCTCAACGCCCTGCCGTTTTTCTGGCAGACGTGGTGGTTCCAGGTGTGCGCTTATGCCATCGGAGCGGCAAGTGTTGCGATGGGCGTGGGTCTGGGATTACGGCGACGGCAACGGCGCAAGCTCGAACTCATGGCGCGGCAGCAGGAACTGGAACGCGAACGCACCCGCATCGCGCGAGATATTCACGACGACCTCGGCGCCAGCCTCACCCGCATCAGCATGCTCAGTCAGCCCGCGCCGAACGAAGTGCAATCCACGGACCCGCAGGGCAATCGCCTGGAACTGATTTACGGCACGACGCGGGAGTTGATTCGCGCCATGGACGAAATTGTCTGGGCGGTCAACCCCGAGCACGACACGCTGGACAGTGTGGCCAACTACCTGGCGCGCTTTGCGCAGGCGCATTTTATTCCGGCTGGGATACGCTGCCGGTTGAACCTGCCGATTGAAGTGCCAGCGAGCCGGGTCCGCGCGGAAGTGCGGCACAATCTGTTCCTCGCGTTCAAGGAGGCGAGCCACAACATTCTGAAACACGCGAAGGCCACGGAGGTTCACTTTGCCCTGGAACTGTACGGCCACAGCGCGCGCTTTCGCCTCGAAGACAACGGCGTGGGCCTCGCCAACGCCGCAGCAGAGGGAGCGGTTCCGTTTGGCAGCGACCGCATCGCCAGCGGGCTGGGCACGGCAAGCATGAAGGAACGGCTCGCTGCGGTGGGTGGCAGTTGTGTGGTGGAAGCCGGCAAGATTGGCGGTACGGCGGTGCACTTCAGCATTCCGCTCGACAGTGCTGCAGCCACGGGCCCGCAGTCGCCATCACCGGTCAGCGCCACGCCCCCGGAAAACATTTAGGAATCAGCATGAATACAATCACTTTGGGTTTGGTGGAAGACGACGCAAACGTCCGGCAGATGTTGGCCTCGTGGGTGAACGCAGAAACGGACCTGCGCGTCGTCGGCGATTTCGGGGATGGTCGCGAAGCGGTGAAGGCGTTGCCGGAACTGTCGCCGAACATTGTGTTGATGGACATCAACCTGCCCGGCCTGACCGGCATCGAATGCGTGGCGCGCTTGAAACCGAACCTGCCAGAGACGCAGTTCCTGATGCTGACTGTGTACGAGGATGCGAACCACATCTACAACGCCCTGGCGGCGGGCGCGAGTGGCTATCTCATGAAGGAAACGCGCCGGGCAGAGTTGATCACGGCCATCCGCGACCTTCAGGCCGGTGGTTCGCCAATGTCCGGCAGCATCGCGCGCAAAGTTGTGCGCGCCTTCCAGAATCCCTGCGAGATTGCCCGCTTGTCACCGCGCGAACGGCAGGTGCTCGAGATGCTCGCACAGGGCTACATCTACAAGGAGATTGCCGACCAATTGCAACTGAGCATCACTACGGTTTCCTGCTACATCCGACGGATTTACGAGAAACTTCACGTGCAATCCCGCGCCCAGGCGGTGGCCAAATACGCCCAGATCCCCAGTCTTCTGGCCCGCACCAAGCCCTGACGGCTCGCTGCCCTCAATTCTGACGGCTACCTGACGGCGGCAGGCGCTGCTAGTGGTTACGCATGTCACCCGCCGGCGATTGGTCCGAAATCAAACCGTCCCAGCGGTGACGCACAATCCAACCATCCACGACTCAGCTATGACCACATTAATTCTCCGCTTCGCCCAGCGCCTCGGCCTCACGCCGCTTGGGATGCTCGCTCTCGTATTGGCCGTTCAGCCCGCCGCCCATGCGGGTTTCGTGTTGTTCGACAGCTTTGACAGTTATGCCGATGGCGTGCCGCTTTCCGGTCAGGGACCGGTTGGTAACACGTGGCAGGTCACCGGCACCGCTGGTGTGGCCGCGGGCGTCGTCAGCTCGAACTTTAACGGGGGACTGGCGGCGTACGCCGGGCCAGGACTGGGATCGGCGGCGTATCGCTCGTTGGCTCCCGCCGGGTTGACCATTGAGGCCACCAACACGGCGGCTACCGTGTTTTTCCAATTCACCCCGCTCGATCCTGTGGCGGTGAACAGTTGGAACTTCATTGCCACCGATCGGCTGCCCACCGACACGGCCGGCTCCAGTCAGGCGCAATTCAACTTCGATTCCACCGCCGCGAACGCCGGGGGCATCAACACGGTGCGTGGGCGCGCCGGCGGCGGTTTCAAATTCCTGTCCACGGACGGCACCAAGGCGGGTGACGTGCCGATGGTAGCCAACACGACCTACAGCGTCTGGTTTCTGATCAATAAGGCGTCCTCCAATTACCGCATCTACATGCAGAACGACGCCATCCCGGCGCTGGCGGGTTCGCCCAAACAGTTGTTTGCGGATGACGGCACGGGCGGCGGCGTGTTTGGCTTCCGCAATGGCGCGTCGCCGAATGCGATGACGAATATCAACGTGGGCGCCTACGGCACGCCTGCCCAAACAACGCAGGTGATCTATGACAACATCTATGTGGACGTGGCGAACACGAACCTGAGCTTCCCCGTCCCTGCCCCTGCGGTGCCGACAGTGAGTGCCCCCAACGTGACGCCGGCGACCAGCCCGGTTTACTCCGGCACAGCCCTGACGCTGAGCGTGGCCGCGCAAGGCACGCCGATTCTTCGTTACCGCTGGGAAGTGGACAACAACCTTGGCGGCGGTTTCGTCACCGCGCCGGGCAGTCCGGACGCCAATACCTTCGTCATCAATGCCAACACCAATTTTGCGGCCGGCACCTACAACTACCGCGTGGTCGTCACCAACGCGATCGGTGCGGTGACCAGCGCTCCTAGCGCACAAATCGTGGTGCTGGCTCCGAGCCAACCCGTTCCGACCACGCCCACCACGCCGAATGCCGTCACGCTGTATCCCGGCGGCAACGTTACATTTACCGCGGCCTTCGAGGGCACGCTCCCCATCGCCCGCCAGTGGCGGAAGTCAGTGAACCAAGTAAGCTACACCGACGTGGTCGGTGAAACGACGGACTCGCTCACCCTGACGAACGTGCAATTCGGCGGCACGGCTTACTACAGCCTCTGGGCTTCCAACGTGGTCAACAGCGGTTACACCGTGTCGAGCGGCGACGCCCTCCTGACCGTGCTTGCGCCTCCCGCGGCACCAAACTCGGGTTACGCGCAGGCGATCTACACCAATAACCCGATTGGCTACTGGCGCTTCAACGATCCGGTGGGGAGTTCGATCTTTGATTACACCGGCGGCCACCAGGCTTACAATGCCAATGTCGGTCTGGGCGTGCCCGGACTGCGCTCGCCCACGCATCCCGGATTCTCCGCCGCCAACACGGCCGGCAGTTTCGACGGGTTGACTTCCGCCGCCACCACGGGA
Organism: Limisphaerales bacterium; assembly: GCA_044225555.1. GTDB lineage: Bacteria > Verrucomicrobiota > Verrucomicrobiia > Limisphaerales > JADLHS01 > JADLHS01. Next base: position 186,951 of record JBGAIM010000005.1, on the reverse strand, counting down.
GTGCCGCTCTTGAACGGCTTGACCAACTTCACCATCACCGGCTGGTTCAGTCCGGGCGGTTTCAATGGCGCCCGCGCGGGTTTGTTTGGTCAAAATGACGCCGTCGAAATCGGGTTCGACGACATCAACGGCGTGAACGTGGGAACGCGCGGAACGACCACCACGGTGTGGCGCACGGTGCAAACCGGCGGAGGCGGCTTCACGGCGGGCAACTGGTATTTCGTCGCCGTCGTGGCCAATGGCACTAGCCTCGAACTCTACATCAACGGCGCACTGCGCGGACAGATTGCCAACCTCGGCACGCCCAACGGCACGTCCGTGAACGGCTTCAACATGGGCGGCGGCGGCATTCTCGACGCCACCGGCAATTTCTTCAACGGCCTGATTGAAGACGTCGCCGTCTTCGCCCAGGCGCTACCCGTCGGCACGATCAAGAACTTCTACAACGCGGCCGCCGGACTGCGCGCGCCGGTGCTCGCGGTCAGCCCGACGAATCAGATTGTTTACGCGGGCCAGACGGTTCGCTTCTTCTCAGTGGCCGAAGGTGCCGATCCGCTGGCTTACCAATGGCAGGCCGGACCGGTCGGTGGCCCGTACACGAACCTGGCGAACGGCGGCCTGGTCTCTGGGGCTGCCACCAGCACGCTCACCATCAGCAACGTCACCGCCGACTACGCCATCGAATATCTGGTGATCGCGTCCAACGGCCTCGGGGCGACCACCAGCACGCCGCCGACGCAACTCGCAGTTCTCCCGACCAGCCCGGCGGAAAACATCACCATGGCAATTCAACAACCCACCGGTCAGGACTGGGAAACCGGGGCGGCGTGGTCGGATGGCTTCCCCGCCTCTATTTCCGCCGTCGCCAAGCCCGGCAGCACTTACGAAATCCTCGCGGGCGGCCGGATGCGCTCGCCTGACGGGGCCCTCGCCGCCGTGTTCCCGGGCGATGTGCTCACGGTGAGTGGCGATGGCATCTGGACCAACAATCCCGGCGCTGGCGCAACGATTGGCGAAATCCGTTTCAAGCAAGCACCGCCGCTCGGCTCGGTAACTTTCAAGGAACTCATCCTTAACGGCGGTCAGTTGGATACCGGCAACGACGGCGTTATTGAAATCCTCGGCAAGATGACGGTGAACGGCAACGCGCCGATCTACAACGACAACGTCAACGACCGCGGCTATCGCATCGGCGCGCAGTTGACCGGCAACGGGGCGATCTCCTACTACGGTTACAACCTGCCCGCCTATGCGCCGACGTATGTCAACAACCTCAACATCACCGGCACAAACAACACGTTCACCGGCCAATGGAACATCGTTCTCGGCACGCTCGTGGCCTCCGCCCCCGGCTGTCTCGGCACCAACAGTATCACCATCGGCGCGCAAGGGGCGATCGAGGCCGGCTACGACATCTACAGCCCGGATGCTACCCTGACACTCAATGGCAAGTTCCTTTTGCACGGCGATCACGCGTTCAAGAACGTTGTGATCAATGGCAACTCGTTGCCGAACGGCAACTACTTCTATTCGCAACTGGCGGCGGCCTACCCGGCGAACTTCCCGACCACGTGGACGACGCAGTTCGGCTCCACGGTCAACACCGCGAGTGGCAGCATCAGTGTCGGCGTGCCGCCACCGGTGTTGGTGCAGATTCAACCCGTCGGCAACCAGGTGCAAGTGAGCTGGCCGAAGGGCACGTTGTTGGAAGCGGATCAGGTCACCGGTCCGTGGCAGACGAATCTCGCCACCTCACCTTATCTCGTAAATCCGACCGGCGCGCAGAAGTATTACCGCGTGCAGATTCAGTAGTGGGTGGGAGGTTTACCATGGTCATTATGAAATTCACCTCGTTCCGCTTTCTGCTCGCGGCGGTGGTCGCGAGCCTCGCTTCCGCGTTGCACGCTGAACCGCTCTTTCCCAATCCGCCGGGTATGTGTTCCTACACCTACCGCGAGGAGTTCAAGAAAGATGTGCCCGGCACACTCGACAAAATCCGCGCGCTCGGCATCACCGACATGGAATTTTCCAACTTGTTCGGCAAAACGGCCGCCGAGATGCGTGCCCTGCTCGACGCACGCCAGATGGTTTGTTCGTCGTTCGGCGTCAGCCATGACGAGGCGTTGAACAAAACCGACGAAGTCGCCGCCAAGGCGAAGACGCTCGGGGCGAAATTTGTGCGCGTGGCCTGGCTGCCGGATCGCCAGCCGTTCACCCTGGAAATGGCCCGGCAAACCGCCGCCGAGTTCAACCGGATTGGCAAACACCTCCGCGAAAAACACGGCCTCACCTTCTGCTACCACAACCACGGCTACGAATTCGTCAAGCACGGCGACGGTACGCTGTTCGATGTGTTGATGGCCGAGACGCGCCCCGAGGACGTGAGTTATGAACTCGACATCTTGTGGGCGCACCATCCAGCGGCCGATCCTGCCGCCTTGCTCGAAAAATATGGTTCCCGCTTCAAACTGATTCATTTGAAAGACCTCAAGCGCGGCGTCACCGGCGACCTGAGCGGCAAGACTTCGACCGAGAACGACGTGGCACTGGGAACGGGTCAGATTAACATTCCCGCCGTGCTCAAAGCCGCCCGGCGCGCCGGAGTCCAGCACTACTACATCGAAGACGAAAGTTCGCGCATCGCCACGCAGGTGCCGGAGTCTCTGGCCTATTTGAAAAGCCTCAAGCAATAACAACGCGTTTCCCATCGCAATGAAATCCGCACTCTCGCGCCGCCAGTTCCTTCGCTCCTCCCTCGCCACCAGCGCCGCCGTTTCGCTCCTGCCGGCGGCAATTGCCCGCGCCGCCGACGCCGCGAGCAACCGCGTGGTGCTCGCCGTAGCCGGCATTCACGCCCGCGGCAAGGAGTTGATCAGCAAGTTCGCCGAGCTGCCCGGCGTGAGCGTCAAATACGTAGTGGACGTCGATCAGCGTTACCTGCCCAGCGCAGTCAAGTTGACCGAGAAAGCGCTCGGCAAACCGGCGCAAACCGAAACGGATTTTCGCCGCGTGCTTGAGGATAAAGACGTGGACGCGCTGGTGATTGCCACGCCCGATCATTGGCACGCCCCGATGGCCATCCTCGCCGCCAAGGCCGGCAAGCATGTTTACGTGGAAAAACCGTGCAGCCACAACCCGCGCGAAGGCGAAATCCTCGTCGAGGTCGCCCGCAACTCCAAACGGCTCGTGCAAATGGGCAATCAACGCCGTTCGACCGGCAACGTGCAGAAACTGGTGCAGGAGATTCACGATGGGGTCATCGGCCGGTTGTTTCTCGCACAGTGCTTCTACTCACGCCGCCGTTCGCCGATCGGGTTCGGCAAGACGGTGACGGCGCCGTCCGAACTGGATTGGGACTTATGGCAGGGCCCGGCCCCGCGCACCGCATATCGCGACAACGTGCACCCCTACAACTGGCATTGGTTCTGGACGTGGGGCACGGGCGAAGCGCTCAACAACGGCGTGCATCTCCTCGACGTCGCGCGCTGGGCCATGGACGTCACCTACCCGACCAAGGTGACTTCCTTTGGCGGACGCTGGCAGGATGTGGGACTGGACGATTGGCAAACACCGGACACGCAGGAAATCCAACTCGAGTTTGGTCCGGGACGCGGCATCTCCTGGTTTGGCCGGTCGTGCAGCACCTATGGTTCCCCCGGTTACAAAGCCAACGGCATCGTCTTCTTCGGCAACAAAGGCACAATTGATTACGACGGCAGCGGCAGCTACACCGTTTACGATCTCGACAACAAACCGCTCAAAACTGTTGGCGAAGATCCGAACCGCAAATCCAATCTCGCCAACAGTCTCGACCCTGGACTGAACGACACCCACGCGCAAAATTTCATCGAAGCCATTCGCGGCAACACCAAGCTGAATTCGCCCATTGCCGAAGGCCATTGCAGCACCACGCTGGGTCACCTCGGCAACATCGCCCAGCGCGTGGGCCGCGGACTGCGCACTGATCCGGCTAGCGGCCACATCCTCGATGACCCCGAGGCCGCGAAGCTTTGGACCCGCGAATACGCCCCCGGCTGGCAGCCAACGGTTTGAATGGACGCCTTAAGGCAACAATCGCGCGCGGAAGAACTGGTTCGAATGCGGAGGCACGGAAGGATTGGTGTACCAGAACGTACCGGTGAGGTTAGAGATGGTGGTGAGTGTGACCCAGTTGGTCGTACTCAGATTGGTTGAGGCTTGAATGGTGTAAGTGCGACCCGCATTCCCGGTGAGTTGAAAACGCAATGACGTGCTGCCGGAGTTGAGACTGGCATTGTGCAACACGGGTTGCGCACCGGTGGTGTGAACTACGAGTGTCACCACGTTTGTTGCCGCACCGGGGTCCAGCGTAATCCGCCGCAAAGTCGGTTGGCCGCCCGGCGGCGTGAGGGTGATATCGTAGTTGCCGTGGAAGCCACGAAAGTCGTAAACGCCCGTGGCACTCGACGGGCCGCTGTTGGTGGTACGCCATTCCGACAGCAGGGATTGATATCGGCGCCCAGCTTCGTTCAACGTCCAGTTCAGGTTCACGATCGCCGCGTTCGAGCCGCGCCAGTGCGAGCCGGCCCAGAAGCCCCACATCAACACGCCGTCCACGGCCTGCTTGCTGAATGCGATTCGATAAAGCGTCTCAAGATTGTCCGCGCGGAGGTTTTCGTCGGCGTTTTCGGAGTCGTACTCCGTAATCCAAATCGGCAGGCCGAGTTGGGCCAGACTGTCAATCCGCGCCTCGGTCGTGGTCGGGTTGATGGTCGCTCCGAAATGGCCTTGCGCCCCGATGCCATCAATCGGCGCATTGGAGGAGATCAGCCCGAGGATCTGCTGTTTGTAAGCTTCGGTTTCACTGCCCGCCACGACGTTGTAGTCGTTGACGAACAGTTTCACGTTCGGGTCGAGTGACCGGGCGTGATGAAACATCCACGGGTTCACCCAGCCGCCGAGGCGCTGACCGAAATAATCGCCGTGTAGCATTTCGTTGTTCACGTCCCAATGCACAAACGTGTTCTTGAAGTGATTGACCACGCTGTTGAGGCGGTTGGTCAGGTGAATGAGTAAGTCAGCGTTGGAGAGATTAGTGACCCAGGTTTGCACGTTTCCTGGCACCGCCCAGAAGATGGTGTGACCGCGCATGGTAATTCCGTTGGTGGCGCAATAGTTGGTGATGCGATCCGCGACGGTGTACGTCACGTTGCTGCGCGTGGGTTCGTTACTGTACCACTTCGATTCATTCTCCATCACCGCCCACTGAAAGTTGGTTTTGAAGAAGGCCGCGTAGTTGGGATTGGCAATGTTGTTGTTGATGGCCGAGCCGAACGCGAACCGGTTGCGCGTCTGCTTGACGTTGACACTCACACCAGGAACGGGGTTTCCATCGGCATCCACGATGAGCAGCCGGACGTCGCGTTTGCGAATCTGTTCGATGCGCGCATTGGCCTGCATTTTCCAGTCATAGAGTTCCACCACAAAATCGTCGGCGTAGAAGTTCACCCCCGCCGCCGGGCCTTCGAGGTAGAGGTTCAACGCGGTCAGCGTGCCGTTGACCGTGAGTAGATAACCGCCCGAGAGTAGGGTCCAACCGCTGGAATTGGCCGTGCCGTTGGCGACCGCCGCGTAGCTGGTGCCGCCACCGTCAGTCTTCGCGATGGTCAACTGAACGGGCTGGTTGCCACCACTCACCAGCCGCACCCAGGCGCTGATGCGGTACGTGTTGGTTGGTTGCAGCACTCCTACGACATTTTGCGCCACACCATTCCAGGTGGCCGTACGATTTTGCACCAAGGCCGATCGAATGCCGGTGCGCGGCAGCGCAGTGGATGATGTGAACGAAACACCTCCCCACCCGGACCAACCGGTGGTGCCGGACTCGAAGCCGGGGTTCTGCGCCAGGTTTTGTGCCGAAGCAGTGCCCAGCACCGTCAAGAACGCAACGATGGCCAGACCAACCACTGCGCGCAAGCGGCGATTGGGCAGGCAATGATTCACAGCGACCAGGAACATGAGTGCGCGGAATTTACTCCACATTGTTGGTTTTGCGATGTTCTTTTCACGGCCACCGCTTTGCCGCGAGGTGAAGGGTGCAAAGCGCGAGGCCCCGCGTCCGGAATCAGCATCCATTCTTCACGCGGCCACGGTAAGGATGGCCTTCGCCTGCTTGCAGGGAGTTGGGATTGCTCTGACTGGAAGCGCTTTCTGTCCGCACGGCGAGAGGAAGACCGTGGCCGTCCGCAATGCCCATGAGCTTGGTGCCCTTGCCGCGCTTGGTCTTCCCAACCAAGCGCCCCCTTTTTGGGCCGGCACAAACGTACCGTCCGCAAAACATTCTTTCAGGTCCAATCCACCGGCCTCGCGCAAATGCTCGGCCAGTTTGAGCGTGATGGTTTCCATCACGCCCGCGCGCACCCAGTTCTGGAAGCGCCGATGCACGGTTTGGTACGCGCCGTATCGCGGCGGCAAATCCTGCCACGGCGCTCCGGTTCGCAAAACCCACAGCGCGCCTTTGAAGGTTTTGCGCCGATCACTCCACGGTCGTCCGCGTCCGTCAGCGCGCACGGTGTCTTCAGGCAAGATGCTCTCAACGATTTGCCACTGCTCATCAGTTAACGCATCCCTTCACATAGTACTTTAGCGCTTAAAGTACAAGCATAGATTTATGAGATGGCTTCTAGCACTCCTGCGAATTTTCACACCGTCATTATTTCCCATGACATGAGGATCCTCCAAGATGCCAGCGCCGTAGAATCCTCCATGAAATCATTCGGTGCGGGGTTGGAGACTGGAAGCAATTCGACTAGACTCGGTCCAGAGTGAGATCCACCGCATGAGCGTCGAAGTGCATTTGAATGGCCACCGGAGCGTTGCCGCTCCGGGTTCATCCCTGTTTGAATGTGCCGAGTCGCTTGGCGTGCGCGTTCCTACCTCCTGCCGCAAGCAAGGCAAGTGCAAGGAATGTATCGTGGAGATCAGCGCTGGCTTGGACAGTCTGTCGCCGCGCGCACCGGCAGAATCGCATCTGCGTGAAAACTTCCGGCTTTCGTGCTGTGCCAGAATCGCGACTGACTCAGGGGTGATTCGCTGTCACACCATGCGCCGGGGTGACATGCGAATTGAACGTCACGCTCTGCAACTGCCTACCAGCGATCAGAAACTGGAACTTGATCCCATTGTAACCAAAGACGGCGACAGAATCCTGCTCGACGGCGAAGAAATTGACCGGCGCACCGGGCCGATTCACGGACTCGCCATGGACTTGGGGACGACAACCGTGGTCATTCGCCTCCTGAATCTGGAAAACGGCGAAATCGTCGCCGACGCTTCATTCGAGAATCCACAGCGCTTCGGTGGATCCGATGTGATGTCACGGATTCATTACGACACCGAGGACGGCACTCGTCTGCTTCAACGAACCCTCGTGGGCTATATCACTCATGCCATCGAAGAGTTTCCGGTGGACCCCAATTCCATCTACGAGCTGGTCGTCGCCGGCAATTCCACCATGCGCGACATTTTCTTCCGGTTGAGCGTTTATTCCATCGGTCAGAATCCCTATCAATCCATCACCGAAATCGAAATGGCCCAAGGCCAGCGCGCGACCACCAGCCTGAGCGAATCTGGCAAACGCCTTGGCTTGCCCATCAATCCAAACGCTCGCGTCTATGGTCTGCCTATCATCAGCGGACACGTTGGCGCTGACGCTGCCGCCTGCATGTTGGCGGTGGACTTAGCACACGAGGAACGTCTCGTCGCCCTCATGGACATTGGCACGAACACGGAATTGATCCTTGGCAACAAGCATAAGATTCTCGCTGCCTCCTGCCCTGCCGGGCCGGCGTTTGAAGGCGGAAAAATTTCCTGCGGAATGCCCGGACTCCCTGGCGCGGTTGAGAAAGTGACGATCAGTGCCGATGGCACGATGCAAGTTCAAGTCATAGGGGACGCACCGGCAGAGGGAATTTGCGGCTCGGGTCTGATTGACTTGCTAGGCGAGTTGCTCAAGACCAAACGCATGAATGCGCTTGGCCGTTTTGAGAATGGCGAACACCAATTCGTGGTGAGCGCAAATGGCGACCAGTCGGTCTCCTTCAACGAAAGCGATGTGAACGAACTCGCCCAAGCCAAAGGCGCGAACGTCGCCGGCTTGCACGTGGTGTTCGACCGCTACGGTATCCGCTTTGAGGACTTGGACGTATTTTATCTAGCCGGCGGATTTGGCCGCCACCTGAATGTGCAATCCTCGAAGCGCATCGGTCTGATCCCGAACATTGACGATGCCAAAATTCTCCAAGTCGGCAACGCGGCCATCGAAGGCGCGTGCCTCGCGCTCTTGTCCCGAGCCAAGCGGGCGGAACTGGAAGACCTGGTCAAGCGTGTCAACCACTGCCGGCTCGAAACGCATCCCAACTTCTTCGACTACTTCGTCGAGGGCTGCCAATTCCATCCCGTTGAATCGTCGCGCACCGCCCAACACTCCGCCACCTGAAGTCGCATGTTCGAGCTGACCGACATCCGTCCCGACCTCAAAGTCCAGGAGGCCGAATACAAACGGCTATTGGGTCTGCCGCCGCATTACGAGCTTGATGGCCGGACGCGGGAACTCGCCGATGCCGCCGCTCAATGGTATGCCGAGCATGGTCGCCCTTGGATTTACGCTCGCCAAAACGGCGAAATCGGACTCACCAACGACCGGCTCAATCTCAGCGGCACCGGGTTTTCCTCCCAACAACTCCACGATCAATTTGCCCAAGCCAATGCCCGCAGTGCCATGCTCGTCGCCGTCAGCGCGGGGAAGGAATGCGAGGAACACGCACACGAACTCTGGCAGGACAACAAGCCCGACGAATATTTCTTTCTGGAAATGTTTGGCTCGGCGGTGGTCGAAAACCTCATCACCGTCGCGAGCGGACAGATTTGCGGCTGGGCCGACGCCAACGGCATGGTCGCCCTGCCCCATTACAGTCCGGGCTACTCCGGCTGGGATGTTTCCGATCAGGTCAAACTCTGGGAACTAATCCGTCCGCAAAACGGCCGCGCGCTGCCAGGCGAGTTGGAAGTGTTGGACACCGGCATGTTGCGACCCAAGAAATCCTTGCTCGCCGTTGTCGGAATCACCGCCGATGTGGAACGCGCTCGCGAGTTTGCCAAACTGGTTCCCTGTGAGAACTGTTCCCTGCCCGCGTGCCAATATCGTCGCGCGCCTTACAAACATACCCGACCGCCCATCGAAGATGTCCGCCGACTGCAAGCTACCCCGTTGCACTCGAAGGGAAATTCGGCAGGCACACCAGTGTTAATCCAGGACGCAAAGTATTCCATAAACCCTCGCGCGCTCCGTAAATGGTCGCAGGAGCGGCTCGTGTTGAAGACACTTCCGGACGGCTCAGTCGAAGCGCAGTTCCGTTACGACGGCACCACCTGTTCCAACATGGGCCAGCCGTTGCAATTTCATTATCACATCAAACTGTCGCCGCCCGCCGACGGTTATCGCATCACGGAAGCGAACTGCACGCCCGCCGCCGGCGACACTGGTCACACCCAACAGTGCGAATACCTCAGCGACGCCATTGCGCTGATGGGTAGCATCGCCAACGAGAAACCGCTGCTGGGCCGTCCACTGAACGATGTTCTCACCTGGGAACGCGCCACCAATCCCTCTGGCTGCTATTGCGACCTCGAGCGTCGCCTGCACAAATGGGGATTGGTCTTTGAAGTGATTCATCACACCCTCGTCCAACACGAGAAGCAATCAGCCAACGGCAATTCAAACCCGATTTTGAAACAACCATCCCCTGCCCTATGATCAAACTCTGCGACATCAACACTGCCGCCAAAGAAAAGCTCCCGCCCGCGTTCAGCGACAAGTCCGGCATCGGCGCGCATTACACCGACGCCTTCCTCAAACCGATGAACACCAAACTGCCCGACGGCACGCGCGTCTCCTGCAAGCGCAAAGGTCTTAAAGTGACGCTGACCGTCGGCACCAAAAAAGGCGAAGGCTTGATGCGTCGTTTGACCGTGAGCAAAGATCCCATCGTCATGTTGAACTCCGCCTTGCAAGACGCCGCCAAGGCTGCCGGTGTTGAACTGAAGCTGACCGAAACTGAAATCCTCATCGCCGCCTGAATCCTTCCCTGCCGCCATGAATCCCGCTCGACGCCTTGGACTGTTCGTCGTCTTACTCGCGCTGTTACCCGCGACCTTTGCGCAAACCACCAACACCACGGCCCCGCCGCCCGAGATTCCCGCCATCGGCCGGTTACCTGACACCGACGATGGCCTGCCCGGCGCCGGCCCACTTCGCCGTTACGATTGGTTTCGCAAACTCTGGGCCGAGAAACGTGTCGCATGGTCGCACCGTGTTGAACAAGATCGCGGAGCCGTCGTGTTCCTCGGCGACTCTATCACCCAGATGTGGGGCGATGATCTCGGCAACAGCTTCCCCGGCATGAAAGTCGCCAATCGTGGCATCAGTGGCGATACCACGCGTGGCGTGCTCATCCGGCTTAAAGAAGATGTCCTCGAACTCCAACCCCGCGCCGTGGTCCTGCTCATCGGCACGAACGATCTCGACGAGAATGCTGAGCCGGAAACCATTGCCGCCAATTTGAAACTCATCCTTGCCGCGATGAAATCTCACAACGCGACCATGCCCATCGTTCTCTGTCAGGTCTTCCCCAGTTCAGAAACAAAAAACCGCCCTGCCGCCAAAATCAAGAAGCTCAACCAACTCTTCGCCGCATTGGTGAAGGGCGACCCGCAAATCACCCTCATCGAAACATGGCCGCTGTTCGCCAATGCTCAAGGCGACGCCAAACCCGAAGAATTTCCTGACCTGCTACACCCGAACCCAGTCGGCTATGCCAAATGGGCCGCGGCGCTGCGCCCCATCTTCGCCACGCTCGGCTTTCTTGAAACGGCTGATGACGACTTCAAACCTGAGCCAGGCTTTGTGAGTCTGTTCAACGGACGCGACCTCACAGGCTGGGGCCTTCGGCCCAGTTCCGAAGCGGATATCAAGTCCCGGGCAAATTGGCAGCGGAGCGACACCAATGCTCCTCCATGGCCAATCATCACTGAGCCAGCGCAGTTTGACGGCCGACTCAAGAGCCCTGATGGCCGCTTCGTCGCCTTGCACGACCGACTGGTTGTCACCACGCCCGCCGAAGGCCGACGCATTCAACAACTCTACACCACGCGCGAGTTCTCCAACGACTTCGTCCTCAAACTGGAGTTCCGCGCCACACCCAATGCCGACAGCGGCGTTTACCTGCGCGGCCCGCAGCTTCAATGTCGGGACTATCTCCTCGCCGGCCCGTACAAACAACTTCAGCAATACAAGCCGCAGGATTGGAATGAAATGACTGTAATTGTCACCAACGGCATCGCCTTCTCCACCTGCAATGGGGAAGTGCTCGAAGCGGCCATGAAAGTCCCGGTTGTTGGCCCCATTGGCGTCGAGGGTGATCGTGGCCAGATGGAATACCGTCGCATCCGCATCAAGACGCTACCTTGAGCGGATCTATTCCTTCACGCCGTCTCGAAGCGACTCAACCGTCCACGCCTTCGGACTTAAGGCGATGCGGTAGTGAAGTTTCATTTCCTCACCCGGTTTCAATGTAATGACCTTTGGCGCCAGAATCGCCGCGCAGGCAAAACGCATCTGTTTGGAATCAACTACGTACCACGCGTTGTCCCCAACATTCGATGGGTCATTGAAGATGGCGATGCCACCGAGATCATGGCTGTCTTTGGCAAAATTGCACGCCAGTGCCGAAGCGAAGGGGCGCGCCCTTTCATTGACAAAACGATCCACAGCACCTGTGCTGCACAGCACTGAAAACGTCAGCGGGGGCGCGGCCATGCGCAAACCCAAGCCGGCGTAACCACCGTTGACCGCGCCTTTCGGCTCACCCGGCATCGGCGTGCGATCCAACTCCGCGCCCTCCTTGCCCGCTTTGAAACTCGATTGCCAGTCAATCGTGTAGCTCCCATCCGCTTTCGGCGCGGAAATGTTCAAGTCGCGTCGTTCCATCAAATCCACGCGCCCCGAAGGATGCGTGTAGCTCAGAGCGAGTTTTATCGCGGCGCTTCCGTCGGGCTTGGTCTCGATTTCCGGCGTTATCCAGCGCGTGGCGCCCTCGGCCTTCCCGGTCGCCCGGTCTTCTTCCCAATAGTTCGCGTGGTTGATGTATTTCCAGGAAAACCAAAGCCCGTAATGCCAGGGATGATCTTCGGGTTTGAAGTTGGTAAAGGTCGTGCCTCGCACGGCCACTGGATCGAAGAATGTTTTGCCTTTCTTCGGATCAAAACTGAAGCGCCACACCGTGTTCGTGCCATCGCGCCAGGCGATGGAAGTTTCATCGCGTTGCCAGTCGGCGCGTGCCGTTTGGGCGACAACACCGGCAAACACAACCGAGCACAAAGCGAACTGACAACGAAGCGAAATTGGTTTCATGAGCTTGAGCCTGACGCAGAAGCCCAACCCGGTCAAGCGGCAGCGTCATGGAGAATCGTCGCTCAGCCAGCTTTGGTCTTGGCATGAACATCTTCCCGGTGCATAACGTCAGTATGAACATGCCTAAGAAACCTTCCTCCGCTCTATCGCGTCGTGATTTCCTCCGCACCACCGCCGTTGCCGCCGCCGCCACTGCCGCGCCACTGATCATCCCCTCGCGCTTGCTGGGCGCGGACGCCCCGAGCAATCGCGTCCGCGTTGGGCACATCGGCTGCGGGCGCATCGCGCAATCGCACGACATGGTGGGCGTCGCCGGCTCCGGTCTCGCCGAATCCGTGGCGGTTTGTGACCTCGATTCGCGAAGAGCCGCCAGCGGCAAGGTCTGCATCGAAAGACTGTATAAGGGCAAGCTTGAGAACCCACCGAAAGTTGACGTTTATACCAACTACCGCGAACTGCTCGCCCGCAAGGATATTGACGCCGTCACGATCAGCACGCCGGATCATTGGCACGCGGAACTGGCCCTCGCTGCGATCAAGGCCGGCAAGGATGTTTATCTGCAAAAGCCGATGACGATGACCCATGAGGAGGGCGTCATTCTCCGCGACACGATCGTCAAAACCGACCGCATCTTTCAGCTCGGCAGCCAGCAACGGTCCTGGGGGCCGAATGAACAATTTCGTAAGGCGTGCGAGTTCGTCCGTAGCGGTCGCGTCGGCCAACTCAAGCAAGTTGAAATCGGCCTGCCCACTGACCCCACGGCTCCCGACGATCCCGAGCAACCCGTGCCGTCGAATCTCAACTACGACATGTGGCTCGGGCCAACGCCCAATGTTTATTACACCGAGCAACGGGTGCATTCGCAAAAGCTGGACAAGAACGGCCAACCCGATGTCAGTTCCCGTCCCGGCTGGCTGCGCAACGACGCCTATTGCCTAGGCATGATCACCGGTTGGGGCGCGCATCATTTCGACGTCGCGCACTGGGGTATGAACTGTGAACTTAGCGGTCCATCGAAGGCCGAGGGCAAGGGAGAATTTCCGACCAACAAAATCTGGAACGTCCACGGCGCTTACCACATCGAGTTGCTTTATCCTGGCAACATCAAGCTGACTGTCTCGGACAAGTTCCCCAACGGCATCCGGTTCATCGGTGATGAAGGCTGGATCTTCGTTTCGCGCGATGCGCAGTCCGCCACCGCCAGCGATCCCACATCCGCTCCCACGAAATTGAAGTCACTCGATGCCAGCAATGCAAAATTGCTCGATCCCAACGGCGTCACCGTGCAGTTCACGCACAGCACCTCGCATCACAAGAATTGGCTCGAATGCGTCAAATCGCGCAAAACGCCGCTCGTGCCCGCGCCCATCGCCGAACGCGCCAACGCCGCGTGCATCGTGAGTTGGATTTCGATGAAGCTCGCCCGCCCGCTGACGTGGGATGTAAAGACCGAGCGCTTCGTGAACGACGCTCAAGCCAATGCGATGTTGTCACGTCCGGAGCGCGGCTCTTATGGCGCGGTGAAGCTGTCCAAAGCCTGAGTATGATGCGCACATTGCTGGTGGCAGCGTTGGTATTCGGGCTCACGAAGCTTGACCCGGCCACGGCCCAGACAAATTCCACCCGGTTCAAGCTGATCACCGTTGATCCCGGTCACTTCCACGCCTCGCTGGTGCAGAAGTACATGTATGCGGACGTGGATCCCATTGTTCACGTCTATGCACCTGCCGGCGACGATCTGACCGAACATCTAAACCGCATCGAGCGCTTCAACACCCGCACCAACGATCCCACACACTGGCAGGAGAAGGTTTACACCGGGTCTGATTTCTTCGCAAAGATGCTCGCCGAGAAACCGGGCAACGTGGTGGTGCTCTCCGGCAATAACGCGAAGAAGACGGATTACATCCTCCAATCGGTGAAAGCAGGCCTGAACGTCCTCGCGGACAAACCGATGGCCATCAACCCCGCGGACTTCGCGAAATTAAAGCAGGCCTTTGAAGTGGCAGCGGCGAACAAGGTCCTGCTGTATGACATCATGACCGAGCGCTCGGAGATCACCACGGTCTTGCAGCGCGAACTGTCGCAGCAACCGACGCTCTTTGGCGAACTCATCAAAGGTTCGCCGACCGAACCAGCCATTACGAAGGAAAGCGTTCACCACTTTTCGAAGCTGGTCGCCGGAATGCCGCTCAAGCGTCCGCAGTGGTTTTTTGATACACGCCAACAGGGCGAAGGTATTGTGGACGTGACGACCCATCTCGTGGACCTCGTCCAATGGGAGGCTTTTCCCGAGCGAACCCTGAGCACTTCGGACGTCGAGATGTTAAACGCCCGACATTGGACTACGCCCATCACCGCACAACAGTTCAAGCAAGTGACGGGCGCGGATAGTTTCCCCGACTTTCTCAAGACCGATGTGAAAGCAGGCGTCCTCCAGATCCATGCCAACGGCGAGTTCACCTACAAACTGCGTGGTGTTCATGCCAAGGTGTCCGTCACCTGGAATTTTGAAGCGCCGCCGGGAACGGGCGACACGCACTACTCAATCATGCGGGGGACAAAAGCGAATCTGGTTATCCGCCAGGGGGCCGAGCAGAAGTTCAAACCCGTGCTCTACGTGGAAAGCACCGGGGCTACAGACGCAGCGGCATTCGACAAGACGCTTCAAGGGGCGATCAATTCGTCGCAGGCCAAATATCCCGGCATCGGTGTCGAACGCGAGAAGGACGCCTGGAAAATCACCGTGCCGGCGAAATACGATGTCGGTCACGAAGCTCACTTCGCGCAAGTCACCGAACGCTATCTGCGTTATCTCCGGGACGGCAAGCTGCCGGACTGGGAAGTGCCGAACATGATCACAAAATATGCTACGATCATGCAGGCATACGAGCTGAGCCGGAAAGCCAATTGAGACTCTTCAAGGCTGGGCCGGTGTCACCAAGCGATAAAAACGAGTGGCCGAGCCAGACGTGGCATTGGTGACACTGACCAGATGATTCGTCGGCTGCGCCACCACATCGGCCAGTTTCAACCACGATCCGGTTTCCAACAACGGCCGGTGCAGCACGGTGTAGGTGTGATTCGACACGGCCAGGAATTGGAGCGTGACCACTCCGGCGTTCGCCGTGATCTGGAGAAACTTCAAAACGCTCGTCGCATCGTGCGGATGTGTTCCTGCCAGATATTCCTGCAAATTCGTCATGCCGTCGCCATCGGGATCGGCGTTGGCGTCGGGAATGAAAACAAATGTGCCAAACTGCTGTTCCCACCAATCCGGCAGCCCATCACCGTCCGAATCGCTCGCGCCGATGGCCTGACCGGGCGTGGGCGCGGCGGCAATCCAGTTGGTCGGTTCGTTGCCGAAACCGCTGGCCGGTGATCGTTGCAACGACAGACCGCTGCCATCAGCGCCCGGTGGCCAAGGGGCTTTGTCGTTGTAACGCACGGCGTCAATCACCACGTAGGGTACGGCGTTGCTGTTTGGATTGTCGGGCGTCAGCAGTTCCAGACTCTCGCCGTTGTCCTGCAACGTTCCCGTGTAGGGACCAAAAATCAAAACGTTGGTGGGCACATTGTATTTGGCGCGAAAGGCCGCGGGATTCGTGGCAACCACAAGCAACGTGGCATTGGACGCCAGCGTCACGTTCGTCGGGAAATCGTAACCGATGCCGCCGAGCTTCCAGGCGTTGGTCGGGTAAGTCGTGTGATACAGCGGCACGGGGCTTCCGGTCAGGTTGAACAACTCCACAAATTCATCGCCGTTGGTGGCCGGGTGGTAATGGATTTCGCTGATGACCACCGGACCAATACGCGGGCCGCTGTTGAGGTTGCTCAGCGTCAAGGTCAACTGCGAAGGGTAGAACTCGTCTCCCACACTGTTCGCGTAGCGTCCAAAACTGATCCCGTTGAAGGATGCACCGAATACAGCGCTGTGGTTGTAGCCGGTCAACGTTCCATTGGTCGTGGCGGAAAACAGATACACGTCGTCACCGGTGGAACTTATGCCGAAGCTGTTGCCGACACCCGGCGTGGGATTGAAATTGTCCTCGTTGAAAACAACGCGGCCACCGGCAGCAATGATGGTGTTGTTCGGAATGCGATACTTGTTGGGCACAGACGCCTCGTCCGTGAGGAACCAGCCGCCGATGTTCACGTTCGTTGCAGTCGGATTGAATAGCTCAATGGAATCTTTTTGCGGCAGGTCGGTGTGCGTGAGGACTTCATCAATGACGATCGGCGGAAGGTTTGGCGTGGGATCATCCGCGCCGGGCGAACCGCCCGGATTCATGCTCGCGCGCCAGTGGTTGCCTTTGTCCGGCGCTTGCGAAGTTCCGGGATTGCGCGGCACGAGTGAAAAATCCGCCACGTCCGTCGTTACCGGCCAGGGCGGAAGGTCATCGTAGGTCACAGAGAAAACCGGCGACCCGAGCGCTTCCGCCAAGGTCAATTGTTCACCCGCATTATCCAATTGCCCGGTATAGGTACCGCCAACGGTGACACCGGGATATTTGGTCGCGAACGCCGCGGGATTGCGCGCCAAGACGAAGAACTGTCCGGGACCAAGAATGGTGCCATTGGTAAACGTAAATGTGATGCCGCTGGTGAACGTCAGTCCGGAAAGATCGAGATTCGTCGTGCCGGTATTCTTCAGTTCCAGAAACTCGAGATCATTGCCCGGCGTCAGTCCCAGGTCTGGCGGATGATACATGATCTCCGTCAGCGCCAATTTGCTCAGGTCCTGCGGCGGATAGAATGTCGCCTCCACGAGCGCGCTCCAATCTCCAGCACTGAGAACACGGGCGCGCACGACCGTTGGCCTTTGAATGAGGATGGGAACAGAATACGACTGGGCATTCGCCGACACCGTGCCAGCGCCATATTCGCGTGGATCAGAGCCGTCCAGCGTGAAATAAATCGCACCGGTAGCATTGGTGTGTGTGATGACAAGCGCAAAGCCGTTGGGAACTGCGCCACCAAACTGGCTGAATTCCGGTGCGCCGAGGCTCGGATACAAGTTGGCTGCGCGGAAACGAGCGAGGTTGTCCGCCGTCAAGTGCTGGAAAAAGTTCGTCACGGTCTTGTCAATCTCTGGCTGCCACCATTCGTCACGTGTGAACGTCACGCCCGTCCCAATCTGACCGGCAGGAACACCGGTTTTGCGCGCATCGCCCCAACGCGCGGACTCCCCGACAAGTGCGTCGTGAATCACCGTCGCCGGCCCCAGGAGTCGTGAAACATTGTTGCTGGGTGTCAGAGCGCCACCGTTGAACAGATGTTTCTGAATCCGATCTCCAAAGCGCACGAGAAATTCCGGCCACGCGCGCAACTGCGCGTAAACCCGGGCCGGGCCATATACTTCGCCGCCGCTGTTGCCGACATCAGTGCGATCGCGACGCACGAGACGGTCCAGCGTGAGTTCCTGATCCCATGGCGTGCAGATGAATTTCGTCGCCGGCACGCCATTGGTGGCCCGACGATGAGCGACAAACCAGTTGTGTCGCGGCCAGTCCTCGGATTCAGCGAAGATATGCAGCGCCATGTAGTCGATGAGATTGTCGATGTCCACGAGGTTCGTGATCGCCGCGTAGTCGGTCTCACTCGCAACCCCAGCGTTGACCAGATTCAAAACGTTCTGCCAGTCATCCAATGAGCCGTCCACCAAGACCGGCGGCCCGTTGTTGTCTTCACCCACGACCACGTCCCAAGTGTGATCCAAGCCGCCCAGGAGCAGGCTGAAGTACGAGGCATCAATATGCTCGGACGGTTCATAGAGTCCCCAGTAGAGGCCGTTGATGTAGAGATGCACGAACTGGCTGCGGCTCGCACTCCAGCCCATGGCACGAAAGGAATCCTTTACCCAGGCATCCCGGAGATAACAGGTGTTCTCGGGGCGATAACGCAGACCACGAAACGTTTCGCCGGTTTCCGTGCTGACGTACGTGCCATTGTCCGCGTAACGCCCGGCCCAGCCATCCACGAAACCGCACGAGCGCAAAACAACTTTGTCCGCCACGTCCACGCCGCCACCAAACCAATCGTAGCGCAACTTGGACGCACCGTAGTCAGAGCTGAAGGTCAACCCGATGGAGTGCTTGGGCGTGCGAACATTGTCACGGCTCGCGTTGCCGTGGATTTCAATCTGACAATTCTCCTGAAATTCCGTGTGACCGTCGCCCCGGATCAATTCGATGGACGCCGCACGTTCCCACGCTGGGCCGACGCTCGTCGGATTGGGATAAATTCCCGTGGAGGAATTCCACAAACCATCCTGTCCGGACACAATCGAGAGCGTGGGAATACTGCGAAGATCGTTGCTGATGGTCAGGCCATAGTTGGGATGATTGACGATGTTTGAATCCATCCCGTAATCGGCGGGATAACTCGCCTGCCACACGGTCGGATAGCCGGGCTGGGTAGCCGATTGCTGCAACACCTGGCTGAGAAAAACATAGGTGTGCGTGTCGGGGATGCTGGGCACGTAATTGGTAAGAAACGCAGCGGCGCGCAGGAATCTTGTGCCCGAAATCAAAATGGGGCTTGTGTAGAGCGCGCCGTTCGTGGGCGATGGAATACTGCCGTTGGTCGTGAAATAGATCGAGGCCGTAGCAGTCGCCGAGGTGATGGCTACTGTGAAGGGCGTGTCGTAGAAACCGCGATCCACACTGAATTTCGTATCGGCGACCAGCCCCAGATAGCCAACGCCGTTGTTCGTGCCCGGCGTTGGCGGTGTGAAATAACGCTCAACAGTGCTCCCGGTGGTGATCCCATCCAGTTCGGGCAGAATGAAGAAATCCGCGTCCGTGGCGCTGACATTCAGCCCGTGAATCGCCAGCACGTTTGCGCCAGTCACCAGCAACCCCGGCGAGTTGGTAAAAATGATGTCCTCATAGACGAGTGACTGCGAATCTGCCGCTGCGGAAGAGGCAGTGGAATTCCATTGCGGCGAGCCGGGCGCGTTGCGCGATGCAACCACTTGACCGTTGATGTAGGCGATGAACCCGTCGTCGTATTTCATCCGCAACTTGAGACTTTGAAATGCGTTCGGATTGGCGACGTTGAACGGGATGCGGAAGTACGCGGTGGCGTTGTTACTCAACATCAGCGTGCCCAAGAGATTGGTGGCGGCCGATGTCGTCAGGCTTTGGATGCGTAAGGCGTTAAGAAAAACTCCAAACGAAGCGGACGCAGGATTACGACGACCAGAAAGGAGCACTTGTCCGGCCCCATCCGCAGCCGCATCGAAGCTGAACTGACACTGATCATTTGAGGAGGGCACAACCGCCCCATTGAATGTATATGCACTCTTCACCAAAGCGCCGTTGGCGAACCAGTCTGAAATGCGGTCACCAGAGCTTCCGCTGTCAAATCCCCAGACGGTGAAGCGGTGCAGGCGATTCGGCGTCAACCCGGCGATCCCCACATCCAACCCGCCCGTCCCAGTGAGATCTTGCGAGAACAGGAAATCGCGCAACAGCAGAGATTCGGTGAAAACGCCGCTGTTGGTCGGAGTGGAACGCAATCGATCGTCGTAACCGTACGGCGATGTGTTCGATACCGTAACGGTAACTCCGCTGAAGACACGCACGGTGGCCTGCGTTTGAATGGCCGTGCTGGACACGTTCGAGTTGATAACCAATGAACTAAACCCGGCCTCCGTCACCCCACCTGCGGGCGTGGAACGATCATTTACATCCAACGAGACCACTGGCGTCAAGCTGGTGCCCACCGCATAGCCCAGGGGTGTATTCAACGCCGTCCAACTCGAATCATTGAAACCAAGCGCCGCCCACATCGTTCCTAATGTGCCGTTGGCCGGCACCAACACTCGGGCGGTTGCCCCGGATACAATCAGTGACGTCGTGCTGGTCTGAATAGCCAGACCGTAGGAGACGTTTGCGCGCTGATTGGGATAGATCGGCGTGTATTCGTGCGCCACCGTCCCGCCAGGTTGCACCAGCGCCAGATAACCCTGATCGTTGTTCAGCTGGAAGTTGGTGTGTAACGGACTTCCGGCCGCTGCTCGATCTTTACCCGAAGCGAACACGACCAGAAAACTCCCCGCCGGCAGGTTCGTGGATGGAAAGGTCCATTTGGCAAGATTTCCCGCGTCATCCGTCAAATGCCAGCCGCCCAAATCAACCGTGCCGGGCCCGCTGTTGTAGATTTCAATCCAGTCGGGACTTTGAAAATCTTCATCCTTCAGCATGCCATCATTGTTGGCGACAAACTCGGAAATCGTGAGTGCAGCGTTGGCTGCCGAAAGCGACCATAAGACTAAAAGCACAACCCAAAGGCGCGTCGCTTGATTAAGCAATTTCCTCGAAAGGTCTGTCAAAGATTTCCCTACCTCAATCATGAGTATTTGGTGTCACGGTATATGGTCACACCACTACCACACACGTCAAGCTGGACATTGCTCCGAAGTAGCGGTTTCTACGGATTCCCAATCGGCGAAGGCCGGGACACGACTGACCAGCGCGACCGCGCTCCGGCTGCGTCCACCTTGCTCAAACAATCGCAACCGAATTACGGAGCGACCCAATCCCGGAAATCTCGATGTCAATTTCGTCGTCCGCCTGGAGCGTGAAAGTCTCGGGTGGCACAATGCCGGTTCCGGTCAACAACACGGCTCCGTTCGGGAACATCTGGCAGCGAAAGAGAAACTCCGCCAGTTCAGTGAAACTGCGCTTGATTTGCCCAACCGATGTCTCGCCAGTGAATACGCTTTGTCCGTTGCGTTGGATTTCAAGCTTGATACTCCATCCCCGTGCCGTCGCTTCAGGCGCGCCCAAAGTAATCCACGGCCCGAGCGCGCAAGAACGGTGGTAAGTTTTCGCCTGCGGAAGATAGAGCAGGTTCTCACCTTCGATGTCGCGGGAACTCATGTCGTTGCCGATGGTGTACCCGACGATCTTGCCGCGCGAATTCATCACCAGCGCCAGCTCGGGTTCGGGGACATTCCACTTCGCGTCACGACGAATGCCGACTGGCTCACCAGTCGTGACCACTTTTTCCGGCAGCGACTTGAAAAAAATCTCTGGGCGCACCGCATCATAGACACGGTCGTAGGCACTCGCACTGAACTCGGATTCCTCCATGCGCGCCGCTTTGCTCCGCAGATACGTGACGCCCGCCGCCCAGACTTCCTGTCGCTCGACTGGCGAGCACAATTGCACTTCGGACAAGTTCAGTCGCGGTAGTTTGCCTACATCAATTCCCTTGAGCGTCATCATCGGGTCGTCGCCCTCCAGTAACGGTTGCAGCGTCGTGATCCCCGCAGGCGACAAGGCGCGGATCGTCGAATCGTCCGTCACCAATCCGACATGGATCGCGTCATTCCCACTTCTGAATCGGCAAATGTTCACGCGCGAACAATACCAACGAGCGGTGATGGTCGGCATGAAAAATCTGTCGTAGCTTCGTCCATTCTTTTTTACCTCGAAACCGCTGCGTCAGCAATTAGACTGATCGCGACTCAGCAATCACATGAAGCCAACACTTTTGGAAGCACTGAGAAAGCGCCGCCTCGTTTGCGACGGCGCGATGGGCACGCAACTCATGCTCGCCGGTCTCGAACAAGGCAACTGCGGCGAGCACTGGAATCTGACGCATCCCGACCGCGTGCTCGGCATTCAACGCCGTTACGCCGAGGCCGGAGCGGATTGCATCATCACCAACACCTTCGGCGGCAGCCGGCTCATGCTCCAGCGCCACGGCCACGCCGATGAATTGAAGGCCATCAATCAAGCCGGTGTCCGCATCGCCCGCGAAGCATTCGGCGGTCGCGAAGGCTTCGTGCTCGGCGACCTCGGCCCGCTGGGCGCCATCCTCGAACCCTACGGCGAACTTCCGCAGGCGGACGCTCAGGCCGCGTATCAGGAACAGGCCACCGCACTCGTCGAAGCCGGCGCGGACGCCATCATCATTGAAACCCAGACCTCGCTCGAAGAAATCGGCGTGGCCATTGACGCCGCGAAGGCGGCGGGCGCTCCTTGCATCATCGCGTCGCTCGCTTACGACCTCTCGATGGACAAAACTTTTTACGTCACGATGATGGGCGTGATGCCAGATCGCGCTGCACAATTCGTTGAAGAACGCGGCGCGCACATCGTCGCCCTGAACTGCGGCACGGGCATGGACATGAACGGCGCCGCGATGGTCGCCAAAATCTATCGTGAGAGCTGCAACCTGCCCGCGATGGTCCAACCAAATGCCGGCCTGCCCGTGCTGGAAAACATGAAGGCGGTTTACAAACAACTCCCCGCCGACATGGCCACTGGTGTTCCCTCGGCACTCGCCGCCGGCGCAAACATCATCGGTTCCTGCTGCGGCAGCACGCCCGATCACACCCGCGCCATCCGACAAGTCGTCGAGCAATTCAATCGCGGCAAGTAACCCGGCGGGCTCGGCAAAATATCCGTGTCCATCCGTGTTCATCCGTGGTTAAATTTTTCCGCCGATGAATTCCAACCCAGACGTATTTGATTCCAGCAACCCGAACATTTACCGGATTACCACGCACGCGAGCGGTCCAGCAGGCAGCCTGCCCATCACGGAAGACATGCTTCTGCACAGCCCCAGCGGCGATCTGTTCGGCATGACGCAGAACGCCGGCATGGGCTGGAATCCATCCGAGGTTGGGCGCAAACAATTTCTCATTCTCAGCACGCAAGGCGGCCTCCGCGCGCCGGACGGCAAACCCATCGCGCTCGGCTATCACACGGGCCATTGGGAAATTGGATTGCTCGTGCAAGCGGCAGCAGAAGAATTTCACGCGCTGAAAACAATTCCCTTCGCCGGCTTTTGTTCCGATCCGTGCGACGGGCGCACTCAGGGAACGGTCGGCATGTTCGACAGCCTGCCGTATCGCAACGACGCCGCCGTGATTTTCCGACGCCTTGCGCGGTCGCTACCGCAGCGACGCGGCGTGCTCGGCATCGCGACGTGCGACAAAGGTCTGCCCGCAATGATGATGGCCCTCGCGGGTCTGCATGATCTGCCATGTGTGGTCGTTCCCGGCGGCGTGACATTGCCAGCAACTGGCGCCGAAGACGCGGGCACGGTGCAAACGCTCGGCGCGCGCTTCGCACATGGGTTGGTTTCCCTCCCGGAAGCAGCGGAACTCGGCTGTCGAGCGTGCGGCTCGCCAGGCGGTGGCTGTCAGTTCCTCGGCACCGCGGCCACATCGCAGGTAGTCAGTGAAGCCCTCGGACTTTCCCTGCCCCACTCAGCGCTCGCGCCGTCGGGTCAACCGGTGTGGCTCGATATGGCAAAGCGTTCAGCCCGGGCACTGCATCAACTGGACGAGCGCAAACTTAAGATGAGTGAAGTTCTGACACCCGCGAGCATCGAGAATGCAATGGTGCTGCACGCGGCATTCGGCGGCTCGACCAATCTGCTCTTGCACATTCCCGCCATCGCGCACGCCGCTGGATTGAAACGACCGACGGTGGAAGATTGGATTTCCGTCAACCGTCGCGTGCCTCGCTTGGTCAGCGTCCTGCCAAACGGACCAGTGCATCACCCCACGGTGCGCGTGTTTCTTGCCGGCGGCGTGCCGGAAGTGATGCTGCATTTGCGACGGCTCGGCTTGTTGAAGAGCGACGTGCTCACCGTTACTGGAAAAACTTTGGGCGAGAACCTGGATTGGTGGGAGAAGTCTGAACGCCGCAAACGTTTCCGTGAGTTGCTGCGCGAACTGGATGGCGTAGATGCGGTTGAAGTGATTTTCCCACCCGACAAGGCACGCGAGCGCGGATTGACCGGCACGCTGGTTTTCCCGCGCGGCAACCTGGCGCCGGAAGGTTCGGTGGTAAAGGCGACGGCGATTGATCCGTCGGTAGTGGACGCGGACGGCGTGTATCGCAAGGAAGGCCCGGCCCGTGTGTTCGTGAGCGAGAAGGCCGCGATGGCTGCAATCAAGGAGGGCCGCATTAAAGCCGGTGACGTGCTGGTGCTGGCGGGCATCGGCCCGATGGGCACAGGCATGGAGGAGACGTATCAAGTCACCGGCGCCCTCAAACACCTACCCTTCGGCAAACACGTCGCGCTGCTCACGGATGCCCGATTCTCCGGACTCTCAACCGGCGCGTGTCTCGGCCACATCGGTCCGGAGGGACTCGCGGGCGGTCCAATTGGAAAACTTTTGGAGGGTGACATCATTCGCATCGTCATTGATCGCAACCAAGGGGAAGGCAGTGTGGATTTGGTGGGTGAAGGCGAACGGCGTTTCACGGCGGAGGAAGGAGCGAAGATCCTGGCACAGCGCGAGACGGGAAAGGATTTATCGCCACACCCTGCTCTACCTGAAGACACGCGCCTGTGGGCCGCCCTGCAACAGGCCAGCGGTGGCACGTGGGGTGGGTGCGTTTACGATCCAGACCGGATTCTGAGTGCGTTGGCGGGAAGGTAGCGTAGGCGTCCCCGCCTGCGAGTTCACGGGGCGTCCCGCCCCGTGTTGCTTCGAGCGGCGAGACGCCGCCCGAACTCGCAGCCGGGACGGCCGCGTTACCAAGTTTCACTTCAGCGGCAGCACGAACACCGCGGCACTCAGCGGCGGCACGCGCAGATCAGACGCGCTCAACCCATCGGTGCGCTTCAGATCCACGACTCGCGGTTGCCCCGGGGTGTTGTGCGACTCGGCATTCGGTCCGGTGACATGCCAGCGTGTAGCCGCGCCACTCAACACGGCGCCGGCAAGCGACGGTTTCAACTCCAACTCCGTGCTCGACGGACTCATCACGCCGATTGTAAGGGCTTTGCCGTCCTTGGTGAGGGCAGCGGAGACGTCCGCTCCTCCGGACAGTTGTTCAACGCTCAGCGGAATTTGGCCAAAGTGGGCGCGATACATTTGCAGCACGAGACCAGTGGTCTCCATTTCGGCGGCGGTTTTGGTGGTCTTGATCGCGCCGATGACGTTGACCGTTTGCGCGTAGTGCGCCATGTGGATGAGGTCGCTCTGCCGAAAATATTCATGCAACCCCGCCGCCACGCCGAGGCCGTCCGCGAGTTCATAGATGCAGCCAAGTTCGCCGTAATCGTATTCGCGATGCCAGTAATTCCATTCGTCCATGGTGATCGGCATCAGGCGGCCCTTTAGATTTGGCAGGCTCGCCTGGAGTTTGCGATGGCCGTCGGCCTTTTTGCGAATGGCGTCTTTCAACATGGCGACGTGCGTGTTGATATCGACACGACCCGACTTGTCCCACGGCAGTCGTCCGCTGTAAAAATGTTCCGAAAGGATGTCCATGTGATCGGCGCAATCCTCGAGCATAATGTGCGTGCAGGTCTTGCCCGACTTGACCTGATTCGGATCGTGCTCCTTGTTGATCGTGTCCAGGTCGCCGACCGCGGTGAGTTGCAGAGTCGGATCAACTTTCTTCATCGCCTCGACAAAGAGATTATGCTTGAGCGTGTAGTGCTCCATCTGCATGAACCCGAGTTGCCACGGGCCGAACATTTCGTTGCCCACGCACCAATACTTCACGCCGTAGGGATTCTTGTGACCGTTCTTCGCCCGCCAGCCGCCGCCGATCGTTTTCGTGGATGCGTTGCAATACTCAACCCATTGCGCAGCGGAATAGGCGTCGCCGAAGCCAGTGTTCGCGGCAATCATCGGCTCGGTATTGATCTCGCGGCAGAAGGCGATGAATTCATCCGTGCCGAAATCATTGTGCTCCACGCCCGTCCACGCGGGATTCTTGCGCGGAGGGCGGCGATCACGGTCACCGATGCCGTCGCGCCAATCGTAACCGCTCGCAAAATTACCACCCGGCCAGCGATAGACCGTTCCGTTGAGTTGCTTGAGCAAAGCGAGCGTGTCGGGGCGCAGGCCGTTGACATTGTCACTCGGCATGAGTGACGGTGGCCCGAGCAGCACGTCGCCCTTCAGCACACGGATTTCCAACTGGCCTTTGTCCGTGCTCGCCTTGGCTGCGAACGAGAAAGTCTTCTTCGCGTATTTGCTGCCGCTGAATTTCAGTTTCACCGTCTCGCGATCGGAAGCGCCGTCGCCCCAAACCAACGACACTTCGATTTCCGCGCTCTTGTTCAGCGGCTTCGCCCAGATGTAGCCGTCGTAAGTTTTGCCGGCCACTAATCCAAGATCGCGCTGGCGGACACCAGCCCCAGCATTGATCCGTGGAGAGTGATCGCCAACGAATGCGTCCCTTTTCACCATGGAAACTGCGGATACGTCGCCCATGACCTGCCAGGGTGATGCGCCCACCACCGGGAACGCCGTATTGGTCAGGCTGCGGTAGGGCGAGTAGTCCGCCGTGATGGGGAAATAAAACTTCCGGTCCTCCAACATCTCCGCCCAGATGCCGCCGTAGATGCAACGGCCCAAATGTTCGATGAACTGGCCGTAGATGAACGGGCTGATCGGCGCGTTGGTTTTCGTCGCGTCGAGTTTGAGTTCGATGGGGGCGGCAACTGTCCTAGCGATCGCCAGCAGCAGGCCCACCGACAACAGTGTGGCTTTGAGGTTTTTCATGATGTTGTTGGTTAGAAATGCCTAAAAGATTCTCTCGTTTCGCAAACAATTGTAACGCGGCCGTACCGGCTGCGAGTTCTGGCGGCGTCTCGCCGCCAGTCCCAACACGGGGCTGGACGCCCCGGGAACTCGCAGGCGAGACGCCCGCGCTACGACGCAGATCCCGCGGACTCCAGTTCCTGCCGCACCGCCGCCGCGACTTCATCCGGCGAACCGCGACGTTCGGCTTCGTCGCTCCAGCGCAATTCCGCCATGTAGGCATCGGCTTGAATGCAACCCAGCTTCTGGGCCAGCGCGTCAATGCGCTCGGCGAAGCGGGGAGCCAGCGCCACGCGCACTTCGTCATGGTCATCCCACGCCTTGACCTCTGACGGGATATCCTTCCAATACAAAATTTGGTATTTCGAAACAGCATTGGGATCGCGCACCGTTTCGCCATTTGATTTCGGCGAGGCCGCTACTTCTTTCTTTGGTGTAGTCACCGTCGCACCATCGCCCTTACCAACCAGGTGGAGAAATAAGTCCACCGCGTTTGAGGCATCCGAGCCGTAGCCATCCGCGCCGATTTCATCCGCATACATCTGACTGATAGGCGCGCCGCCG
This sequence comes from Limisphaerales bacterium, assembly GCA_044225555.1. Lineage (GTDB taxonomy): Bacteria > Verrucomicrobiota > Verrucomicrobiia > Limisphaerales > JADLHS01 > JADLHS01. Next base: position 159,403 of record JBGAIM010000005.1, on the reverse strand, counting down.
ATGGCCATTTTGATGTGGCCCAATCCTTTTTCCTCGAAGCCATCAATGACCACCTTCATGTAAGTCATCGTGGTGGTGAGTAACGCGCTCATGCCGATGATGTCGGGCTTGTGTTGCTCGGCTGCGGCCATGAATTTCTCAACGCTTTGATCCACGCCAATGTCGTGGACCTGAAAGCCAGCGCCCTCGGCCATCATGCAAACAAGGTTCTTGCCGATGTCGTGCAAGTCGCCGCGCACGGTGCCCATCACGAGCACACCGGCGGGTTTGATGTCCGAACCATGCGCGGTCAATAAAGGTTTGAGCACCGACATGCCGGCTTTCATCGCACGCGCGGCGATCAGGACTTCGGGCACGTAGAGGATGTTGTGTTTGAAATCCTCGCCGACGACACTCATGCCGGCGATGAGGCCATCGGACAAAATCTCTTGCACGGGCCGCCCCTCGGCGAGGGCGTCCTTGGTCATCTGTTCGACTTCCTTGGCTTTGCCTTCGTAAAGGCACTGGTTCATTAAGGCGTAGTCAGGCATGGCGAAAAAATCTTAACGCAAAGATGCAAAGGCGCAGAGACGCAAAGCACAAAATGCGAAAACGAAATACTTTGCGTCCTTGCGTCTTTCAAGATGGTGCGTGGTGTGGGCGTCATACTGGATTGGCTCTGCCTTTGAGCCTCACAACGCCACTATCGACTGTGACGTTTGTCGTCTCCACCCAAGACCATTTTGGTGTAATAGTGTGACGAAGGCCAGACAGCGGAGGAAGAGGCCGCATAATGAAGCGCGCAAAAGTGATGTAGGCTTCTCGGCCCTTCTCACTGAGAGCATCCCCGGCAACAAAGTCTCGCAAGCTGTCTTCGGTGACAGCTACTCCGCACTCTCGCAACTCGTGCAGCACAACACGCTCATCAATTTCAATCTCGATGTCCTGCTGCGCGGCTTCACGCGCGGCCGGGCCAACGATCACATGACACGGATCCGTCGCCTCGCCTGCAACGCTGACGCTAGCTTGGTCTGAGATTCTTTGGATTGCGCTCATGCCGCTACACGCGAACACGGTCGAACACACATCACGCCACGACCCTCTTCCCATTAAACTCCTCCAACGCCGCCAACATCGCTTCGATGTTTCGCTTCGGCATACCAGGACTCGTGCCGCCGCCGACGGAGAGGATGATGCCTTGGCCACCGCTCTTTTCCAAAACGTCCAGCGTGGCTTCGCGCACTTCCTCGGGCGTGCCGCGAACGCCGACTTCGAGCGGATTCACATTTCCCATCAGGCACATGCGGTCGCCCACGCGCGACTTCACTTCGGCGTAGTCGGTTTGCTTGCCCCAATTGAGCACGTTGAAGCCGCAATCGGGCAAGTGATCGAGGCACGCCTGCACTTCCGCGTCGTTGTGATAGAGCTTCACCCAGTCCTTCGGGAACGCGTCGCAGATGCGCTTGAGATACGGATGGCAGAACTCCAGATAGTGCTCCTCGTTCACGAAGCCAACGATGTCGTCGAGAATGAAAATGCCTTCGACGGTGTCGCCCATCGCTTTGTGCTGCGCCTTGAGCCAGTCAATGATGAGGTTGGTGCAACGATCGAGCAGCTTGTGCGTCCACTCGGGTTTCTCGACGAGATCAATCATCAGGTCCGTCGTGCTGCGAACAAACCCCGCCGTGCACATCGGTCCGCGTGACGTGACGAACGGCAGGATTTCGCCCGTGTCGAGAATGCGTTGACGTTGCATGCGGATGCGATGGAGCGTCATGGCCATGAAGGCGTCGTGCTCCACTTCGTATTCCGGCCAGAGTTCCAGGTCCTCGATGTGATAGAGCGTGTGATATTCGCTCGGCGTGTTGTCCTTCCAGAATTTGATCTTCGCACCGAGCGCCGACGGTTCGGCGGCCATGCCGTATTCCATCCACCAACCCGGAACAAACATGATGTCCGGAAACTCCTTGTGAATCTTCAGGTGCGATTGAAACCACAACTCCGGGTCGAGGTAGAAATCCATGTGTTTGATGCCGAGATAGCCAGGAATCCACGGGCTATCGATGATCAGGGCCATCGGCACCTTGTCCAGTTTCTCCAACCGGGCCGCCTTCTTAAAAATCTCCCACTGTTCAGGTCTCATGATAAATCAAATGCTCGGGTCTGTTTGCTTAAACTCCAGAAGCGATGAGGATGTTTCATATTTTGTTTTTTTGGGGAACATCCGCCATCACCCAATACTCCCGGTCAATCCACGGCGCTTCAAGTCGCAAAACGGCTTCCGGAGCATTCTCCATGCAATTCGTATGTTCGTCCATTCCGACGGCAGATTGCGATTGAAATACTTACAGCCATTTCCGAGAGTTGCTTCCGTTCACCGGACAACACTCTGAAAATGGCACAATGAACAAATCTTCGCACGCCCCGATTTACCGCCGTCCCAAGTTCCCTGCCGAGAAGCGCGTCAAAGACCTGCTCGGGCGCACGACGCTGGAGAATTTTGAACCAAGATAATTTATGAAGTCTCCTCGTTACCTGGTTCCCGACGGCACCTACATGGCCGATCCCGCGGCGCATGTCTTCAACGGCAGGCTGTACATCTATCCTTCGCACGACATCGAATCGGGCATCCCCGAAAACGACAATGGCGACCATTTCGACATGCGGGATTACCATGTGTTGTCCATGGATGCGATTGACGGCCCGGTGACCGACCACGGCGTGATTCTCGATCTGAAGAACATTCCTTGGGCCGGCCGTCAGCTTTGGGATTCCGACTGCGCCTGCAAAAATGGGAATTACTACATCTATTTTTCGCTGAAGGATAAAAACGACGTTTTCCACCTTGGCGTGGCCGTAAGCGACAAGCCGGAAGGACCGTTCGTTCCGCAGGAGCATCACATCAAGGGCAGCTACTCCATTGATCCTTGCGCTTTCAGGGACGACGACGGATCGCACCACTTAATTTTTGGCGGGCTGTGGGGCGGACAATTGCAGCGTTACCGCAACAACAAGGCCATGGAATGTGGAAAAGAGCCCGCCGACCATGAGCCGGCGCTTTGCCCCAAGATCGTTCGATTGAGCGACAACATGCTGGAATTTGCCGAAGCGCCGCGCGACCTGGTCATTCTCGACCCAACCGGCCAGCCGCTCAAAGCGGGTGATCACGACCGTCGTTTCTTTGAGGCGTCGTGGATGCACAAATACAACGGCAAATACTATTTCTCCTATTCGACCGGCGACACCCACTTCCTGTGCTACGCCACGAGTGACAACCTTTACGGGCCATTCAGGTATCAAGGAGTCATCCTCACACCCGTCGTCGGCTGGACCACGCACCACTGCATCTGCGAATTCAAGGGCAAGTGGTATCTGTTCCATCATGATTCACGGCCATCCGGGGGAAAGACCTGGCTGCGTAGCCTCAAGGTGATTGAACTCGAATACCTACCCGATGGTTCGATCAAGACAATCCAAGGCCAGCCATGAAGCTGCCAGTTTCCAACCAAGCCCAAATTCGCGAAGAGTGATCCTGTCATTCGCGAAATAAATCTCATGAGCAAACTCGAACCCCAGTCCCAACAAAAACTCTCGTTCCTCGAAAAGGCCGGCTACAGCGGCGGCGACGCGGCGGCGAATTTCGTCTTCATGTCCATGGTGTTGTTCCAACTGAACTTCTACACGGATGTGTTCGGCCTCACCGCCAGCGCGGCGGCGGCCATCTTGCTGTGGCCGCGATTGTGGGACGCCGTTTTCGATCCGATCATGGGCGTGCTCGCCGACCGCACCAAGACACGCTGGGGGCGGTTTCGTCCCTGGGTAATCTGGACCGCTGTGCCGTGGGCCGTGGTGATGGTGCTGGCCTACACCACACCCAAAGGCTGGAACATGGGCGCCTTGATCGCTTACGCCGCCATCACGAACGCAATGCTGATGACGCTTTATTCGATGAACAACATGCCGTACTCGGCCCTCGGCGGCGTGATGACCGGCGACTTAAACGAGCGCACCAAGCTCAATTCGTTCCGCTTCGTCGCCGTCAATATCGCGCAGTTCATCGTCGGTGGCTTCACGCTGCCGTTGGTGGCCAAGTTTGCCGTCGGCCACGACCGCCAATACGGCTGGCAGATGACCATGACCCTCTGGGCCGGCCTCTGCCTCGTCCTGTTTATCATCACGTTCCTCACGACGCGGGAGCGCGTCCAGCCGGTCGTCGAACAAAAGACTTCGCCGAAACAAGATTTCGCCGACTTGCTTAAGAACAATCCGTGGAAAGTCATGTTTGCCATGACGCTCGTTCACTTCGCCATCCTCTCATTCCGGGGCGGCGCACTTTACAACTACTATCATCACTATGCCGACAAGGCCGCGATGTTCGACTTCGTGGAAAAACTCGGACTCACGGCGCCCACGCTCGAGGTTGACACGCCTAAACCCGGCGGATTGCTCGAATGGCTCGGGTATATTGTCCACGGCACCCGAACCGATCTCGCCAACTCCAACGTGGCCGACGTGTTCAACAGCATCGTCAACATGATCGGCACGGGCATCACCATCGTTGTCATTCTTCTCTCCCCGCCATTGTCGAAAAAGTATGGCAAGAAGGCGGTTTCCGTCGCCGGCTTTGGATTGGCTGCCCTCGGCACCTTCGCGTTCTATCTGCTCTCGCCCACCAATGTCAGCGGCATGATAATCCTGACGGTTTTGATCGCCATTGCCTACGCGCCAACCATCCCGCTGGTGTGGGCCATCTTCGCGGACGTGGCGGATTACTCGGAGTTAAAAACCGGCCGCCGTTTCACCGGCATGGTGTTCGCCACGATTGGTTTCGCTCTGAAGTCAGGCTTGGCCCTCGGCTCCGCCTCGTTCCTGTGGATCATGGCCGGATTTTTCAACTACGACACCAAGCTGCCCGCCGCACCCGATGCCATTGCGGGCTACCGCGCGTGCAGCGGGATCGTGGTCGGCCTGCTCTTTGCCATCTGCACTGTCTTGTTGGCAGTCTATCAACTGAACAAATACACCACCATCCAGATGGCCGATGAACTCGCCGAGCGCCGGCGAAAAGTTGCGGCGGCCTGAATGACCACGCGCCGAAGCGGGAGCAATCCCCTTCGGTTGTAGCCACCGACGTGACGAGGCGGGAATACCGCTCCCCTCAGTTATCGCGCCGGATCAACCGTGAAAGCAAATCGCAGACCCCGGTGGACTTGATTTCATCACCGGGGAACAGTTCTTTGCCACTCGCAATCACCACCGGCCATTCCTTTTGATCGACTGGCCGTCGTCCGTGCGAACCTTTCACCAGCAAGGCGTCGAGCGGAATCACGTCCATCAACATCCGGAAACCCAGTTTCTTTTGCAGCAACCGCCAAACAATCTTGGCTTTCACTAGCGGAATGTTCGGATCGAGAGACAACTCCACCGGGTCGTAGCCGGGTTTGCGATGGATGTCCACCGTGCGCGCAAAGTCCGGCGCGCGTTGGTCATCGAGCCAGTAGTAATAGGTGAACCAAGCTCGCTCCTTGGCCACGGCGATCAAATCACCGGCCCGCGGATGATGCAACCCCTGCGCCGACTTCTCCGACTCGCCCCACACTTCGGCGATACCAGCCTGCCCCTCCAACAACCTTCGCACTTCGCCGGTTAACGTCGAATCGTTCAGGTAAACATGCGCCACTTGATGGTCCGCCACGGCAAACACGCGGCTCGCCCCACAGTCGAGCAACTCCAGACCAAGTTCCTCCTTCACCGTCAACCAACCACGCTCACGAAACAGCCGGTTCAAATGGATTGGCATGTCCACCGCGCTGATGCCGTATTCCGAGAGCAACACCACTTGCACCGATTGCTTCGCAAAGAAATCAATCAGATCGCCCACGATGGCATCAATGCGCCGCAAATCAGAAGCGATTGTCGGATGAGCTGGCCCGAGGCGTTGCAAGTTGTAATCCAGATGCGGCAGGTAGATCAGATTCAACGTCGGCGCGTGCTTGCGCTCAATCCACTTGGCCGACTCGGCAATCCATTTCGACACCGCATCCGCAGCAAACCGCGATGAGTCCACACCCGCTGCCGGCCCCCAGAACGCCGGGAATGGAAACTCTCCCAAATCGCGCTTGATATCTTCGCGGATGGAATACGGCCACGCATAGATGTCGAAGAACTTCCGTCCGTCCGCCGGATACATCGGCCGCGGCGTGATGGACCAATCCGCGCTTGAGTACATGTTGTACCACCAGAAAAGCTTCGCACAGGTGAAGCCGGGATTCGTCGCGCGCAACGTCTCCCAAAGTTTCTTCCCACCAACGAGGCGATTGGATTGCTTCCAGAACTGCACTTCAGTAAGTTCACGATTATACCAACCGTTGGCCACGATACCGTGTTCCGCCGGAGCCAGCCCCGTGAGGTAGGTAGACTGCGCCGTGCAGGTCACCGCCGGAAACGCCGGCTCAATCCGCGCCAAAGCTCCGCGGGCCCGAAACGCATTGATGCGTGGTGTGTGCTCACCGAGCAACGACTCGGAAAGCCCTACGACATTGATGACCGCCGTGCGCGTCATAAGGGTAGTGGTTGTCGCGCTGCGACAACCAGCGCCGCGTGCAGCGGCGCAATAGCTTTCAGCCAAACATCCCGCAACCGAGAAGCCTTCCGTCCGCTGCACGCGGACGGATTCGTCGCAGCGCGACGAATTCCACCACCTACAGAGACGCGCGCTCGTGTCATGTTCGAAATCGCTCCGCCAGTTCGGCAATGGATTCGCGAATCAGCTCCACATTCATCTCGTTCACCTCGAAACCGACGCCGATGTCGCGCAATAACGTGATGGCCAGTCGCCCCCCAAGGTGCTCGCGAAACTCCTCCAGGCCCGTCAGCAATTCGTCCCGGTGCAGATCCGCGTGAAACAACTCGAAGCCCAGCGCCCGCAACAACCGCAATACGCGCTCCGCACTGTCAGCGCTCAGAAACCCGGCGCGACGCGCATAGACCACGTCCAACGCAATCCCGATGGCCACGGCCTCCCCGTGCCGCAGTGTGAACCCGGACAATTGCTCCAGCTTGTGCGCCGCCCAATGCCCGAAATCCAGCGGTCGCGCCGAGCCAAACTCAAACGGATCGCCATTCGTGGCGATATGGTCCATGTGCAGTTCCGCGCAACGGCGGATCAATTTCCGCATCGCCTCCGGTTGAAACTGCGCTAGCGCGGCCGCATCCTTTTCCAGCGCTTCAAAAAACTCCCGGCTGCGAATGCACGCCACTTTCACCGCCTCAACAAAACCCGCGCGCTTGTCACGTGGCGACAAGGTGGCGAGCAATTGAAAGTCGTTGATCACTGCAAACGGTGGCGCAAAGGTCCCGATGAAATTCTTTTTCCCGAACGCATTGATGCCGTTCTTCACCCCCACGCCGGAATCGCACTGGCTCAACGTCGTCGTGGGAATGCGAATGTGCCGCACGCCTCGGTGCGCCGTCGCAGCTGCAAGTCCCGCCATGTCCAGCAACGCTCCGCCGCCGACCGCGATGAGATACGAGTGCCGGTCAATGTGATGCCGGTCAATGGCCGCGTGCAGTTCTGCTACGGCGGTCCACGACGCCTTGGTTTGTTCACCACCCGGGCAGAGAATCGGCGGCGCGGCGAGTGAAGCGGCGGTGGGATTGGTTTTGAAATAACTCTCGATAGCGGCAACCAAAGATGGTTGTGCGGTCGCCAGGGTTTCATCCAAAACCACGATGGCCCGGCGCGGCGAGCCTTGTTCATCCCGGCTCAGATTGTCCCGCAAGATGGGATTGCCCAGCTCAAACACGTGGTCGGTGAACAACACGCGGTGTTGCCAACTGACTTGAATGGTGCGCTTGATCAAATCCATGTCAAAGGTCAGGCAGTCTCCCAAATGCCGCTTCCACCTAGCAAGCGCAGACCTTTACGTCGCGGGGATTGTTCGCTGCAAGAGCAGCGCGAGAAGGAACAAACCAAGGAACGTCACCGCCAACCCGATCGTCAATTGTGAGAGCGCGGCGCAATCCACGAACACAATCCCCGCCAGCAACCCGGCAACCACACGGCCGACATTGGGTTTCGCTGGGCCGGCTAGTTGGCGCAGACACCAAACCAACCATGCGAGCAACGCCACCAACGCGATCCACGAAAGCACGCTGCGACTCGAGCTCACGACTATGCTTGTCACCAGCGGCGACATCAAAAACAGCATCGGCCAGCGTGAGATTTTTGCTGGCCCGCTTTCCTTTCGCGCCAGAAAGCTCAGGCCAACAATGTAGGCGGCCAGTGCCAGTCCGTGCCAGAGCACCGGTTCACTCACGGCCCGGAACGTCGCGGCTCCGGCGACGAGGTAAAGCAGAAGCCGGCACGCGGCCATAACGAACGGCGCGCCTTCGATATGTTTATGAACCGCGTCGTAAAGGACAATGGCCGCCACGAGCAGCGTTGCAAACAGCGCCACCGCGTTCCCCAGCATGAACAGCAGCAGCCAGCCGAAGAAAATCAGCAGTCCGCCAATCCACCACACATCGCGCTCGGTGATTTGTCCGGACGGAATGGGGCGCTCCTGCCGAAATTGCCGGTCAAAGTCCGTGTCGAAGGCGTCGTTGAGAAACATACCGCCGACATAGAGCAGCGTTGCCCCGGAGCACAACAAAACAAACGTTGGCCAACTTCCGCCGCCGTTCAACAGCCAAGCCGCGAGACAATTCGACCAGACCGTGGGCAGGTTGGAGATCCGGCCCAGGACCAGCAGCGTGCGGAGTTGTGGAGTGGGCGCGTTCATCGCAAATTGGTGCAACGTTCGCCCTCACCCCTGCCCTCTCCCCCAGGAGAGGGTGAATCCTTCGCCGTCTCCTTCGCAAAACAGCAACTGGATTGGCAATGTAGTTTTCCGAAGCGCAGGACACGCGCAACCGCCGTTCCCTCTCCCCGGGGCAGAGGGTCAGGGTGAGGGCGAGCGTAAGACCATTTCATCATGCTGCGTGCTGAAATCACTTTTAACGCAATCCGTAGTCGCTAAGCTGCCGCAAAGTCCACTCATATTCGCCCACAAGTTGGTCCACAACATCGCGACTGCGACATGGCTCGGGCAATACGGCCCAAGTATAGGTTTCCATTTCCAGATGCGAGCACAGACGCGGCTGGGCTTGCAGCAGTTTCAACAGGCCCAGGACATGGTCGGCGGTGGTACTCAGTTCGCCCGTGGGCTGCCAATGCAGCGGGACGTGGAAATGAACGCGCCATTCATCACCGGTATCTGGATTCCGCGCGCAGTCACTTCGCAACGCGGCGGGCAAATCGGAGAACTTTGTCAACGAACCATCCGCACAACGCACGATGACTTGATGCAAATACACCTCTTCGTCAAACGCTGCGAGCTGCTTCAACGATGTCGTGGTCGGAAGCAATGTCAGCGCATTGCTGAGATGAATTTTGCTGAGGCGGATGCCGTTGGCTTGAAATTGTACCACGGCCTGCGCCGGGTCTTCAAACTCGATGGCGAAATGACAGGCGTCGTAGTTCACACCCAGATGCCTGTCCAGTCGCGAGTCGTCGGGATGCTCATCCCGAATCTGCTCGAAGAACCTCAGCGTTTCGGCGGTGTTCTCGAAACAACCGAATGGCTCAGGTTCGACGCCGAGATGCAATTGCCGATTGGTCCGCTCGCTCAAAGTTGCGAGATGTTGCACTACCTGCCAAAAGTTGTCCCGCATGGCGCGCTCCTGTTCGGGCGAGGTGATGAAGTCCTTGTACGAACCGGGCGACGTGCTGACGCTGCCTTCGATGCCCACGGGCACCAGTTGCGCCAGCAGACCGAACAGGCGCTTGGTGTATTCCACCCGCCGGTCATCCGTCCAGTCTGGCCGGTGAACATTCTCCTTCACGCGGGTGCCATGGAACCGACCGAACGGAAATCCGTTGATCGTGAAAACATAGCAGTCGTGCAGATCTAGCCAGCGCTGGAATTGCAGCAGCGTTTGCGGGTCCGAAAGTTCGCGCGAAGCTTGGTCGCTCAAACGCAGACCGATGGCATAGCGGTGCTTCGGTGCAACCCTCGCCTTGACGCGTAGCGTGTGTTGCTCCAAAGCTGCGATGGTTTCCGCCCACGTTTCCCCGCGATGGACGTTCGTGCAATAGGCGAGATGCAGGCCGTGTTTCAGCAGCATGGCAGGAACAATCTTAGGCTGTAGCTTCGATCAGTTTGAACTTGGAGCACTGACTCAGAAAGCGCTTCGGGTTCTGATACACCAGCCGGTCAATGGCCTCGGCGCTGTGTCCGCGTTTGCGCAATTCAAGCGCCGCATACGGAATGGCCAGCGGCACGCTCACGCCCCAGTCGCACGCGCTGTTCATCCAGAGCCGCTCGCCACTGTATTGCTCGATCATGTCCACGGCACGCGCGGCCGTGCACTTGGTTTCGGGATACAACGTCATGCCGCCCCAGAAACCGCCGTCGAGCACCAGTTTAACCGTGTGCTCTTCCACGTGATCGATCAGACAGCGCTCCGGCTTGATGCGCGAATCGGCCTTCAAGACCTCGAGGATCAGGCGCGTGCCTTTGAGCTTGTCTTCGAGATGCGGTGTATGGACGAGGATGAGTTGATTGCTCCGAGCAGCGAGGTCCACGTGCATTTCGAGGACCTTCAGTTCGTTGCGCGAGTTCTTGTTCAATCCAATCTCGCCGATGCCGAGCACATTCTGCCGCTCGAGAAACTTCGGGATCAGCGCGATGACATCGCTCGCCAGTTTTACATCCTCGGATTCCTTGGGATTGATGCACAGCCAGCAGTAATGCGGCAGCCCGAACTTCGCTGCGCGCCGGGGCTCATGTTCGGTCAACTGGCAGAAGTAATCATAAAACCCGGCAGCGGAACTGCGATCGAAGCCCGCCCAGAATGCCGGCTCGCAAACGGCGGCACATCCAGCAACCACCATTGATTGATAGTCATCGGTTACCCGGCTGACCATGTGCGCGTGAGGTTCGATATATCGCATGGCAATTATTTCCCCGGCCAGGCGCCGCACGCGGCCTTGGTTGTGGCAGCGGGAATCGGTTCAGTCGTCGGATCGCTTAACGAACCAAGCACGCGTTCGGCCCGAGAACTCGCCCCCGGCTCTAGCTGGGTGAGGGCCTGTCGGAAAGCGTTAAGGCGAAAGTCCCCTTCGCCCTTCGCACGGTCCACGCGGTCGAGGAATGCCGCGATATCAATCAATTTGGAGCGCGCTTCCAGGTAATAGAGGTCAAGCAACTGCTGGCGATTCATGACGGTCCTTTCGAGTCAAACATGGCAGTTCGACCCAATGGACACAATTGCTATTCGCGACTCATCCACAGCCCTCCCCAACCGCGCAAGTTTTGCGCAATCCGGAACATTCTCCATCGGATTGAAATCTTTGTAGCGCGAATGCATCCGCGTCCTTGCACCTTTTTATGGGCGGGGTTAAAAATGCTCATGCGCCGGCGCCCAATGAGCTTCCCTACCCCAGCAGTCTCCAACTGGGCGTTGGCCATGCTGCTGGCGGTCCTGAGTTCGCCTGCCTTCGCCGATGATCTGGCTGACGCGCGCAAACTGTTTCTCAACGGCAAATACCAGTCCTGCCTCACCGCCTGCGAGAAGATCTCCCAGGATGACGACCATGCCGAAGAATGGCGGCTGCTTGAGACCAAAACGTTGCTCACGCTCGGCCGTTATCCCGAGGCCGAGAACGTCGTCAGCAACGCCATCACGCATATCGGTGGCAGCATCCAACTCCGATTGCTTGGCTTTGACACCGCCAACGCCATCGGCAACACCACAGTGGCCCGCACCCGGCTGCGCGAGATCAATCAACTGGCAGCCAGCCGGACCTGGGCCTATCGCGATCCGCCCAACATCGTCGCGCTGGGCCGGGCGGCCTTGCTGCTCGGGGCGGACCCGAAGACAGTGCTCGAACGCCTCTTCAATCCGGCGCAAAAGGCCGACCCGGATTTGCGTGATGCCTGGCTGGCCAATGGAGAACTGGCGTTGGACAAAAACGATTTTGCTCTCGCGGCGAAAACGTTTAACGAAGCAATCAAGAAATTCCCCAACGATGCCGACCTGCTGAACGGCCTGGCCCGTGCCTATCAACCGAACGCTCGCGGCCAGATGCTCGAACTGACCGAAACCGCACTGGACAAAAATGAGAACCACGTACCGAGCATGCTGTTGCTCACGGATCATTTGGTTGACGCGGAGGAATACGCCGAAGCGGACAAGCTGCTGGCGCGAGCGCTCAAGGTGAATCCCTGGCAACCCGAGGCTTGGGCGTACCGGGCGGTGCTGGCGCATCTGCGAAATGACTCGACGGGTGAAACCGCAGCCCGCGAAAACGGTTTGAAGTATTGGAAGAACAATCCGGCGGTGGATCATCTCATTGGGCTGAAGTTGTCGCAGAAGTATCGGTTCGCCGAGGGTGCGGCTTGCCAGCAGCAGGCGTTGGCATTTGATCCGGGATACCTGCCCGCCCAGATTCAACTCGCCGAAGATCTCCATAAGCAAGACGCCTATGATGTCACGGCTTACAACCTCGTCACCTTGCACGGCACGATGCAGAAGTTTCAAACGCTGACGAACGCAGACTTCGTTCTCCGCATGAGCCAATCCGAAGCCGCACTTTATGGCGACCGCGCACTGGCCCTGCTCGGCCGGGCGAAAGCCAAACTTACCGAGAAATACGGCATCACGCTGGAGTCGCCGACCTTTGTCGAGATTTTCCCCGAGCAAAAAGATTTTGGCGTGCGCACTTTTGGCATGCCGGGCAATCCCGGTTTCCTCGGCGTTTGTTTTGGCCGCGTGATCACGGCCAACAGCCCGGCGTCGCAGGGCGGCAGCCCGGCGAACTGGGAGGCGGTGCTTTGGCATGAGTTCACGCACGTCGTCACCCTGCAAATGACCAAAAACAAAATGCCACGCTGGTTGAGCGAAGGCATCTCGGTTTTCGAGGAGCTTCAGGCGAATCCAACCTGGGGGCAAACGATGAATCCGCGTTACCGCGAGATGGTTCTCGGCGACGACCTCAAGCCCGTCAGCGAACTCAGCAGCGCCTTCATGTCGCCCAAGAGCGATCTGCACGTCCAGTTCGCTTATTACCAATCGGCGCTGGTCGTCGAGTATCTGGTCGGCAAATTTGGATTCCCCAGCCTCCAGGCGATTCTGCGCGACCTCGGCAACGGCACCGACATCAATGAAGCCATTGCCAAGAACACAGCGCCGATGAAGCAAATCGAAAAGGAATTTGCCGCCTTTGCCAAAACCAAGGCCGAGGCGCTCGGGCCAGGACTGGATTGGAAAAAGCCGGAAGCAGAATCGGGTTTCCTCCGTCGGCTGGGCTTGGGCGGTTTGTCGCCGCGCGGTGGAGATAAGGAAGCGAAGGATGTGATCGTCCCTCCGCTGCCCAAGAAACTTCTCACGAACGATCTTCCGGAAGTTTCATCCCACGAAACCACCGCGCCTGCTCCCGCCACGAAGCCTGTGGAGGTTGCGGCCAAATCATCTGGCAAAGCCAATTACTGGTCCTTGCTGGAACAGGCGACCAAAGCAGTTTCCGAAAAGAACTGGCAGGCCGCCAAAGCGCCGCTGAACAAACTAATTGAACTCTACCCAAATCAATCCGGGGCTAACAACGCCTACGCCCTGCTTGCGGCCGTCCATCGCGGCCTCAAGGAAAACGCTGAGGAGCGCGCCGCCTTGGAGAAGTGGGCCAGTCAGGAAGCCTGGCTGAACGCGCGAAGGACTGGAAAACGGTCGCGCAAAATGCCGAGCGGTTCCTCGCCGTGAATCCGTTGTTGCCCCAGCCCTACCGATTTCTCGCCACCGCCAGCGAAGAACTCGGCGAAACCCAAACCGCCATCAACTCTTATCAGAAACTGCTCCTGCTCGACCCCGCCGACCCGGCAGACGTGCATTTCCGACTCGCCCGCTTGATGCACATGAATAACGACCCCGCCGCCAAGCGTCACGTATTGCAAGCATTGGAAGAAGCTCCGCGTTTCCGCGACGCTCATCGCCTGCTCCTCGAACTGGCGCAGGTAAACACCAACGGGACAAATTCTGGCGCGGCAGACACGCAGATCAAACCCAGAACGTCGGCGACTCCGTGAAGCGAAGGCAATCATGAAACGAACCGTCATCGGAATTTGCGTCCTGTTGATCGTGGCTGCCACAGTCTGTCTGGCCCAACGGCGTGGCGGCGGACGGTTTCGCGGGTTTCAGGAGAATAACGGCAGTTTGCCTGCATGGAGCAACGATCCGGAGTTTGAGAAGGATGTTTTCACCTTCGCCCGCATTCGTTACACGTCCGCGAGCGGTGGCTGGGGTTGGGGCCGAGGTGGCGGTCGTTGGTACACGGATGCGCCCGACGCCGACATCAACTTTGGCTTTCGCCTGCAACAATTGACCTCGCTCAAAGTCTATCCGCACGAGAAGGACCTCGAGCTGACCAGCCCGGAACTATTCGACTGCCCATTCATCTACATTGTCGAGCCCGGCATGCTCGAGTTCAGCGACGAGGAAGTGAAGATCCTGCGCCGATACCTGCTCAACGGCGGATTTCTCATGGTGGACGATTTCTGGGGTGAAGCCGAGTGGCAGAATTTTTACGACCAGATCAAACGGGTGTTTCCCGAACGCGAACCAGTCGAACTGCCCATGGAACATCCAATTTTTCATTGCATTTTCGATCTCGGAAAGGACAAGAACAAGTTGCAGATTCCCAATGTCCAGACTGGCACGGAGAGTCAGTATACCGGCGTAACTTGGGAAGAAAATCACGCCGGGGGGAATGTGCGGAACGTCCATTTTAAAGCCATCTTTGACGACAAAGAGCGCATGATGGTGATCATCTGCCACAACACCGACAACGGCGATGGCTGGGAACGCGAAGGCGAGAACGAGTATTTCTTTCGTGAGTTTTCGGAAAAGAAAGCCTACCCGCTCGGTATCAACATAATCTTCTACGCAATGACGCATTAAAGCCCCACAACTCTGAATAGAAGGAATCCCTTGTCACACACCATTCCCACCCACACCTCCGAAGAACAAACCGTCGAGCAAATCAAAGCTGGCCGCACGCGCATCCAAAGCGAGCTGTCCAAAGTCATCGTCGGTCAGAAGGACGTCATCGAGCAATTGCTCATCGCGCTCTTTTCCGGCGGTCATTGCCTCATCACCGGCGCGCCGGGACTCGCGAAGACCCTGCTCGTGAAATCCATCGCACAGATTTTCCATCTCAAGTTTCAGCGCGTCCAGTTCACGCCCGACCTCATGCCCGCCGACATCACCGGCACGGAGATATTGCAGGACACCGGTGGCGTGCGAAAACTTGCCTTCGTCCCCGGCCCGGTCTTCGCCAACATGATTCTTGCCGACGAAATCAACCGCACGCCGCCCAAGACGCAGGCCGCGTTGCTCGAAGCGATGCAGGAACATCAGGTGACCGCCGCCGGTGTACGGCACGCACTGCCCGAACCGTTCTTCGTTCTCGCCACGCAAAACCCGATCGAGATGGAAGGCACGTATCCGTTGCCCGAGGCGCAACTCGACCGCTTCATGTTCAACGTGGTGATTGATTACCTGCCCGAGGACGAAGAAGTCGAAGTCGTTAAACAAACCACCGGTGGCAAACCCGCGCCGATTGAGCCGCTCTTCACCGGCGAGGACGTGCTTCGGTTCCATGAAATTGTCCGCAAAGTGCCTATCGCGAGCGACCTCGTCCGCTACGCCGTGCGGCTCGCTGCTGCGTCGCGGCCCAAGCAACCCAACGCGCCGGATTTCGTCAACGAATGGATCAGTTGGGGCGCCGGCCTGCGGGCCGGACAATTCCTGGTGCTCGGCGCGAAAGTCCGTGCCCTTCTCCAAGGTCGCGCCCACGTGACCATTGAGGACATTCAGACGCTCGCCTACCCGGTGTTGCGTCACCGCATCCTGCTCAACTACCGCGCCGAAGCGGAAGGGGTGACGGTTGAAACGGTCATCGGCAAATTGATTGAAGCCGTCAAAGGCGTCGTAGTGAAGTGAGCGGACCATGAGCGCGTTGGCCACACAAAGTTTCGTTAAGCCGAATGCAAACGCGCCCGCGTCAAAACTGATTTCGCCGCAGGCCTTGATGGCCATCAAAAATCTCGAACTCCGCGCTCGCATCGTGGTCGAGGGATTCTGGCACGGCATTCATCGCAGTCCGTATCACGGCTTCTCCGTCGAGTTCACCGAGTATCGTCAGTATTCGCCCGGCGACGACCCGCGTTATCTTGACTGGCGGCTCTTCGCGCGCAGCGACCGTTACTACATCAAGAAATTCGAGGACGAAACCAACCTCCGTTGCTACCTGCTCGTGGACCACAGCCGATCGATGGATTACGGCTCGCTCGGTTGGACCAAATCGCAATACGCCAACACCCTCGCCGCCACGCTCGCCTACTTCCTGCACCAACAAGGCGACGCCGTCGGGCTGCTAACCTTCGATGAACAAATCCGCGACTACCTCCCCGCGCGCAATCGCATCGGCCACTTGCGCCGGCTGATGCTCCAACTTGAACAAGCCACCGCTGGCAGCACCACCGACCTCGTCGCGCCGCTCAAGCGCATTGTTGAAATCGTCCGCAAACGCTCGCTGATGGTCTTCATTTCCGATTTCCTCGCACCGATTGAAACCTTGGAACGCAACCTCACCGCCCTCGCCGCTTCGGGCCACGAAGTCATGCTGTTTCAGGTTCTCGATCCTGCCGAACTCACGTTCAACTTTGATCGCGCCGTCATGTTCCGCGATGTGGAATCCGGTCGCGACTTGTTCATCGATCCCGCGACTGCGCGCAAGGAATACCTGCATCGCCTGACCGCCCACAACGAAGCCGTCCGCGCCACCTGTCAGCGACGATCCCGCGACTGCGCACAACCGCGCGCTGGAACTGGCCATGTTTGATTTCCTGCGCGAGCGCCATCAACGCGGCAAATCCACCAATCGCTTCACGCGATCCAGGAAATGATGATTCTGCCCCAGTTGAATGGTGGAACTGCTCGCGCTGCGAGCAGTAGCGCCGCGTGCAGCGGCGCAACGCCTTGGCCGATTGGAAGCACCCATCTGTTCGTTCCGTCCGCTACTGCGCGGACGGAGTTCTCGCAGCGCGAGAACTGCTACCTACAAACAGGAACATGAGCTTCCTCGCGCCACTCTTTTTGCTCGGAGGACTCGCAATCGCGTTGCCGGTGGTGTTTCACCTCGTCCGCCGTTCGTCGCGCGAAAAGCAGGTGTTCAGTTCGCTGATGTTTCTCAAGCCCACGCCGCCGCGCATGACGCGGCGCAACCGGCTGGAGAATATTTTCCTGTTGCTGCTCCGCTGCCTGGCCGTCTGCATTCTCGCGTTCGCCTTTGCGCGCCCGTTCCTCCAGCAACCAATGGCTGCGACTCCGACCAACACCGCCAGCGCCCAAGTGGTAATCCTCGTGGACACCAGCGCCAGCATGAAGCGCGATGGCATCTGGGCTGACGCATTGGCAAAGGCCGAAGCCGCCTTGAACAACACAACGCCAGCCGATCAAGTCGCCGTGCTCACTTTCGATGACCAAGTCCGCAGTCTCGTCAGCTTCGAGCAGTGGGCAGCCATGAATGCTTCGGAACGCGCCGCCATCGCTGCCCAGCGTCTCGTCGAAACCAAACCTACCTGGCACTCAACACATCTCGGCAACGCGCTGATCGCTGCCGCCGAAACCATCGAAGACGCCGAGAAGCGCGAGCAGCATACCGGATTACGCCGCATCATCCTCATCACCGACATGCAGGAAGGCAGCCGCCTCGACGGCTTACAGGGACACGAATGGCCGCGTGGTCTGGAAGTGGTGGTGACACCGGTCAAAGCCAGTCGTCCGACCAACGCCGGCCTGCAATGGGTGATGGACGCCGATGATTCCGCGCAGACCACCGGCGACACGCCCGTGCGCCTCCGCGTGAACAATTCAACCGACGCCAAGCGCGAGCAGTTTCAAATCCGCTGGGCTGGCCCCGGCGATTCGCTGGACGCCTACGTGCCGCCCGGCCAAAGCCGCATCGTGCCCGCGCCCAAGCTGCCGACCAACTCTGTCGCCGAGCGCATCACCTTGACCGGGGATGACGACGACTTCGACAACACGGCATACGTCGTTCAACCCAAGGCCGAGGAAGTAACCGTGCTCTATCTCGGCAGCGACGTGGAGACGGATTCGTCGCAATCACTCTACTACCTCAAGCGCGCGTTTCAAGATACGCGTCGGCAGGCCGTGCGCCTGGAGCGCCGATCTCCAGATCGGCTCGATGAGAATACCGCGGCGGCACCGAGCCGATCCGGTGATCGGCGCTCCGAAAGCCATCGCCTCGTAATCATCTCCAGCACTTTGCCCGAAGAAAGCGCCCTCACGACTCGTCAATTCCTCACCAACGGCGGCACTGCCTTGCTCGTGATGAACGACATCCAAATCGCCAACACACTCGGCCAACTCACTGGCTGGCCTGACCTCACCGCCATCGAGTCTGCTGTCGCGAACTACGCGATGCTCGGCCAGATGGATTTCACGCATCCATTGTTCGCGCCGTTCGCCGATCCGCGATTCGGCGACTTTACCAAGATCCGCTTTTGGAAACATCGCAAACTCTCGATCGAAAAGCTGCCAGGCGTACGCGTCATCGCCAGCTACGACGACAACGATCCTGCCATCCTCGAAATTCCCGTCGGGCGGGGGCGACTGTTTGTATTCACGTTCTCGTGGCGGCCAACGGACAGCCAGTTCGCGCTGTCGTCCAAGTTCGTGCCCATGCTCTACTCGCTGCTCGATCAAGCCGGCGGCATCAGCGCGCAACTCGCGCAATTCCGCGTCGGCGATACCGTTGATTTCACGACACTCCTGACGAAGAACGGCGGCTCCAGTTTGTCCGTCCGCAAACCAGATGGAGCCCAATTCCAACTCGCGTCCGGCGAGACGCGCTTTACCCAAACCGACCAGCCTGGCATTTACGAGGTTTCTGCTGTGCCAACGCCCGTGAAGTTCGCCGTGAATCTCGACGCCACCGAAAGCAAAACCGCGCCACTGCCTGTGGATGAACTGGAGCGGCTTGGCGTCCCCATGAAGTCCGTCGAAATCACATCGGCTGTGCAGGCCAGCAGGCAGGAAACCTTGCACAACGCCGAGTTGGAGGCGCGACAAAAGTTGTGGCGATGGTTGATTGTGGCCGCGCTGGCGGTATTGTTGGTCGAAACCTGGCTGGCTGGCTGGATCACCCGGCGGTCCGCCGCACCCGCTGAGGCAACCGCATGATTGATCGCCTCCTGCAAATTCATCTCGAACCCGTCGCCCGTGACGAACGGCAAGGGCGGTTGCTGCGCACTTTGGCTTTAGGCTGGCTGGCGGCAGCAGGCGCTGGGCTGTTCTGCATCCTCGTTCACCGTTTGACCGGCTGGATTTCGCCGTGGCTGTTTCTGTTGCTGTTCGTTGTCACGTTGGTTTGGACCTTCGTCATCTGGCGTCGGAGTAAAAGCGCACCGCTGGATTTTCAAATCATCGCGCGCAACATCGAGGCGGAGAATCCGAAACTGCACACCTTATTGCTTACCGCCGTGGAGCAAAAGCCGGATTCCGCCACGCTCGAACTGAATTACCTCCAGGACCGCGTCATTCGCGAGGCGCTGGCGGAGGATCGTCGCAGCGTGTGGCGCAAGCGCGCCGCCAAGCAACTCCGGCTCGCGCAATTCGGCAACTTCGCCGCGCTGGCGTTGCTCGCGGTCGTGTTGCTCGCGCTCTATCAGGCTGCGCCGCCCCGCATGGCGATTCTCAAGCTCACGGGCCGCGAAATCGCCGTCACGCCGGGCGACACGAGCATCGAGAAAGGCAGCAGTCTGGTCGTGCTCGCGAAATTCGAGGGCGATGTGCCGGCGGAAGCCTCGCTGATCGTGCGGCCTGCAAACGAACCCGAGCGCCGGATTCCGCTTACGAAGAATCTCGACGATCCGGTTTTCGGCACGAGCCTGCCGGAGGTTCAGGCGGAACTTACCTATCGCGTCGAATACGGCAGTGAGCAGACGCGCGAGTATCGCGTCACCACGTTCGAGTTCCCGCGCCTCGAACGCGCCGATGCCAAGGTGACATATCCTGATTACACGGGTCTGACCGTGAAAGCGATCGAGGACACCCGCCGCGTCAGCGCAGTCGAAGGCAGCGCGCTCGATTACACCTTTCATCTGAACAAGTCGGTCAAGTCTGCGACGCTCGTACCCGTCCCGGAGCGCCGATCTCCAGATCGGCCCGGCCCGACAACGAATCAACTCCGAGCCGATCGAGAGATCGGCGCTCCATTTCCGCTGTTACCCGACACAAATCGTCCCAACGTTTATGTTTCCAACTTCAAACTCGAAAAGAGCGGTCGCTATGAACTCATCCTTGTGGATGACGCGGGCCGCACGAACAAACTGCCGCCGCTGTTCGTCCTCGATGCGCTCACCAATCGCGCCCCGGAATTGAGGTTCGCTTTCCCGAAAGGCGATCAGCGCGTTTCGGCGTTGGAGGAAATTGCGTTCAAGGCCGAAGCCTCGGATGATTTCGGCCTCAAGAGCTACGGCTTCGCCTATAATCTCGCCGGGCAGGAAACGAAGTTCATCACCCTGGGCACGAACGCCGCACCGCACGAGAAACGCACCTTTGATCATCTCGTTCCGCTCGAAGACCTCGGCGCGCAGCCTGATCAGTTGTTGAGTTACTACCTCTGGGCGGAAGATATCGGACCAGACGGTCAGCCGCGTCGCACGACGAGCGACATGTTTTTCGCCGAGGTACGCCCGTTCGAGGAAATTTTCCGCGAAGGCCAGCAGCAAGACCCAAATCAGCAGCAGCAACAACAGCAACAGGGCCAGCAAGGTCAGAACGCCGCCGAGAAATTAGCCGAATTGCAGAAGCAGATCATCACTGCGACCTGGAATCTTCAGCGCCGCGAAACGGGCAAATCGCCGACCGCGAATTTCGAGAAGGATGCCGAGACGGTGAAGGAGTCGCAGGAGAAAGCACTGGAGCAGGTGCGAAGTCGCATGGAGGAGGGCGATGATCCGCGGACGAAGGCCCTGCTCGAAACCGTGGAGAACGAAATGGCGAAAGCAGTCGAGCATCTCACCGACGCGGCGGACGACAATTCACCCAAAGCCCTACCGCCCGCTTTGTCCTCTGAGCAGTCGGCATATCAGGCATTGCTGCGCATGGCAGCGCGCGAAACTCAAGTGTCGCAAGGTCAGCCCGGTCAGCAGGGTCAAAGCAGTCGCGGCCAGCGGGCGCAGCGGCAGTTGGATCAGCTCAATTTACGCCAATCGCAGAATCGCTACGAGACGGAACGTCAGGCCGCGCCCCCTCAAAGTCCGCAGCAGCGCGAGCAATTGCAGGCCTTCAATCGTTTGAAGGAACTGGCGCAGCGCCAGCAGGACGTGAATGAGCGACTCAAGGAATTGCAGGCCGCGCTCCAGGAAGCGAAGACAGCCGCTGAGCGCGAGGAACTGCGCGAGCGCCTGAAGCGGTTGCAAGAAGAGCAACAGCAAATGCTCGCGGACGTGGACGAATTGCGTCAGCGCATGGAGCGCCCGGAAAACCAGTCGCAGATGGCGGAGGCGCGCGAGCAACTTGAACAGACACGCAACGAGGTCCAACAGGCATCCGAAGCCATGCAGCGTGGTGATGTTTCGCAGGCGTTGTCGTCGGGCACACGCGCCCAGCGGGATTTGCAGCAGATGCGCGATGATTTTCGTAAACAAAATTCCAGCCAGTTCGCAGAAGACATGCGCGAGTTGCGCAGTCAGGCGCGCGAGCTGTCGGAGAAACAGGAGGATGTCGGCCAAAAGCTGGATGCGCTCAATGACTCAACCCAACGGAAGACGCTCACGGATTCCGACGAGCGCAAGGAACTCGCGTCACAACTCGACGAGCAGAAGAAGCGCATGGACGAACTCGTGAAGCACGCGACCGAGGTCACGCAGAAGGCCGAACCGGTCGAGCCGCTGTTGTCGCGCCAGCTTTACGACACATTACGCAAGGCGACGCAGGACGACGCGAAGAATTTACAGGAGACGAGCGACGACCTACTGACGCAGGGCCGTTTGCGCCAGGGTGTCGAACAGTATTTGCGCGAGAGCCGGCGTGGAGGCAAAACGGCGGTGGAAGTGAGCGCCGACCTCTTGCGCGAAGGCCTTTCCGCCGAAGCGAACAATCTCGAACAGCGGGCCCGCCGCAGTATCAACGATCTCAAGACCGGCGTTGAGCACGCGGCGGATAGTGTGCTCGGCGATGACACAGAAGCGTTACGCCTCGCACGTAATGAACTCGACGAGTTGAGCCGGCAGATTGAACGCGAACTGGCGCAAGCGCAACGTCAGTCGAGCACGAATCAGGCGGGCGGCGCGCAGGCTAATTCGAGTGAGCGAGGCGAACAGCAGCGCGGCGGCAATCAAGGTGAACAATCGGAGCAGCAACAGCAGGCCAATGCGCAAAGTGGGCGCGAAGGACAACAACAAGCGCAAAATCAGTCTCAGCAAGGACAAGGTCAGCAGGGTCAGCAGCAAGAAGGTCAAGGACAACCAAGCGACCAACCCGGGCAGCAAACCCAATCGGGACAGCGCGGGCAAGGCCGAGGAGAACAGCAGGTCGCTTCCGCGAATCAGCAGCGGGGTGGCAACAATCCTGGGCAGGACGGCGGGAATCAGCCGGGCCAACGCGATGGTCAGCGCCAAAACGGCGGCCAGCGTGGCGGCGGGAGTTTTCTGGATCAATTCGGGGGTGACGACAACGCCGGTGGATTTGCCGGCGGCCCGATTACCGGGGCGGAATACACACAGTGGACGGATCGATTGCGCGACGTGGAGGAGATGCTGGATGTTCCCGAGTTGCGCTCCGAGGCGGCGCGGATCCGCGACCGGATGCGCAACGTGCGCCAGGACTTGAAGCGTCATTCCCGCGAGCCGCAGTGGGATTTGGTAAAAATGCAGATCGCCGGACCGCTGGTGGAGTTGCGCTCCCGGGTAAGCGAGGAACTGGCGCGTCGCGAATCGAAGGAAGCGCTCGTGCCGATTGACCGCGATCCCGTCCCGACGCGCTATTCCGAACTCGTGCGGCGCTACTATGAGGAACTGGGGAAGAGCGAGTCGGGCAAGGCGCCAAATGCCGGAGGCTCGAAGTGATGCGTGGATTGAGTCTCGCCACCATCGTCATCTCCGGGCGTGAATGGGTGCTGCCTGCAGCGGCGTTTCTCGTTGTGGCGATTCTACTGCTCGCCTGGACTTATCTTCGAGCACGCGCCGACAGGAAGCTTCGTACGGCGTGTGCGTTTCTGAAATTGCTCGGCCTCGCCGCGCTGCTCGCGTGTTTGCTCGATCCGCTTTGGAGTTCGCAACGCGCACGGCCCGGCGCCAACTTTCTGGCGATCCTCGCTGACAACAGCCAGGGCATGAACATCAAGGATCTTGGCGAAACCGGGACTCGCGGCGCGGCGCTCACCAATCTGCTCGCACCGCAGGCGGGCAACTGGCAGGACAAACTGGAAAGCACTTTTCAACTGCGTCGTTATATTTTTGATGCGCGCCTGCAAAGCTCCAAAGAGTTTTCCGAACTCCAGTTCGACGGACGCGCGTCCGCCATCGGCGCGGCCTTGCGGACGATTGGTGAGCGCTTTCGAGGTCAGCCGCTTGCGGGGGTATTGCTGCTGACGGATGGAAACGCCACCGATTTGCCCGATGGCAAACTCGACACGACCGGTTTGCCGCCAATTTATCCCGTCATTATTGGGCGTGACGATACCATCAACGACATCGCGATTCAGAAAGTTGCGGTGAGCCAGACGGCGTTCGAGGATCAACCCGTGACGGTGCAGGCCGAAGTGCTGGCGGGCGGATATGGCGGCAGAATGATCACCGCGCAGTTGCTCGACCAGGACGGAAAGGTGGTCCAGGAGCTGAACCAGCGCGCCACAAGAAACACGGACACGTTCCGCTTTCAACTGCGTCCGGAGAAGGCTGGCATTTCATTCTATCGCGTGCGGGTTTCGGCCAAGGACGAACTCGGCCAGTTTGCACAACCGGCAACCACCCTTGAAGCCACACTGGCCAACAACACACGCATCATCACGGTGGATCGCGGCAAAGGACCGTATCGGATTCTGTACGTCAGCGGACGGCCCAACTGGGAGTTCAAGTTCCTGAATCGCGCGCTCGCGGAGGACAATCAGATGGAGCTGGTCGGGCTGATCCGCATTGCCAAGAAAGAGAAGGGATTTGGCCAGTTTGAATTCCGCAGCCGGCCGGGCGAGTCGGCGAATCCGCTCTTCCGCGGGTTTGATCGTACGACGGAGGATACGGAAGGCTACAATGAACCGGTGTTGATTCCCCTCAACACGAAGGACGCAACGGAGCTCGCAGGCGGTTTCCCAAAGACCGCAGATTTGCTCAACGGTTATCACGCCGTGATCCTCGACGACCTCGAAGCAGACTTTTTCACGCGCGACCAGATGTCTTTGCTGCAAAAGTTTGTGTCCGAGCGCGGCGGTGGGTTGCTGATGCTCGGGGGCGCGGAATCGTTTCATCAGGGCAAATACGAGCACACGGCGGTTGGCAAGATGCTGCCGGTGTATCTCGATTACACACGCGAGACAAAACCGCTGGTCAACCTGCGGCTGAATCTTACGCGCGAAGGCTGGCTGCAACCTTGGGCGCGCTTGCGCGATAACGAAGCCAGCGAACGAACGCGCCTCACCGAGATGCCCGCGCTGCAAGTGTTGAACCGGGTGCGCGATGTGAAACCGGGCGCGAGCGTCATCGCCGAGGTGCAGGACGAAAGCGGAGCAAAATACCCGGCGCTCGTGGCGCAACGCTTCGGCAATGGGCGCGTTGGTGCGTTGTTGATCGGCGATCTTTGGCGCTGGGGTTTGCGCGATGAAGCCATGCGCCACGACCAGGACAAGGCGTGGCGACAGATGATCCGCTGGCTGATTGCCGACGTGCCACAACGGATTGAGTTTGTCGCTGAGCCGAAGCGCGACGATCCAAATCAGGCGATGGCGCTGCGCGTGCGCGTGCGGGACAAGGAATTCAAACCGCTGGATAATGCGACGGTAAAGGTGACGGTGTCGGCGGTGGGTGATGAGATTTTTAACACGAATCGAGCAAATAGTGTGCGACTGAATGCAGAGCCGGCTTTAGCAGAGGCGGGTGCTTATGAGGCGCAGTTTGTGCCACGGGCAGCGGGTGGTTATCTGGCGGAAGCCGTGGTGGCGGATGAAGGGGGCGTGGAAGTGGGCCGGACACAGGTAGGATGGTCGGCGGACCCGGCAGCAGAGGAATTCAAGTCGTTGAGGCCGAATCATGCGTTGCTGGAAAGCATCGCGCGGCAGACGGGCGGCGAAGTAGTTTCCAGAAATGGCCTGGCAGGGCTTGCGGATATGCTGCCAAATCGTAATGCGCCCATCACCGAGAGCGTAACCACTCCACTGTGGCACAAGCCGCTGGTGTTTCTGCTGGCGTTGGCCTGCTTTGCGTCCGAATGGGGATTGCGACGATGGAAAGGAATGGCGTGAGGGAAAGCAGAACATTCAACATTCAACATTCAACACCCAACGCGCAAAGTCGCACGCGACGCGGCCATTGGACTTTGAATGCTAAATGGTGGGCGTTGAATGTTGCCTTCGCGCTCGGCTGGTTCTCGCTTGAGGATTCAGCGCGTGGAAACGGCGCTGCTGATCGACCCACTGTCATCATTGCCGTCGGCGCGGCGGGTGAAGCGGACTTCGGCAAGGAGTTCGCGAAGGGGGCAGAGCTTTGGACCAATGCCAGTGTCAAGGCGGGGGCAAACCATGTTACCATCGGACTTGATCCCACAAACGCGACTACTGACTTGTCGTTGCTGAAACAATCTCTGGTTAATGAACCCACAAACTCCACAGCGGAGTTGTGGCTCGTGCTGATCGGCCACGGCACGTTTGATGGCAAGGAGGCCAAGTTCAATCTGCGCGGGCCGGACCTCTCGGCGACGGAACTGGGCGAGTGGCTGAAACCATTTCGCCGCCCGGTGATAGTCATCAACTGTGCGTCCTCCAGCAGTCCGTTCATCAACACACTCTCCGCGCCGGGTCGCGTGATCGTGACCGCCACGCGCAGCGGTCATGAAGAAAACTTTGCACGGTTCGGGAAGTTCATCGCTGAAGCCATCCCGGATTCCGCGGCCGATCTCGACAAGGACGATCAGACTTCGCTGCTGGAGGCGTTCATCATGGCGTCGCGCCGCGTGGGTGAGTTCTACGAAGCCGAGGGCCGTCTGGCCACCGAGCACGCGCTACTCGACGACAACGGGGACGGGTTGGGGACGTCCGCCGATTTCTTTCGCGGCGTCCGCGCGGTGAAAAAGCCGGCGGGTGGCGGCAGTGTGGATGGCTTGCGGGCACATCAGATTCATCTCGTCCGAAGCGAAAGGGAGCAGCGGATGCCTGCGAATGTTCGGGAGCGCCGTGATGAACTAGAACTGGCGATTGCCCGGCTCCGGGAGGCAAAAGCGGGTCTTCCGAACGATGACTACTATCGAAGGCTTGAGCAACTGATGCTCGAGCTGGCGAAGTTGTATTCTCCTCAATGAGACGACGCGGAACGAAAGCGACCTCCGCTCATTGGGAGATTACTTGCGCGCGGAAGGTTTATGCGCCGCGGGCTCGGTTAGATAGCGGTGAATCCCCAACGCTGCCTTTCGCCCGTCACGCACCGCATGCACCACGAGGCTAGCGCCCCGCGAAACGTCACCGCCGGCAAAGACCCCGGGGACATTTGTCATTTGATGCTCGTCCACTTTGATGGTGCCCCAATCGTTCACCGCCACGGTTGCCAGGTCGCTGCCCGGTGGAAATGGGACCGGATCGAAGCCGTAGGCGATTAGCACAAGATCCGCCTTGATGCAAAAGCCCGAACCGGGCACAGCGCGTGGTTTGCGACGACCGGAGGCATCCGGTTCGCCCAGTTCCATTTGCACACACCGCACGCCCGCCACCCTGCCCTCGCCATCGGATTCCAGCGCCACCGGGTTGGTCAGAAACAGAAACTGCGCGGATTCCTCCATGGCGTTGAAGTACTCCTTGCGGCTGCCCGGCATGTTGGCGAGGTCGCGGCGATAGAGACAAACGGCCTCGGCAGCGCCGGAGCGGACGGCCGTACGGAGGCAATCCATTGCCGTGTCACCGCCACCCAACACAACCACGCGCCTGCCCGCCACCGGAATGGCGGGAAGTTCCAACGCCATCGGGGAGTTCTTTTGAACCAGGAACGGCAAGGCTTGATGCACACCCGCGAGTTCCGCGCCGGGAATGTCGAGCGGGCGCGCCATTTGCGCGCCGACGCCGAGAAACACCGCGTCGAAATCATCGAGCAGATCGTGGAGGTCAACATCGGAACCCACCATTACGTTAAATCGAAATTTTACTCCTCGTTGTTCGAGGATGTTCAGCCGCCGTTGCACGACGGTTTTTTCCAACTTGAAGGCAGGAATGCCGTTCAGCAGCAGGCCACCGCCCTGAGACTGGGCTTCAAAGACGGTGACGGCGTAACCCAATTTGGCCAGTTCATCCGCACACGCCAGCCCGCCGGGCCCGGAGCCGACCACTGCGGCGGAGCGGCCATTGGGCGGCGCGCAGGTGACAGGGATGCCACCTTGAGCCAGAGCGAACTCGTTGATGAACTTTTCGATGGCGCCGATGCAGATGGGTTCGGCATGGCCCACGAGGATGCAAGAACCCTCGCACAACCGTTCCTGCGGACAAACCCGCGGACAGATTTCCGGCATGTTGCTGGTCGCCTGGGAAATCGTGGCCGCCTCGAGGAACTTCCCCTCGGCCGCGAGGGCGAGCCAATCGGGAATGTGGTTCGAGAGGGGACAACCTTGCTGACAGGCAGGCTGGGGACATTGAATGCAGCGGCTCGCCTGTTCGCGAACGGTGGTCTCGTCCAGCAACGAATAAATCTCGTGGAAATCTGCCACCCGCTCGTCCGCCGGGCGCTTGGGAGGGTCAACCCGATCAATCTCCCGCCACAACTTGCCGGAGTACCGCTGCAATGCCTCGCGACTCATAAAACCACATTTTCCAGGAACCGACTGCTGCCCCGCCCCACTGTTCCTCTGGAACATTCCAGTTCGGCGGCGCGGCTTGCTTGGTCGTTTGCTTTCGGGAAGCAGAAACGAAGTCGGGAGAATGCGCCAGACTATTCTTTGCCACCCCCCTGATTTCGCCACCGCACCTGACAGACAAACCGGTTCATAAATGAACCGCTGCTTTGTCCGCGCCGACCGAGCGAATTACGGGTCGAGCGCGGCCTTGAGGCGGTAATAACATGCCGTTCCGCTCACGGGGGCAGTAACCGAGCGCGTTCCGCCATTACCGGTCAAGCCGGCCGCCACAGTGGTCCAAGAATTGGTGGAAGCGAAGGCAACCAAACCCTCCACGGTGTAGGTTCGGCCAACTTGTGAGTTGAACTCCAAAACACAAACTTGATTGCTAACCGTGACACGGCTGAAACGCAGATAGTCCTGGGCATTATTGGGGCTCGTACCTGCGATGTATTCCTGCGCGTTGTTCGCGCCATCGCCATCAAGATCACCGGTGGCACTGTTCGGATCTTGAGCATCGATGCCATTCGCCAGCTCCCAGAGATCCGGCAGCCCATCGTGGTCGGCGTCGGGACTGGGGCCGGAAGGATTTGGCTGACCGGCAGTGGGTGCAGCAGCCTGCCAGTTGATCGGGTCATTGCCGAAAAGGGAGGGCTCAATGCGTTGCAACGAAGCGCCAGTCCCGTCGGCGTTGCTTGGCCAGGGAACGGTGTCGCCGTAACTGATTTCTTCGACGAGATAATACGGCACGAAAATGTTGGTTGGCGTCACGTTGGGATTGTCGGGACGCTCGAAGGTGATGGTTTCGCCGCCGTTATCGAGTTTGCCATTCCACGGGCCAAGGATGAGCACGTTGGTGGGGACGCTGTATTTCAACACGAACGAGGATCTGAGCGCGGTATAAATCGCGGGGTCGAAGCCGACCACCACCAACCGCGCGCCAGGTAACAGCGCGAGGTTGGTGGGAAAGTCATAGTCCACGCCGCCACGCAAGCGCCAGGTATTGGTTGGCGCATTCACATCGTAGAGCGGCACATTGGTGGTCGCGATATTCTGGAGTTCGATGAACTCGTTGAGCACGTCGTCCACACCACTGGCCGGGTCAGGCGGGTGATACATGATTTCAGTCAACACCACCGGGCCGATGCGGGGATAGGCATTGTTGGCGCCGAAAGTGTTCTGGCGTTGCAGGACCCATTGCTCCGCGCCTTGACTATTAACGTATCGCCCGAAGGAAACCGGGTTCGGCGCCGCCCCAAACTCGAAGCCGTGGGCGTACCCGGTTAGGTTGGTGCTGGCATCGGCGGAGAACAAATACACCTGGTCGCCGGTCGAACTGAAGTTGAAACCTTGCGCGCCCAAGCCGAATTGGTCGGAGTTGAAGGTCAGATGCCCGCCCGGGGAAATGAAGCTGCCGGTGGGAATGCGGTATTTCTTCGGCGCGTGCGGATCATCCGTGAGAAACCAGCCGGCGAGATTCACCAAGTTGAAAGTGGGATTGAACAATTCCACCGTGTCCAACAGCGGCGGGTCGGTGTGAGTGAGTGCTTCGGTGATCAGGATGCCCGGGAGATACGGCGGTACGGGATCAACCACACCGGGCGAGCCATTGAACGCCGTGCTGGGCCGCCAACTCTCTTTCCAGGCCCAAGTGTCAGTGGACGCGTTGGGATTGACGATGACGAGGGAGAAGCCTTCGCCATCCGTCGCCGGGTACCAAGTGTCTTGGAATGTGAAATCCAGAATCGGTTCCAGCATCGCCCCTTTGAGGGTAACGTGATCGCCGTCGTTGCCGAGGTTGTTGGTATAAACGCCCGCTACGAGCGAACTCGTGCCGTAGCGGGCTTGAAACGCCGCGAGGTTCTTGACCACGACCACCTGCTGTCCGCCGGTCAAGGTCAGGCTCGGAAAGACAAAATCAATGCCGCCGCCCAGCCGGAATCCCTGCACATTGAGCGACGCGCCGCTGATGTTCTTCAACTCAATGAACTCGAAGTTGTCCGCGTCATTGGTGTTGCCGGCCGGTGGTACCGGCGGATGGAACATGAGTTCGGTCACGCGCAAAGGGGGCGTCGTGGTGTAGAAAGTATCAATGGTCGAACCGGACCACGGGCTGGAGATGGGTGGATTGCGCGCCCCGGTGAGGTTCTGATGCGTGGGATTCCAAGAGCGGGCAAAGACGCGCACGTTGTTGGTGACTTGTAACGTAACGGGTCCGTTGTTCGACAAGGCAGCGGGTGAGACGGCGCCCCCCGGCAGGCGCGGGTCGGTGCCGTTCAACGTGTAGAGCAAATGACTGCCGGCCTTGGCGGCGGGAGTGAGGGTGAGGGCTTGACCGACACTCACCAGACCGCCCGTGCGACTTAGAAACGGCCGATCAAGGAGGTTCGTATCAATAAAGTTCAGCCGGTCAGCCAGCCATTTTTTTTGAAAAGCAATCTCGCCCGCAAACGTGCCGGGGAAAGTAAAAGTGTATGTGCGGTCCGGCCAACCCACGGGTGCGGTCACGCTCCCAAGTCGGGGCGTGGTATCAGACGAACCCTGGCCGGACCAGCGGCTGGCCTCACGGGTTTGCGCCAAGGTCAATGGATTGACCAAACCATCCACGAGGGCGAAAATGGCGTTGGTGGAAAACTCCTTCTGCCGCAGACCCTGGTAGCGATCAATCCACTTCTGCCAAAAGTCCGGATCCTGAACCAGCCGGCCGTACCAAGGATTCGAGAAAACCGCGGAAGCATTGAAGAAGTCTGTGCCGAAATCCGAGCCCGTAGCACTCCCGAGCGGATTCGATCCCATCCAACTCCGCGGATTCCACGCGCGGAAATCCGTATCCACACCCGTACCCAAACCCCGATCAAAATCCCACAGCGGACCCATTTCAATCTTCTGGTTCCGATCCTTGAAAAAATACGCGCTCAAGCGTAACGCGTCGGAACTCAGTGAGACCGCGTTGAGAATGTGATGATCAATCCACGAGTCCACATCAATCCACGCCGCATAGCCGGTCGCGGGATTCGTCCAGTTCGCGCCAGAGAGCGCGGTGTAGAAGGAGTTGAAGTAACCGGAAATGTAGCTCTCCTGCATCGCACGACCCGGATAGGCCGAGTAATCCTTCATCGCCGGTTCGACGTAAACCATGCCCAGACCGCCCGCACCCAGCGAGCGCTCATCGCTATCGGCGCGATCCACCTTCATCATGTAACCACCGGTAATTGCGGGCGCATTCGTGTCCACGGGATCGAGCTTGGCAATGTCCACCCGCTGGTCGTCCGCCTTGATTTTCTCTTCAAGCACGTAAATGCCGTTGTAGTTGCCAACCAAGGGCGAAGTGTAATTTACCGCCCCGGTGCCAAAGCTGGTGAACACTTCCACCATGCGGACGCGTGGTGAATAACGGTCAATCTGCCGGCTCAACTCGTGCATGAACGAATTGTGAATCAGCGATTTGTCGAAATAGTTGGGCGCGTAAAGCACCCAGTCCGATTCCGACGGCAGGTCGAGCACCGGAACCTTCAGGTCATTGTTGTATTCGTCCCAGGTTTCGATGGCGAAACTTTTCTTGGCGTTGCCCTGCGTGCTGCTGCCACGAATGTTGAGCCCCATGCGGGCGGTGACGTCCGGCGGATTGAGCATCGAAGCCCGTCCGAACGACGTGCCAAACACCATCATGACGCCGGATTGGTCTGCGGTGGCCGGCGGCGTGCCACCATTGAAGTTATGCAGCAAAATAATCGGCACATCAGAAACAAACGCGGCGGCACCGGCGGTGATTTGAAGATAGGTTTCGGTAACCGGTGGTCCGGGAAAGATATTCGTCTGCGTAGAGAAAGCCCGCGCGCGCACCTGGACGCTGCCGCTGATGTTCAGTGGCCCGGTGTAAATGGGTGACGTGCCGTTCGGCACGTCGGTCAGCGCGGCCGATGTTGCGTTGGTGACGAGGAAGTAGCGGATCTGGGTGTTGCCGCCGTCCGTGACCAGTGTCAGTGGGAAAGTCTGTTGGAACGTGCCCCCGGGTCGGGAGAATTTAACTTCCGAGGCAAAGCCGGCCCCCAAGGTGGCATTCGCGCCACCGGGAGTCGCATTGGTGAAGTAGCCCACCACCGACACATCGAGAAGATCACGCCCATAGGAGATGTCGTCGTATTGCAGGGGATAGGCGGAAAAAGCGGAGGCGATTGTCGCTCCATCTGAGTAGATCAAACCGAGAAAATTGCCCGCCGACTTGGTGAGTTTGAAATTGGTGTGCAACGGCGCAGCGGCGTTCGTGCGGTCTTTATCCGATGCCCAGACCAGAAGATAAGAACCGGGCGGCAGCGTAACACCGTTGGGAAAACGCCACTTGGTCAGGTTCGCGGCTTCGTCGGTGAGATACCAGCCACCGAGACTGACGGCTTGTGCGCCACCGTTGTAGATTTCGATCCAGTCAGAAAATTGTCCGTCGTCATCACGGATGATGTGTGCGTTGCCGGCCATGAATTCCGTCAGGCGCACGCCGTTGGCCAACACGTTGGGATCCAGCGTCAGCGAATAGTTGCCGCCGGCAAAGCCGTTGGAATTTGCTGACAAGTCGGTGATGCCGTGCGAACCGCTCCACGCAATCTGCACCAGACCGATGGCCGGCTGCGGAAATTGGAACACATAAACGTCCGGCCCATAGATCACGACGTTGGTCGCGGGCACGCCATTGATCAACAGATCGCCAGCGGAGATTCCCTTCACCCCCTCGCTGAAGTGAACCTCGAGCGAAGTAAGCGCCGGGACGATGCTTCCCGCGGCCGGGACCAGGCCGACGAGGACGGGGAAAATTGTATCCCGCAATCGTTGGAAGCCGACCACATCCAGCGCCATCCCCCACACGACATCACTGCTGGTGGCATTTTGCTGATGCACCGAAGCGGCGATGACATTTGTCCCGGGGAGCAACTCCGTGGTCTGCAACGCAAACGGTTCATCGGTGATGGCGTCGCTGCCGCCACCCGGCGGGAAATCAATGGCGAAACTCATGTTGGTAATCGCCCCGGTCGGCATGCGAATCCGCAACGCCTCGCCGCCGTTCACATAAACCATCGCCCCGTCGTCCACGCGAAAGGTTCCGATCAATGGTCCCGGGATCAAGCCCGGGCTGTTGGTAAACTGTAACTTTGTTCGGAAATAGTAGGCGTGCCCCGAAGACAGACCCGTCGGCGGCGAGCTCGGGGCGAGCAACGAAGTCCCGATCAAAGGCGTGATGACCCCATTGTTCTCCGCAGCCATCAAGCCCGACCCCGAAGGCCACAGGGCATCGTCAAACGCCTGATCATACCAAGTCACAGTATCCAAATTGTTCGACTGCTCGTACCGCCACTTGCTGGAGTAGTCCAAAACCCGGTTCGTAATGGCGGCACCCGGAATCCCAAAATCCACCGTCAAGACCGCGACCACACTGGTCACAGCTCCCGAGGCATTCGTGACCCGTACGGAAAAACCGTTTTCATGGTCACTGGCACCCACAGCTCCGAGTCCGAACGAGTTATTGGTCGCGGCTGGAATCACGACCCCGTTTCTGAACCATTGATAACCAAGCGGGTTGCTGCCACTTGCCACGACCTGGAATGAAACCGGATCACCGTAGAAGATGGTTTGACTGGCCGGGGATTGCGTAATTGAAGGTGCCTGGCCGAAACACGGCAAGCACGCGATCATAATCGCGACTGGCAGCAAGACGACCGACATGCGAACCCGACTCCCGCCCTTGGGCAGAAAGCACTTCAACTGGAAAAACATACCCACGCAACGAACCACACCACCGGCGACTTGTCATCCCCGGATGTCCCCGGGTTTCGAAGCAGGGCGGCCCTGCTTGCTCCTCAAAAGTCTTCACCCGCCGACCACTACCGCCAATGCGTGGACCGAATACTTACAGCCATGTTTGGCACGGAGTCAAACCAATCGTAGCTCGCTTCGCAGGCGATCACCCCTCCACGATCACGGCGGCCCAAGGCGGAAGACGCGATAGAAGCGATTCGTCGCCTGTGATGGTCTGGCATCCGTCGCGGGCGGCCCGGCATCCGTCCAGTTCAGCAGTGCGCCCGTGCCGGAAAAAAAAACCGTCGGTGAAATAAACCAGTCGCGCAGGTTCGGCGAATACTCCACCTGGTAGGAGCGATTGAGGGTGCTCGCCCAACTCAAAGTGAACGCGCCCGCCGCCGGGCCACGTTGAATCCCCGCCACCACGAAGGGCAATTCGATGAAGCCGGCTGCCTGGAGACCGCGCTGAATCTCGGGACATTGCATGAATCGTCGCCAGACGTTCTGGGTGCGATAGTTCTCAACCATCAACAGAATGCCGCCCTGGTCAATGCCCAGCACATCCGTATCCCACCAGTTCGCCGTAAGATTGAAAGCGTCGCGAAATCCGTAACCGGTCCAGATGTTCGTGCGGTATTGGTCGTAGAAGTACCGCAGCGTCGGCAGACAAATCTCGGGCGCGAACGGCAGACAACCGCCGACGGCCGTGGGTGCAATCGTGCCGTCGTCATTCACGGCCGGGGGCGCGCCGCGCGCCGTGTATCCCGCGTACGGGCCGAACCCCGGACCATCGCACGCCGTGATGCCCCAGAGGTTGGAACTGTAGCCGGCAAACCCGCCCGGATTTGCCATGCAATAGGCGCGCTGCGCCAGCGCCGCCCGGCGGGTGT
This sequence comes from Limisphaerales bacterium, assembly GCA_044225555.1. Lineage (GTDB taxonomy): Bacteria > Verrucomicrobiota > Verrucomicrobiia > Limisphaerales > JADLHS01 > JADLHS01. The sequence continues at coordinate 124,601 of JBGAIM010000005.1, read as the reverse complement.
TCTCAAAATAGCTGCTCGCGCGGGCGCTCATGTAGGCGTCAGCGATGTGCCGAAAATCAACCCAGCAATGCGAGTATTGATGTCCAAACATCGGCGGAAACTCCACGTATGCCTGGCCGTAGTTGGTGCGCCAGTTATAGCCGCTTACCCAACTGCTCCACTGCACCGGCGGGAGCGGATTCGTTGCGGCCCCGAGTCCCAGCAGGTAAGTAATCATCGCCTCGTTGTAACCAATCCAACGCCAGGGCAGAAATCCGCTCTCCGGTTTCCAACCCATCGTGAGTGAATTGGCGCCGTTCGCCATCCACAACCAGTCCACGCGATTGAAAATCAGGTTCGCAGCCGACCGGATTTCGTTTTCCTCAGGCTGATTCTGATCAAAGAACTCCCGCGCATACAGGACTCCGGCGAGCAACAGGGCCGAATCAATCGAGGAAAGCTCGGAGTCGCCGTCGCGGGTTGCGGTGTCGAGTTTCAGCATGTGATAAAACCAGCCTTTGTAACCGATCATGCCCGAGGTGTTCGTGCCCTGCGCTCCATCGCGGAACGTTCGCAGGGTGGTCAACACGCGCTGGCGACCTTCCGCGCGCGTGATCCAACCGTGATCAATGGCAATACCAATTCCCGTGAGCCCGAAACCCACCGCCGCGATACTCACGACCGATGCCGGCTGACTGCGATCGCGCACCAGACCATTCGTTGGATTGGCTTCGTACCAGAAATAATCAAAGGTGGTTTGCCCGAGGTATTCAAGGAACTCGGCGTCGTTGGCAAACGCGTGGGGCAAAGCACTGACCACCGCCGAATCGGCGCTTTCCAGCCAAGAGTTGTTGAAGGCGCGGATGGAATAGAAATAATCGTACCCATTGGTCACGGCGAAATCCGTGAAGCTGGGCGACGGTGTCGGAGTGGAGTTAAGCAGCGTGAAGGGCCCACTGCTGGACGGCGCCCGATAAACCCGATAGCCCGTGAGGTCCGGTTCAAGATTGCGTCCCCAATGGAGGACGACGCTTCGATCCCCGGCGCGGGAAACCAGTCCGATTGGCACGGCCGGTACCGTGGGAATATGACCATCGGTCACGCGGATGTTGTCCAACCAGACGGTGCGTGTCACGCCATCGGCGAGGTTTTGCGTGAAGAAAACATCCTTGAGCTGAGCGAGCGAGAACAGCCCGTAAGGCTGAAACGCCGGCAGCGGCACTTCCACCCGCTGCCAGGTGTTGGAGTCACCATCCACGCCGCCGGGTAGAAAACTCGCGAGGCTGGTGGTCGCGGTCTTCTGATTGGAACTGCTTTCCAAGCCGATTCGCGGCAGGTTAGCAGCCGGGATGGCTTGGGGGCCATTTACGTAAAGGACGACGTTCGAGTAACCACTCACATTCCAGGACTGCCAGCCGGGGCTTGCGATGAAGAAGGTCCAACTCCCACCGCTGATAGATCTCCACTCCAGCAGGCCGCTTTGGCTTCCCGTGAACGCTTGGTTCGTAAGCACGCCAAGCTTTCCACCGTTGGGCGAATTGAAGATGGTCAGCAAACTCGGAGCCGTCACCAGCGGGAACGAGGCATCATAGTAGCCAAGACCAATCGCATCATCTTCGTCAAAAATAACCACGTCCTGCGTCTGCGCCGAGCAAAGCCCACCCAGAAATGGAAACAAGAAACCACACAAGGAAAGGAGACGCGCAAAGTTCATAAAGTGGCGGACGGGATCAGCTTACCTCCCCCAAGCAACAACGTCGAGCACCCGAATGTTCTCTCGGCAGCAGGGAAAGAAGCCGGGCCAAGAACCGGTCAAATCCAGGTTCGCCCGACCGCCGGGGGGAGGCAGGAAACGACTCGTAATACCCGCCAGATCGTGAACTTGTTGTGCGCCCCACCCGATTGCTTCGCTGAACGCCTGACCTTCGCCTCCTCCTGCACCTCAAAAAGAATGCGCCGGGCAACCGAGTTGCCCGGCGCACAACCGAATGCTCAATACAAGAAAACGGCTTGATAGAAACGGGAGTTGTCCCCTGCTGCGGTGGAATCCAAGATCAACTGCGGCGACGTCGTCAGTAGATTCGTGCTCAACGGAATCCACGTGGTGGGAGCAAGTGCCGTGGCGTAATCCACGCGGTAGGTGTCGCCGATTTTTCCCGTAATTGTGACCGCTGGGTAAAAATTGATACCCGTGATTGCAAGGGTCGCGTCCGTGCTAAGAGTCGAGCCACCACCATTGCTGACCCGAACGCGATAGTGCCCGACATCGCTAGCTGACACCCCCGTGATTGTCAGTGTTTTGGTCGCCGTGCCGCTAATGTTGCCGCCATCAGCGATATTAGTGCCGTAGAACTGCCACTGATAAGTGGCGCCAGCCGTGTTGGAAACGCCAACGGTAAACGTTGCGGTGGCCCCGAGTGTGACCGTCTTGTGTGGCGGTTGATTGGTGATTACCGGGGCTCCGGGAGGTGCCACGGATTGCAAATCCAAGGCGTCCACGAAGAAAGACTGCGCCCCGGTGGTATTGTAGGTGTTTAGGATCGACACTCCCGCACGCACGGTTGCCGTATTGGCAGGGGCAGTGATTTGCGGGGTGGTGTACTGAAAACCTGACATGCTTCCCGGGCCTGAATTTGGCAAGCCGGCAGCCACCAAGTCGAATGCATTGCTGGAAAGCACCGTGCTGGAGGCGTCGAGGAATTGGATGACAAAAAGGGTTGAAGGTGCGGGGCTATTCGTCGTGAAGAATCCCGAGTAGTTAGCCTCCCCGGCAGCGTAGCCGGAAAGGGTGTACTTTGTGCCGGGCGTAGACGGATTGTCCTGATAAAAATGTACGGTAAGAAGATCGCCCGCAGGTTGATTTCCCGCAAATGGCTTGAAGAACAGGCCGTATCCGCCGGAGTCTAACACGTTGCACCAAGGTTCCGACGAGCAACCGTCCATATACCCTCCGCTTGGATTGGAGATAGTCTTTATGGCATCCACAGTCCAGCCAACCGGGGTGGCATTGTTCTGCTGGCCAATTGCGGTAGTATCGAGATTAGGATTCGACAGATCGTTTGCGTTAGCGACATTTGCTCCTAGTGCCCCAAGGGCAAGAGCCATCATCAAGTTTGCTTTGCGAGTGACTTTCATTTTTGATTATGAGTTGGGTTGTTGAAGAGAAAAATACCAGCTATTTTGTGTTTCGAGCGGGCATGTAGTGCTTTATCGCAACATCATCCATTTATGTCAATAGTTTTTTTACACGATTGCACCATAACTACCTATCCCCACCAACTGTCAGCACCCTTGCGATCTCCGTGTGCGAAAGCGCCATGCTGGGCTCACCACGGCGCTTCAGGGTGAGTTCCGCTTCTTCGCGGGATTGGCATCAGTAAAATAACCGATCGCATCCAAGGCTGGCTGAATCTCAGGGTTTGACATGAAATACTTCCAAGCCAAACCAGTCCGGTGATTCTCGATCATGACGGTTATGGTAGCCTGGTTCAGCCCCATCCATACGCCTTCAAACCAGTTTTCCGTCTGGTTGAAGCCGTCGTGAAAACCGTAAATCCCGTAGGTCTTCGCGCCCAGGTCGCGATAGAAATGCTTCAGGGCGGCCATGGATTCTTTCGGCGTGTAGGGGAATGATCCCAGCGCCGCCGAGATGCAAATGGTGCCGTTGTCGTCGCGCGGCAGTGGCCGCCCACCGCCGGAGTTGATGCCCGCCGACAGCCCCCAACAATCCGCGCCATAGCCAATGTGCTTTCTCGGATTGTCCGCGCAGTAAGCGTGGTTGATCAGCGCGATGTTTCGATTGTTCAGAAAGTAATTGGTGTAACGATCCTTCTTCCCGCGGGGGTCGAAACCCATGAAAGAAAACTGGGTGAAGAATAGATCGGCCCCGGAACCTTCACCCACCTCAATCTTGAAGCCGTAGTAGGAATTGCCATTGGTGTAGTGATCACCCTGGGTCGTCCGGCTCCAATTCTGACGATACCGGACGGCCAGATCCGATTGGCCGGCCCACCCGGTGTGGTAGAGACTGGCGGGTACCGCGTGCGTGGGGGACGCGATGGCGAGCAAATAGACGATCATCGTTTCGTTCCAACCCACCAGTGGATGACTCAGATACCAACCGTGATCCGGCGACCAATGCCAGTAGAGACACTCGCTGGATGGTTCCTTGCGATACCAGTCCCATTCCACCTCGCGCCAAAGCTTGGTGATTGTCTGGCGAATTTCCCGCTCCGGTTCCGAGTCGCGATCAAAATACTGGCGTGCTGCCAAGAGTCCTTGAACCAAAAAGGCGGTTTCAACCAGGTCGCCGCCGTTATCATACTTGCCGAAGTAAGGCGTGATCTTGCCCGTCTTGCCGTCAAGGAAGTGGGGCCACACGCCATGAAAACGGTCCGCCTTGTCCAGGAAGCGCACGATCTTGAGCAACCGTTCCGCGCACTGATCGCGGGTCACAAACTGTCGTTCCGCACCGACGATCAACGCCATGATCCCAAACCCGGAAGCGCCCACCGCCACAAGGTTTTCATCGCCCGGCAGAATCTCGATGGCCATCCCGGCATTGGGATGCGCTCCATCCCAGTAATACCTGAAGCAGGCTTCCTGAACCATTTCCAGCAGTTCCTCATCCTTGAATGGCCGCGTCGTCGCTGAAACTGACGGCGATAGGGCAGATTCATTGCCAGAAAGATCGAGCGCACTGATCCGATAAAACGCCTTGCGTCGCGGCTTGCCAACGAAATCCACGGTGCGGTTGAGGTGATTGCGCTGAACTCCAACCGGGAAAAAATTCTCATCATCCCATGAGCGGTAGATTTTGTAGGTCAGCAGATCATCCTCACGATTGGCCGCCCAGGTCAGATCGCAGTGGCGTTCGAATCCCTTCACCGCCAGTCCGGTGGGGGCCGCTGGCGGCGCCAAGTCCATCTTGTCGCGCCAAACGATCCGGAAATCGTCCAGATACAGGGTATGCTCCTTGCCATCATCCAGGCCTTGAACAAACCAGATGCTCTCCAGTTTGTGGGAATCAAATTTCAGATCCTCGGTTGACGGATACAGATTCTTGAAGCTGCTCAGGGGGATGTTGACACGCACCCACTTGCCACCAGGCAACGGCCCATGACTGGCGAGCAAAGTGGTCGTGCCCGACCCCGTCCCGCCCCGGTCTTGCAAATTAATTCGTGGCGATTCATCCGGCGACATCGGCTTTTCGGAAAAGCACCAGACCGAAAGGGTGTCGCCTTCGAACTCAAGGTTGCGACCGTAACGCGCCATGGACTTGAGTTTCATCCGCCATTCTCCCCCTGAAGCCGATTTCCATTTCAGTCGAAGGCCATTGGGCGGACTCACGAAATGGCTGCCATCCACGGGAAATTTTCCATCGCCCAGTTCCAACTTGCTTGGTGCAACAACCATTCCTTGACTCTGGTAATACGAACGATCGGGCAGACTGTTATCAAAGAAGACATGGCGATCATACACCACCTCGCCATGGGCGACCTCGGCGACGATCAATAGCATCACTGTCAGAACACCCCAGCGGCGACCAAGCGACCTGTGCGGCGCGAGAGCAGAATGATGGGAGGTAGGCATAGCCGGCATAATTGAAGGGCTCTGGAGAACACCAGTTTCAGAAAGCAACATTGCGTGCAGAAGTTAAGTTGGTTTTGGTTACTTTGCCGGTGCCGGCTATTATACACAGCCCAGCCTCAATCAGTTAATGTCAGGAGCGAGCGAGCACCCTACGCTACCAGATATCAACAGTTTTGTGGCTGACTGGCGGTTGATTGATACAAATCACTACAATATTGCTCCACCTGTGTAAAGAAATTCTTGCAATCAGTTCGGCCTCCTTGTAATTTTATGCGGTTACCGCCGACCATAACTATGAACAGCGATTCAAATCGTCGTTGTATGCCAAGAAGTGCGAGTCCCCAGCTTCGCAAACAAGCAAGTCGCGCTTTTACCTTGATTGAGCTTTTGGTTGTCATCGCCATTATCGCCATCCTGGCGGCGATGTTGTTGCCAGCACTTTCCAAGGCGAAAACCAAAGCTCAAGCCACCATGTGCATGAGCAACAGTCGCCAGTTGATGTACGGCTGGATCCAGTACGCACACGATAGTGATGATCGGATCGTAAATAACTTTGGACAGGTTGAAACCGATGCCGAGATCGCGAACAAGACCTGGCGAAACTGGGTAAACAATAACATGTACTGGACCACTGCGCCCCAGATTACCAACGTAGAGGGTCTCGTGCTCGCGCCGTTTAACAAATACGTCGGCGGGAGCATTAAAGTTTATAAATGTCCCGCTGATGATTTCCTCTCCCCGCTCCAGCGTCTCCAAGGGTGGAGCGCTCGTACGCGCACCTACTCAATGAACTCATATTTTGGTCCGTATGATCCGACTTGGAGAAACAGCTATAACAGGCACTTCCAAGACTACCGGCAATTTCTTAAATTAAGCACGGTTCCTACTCCGGCCAATTTCTACGTGACGTTGGACGAGCACCCGGACGGCATAAATGACGGCTATTTCTTGAACGATGCCAATCCCGCGACTTTTACGCGATGGGGCGATCTGCCAGCCTCCTTTCACAACGGGGCAGGTGGTTTCTCCTTCGCCGATGGCCACTCCGAAATTCATAAATGGAGGAGTTACGTAACCAAGTTGCCGGTCAGGTACTCAAATGGCTTCCAACAGTTCCCGTTTAGCTCTGACGGAGCCAATGGGAAAGCCGACGCCGACTGGATTACCTCGCGCTCAAGTGTGAGAAAGTAATTCACGGGTCAAGCGAAGCCTTTTTGGTGACATTGAGTCAGTGCTTCAGGCCCGCTGGAGGAGCGGAAGGAGACGGGATCAGCGCAGCAAGATTAACCCCAACACCAATTTGGGCTGCCGAACAACTGCCGCACAGAAAACCCGCAAGCAACGTTGGCGAGAGCCTACTCCAACCGAACCTCGACTCGCTTTCGATCAATCACGAAGGTCTGACCAGGTGGTGCGACCGGAACCGTTTCCAGGTACTTCAGCGACACCAAATCAATGAGGCTTTTGGGAACCTGCTGCTGCTCGACCGAATAGCGCCGAACCAAACGGGTCAAATGATCAAGATCTGCCGCTTTGGCACTCTCGCGAGGCCCGCCAAAAAGTCTGGAGATTAGGGAACGCACGAATCGAGTTTGTCTCTGGCTAATTTTTTACACTTCAGTCCTTGTTTAGCTTTACGAACCGCATGTCATATCCAAGGCTGACACACCAGCGAATATGTAGTGATTTTATCTACACAACAAGTCATGTCAAGGGATTCCTATGGAAAGGCTTGATTAGCTGGATTCGCAAATACTGCGTTGAGTCTGAGCACAATCCCAAGCCGAACGGAAGCCTGCCAATCACGAGGGGACGCGCCGTCTATTTACCCGGCCCGGAACTGTTCCCGGCCTGTTCTTGAACCCAGTGAATGGCATTAAGCAACAGTTCGGTCGAACTCTTTAGGCCCAGCTTCTCTTTAATGCGGGCACGGAAGGAATTGATGGTCGCAATCGTGAGATTGAGTTCCTGGGCAATCTGCTTGGTCCCTTTGCCCTGGCCCAGCAACCGGAATACTTCCAGTTCCCGATCACTCAACCGGCTGACGGGTGTCTCTTCAGGTTCACCACCGCCCCGCATGAGCTTCGCTAGCAGCGACGTCGCCATCTTTTCGCTCAAATACATCTCCCCTCCCAGCACCCGATGGATGGCCGTCTTGAAAGTCTTCGGCGGCTCGTGCTTCATCACGTAGCCCATCGCCCCGGCACGGATCGCCCGTTCGGCATAGAGCGACTCGTCATGCATCGAAACCACCAGCAACGGTAACTCGGCGTCATTGGCGCTAAGACTCTTGATCAGGTCAATGCCATTGGTGCCGGCCAACGAAATGTCCACAATCACCATCCCCGGCTTCGTTTCACCGACTAGGCGCGTCGCTTCGACCGCATCCGCCGCCTCACCGCAAACGCTCCATCCCGGCTCGCGATCAATCAACTCCCGCAGTCCTTGGCGAAACAGGGGATGATCGTCAACGATCAGAATTCGCGAGGCCGGCTTTGGTTCGGCACTAGTAGTCATTCACGCGAGGTTAGAGACATTGGCTTCAACAAACAAGCTTCGACCAGGTCCACATCAACGAGTCAATTCACTTTTTAGGGCGAACGCTTCCCCGACCTTTGGTCCATCAATGAACCGGCACGAAACCTCCGTGCCACCTCCGGCCCGGGGTTGCACCTGCAATTCGGCATCAATCATTCGCGCCCGGTATTTCATGATGCGAATGCCCATCCCCCGCGCCGGGGCGGGCCCGGACGTTATACCCACGCCGTCATCGCGGACCGCCAGCAGGTATCCGTCGCCGTCATGGGCCGCAAGCTCCACCTCGATGCGACCAGCCTTGCCGTGCTTGACCGCATTTAGAATGGCCTCTTGAGCGATGTAATAAATATGATGCCCCACCGCATGGTCGCGAATCACGATGGAGCCGTTGCAGTGGAAGTCACATTTCGTGTTCAGAAATCCCCCGGCATTCTCGGCCAGTTCTTCCAGCGCCGAAACCAACCCGTTCTCCTCCAGCCGCACCGGGAATAAGCCGCGCGCCACCCCTCGGGTCTGCTTGTTGGCCTTGTTTACCAGTTCGCTGATGCTGTGCGCCTCGGCAGCCTCGGGCCGCTTTTGCTCCTCGAGTTTGTCCGCGAGAATGTCCGAGAGAAAGCCGATCCCCGCCAACTGCTGGCAGACGCCGTCATGCAAATCGTGCCCGATGCGATGTTGTTCACGCGTGCTGATTTCCAGAATCTCCTTCTCCAGCCGCCGCCGCTCCGTCACATCCCGCGCGATGCCTTCCACCTCCACTTGCCGGCCTTCGCGTTCGATCAGCCGGGTGCAGATTTCCAACCGCACCCGCTCACCGGTTGCGGTGACGAAGTCCCACTCCAACGTGGCGGGGGCCGTGCCATCCCGGATGTGCTCCAGCCATTGCGCAGCCGCGGACCGCTGCTCGGGTGCGACAAAGTCGGGCAGGCTACCCTCCGTAATGACTTTGCGATCGCGCCCCAGCAACCGTTCGCCCGCCATGTTGATGGACGTGATCCGGCCACTCAGGTCGTGAGTGTAAACCATGTCATTTGCATTCTCGAAAAGGTCCTGGTAACGCTCCTTGAGGGTGGCTTCCAGGTCGAGTTGTCGGCGGATAATGGCGGTTTGCTGGCTGACCCTTCTCCGAAGTACTGCGGCCCAAGTCAACGACACCAGCACCACGGCGGTAAGAATTCCCACCGCCCAGAGCAACCGCGTCAACGTCCACCACGGCGGCAACCTCAGCACCTCGGCGTCCGCAGGACTGCGCATCTGGATTCGAAACGACTTCGCCCGCCAGGACGGTCCGGCGCGCCACTCTTCCCCAACCTCAATCCGGCACACTCCCGTCAACCGCAACCGGCTTTGATTTTCCAATGCGGACAGTTCCGAACCTGGGCTCTGGCCTTCCAGCAGTGCAGTGAATATGTGCTTGTCGTTCTCGATGACCAGCACGGTTTCACGATCGTTATGCGAGCGGTTGAGCAACGTGCCCTCCACCTGAACCAAACGGCTGTCGTGCAAACCACCCAAAGCCTCGTCCGGCGTCACGAGCAAGGGCTTGGGCGGCGGTCCATCACCCACTTTCTCCCACACGGCGTCCTGCAACATCGGCGTATAGTCGCCCTTTACCGGAAAACCCAACAACTGAACCCGATCCCCCGGCTGCAACCGCCCCGGCTGGCGGGTCTGCACATAAAGCCCGTGCTGGTCGTCCTGCACAAAGAGCGCCCGACCGGGTTGTTGCAGTACAACCGTGCCGGTTACCTTCACCCGTCTTCCGTATGAAGCCTCCGGGGCGAAAAGTAATAAATCACCGATCGACTGCGGCGGCTGGGCTAGCGCGTTGGGGGCCGCCGGTTCCTCCACCCGGATGTGGTCAAGGTCGGGCACGAGGAGACGAATTCCGAATAGCTGGCGTTGCCGGTTGAACCAGGTGCCGCAAACACCTTGCACCCGCACCTGACTGTCCACCAGGTACAGCAGATTCGTGTGAGCCGCTCCCGCCACAAACACGGTAAGCCGGCCGCCGCCCGAGGTCATCTCGAGGATCGGACTGCCCAAGGCGTCGGCAAAGACGGCGCGCACCAAGCCCGCCACTTCGACCCACTGGCTGTCTTCCCGACCGGTCAACAAGTCATCGTACGACGCACGCCGGGCCGTCGGAAGATTGGTGCGCCCAACGACCTCCAGCGTCGTCGGCGTTACGGTGGGAGCATATTCACCCGGCCCGGACACCCCTTGAACCAGGACAACATCTCCAATTTTCAACTCGGGAAACTCCTCGCCGTCACCAACAAAAATCCCGCCAGATCGGTCCTGAACAAAACACGAGCGCCGGTCGAACACGTACGTAACCACCCCGGTTAGTCGCACCGGCAATTGCTGAGCCGCTACTTCCGGCTTCAAACTGCGAACGGTCGCTGCACTGGTAATAACCGCCCGGCTTCCGCCAGCATTGGTCTGCGCTCCGGCCTCGCGCTTGACGCCAACCAACATCAAAACGGCAATCAGGTACGCCAGCGGGAGCGCATGGAGGCGAAGCAGGTGCATGATGGATTGGCTTCCATTGTTAAGGCCACCTATAGCATATTTCAATGCAGAAGAATCAGTTTTTGTACGCAGTCACCCGACGCGTTGACAAGCAAATGCTTGATTCGTATTTTCATTGCGCCCGCACAACACTATGGTCGCATTCATCCAATCCGGCGCCCGCGCCACCCAAGGAAACCAACTGTGCGTCGTTGAGTTTGGGAATACTCCATTTCCTCGTGACGAAATCCGGGCTTCGCGGAAGTTCAGCCGGCCTGCCGCCGCAACTCAATTTTGAAATGAACCCGAAAAACACTCCCCTTCCATGGTGCCGGTCCTGGCAAAAACGCCGGCCAACGCTGTGTCTCCCCCTACTCATTCTCTTGGCTTTGGGAATCGCCAACGCGCAGACGCCCGCCCCCGGCCAATTCGAGGACCAGATCACCAGCTTGCTGGCGCGCATGACCCTCGCGGAAAAGTTGGGGCAACTTCAGCAACTCGATGGCTCGGCCGAGGGCGACTACCGCCCCGAGCACGTGGAAATGGTCCGCAAGGGCTTGCTCGGCTCAACCCTCAACGTCCGCGGCGTCAAGCGCACCACCGAATTGCAGCGCGTCGCCATGAATGAATCGCGGTTGAAGATTCCAGTGCTGTTCGCCTTCGACGTGATTCACGGCTATCGCACCATCTTCCCGGTGCCGCTGGGTGAAACCGCCTCGTGGGATCCCACCGCCGCCGAACGCGCCGCCAGCATCGCCGCGGCCGAAGCCGCGGCTGCCGGCGTGCGCTGGACCTTTGCCCCCATGGTGGACATCGCGCGCGACCCGCGTTGGGGCCGGATCATGGAAGGTTCGGGTGAAGATCCCTTTCTCGGCGCCGCCATGGCTGCCGCCCGCGTGCGCGGTTTTCAAGGCACGAATTATGGCCAGCCCGACAAGGTCGTCGCCTGCGCCAAACATTGGGTGGCCTACGGCGCGGCGGAGGGTGGTCGTGACTACAACTCCACCGAAGTCTCGGAGCGCACGTTGCGAGAAGTTTATTTCCCGCCCTTCAAAGCCACCGTGGACGCAGGTGTCGGCACTTTCATGAGCGCCTTCAACGATCTCGACGGCGTCCCCACTTCGGCCAACCCTTTCACCCTCACCGATGTGCTGCGCAAGGAATGGCAGTTCGACGGCCTCGTGGTCAGCGACTATACGTCGGTTCGGGAACTGATCGCGCATGGCTTGGCTGCGGATGGAGCCGAAGCCGCGATGTATGCTTTGAACGCGGGGGTGGACATGGAAATGGTCAGCCGCCACTTCAACGAAAGCGGAGCGCAACTCGTCAAGGACGGCAAGATTCCCATGGCAGGGATTGATGAGGCGGTGCGCCGCGTGTTGCGCGTCAAATTCCGGCTTGGATTGTTCGATCACCCTTACGGCGACGAAGCCCGCGAACGCGCCACCATTTTCAATCCCGCCCACCTCACCGCCGCGCGCGAACTGGCGGCGCGCTCATTCGTGTTATTGAAAAACGAGCACGAAACCCTGCCGTTGAGCACGAAGCTGAAATCCATCGCCCTCATCGGCCCGCTCGCGGACAACGCCCAAAGCGTGATCGGCTCCTGGAGTGGCGACGGTCGGAGCACGGACGCCGTCACCCTGCTCGCCGGCCTGCGCGCCAAACTGCCACCTGCCACCAAGATCAACTACGCGAAAGGCTGCGACGTCACGGGCGACTCGCGCGCCGGTTTTGACCAGGCGTTGCGGGCGGCCAAGAAATCTGACTTCGTGATCCTGGCGGTTGGTGAGTCGGCCGATATGAGCGGCGAAGCCGCCTCCCGTGCCTCGTTGGATTTACCGGGGCAACAGCTCGCGTTGATCCAAGCCATTCACGCCACGGGCAAACCCTACGCCGTGGTCTTGATGAATGGCCGCCCGCTGACCATCAACTGGCTTGCCGAAAAATCGCCCGCGATTTTGGAAACGTGGTTCGCCGGCACCCAGGCCGGCCATGCCATCGCGGACGTCTTGTTCGGCGATGTGAATCCGGGCGGCAAATTGCCGGTGACCTTTCCGCGCACCGTCGGTCAGGTGCCGCTCTACTACAATCACAAGAACACCGGCCGGCCTGCCGAGGAGGCGAACAAATATTCCTCGAAGTACCTCGATGCCCCGTGGACGCCGCTCTATCCCTTCGGCCACGGCTTGAGCTATACCCGGTTCCAGCTTTCGAATCTGCAACTCAGTTCCAAGACCATCAAGGCCGACGGCCACCTGACCGTGAGCGTTGAAGTTGCAAATGCCGGTCGCCGGGATGGCGATGAAGTGGTGCAGCTCTACCTGCACGACGTGGCGGCCTCGGTCACCCGTCCGGTAAAGGAATTGAAGGGCTTCCAACGCGTGACTTTGAAGGCCGGCCAGCGGCAGCGCGTCGAGTTTGCGCTGACGCCCAAGGAACTCGGCTTCTACAATCGTGAAATGAAATTCTCGGTCGAGCCTGGCCAGTTCAAAGTGTTCGTCGGCACCAGCTCCGAAGGTGGACTGGAAGCGAGCTTCGCGGTCGCGGGGAATTGAAAGCCCGGGTTTTCAGTTGAGCCGATGGCACCGCACGATCTTTGGCGCCCGCTCCGTTTCCGAACACACCCGCGCGGCCATTTGATCAATCGCCGCAAGCGAGCCAGCGATTTCCAAACGCTCGGCGCCGGGCAACCCTTGCGCGCAAAGCAGGTTCATCCGGGCAATGCCACCCGGTCTAATTCCGGCGGTGACAGCGCGAGCAATTGCGACAGGCTTGGAGCGGGTTCTGGTGCGGGGCCAACCACTGCAGACTCCTTGAGATTCGGCCTTCCCCCACCTGCCACCCATAAGGCTGCAATCGCAACCGCTCCCACGGCCAATCCAACCACTGCAAATCGCTTCAACTTCATGGGATCACTTTGAACTCACTTCGAGTTTCCATAATACTGGCCGTCCGGTCTCATCGTCACCTGCTTCCCCTGACTGCAGTAGGTACGGGCAGCCATCATAGACCAAGCGGTTCGTGGACTGCGCCCAGTAGCTTGACCCGCTGTTCGTCGAAACCAACTTTTGAAACCACCGGTGGCCCGCGACTGGTGTGTTGCTGCTACAATACTCCTTCGCCTTCATGGTGAGTTCGTCTGCGGCGGCGTCACCGCATTACTATTCGAGAGGAAGGCTGGATCATTTACCAAAATCTCACGAATGACTTCCTCCAACTCCTGCGGATCATGGCGGGGGTTGAACTGCTTGTCAAAAAGCACAACCGCATACCAGAACCCTGTTGTCAATTTCGCCATAGATCGCCTTCTTTCGATTTGGAATTGTTCCACTGGTGGTACGGAATTGAACACATGGACCAACGGCCTATTGCTCCTAACGTGTAAGCTCCGCCAGCTGGGCATTGCGGTATTCCTGTTGGGGAAGGGTGCTGACTACCCCAGTATTGCGAGTTGGTTAGATACGGCTGAACGTCCTGCCACGTCACAACCGTACCTGCCGTCAAGTGCCGCTGCTCTGCACAAATCCGCTTTGCATCGTCAATCAGCCAACAATTATCCCGGCACTCATGCCACCAAGAGTGGGCAGCACTGCCCTTCTTTATAGCGTAACCTGCTATGACTAAGACGACGGCGACCAAGGCGCAGGCTATCGCGATGAGGTTCTTGTGCTTTTTCACCAGCAACACCTAATTATTCTTGACGCAAATCGCGGTGCATTCGGCAAATCCACCTTCATTGATTGAATCTGGCCGACCATCAACATAATTAAGAGGCAACAGACTAAACACCTCGATTGTCGCTCCATAGGGCACGGTAACAACCTTCCATACCCATCCTTTATTCTCACCCTGAGAAGTATATGGTCCTGAATTCCCTCCCTTTAGATCAAGGATGTGAGCGATTCGCGTTCCGAGAAAATCCACCTTGACATTGATGTTCGCTCTTCGTGTGCCACTTGCCTGGCCAGAATATCCCCATGTGCAATAAATCAGATACTTTGTGCAACATTTGTCGTCGTTCCTAGCCCTAATGCGGATATGAGTTTCGGTGTCACACATGGAATCAAAAGGCCACGTGTTCCAGCCTGCATGGCTAAATGATCCCGATCCACCCGATTGCCAACGGGGAAGGACAGTTCCCCCCGTATTGCCGGTGCCAGTAGTCGATCCGGGCCAACCAACCGTCCACCCTGCGTTAAACGCTTGACATGACTCATTTTCAAAAATCAATTCCAACCCGAGCCAGTCGGCTTGGTTTGGTGTGTTATTGCCCACAAGCGCGTATAGATTTCCGCCGCCCTCTTCGGCGATTGGATCGCGGCTCAACCAGCGCCCGGTAGAAGGATTGTAAAACGCCTGCGCCTCACGCCCCAGCAAGACACCGAGCAGCCCGACCATTAACATGAACACCGTTTTTGTTCTCATAATTCTTTTGCTTATTCCACTTTGCCCACCAACCGGTCAATTC
Source organism: Limisphaerales bacterium (assembly GCA_044225555.1). Taxonomy (GTDB): domain Bacteria; phylum Verrucomicrobiota; class Verrucomicrobiia; order Limisphaerales; family JADLHS01; genus JADLHS01. The sequence goes on along the minus strand of JBGAIM010000005.1, from coordinate 109,510 downwards.
AGAATCCGAAACCATTGAAATGAGATGCGGTCTCTCGTGTAACCTCGTAAATTCACCAGAGCTTGAACTTTCATATCGTCCCTCGGTGCATACTGATCGATCATTCGAATTAGGTACGCGCGATGGTCATCTGGAAAAGCTAACTCCCTTCCCATTCCTTTGCCGGCCAGGTTTGTCCCAATAAGGATTTTTCCCCATTTCGGTTTTGGTTGGTCTGAGGCTTGGATAAAACAAGTCGTCACTTCTCCGTTTGTCCGGAACAGCTCGACACTTATTGACCCCCCATCCAAATACAACATCACCCGCGCTTTCAAAATCGGTTCCGCCAGCGACGGAAGCTCGGGGTCTATATGCTTGGCCTCAAAATCTGGCGACGGTTTGAGCAACCACAAGGTCAAGATGCTAACGCAAAGAAACACAACCAGCCAAACCAGCCACCTTGAACGGAGTCGAAGCTGCATATGATATTCGTTTTCCTAAATATCATTTTGATGGCGGCCCACCGTTTGTTGTGGCTCCTGTCTTGCAATCAAGTTCCGTCCACTTATTGCAAACCCCTTTTAGGGCAGTTGAGATTCCAATATCAACCCCGGCACAATTGATCCAGATCAGAACTTTTTTACAGCAGCATGAACCACCGCAAAGCCCCTTGGCGGCCGCAATACCAGCGGCATAATCTCTGTCAGCCATCGCTGCAGCTTGATTGTAGTTTAGGCGCGTGTATTCATCTGGGCGCGGCTCAATTCCAGGAATCGGGCTATCCACAGGTATTGTAGAGCTGAAACAAGCGACAACTGAAGCGTAACCACACTTTGATATTCGCGGCTGGGGAACATGTGGCGTTTCTATCCGGTTGTGCCCAACGTATATCACAATATGACAATTATAGACCTTCCCTCCATCCACCATCTCCTTAATTTGATCCGTCAAAGGAAAGCTGGCATTGCCAAGAAGATCACCCTTGTTGACAGGGGCGTTTTCCATAAAAGCATATAGGCTAGGTGCAACAACGGTTTCTCCAATCGGATCGCGGCTCAACCACCGCCCCGTGCTCGGGTTGTAAAACGCCTGGGCCTCGCGCCCTAGGAAGACGCCGACCAGCAACATGATCACCACCAGTTTTGTTTTCATAATCTCACTCAGCCTTTTCCACACATTCTGACCAACGTATCACCACTCCGCATACGTCCAAACCTGTGCGGCAGGCGCTGGTGACCGACCTATTGTCCGCGCGGCCTGAGTGCGGTTAGCTTCCTATTCACCATTTGGGTGGGATAACACTCTTCAAATACGAACCCTTAAGAGCAGCACTTTCACGGAGCTTTCGCAGGGGTATTTGTTGCGCCTTTGTACGTATCTACCCAACCCTTCGGATCATCGCCCAAGTTCTGTCCTGTAATTTGCTTGAGGTGTCCAACCATTTCAGACGTCGCGGATCTTTGATAATTTTCAACAAGCACGTCCAAAGTTGATTCCGCGCCCTTGTCTTTGCCGGGAGAGCAAAACCACAGGATGTAGTCGAGGTTCTCAATAACAACGGATGCGTTCGTCGAATTCAAAGCTGACTCTTTCAGCTTTGCAATCGTTTCGACCTTTCCCTGGGCCGAATACAGTCGCATGACCGTCTGAACGTGACGAACGAATAAGACGGCCAAGAGAATCAGGAGTCCGAGAATTACGAGATTTTTTTTCACGGCCAATAACAGGACAGCCCGCAATCGGCTTGAGCACCGAACGTGTGGGACCAATTTAATTGTGAGACCAAAGTTTTAATAAAGAGGGTGACACATTAGGTTTTTGGTTTAGCCGGACGGAGGTCAAGCTCTGGCAGCGGAGCCAGGCTTCCACGGTGACCCGCCACAGAGTGGCGGGCGTGGGTTGGCGGCCCTTCGGCAGCTTTCCGGACCTTACTCCGAACTGGTAGAGCAGCAACCGGAAAATGGTTTGTCGTTGGCGGCGGGACCAACGTCGGCGTTGGGCGGCGTCATCGAAGATGGCGCAGGCGGTGACGTCGTGGAGGCAGCGCCGCCTTTGAGGATTGCGCTCGTGGGCCATAAGCTCGGCCGGTGGATCAAGCCGCCAGCTTGGGGTCGCCCTTGATTTTCTCCAGCACCGCGCGCACGCGGGCAAATTCCTGCCGCGCGCGTTCCACCAGCGGTAGGGCATCGTCGAGCGACCAGTTCCGGGCGGCCTGTTCGATCTCATCACAGAGCGCGGCGAGGTTGCGCGCCCCGAGATTCCCGGCGCCGCCCTTGAGAGTGGTGGCGGCCCCGAGGAAGCGCGCCAGCGAAGACAAATCGTTCTTCGCCACCGCGTCCGTCATGACGGCGAATTTCTCCGGCGCCTCGCGCAAGAACAAATCAATCAACTCCACGAGCGGATCCGGTTTGTGGGGCAGGCGCAACTGCCGCAAGCCCGCGATGATGACCGGGTCAATGACATCCTCCAGTTCCTGCGTCGCCGCGCGGCCCGCCAGGGCCCGCAGCAGGGCCGCCTCCAGTTCCGGCAACTGCACGGGCTTGTTGATGTAGTCATCCATGCCGGCCTTGAGGCATTCCTCCCGATTGTCGGCCTCGGTATTGGCCGTCATCGCAATCACGTAAATCCGTTTGCCCGGCCGATCGCGCTTGGATGGTTCATTTTCGCGGTCCCGAATCTGACGCGTGGCTTCGTAGCCGCTCATTTCCGGCATCTGGCAGTCCATGAGAATGATGCTGTAATCCGCCTTCGCCAGCGCGCCCCGCACCTGGTCCCCGTCCGAAACCATGTCGGCGGCGTAGCCCAGTTTCTCCAATTGCTTCAGTGCCACCTGGGCATTCAACGGGGAGTCTTCGGCCACGAGAATGCGCAACGGTTGGGAGGCGGAAGGGGGATCGCTGGGAAGAGTGTTCATGATCGTGTCTCCATCAAGATTCTGGATTCGAACGCATCCGGCTGCTATTGCATGGCAAAACTACATCCCGGCCTCCGCGCTGTAAAGTCACGGTCGCTGGAGGTGTGACCGGTTCTGGCGGTCGAGCTTACCGCGGACTCATGTCCCGGAGGGACATTCGAGGATAGCCCGGCGATTTATCGCCGGGTTTGGTGCGCAAACGGTCACGTCCCGAAGGGACGGTTGAGGGGTTCGATATGAGTTCATTCTGTGGGCACTCAACCGTCCCTTCGGGACGTGGTTCGCCTGCCGCTGAACCCGGCGATAAATCGCCGGGCTATTTTCAGCCGTCCCTGCCGGGACGTTTCGCCCTGACCGTCACTTCCAGTCGCACCCTCAGGCGGGTTTGGTTTCCGCTTTCTTCCGCTCGGCCTCCAGGAGCGGCCTGACCGCGGTGAAGGCACTTTCGAGTTCACCCAACAACCGGTTCAGTTCCTCGCCGGATTGTTGCCGGGCCAGTTGTTCGAGCTGCGCCGCGAGGGCCTGCACCTGGCCGGCCCCGATGTTGCCGGCGCTGGACTTGATCGGATGCACGGCTTTGGCAACGCCCGCAAAATCACCCGCCGCACCGGCCCGCCGGGCTTCGGCAATCTTGGCCCCCGAATATTCCAGGAACAGATCAATCATCTGCCCCACAAAATCATCACCGCCGAGCTTGCGCAAACGCTCGATGGCCGCAAGCTCCATCGGCCCGGCTGACTTGACCGCAGCAGTGGGAGTCGCCGCTCCACCGGACAACAATCTTTGAATGGCTGCCAGCAGGATCGTTTCATCCACAATCGGCTTGGTCACGTAATCATTGAAACCGGCGGCAAGATACTTCTCACGATCACCAGCCATGGCGTGCGCCGTGAGCGCGATGACCGGCAGATCGCGAAGACTGGCATCCGCCCGGAGGCGGCGCAGCACCTCGCCGCCGTCCATTTCCGGGAGCGAGATGTCCAGCAACACGAGGTCGGGCTTTTGTTTGGGCAAACCCGCGAGGGCGGCGAAGCCGGCTTCGTATTCGGTCACCTCGTAAAGCGACTCCAGAATCACCCGCACCAGCAGGCGGTTGTCCGGGTTATCCTCAATTACCGCGATCCTCTTCATGTGGCCCTTTCCATCGCCAGCAGACAAATGTCATCGCTGAATTCCGTTCCCCCCGCAAACGCGCGCACCTCGGCAATCAACTCCTCCAGCAATTTCTCCGGCGGCAGTGGCAACCGCGCGCGGGCCGCGGCCAGCAATCGCTCCGGCCCGAAGTCTTCGCCACCGGCGCCCTCGACTTCAATCAAACCATCGGTGAAAAGCAAGATGATATCCCCCCGGCTCCATGGGCATTGGCCGGTGAGGTAGGTCGCCTCCCCGAACAATCCGAGCGCTGGCCCGGCTCGTGGCGGCAGCGCCAGCCGGTCCACCCGCGTGGCCCGAGGTTGCAGATGGAGCGGACGCGGATGTCCCGCATTGGCGTAACACAACTGGCCGTGTTCAATATCGGCGATCAGATAGAACGCGGTGGCGAACAGTGAGCCGTCGCCCTGTTTGAAAAGCGCCGCCAGCCGCCGGTTCACCTCGGCCAGAAACCGGCCCGGGTCGGCAAAGCCCGGTGCCAAATCATCCACCAACGCGCGCATCATGGCCGTCACCAGCGCCGACCGCACGCCGTGGCCCATCACGTCGCAAATGAACACGCCCGCCCGCTGGTCGGTAAGTTTGAGGACCTCGAAGAAATCACCGGCCAGGCGCGCGGCGGGTTGATACCGATGACAGAAGCGCAGTGCGGACTGGCCCGGCCTGCCCGCGATGGAAAAAATTGGATAGTGCTCCGGCAACAGCGACCGCTGAAGCTTGCGCGCCATCTCCAGGTCAGCTTCAACTTGCGCGTGATACTCGGCCACCTGATCGGCCAGGCGTTTCTGCCGGAGGGCCGTCTGGAGGGCTCGCATCAGCGGCGGCACATCCAGTCCGGCTTTGCCGAGATAATCCTTCGCGCCGCGCTTCATGGCTTCAACCGCCACGGTCTCGTTGCCGCTCGCGGTGAGCATGACCACGGCGGGCTGTTGCGCCTCCGGCAAACTGCGAATGTGAGCAAGCACCTGCAAGCCGTCCGCATCCGGCAGGTTGTAGTCGAGCAATACCAACTCGTAAGTGTTTCGACCGAGTTCTGCAAACGCCTTCTCGGCGCTATCCACGCACTGCGGAACACAGGGCAGCTCGCCGCCAAGTGACAGCACGAGTTGCCGCACAAACAGCGCGAACACCGGATCGTCATCCACGATCAGCACCGGAATGGGTGAGGCATCCGTCATGCGGATTTCCCTGCGGGCGCGCGCGCGCCGGACTGGAGCAGTTCCGCCAACAACCGTTTCAGTTCGCCGGCAAAAGCCTCCGACTTGTTCAGCACCCGCAGCGCGTCAAACCGCAACTGTTCGAGTTCCTGGGGCGTCAGCTCCTTGGCCGTAATGACGACGACGGGCAGGCGCTGATAACGGAGGTCGCGGCGGATGGCATCGAGAAACGCCATCCCATCCATCACCGGCATCATCAAGTCCAGCAAGGTGAGGTCGGGCGTGAATTGTTCCATCACCCCCAAAGCCTCGCGCCCATTGGCCGCGGTGCGAATCTCCGCCACCTCGCCCTCCAGTTGGGAAGCCATCACGCGACGGGCATCTTCGTCGTCGTCCACGATCAAAATTCGGGGCTTCGGCACGCACAAGTTGCGCTGGAGCACGGCCAGCAGATCTTCGCGCGTGACGGGTTTTTGCAGCACGTCCACCGCCCCCAGAATGTGTCCGCGATTTTCGTTCGCCACCACGCTGACGACCACCACCGGCACCCGGCACAGATCCGGGTCGGCCTTGATGGCATGCACCACCTGCCAGCCGTCCATGCTGGGCATCATCAGGTCCAAAGTGATCAGGTCGGGCCGGAACTCGCGGGCAATGCGCAGGCCCTGCGCGCCCGAACTGGCGGCAATGACGCGGCAACCGCACTCCGTGATTACATGCATGAGCAACGTGCGCGAGTCGAGTTCGTCGTCAATCACCAGCACGCGCTTGCCGCGCAAGGTCAACGGTTCATTGGTTGCGGGCGGCGCCGGTTTCGGCGGGGCAGCAACCGCGCCCGCACTTGCCGCCACTTCTGGCGACGCTTTCAGCAACACGCTGAAGGTCGAGCCGCGCCCGACTTCGCTGGTGACTTGAATCTGATAGCCCATGAGCTGACAGAGCGCCTGGGAGATGGTCAGCCCCAAACCCGTGCCGCCATATTTTCGCGCCGTGCCGGCTTCAGCTTGTTGAAATGCCTGGAAGATGATGCCCAACTTCTCCGGGGGAATACCAATGCCGGTATCCACGACCTCAACCCGCAACGGAAAATGGTTGGTCGCGTCGGTCACCAGACGCACCGTCACGCTTCCGCGCTCGGTAAACTTCAGCGCGTTGCCGACCAGGTTGATGATGATCTGGCGGAACTTTTCCGCGTCGGTCGGGAACATTGCGACCTCGTCCGGCAAATCGGCCAGCAATTGCACCGGCTTGTCGCGCACCAAACCCTCCTGTTGCGCCAGCGTCTCGCGGATCAACTGGTCCAACGCCACCGGCGCGATCTGCAGTTCCACCTTGCGGGCTTCGATCTTGGACAAATCCAAAATCTCGTTGATGAGCGAGAGGAGATGTTTGCCGTTGGCGGCGATGCGCTCGAGGAAAGTCAGTTCGGCCGCAGTCAGGTTGCCGGCCCGGTTCTTGAGCAGGATGTTGGCAAAGCCGATGACGGAATTCAGCGGCGTGCGCAATTCGTGACTCATGCTCGCCAGAAACTGGCTCTTGGCACGACTGGCTTCCTCCGCGGCTTCCTTGGCCACCTTCAACGCCTCCTCTGCCCGCCGACGCGCCGTGATGTCGCGCGAGATACCGAACGTACCGATGGTGTGATCACCCTCGTCGCGCAAGGGCATCTTGGTCGTCCACACCCACGTCACGCTGCCGTCCGGCCAGGTTTCTTTCTCCTCCTTGGTGAAAGGCTGCCCGGAACGAATCACCTGCTGCTCATCCTCGTACGCCTGCCGGGCGTGTTCGTCCGTGAAGAAATCAAAATCGGTTTTGCCCTTCATGATCGCCTCGCTGGGCTGGCCATGCATGACGACCAGGGCTTTGTTCACCCGGATGAACCGACTCTCCGCGTCCTTGAAATAGATGCGATCCGGAAGATTATCCATCAGCGTGCGCAACAGGAATCGTTCGTGCTCGAGCTCCTCTTCGGCGTGCCGTTTGTCCGTCACATCCCAGCAAATACAGAGCAGACCGGCCACTTTCCCCGCCGCGTCGCGCACCGGCGCTTTGATGATTTGAATGAAGCGCTTGCTCCCGTCGGCAGCGGGTAGTTCCTCGACCGATTCCACCGTGACGCCCTGCTCCAGCACCTGTTTGTCGGATTGCTGGTGTTGGACCGCCAGCACGGGCGGGTACCAGTCAGGTTCGGGCTTGCCGCGAAGCTCCGCCAGGGTTTTGCCGACTTCGGCGCAGAAGCGTTGATTGGCGAATGTGACGTGGCCCTGCAAATCCTTGCGGAGAATTTGCAGCGGCAGACTCTCGACCAGCGAGTGATAAAGAATCTCCGATTCCTTCAGCGCCGCCTCCGAACGCCGGCGCTCACCGGACTCGCGCTGCAAACGTTCGTTCGCCTCGCGGAACGCCGTCGTCATGTCCGCCGCCATGGCCTGCGCCCGTTCCCGCGTCGAACTAAGCGACCACGCAATTCCAAACAGCAGCAGGCTGATGAAAGCGCCGCCCACGCCGACCATGAGGCCGGGCCAGTGCGCGATGGTGGCATCGAAAGCCGGCTTCGATGAGAATCGTAGGGTCCAGTTCCGCCCGCCCATTTCGACGGGCATTTCGGAAGCGAAGCGCGGCGTGTAGCCAGCGACCTCGCCAGACACCGAAACGTCTGAGACATAGATCAATTGATTGGTTCCCGCGGCCCCGCCATCGCGCACTTCACAGCTCAACATCTGCCCCTTGTCGCCCAAGACACCTTGCATCAACTGCCGGGTGATGAATCGCGCGAAGACCCAGCCCTCAATGCCCGCCCGCCGTTCGGCGACCGTGGAAGTCAATGCACCATGACGATAAATCGGCAGGAGCATGAGAAAACCATTCTGCGATTCTGCGCCCGGTTCGAGCAAAGCGAGTCTGGCACTGATCGTGGCGGCATTGGAATCGCGCGCCCGCTCCGCCACGGCGCGTCGCTCGGAATCCGTTCCAAAATCCATCCCCAACAAGGCGCGGTAGCGTTGCTCCGGTTCGGCGTATTTGACGATGAAGAGGTCGTCATTGGTCCCGGGATTCGAGACGACGAAGTTGGGCGACTTGTCGCCGCGGGTGATCTTGAGGAAGTCGTCCAACTGTCCCCGCGGCACGTTGGCAATGAAGCCGATCCCGTTGATGCCAGGATAACGCTTGTCCACCGACACGCTATCCACGTACGCCTTCCATTCCGCCCGCTCCACCGACACGCTGGCGGCAAACAACCCCGCTCCGCCATGCAACACGTCCTGATAGATGGCCATCCGTTCCGCCAGCGTCATGACGACCCGGCTAGCCTCCTCGTCAAAGTGTTTGTGCGCGCCCAGTTCCTCATGTTGGCGGGCGATGAACCACCCCACCGCACTGGCCGCCAAGGCAACCACCAGGACAAACCACGCAACAGGGTGGGCAAATGGAGTTAGCCCGCGACGTGGCGACCGACCAGCGGGCCCAAATTCCGGAACCGGTGGCCGGCCAGCGGTCTGGGTGCTTGCAGAGTTCATGGCGGAACCCGCCAACTCAGGCGATGAACCACCGGAAGGCGGAGAATGCTCGGCGATCTGTAATGCGGATGCTCAACCAAAAGCACAGCGGCGGCAACCGGAATTTTTACCAGTCAATTCCCCGCCCAAAACGCTTCCGAGGTGAAACCGGATAGGTGCGGGTGCATTTGTTGCATGGGAAAAAGGGTTCACTTGCGATTAGGTGGAATACGCGGGCGTCTGGCGTGAAAACAGCCGGCCACAGGTTGCAGAAGCTTAGGAAGCAGGTTGATTAACCATGGCAACCACAAGCATCATGGCCCGCACAAAGAATCAAGTTCATGCGCTACCAACAAATTGACCCGCAGTTGTTCGTCGCCAATCGCAGCCGGCTGACCCCCTTGTTGTCGCCCAATTCCCTGCTGGTGGTGAACTCCAACGATACCCCGCCCACCAACGCCGACGGCACGCTGGCCTTGCCGGTCAGTTCCGATCTGTTTTACCTCACCGGCATCGAGCAGGAACAGTCCATCCTCCTCATGTATCCGGACGCCGACGAGGAGAAGCACCGGACGATTCTCTTCTTGCGCGAACCGGTCAAAGAACTCGAAATCTGGGAAGGCAGCAAATTGACCAAGGAGAAGGCGCGCGCCATCTCGGGCGTTGATGACGTGATGTGGCTGCCCGAATTCCCCCGGCTGTTTCACCGGCTCATGTGCGAGTGCGATCACGTCTATCTCAACAGCAACGAGCACAAGCGCGCGGTAATTGAAGTGGAATCCCGCGAGGCTCGTTTCGTTGCCGACACGATTCGCCGGTATCCGCTGCACGATTACCGGCGGCTCGCACCGCTGATGCACACGTTGCGCGCGGTCAAATCCGAAGTGGAAGTGGAACTGATCCGGAAGGCTTGCAATATCACGGGCGATGGTTTCCGCCGCGTGGTGAACTTCACGCAACCCGGAGTCAGTGAAACCGAAGTCGAAGCCGAATTCGCACACGAGTTCATCCGTCAGGGCGGACGCTTTGCCTTTCTGCCAATTATCGCCACCGGTCGCAACGCCTGCGGCCTGCACTATGTGACCAATTCCGCCACCTGCGCCAAAGGCGAACTCCTGCTGCTCGACATCGCTGCCAGCTACGCGAATTACAACGCCGACATGACCCGCACGATTCCCGTGAGCGGAAAATTCTCCCGCCGGCAAAAGCAGGTTTATAACGCCGTCCTGCGCACCTTGCGCGCGTGCATCAACGCATTGAAACCCGGCAAGAAACCCAAAGACTGGCAAAAGGAAGCCGAGCAGTTCATGGAAAAAGAACTGGTGGACCTGGGATTGATCACGACGAAACAAATCCGCGAGCAGACCAAGGACGCGCCGGCGTTCAAGAAATATTTCATGCACGGCGTCGGCCATCCGCTGGGTTTGGACGTTCATGACGTGACTCACACCGTCAGGCCCATGCAACCGGGCTGGGTGATGACCGTCGAGCCGGGCATTTACATTCCCGAAGAAGGTTTCGCCGTCCGCCTCGAAAACGACGTGCTGGTGACTGAGAACGGCACAGTTGATTTGATGGCCGACATTCCAATCGAACCGGAGGAAATCGAAACCCTGATGCAGCGCCGTCCCCGCAACGGCAATGGTCACTCCAGTCCCGGTCATAATGGTGGGAATGGTCGAAAGGTTGAAAGGCTGTTACTACGGCGCGCTTCGATGGTGGCGTAAAGTCCAAACCGCGCCATGCGCCAAATCAAACGGCCCGTTTCGCCAGCGACGCATGAAAATCATGCCGCTTTCTGGGCACTTGTTTTGTTACTCCTCCTTTTCACCACGTCGCTAATCGCCAGCAACGCCCTGATTTCAATTGATGCCAGTCGGCCCGGCCCGGCCATCAATCCGCACCTGTATGGAATCTTCCTCGAAGAAATCAATCATGCGGTGGACGGCGGGCTGTATGCCGAGTTGATCCGTAACCGTGCGTTTGAAGATTCTCGTACGCCCGAGGGCTACACCTTTCGCAATGGCCGCTGGCGCGACGAGCACGGTTTCGATTCCGGCTTCTCGCGCTACGGATACACCACCAACGGCCTCCCTTTCTGGTCACTGATTCAGTCCGGCGATGCCAAGGGCAGCATGAATCTGGAAACCTCCGGCGGCATCACCGAGCAATCAGCCTATTGCCTCCGCCTCGACATTGAGAGCGGGCGCATTGGCGTCGCCAACGAAGGTTTCTTCGGCATCGGCATCAAGCGCGGCGAGACCTATCAGCTTTCCCTTTATGCCCGCGGCGGCGATGGCTTCAACGGTCCACTCTTCGTACGATTGGAAGATTCATCCGGCACCGCGTGTTCGGATGAAGTGAAATTCGAAAACCTCGCCAGCTCGTGGCGCAAGTTCGAGCGAACACTCATCGCCTCAAAGACCGAGGCCAAGGCCCGACTGGTCATCAGCGCGAAATCAAAAGGCAAAGTGTGGCTCGACTTTGTTTCCTTGTTTCCCAAAGCCACTTGGAAGAACCGCCCAAACGGTCTGCGCCCCGATATCGCGCAGATGATCGCCGATTTGAAGCCGGGCTTTGTGCGTTTCCCCGGCGGTTGTGTCGTGGAAGCTGGGACGATTGAAACCGCGTATAACTGGAAGCTCACCGTCGGCCCGCTGGCCGAACGCCAGGAACGCTGGGGGCCGTGGAATTATCGTCGTACCCAAGGCATGGGGCTGTTCGAGTATCTTCAGTTCTGTGAAGACCTCGGCGCCGCGCCGTTGTATGTCGGCTTCTGCGGACAGACCTGCATCTTTCGCGAGCGCGAGCATGTCCCGATGGACCAAATGGGCTGGGTACGCGAAAACTTTCTCGACGTGGTCGAATATGCCAACGGCACTGCTGACTCGAAATGGGGTTCGCTTCGGGCCAAGGCCGGTCACGAAAAGCCTTTCGATTTGAGGCTTGTCGAAATTGGAAATGAAAACCAGGGGCGCGAGTTCGAGGAACGCTACCGATTCGTTCACGACGCGATGAAAGCGAAGTATCCCGACCTCACCTACCTCGCCGACCTGTCTTGGACGAGCCGCGATTCCATGCGCAACGCACAGTTCGACATCGAAGACCAGCACTACTACAACTCGCCCCGCTGGTTCGCGACGCGCTTTCACGAATACGACGAACGTGATCGCAAGCTGCCGCCGCTTTACCTGGGAGAGGTTGCCGTGACCACCGGAGAAGCCGGACCGACTCGCGGGAATCTACTGGCCGCGTTGTCCGAGGGAATTTTCCTGATGGGTTGCGAACGAAACGGCGACGTGGTGAAAATGGTTTCCTACGCTCCCTTGCTCGGGCACGTGGATGGCCGCACCGAACTCACCGGCGCCCCGCCGCCGTGGCACGCGATGATTTACTTCGACGGCACGCGCGTCTTCGGCACGGCTTCGTATTACCTCTGGAAACTTTTTGGCGTCAACCGACCAGACCATTCCCTGTCAACCGAAGTAAGCTTTCCCGACGCAAAACCCGTCGTGGTCACCGGTCAGATTGGCGTGGGAACATGGGCTGACACTGGAGAATTCAAAGATATCCGCGTAGAGAAGGATGGGAAAACCCTCTATGCTTCAGACTTCACCAAGACCACCGAAGGCTGGCATTCCGACGGCGGACGCTGGTCCGTTGAAGATGGCGCGTATCGTCAGAGCCGGCGCGGCCAAGGCTTCAGCTATTTTGGCGATGAAAGCTGGTCGGACTACACGCTCACACTCAAGGCGCGCAAGTTGAGTGGTGCGGAAGGGTTCATGATCGTCTTCGGACGCAAACCGGGTGAGCGTTACTGGTGGAATCTCGGCGGCTGGGGCAATACGCAGCACGCGATCGAATTCAATCAATCTCCGGTCGGCCGCCCCGTGCAAGGACACATTGAAACGAACCGCTGGTATGACGTTAAAGTGGAATTGGCCGGTCGCCGCATCCGCTGCTATCTCGATGGCGAATTGATTCACGACGCCACCGCACCCGAGCAGCAGAAGTATTTCGCCCTCGCTGGTCGTGATGCCTCCACCGGTGATGTGCTGCTCAAGGCGATCAACTCCGGCGCGGAACCCATTCCCGCCACACTAGACCTTCGCGGCGTGGAGCGCCTGTCATCCGACGCTCAAGTCACGGTGCTGACCTCTGCTGCACTTGCGGACAACAACAGTCTGGGCGAGCCCAAGAAAGTCGTCCCTGTTGAAAAGACTGTTCACACGGCAGGCAAAACCTTCAACCACGAGTTCCCTCCGTATTCGCTGACAATTCTGCGATTGAAAACCCGCTGACCTGCGGGTTAATTGAACCGATGCCAGCGCGACCGATGCAAATCAAACAACAAGATGATTGGTCCGTTTCGCCTGCTCGGCGATTGCACTTCATTGCCGTCGCGCTGATGTGCTTTTTCGTGATTGGTTCGTTCGAACACGCGTCGGCACAGAATTCTACAACCAATTCCATTCCCAAGGTCGCTGCCGTTCCCAACTCTCTGCGCGAATCGCTCAAGCTCGGGCCGTTCTACCAGAAGTATCTCGACGCGGGTGGTCTGCCGGTGCTGAGTTCAACCAACGTCTCGGATTACGCCATGCTTGAAGCCCGCTGGATCTTGTTGCACATGCTGTCGAACCGGCCGGAAATCCTTCACGTCATGGCGACCAACCGGGCGCGTCTCGTAGTCATGGCTTACAACGAATACACCACCGACATCCCTGAGCAGGCGAATCAAACTCCCAAGGTTTTTTGGGACCGACGCGCCCGTGGTCTGGGCGGACGCATTTCGAGTTGCGCCGAGGAAAACTTGCTTTGCTTTCCTAACGACCCCTACTCGGCCGAGAACATTCTCATTCACGAGTTCGGCCACGCGATCCTCAATTACGGAATGCGCGCGCTTGATCCCAAGTTCAAATCCCGCGTGCGCGCAGCCCGTGACCAAGCTCTCGCGGCCGGTCTGTGGAAGAATACCTATGCCGCAACGGACGTGGAGGAGTATTGGGCCGAGGGCGTGCAGGATTGGTTCGACAACAATCGCGAAAACGACGCCCAGCACAATTCGGTCAACACCCGGGCCGAGTTGAAGGAATACGATCCCGCCCTCGCCGCGCTGTGCGCCGAGGCATTTGGCGAAGTCCCGTGGCGCTACGTGAAACCGATGGCGCGCCCTGCCGGCGAGCGCGCTCACCTCGCTGGTTTTGATCCATCAAAATCACCGCGCTTCCGCTGGCGTGAAACCGCCGTCACCGACAAGCCGCGCGTGCAACTGTTGACGTCGCTCGGTGAAATTGAGGTGGAACTCTACGCGAAGGAAGCGCCCATCACCGTCACCAATTTCCTGCGCTACGTGGTCCAAGCCGAAGCCGTCGCCTCGCGCCAAAACGAATTATTCCCCCCAATCCATTTGGAACGCACCCGCGACACCGGCATCAAACATCTCGACGGCACGTTGAGCATGGCGCGCGATGGACCGGACACGGCGCAGGACAGCTTCTCCATCTGCATCGGAGATCAACCGGAACTCGACTTCGGCGGAAAGCGCAATCCCGACGGGCAAGGCTTCGCCGCGTTCGGTCGGGTGGTCAAGGGCATGGACATTGTGAAAAAAATCCACGAGTCACCCGCGAACGGTCAGCGGCTGACACCGCCCATCAAAATCCAGGGCGCGTTCCGGGTTTACTGACTGCGCGAAGCAGTTCGCACAGTCGGTTTGCCGAAACGCCAGTCCTGCTTGTCCTCGTGAGCCATCGTCTCGTTGACCAACGCAAACAGTTCGGGATCGTACTCCTTCAACCCTTCGCGAGTTGCGGCCTTGGATTCGCCCGCGGCATCGAAGTAAGCCTGCACGCCAACTGACAAATATTCTACGCGGTCTTGGGCCGCAGATGTGCCCTTCCACAATCCCTTGCCCATGGCCGATTCGTAAGTCTGCTTCAGTCGTTCATCGAACTGGATGTCCAGCCGTTTCACGCGCAACTCGTATTGTTGAACATCACGGCCACGGTTCTCCCAATTCGGATCCACAGGTCGCGTGCCGGCGACCAGATAAAATGCCTTCGCGAATTCCGCAATCACTGGACTGCCACCGGGCTTGGAATTCTTTGCCGGAGCCAGAATTTCCTCCTCGCCGATAACCACCAGCTTGCATTCCGGACTATAGCCGAGTCGCCGCGCTTTGGAATCAATCTTCTTACCCGTCGCGGCCTTGCACTCGGGCAGATCGGTCAACTTTTCGTTTTTGCCAAGCACAACCAGTTTCGCCCCGTCCGCAATCAACGCTTTCAACAAGTCGTGGCGATACGCGAACATCTTGCGAATGGTATCATTGGCTTGAAGCATCGCATCGTCGCTCGCGCCACGCCCGACGACCACGAACTCGCGCGCCCAGGTGAACTTTGTGTAGTAGGGATCAATTTTGAAACGGGCGGGCGGCGGAATCACACTGGGCTGTTTCTGCACGGGCCGATACACCCAGTCATTTTCGCCCGCGAGTTTGAATGTCGTTTTGACCAGTTCGTAGCCTTCGGGGTCATACTCCTTAAGCTGTGCCCGCGTGCCCACGTAGGTGTGATTCCAGTTGTTGACGCGATTGCAATCGAAGTAAGACTGCGCAATCTCCGCCCAGTACTCGCCAGCATTCCCTCCGGCATAAACATTCTTCCAGCGACCCTTGTCTTTCGCGTTTTGAAAAACTTCATTTCGGCGTTTGTTCCATGTCGGATCAACCGAGCGCAATGCGCCGTCAATCGTGTGACAAAACTCATGCACGCCAATGCTCTCGTCGTCGTAGCGGTCAATCGGCAGGTTCAACAGATTTTCCTCGCCGAAACTTGTCGGCTTGCCGCCGGTGCCGCGCACGCGTTCGTTCTGATACGCCGGGTTCGGATGACGCCGATACTCCGGCATGTCCGTGTAAACCTGATCCTTGCCAATGATGATGAGATACATCCCGTTGGTGACCATCGCCGCGAGGACGTCTGGTCGTCCGGCCAAAAGGTGCGTCACGATTTCATAGGTCCGCTGCAACGCCAGATCCGCCACGTCGGCGTGCGCCACGACGGGCATGCCTTTCACGTCAATATATTTCCCGTAAAACTGCCGCGCAGCGTCGCGATCCCGTTCGGGAACAAGCTGGAAAAATGATTCAGGGGGCGACGTGACCGACGGACGTTCCTCACCCCATGCTTGCATACCCAACAGCAAGGCAACGAGCGCCGCCAGCTTCACGGAGTAAAAGGTTCGTTCTTTAGTTCTCATGAGAAATTTCAAGGTCAACAACGTGGATTCAAGCTAACTTTGACAGCTTCACCCTTGATGCGAATGCCGGGAATGCACCCGCGCATACGGCAAAAACACCCATCAGCGAATGTTTGAATTTACTCCGCCTTATCTCCACGATGAAATCCGATAGCCGGCTGTGGATTTGAAGCATGTGCCGCTGACCAGTTCACGCTTTGAATGTTCCGCACCTCATATTCGAATGAATCCAAGTTCGCAAAGAAATCGTTCGCGGCCCGTTGCGGTTCTGGCGCTCGCTGCGTTGTTCCTCGTTCTGTTCGCACTCCCACCCGCTTCAGCGCAGACCGAAGGCGGCGATCAGTTTCTGGATGGCATCGGTGAGACTGCGCTCAATGCCCGTTTCATCTTGAACGGCAACACAACTGACCGTTCGCGCAACAATCATCAGGCGACACTCCAAGGTTCTGGTGCAACATACATGGACGACGAGAAGTTCGGCAAAGTGCTCTCGCTGCCCGGAACCGGAGACGCGTTCCTCCAGATTCCCGGCGCGGCGCTGGAAGGCGCGGACGCCATCACAATCACCGGCTGGGTTTTCTTGCGTTCCGCCGAGCCGTGGCAGCGGTTTTTTGATCTTGGTCTGAACACGACGACCAACTTCTTCTGCACACCCATCGGCGAAGCGGAGGACGAAGGATTGCGAGCACGAATCACAACCACGGGTTGGGGCGAGGAACAAGGGCCAACCGCCCCGCGGATCGCCACGAATCGCTGGGTGCATCTGGCGGTGGCATTGGACGCACCGCGAAAGATTTTGAGCATTTATCGTGATGGCACACGCATTGGCCAAACCACGGGCGTGGAGACGAAAGTGGAGCAATTACTCGATGAAGCCGACGCGCGCCGCACTCACTTTTACATCGGTAAGTCACACTACGACACGGATCCTTACCTCAACGCCAAGTTGCACGACCTCCGGATTTACAACGTCGCGCTGACGGATCAGCAGATCGCTGCGATTCATAGGAATGGTCTGTCCGGCGAGAAGGGCGGCGGCTCAACAAAGCCTGCTGCCACCAATGAATCCAGTGGAGCTTCGGCGTCACCGTATTATCCGTTCAAGCTGCTCGGCGCGGCGGAGGTTTCGGTTGAAACCACGGTGGGCACATTGCCGCGGCTGCCGCGCTCGGTCGCTGGTGTGTATCGCGGCGATGCGAAAGGTCCGTTGGTTGAGGTGATCTGGCCGTCTCCGACAAACAATCAACCGGTGCTTCAGCCGGGAACGTATTCGGTCACCGGCCGGATACCAGGAACGAAACTCGAAGCCAAAGCCAACGTCACGGTCAAGCCGGCGCCGGCCACGTCGCGCGGCCCCGTTCGGACCGTCGAGGCTTTTCCGCTGGACCGCGTGACGTTGAATCTCGACGAGCAACAGCGCCCGACGCCCTTCATCAAACATCGCGACAAGTTTGTTCAGGGCCTCGCCAAAACGGATCCCGACAGTTTCCTCTACACGTTTCGTGATGCGTTTGGCCAGAAACAGCCGGAGAACGCCAGACCGCTCGGCGGTTGGGATTCGCAAACCACGCGGTTGCGCGGCCACGCGAGCGGACATTATCTCAGCGCAATCGCGCAGGCCTACGCAGGCAGTGAGTACGACCCAGTATTGCGTAGCAATCTCCTGCACAAGATGAATTATCTCATAGACACACTTTATGACCTGTCGCAGAAGTCCGGCAAACCGGCGCAGGAAGGCGGACCATTCAATGACGATCCACTGGCCGTGCCGCCTGGTCCGAGTCGGACAAACTATGATTCCAACTTGAGCAAGGAAGGCATTCGCACGGATTACTGGAACTGGGGCAAAGGTTTCATCAGCGCCTATCCGCCGGATCAGTTCATCATGCTGGAAAAGGGCGCGACCTACGGCGGAGGCAATCATCAGATTTGGGCGCCGTATTACACGTTGCACAAAATTCTCGCCGGCTTGCTGGACTGCTACGAAGTCGGCGGCAACCAGAAGGCCCTCGACATCGCGCAAGGCATGGGCCTCTGGGTGCAAACACGTTTGCAGGCGCTCCCGACCGCTACCCGCATCAGCATGTGGAATCGCTACATCGCCGGCGAATACGGCGGCATGAACGAAGTCATGGCCCGGCTCGCACGCATCACGGGCGACAAGCGTTTCCTCGAATGTGCGAAGTTGTTCGACAACATCAATTTCTTCTACGGCGACGCCGATCGCACGCACGGCCTCGCGCACAACGTGGACACACTCCGAGGCAAGCATGCGAACCAGCACATTCCACAGATCACCGGCGCGCTCGAAACCTACCGGAACACGAGCGAACTGCCCTACTATCAAATCGCGGACAACTTCTGGCACATTTGCACGGACAGTTACCTCTACAGCATCGGCGGTGTGGCCGGAGCACGAAACCCAAACAATGCGGAATGCTTTACCGCCCAGCCCGATTCGCTGTTTGAAAATGGCTTCGCGCGAGGCGGACAGAATGAAACCTGCGCCACTTACAACATGCTGAAACTCAGCCGGCAGCTTTTCATGTATGATCAGCAGGCCCGGTTCATGGATTACTACGAACAGGCGCTCTACAACGATATTCTTGCGTCGGTCGCCGCCAACAATGCCGGCAACACGTATCACATTCCGCTCAACCCAGCGGCGCGAAAACAATTCGGCAATGCCAATATGGACGGCTTCACTTGTTGCAACGGCACGGCGCTGGAGAGCGGCACCAAGCTGCAAGATTCGATTTATTTCCACAGCGCCAAGAACGACGCGCTCTACGTCAATCTGTTCGTGCCCTCCACGCTCAAATGGACCGAGCGCAATGTGACTTTGACGCAGCGGACGAGTTTCCCCTACGAAGACACCACGCGGCTCATTATCAGCGGCAGCGGCAAGTTTGATTTGAAGATTCGCGTCCCGCACTGGGCAACGCGCGGAGTTCAGGTGAAGATCAATGGCCAGTCCGAAACCGTAAATGCCATTCCCGGCAGCTACCTGACGTTGACCCAGGACTGGAAGGACAAAGATACTATCGAATTGCAGATGCCCTTTCCGTTCCACCTCGATCGCGTGATGGATCAGCCCAACATCGCCTCGTTGTTTTACGGGCCAGTCCTGCTGGCGGCGGAGGAAAATGAACCGCGCTCGGATTGGCGTCCACTCACACTGGATGCAACAGACTTCAGCAAATCCATCACCGGCAATCCGAGCACGCTTCAGTTCAACGTGGGCGAATTAACATTCCGACCGTTCTACGAATCATACGGTCGTTACTCAGCTTACTTGGACATTAAGTTGAAGTAGGGCTCAAGTCGCGGAGGCAGTTTTCCCGGCTTGTCCGTCGTCGCCCCGCTTCTTCTTCCGATACAGCGATGGTCGCCAGCCGATCCATTTGGTGAAAGCGTTCGAGAAAACAAACGGGTTTTGGTAACCGACCTCGTGCGCGATGGCTTCGATGGTGTGCTCGGTGGTGGCGAGAAGTTCGGAGGCCCGACGCATCCGCAGATAGGTAACCTGCAACATCGGACTGCGGCCCAGTTGTCGGCGACACAGACGACGCAGGTGTTCGTTGCTGTAGCCGGCTTCGCGCGCCAGTCTCGCCAGCGTCCAGTCCTCACCCAAGTGACCGGCCACGCGCTCCCACAACATGCGCAACGCATCTGGCTGGTCCGAAGGCCGGGCAAAGCGCATCACGTAGGCGTGAATCAAATCCGCCCATTCCTGCATCAGCGTGGGCTGAGCCGGGCCATTGCATTCGTACATCAGACCGAGGATCGCCGACTTGAGCGGGAGCGGTTCGAAGCGCGCCATCACGGGCGAAGTGACATCCGCCACCGGACGCTGCTCCGGCGGGCGTTGATAGCAGGCCCAGCAGAATTCCCATTTCACACCAGGGACAGCTTCAAACGCGTTCAGCGTGTGCGCGGGTAACAGACAGGCGTACCCTTCCTTGCACATGCGCCAGCGACCGTCAATGAGCACCTTGCCCCGCCCGCCGATGCACGCGAGAAAATAGGTGGTGGTTTGCTTGGTGCGCACGATGCGCATGGGCGCGAACGTCTCCTGAAAGCCGACATGGATGATCTGGTATTGATTGAGCGCCTTGCAGACGGGGAACTCTGCGAGCCACGGCCGCATCTCCACGTTATGGGCGATCACACCGCGCAGCCTGGTGCGCGGACTGTGTACAGTTATGTCGGTCAGGTCTTGCTGCTCATCCTGCATAATTCAACGGCGACGGGGACATCCTACGGTCCCGAGGATTTGCGGAGCAACTGAATGTTTCTAGTCGTGGCCTGCCGCATTTTAAACGCATTTCCGTTTACTATTTTCTTGAACCTGACGGGCAAATCGTCACAGTCACGGAGAGCGTGAACACAAATGACTTGGCATACTTTTCGCCAGGATTGATCTGGCTTCGCGCCTTGGAAATCCGACTATGAAAAAATCTTTCAGACTCCTTCCCGTCCTTTTGCTTGCCGGCTTGCTCGTGAGTTGCGGCGATTCCAGCAAATCATCCAAAGCGCAAGCTCCCGACCCGGCGACGCAACCCGAGGCACAGGCGATGCTTTTCCAACGGACGGCAGAACGCGCCAAAGGCTTGATTGATAGCAAGGATTTCAAGGGGGCACAGGCCGCTCTGGATGTGTTCAAGCAATACAAATTGACGCCCGAACAGCAGAAAACGGTGGATCAACTCCAAGCTCAGATTCCGAAATAGAACGGGGTTGGGATCCTTGGACAAAGGGACTCCGTTGGGCGGTTCAATGTAGGGATATTGCCCAAGCGTTGAACCTTGGCAATTGTTTCCGCAGACCTACGACGTAACCCGAACGCACACAAAGCTTCGTGTGCGACAACTCCGGTGGCAACTCGAACTCGTTAGTTGGTCACCACCAAAAACCGGGGTTACCACCAGTGGTACGACAGACAAACTCCTTGGACGCGAACTTCCGCCACTCGACGTGCCCATCCATCATCAACAAATTGCCACCCGTCGGGCGCCCGCCGCCGCCCAGGTGCGGACTGGTGTGGGGTGTCGCAAAACCTCCGGCAATGCCTTTCCAAGTATAGGTCGCACTATTCTTCATCGCGGTATTGTTCTGCCCGTAGTTGGAGATGGTGGCATCGGCCATCAGCACCCGCTCGGTGAGAGTCGGCGTTTTGAAGACAAAGGGCGCAATTTGGATCGGAGAAACGGTTGAGAGCTTGGGATTCTGATTGGTGGTATCTAACGAGGCGGTGCCAGGGAGCGTCAGCCCATACCCCAAAACCCGGTA
Source organism: Limisphaerales bacterium (assembly GCA_044225555.1). Lineage (GTDB taxonomy): Bacteria > Verrucomicrobiota > Verrucomicrobiia > Limisphaerales > JADLHS01 > JADLHS01. The sequence continues at coordinate 88,259 of JBGAIM010000005.1, read as the reverse complement.
GGGGGGAGTCGCACCGGGAGCAAAATTCCAAAGGCCGCGGTTTTCTTCATCCGAAAACTTGGTCCCCGGACAATACATGATCTTGTGTTGGGTGGTACCGGCGATGAAATAGCGACCGGCATCCCAAGGCAAATCCCAAGCCCAAAACCCGCTGGCATTGAATGTCGGCTGCTTGTCATTGGACTCGTCACCGTACATGCGCAACCCAATGAAACCCTGCTTGAGATTGCTCAGGCACTGCGTGCGGATGGCCTTGTCCTTGGCCTTGGCCAGCGCGGGCAGAAGCATCGCCGCCAGAATGGCGATGATGGCAATAACCACCAGTAACTCAATCAAAGTGAAGGCGCGCGGGCGCTCCGGGATTTGTTGATCCGGATATGTTGCGTTCAATGCTTTCATGTTCTGTGTCACAGACTGCAATCGTGGTGCCCATGGGGTCTTCACAGCCCATGCACGCACCTACTGGTAACCGTGTCAAAATATACACGTGAACCCGCCCCGCCTATAGTGCAAATCCACGAATCCATGCGTCAAATCCACCCAGCCAAATCAGCCGCCCCGTCAGAGCAGATTCAGACTGCCCCTTCACGGCACCGGTACGATCAAGGCGCCAAAATAGAATCATCCCTTGGCCCGGCCGGACGCTGGCCCGGGACGATTGGCCGCTCCGGGTCGCGGCACATTGGCCGGGCCCGACGGAGGTTGCACCATGGGTTCATTGGGGTCGCCCCATTTCAAACCGGGAGTGCGCAGCGCGTGCAGTACCTCCTCCGAGTTCATTCCAACCTGCGCCTCGGCCAGAAGCTGCTGCCGGTAGCGACGCCAGAACTCCTGCTCCGCGGGCGTCGGCTCATAAAGCTTCCGGTAGGGAACGTTCTGCCCCACGAGTAACGCCAGGAAGCCATCCATGCGGAAGGAGTTCGAGGAGTGTACCAGCACGTTGCCGGCGAGGACGCTGGGACCGTTCTCCTGGTACCATTCCACGATCTCTTCCGCACCGTGCAGTTTGACATCCGCCCGGACGGCCTGCCAGAACGGCGTTTGGTACCGGGTGTTGAACTTGTAGTGCACGGCAAGAAAGTTGCGGATGTCGTCCCATTGATCGCCGTTGTAGCGATTGTAGAGTTTTACAATGGTGGGAGTCGGCTCGCACTGGCAGTCGAGCAATGCGTCCGTGAGTGAACTGCATTCCACACAGATCACCTGGAGCGCGGTGGATTCCAGCGGTTCGACAAACCCGGCCGAATTGCCGATAGCGATGACATTGCCCACCCAACTGCGTTCGTACCGGCCGGAGCGGAACTTCACCATCCAGGTGTCGTTCGGATTCACCTTGGGATTTTTGCGGAGGAATTCCTCGCGGGCCGCCTCGTCGCTCAGGAACGCCGAGCCATAGACATATCCGCGATGAATGACATGCTCGTGATCAATGCGCCAGCACCAGCCGGCATCCATCGTCTCCGCAACGGTGTAAGGCAGGATGGGCTCGCCAGGCGAGCGATTCCAACCGCCCACCACCGCGCGATCCGAAAACAAGGTGTCGGCGTAACTACGGAACGGCTCCTTTAGGGCGCCGCCCAGCAGTTCCGAACGAAACCCGGAGGCATCCAGATACAGATCACCGGTGATGCGCTCACCCGCGTCCGTCACCAGCGCGGCAATTCCTTCGCCGCCCACTTCGGCTTTCACTGTGGCGTCAGTGACGACCACCCCCCGATCGCGGCAACGGTTCTCGAGCCAGCCAACGTAAGTTACATTCTCGAGATGAAAGGCGTGATTGTTATGAAACTGCGGCAGGCCATCCGGACGCCGGGGGAAAACCTTGTCATGCAACATGAATGCCGAGGAGTAGCCCAACCACGGCATTTCGTCCGAGTAATAGAACCCGTTGTTGCGCGAGCACTGCGGATGGCGCTTCTCGAATTCGTAGGAAAATGTGTAAACGAAGTCCTTGCGCGGGCCCCAGAGGAAGCGGATGCCCATCTTGTACGTGGGTTTGGCTTCCGCGTAGAACATCTGCGGTTTCATCTTCAAATACTCGAAGAAGTGGCGGGGCAAGACCGTAGTGGTGGCTTCGCCCACCCCGATGATCGGAATGTTCGGACTGCGCACAACGCGGACGTTTAGCTGCGGCAGTTTGGTCTTGAGGGTAAGCGCCGCCATGAAGCCGGCACTGCCGGCTCCCAAAATGACAACGGACGAAATCTTCATGTTACGTGATGGAAGTTTTGGTTTGGATTACGAGGGGAGCATTCCAGAAGTTGTCAGGAGTTGCACCCAAAATCATGTCAACGAGGCCCGGGACCGAACCGGAACGGAAACAAGCCCCCGGCCGGCAAATCCGTTTCGCAACGCATTCCCGACAAGGAAAACGGTCGCAACTCGCGAAGGAATTGCGACCGTTCGATCCCATGTTACAACCCCGGTTGAATCGCGCCCATCAAGGCTCGATCCGCAACCGGTAGAAGTTCATCGGCGCACCCGCCGGATTATCCGAGTAGCTGCCAGAACTTTGACCCGTAGCGATCACGCTCCACGCACTCGGATTTGCGGCGTTGGTGGCACGCTGCACTTCATACGTGTGGCCCGGCGCCGGCACCCAATCGAATGATACAATCCCGGTCCCAGGATTGACCTGCACGTTCGTGATCTTGGGCTGACCCGGGAACTGCACGCGTTCAGCGTTGTAGGTGCTCGCAATCTGCGCCGCCGACAAGGCCAAGTCATAGACCCGGAGCTTGCCGATGGTCATCGAAGGTTGCGCCGCCGTGCTCAACGAACCATCCGCTTCGTTTTGCGCGCCCACCCGGAACGGCAATGCACCAGCCCCAGCGGTGTTGTTGACCGCGAAGGTGCTCAACACCACCCCGACCCCGTTGGTCTCGGAGTTGGCCAGCACCCCATCTTTGTAGCACGCACGGATTCCGGTGACGTTGTCGTAGGTGTAGGTGAGATAAGTCCACTTGCCCGCAATGACGTTTGTGTTGATCGAAGTCGCATCCGCCCCCCACGGAACATCGGGTCCGCCACCCCAGAACTGGAGCGCGCCGAAGCCCGCGTCCGTTCCGTGCGAGAAGGCGGAATTTGATCCATCCGGATTGCCGCCGCGACGACCCCAGGCAAAGACCGTTTCTTCGCCGGTCCGAGCAGGATTGTAAATCCACGCGTCCACCGTGCGGGAAGCGTTACCGGTGATACCCACCGGCGCGCCGTGACCCGTATAGTTGTTGGTGGTGTTCAGGGTGACGCCGCGGGTGCCATCCACGTATTGCACGCTGGCAATCGCACCGGTCGGCGCGACGAAGTTCCAATTGGGCAAACCGCTGAGATTCGTCCAAATGCTCAACGGGCCGGGCACAATGCCGGTGGCGTCCAACTTGACGACCGGAACCGGCGAAACGATGTTCGGCACACTGCTGCCGTTGTTGGGATCAGTAATTCCGTCCGCAATGCGGTAGGCAACCTCGGTGGCATCCGGATAGGTGTCGCCATCCGAATCAGCAAAGTTTGCGGTCGTGCCGGTGTTTTGGGGACTGACATAAACACCCGTGCCGGTTTCAACGTTGTCATCGAGGCCATCACGATCAGTATCCCGATCTTTCGGACTCGTGGGGAACGGACGCACAGTTGGATGGACCTCTTCGCCATCCGGAATCCCATCTCCATCCGTATCCGCGACCGTCGGATTCGTACCATTCTGGAATTCCTCGAGGTTGTTGAGGCCATCGGCATCACAATCCAGCGCGGCATCCAAGTTGTTATTCTCGCTCAGGCAGGTCGGATACAATCGCTCGTACCAGTCAATGATGCCGTCACCATCGTTGTCACCCAAGCCGTAAACACTCTTGCCGACATTGAATTTGCTGACGATTTCATTTGTGCCCAGCACGCGGGAATACACGCGCAACTCGGCGATAGACAAGCCCGCGGCCGGACCCGTGCCGCTGATAGCGCCACTGGCGGCATTCTGCCGGCCAACACGCATTGGCGCCGGGCCGCCGGTGCCCACGGCGGCAATGTCCAAGCCCGCGATGGTTTCCTGATTCACCTGCGCGCCATCCACCCAGGCTTTTTGGACTGAGGTTTGGGCGTCATAGGTATAAACCAGATGCGTCCACCGATCAAAATTGACCACGCCATTCCAACCGAGGTCACGCGCACCCCAATGGCCCATTGCGCCGAAGTCGCCGCTCGTGCCATGTCCGAAGGCATTATTCAATCCATCGGTACCACGGCGGCCCCAGCCCAGAATGATCTCTTCGCCCTGACCGGGTGATTCGTTGTAAATCCAAGCCTCGATACTATAAACCGGATTGCCGGTGAGATTAGCAGCCGCCGGATTCGTCGGCCCGTCATAATAAGCCGTTCCGGGCAACCGAAGGGCCGTGACGCCTTGAATGGACTGGACGTTGCCAAAGCCCAAATTGGCCGTGAAGGCCATGCCATTGGAGAACGAACCGGAGTTAACCCAATTCGTCACCGGACCAGCGGGCAGATTGGTCGAGACCAGATTAATTCGCGGACCGGGGTCCGGAATGATGGACGCGTTGACCGGGTTGCTGCCCTGGCTCACTTCCAAACCGTCGGAGAAGGTGTCACCGTCCGTGTCCACCTTCAGCGGGTCGCTGCCGGTGTTAACTGGACTGACAAATGTGCCTGTATCGGTTTCGACACCATCACGCAATCCGTCGCCATCGGTATCCGCAACGAGCGGATTAGTCGGCGCCGGCAGCGTGGTCTGCGGGTCAATGCGGTTTATCTCCGCGCTATCGCTCAACCCATCCGCATCCGTATCCGCCAACGTGGCGGCAGTACCTAATTGATACTCCTGCAAGTTGGTCAGACTATCACCATCTGGGTCACCCGTCGCCCCATTTGCCCCGACGGCGCTGTTCTTGTCCAAGCCCCAGCGTACTTCGTACCAATCCGGGAGCCCGTCGCCGTCCGTATCCACAAGCCCAAATTGTCCCTTCTCAGAGTCAAACCGCGCCTTGATCGTCGCCCCATCCAGCGAGTTCGTATAAACTCTGACCTTGGCGATGGTGACTTGCCCTTCACCCGTGTTGTCAATGTCCGTGGAAGACGTAGAGCCATTTTGACGACCGATCCGGAAACGGAAAGGCAGGCCATCGCCCGGTGCTGTAAGCGGCGTGTTAATACCAGCACTCTCGATGTTGGCCTGGACACCATCCGAGTAAAGCCTGGTCGTGGTTCCATCCCAAGTCGCCGCAATGTGTGTCCAACGCCCATGATTCTCCTGATCGTTCCAGCCGATGTCGGGGGTGCCCCAACAGGGCACGGCGCCCCAATCGTTGTTGGACCCGATGCCGAGGCCGTAATCTGCACCGTCAGCACCGCCGCTGAAGGCACGCGAGCCCCACGCAATAATAATTTTTTCGTCCTGAATGGCGTTGGCCGGATCATAAACCCAAGCCTCGACCGTACGGGCATGGGAACCGGTTACGTCGGCAATGGTCGCCGGCCCCACGTAGTGGGTGCCGTTATTCCCGGCGGGCACTGACTGCAATCCCACGCCTTTCACACCATCGAGCGTAATCACCGACGGCACGGTGGCATTGGTCGGAACACTGAAGTTTCCGGTAATGAAGCCCGTGTTCACCCAGTTGGTAAGCGGACCGGTCGCCAGGCCCGTGGCGTCCAGTTCAATGGCCCGTGCCATTGAAGGTGTGCTGGAGGCATTATTGGGATCCGTACCAGAGGTGACTTCCAAACCATCCGAGGCGATGTCGCCGTCTGTGTCACCTTTGACCGGATCCGTTCCAGTATTGCTCGCACTGACAAACACGCCGGTGTCCGTCTCGACGGCATCAGACAAGCCATCGTTATCACTGTCCGCACTGAGCGGATTCGTGGGCGCGGGCGTTGAGGTCTGCGGGTCAATCCGGTTGACCTCGGCGCCGTCGCTCAAACCATCACCATCGGTATCGGCAGCCGTCGGATTCGTGCCCTTCAGATACTCATTCAGGTTGTTGAGGCCATCGGAATCCGCGTCCAGGGTTGCATCGGCCGCGCTGTTCTTGTTCAAGCCGTAGCGTGCTTCCCACCAGTCCGGCATACCGTCCCCGTCGGTGTCGTTAAGATTGAAAGTGCCCTTTTCCGCGTCGAATTGAGCCTGAATCGCCGCCGCACTCATGGCTGAGTCTTGCACGCGAATCCGACCAATCACGATGTTCTCATCACCCGCGCCGCTGACCGTGCCGTCGGCCGCGGTCTGGCGCGCAACTCGGAATGGAAGTGGATTGGATGCGGTGTCGACATCCGCCGTATTGATCTGAAGGGTGGGTGGCCGCCCTTCGGTGTTAGCCAGTCGCCCATCCACGTAAACCGAGTTGTTGGTGCCATCAAAAGTCTGAACAATATAGGTCCAACGATTGACCACCCGGTTGGTCGCCACCTGCGCCGCGGAATTACCCCAACCAATGTCCGGGGCACCCCACATACCCACCGCGCCAAACGCCGGATCCGTGCCGTGCCCAAATGCGTTATTCAAACCATCAGCCCCGCGGCGGCCATACGAAAAGACGATTTGTTCACCCAGCGAATTGGTATTGAAAATCCAAGCCTCAATGGTGCGCGCGTTTGCGCCCACAACGGAAGCGGGGGCCGTCGGGCCAACATAATGCGAACCATCCGTGCCGGCGCCCGGCGCGCCCGTCACAAGCGCAACCCCGTTCACGCCATCCACACTAACGACGTTCGGGCTTACGGTACCAGCGGAGTTAAAACCGCCCCCCAAACTGCCCGTATTGGGCCAGGTGTTCAACGCACCCAGTGCCTGGGTCGTGGAATCGAGATTCACCAACGTGGCGGCCTGCCCTTTCGGCAGCCACACTCCCAACGTGGCAACGAACGCGTACGCGGAATGCCGCCGCGAAAAGCGAAACACATCCGACAACATGCTCGAAACGGATTTCCGCCCGCCGGCTGATTTCAAGCCGGCCTTCTTTTTAAGAGTCTTGGATTTCATAATTACAGGTGTGAACTGTGGGTTTGGTGTGAACTGATGTGATGGATTTGGTTCGGTCGTGGGTCAACTGCCTGCCCCGGATTTCACCAAGCGGTTTGCGGACAAAGCTTGAAAGGTCAGGCTTGGCGCTAGCGGGAATAATCTCCGCCATTTTGCAGACCGGTACGGGTTGTTAGGTTTGGGCATCTGCCGCATAAGCTATCGCGGCGCCAAAAAATGCACATAACCGGAATCCACAAACGCATATTGCAAATACACGCAAAACCTTACCGCGCATATTACTTTCGCTGTTTGAACCCCGCGGACAACCGGCGCGCCATTAGGGCCCCAAGCGGACCCGATAGAAGCGCGACGCTGATTGGGCAGGGTCCAGATCAGCCCAATCAAAGGGCAATCCGGGCGAGTTGGTGCTGAAGACGGTGTCCCAATGGATCAGGTTGGTCGAAGCTTCGATGAAATAGTCCGGCCCGCCGTCACCCGTGACTTGCAGGGTGAATTGCCCGTTCGTCGCGCCGGCGGAATTGATCTGCGGTGCAGAAATTGGCGTGACCGTGACCAGGAAACTGCTGGCGTTGGTGAGGCTCGGCGAACCGTTGTCCGCCACTTTCACGGTGACGAGGTTGGTCGTGTTGGCTTGGGCCAGTGTGGGTCGCCAGGAGAATACGCCCGTACTGCTGGCGATCATCGCGCCAGCGGGTGCGGTCAACAGACTATATGTTAGTGTCTGCCACAATTCGGGGTCAGTGGCGCTGTTGGTCAATGTCAAAGTCATCCCCGCGCCAATCACTCGATCAGAAATGGCAGCCAGTTCCGGCGCATGATTCACCGATGGCCCGGCAGCGTAGTTCGCCGCAACTTGATCGTCGGTTAGCACCCCACCGTGAACCCGCACCATGTTCAAATAGCCGCTGAAGTAAAACGAGCGGTTGCCGTTCGCCGTGTCACGCTGACAGGCGAGATTGATCGGCTCGTTGGCATATGTGTTCAACGACCCGCCCAACGTCCGCGCGTTGCGCAACGAACCGTCCACGTAAACCTTCGTCACATTGTTCGTGTAAGTGTAAACGAGATGGTGCCACGCGTTTGCCGTAGGCGGCGTACCCCAACCCACATCGTAGAGACCGCCCCAATGCGTCACCGCTCCCCAAGTACCGTTGCTGCCAAAGTTGAACGCCATGTCGCGTCCGTCCACCCCGCGGTGTGCCCACGACACCATGGTTTCCTCTTCCACCAACGATTGATTATACGCCCACACCTCAATGCTCCGATCACCACTGCCATCAATATCCGCCGGACTGTTCGGCCCGGCATACGCCTGCCCGCTGCCACTGAACGAAACACCCGGAATGCCCGTGCTGGCGACGTTGTTGACCAGCACCGGCAAACCCACGCGCGTGAAATTTCCCAACGTGCCCAAGTTCGTCCATGTCGCCGTGCTGGCGCTCGGATGGGCGGCGCGCAAATCCACGTAAAGCGTGCCGGCATTCGGCAGGATCACCGTCGGCGTGGCCAACTGCGTAATCTCAGTTTGCGTCAATGCCTTCGAGTAAACTCTCACGCCATCAAGCGATCCGTTAAAGAAGGGGCCGGTCGGATCTGTACTCCGCGCCAGATAGTGATGCTGGGGTGAACCATTGGTATTGCCGCTCAGAAGTTGATCCGGCGTGAACGCAATCGCGCTCTGCGTCGCCAGAACTCCGTTCGTGTATATCCTGCCAACGCTGTTTGAAAGAGTGACGGCGACATGCATCCACTCACCAATAGGAGCGACGCCTCCAGTTCCCAGTGTCTGCACAGCGGCGTTGATGCGAATCGAGAATCTGGTCTGGCCGGTGCCATCGTCCGGGGTGACGAACAAACATCGGTTCGTGGCCGAACCGAGGAATACCGCCGGCTGATTCGATGCTCCGCCATTCCATTTCATCCACAATGCCAGAGACCACTCCTTGAAATCGCACAACGATTTATCGAGCGCGACGTACTGGTTATTGCCGTTGAATGAAAGTACGCCGTTGCGGCCGGCATCATTCGTTTTCCACGTCGGACTCCCGATCAAGTAACCATCCGTGACGCCCGTCGCGTCGCGAATCATCGAGTCGTTTTTCTCACCTATGTTGAAATCATACGCGGCGTAGAGCCGGTCGGGGGTTATGCGCACCCATGAATCCGGCACACCCGTGTAAGGCAAATGGCCATACGCCACACCGTTCGTCACCGCGCGCGCCGCCATGAAATCACCCTCAATGATCCCGTAATCACCAACGTAACCACCGCTCCACAAAATCGCGCAACCCTTGGCCACACCGTAATTCGTCACCACCCCGCCCTGTACCTGCGCGTGCTCCAGCGCCTTGCCGTAGTCCGCAACCACTCCGCTGCCGCTGACGATGGCCCAATCGCGTACCTTCGCGTTCTGGCGGATGATGGCGGTGTCCATCACGAGCGCGTGACCACTGACGATGGAATTGTTCAACACTTGTGCGTTGTTGTTCACCACCGCGAAGTCTTCGATGCGCGCATTGTTCCGCACCTGCGCATTCCCTAGCACGCGAGCATTTGGACCAATGAACGCCGTGGCATCCACAATGGCCGTAAGCGATTTCCAACCGCCGCCGTTGGCGTGCTGAATTAGTCCCGCCGTGCTGTTGGTGCTTTCTCTCGGCGTCGCGCCAAACACCTGCAACTCGTAATGCAATCGTTGCTTCGACGGATGTGAGCGATACGGATACTGCACATCATCGTGACCCGGATAAGGCATCTGGCCCGGCGTGCCGGCGACCGCGAGATAAAGCCGGTTTTCATTCGCCGCGAGGGTGATGGAATTGCTCCCCGCATTCCACAACGGCGTGTAACGCTCCACACCGGCGTCCGAGATGGCGATGAACGCCGCCCGCCAGTCCGCGGTCCGTGCGACATCCGGCAGACCGTGAAAATTTACCGTCACCACCCGCCCGGCGCCACTGCCCTGCGGCAACAGTTCGTGCGTTGCATACGCGCCCTGCATCGGCGCCATTTCCAGCGGCACGCGCCACCAATTCGTGTCGTCGGCACGGCGTACCAGCTCCGCGAGTTGAAAACGTCGCCAGACTGTCGGATTTTGCGCATTCAGAGCGTTGGTGATTGCCGCTTGGTTCTGATAGTCAAAAGTAAGTTCCCGTCGCGCAAAGTAACCGATGATGTCCTTGAGCGACGTGCTGGGCGTGACGTTCTCGATCGTCGCGTAGGGATAAACTCCGGGCGCATTGCTCTTCCACATGTTCGCCACAATGCCCGCGCCGAGATCGGGCAACCCGTCGGGATTTTCGTCGAGGTAAACGAAGAACGGCCATGAGAGATAGTAGTCACGCCCGTGCGCCACCACCATGTGTCCGCTGTGAATGTAGTTTGCGTCAATGCCGCTGCTGTTGGGGTAAAGATTCCGATAGTAGGAAAGCCAGAGCTCCCGCCCATAATTGGCGTGCCCCTCCCACCACGTGCCGTCCACCGTCGGACCGTTGTCGCGTTGGTGCATTTGGAACACGTGCATCAACTCGTGAGGGATCACCCAGGTCGGCGGATCCACCTGCAAACCGTCCGGCGTGATGTTCAGTCGCCCGAAATCCCCCGTGTCTCCACCCGCCCAGTAACCACTGTGCCACGACGTCACGTTCGCCCTGTATTTGCTCCCGTTGCGATTGGCCACCGTCCACGATTCCGCCGGCTCGCGATAGCCGAGATACTTCACGTAAACCTGCCAGCACTCTTCCAGGTTTCGCAACGTGCCGCGCGGCATGTTGGCGGTCCAAAAGGAATTCGTCGTCGAGGCGGCATTCCACATGAATCGGAAATGCTTTGACTCCATCGACAACACCGGCAGTCCCGGCCCAATTACCGCCGCGCCCGGCGTGGCGCCGCCGATGTTCGGGCATTCCGTCGTGTAGCGCGACAGATAAACCTCATCCGCCCGATCGCCCACCCGGACATAATCCACCGCAAATGTCTTCCCCAAGCCCGTCCCATCCAGCGCATCAATCCGCAAGTCTCGCAGCGTCGCCCGCCAAAAAACCTCCAGTCCCATGTCAATCCGGTAAGTGTGAAACGCGCCGTCCTTGGGAATCTGCGCCGACGGAATCGTCACCACCCGCGTGCCGCTGATGCCGGGATAAAACGTGTCGCCGTAATAAATCTGCACATCGCCGTTGTAGTCCGCCGGAAGTTGGAGGCGCAGGTCGAGATAGTCATTGAACCCAAGATCCAGGTCAGCGCCACTGGCAAAGTTCAGCCGCGAAACCTGCGAATCAGTCCCACTGGCGGTGGCGGTCAAGACGCCATTCGTCACGCCAGCATTGGTGATTTGCGTCGGCGTCCAACCCTCGAAATCGTCATCCGTGTTCCACTCGCCGCCCGACCAGTAATTAGTGAGCGGCGTCGTGGGGTCCACCGTCACGACCGCCGCATCAGCCGGAGTCGCCGACCACAAACAGAAAAAAAACATCCCGGCGGCCAGCCAGAATTCGGGCCTGGGCCCAAAGCCCGGACCTCTCATTGCAACACTTTTCAACATCTCGTCAGAAATACGCCAAAAGCCAGTCGTTCCCCATGCCCGCAATCCACCCGTGACTGCGGTGAATCCACACGCGCCATCACTTCACGCCTTCCATCCAGCGCTTGATCGGCCGGGCAAATAGCACCAACAGCACACCGGCAAGGACGGGCAAGATGGTCACCTTCAGATACAGCACCGGCCAGCCGGCCAGATTCTCCTCTTTGAATTCACCCGCCAGCAAGCCGGCCAGCAGGTTGCCAAACGACGTCGCCAGAAACCACACACCCATCATCTGCCCCACCAACTTGCGCGGCGCGAGCTTCGTCACGGAACTCAACCCCACCGGACTCACGCACAGTTCGCCAAAGGTGTGGATGAGATAGGTCATGATCAGCCACATTGGCAGCGCCTTGTTTCCCGCCGCGACCACTTTCGCCGCACCCGCCATCACCACGAAACCCGCCGCCAGCAGAAGCAGACCCCAGGCGAACTTTACTGGGATGCTCGGATCCAGATTCCGTCGGGCCAGCCAGACCCAGAGCCAGGCAAACACGGGTGCAAACCCGATGATGAACACCGGCCCCAGCGCCTGAAACCAGGCCGCCGGGATTTCAAAGCCGCCAAGATTCCGCACTGTGTTGCGTTCCGCAAACAGGTTGAACGACGACCCGCCCTGTTCAAAGCCGGCCCAGAACAACGTCGAGGCAATGAACAAAACCAGAATTACGCCCACGCGTTCCTTTTCGATCCTGGTCAGGCCGCAGAACAGAAAGACCCACGCGAAATACAAGACCGCGATGGCGAGAATCACGTAGGCCATGGCCTTGGCAATCGCCACGGGGTTGAACTTCACAACGCCCGCCATTCCCAGTCCCACCGCCAGCACGACGGCGACGATGCTGCCAATCAATCCCACGCGTTCCACAAGGTGCAACGGACTCGGATTTCCCCGTTCCACTCCCGCGCCCACCAACAACCGACGCGATAACTTGAATTGAATCAATCCCAACACCATCCCCACGCCCGCCGCGCCAAAGCCCCAGTGCCAGCCCATTTTCACCGCCAGCCACCCGCATACCATCGGCCCAATGAACGCACCGAGGTTGACGCCCATGTAGAAAATTGTGAACCCCGCATCGCGCCGCGTGCCGCCTTCAGGATAAAGCTCCCCCACCAGCGCGCTCATGTTCGGTTTGAGAATCCCGCTCCCAATCACCACGAACACGAGCCCGAGATAAAACGTATGCGCCAGCGGCAGCGCGAGCGTGAAATGTCCGAGCGCGATGATGATGCCACCGTACCAAACCGCCCGTTGCGCACCCCACAAACGGTCCGCCAGCCAGCCGCCCGGCAGCGACATTAGATACACCGCCGCCGTGTAGAGACCGTAAATCGCGGTCGCCGTCTTGTCATCCAACCCCATGCCTCCACGCACCGCATCCACCATGAACAGCACGAGCAACGCCCGCATCCCGTAATAGCTGAACCGTTCCCACATCTCCGTGAAGAACAACGTGTAGAGACCGCGTGGATGGCCGGTCGGTGTTGGCGTTTTTGAGTTCTCAATCATTGGAGTCGCACGCAGGGTTTTAATTCATCAAAGGGTTGGCAAAAATCGCGGCGGCTTGCGGGCTTTGGTCGCCTGCTCGAATGCGAAGGCGAACTTCAGCAACGTCGGTTCGCTGTAGGCGCGACCAAAAAAAGAAAGGCCCACGGGCAGTCCCTGAATGTCGCCCGCCGGAACCGTGATGTTGGGATAACCCGCCACCGCGGCCGGCGACGAACTCCCGCCGACATCGCGGTCGCCATAAACATGGTCCGTACTGCCAGCCGGCCCACCGGAAGGCGCGACAATGGCATCCAGTTGATTCTTGTCCATGACCGCGCCAATGCCTTCCGCGCGGGAAAAACGACGGCAGCGCTCTAAGGCGTCGAGATAAGCTTGGTCCGTGAGCGGGCCTTTGGTTTGTGACTTGATGAACGTCTCCTGGCCAAAGAATGCCAGCTCGGAATCTCTGTTGCGCTCGTTGAATTCGATGACTTCCTGGAGCGTTCGCACGGGCGCTTTCGGACCGAGCGTCGCCAGATATGCATTCAAGCCATCCTTGAATTCATATCGCAACACTTCTCCTTCCGCGGGGCCGTAGCCGGCAATGTCGTCGGTGAAGTCCACGAGCGTCGCTCCCAGTTCCTTCAACACCGCCAGTGCCGCCTCAAGCAGTTTCGCCGAAATCGCGCCGGAGCGAAAATACTTCCGCGCCACCCCAATCCGCGCGCCGTGCAGTCCATTCGCATCGAGAAATTGAGTGTAATCCGCATGACCCTTTCCGCGACTTGCCGCCGTGGCTTCATCCCGCGCGTCCTCGCCGGCAAGCGCGCCCAACAAAATGGCTGCGTCCGTGACCGTTCGTGCCATGGGTCCGGCCGTGTCCTGGCTTTTGGAAATCGGAATGATGCCGGCGCGACTGATCAATCCCACCGTCGGTTTGATCCCCACAATACCGCACACCGTGGACGGAGAAATAATCGAGCCGTCGGTTTCCGTGCCCACCGCCACGACGCAGAGGTTCGCGGAAACCGCCACGGCGGAACCAGAACTGGAGCCGGACGGATTGCGGTCCAGCACGTAAGGATTTTTGGTCTGCCCGCCCCGGCCGCTCCAGCCGCTGGATGAACGGTCGCCGCGAAAGTTCGCCCACTCGCTCAAGTTGGTTTTGCCGAGAATGACCGCGCCCGCCTCGCGGAGCCTTTTCGCCACAAACGAATCCTGCGGGGCAATCGAACCGAGCAACGCGAGCGAGCCCGCCGTGGTCATCATCCGGTCGTGCGTGTCAATGTTGTCCTTGATCAAGACCGGAATGCCGTGCAGCGGCCCGCGCGAACCTCTGGTTTTGCGTTCCCGGTCGAGCGCACGCGCAATCGCCAGCGCGTCGGGATTGATTTCGATCACAGCCCGCAGCGCCGGGCCACGACGGTCCAAGTCTTCGATGCGACCCAGATAATTCTTGGCGAGTGAAACGGCGCTTTCCTTTCCCGACTGCATCGCGGCCTGGAGTTCCGCGATGGTTGCTTCTTCCAGTTTGAACGACCTGACACGAAGCGACACTATGGACGGACGCGGAGTCGTCTCAGCCCGCGCCGGAATGGGCAACATGACTTGCGCCGCGCCCAAAACCGCGAGTTGCAGGAAGTCCCGGCGATTCATGAATCACTTGGGCTGGTTCAAGCGAGCGCGCACCACTTCCGGCAAATACTTCACCGGAATCGAACCCTCGTTTAACACCGCTTCATGAAACCGGCCTAGGACAAACTTATCTCCCATCTCCCGCTCCACCGCCTGCCGCAACCGGTAATGCGCCATGCGCCCGACGAAATACGTGCTCAACTGCGTCGAACTTTGCTTCGCGCGAATCACTTTCAATCGCGCCTCGCCTTCCGATTGAAACGCGCCTTCCACCATCAGCTTCATCGCCTCGTCGTCCGTCATATTCGAACAGTGCATCTTGTGATCGAGAATCGTGTTCACCACCGCGCGCAGATAAAACTTCAGTTGCATCAGCCGCAATCGCAGGTCGCCGTCGCCGTAGCCCTGGTCCAGCATTGTCTGTTCGGTATAGACCGCCCAGCCTTCGACATACACTCCCGACGACAACACGCGACGGACCAGCGACGGATTCCGGTTCGCGTACTCCAGTTGCACGTAATGCCCGGGATACGCCTCGTGGATCGTCAGGATTTGCAGCATGTGCTCGTTGTATTCCTCAAGGAAGCTCTCCACTTTCTTGGCGTCCCAGTCCGACGGCGGCGGGCTGATGGCGTAAATACTTGTGGCCTTCGGATCAAGCGGGGGTGCGTTTTCCATGTAGGCAATCGAATTCCCGCGCTTGAATTCCGGCATCTCGATCACCTGACACAAATCCGGCTCGGGCAACGCGAGAATGTCTTTCTCTCGAATGAACGTCTTGATGCGGTCCACTGTGGCGCGCGTATTCTGCAACAAATCCTCCGGCTTGCCGTGCTCCTGGCTCACCGCCGCGATCACTTTGGCAATGGTCGCCCGCCGGCCTGCCGTGTCGTCCGGCGGCAACGGCTGCTTCGGGAAATACCGGCTCCACAGTTGCCGTGCCACCACGTACATGTCCGCCTGCACCCGGGCGTATTCAGCTTCCGCATCCGCCAGCACCTGATCCGCCGTCATGCCCGCGTCCAGCACCAGTTCCAGTTTCTTCGCAAACTTCCGCTTGCCAATCCGCCAGTCACCGGTCGCACGCGGCAGCAGTTCCTTTTCAAGAAACTGCTGATAATCCTTCAAGGCCGTGACTATCGGCATCGCCGCCGCTTTTAACTGCGGCAGTTGCGGCGTGTTGCCGGCCAGTTGAAACAACTCGGTTTCGTAAAATGAAATCGCCCCGCGATTCTGGCGGATGGCGGTTTCGAGAATCACCTTTGGCGGATGGGTTAACGTCTGTTTCGCCGCGGTGACAATGCGGGGGATCTGCGCCATCCGCGCGATGCAATTCGCAATGTTCGTCTCCGCCGGCAGTGTGGATTGCGTCAGCAGCAGATAGACACTGTCGTTGATGTAACGACCGTAAACGCGCGGGTCTTCCTCGTAGGGCCTGGCATTTTCCGTCAGCCAGATGTCGCGCTGCAAATCCTGTTGCAGAATCTCAAAGTCAATCTGGCCGGCCCGCGACAGCTGCTTATAATCCACCGCGCGCGGCAGTTCCTTCAACGTGGCGCGCGTTTGCTTCAACCAGCCGGCACGCGCCTCCTTCGAAATATCGTCGAGCTGATTGTCATAGCGATGATCGCCCAACCCGGTCGCCTCCGTAGGCCGCTGGCGAAATTGCTGCTCCAGGTGCTCCTTGAAGAATGTGTTCAACCGGCTATCGGCGTCTTGCGCGGACGCCGGGATCAGCCCTGCCGTTGCGAGCCCGAAGGTCATGGCGATTACGGTCAGTCTTGTCAGGTGCATGGTCATTTCAATTGCTTGGGTTTTGTCGAAATTCATTCACGTCCAACACACGGACGACCGGCGGATTTAATCACGCGCATCAGCCTCAAGGCCATCGGGGCGACGCACCCCAACCGTTGAGCAAAACACATCGTGCGAGTCCCACCCACCGGCTTACGAGAATTGATTCTCGTTCCAGAACCATCATCTCGTGAACACGGCAATGAGCCTATCCGGCGGCAACCCGCCCGTCGAGAGTGACAATTGTTGCGACGATCCTTCGATTGCGTCGGTGATTTTGCCCGCCACCTCCCTGCTCCTGCCGCGGTCGAAATCGCCGGGCTGGCCAATTTGCCTTGACCGAATCTTGACCCGTGACAAGCCTCAGTCGCGCAATGAAGCACAATCTCCCAGGCAACAATTTGCTTCCAACCCCGGTTCTCATCCACGCGTGAGCACCGCGCGATCAATTCAGCACGTTGGTTACCTTTTTGCCGTAACGATCCTCGGCGCCGGTTGTGGCGAGCAGTCTCCTCCGGCTACGGCCTTGAACGGTCAGGCGCTTGCAACCATCGTCTGCGCGCAATGTCACACCGTCCCCCCGCCGTCGCATTTGTCTCGAGAAGAATGGCCTTACATGCTCGCCTGGATGGGTAATTATCTCGGGCAACCCGCCGGGAGCGAGCCGAACCCGGCGGTCGCCAGATGCTTCATCCCTCCCCAACCGGTCGTCACACGCGAGCAGTTCAACGCGATTCAAAGCTACTATCTGGAGCAGGCGTCCCTTCAATACCAGCTTCCGCCCGTGGTACCGAAACCTGCCATCTCACCGCTGTTTCAGCCGGTGCCGTTTGCCCTCGACGCGACCGCAATCACTATGGTCGCCTTCGATCCACCGAATCAGGCCCTGGTCATCGGATCCTCCCGACCGCCCGGTTTGCTCGTCTTGCAACGCGGTATCACCACACCGATTGGGGTGACCTCCGAGCCGGTGACATTTGAACGCCTGGGCCAGATCTGCCGCATTGCCCTCATGGGCCATCTCGGCCGGGACGCTCGCGAAGGTCAGATCGTGGATTTCGGGATGCAGGACGGCACGCGCCAGATCACCTTGGACGCGCACCCGCGCATCGCCGCCCATCGCACCGCGGACGTGGATGGCGACGGCAAAGACGATTTGCTCGTCTGCGGCTTTGGCGATTATCCCATCGGCCGGGTCGGCATTTGGTGGGGTGGCGGCGACAAGCTGAAGGAGCAGGTCCTCTTCGAGGAAGCCGGCGCCGCCTGGGGTGACGTTGCCGACCTCGACGGCGACGGCGATCTCGACATCGTGCTCACCATCGCCAGCAACCGGCCGCGGATCATCGCCTTTGTCAATGAAGGCGGCCGCCAGTTCACGCTGCGCACGATTATCGATCGCCCTGTTGGCTGGGGTTACAACCGCTGCCTCGTGGTGGACTGGAACAACGATGGAAAACTCGATCTCGTCGAAACGACCGGGAACAATCTCGAACTTCGGGGCCGGCCCATCAAACCCAACCACGGCGTGCGCGTGCTGCAAAACGACGGCAACTGGAAGTTCCACGAGGCGCTGTTCGAACGGCTCGATGGCGCGATTGACGTGGCCGCGGGTGATTTCGACGGCAACGGCCGCATGGACCTCGCCGTGACCGCCTTCTACCCCGACTGGCGACTCCCAATTCCCACGACCTTCCTCCTGCTCATGCAACGAGCCGACGGCACGGTTGAGCGCGCCGGCCTCGACGATCGCTACTGGAACCGCTGGATGCGCATCGCCGTGGGCGATGCCGATGGTGATGGCGACCTGGACATTCTGCTCGGCGCCGCGCAAGTGCCGATGGCGATCCCAGCCGAACACCTGGGACGCTATGAAACACTCCTGAAAGACAAGGCCAGCGTGTTGCTACTGCGCAACCGGACCGTCCCGTGAACTGAAACGCGGCTTGTTGATCCCGCTTAAACCTGATTGGAGATGGGAATGTCCCTGTGGATTTCGGCAATGGCCACGCGCAACGTCTGGCGATCCAGATAACTGATCGCAATCGCGGCACTCATGCGTGGCGATTCTCCAGCGGAGCATGTCAGTGACGGTTCAAAGGATTGCGTTGGTCAACCGGTATCCAGTCCGCACAAGTATGCTGCGGCAAAGTGATTGCCTAACTCAACGATCACGCCTGCGTCACTTTCCCGCGCGCCGCCCCAAGCAATGACAACGTGCAATGGTCGCTCCGAGAGCTTAAATACCTCGGCGAACGGCTGCAGTGTTTTCTGACACTGACGAACCACGCCCACATTTCGCGCCGACTCAACGAACATTTTCAGCAACTGTTGTTCAACAGCGGGTTCCTGACCACGAAGATATGCGGACGACGCAACAGGGATTGATTCTATTGAAAACGTCGCGAGCGCGGCGCCGCGCGACGCTGTGAACTTGAGTCCGACGCGCTCAAACGGAGCCGGTAGCGAGTCGTCAAATGCCGTGCCGGCGGATTGCAGTAGTTTCCGACAAAACTCCAGCCAGCGAGGCGAAAGACTCGAAAGCCGCCACGCCCCCACACCGAGCAACTCACCGTCCACAGCAAACGGCGCCGCATAGTAGATTCGGTCATTTGCGGCGTGGCTCATGTGCGCGCGATGATGTCCACGAAGTGCTATTCACCATTCGACCACCACCAACGAAACGCCTTGCCTGGGCAGCGCGAACTTAGGCGCCACCGCGCCTTGCTGCACGCCCACAGTCGCAGGCGCGTTTGTCAGCTTCGCGAGATTCGAGGCTTCCTGTAGTTGACCATATTGCCGCTGATTGGGAGCGATGGGCGAGCCCATGCGGCGCCAGGCGTCGTAGGCGTTGCTGTGGAATTCATCCACGCGATAGTGCGTGACTCTGGCTTCGCTAATACCGGCGGGCAATCCGGACACGGCGAGTTCCACGGCGGCTTCAGGACCGCGAATGTCGTCGTCGTGATAATGCCAGACCATCACGGAGAGTTTGTTTGCTTCGCGGCTGGCCAACGCACCGACATCCGGTTGACCGCGGACACGCGGTCGCCGTTCATCTGGCTGAACATGCGAATGACGTTGAACACCGGCAACGGTAGGCCGCAACTGGCGAGTTGCCGGAAGCCCGCGAAGTAAGGTTGGTCCTCAAACGTGAACGCCCACGTGAGCGCCCCAGCGAAATTCACGCCGTGCTTGTCGGCAAGGTCGTGCTTGCGTGCGAAGCTGGCCGCGGTGTAGCTGGAATACACCGTGCCGTTGCGATAGCTGAATGACGGCCCCTGACACGCCGCGCAACCTTCGGGATCGGATTCGCCGATGACGATGGGCGTGTTCTTCAATTCGGGAAACGACGCCACAATGCCGAAGCCTTCATCAATCGTACGCAATTGATTCGCGATGCCCATCCGCACGTGGTCGTTGGTGTAGGTCGGCGCACCCTTCGCGTGGAACGAAACAAAGTCGAGCGGCGTGCCGACTTTGCCGGTGGCGTAATTCGTCCTGCGCAAACAATGCTCGAAGAAATTGCGCTGCCATCGTCCGCCGCTGCCGGCCACGTCCGGCCCGCCCACCCGCGCGGTCGGCAACGCGCGACGCACACCGTCAATCGCGTAATCGTGGAGCTTCTGAAATTCCTCTGGCGTGCCCCGCCAATAACCGATGTTCGGTTCGTTCCAGACCTCCCAATACCATGACTCGACCTCGGCCTTGCCGTAGCGCTCGACGCAATGCTTGGTCCATTGGTAGGCAAGTTCGTTCCACTTCGCATAGTCCTTCGGCGGATAGGCCCAGCCGGTGTAGATGCGTTCGTACGGCAGCCCTGGCCGCCAGTCGTGACGATATGGGTCGGGCTTCGTCGAAAGCGCCTCCGGCATGAAACCGATTTGCGCGTAAGGCCGCACGCCGCGCTCGAGATACGAATCGAACATCAGATCGAGAATCTTCCAATCGTAGACCGGCTTGCCCTGCGCGTCCTCGCGATAAGCGTCGGTCGAACCCCACTTGAGTGCGGGCGTGCCGTCGCCGGTGTTGAGCAAGTTGTGCGTGCGGAAATAAATGTCCTTGGGCCGGAGCTTGCCGTAATCCGACATCAGCTTCTGGCCGTCCTTCATCGTGGCGTAATTCGGTTCGTCGCCGCCAAAGAACCGCCAAATCGGACGCAGCGGGCCCACGGACTTCGCCGCATCCACACGGATAGTGACGGGAAAGGAGTTGGTGGATTGAGCGAAGGCAAGCGGAGCGGCCGCAAAGACGAGCACGAAAACAACCAAGCCGTAGCACCAGTAGCGGTGGTCAGTGCTGCCTCCCTCTCCCCCGAACGGGGAGAGGGATCGAAGGTGAGGCGTGAGCATCACGACAGCTTTTTCTTAGCGCCTTCGGGCACTTCCACCTTCGTGGTGCCAACGTCCTTGATCTCGACGGTTGTGGTGCGGTCCATGTCGATTTCGTTCCCGTTGAAATCCATTTTGCCGGTCACTTTGAATTCATACTTCACCAGCACACCGTCCTTGATCCAAAACTTGGCCGAGCCTTTGGCGTTGCTGATCGCCGGACCGTCGCCGCCGCCGCCACGACGGAAGCGCATCAACGTTTTCGCGGCGTCCTCGGTCAAATCACCTCCAATGGCGTCACCGTCCTTCTTGAGTTCTTTGACCCCGGCAGCGATTTCGACCGCCTGGTCCGCAGGCGCTTTCAATCCGCGCACCATGTTGGCCACGAAGCGTCCGCGCCCCTGATCACCTTCCGCGTCAGCGAGCGATTGCCAGTCTCCGTCCTGATTGGTAAACGCCGCCTTGTCGCCCTTCTTGACGATTTCCATCGTGTTATCGCGCATCGTGGTCTTGACGCACATGAACCCACCCTTCTCGGTTTTTCCATCGGTCGGCCCGGGCTTGAACTGAGCGCTCTCGGGAACGACGACGGAGGTTTTCCAAGTATAGTTGGCCGCGTCACCAAGTTTCTTCGCCGCGGCAGTGACTTCTTCTTTCGCGTCCGCCGCGAGCAGAGACAGGCTCGCCGTCGCCAGGGCGAGACACAGGATTTGTTTTTTCATAAGGACCTTTCGTGTTGTTGCTGGTTTTTGTTTTGTCGGGGTGAGACTCAAAGCTTCTTGGACGACGTTTGTGCCATCGGTGAGTCAATCACCGTCGCCCGCCGAATGAAATCGAGGCGCGGAAACTCCCGGTTCAGGTAATCGTTCCCAGACTCAAACAACGGTGCTTGCTTTCCGCCGCGAATGCCCCCGCCGGAGGATTCTCCATACTCGGCATTCAACGCATCGGCGGTTTCCATGCCCTGAACCACCTTACCAAAAGGCACAAACGGCTCGGAGTCGTGCGTGGCAGAATTGTCGTTCAGGTTGATGAAGACTTGGGTCGTACGGCCATTTGGAACGGCAAAGGCAAACGCCACCGTCCCGCGGATGTTTGAAAACACGCGCGGATCGTCGGGAATGGTCCGCTCGCGCCAGGCCTTTGAAACTGTCGGTTCGCCGTTAATGCCGAACTGCGCCCAAGTGCCCGGTCTGATGCGGAAGAATCGCACATCGTCGTAATACCCCGCACGCACCAGGCGGTAAAACCGGTCCGCTCCGTGCGCCGACCAGGCGCGCTGCACCTCAATGGTCATGTCTCCTTTGCTCGTTTCCATTCGGACGAGGAATCGTTCCGGCGCCCGCTGGTCGGGTGCTGACAAATTGGCGGGCTGCGGTGTGTCGCCCGCGGTGGAATTCCTCGGCAACCGATTGGCACGAGTTTCCGTCTGCTTCAAAAAACTCCCCAGCTGCCGGCTCCAAAGCGCCGCCTTGGTGTGGCTGCCATGGCCAACGGTCTGGTCACTCAGCGGAATGACCGCCGCTCTCCCGTGTTTGACGCGCTTGATCTCGCGTTCGAGGACGCGCAGTTCCGGCGGATTGATCAGGTCATCGGCCGTGTTGATGGCGAGCAAAGGGGCTTTGATTTTCTCGAGATCAGGACCGGGGTCGTAATCATACGAAGCCTGAAAGGCATACAGGTAATCGTTCGCATCAGCCGTCGGCAACCGCTCGGTCACGTAACGGTCCAATGCCTCGTCCGCCGCGGCAAGCGTGGGCGATTCCTTCAGCCGGTTGACCGGGTTGTTGCCCATGAAATACGACATTTCCAGCGTGATCCTCATTCCGGGCGGCTGCGTCCGGTAATCGCCACCATGCCACTCGGGATCGCCGCGAATTGCATCCATGATCAATCGCCGCCAGACGCGGTTGCGACCGGAGATTTGCATGGGCAAACTGGCCATCGGCATCAAGGCATCCATGAAATCCGGATAGGTCTCCCCCCAAACCCAGGTATGCATTCCGCCCATGGAAGTGCCGAAGATCAACCGGAGGTGGCTCACACCCAGTCCGTCCACGAGCAGGTCGTGCTGTGCGCGAACCATTTCGCGATAGCCGTAGCGGGGAAACTTCGCACGCAGACCGTCGCTGGGTTTGCTGGACTGACCGTGACCGATGTTGTCCGGAATGATGAGGAAGTAGCGCGTCGCATCGAGCAGCTGTCCCTTCCCAAAAAGTGCGTTCGCAAATTCCTCCCGTAAAAACTGCGAGCTGCTGCCGGTCGTGCCGTGCAAAATCAAAACTGCGTTGCGCACGATCCCGTCCTTGTCGCGGTAGGGTGAACCCAGCGTGCGATAATGCATCCGGAGTTCAGGCAGGGTCTCACCCGACTGGAAATGAAAATCGCGGATGACGAACTCGCCTTCGACCGGTGTGGGATATTCCGCGGCGCAAACCCAAGCCGCGGCCGTCAGCCAGGCCAGCACGGCGGCAAGCAGGCTGGACGGGCGTGGTGGTCGCATGGGGGTATCATCTCAACTTCCGGCCGGCGATTCAACTGCGGCGTTGTTGTTCACCGGTTCGACGCCCTGCAAATAGCGGATGAAGAAATCGCGCATGCGGCGCTGATAGTATTCGCCACCCGCACCGTGGCCGCCGTTGGGTATGACCAGGAAATCAAAATCCTTCTTGGCCCGGACCAAGGCATCCACGTATCGCATTGTGGATTCCGGCGGAACGTTGTTGTCCAACTCGCCGACGACCAGGAACAAATGGCCTTGAAGCTTCGCCGCGTTCTCGATGTTGGAGCACTCGGCGTATTGCGGCCCGACGGGATAGCCCATCCACTGCTCGTTCCACGAGGCCTTGTCCATTCGATTGTCATGGCAACCAGAGTTGGCCACCGCCGCCTTGTAGAACTCGGGATAGAATAGGACCGCGCCCCCTGCATTCTGTCCGCCAGCCGACGTGCCATAAACTCCCACGCGTGTCGCATCGTAGTACGGATACCTGGCGGCAATGGCCTTGTGCCAAAGGATGCGATCGGGAAAACCGCCGTCCTTGAGATTCTTGAAGCACACATCGTGAAACGCCTTCGAGCGGTTGGCGGTGCCCATGCCGTCCACCTTCGCCACGATGAAACCCGCATCGGTCAACATTTGATAACGCGAACTGCCAAACGTTTTTGGCACAAACGAGCCCTGCGGCCCAGCGTAGATGTCTTCGATGACCGGATACTTCTTGTTCGGATCAAAATCCTTCGGGCGATAAATTAATCCCCAGATGTCCGTCTTGCCATCGCGGCCCTTAGCGACGAAAACTTCAGGCGCCTTCCAACCCTTGGCCTTCAGTTCCGTGATGTCGGCCTCCTCCAGTTTGCAGACCAGTTTGCCATCGGACACCCGGCGCAGTTCATTCACCGGCGGCGCATCCGGGCGCGAATAGGTATCAATGATGAACTTCCGATCCGGCGAGAATTCGATGCTGTGATTCCCATTGCCCTCGGTCAACGCCACCAACCCACTGCCATCGAAGTTCACGCGGTAGCAGTGAATGAAATACGGATCCTGTCCGGCGTTCTTGCCACTGGCCGTGAACCAGATTTGCCGCGCGTCTTCGTCAATCTGTTCAATGCCGCGCACCACCCACTCGCCTTTCGTGATTTGCTTGAGCTTGGCGTCCTTCGGGTCCACGAGATACAAATGCCGCCAGCCATCCTGTTCCGAGACGTAAATGATTTCATCGCTGTTCGTGAGATAATTGACGAGTTCGAGTCGCAGCGCTTCCGTATGCACCGTCCAGATGAAGGTGTCACTCTTCTCATCAATGATGTTCCGGGTGTCACTCGTGTGTGGGTCCACTTCAATCACACGCAAACGCTGATGCCCCCGATCCACCTGTTGATAACGAAACCGGCTGCCATCACGATTCCAATCCATGCGCGGTGTGAGCCATTCGTGTTCGAACCGATCCACCTCCAGCTTCACCTGCTTGTGACTCGCCACATCAAAAACATTCGGCTCGTACTTGCTGAACTTATCCCCTGGTAACGCGTAGGGTCGTGATTCAAATGTCGCCCGCCCGCCGCCCGACGGCGAAGAGCGAATCAGGTAAACTTCCTTGCGTTCCCCCGGCTCAACGCGCCACGCAATCACAGTCTTGGAATCCGGCGACCACTCCGCCCGGCGATAACCGTTCCCCTCCTTGCCGTCCGTGCTGAGTTGAATCTCCTGACCGTCTTCGCCTTTGACAAAGACATTTTGATCCTTGATGGAAATCGTCCACTTGCCGTCTGGCGAACGGTTGGAAGTTTCATTTCTTCCCTGACCGCGCTGCGGCGGGCGTTCGCGGGCTGGCCGCACTTGCTCATCCGCGATCACCGCCACATCCGGCTTGTCCGTCGCCTCGAAAACGCCGCGCATCTCACCGCGTTCATCCATCACCAGCCAGACATGGCCACTGAATGTGTGTTGCGCCTTGCGACTGCGGGGCTCCATCTTCCCGTAACTCTGACGCGCGCCCGATTCGTCCAGCCAGAAGATCTCCACCTCGCGACTCAATTGATTGTCGAAAGTAATCTCTGTTTCAGGACCGGTGCGCGTCGAAGGCCGCGGCCGCGTGCCCGCGGGCAGTCCCTCACTTACGGTCTCAGACTTGTCGCTCGTGGACGTCTGGAGTTTTCCGGTCTTTAGATTCAACTGCCAACTGTTCGATGAGCCCAGCAGGGTAACGCTTTCGCCATCCGCGCTGAACTTCAGCTCATTGACCGGCAGTTTGGTCGCCGTGACGTCACCACCGATTTGCCTGGCCACCGCCTCATGATCGAACGCCGGTTGGCGCGTGCCGCTCGCGACATCCACCAAAACGAATTCCCTCGCACCGCCACTCAGGTCGTTGCGATACCAAAACTTCGTGTTGTCCGCGAACCAGTTGGGCGCGACCTGGGACTTATACATGCCCTCCATCCGGCCACCACCAAAGCCGCCGCGCCCGCGCCGTTGCTGCGTCTGCTGCTGTTGAGGGGAATCGGGATAGCCATCCCGATTGAACTCGGAGGATGGTGGTTGGAGCGCAAAGCCGTCCAGCGCCTCAGCCCGAGCCGATGCCGGCCAGACCCAGGCGGCGAAGGCTAGGACGAACAGCGGGCGCGAGACATAATGAACTCCCGTTCTCATGGCGATCTTCATAACGCAGAAAGAGTGACTCCAAATTAACTGGCTTTGTTCACCGAAACCAAACGCGAGCCACCCCGACAACCACGGCCCGGAATTTCCGCCCATTTCAACTGCTGGCGACCCGGTTTCCCATACTCCGAATCCACCCGCAGCTATCCGTTTTCATCCGCGCCCATCGTAGTCGCCGAGGCGAGGAGGCGAATCTCTCACCTCCGAAACGCCTTCCGGTATTCGCTCGGCGACACGCCAGTCGCGAGCCTGAACTGCCGCGTGAACGCGCTCTGGTCCGAATAACCGCAGTCCAGCGCCACCGCGGCGATTGCATCGTCTGACTCACGCAAACGTTGCACCGCCGCCTCCATCCGCGTCTTCTGGATGAGTTGCCCCGCCGTAAGTTGAAAAATCTTCCGGATGCGCTGCTCGAATTGATACGCTGACAGCCCCGCCCGGTGCGCCAGTTCCTTCACGCGCAACGGCTGGTCGTATTTGGTTTGAATCCGCCGCACAGCCTCCGCCACTTTCGCGTAGTCTTCGCTGCGCTCGTTCGGAGATTGAATGTCCTTGGAGATGCCGCACAGCCCGACCACCTGCCCGTCGCGCCCACGCAGCGGAAACTTGTTCGTCAAACACCAGCCGCGGCCGCCGGTGGGATAACTGTGTAACTCCAGTTGGTTTAGAATCGGCACGCCGCTCTTCAACACCTGCTCGTCCTGAGCAAAATAACTCTGGCCCAGCGGCGCCGGAAACACTTCATCCGCGCGGTTGCCAATGAGTTCGCCCTTGGACCGCCGTCCACAACGCTCAACCAACGCCTGGTTCACCAGCACATACTCACACCGCTGGTTCTTGAGGAAACACACCGCATCCGTCAGCGCGTCGAAAATGGCCGCGCCCGTGAACGGCTCGGCGAGTTGTGCCAGGAGCTCCGACTGAAGTTGCGCGGGTGTCATGAGTGTTGTGCTGAAATCGCAGTCACGGCTGGCAAATTGGACAAGACGCGCCCACACCGGCAAGGCAGAATGTGCCTTCATGCAACGCATCACCATCGTTGACTCCCACACGGGCGGCGAGCCGACACGCATTGTCGTCGCGGGCGGACCGGACCTCGGGCGCGGCCCGCTGGCCGATCGGCGCGAGCGCTTTCAACGTGACTTTGATCGCTATCGGTCGGCTGTCGTCAACGAACCACGCGGATCGGACGTAGTGGTCGGCGCACTGCTCGTCGAGCCCGAAGACAAGTCCTGCGCCTGCGGCGTGATCTTCTTCAACAACGTCGGTTACCTCGGCATGTGCGGCCACGGGACGATTGGCCTCGTCGTCACCCTCGCGCACCTGGGCCGGATCAAACCCGGCGATCACAAGATCGAAACTCCCGTTGGCATCGTCACCGCCACGTTGCACTCGAATGGCGAAGTCTCCGTCGCCAACGTCCCAAGCTGGCGCGCGAAAAAAGATTTCACCGTGGACGTGCCCGGCATCGGCAAGGTCACCGGCGATGTCGCGTGGGGGGGCAACTGGTTTTACCTCATTGCCCATCACGGCCAGCAACTCACGCTCGCGAATGCGGATGCGCTCACCGATTACTGCTGGCGGGTGCGCCAAGCGGTGAACACGCAAGGCTGCCCCGAAGTGGATCACGTGGAACTCTTCGCTCCGCCGACGATTGCCGGCGCGCACTCGCGCAACTTCGTCCAATGCCCCGGCAAAGCCTACGACCGTTCGCCTTGTGGCACCGGCACGAGCGCCAAACTCGCCTGCCTCGCCGCCGACGGAAAACTCGCCGAAGGCGACACGTGGATCCAGGAAAGCATCATCGGCAGCACGTTTAACGGAAAGTTTCACTGGCTCGATCGCGCGGCGGGAAAAATCTCCCCCATCATCACCGGCACCGCCTTCGTCAACGCCGAAGCCACTCAGTTGCTCGACAACAAAGACCCGTTCTGCTGGGGCATTCGCTCATGACTTGGGGAAAAACATTCAACATTCAAAATTCAACTTCGAACGCCCAACGCGCTCGCACTAGCCGGCCCTTGGACGTTGAGAGTTCAATGTTGAATGTTGAATGTTGCCCCCGCAGCCGTAGCCGTCAGGAGGCCGATTCTCCCATCCCCGCCACCAGTTCATGAGTTCCTCCCTCGACATCATCATCGTCGGCGCAGGCATCGTCGGGGCCGCGTGCGCATTGGAATGCGCACGTGGCGGACTCAAGGTGCTCGTGCTCGACCGCAACACGATTGGCAGCGGCACCACCGCCGCCGGCATGGGCCACATCGTGGTGATGGACGATTCGGAGGCGCAATTTGCTCTCACGCATTACTCGCGGCAACTCTGGCTCGAA
Organism: Limisphaerales bacterium; assembly: GCA_044225555.1. Lineage (GTDB taxonomy): Bacteria > Verrucomicrobiota > Verrucomicrobiia > Limisphaerales > JADLHS01 > JADLHS01. The sequence continues at coordinate 59,947 of JBGAIM010000005.1, read as the reverse complement.
CTGCGCCCGCAACTGCCCGCCGATGTCGAATACGAACTCTGCGGCACACTCTGGGTCGCAGCGGACGACGAGGAAATGGCCGAGGTCCATCGCAAGCACAAGTATTACACTGAACGCGGTGTGCGGGTCGAAGTGCTCGATGCTGCCGCCGTTGCCAAGACCGAGCCGAATCTCCGCGCCGGAATGGCAGGTGGACTACGAGTGCCCGAGGATGGCGTTTTGTATCCACCTTGCGCTGCGCGCTATCTGTTGGAGCAGGCGCAACAACGCGGAGCCGAAATCCGCACCCGCACCGCCGTTCGCGAACTGTTGCCCGAGGGCGGGGTGGTGCTGAACGATGGTTCACGCATCTCCGCTGCACGCACCGTCAATGCTGCCGGCCCGTGGTCACCCGAATTAAATCCCGGCCTGCCCGTTCGCAAGCGCAAAGGTCATCTCGTCATTACTGATCGCTACCCGCACTTCGTTCATCACCAGATTGTCGAACTCGGCTACCTCAAAAGCGCGCACTCGATGGGCAAGGATTCCGTCGCGTTCAACATCCAGCCGCGTCAGACCGGCCAGATGCTCATCGGTTCATCGCGCCAGTTTGATGCCGAAGACACCGCCGTAGAGCAACCCATTCTCGAGCGCATGTTAAAGCGCGGAATGGAATACCTTCCCACTCTGGGCAATCTCTCCGCCACGCGCACGTGGACCGGTCATCGCGCCGCCACACCGGACAAATTGCCGCTCATCGGCCCAAGCCTCGACAACGATCACATCTGGCTCGCCACCGGCCACGAAGGTTTGGGAATCACCACTTCACTGGGCACGGGTCGATTGCTGGCGGATTTGTTGCTGAACCGCAAACCGCCCATCCCGGCTGAACCTTATTTGCCGGCGCGCCTCGCCAACGCCACCGCACATCATGACTGAGCGCGTTGAAATCACTGTGAACGGACGGAAGATTGTCGTGCCGACCGGAACGATCGTCGCTGCGGCGATTGCGCTTGCCGGTGAAACTCGCTTTCGTCGGTCGGTCCTGGCCAGCCCACGCGGCCCGCTGTGCGGCATGGGTGTTTGCATGGAATGTCGTGTGACCATCAACGGTCAACCGCAATGCCGCAGCTGCCAGACACTCTGCGAACCCGGCATGGAGGTGCGCACCGATGAATGAACGCGCTCTCCATTTCGACATCGTTGTCGTCGGCGCCGGCCCGGGCGGGCTCGCCGCCGCTTGTGCTGCTGCCGAAAACGGCAAGCGCGTCGCGCTCGTGGACGACACGCCATGGCTTGGCGGACAAATCTGGCGCGGGCAACAGGCTAAACCTTCGGTACCGCAGGCTCGGGAGTGGATTGAACGCTTTTCCCAATGCGGCGCCACGCTGCTGCCTCGCACCAGCGTCATTGGTTCGCCCCGGCGCGGTGTCTTGCTAGCCGAGCAACCACAAGGCAGTTGCGAAATTCACTGGCAACACCTGATTCTCGCCACGGGCGCGCGCGAACTTTTCCTGCCATTCCCCGGCTGGACATTGCCAGGCGTGATCGGTCCGGGCGGCTTGCAGGCGCTGGTCAAGAACGGCTGGCCCATCAGCGGCCAGCGCGTCGCGGTGGCAGGCAGTGGTCCGTTGCTACTGGCCGTGGCGGAGGGTTTGCAAAAACACGGCGCGAAGATGGTTTCCATCAATGAACAAGCGCCCTGGAGAAGTGTGGCCGGCTTTGGATTCAAACTTCTGGCGCATCCCGGCAAACTGTTGCAGGGCGCGCAACTCAAATTCCGCCTGCTGGGCGTGCCGCATCGCTGTGGCGTTTGGCCCGTGCGCGCGGACGGCGACGAACAAGTGCGCCGCGTCACGCTCACCGACGGCAACCGGACGTGGACCGAAGACTGCGACGTGCTCGCGTGCGGGTTCGGCCTCGTGCCGAACGTCGAACTTCCGCTCCTGCTCGGTTGCGCGCTGCAAAGCGATTTTGTGCGCGTGGACAAATGGCAAACCAGCAGCGTCGCGGACATTTACTGCGTCGGTGAACTGACTGGCATTGGCGGGGCCGACTGCGCGATAGTTGAAGGACAAATCGCAGGTCGTGCCGCCGCCGGCCAGCGCACTGGAGCTGAAGCGTTGTTTGCCGAACGCAACTCGTGGCACACATTCCGTGCCGGACTGGCCGAGGCTTTTGCGTTGCGCCCGGAACTCAAATCACTGGCCACCGACGACACGCTGCTCTGTCGCTGCGAAGACGTGACGCTCGGTCGCGTGCGCAAGTTCAGCGGCTGGCGCGATGCGAAGTTGCAGTCGCGCTGCGGCATGGGCGCGTGCCAAGGCCGCGTGTGCGGCGCGGCGGCCAAGGTGGTTCTGGGCTGGGGCATGGAATCGGTGCGGCCACCGGTGCTTCCGTCTCGGGTGCAGAGTTTGATTTCAACAACCAATCAACACTAAACAAACTATGAAAATGAAATGGCAAGGCGTCATCCCCGCGATGACCACGGCGTTCAAACCGGATTACAGTGTGGACCACGCGTTCGTCGGACGACACGCGCGCTGGCTCGTGGACAACGGCTGCACCGGCATCGTCGCGCTCGGCTCGCTCGGCGAAAGCGCCACGCTGCGCTTCGACGAAAAGGTCGCGATCCTGAAGACCCTCGTAAACGCGCTCGGCGGCAAAGCGCCCGTCGTCGCCGGCATCGCGTCCTTGAGCACGCTCGAAGCCGTGGACCTCGCTCGCGCCGCTGCGGACGTCGGTTGCTCCGGTCTGATGGTATTGCCGCCCTATGTGTATTCGAGCGACTGGCGCGAAATGAAGTCGCACGTGCAACCGGTCATCCGTGCGACGAACCTTTCGTGCATGCTCTACAACAATCCGGTTTCCTACAAAACGGATTTTCTTCCCGATCAAATCAAGGAACTCGCTGCAGCTCATCCGAATCTGCACGCCGTGAAAGAATCCAGCGCCGATGTACGGCGCGTAACCGCGTTGAAGGCCATCTGCGGTGATCGTCTCGCGTTGTGTGTAGGCGTTGATGACGTGATTGTCGAAGGTGTGCGCGCCGGCGCGACCGGCTGGATTGCCGGGCTGGTCAACGCGTTTCCGCGCGAGTCCGTGGCGCTCTACAACTACACGATGCGCGGCGAGAAGAAGAAAGCCGACGAGCTTAATAAATGGTTTCTGCCGCTACTGCGTATGGACACCGTACCGAAGTTCGTACAGCTTATCAAACTGGTGCAGCAAGAAGTCGGCATGGGCCACGAACGCGTCCGCGCCCCGCGCTGCGTGATGGCCGGCGCCGAACGCAAGATCGCACTGGAAACCCTGAAGCAGGCTTTGAAGACACGGCCCAAGGTCTGATTCTTGAACCACGGATGGACACAGATAAACACGGATGAAAGGCAACGGCGCGCGGCCTTCAGGTCGCTTCCGTGTGCGAACATCCAAACAGTCACGCATGGTGCGGGCTGAAGCCCGCGCTCCGATTAAATCCGTGTGCATCTGTGTTCATCCGTGGTTAAATCTTATTGAAACATGAAACTTGAAGGACTCTCAATCATCGGCCAAAGCCGTGCGAAGCCAACGGGGAAACCCACGCCTGCCATCAATCCCGCCACCGGTGCAGCGCTCGGGCCGGATTTCTTCTGGGCAACGAGTGCTGATGTTGACGCCGCAGCGCAGTTAGCGGCGAAGGCCTTCGCCGAATATCGCCATTGGCCCGGCAAGCGGCGCGCGGAATTGCTACGGCGCATTGCCGAACTGATCGAAGCCAACGCGCCAGCTATTCAGGAACGCGCGAACCAGGAAACCGCCCTGCCCCTCGCGCGGCTGCAGGGAGAAACGGCGCGCACGTGCGGACAGCTGCGCCTGTTCGCGACCATGGCCGAGGAAGGCTGGTGGCAGGACGCGCGGATTGATCACGCGGATCCGAATCGCAAGCCGCTGCCCAAACCGGATGTCCGCTCGCTGCTGGTCGGCCTCGGGCCGGTGGTCGTCTTCAGTTCCAGCAACTTTCCGCTCGCGTTCTCGGTTGCCGGTGGCGATACGGCGTCCGCGCTGGCGGCGGGTTGTCCGGTGATTGTGAAACCGCACCAAGGACATCTCGGTACATCGGAATTAGTCGCTCAGTGCGTACAGCAGGCGGTGAAAGATTGCGGTGCGCCGGAGGGAACGTTCTCAATGCTTTATGGCGCCGGTCGCGAAGTCGGTATTGCTTTGGTCAAGCTTCCCCTCGTGAAAGCGGTGGGCTTCACCGGTTCACGTGCCGGCGGGCGTGCGCTCATGGACGCCGCAGCGGCGCGACCGGAGCCGATTCCGGTCTATGCCGAGATGGGTAGCATCAATCCTGTGTTCCTGCTTTCGAGTGTGTTGAAACAAAACGCGGAGTCCCTCGCGACGGGGCTGCACGGCTCGGTGACGCTGGGCGTCGGTCAATTTTGCACCAACCCCGGTTTGGTCTTCGTCGAAAACGGTGAGGCCGCAAACGTCTTTCGGCAAAAGCTGGAGTCGCTGATGTCGGCCACGGCGCCGGGGACGATGCTGACGGCGGATTTGTGCGCGGCCTATCGCCAAGGCGTGGAGAACTTCTCCAAGTTGTCCGGTGTCAAACGCGCCGCCAGCGCAAATGCCGAAGCCGGCGCTGGGAATGCACAAGCCGGTGCAGCGCTGTTCGCCACAAAGGCAGAGATCTTTCTAGCTAACCATGATCTGATGGAGGAAGTGTTCGGTCCCTCCACGCTCGTCGTCGAATGCTCTTCGCGCGACCAAATGTTGGCTGCCGCCTTGAGGCTGGAAGGTCAACTCACGGCAACCATCCACGGCACGGCGGAGGAGCTGGCCGCCAACCAGGATCTGATCGCGATATTGGAAACCAAGGCGGGCCGGGTGTTGTTCAACGGTTTCCCGACGGGCGTTGAAGTGTGTCACGCGATGACGCATGGCGGACCCTATCCTGCCACCTCAGACGGGCGCTCCACCTCAGTTGGCACGCGCGCCATCACTCGCTTCGCGCGCCCCGTTTGCTACCAGGGTTTCCCCGAAGTTGCATTGCCCGACGCCTTGAAAGATTCCAATCCGCTTGGGCTCTGGCGATTGGTAGATGGGAAACTCGGGAAGCATTGATCCGACTCGGGTAGCCACCGACGTGAGGAGGTGGATTAAAATAATCCAACGTGTCCGCCTCCTTACCTCGGCGGCTACGTCAGGCGATGGTCGTATCAATTTCACCCGGCTGCCACAATTGCCGGCCTTCCATGCCGCCAGCAATAACCAAGGTCTGGCCAGTTATGTGACCAGCCAATTTATCCGAAGATAGAAAAACGGTTGCGTTGGCGATGTCATCCGGGCGCGCGATCTTCGGCAGTGCCATCGTCGCGGTCACTTTGCCCACGACCTTTGTGTCCGTCAGCTTGCCAGCGTTACGGGGAACAACCGTCCAACCGGGACAGACGCAATTCACGCGACCACCACAATAGTTCTTCGTGTGTGGCGCGAGGCGGCTGATTTCATTTTTCAAGGTGCGGGTCAATCCGTAGGCCATTGCCGCCTTGGCCGACGCGTAATCCGCGTGCCCGGCCTCACCAAAAACCGCCGCCGTCGATGCAATGAGCACGGCGTTGCCACATTTCTGCTTGGCCACCAGTTTGAAAAACTCACGGGAGCAAAGAAACGTCGAGGTCAACACGGCATCCATCGTCGCCTGCCATTGCTTGAGCGACATCTCTTGCAATGGCACATCGCGCGTTTCCCACGAACCGGCGTTGGCGATGAGGGTGTCCACCCGGCCAAACTCCTTGATCGCCGCACTGAACAACCGGCGCGCGCCGGCTTCCCTGGTCAGATCCGCACGAACCGTCACCGATTCCACGCTGGAAAGCTCCCGGCGCAATTCCTCCGCCCGACTTTTTCCACTGCGATAGTGCAGCACCAGTCGTGCGCCTTCGTCGGCAAACTTTCGCGCGATGGCCGAACCGATCCCGCCGGACGCGCCTGTGATCAAAACGACTTTGTCCGCAAGTTCAGAGTTCATTTTACCTTTGCATCCGGCCCGTTCTTGTAACTGGTTGCGACGGCAGTCTCACTCAATGCTCCGTTGTAAATTCGGAACTCATCGATTGAACCATTCAACGGCGCGTCGCCTGCGAAGAGTGATTTGCCGAGGAAGAAATAGTTCGTATGCACGCTGGCGAGCGACTTGAGATCGTTGCGTGACGCGGCGAGCACGCCGTTCGTGTAAATGCCCATGAAGCCGGACGTCGGATCGAGCACACACGCAACGTGGAGATTGGTTTGGCTATCGAGGTTGCCGGGAATTTTCACGATGCGCTCACTGGGTTGCGGGTCCATGACGGTCAGACGGAAGTCGCGTCCGCCGCTGTGCGGACAGAAATACAAATCATATTGACCGTTGTTCCCGTTGGTCGAACCCTGGTCGAAGACGCGCACCCAATTGCGGTTTGTGCCGAAGCTGGCCCAGAACTCGAATGTGACCGCGGGATAACCGGCAATCAATCCGCCCGGCAGATTCACAAACGTCCCGCGTGTGCCATCGAGATGCACCCGACCATCATCGACCTTGGCAGCACCCATTAACGCACCATGCGCCGCTCCGATGGAGTCGTTCGCGTCGGTGGTGAAACTGTAACGATGTGTCAGCGTCGCAGGCTGCGCGACTGCTTTGACAGCCGCGAGCAACAGAACGACCACTGTTGATTTGAGAATGGGATTTAGGCGTGAAATCATGGTCACGAGGAATAGACGACGAACCCAAGCCCGCCAAGCAAATCCTCGAAATAGCCATCCAAAGGATGAAATCGAATAGCTGGCTGTGGATTCTGAACATGCGCCGAAGTGATGACGGCTTGAGTTTGCTTCGTCCACCCGATAAGCAAATACTTATGCGGCCCCAATTCGACAACCAGTTCGTCCGGAGTTTCACCATGAACCCTTTCATCAGCCGTTTTATTCTCGGCGCCGTCGTGAGTGGCACGCTGATTTTGTCCCGACCAGATACGGCAGCGCAGAGTTCCAACGACCTAGTTGGCGTGAACATGGCGGTGGTCGCCACGCCCTCCAGTTCGTCTGTCTCCGGCGACACCAGTGAAACGGCGCTCAATGACGGCAGCAATCCGCGCAGCTCGCGGGGTGATCGCCGCGGCACTTACGGCAACTGGCCGAGCCGGGGCACGCAGTGGGTGCAATACGATTGGAGCCAACCCATCAGCACGAAGCAGATCGAAGTCTATTGGTGGGACGACCAACAGGGCGTGCGACTGCCAAAGGCTTCACGACTCAAATACTGGGATGGCAAAGAATTCGTTCCGGTGGCGAACGCCTCGGGTCTGGGTGTCGAAGGCAATAAGTTCAATGTCTCCACGTTCGATGAAGTTACCACGTCGAAACTGCGACTGGAGATGGACGGCGACGGCGAATATTCCACCGGCATTCTCGAATGGCGCGTTCTGGACTCGGGCAAGTCACCGGACTTTCCGCCTTCGGCTGTGGCCGGTGTGGATCGCGTGGTGATTCTCGGCGGGAAAACTTATTTGAGCGGCAAGGTGAAATCGCTCAAGGCAAACAATGCAGCCGCTCACGTAACGTGGAGCAAGCAAGCCGGACCGGGCAACGTGACCTTTGAAAACGCCAACGCCGCCGAGACGACGGCGACCTTTGACAAAGCCGGCGACTACGTCCTCAAACTCACTGCGGGCGAAGGCAAACTCAGTTCCACCTCCACACTAAATGTGCAAGTGGACCTTCCGCCGCCGCCCGAGCGGCTCGATGTCGTTTATACGAAGCGCTACTCGATCGACAGCCCGCTCTGGAACGCGCGGGCGAAGTCGCTCATCGTGAATTGGATTCCGCACTGCATTGATTACATCAACCGCACCAACCTCACGCAGGGCCAGGGCGGCATTGATAATTTCGTCGAGGCGGCGAAGGCATTGCGCGGTGAGCCGCACGCGCGGCACAAGGGCTACGTGTTTGCCAACGCGTGGGTGCACCAGACGGTCGAGTCCATGTGCATCGCGCTGATGGTAGATCCGAAAGGCGATCCGGAAATCATCAAGGCGCAAGAGTTGATGCAGGCGACGTTGGAGGATTGGATTCCGAAGATTCTCGCGGCGCAGGAGCCGGACGGCTATTTGCAGACCGCCTACACGCTCTCTGACCGCAACCGCTGGCCGGAACGCTGGGGCGCGCGCAATCGCGGTGATCACGAAGGCTACGTAGCCGGTTATTTCATCGAGTCGGCCATCAATCACTACACGCTCACTGAAGGACAGGACAAACGGCTTTACGACGCGGCGAAGAAGCTGGCGGATTGCTGGGTGGCGAACATTGGTCCGGGCAAGAAGGAATGGTATGACGGGCACCAGGAAATGGAACAGGCATTGGTGCGCTTTGGCCGTTTCGTCAATGACATGGAAGGCAACGGTCGCGGTGACAGTTACGTGACGCTCGCCAAGTTTCTGCTCGATTGCCGCAAGGACGGCAGCGAATACGATCAAAGCCACGTGCCGGCGGTTCAACAATACGAAGCCGTCGGCCACGCCGTCCGCGCCGTCTATGATTATTCCGCCATGTCCGATGTGGCCGCGGAAACCGGCGACGTGGATTATCAGAGCGCCGTGATGTCGCTCTGGGACAACATGGTCAACAAGAAGTACTACGTCACCGGCGGCGTTGGCAGCGGCGAAACCTCGGAAGGTTTCGGCCCGAACTATTCGTTGCGAAACAACGCCTATTGCGAGTCGTGCTCCAGTTGCGGCCTGATCTTCTTCCAATACAAACTCAACCTCGCCTATCACGACGCGAAGTATGCGGACCTGTACGAGGAGACGATGTATAACGCCCTGCTCGGCGCCACCGATCTCGAAGGCAAAAACTTTTACTACACGAATCCGCTCATCGGCGGACGTCGTACACCTTGGCACGCCTGTCCGTGTTGTGTCGGTAACATTCCGCGCACACTCCTCATGATCCCAACCTGGACCTACGTAAAAAACAAGGACGGCATTTACGTGAATCTTTTCATCGGCAGCACGATCAATGTCGAGCGTGTCGCCGGCACGGACGTGCAGATGGTGCAGAAGACGGATTATCCGTGGGACGGCAAGGTGTCCATCACGGTCAATCCAAAGCAAGCGAAGAAGTTCTCCGTTTATGTCCGCGTGCCCGATCGCAAGACCAGCGAGCTTTACACCAGCACACCGGAAGTGAAGGGCTTGAAGTCATTCTCAGTGAATGGCAAATCCATGACGCCGAAGATTGAAAACGGTTACGCCGTCGTCGCGCGCGACTGGCAAGCGGGTGACAAGATTGAGTTCGAGCTGCCGATGGAAGTGCAACGTATCAAGTCCGACGAGAAAATCGTATCGAACAAGGGTCTCACCGCCCTGCGTTACGGCCCGCTCATCTATAACGTCGAACGCGCCGACCAACCGGACATCAACGGTGCAATCAGCGCCAAACCGCTCTCGACGGAGTGGCGTGGTGATCTGCTCGAAGGCGTGATGGTCATCAAAGGTTCATGGGCGGATGGCAGCCCGTTGACCGCCATTCCCAACTATGCCCGCAACAATCGCCTTGGGCAGGAAGCTCAACGTAGTTCGGAAGCAGGCGGCGACAACACGGTGAATTACGCCCCAGGCTCCACAAGCAATGTCAGTTCCAACGCTCCGACGGCAGGTGGCAATCGCCCGCGCGGACGCTTCGGCGAATCCGGTTCGCAAGTGTGGATCAAGGATCAGCCGTAGAACCTGTCCGCGTCACGGGTTTGCGGTGCGGCAATCTAGGTTGGGCTTGCTTCTGAACTGGACATGCCGACGATGTCCGGTGTTGAACCTGACCATTCCTGCACCACGCTTGACACGGCCCACGCCGGGCAAGTCAAGGATTTCTGCCGCGATTGACGGGGAGGAAGTCTTTTTCGAGTCCACTGCGGAACTGTCCCCGCGCGCTGATGCGTTCGTCTGCGCCTTCTTGCTCCCGGCGATGCTGCGTGGTCGGAATCTGGAGGTCTGCGCGCCATTCAGTTCCACTTTGAAAAGCAATCTGCAAAGATCGCGCACAATGATTCAGCAGTGGTGGCCGGAATTCCATGCCGGCGAAATTCGATCCCCAGCAGTCACGGAATGCCCGCGGGCACCTGGCCGGGCCCTGTTCTTCACGGGCGGAGTGGATTCGGCCTTCGCACTGCGACAACTCGAGGGTCAGGTTGACGAGTTGATATTTGTCGAAGGCTTCGATGTCGAACTGGCCGACGGTGCAAGGCTGGAATGCATCCGGCGTTCCCTGGAAACCGTGGCGGCCAACACCGGCCACAAACTCATCGTCGTGCGCACGAACCTTCGCAGCCATCGGAAGTTTCAATCCGTCCACTGGGAAACCGCGCACGTCAGCGCTTTGGCGGCGGTCGCCCACACGCTGGGCGACCATCTCGGCACCGTGTTCGTGGCGGATAGCGACGTCCCCCCGCCGTTCGGCTCGCATCCGGAGCTCGACGAATTATGGTCCTCAGACTCGGTGGCGCTAAGGAGCATCGGGGCGGGAAGTTCCCGCCTGCAACGTGTCCGGGCCATTTGCGACTACTCGCCGGCGATCGGCCACCTGCGGGTGTGTTGGGAAAATCTCGCCGAGTCGTTGAACTGCGGCCACTGCAAAAAGTGCCTCCTCACCCGCCTGCAGCTCCGCGCGGCGGGTGACGCGACCGAAATGCGTTCCTTCCCGGACATACCGCTGGTGGAGGCATTGGAGCGGCTGGTGCGGGAAGACCCAGGCAGCCGCTTCCCGGATTTCTGGCGGGATCTTCAATCCCACCTTGATGACCCCCGAATCCAAAAGGCCATTGAGAGTTTGCTTAATCCCGAGACCGCAACATCGCTGAAACGCCAATCGAGGTGGAAACAACCCCTGAGGCGCCTGCTGGGTCGCCGCGCCTGATGCGCGCAAAATCAGGTGCGACACGGCTGTGCCCGGTCATTCCTTTTCCAAAGCGGCTCTGGCCGCCGCGAGTTCCTTGCGTTGCGCCTTGCTGACCTCGGGATACGCGAGGTCGAGCGCGTCGAGCGCGTCAATCACGGCGGCGGCCACCACCACCCGCGTGAACCACTTGTTGTCAGCCGGCACGACATACCACGGCGCGTCCTTCGTGGCCGTGTTCTGGATCATATCCTCGTACGCCTTCTGGTAGTCGTCCCAGAAACCGCGTTCCTTCAGGTCGGCGCCGGAGAATTTCCAGTTCTTTTCTGGGTTTTCCAGCCGGGCCAGGAACCGACGTTTCTGCTCCTTCTTAGAAACGTGGAGGAAGAATTTGCGGACGAGAATGCCGTTGCGCGTGAGGTACCGCTCGAAGGACCGGATGTCCTGGAAGCGATCCTGCCAGATATTCTTGGAGACGAGTTCCGGCGGGAGTTTTTGCTTTTCCAGAAATTCCGGATGCACACGCACCACGAGGGTTTCCTCGTAATAACTGCGGTTGAAAATCCCGATGCGCCCGCGCTCCGGCAGGCATTTTTGGCAACGCCACATGTAGTCGTGATCGAGGTCGTCACTCGTCGGCGCCTTGAAGGAATAAACCTGGCAGCCTTGCGGATTGATGCCAGACATGACGTGCTTGATTGCACCGTCCTTGCCGGCGGCGTCCATCGCTTGAAAAATCAGCAGCACTCCCCAGCGATCCTGTGCGTAGAGTTTGTCCTGCAACTCGGCGAGCAACTCGATGCCGGAAGCGAGAGCTTCTTTCGCGCGCGGTTTATCCTCGGACTTGAGGTCGAGGGTGTCGCCCGGATCCACATCCTTGAGGCGGAACTTCTCGCCCTTCGTAACGCAATAATGGCTGGCGAGTTTGCGGGCTCGCTTGATGAGTTCTCTTGGTTTCATGGGTGAACGCTTTCGTCGGCTTCCTGCTGAATCTCGCCTAGGGTGGAGGCGACGGCAAGTTTGTCCCAACCATCAAGATTCCAACTTCCAACCGCCCGTCCGTGTGCCACGGGTCACCGCCGCCATTCTTGCCATTCAACTCCTGGTGAAATCCGTCCACCCAATAGACTTCAATTGTCTGACCGGCTTGCTGGAGCTGTGAGATCAGGCGGTCCCGTTCAGCGTCCACATCGCGGCCAATGTGATGGGTGATCTGCCCCGTGGTATGGCTGAATCCCACCCGCTCGTCAAATGTCACGGCGCCAAACCAAACTTCACGGCCATCGCTTGGCCGGTCCCAACGCCAGAACCGGACATGATGCCGTTGCCGCGGACTGTCTCCGACGGGTTGCTCGAAGGCCAAGTCCTGCTTGCGGCCAAACAGATAAAGACTGCTGACCGGCGCTTCGTCATCCGGTTTGCGAAAAACAGAATCCACCGCGATTCGCAAACTCGTGCGCAGCGTGATGGGATCGGCTGGATACCACTTGGCCGCCAACATGGCGCGAACGACCTCCGCCTCCGCTCCCACCAAGGCGAGATTCAAGGGATCACCGGGAATTCCGTTCGCCGTTTGCGTGACCCGCGGGGCCGTGGTCAGGTCCGGGTGATGCCGGCGCGCGCCCCCACGCCAAAGCAACGGCAGGAGAAGATAAGCGACCGCTAGATAGCCCACCAGCAACGCTCCACCCGCGTAGAGAACTTTGCGGCGGAGGCCTTGGCGCTTCGCAGTCGCCGATTCAACCGGATCAGGATGGTTGGGCATGGTGACGCGGAATCAATCTCCCAGGGAAATCCCCAGCGCCCGAGCTGTCCGCGCCAAGCTGCCGTCCGGGCGTACGGTCTTCAAACGTCCCACTGCTTCACTGATCTTGACCTCGCCTACCTGCGCGCCCAAGTCGGCCACCATCGTGCCGAAATTGCCATTCGCCACCAGTTCCACTGCGTGCGCGCCAAACATGGTGCAGAGGGCGCGATCAAACGTGGTCGGACTGCCGCCGCGCTGAAGATGACCCAGCACGCAGCAGCGCACTTCCTTACCCGTGCGCTTTTCAATCTCCGCCGTAACCACGGCGCCGATGCCGCCCAGCCGGGCCTCGCGATTGGCCTCCTGCCCGGCGGACGTGACAAAGTCCGTGCCTTTTTCCCGCGCGCCTTCAGCCACCACCACCAACGTGAATTTCTTCCCCTGCCCCTCCCGCTCGCGAATCATGTTGCACACGCTGTCGAACGTGAACGGGATTTCGGGAATGAGAATCACATCCGCGCCACCCGCCACCCCGGCATAAAGTGCGATCCAACCGGCGTAGCGCCCCATGACTTCAAGCACCATGACGCGATTATGACTCTCGGCGGTCGTGTGCAAACGGTCGAGCGCGTCGGTCGCACAAGCTACGGCGGAGTCGAATCCGAACGTCATCACGGTGCATTCGAGGTCGTTGTCAATTGTCTTGGGCACCCCAATGATGGGAATCCCGTGCTCGTGCATCTGTTGCGCAATGCTCAACGAACCGTCGCCGCCAATGGAAACGAGCGCAGAAATCCCCAGCGCATCCATGCCCGCCTTGGTTTCATCCAGCAATTCCTTGGGCAGCCGGCGGGTCTCACCGTGACCGACTTTGGCGGAAAATTTTCCCCGGTTCGCCGTGCCCAGAATTGTGCCCCCGCGCACGAGCAAACCGCTCAGGGCGGTGTAATCGAGCGGGATGAATCGACGCGGTTCAAGCAAACCCTCATAGCCGCCGAGGATGCCAATGGCTTCCCAACCACGTTTAGTAGCCGCTTTGGCCACGGCCCGAATGACGGCGTTCAAACCGGGGCAATCACCGCCACCGGTAACGATTCCAATTTTCTTCTTCATGAATTCTCTCTGGGTTGCGAGCCGGCTCGTTGCTTGGGAATGAAGCTCCATGCTGCCACCGATGGTGAGCAATGCATGACGCGGGCACCCGGGAGGCAGGCGGGATGCTCTCCTGCAATGCGGAACAGGCGATGTGGTGCGGTCCCTTCTAATGGCCCAGTTCGCATGGCAAACATCTATCGCGACCCGTGCCAGAAGAAAAGGAATTTCCTGACGCGTGAGCGGCCTCAGCACAAAGTGGATCAACCACGCACGCAGGCCCGCCGGCTTTTGTTGGTAAACACCATGGCGCGTCGCAACCACCAGTCCGAGCGCCTGGCCCGCGTGCATTCGACAAGAACATGGCGTTCGTAAGAACCGTTCGAATCGCACCCTTGAGTGGAAGGGAGTTGGGCAACTGTGTGGCGCATTTGGATTGGCCTTGGCCGGCGCGGTCTGATAGTAACCAGCCCAACACCTATGGAACTCACTTACAAAGTCCGCGGTGCCGACGGCTCGGAATACGGCCCGGCTACACTGGAGCAACTCAATTCCTGGTTGCGCGAAGGCCGGATCCAACCGCAAAGCGAAGTGTTGCGGAGCGACCAAACCACCTGGGCGACCGCCGCAAGCTTTCCCGAACTGGCCGTCGCCGAACCGACGCCCGCGGTGATTGCCCCCGCTTCGACCAGCGCGGGTAACGATGCCGCGATCCTCGCGCAATTAAAATCCGGCGCCTCGTGGTTTTATTGGGTCGCAGGATTGTCCCTCGTCAATTCCGTCGTGGCGTTTACCGGGAGCGATTGGCGGTTCATCCTTGGGTTGGGCATCACCCAGATTTTTGATGCTCTCGGAAACGAGATTGCCACCGCGGGCAAGATCGTGGCCCTGGTGCTCGACTTGATCGCCGCCGGGATCTTTGTGCTCTTCGGGGTCTTCGCGAACAAAGGACATCTGTGGGCTTTCATCACCGGGATGGTGCTGTTTGCATTGGACGGATTGATCTTCCTGCTCGCGCAGGACTGGGTCGGGGTGGGCTTCCACGTCTTCGTTCTCTATTGCCTGTTTCGCGGGGTGCAAGCGTGCCGACGTTTGAAGGCCGGCTGACCCACTACGAATGCCCATAGGCCAAAAGACTTCCGAGTTGGGTTCCGCACTCGACGATTGGCGTCTGAAGTTCATGGGATCAACCATGCGCAAGCTATTTGATCCCGAAGCCCCTCCGGAAGACTCGAAGATTTAGGTTTGGCTCCAGAGGTAGGACTCGGGCTCACTTCCTCTGAGTTTCCTAAAAAGAACAGGGTCATATTATTGGGGCTTTTGTGCTAATCAAGCTAATCCGACCGTACCCTGATTAACTCGATTTAACCGAAGTGGTGTCAGTTTTGGTGTCAGTTCACAGCTCAATGACATTGATACAGATACCGTTGGAATGGGGCGATTCGTGAGTGTGGAGGAGGCGGAGGCTTTGCCAGGGCGGAACCCAGGATTTGATTCGGAGGGGTTGCTGGGAGCCCGGCATCACCTTCAGCCGGACAATCGTTTCAACTGGGCTGTGTGTTGCCGAATGACCGCCAGCGTGGTCAGGTCGGTGGCCAGCACACCATTCTGATCGACAGGTTCAAGAAAACGCGCATGGCCCGCCCAGCGTTGACGAAGTGCCTCAAGGCTGCCTTCACCGGACCACGACCAGAAATTCGCCGCCTGCAAACTGCCGCCCGATCGGCACGAGTCGAGCACGCAGTGGAACATGCGTTCGTAATAGTCATCCCGCATGCGCGTCGGGCTGTCCGGGGCGGTGCTTTCCTCGTCGCGGTCGATGCCAAACTCCTCCATGACCAGCGGCTTGCCAAGTTGGGCGGCCAGAGCGACGTGTTCCTCGATGTGACGGGCGGCGCGCGCGGTGGCCGCTTCGTACTGCGGACCCAGTCGCGGCTCCTTCAGCCAGCCCCAGTTTTTCACCCAGAGGTGCAAGGTCACGTAATCCACGGCAGGACTCTGATGCGCTTTGAGGAAGGCATCGGAGCTGCCGATGCAACCGATCGTGCCTTCGTTGCCGGTGCTCACGAGCTGGCGGGGGGCGCGCGCCTTGAGGTAACGCGCGGTTTCATCCATCCATTCAGTGAAGACAGGCAAATTCGCCGTGGTGGCGGCATCGTCCGTTCCCGGCCGCGGTTCGTTGGCCAGTTGCCAGGACATGATGGTCGGGTCGTCACAATAAATGCGGCCGTTCACCGTGTTCCGACGGCTGAGAGCGTAAGTGATGTGTTCGTGAAACAGTTCCTGTGCGCGCGGCAATCCATAGAATCGGGCCGCGTAGTTCATGTGATCCGCGCCCGTGTGTTTGGCGCCCGGCTTGTTGGGGTCAGGGATGGGTTCGCCGGTGGCCCAATTCACATACACGGCCATGCCACCGGACCATTCCCAATAGTTCGTCAGGTACAGGACCCCGGTCATGTCGCGTTTGGCCATCTCGGCGAGAACGAAATCCAATCCCTGCCACAATCCCTCGTCCCACTGCCCGGGCTTGGTCAGCATGCCGCGCCGACCACCAGCGGCGGTCAGGGAACCTTCCGAGCCGGCCAGTAGCCGGAGGTTGGCGATGCCAACCGAATGCAACAGGTCCAGCTCACGCCGAAGCTGTTCGCGGCCGCCCGGCAGTTCTGGATCGCCGAGCATCGCCGCCTGATGAAAGTTTGCTCCCAGAAAGAAATACGGCCGCCCGCGCCGCTCAAAGCGCTGGTGGCGGATCGTCACGAAGTCGCCGGAACCGCACGGATACTTTGGCGCGCTATGGCATCCCGCCGTCACCAGCGGGAGAGCCAGGGCCGTCCGTTTGATGAATTCTCGCCGATTGAATGGGCATTGATGCATAGACCTGCGTTCCTGGTCCAACCAGACCAAGGGCAAGCATCATATCTCACCAAGCTTGGTCTGTTGTGTCACGTAAACTCATGGCTAACCCAGGAGCAACAGGGTCTGATACTTTGCCGCTCCAAAACACAGTTCAAAATCTGAATCGGTCGAAAGCCGGCGAACCACCGACGGACGGCGGGACAGCGGGGAAAGGAATGAGCATGTATCAGGCAGACCAAAATCGTTATTCCAACAAAATGCCCTACCGTCGTTGCGGCCAAAGCGGGCTGCGGCTGCCCGCAATCTCGCTCGGCTTGTGGCACAACTTCGGCAGCGTGGATCCGTTTGAAAATGGCCGGGCGCTGGTGCGCCGCGCTTTCGATCTCGGCATCACCCATTTCGACCTCGCCAACAATTACGGTCCGATCCCCGGTTCGGCGGAGGAGAGTTTCGGAAGGATGCTGGCGGCGGACCTGAAACCGTACCGCGATGAACTCGTGATTGCCACCAAAGCCGGTTACGACATGTGGCCCGGGCCGTACGGGGATTTCGGTTCCCGGAAATATCTGATCGCCAGTCTCGACCAAAGTCTCAAACGCATGGGGTTGGATTACGTGGACATTTTCTACCATCATCGGCCCGACCCTGACACCCCGCTGGAAGAATCCATGGGGGCGCTCGCGCAGATCGTCCGCTCCGGGAAGGCCTTGTACGCCGCGATTTCCAATTATCCCGCGGCGCGGGCGGAACAAGCCATTGCGATCCTGCGGTCACTCGGGACGCCGTGTCTGATCCATCAAGCGAAGTATTCCATGCTCGACCGCTGGGTGGAGGACCGGACCAGCAGCGCCGGCAGTTTGCTGGAGGTGGTGGAGCGGCAAGGGATCGGACTCATCGTGTTCTCGCCGCTGGCGCAGGGCTTGTTGACGAACAAATATCTGCATGGCATTCCGGAAGATTCGCGCGCCGCCAAAATTACCGGCGCACTGCAGGCGAGTGCCATCACCGAGGCGAAAGTCCACAAGCTCAAAGCCCTCAACGAGGTGGCCAGCCGCCGCGGACAGACCCTCGCCCAGTTCGCCATCGCCTGGCTGTTGCAAAAGCGGCCGGTCACGTCGGTTCTGATTGGTGCCAGCAAAGTCAGCCAGCTTGACGATTGTGTTGCGGCCCTGAAGGGTGTGGAATTGAGTACGGACGAATTGAACGCCGTTGAACACATCCTGAACCAGCCCGAATGAAATGCCTGCGCCGCACAAAAATCACCGACTCGCCGCACTGGTAATCGCTGCCTTGATATTTCCAGCTCGCGATCTCGGGGCGCAGATTGTGCTCGAGGCCGAAAACGGAACGCTCGTGGGAACGACGGTCAGTTCGGCCGTGTCCGGATACTCGGGGACGGGTTACGTCACCGGGTTCGACAACACCGGCGACGCGGTGCGCTGGGATTTCAGCGCCACCAATGGACTATACCATCTCCAAATCCGTTTTCGTTCGCAGTATGGGCAGAAGGGATTCGACGCCACGATCAATGGCGCCGTCACGTCCGGCATGTTCCCGCAAACCACCGGCTTTGGGAGTTACGCGGCGGGGTTGGTCCAGCTTACCAATGGCGTCAACACCCTTCAGATCAGCGGCGGCTGGAACTACTATGAAATTGATCGTGCGGATTTCGTCCCAGCGGTCGCGCCCCCGCCGCCGCTGCCAGTCCCGGCCACCCCCGCGGATCCACAAGCCACCTTCGCCGCGCGCATGCTGCTCGCGGATCTGGTGGCCGATTACGGCAAGGTCACCTGGTCCGGCCAGATGAATCCCAACGAGGCCACGAATGTGTTCAATATCACCGGTCGCCGGCCCATCATCGTCTCCGCGGATTTCATGGACTACTCGCCCTCGCGAATCGCGTATGGCGCGAATCCCGGCAACCTCACCGAAAGCATCATCGCCCTCGACAATCTCGGTCACGCACTTTCCATGTGCTGGCATTGGAACGCACCGACGAATCTGCTCAACACGCCGGGCCACGAGTGGTGGAGCGGATTTTACACCCACGCGACCACGTTCGACGTCGCCGCGGCCCTCGCCAACACCAACTCGGCCGAGTATGCCATGCTGCTGCGCGACATGGACGCGATTGCGGTGCAGTTAAAAAAATTCGCCAGCAACAATATCCCGGTCTTGTGGCGTCCGCTGCATGAATCGGAAGGCGGCTGGTTCTGGTGGGGCGCGAAAGGGCCGGAGCCGTTCAAGCAACTCTGGCGGTTGCTCTACAGCCGCCTCACCCAGTACCACGGCCTGCATAACCTCATCTGGGTGCTGACCAGCGAAGACCCGGCGTGGTATCCCGGAGACGACGTGGTGGACATCGTCGGCGTGGACGCTTATCCGACCGACAAGGGCGATCCGTTGTCCGCCAATTGGGAGACGCTGAAGGCCCGGTTCAACGGGAAAAAGCTGATCGCGCTGACGGAGTTTGGCGGCGTTCCGGACGTGCCCAAGATGCACCAGTTCGGTGTGTGGTTCGCCTATTTCCTGCCGTGGACCGGCTCCCTGGGCCCGACCGGGATGCCCGCCGAAACGGTCGTGCGCGTTTACCAGTCAACCAACGTGGTCACGCTGGAGGAAGCCAACGCCATCCCGTCACGCATCGTGTCGTGGGGGAAGACAAACCTGGTGATGCAGTTGAACGCCAAAGGCACTCGCGGCGCTACGCATCGCCTGCTCGCGGCCACCAATGCGAACCTGCCAGTTGCCTCGTGGACTTCGATCGCAACCAACAAATTTACCGGTGGCGTTTTCACCTTCGTCGACACCAAGGCCTCGAACCAGCCGACGCGCTTTTATCGGGTGGTTCGCCCCTGAACTCGGGCGGCACCGCAGCCCAAGATTAACGGCCTTTTTGTCCGCCACGGAGGCGGAGATTGCGCTCAATCAAAGCGCAGCGTTGATCGACACACAGCTTGGAACGCATCGCGTCTGCCGGCGTTTGCTTTACGTAATCGAGCAGTTTTTCCACCGAGGTCTTTGCCACGTGCGTGCGGGTGTCCGATGAACCGTAATAAATGAACACCTCGCCGTTTTTTCGCGCCACCCAGCCGTTGGCAAACACGACATTCGACACGTCGCCGACACGCTCATCGCCTTCCGGGCCCATGAAATGTCCGCCCGGTGCGGCAATCTGCTTCGACGGATCTTTCAGGTCGCAGAGGAACAGGTAGAGCACATAGCGCATGCCGGCGGCGGTGTTGCGCACTCCATGGGCCAGATGCAGCCAGCCTTCGCTGGTCTTGAGGGGGGCGGGACCCAGGCCGTTCTTGCCTTCCTTGATGGTGTGATAGAAGCGCGGATCAATGATGCTTTCTTTCTTGATTACCGCTTTGGTGATGTCATCGCACAAGCCCCAGCCAATGCCATCGCCGGAACCGGTGGCGGCGAAGTCGTTCATCGGCCGGGTGTAGAAGGCGTATTGGCCGTTCACAAACTCGGGGTGCAGCACGCAATTGCGCTGGTGCAGTGCGGGAGTTTTGAGGTCATTGAGCCGCTCCCATTGGATCAAGTCTTTGGTGCGGGCGATCCCGCAGCGCGCGATGGCGGCCGAGAGATCGCGTGGCTTCGAATCATCATGCCGCTCGGCACAGAACAAGCCGTAGATCCAGCCGTCCTCGTGTTTCACGAGGCGCATGTCATAGAGATTGGTTTCCCGGGCGTCCAGCTCCGGCATCCGCACCGGGTAATCCCAGAACCGAAAGTTGTCCACGCCGTTCCGGCTTTCGGCCACGGCGAAGAAGGACTTGCGATCCCAACCCTCGACGCGGGCCAGGAGCAGGATTTTACCGTTCAGTTCGATCGCGCCGACGTTGAACACGCAGTTGACGCCGAGACGCGTCATCAAATGCGGGTTGGTCTGCGGATTGAAATCGTAGCGCCATTCCAGCGGGGTATGCTCGGCCGTGAGCACGGGGAATTCATGGCGATCGAAGATGCCGTTGCCATCGGGTTGGGGCCGGTTTTTGCGCCGGAGCAGCGCGGCGTGACTTTGTTTCAGTTGCTTCAGTTTTTGGGCGAATGCTTTTTGGGTCATAGATGGATAGGAGGTCTCAGGTTGAAGAAATGGTTTTAAGCCGCCGCAGGGCTTCCAGGCAGGCGCGGGTACCGTGATAAGGCCCTTTCCACTCGCTCACCTTCGGCAGCTCGGCGTCAGGCTGGCCATCGGGATTGATCCGCCAGAACCATTCACCGTGGACGCAGTCGACAAGGTTTTGCTCGATGTAATTCCAGACACGGCGGGCGGCATCGAGATATTTTACCTCATTACTGAGTTCAAAGGCGTTCAAAAAACCCACCAGCGCTTCGGCCTGGGGCCAGCATTCGCGACCGAGGTCAATCACCTGCCCTCCCTTGCCTTCGTAATACAACCCGCCATCAGCCGGAAGAGCTTCCGCGAACACCGCCTCCGCCATGCGCAATGCGACTTGGCGGACCGGTTCGAGCAAATCCTGGTTGTGCAAAACATCCGCCGCCTCGCACAGCAGCCAGCTCGCCTCGATATCATGCCCGAAGGTGTAGGTATGGGAACGCACCTGCCATTGTTCATCGAAGAAGTGATGCAAGTGGCCGGTGCCTACATCGAGGATGCGGTCACGGAACAGTCCGATGAGTTCGCGCAGACGCTCTTCGACGATGGGCGAGGGAGCGACCCGGTGGAGATTGGTGTAGGCCTCCAGCACGTGCAGGTGGTTGTTCATGGACTTCTTCTCGTTCTGGTCCTTGTCGCTGAGCCGCGCTTCCGGTCCGGCTTCCGACCAGTCGCGGCGGCAAACCTCGACATAGCCTCCGAACCTGGCGTCGTGCGCATGGCGTTCAATCAACGCAAACAATTCCTGCGCGCGGGCGAGCGCGGACGCAGAGTTGAAGGCGCGGTAGTACTCGGTAAGCGCATAAATGCCAAACGCCTGACCGTAAATTTTTTTAGCGGCGTCCCGCAGGTGTCCGTGATCGTCGAGCCGCCAGAAGGCGCCGCCATGCTGCCGGTCCCAAAAGAAGTTCATCCAGTATTCGAACGCGCGCTCGGCCATTTGGCGATAAAGCGGGTCGGGCCGCAGCAGATGGGCGGCGGAGAACGCCCAGAGAATGCGGCTATGGACAATCAGCCCTTTGGGTTGGGTGCGGTCGGCTGTTAGACTATTGGCCAGCCATGCCATCCACCCGCCGTGCTCGTGATCCAGCGCCGGGCCGCACCAAAACGGCAGGATGTGATCGAAGAGTTGCGCGCGGATCCGCGGCGTTAGCTGGCGCGCGAGGACAGCACGGGATTCGAGAGTGGCGGACTTCATTGGATGACAGGCGGAATATGAATGGTTACGGCATCGGCGTTTTTCACTCACCCTGGAGGTTGAGATCGGATTTCAAGTGGTTGGCGGGTTTACCTGCGTCGCGCGTCGCGCGGCCAGGTCAGTTTCGATTTCCTTCAGGAAGGCTTCCTTCAACGGATAGACCAGCATAAACAGGCCGGAAACCAGCGCCCCGATGGCCGGATACAGACTCACCATCATGCGGATGCCCGTCTGGGTGGAATCGTTTTGCACCACGTTCGCCTGGAAGCCGTAGAAGGCCAGCAGCCAGCCGGCAAAGGCGCCGCCCAGCGTCCAGCCGAACTTCTGGGACATCGATGAGGCCGAGAACACCAGCCCGGTGGCGCGGCGGCCGGTTTTCCATTCCGAATAATCTGCCGTGTCGGCATACATCGACCACAACAGCGGGAAAACGAAGCCGGCGCTGGCGCTGATACAGCATTGCAGCACCAGCACGAGCAGGACCGAATCCGGTGACAAGCCATAAACCAGGAAACTGAAAACGGAAGCCGACAGCATGGCCGCAAAGAAGGTGTTTTTCTTGCCGATGCGGTCGGAGATCGGCTTGGCGAGAATTACGCCGAGAATGTTCGCCGCCTGGCCAAGCACGAAATACAGGCTGCTCCAGCCAATCGTGAGTTTCAGCGTCGGGAGCGAGAATGCGTCCTGGGTGCGCAGGTAATATTTGAAGTAATAGATCGCGGCGCCGTCCCGGATGGAGTTGAAAAAGATCGTGGCGATGCCCGCGCCCAGCAGCACGAACCACGGGCGGTTTTTGAGCAAGTCGCGCAGATCATCCTTCAGGGAGGTTGCTTCCGACACCGGTTTGATGCGTTCCCGCGTCCACGCAAACGTGAACCAGAACAGGATCGCGGCGAGTATGGCGAATACCGCGGCGGCCCATTGCCAGCCGCGCTGCAGGTTCGGCCCGCCACCGCCCCAGCGGCTGAAATATCCCACGAGGGGCTCGGCGGCCGCCAGCACCACGAGACTGCCGGCGAAGGCGAAGATGAAGCGGAAAGTCGCCAGCGTGGTTCGTTCCTTGCCATCCGCTGTCATCACCCCCAGGAGCGAGGCGTAGGGCACATTGATGAGCGAGTAAATCATCATCATCAACGAGTAAGTGACGTAGGCGTAGATCATTTTCCCGTCGAGGCTCAAGGCCGGCGTCGTGAAGGTGAGCACGCCGATCACTGCAAACGGGATCGTCATCCAGAGCAAGTAGGGCCGGAATTTGCCCCAGCGCGTCTCGGTGCGGTCGCTGAGGATGCCCACCAACGGATCGAAAGCAGCGTCCCAGATGCGGGTGATTAGAAACATGGTGCCCACGAAGGCGGCCGACAGGCCGAAGATGTCCGTGTAAAAGAACATCAGGTACATGGAGAACAATTTCCAGAACATGGACGACGCGGCGTCGCCGAATCCGTAGCCGATCTTTTCGCGCAGTGTCAGTTTCATGGGAGGCAGGGTTGGGTCTCAACTTCCGGGTCGCCGACGGTTTATTTCTTCTCCAGGCGTTCAAAGACGAAGCAGGCCCAGTTGTTGCCGCGACGATAGTGAAACGTAAGCAACTGCGGTCCCGCTTCGGGAAAAGTGATCGTGGCAATCTGGCCGTAGTCCCAATAGTGCCAACCCGGCGTGCCGCGGGGAAGCTGGCAGACGGCCGCCGGCTTGCCGTTGAGATCAAAGCTGATTTGCGCCACGGGTTTGCCGTTCGCGTCGCGGTTCACCTCTTTCTCCACAAAGGAATAGAGGCACTTGACGGTGTAGGTGCCCGGCTCGCGGACGTTCACCGTGTAGTTCACCCACTCGTTGTCGGAAGCCCAGCCGAGGTAGAACTGGTTGATGGGCGGGCTGACCGCATTCGTATGATTCAAGTCCGCCCAATCCTTCACGTAGGAAACATCGACTCCCTCCTTGGCGCGGAAGTGCCACACGTAATGGGCCGCGTGCGCGCGCTGGTGGTTGTAGGGTGAGGTCTGTCGGTTCAAGACGTCGCTGCCTTCATTCTCGGGCGTGGTGTCGTGGTAGGCGACGCCCTCGCCCCCGAGGTCATAGAGCGCGCATTGGACGATGCCGGGAATGCAGGCGGGCCCGGAGGCGTGCATCTCATCAGTGAACGGCTTGCCCTGGTAGTTGACGGGCAATCCCGCAAAGGCCGGGATCAGAGTGGTGAACGTGAGAACGGCGGTGATTCGAAACGGAATCGTTAGCGCGGTTGATTTCATGAGTGATTTAGGTCGTGATGGCGTTTGGGGTGCGGTGGCATTGGTTATCGGCCCGTTCTGACCACGGGCGAATAGGCAGATTGACCGGATGAGCTTTTTGCCTGGAGCCGATAATAAAGCGGCTGGGCGTCCGGCGCCGCCTCGTCATCGTACAGTGGACTGCCGCTGCACCGATTGTCGGAAATGTCGTCGACCACCAGCGTCCATGGGCCTTCGGGCTTGAGGGCCCGCTCCAGTCGATAGCGCTCCGCTCCAGTGGCTCCTTTCCACGTGATCGCTCGCGGAGATTCGATTGGGAGCAGCTCCGGGGCCGTGGGGATTTCCATGGGCGGTTCGGACTGGCCTTGGATCGCGTAGGCCGCGTGGCGGATTTGACGTGTGAGCGGACTGTGCGGCCAGTGATAGTAGAGCGGATCGAAATGGCAAAAGTATCCGCCTTCTTTGGCATGACCACGCAAGCCCCAGGCCAGAATGCCGGTCGATCCGTTGGCCACAACCTCGTCGAGCAGGCCGGCTCCGCGTCGTGGATCATACTCGCCGATGTAGAATGGCTTCCGGCCCTTAGTCCGCTCGCGTTGGGTCCGGGCGTCCGCGACAAAGTCGTGATTGCCGTATAGGTGCGAAGTAAGCAGATCCACGTTGGGATCGGCCAGGGTCTTGGGCCGGGGATCACAATGGCCGTCCTGAAAAAGTTGCTTCGGGGCGAGGTCCTTCACGTAGGCCGCAGTTTCGCAAACCCATTCCTCAGGATCGTCGCGGAGTTCATTGCCGCTCTCCCAGGCCATGATGGTGGGATCCTCATTGTAGGCAACGCCCGTAATCGGGTTGACGCGGGTGACGAGCATTTTAATGAGTGACCGGTAGTCGGCCTGGATCTGCGGATCGGTGTAAAACTCCTTTTTGGTCTTGCCCCGGAATTTGGCGAACTCATCGAGACCGCCGAACCAATCCCATTCGTCGATGAATGGAATGATGAGGCGGATCCGGTACTGGCGGCAGAGGGCGATCATGTTGTCATAATCAGCCAGCAGTGCTTCGTCAAATTGCCCGGGCCCATAGACGTGGCTCAAACCGTCCCCGTTCCGTTTGCCTCCTTTGATGGACAGCGTGTAGATGCGCACCACGCGCCCACCCATCTGCGCAATGCTCTTGATCGCGTCTTCCTGTTCCCACGGGGTGACCCGGTGCCAGGTGGGGTTTTCACTGACGTGGAGGTTCGGATGATTGAAGGAGACAAAGCGGAACTCCTGGCCGCCCTCCATCAGCTTGTCTCCCTTCCGCGTGATGAACGGAAAGGGTGGCGCGGCAGCAGGTCCGGCACGAAGCGCACCGGCGGTGAGGACGAGTCCCAGAAGGGCTGAAAGCAGGTGAGGCGGTTTCATATTTTGCGTGTTCAAGCGAATGGGGGCCGCACTGAACAACCAGTGATTGGTTGTTTGTGAGCGTGGGCGCAACGCCGTCGACCCCGTCGGCGGGCACAAAGGTGTGGGCAAACACATTGGGTGGGGCTTTCGTCCGGAGGTCATTCGGAGATGAGACTGGTGAAAGTCTGCGCCTCAAGCAGGAAGTTGACGTTGCCATCAACCACGCCCTTGACGGACATGAGCTGCATGCCCCGACCGGCATCGGTCACCAGGACGCGCATTTTTTTCACTCCGCCGGGAATTCCGCTGACGGAGGCTAGGCGGCTGGCCCCGTTGTTGACGATATGCACGGCATACTGGCCCCGGGCGATGTTCCCGAGCGCCGCACAACTCAGATTCGGACGGTCGGCGCTGACCGGCAGCCAGAACGCGCCGGACACCGTGCCCAGCTGCTTCAAGCTCCAGAAACGCTGGGTGGGACGCAGCGGACCCTGATCACCATATATGCCTCCGCCGGCAAGCAACGAGTAATCCGCGTTGAGTTGCCAGGGCAGGATCGAGTTCGGCTGACAAATCGCGCCAATGCGAATGTACTGATCGAGTTCAAACTGGGCGAACCAGGGCGTGACGAAGACAAGCGGATAACGATGGGCGGCGGAATCGGCCCCGCCTTCATCGGCGAGCACCGGCAGGTTGGTAACGCGGGCGGACTCGGCCCAGGCCCTGAGATCATCCTCGGTCACCCCATGGTAGTTGTGGAAGGCAATCGCGCCGAGATAGGGATAAAGACTCCGATCGGCCTCGGTCGCTCCCACCATCTGGTGCGCTCCCAAAGTGGCGCTCCCGGTATCCCCAAGGATCATCTTCGTAACCAGACCTCGCGCCGCAAATGTGGCCCCGATGACCTTGTTCGCCAGCGCATGTTCCGCGGGACTCTGATGCACCTCGACGCCGTAATCGGTTTCGTTGAAGGAAAAGAGGGCGACCTCGACGCCATAGTTGCTTTTGAGGAAAACGAGATAGTTCGCGATGGAGTCGGCGCTTTTCTGGAGCTTCTGCGGGTCGAGCTTCAGGCCCTTGGGAATTTTACGCGCATGATCCACGGCCCAATCCGGCGGCACCCAGACGCTGAGGATGATTGGAATCCGACGCCGGGCGAGCGTCTTCGCCATCTCAATTTGCGCATTGAAATAATTTCCCAGCCGGCCGGCGCGAGCCTTCTCCGCCTCGTCGGCGTCCTCCCTCGGCTGCCATTCATTCCAGGGAAACGCAACTCGACCCCAGGCCACCTTCAGGTGTTTGAAACTGTAGTCCACCACTTGTGCATCCAGTTCGGGGTATTGCATCCGAAAGTTACCGCCGACACCGGAGAAGAGCCGACCGGGTTTTGTGGCATCGAGCGCCAGCTTGATGGGTTCGCGGTCGATCTTGCCGTCGGCGGTGAGGTAATAGCGAGTGTGGGCGATGTCTCCCCTTTTGCCGGAGCCAGGCAGGACGGTGAAATAGATTTGGTAGTCGGCGACCCTCAGCTTGGCGTCCGTTTTCACGAACTTCAGGCGAGGATGCGGATCATTCAGGTAGGCGGGTTGGTCGACGAAGTCCTGGCGAAGAATGATTTCAGTTTCGGTCTCGGCGAGCACTTCGAGGGAGCGCTTGGCCCCGGTGACTTTGAACCCCTTGGCTTTGACGCGGGCGAGTTCCTTCAGTTCCCCGGTGTGGTCGGTGAGGGTGGGCAGCGGTTGACTTTCCAGTCCGACCCATTCGAATTTAGCCCCAACATAATCCTCCGCCGGCAAATTCACGCTGAAGAACGCGCCGGCCATGGAAAGCTCCCCCGTGCGTGAAGGTGAATCCGGCAAGACATCGCCGTTGGGCGGCGCGGATGCCATGGGAGCGCTTTTCTTCCACTCAACTTGCAGGTCCACTTGGGCGGTTCCCCGGCCGGTTTCGGTCACCTTGGCGGTGTATTGGAGCGGAGTGTCTTGGAGAAAATGGGAGCAGGTGTAGGTTTTGCCTTCGAGGGTGAAGGATTGGTGGCCTTGCCAATTGTATTTGGAGGATTGGACGAAACCCGACCAATCGGGATCCACCATGCGCAAGGAGGTCTCGAAGCCCAGTCGTTCGCCATCGACTTCAATGCCCATGACGTTGCCCCAAGGAGCGGTGGCGGGCTGGGCCGAAACGGTGCTGGTGGAGACCGCGACCCATAGCACGGCAACGGGCAGCGAGACCAGCAACCCCCAGCACCGGAGTCGAGCGCGCGAGCGAAGGTTTAGTGGTGGCGATGGAAAATGACTCATAGCATGACTCAATAAATTGTTGCGGGGACGTTGTAGCCAGAGACGACCACGGCGGGATGGGCCGGGAATTCGGCCGGCGCCACCCGGGCGGTCAGAGTGACCGTTTCGCCGGGCAGCAGATGGACGTAGTTGTCGCTCCAAAACGTCGGGAGGGTTTCGACTTGCAATGCGCGTTCGACCAGTTGCACGCGCACCAGCAGCGCCGGGGCGGAGCCTTGATTGGTCAGCGTGACCTGCACCGGTTCGGCCGGCTTGGAACGGACCGAACACTTCGCCACGACCTTGGCCCCACTCAGTTGGGCCAGCGGCGCGAAATCGTTGGCGTCACTGAGCCAGTAGAAATTGTCCGATACCGGGCGCCCCTTCGCGTCGTTCAATCGGAGCTTGAGGAACGAGATACCCGGAGTTTGCGGAACCTTCCACGAAGTCGCGGAGGCCCGCTGGTTTTGGGCGGACACGGTTTCCACCCGGCGCCAGACCGGCTTCATTGAGAGATCAAACAATTCAGCACGCAACGTCAGCTCGCTGGCGGTATGGTCGGTGCGGTTGACGACGGAGAGCGTGCGGTCGTCGGCATTGAATTGCACGTGGATGGGTTCGCACCCGCGGCGCACCGCATAAAAACCGGCGTGGCATTGCAGATACCAGTCGGAAATCTGCCAGACCAGGCTCGGCCAGCTCGAGTTACCTTTCCAGAGCGCGAAGCCCGTGGTGTTGGTCCACAATCCCTTGTTCAGCGACTCAATCGCGGCGCGGTACGTGTCAAAGTTCAGCATCTGGGCTCGGGCGGAATAGGCCCGAACCCCGGCCAGGTCCGTGGTCGTCGGCGTGCCGAATCGTTGCCGCAGCACCGTGTCGAGATGGGAAAACTTGCGGGCTTCGTATGGCCCCGGACGGTCATTGGCATCGTGGTAGGCCCACTGGCCATCGAGGGGAAATCGCCCTTCGGCCCAATTTGTCGGCGGCAGGGTGAGGAACTGTTGGAGGCTTTCCCATTCGGGTACGCCGCTGGGGCCGACCTCGCTGTTAAAACCAGTCAACTTCTTGTTGTTGAAGTAGGCCTCGGGCGGCAGATTGTCGTAGGGCCCGCCGCCTTGGACGCCATCTTCACACGAAGCCGCGAGATAGTAACGCGAGCCCCAGGGGTCCAACTTCGGCAGCAGCCGGTTCTTGATCAAATCCTCGCGCGGATTGGGCCCCTCATTCCCACCGCACCAAAGGAAGATCGAGGGATGGTTGCGACCTTTTTTGATGATGGCAGTCGTTGCCTGCTCGACGAGTGCCAGCGGGGGCCGACTATCCGGCAAATTGTGCTCCGTGCCCCACCAGTCGTTCAGAAAATCCTGCTGCAACAAAATGCCTTCCCGGTCAGCGGCGTCATAAAACGATTCGGGCGGCACGCCCGTCGGCCCCCAGATCCGCAGGAAGTTCAAATTCGCCTGGCGGGTCAGGGCAATCTCGTCCCGATAGCGGCTGGCCGTCCAGTTCAACATCATGTCGATCACCCAGTTGCCTCCTTGTAAAAACAGCGGCCGGCCATTGATCTTGAACCAGCGAGACTGGCTCGAGGGATTCATCCCGGTTTCAATTTTCCGGATGCCAAAATGAATTTTCTGCTCCGCACTTTGCCGGGATTTGGCCTTCGCCTCGACCTGCAACGTATAGAGATGCGGTGCCCCGAGTCCCGCGGGCCACCACAGCTTCGGCTTCGCCAGCCGGAGGACGGAATGATTTTCCGGGGTTAACTCGAAGGGCTGCGTCTGGCCGGGCGCGATAGCGAAAGGTTGCTCAAGGCTGAAAGCGCGCTGACCGCTTTCGTCCGTCGCCCGTACCTGCACCACCCCCGTTTGCACAACCTCCGAGCGATTGACGACGGCAAAGGCAATGCGGACCTCGGCCGGGCTCAGTTCGGGGAGCGCGACATCCGAACCCACGTAGAGGTCGGTGATTTCCAGGTCATCGGTTGCGGACAAAAACACATCCTCGGTGATCCCCATGTCGCGGTCCCGCACCTCGGGTTGCCAATCCCAGCCAATCGTGTCCCACTTGCTGTAGTTCACGCTGATTCCGGTGTCATCGCCCATGTTGCGCCCCGGGTCGGCCAAGGGTGTGATCGGGGCGGGGGCTGGCTTGCCGGGGGTATCCAGAGGATAAATGCAAACGGCCAGATAGTTCTCACCCCCACGTTGCACGGCAGCGGTGATGTCGAAGCGGAAACTGCGTTCCATGCCCACCATCTCGGTTGCGCTGGCGAGGCGTTTACCGTTCAGCCAGACTTCGGCGCGATAGTTAATTTCGTTGAACGTGAGCCAGACGCGCCGGCCTTCGTAACTGCGAGGGACTTGGAAGGTGGTTCGATACCAATACGGTTGCTGCCAGGGATTCAGGCCGGGCAAATGGCTGAAGCGCTGCAAGTCGAACGTGCGGTTGAACTCGTTGTTGGCATCGGGGATGAGCGTGTTGTTCAAGCCGACGTAGGGGTTCGGATACACGCCATTGCGCACGAGCGCGGTGAGGACGGTGGCGGGAACCGAAGTGGTCGCCCAGCGCGTCGTGTCCACGCGCGGAGAAGACAACTCCGCGCCGTTGGTGCCCACGATGGTGGAGGATTCCACGCTCCAGCCCCGCCGCAGTAACAGCGCGTTCGCCGGCAGTTCTTGCAGCGGCGTGTCGTCCACTCTGAACTTCGCCACGGCAGATTCCTGACGCAACGATCCTGTGGTCGCCACAATCTTCCAACGATGGTCTCCAAACGAGAGCGGAAAGGGCACGTAGCGGTTGGCGTCCCCCGGCAACACGGCAACGCGCGCACCGTCAATCCACACCTCGACCTGTTCAGCGTCGGTGGCTTTCCAGCCCAGCGAGGGCATGTTGTTGGCAGTGGTGGCGCCGGGCCGCGGCAGGACGAGCTTCAAATCACCGGCCAATCCCGGGGAGCCGACGACGAGCGGGATGGCGATGGCCGCCCAGCCAAGGGTTCGGGCGCGGTGGCTCATGGTTTGACTTCCACCAGGTTGGAGTAGTCCGTTTCCCCACCAACATTGACTCCCTTGAGCCGGTAATGGTATGTCCGGCCCGGCACCTTGAGTTCGTCGTAGTAGAGCACCAGCGCCTCAGCCGCCGCCGGACTGGGCTCGAAACTTTTCACATCCGCGATGACGGAATCCTGAAGTCCAACCGCCATGACGGTCCAGGGGCCGGACGGATTTTCCGCGCGTTCCAGCGTGTAGGCCGCGGCGCCCGCCGAGCCTCGCCAGGTGAACCCGGCACCTTTGACCATCAGCACCGGCGCGGGAGTCGGCCTTTCCACCGGTGGCACGTTCATTCCCCGAATGGCATAGGCCTCGGCCCGCAGCAAATCGAGCAGCCGGGTTTCCTCGTAGGCAAAGCCCGCCGCGAAGCCCGGGACATGGAACGAATTCACGGGCGTGCCCCCCTCGTTGTGGTAGTACCAGCCACCGTCGCGGCGATGCGATCGGATGCTCCACATCAAACCGCCCACGATGCCTTCCTTGCGGATGGTTTCCATCAGGGCCTTTTGGTTCTCGTAGCTGCCGAGTCCAAACTCATCCACCATCAGCGGCTTCTTGCCTTTGCATAGCGCGCGGCCCCGGCGGGCCATCGGCGACAATTCGGCATCACCCCCACCCAGCTTGCTCCAATACTCGTAGAGGTGGTCGCTGATGATATCGATATTCGGATCCGCCAACATCGCCTGGCGATCCACGCCGCCGGCCTCGGCAATCAGGTGGTTGGGATCAATCCGTTTGAGATACGCCGCCATCTCGAGGCTCCACGACTGAATCCGTGGACTCCACTCGTCATACTTCAACCCCCGGTCACCGGGGTAGCTGCCGAATTCATTGCCGAGCTGCCAGCACAGGATTGCCGGGTCGTTTTTGTAAACGATGCCAGTGACCGTGTTGGTCCGGTTGACGATGAAATTCAGGAAGTGCCGGAAATCAGCCTTCACTTCCTCATCGGTCCAGAACGACCCTTTGGGTTTGCCCGCAAGCATGGCGAATTCATCCACGCCCCGGATGGTCGGAAAGGACTGCGAAGCGATGAAGGGAATGATCAGCCGGACGTTGTACTCATGCCCCAAGGCAATGACCCGGTCGAGGCACTGAAAGGCGGCCTCGTTGTAGGTTCGCCGCGCGCTGATGTAAACGGGCATGCCTTTGTCCTCGGGGGAAGCGACCGAGAGCGAGAACGTGCGGGTCGCGAGCCCGCCGATCCGCTGAATGCCGCCCAGCGTGTCACGAATCTCGAATTCGTCGGGAAACCGATTTGCCCGGTCCTCCCGGATTTGTGATTCATTCTGCTGAAGGTTCGGCGCGGCCAGCCCCAGGAAACGGAATTCCCTATCACCGTCCATGAGGTGGTCACCCTGGCGGACGATGAACGTTTTGATTTGGTCGGTATTCTTATGTCCCTCGGCCCGCAGCGTGGCTGCTTCCGCAAGCGCAAACAGGGTCAGCCCGAGCATCAGGTAACTGGCAGTTTTGTTGTCGCACATAGTGGGAGCGGATTTGTTCGTGGCAATTGGAAGGGGTAAGGCGGGCATCAAAGTTCAGACTCCACTTTGGCCACCGCCCGGGCGACGATTTCAAGATCGTTGCGACCACTGTAGCCGCTGAATCCGATCGCGAGCGTGGTGCCGTCTTTCAGCACGACGGGCTGACCGCCTTCCCAACCGATCAGGTCAGGCTTGTTAATCCCGTAGCGCTCTTCCGGAAACTCATCGTTGTAGAGCCGCCTTTCATACTCGCCGGTTTTCATCCCGGTAATCCACACCTGGCTGGCTTTCACCCAGGCATTCTTAAAAAAGCTGCGGCCCATCACTTTGTCCTTTCCCCAGATCCTCCCCGCGACCCCGCCGTTATCGTCCACGATGCAAATCGCCACATTGCCGCGCGCCCAGTTCTCCTGGGGATTCGCGTTGTAATGGCCAACTAGATCGCCCACTGCCAGGATCAGCCTCTCTACCAACATTCTCGGGTCCTTGGAATTCATCGTCTGCTCGGTTTTCAACGGACGGCGCAT
This sequence comes from Limisphaerales bacterium, assembly GCA_044225555.1. Taxonomy (GTDB): domain Bacteria; phylum Verrucomicrobiota; class Verrucomicrobiia; order Limisphaerales; family JADLHS01; genus JADLHS01. The sequence goes on along the minus strand of JBGAIM010000005.1, from coordinate 27,076 downwards.
CACCACTTCAAGGTCTTGCGGAACACCGGTTCCAGTTCGTCCGCAATTGCACGGTGGGCCGTACCGCTGGGGTGCCAATCGCCCGGAACACCCGGGTAATGCGGAATGTTGACCACCTGGATTTTCGGGTCGCCAAGCCGCCGGACGATCTCGGCGAAATAGGCGATCTGCACCGTGCGCAGCGGCACTTGGCCCGGTTCATCGGCCAGGCTGGGGGCGGTGATCAGGAAAATCGGGGCCTGCGGAGCATCGCGGCGCAGCTTGCGCAGGAATTCGCAGTAGGCGGAGAGGTATTGCGTCTGGTCCGGCACGCCGGTATCGAAATCATTGTTGCCAAGACAAACCCCGATCGCGTCGGGCACGTACTGCTGTGGATTCCAGGGTGTCGCCGGATCATCCGGCAGCGCATATTCATAGTATTCCGGCGCGCAGCGAACGGTGCTGAGCCCCTGCCAGTCCCGGACGACTCCGCGCCCGGCGTAGGCAATGATGTGGCATTGGGCGTGGAGCCGGTCGGCCAGCAGCCGCCCGTAGGACAAGCGCGCGTTCTCCCGCATCGCCTTGCTGGGGTCCATGGGACCGCCATCCTCCACGGTGGTCGCCTGGCCCGCGGTAAAGGAGTCGCCCAGGAACATCAGCCGACGGGCTGGCAGCGGCGTCGGGGCGAGGAATTCACCGTCCACCGAAAGGGAAACGACTTCCAGAACACCGACGCAGCTTTCGACGCGCTTGAGAATTTCCACCCGGTGCTCGCCGGTTCGCAGACCCGCAGCGAGTGCGACCTCGCCTTCGCCTTTTGGCACCTTGAGAAAGGAGGGCGCTCCGTCATCAATGCGGACGTCGAGATACAATTCGTCACTGGTGGTGCGGGCGCGCAGGTTCAAGGTGGAACCGCGAAAATTCACGCGGGCGATGATGCCGGAATAGCCGAGCCTGACGGTGCCGTCGGAGGCCACGACCGCGCGGCCTTCATAGGAAATCTCCGGAGCCGATCCAGTCACCGTCCGGAGCGCGGTTTGGTTCCGGTAGCCCGTGGCGCCCCAAAAAGTGAGAGTGGTGTCTGCAGCCGGTTTGTTGACGGTCACTTGGACGACTTTCTTGGAAGCCACCGGTTTGAGGTTCAGCCCCATCAAATAGTGACCGTCCGGTTCCATCTCGGTGTTGGCCGTTCCCCATTTTGCGAGTCCGGCCGACAAACAGAATTTGCTTTCATTTTCCGGCAGACGGGTTGCCCAATCCTCGACAGAGAACTTTTTTACCTCAACGGTCTTGTCGCCATAAGCAATTTCAACGCTGACGTCACTCGTGCCAAAGGCACTCATGAAGAACAAGAACAGGTTCGAATAGTAATCCTCCGGCACTGGGAACGAGTACGTGTCCGCAACTCCCTTTTCGGAAAAGTGCACTTGATTGCCGGTCGCATCGCTGTTGGCGAAACGGAGCACCGTCCGGGGATGGAACTGATTTGCCGGGAAGACGCCGTCGTCGGGGAGCGCGATCCGGTCCTTGCTCCCCATTGCGTCTGCGGCCTGGCGGGTGGCCAAGCCGCTCCACGCCCCGTCGATGCCTTTGTTCCACGTCACCAATTTACCATTGGCGAGGGTCGTCACCGCCCGGGCATTCAGCAGCGGGCGAACATCAAACTGTACCGCACGGGCAGCGACACTGTAATCCGCGGCAAAGGCCCCAGGCAGACTGACGGCAACGGTCAACCAAGATAGGGCCGAAAGCATCTTTGAAAAACTGATCGCGAACCGCCTCTGGGCGCGCGATTCGCAATCGGTGTGATGCTGGCTAACCCGCCGCTCGAGGTTAATACTCATTTACGACGGGGCTTGGGTCGAGGTAGTCAGGCGCAGGTTCCGGGTCGTAACACGCAGCGCCTCGACCGAACGAGCGCGAATGTGACTGCGCATTAATGCGCCACGACTGCCCGACACCTGCCTCACCCCAACCGGGAGTTCGTCCATGATCAAAACCTCTCGCCCAGCAGTTTGACTATTTGCGCGCCGAGGTGTGATCGGCCAACCATTGCCAATCGGCCAAGTCGTTCACGTTATTCGGTACCGTCTCTTGTCCAGCAATCGGGCCTTTTTTGATGAGGCTGGAGCCACGCCATTTATGAACTTCGGCATGACCGTCAGCAAAGGAAAACCCGCAGGCGTTGTTGTGCGATGTGGCTGGGAAGTCGATCCACACCTTCGCCTGGCAACTCGCCGCAACTCCCCCATCGTTGATACTCCAGGGGTTTTCGTCCACGGTCAGAAAGACCATCGATGGCGAAGCCGGGGCAAACGAGCTGTTCTTGCCAAAGGTCATGAAGGGCCCATTGCCGCCGTAGTTTCCGGTCAACCAGGGCCCGCGGCTGGCCAAAGTGGGTGCGCCCGAATGGCCGCTACCATTTCGGTAGCCCGGACAGACGGTACCGACGGCTTGATTCAGGGCCACGCTGCGCGCATTGCTGACGTACGTGCCACGGAGCGCCGAATCGGCACCCGAGTAACGACCGGTGCGATTATCAGCCGGACATTTGAAGATGCCGATGTTTTTGCCGATGTAAGGAACAATCAAGCAGGTCTTCTCATCCTTCAGAACGTCGGTGTTGAATTCTTGAGCGCCAGCCACGCCCGCCTGCCCTCCGCACCAAGCGTGGCCTGGCACCGTATTTCCGTCATCAGGGTTTGGTGGAAACAAGTCGGCAAAATCCATGGAATACAGATGAAAGGCAGCTGCGAGTTGTTTGGAGTTGTTCATGCAGGTGATGGCATGAGCTTTGGCCTTCGCTTTGGAAAGCGCCGGCAACAACATGGCCGCCAGAATGGCAATGATGGCGATGACGACCAGCAGTTCGATCAGTGTGAAGCCGCGCCCGGCGACCTGGCGGTCAGCGGACGGGGCATTGCGGCCAAGGATTTGTTTTGCGGATTTCAAGTTATTCATAGCGAGTCTCCCGATCTGGAAGCCCTTTCCCCGGTCCCACCCCAGCGGGTCGGATCCGGGGAAAGGGGTCAACCACACCCCAACCCAAGCGACGGCTCACTGCTTCAGCCGGAAGAAATACTGGCTGCCAGAGGTATTTGTGCTGGTGACGAAGGCTGCGCGTGAGCGGATTTGGACATTGGCCGGGATGCCGGCGTTGGCCCAGGGGCCGTTGATCGCGGGTGCTGACCAGATGCAATTCGTGGGGTTGAAACCATCGTCCGGCGCCTGCCATGAAAGCCGATATGTCGAATTGGCTGGTCGCAGATAGATGCCTTCCGGTTCTTCTTCAAGCCGGATGAGTTTGTTGGTGATACTGTCCAAGTCAGCCGCCTGGGTCAGATCCACATCAAAGCCACCCAAGAAGTCGGGCTTGGAGCCGGAGACCTTCACACGCGTGAGCGTGACTTTTTCATACTTTTTCGTTTCGGGTTGCAGGCCGAACAATGCGTAAACGTACTCGCTGTACGGCCCCGGAATGGTGCTGACAACTTCCGCAGGCAGGTAGCCAGTGCCATGAATGCCGCCGGGGCCGGTCACTTCGATGCGATTGGTTTCGCAGGTCAGTGCCCAGGTGCCGTTGAATGACGTCGCCGCGGTATTGGTGACTGAAATGAGGAGTCCTTCAGGGGTGTAACGGATGCCATGAGAATTTGGCGCGTTGGTCTTGTACCAGACGTTGACGTCCACATGGCCATTGGCTTGGATCTGCGCTTCCATGTTAATGCAGTCGGCGTAGTTCCAGTCGGGGCTCGTGGTGTTGAGGGCATCCACCGGGTTGCCCGCGATGATGATGTTCAACTTGAGTCCCGGTGTCTGGGAGGCTTCCGTAACCGTCATGGCGTATGTGACGGCCCCGGTGGTGTTCAGCCAGCTCAACCAGTGGGCGGTGGACCAGAAGTCGCCCTCCTGCAAATAAACGTTGGCCGGCGTAGCCACATTCTTCCGGCTGTAATCGCCGCTGCCGCAGGTCAGGACCTCAAGTCCGGGGCCGATTTTTTCCATTGCCAGCGCGGGCGGCGGCGGCGGTGGGGCGTTGGTGTCCTTGCTGAACGTAACGTTGTCCAACCAGAACGTGGCGTTGACGTTGTTCGTGTGGGCGGCGTACCAGTGGAGGTTGAATCCCGGAGTTGCTCCCACGCCCTCGGGCGGGAATTTTGCCAAAAGATGATTCCAACCCGCGTTGGTGAAAGGTCCAAAGTTAAAGACCACACCGGGCCAACCGCCTCCAACGCGCAACCGAAGGTCGAACCGGCCGAAGTCACCAGCCGTGGTTCGATTGGTCTCCGCGAAGTACACGTCTAGGGAAACCGTGTCATACAGGCTCATGTCAATGGCTGGGCCGTTCCAGGATTGCCACACGGTTTCTCCAGTGCCCCCCTCGCCAGTGTAGTCAGCGGTCATCAGGACCGACCCGGAGGTTGCGCTACCGGCTGCGTCCACGGTGCCGTCCCAAGTTGCGGTATGAGATTTCCCCCACCCGCCATTCCAATCCATGATGTTGGCGTTCGTACCGACGAGGTCGGTGTCATAGGTATAGATTAGCGAATCCGCGTGCGCGGCAGCGCCTCCAACGAAGAGTGCGCCGGCTAGGGCAATTAACCGTCGGGTGAGTATTGGTGTTTTCATGCTGGAGAGGTTGGGCTCGGTGTTTGGCCTTGTTTTTGTTTTTGTTTCAGATCGTTTTTCCTGCCCGGTGAACCCATGATCAGGGCGCTCCGGGTGAGTGTGGGCATCCTAAGCTCAGTGACTGAATTGTCATGTAACGTAAACTCAGTAGTGGCTTCCCGTGTTCCAGCAGGTAATCTCGTCCACCAACACATGCCAAAACGGCTGTTCCAGCCCGTAGATTCGGGAATGCTTTCCCGGGTTGTCGGCCAGACCAACCTCGGTTTGAAGGTCGCGCTGGGCATTGTGTCTGGCCTGTTGTGGGGATTCGCCGGGTTCGCCGCAGGAGATACGGGCGAAACCGCTGCAGACTTGTTTGCCGTTGAAAGTTGGTCCAGTGATCGAGGACTCCCGCAAAATTCGGTGAACGCATTGCTGCAATCCCGGGACGGTTATCTTTGGTTGGGTACCTACAATGGCGTGGTCCGCTTTGATGGTATCCGGTTCACGGTCTTCGACTCGGCCAACACTCCGGCCATGCGGAACAGCCGGGTCACCAGCCTGTTCGAGGATTCCCAAGCGAACCTCTGGATCGGCCACGAAACCGGTGAGTTGACCCGGATGACCGGCGGCGTTTTTAGTTCGGTGAATTTGAGCAATCGCTGGCCCGGCAGCACGGTGCAAGGCATCGGGGAGGACGAGCATGCCGACCTCTGGCTGTTGAGTGGGGAAGGGGTGGTGCTGCGTCTGCGGGACGGCTTCGTGCTGCCGCGATTCAAAGGCATCGGTCGCGAGCCCGGTAGTACGCCTGAGATGGTCCGGGAGCCATCGGGAAGGCTGGTGGTGATTCGTAATGGCGCCGTGGCGGCGATCCATGATGGCCAGTGGCTTCTCCTCGGCTTTGATGATTCCGCGAGTTATTACACCCGCATTTGCCCGGCGCGCGCCGGCGGACTTTGGGTGGTCGGCGTCGATTACATTCGTCGCTGGCAGAATGACCACTGGGTGGAGCAAGCCGGCGCACTGCCTGCGGGGCTGTCATTTGCCACCACCATGATGGAGACGCGCTCAGGTCAAGTGCTGGTGGGCAGCATTCGCGATGGTTTGGTTTTACATGAGGCGGACGGACGCAACCTCAGCATCAGCACCGGCGACGGTTTGCCGGACAAATGGGTGAAGTGCATCCTTGAGGACCGGGAGAAGAATATTTGGGTGGGCACCCGCGGCGGGTTAAGCGTGCTGCGCCCGCGCAGAGTGGTAATGCGCAGCCCGCCCGATCGCTGGCAAAATGTCCAGCCGCTGGGAATTGCCCCCGGCACGAACGCCACGGTGTGGGCCGGCAGTGAGGGCGCCGGACTTTATCGGTTTGCCCACGGAGACTGGCGGCGATTTGACGAGGCGGACGGGCTGTCCAATCTCTACGTTTGGTCCGTGCTCGAAGATTCCACCGGCACGGTCTGGGCCGGCACCTGGAGTGGCGGGCTGTTTCGCGCACGCGACGGAAGGTTCAGTGTGCCCGAAGAGTTATCCGAACTCACCGATCCGATCACCGCCCTATTGGAATCGCCGGCGGGAACTTTATGGATTGGAACCGGCAAAGGCCTAGCCCGCTTCCAGGCTGGCCGACTCGAACGCTTCGCGTCCCTGGGCGGGCCGGCGGCTGGCGATGTGCGCGCCCTGGCCCGTGGACGCGACGGTGAAGTTTGGGTCGGCACACTGGGCACGGGTCTTGGGAGGTTTGCGGACGGTCGGCTCCAGACGTTTTCTGCCCGTGATGGCTTGCCCGGCGATTTTGTTCTCTCGCTGCATTGCGAGCCGGACGGCACGCTGTGGATCGGCAGTCTGGAAAGAGGTTTGGGCCGGCTCAAGAACGGGCGTTGGTCCAGCTTGGACATGAAAAACGGTCTCCCGAATAACGTCGTGGGCCATATTGCCGACGATGCTCACGGAAAATTGTGGTTTAATTCCTCACACGGAATTTACTCAGCCAGCAAGGCCGACCTCAACCGCGCGGCGGACCATCCGGAAACCGAGCGGGTCACGTGCCTGGTCTATGGCCTTTCCGATGGGCTCTCAGCGCTGGCCGGCTCCGCTGGTTTCACCCCGTCGGGCTTTCGCGCCACCGACGGGCGCATCTGGCTTCCCACCGCCAAAGGTCTGGCGGTGGTCAACCCTGCCCAAGCGGCAGGCAATCGCCTGCCACCGCCCATCGTCATCGAGGAAGTCCTCATCGGCAGCAAACCCGCCGACCAATTCACGAAGTCAAGTGACGGGGTAAGAACATTGCGCGTCCCGCCTGGAAGCCGGCAGATTGAAATCAGTTTTACCGCGCTTAGCTTCGCCGCACCCGAAAAGGTGTTCTTCAAGTGGCGGCTTGACGGCTTGGAGAATAAATGGTCCGAACCCAAAGCCGACCGGCAAGCCACCTACAGTTATTTGCCGCCCGGCAAATACACCTTCCGAGTGATAGCGTGCAACAACGACGGCCTCTGGACTGAAAACGCCGTCGCGCTGGGCCTCGACGTCCTGCCCTTCTTCTGGGAAACCTGGTGGTTCAAACTCGCGGTCACGCTTTTCGGTCTGCTGGGGTTTGGCGGCAGCATCGTGCTGATTCAACGGCGGCGGCTCAAGCGCCGGCTGGAACGGGCGGCACGGGAACACGAACTCGAACGCGAACGGGCGCGCATTGCCCAGGACATCCATGACGATCTCGGCGCCAGCCTTACCCGCATCGGCATGTTGAGCCAGACGGCGCGCGAAACCCCCGATGACCGTGAGCAGACGTCCCAGTGCCTCGCCCAAATCTACACCGCCGCCCGCGAAATGACCCGGGGCATGGACGAAATTGTGTGGGCCGTCAACCCGCGGCACGACACGGTTGAGAGCCTGCTCAACTACCTCGCGCGCTTCGCCCACGAGTTTCTGACTCCCGCCAAGATTCGCTGCCGGTTGCAACTGCCGGTGGATTTTACCGAGCGCCCGGTCCGCTCCGAGATCCGGCATAACCTCTTCCTCGCGTTCAAGGAATCCTTGCACAACGCCGTTCGCCACTCGGGTGCGGATGAGGTTCAAGTTGGCATTACCCTTTCTGGCGACGTGCTGCGGGTTTTGATTTCCGACAATGGACGCGGTGCGAACGCCGGGCCAATCGCACTCGCAGCCCCGCAGTCGGACCGGGTCGCCACCGGTCACGGACTGGCCAACATCCAGTCACGCCTGGAAAGAATCGGCGGGCTGAGCCGCATCACGAGTGCGCCCGGGAAAGGTGTGCTGGTAGAATTGCAGGTTCCGCTATCCAGCCAACGACCGAGGAAAATGGAACGGCCTTCAACCTGAAAACGGAATCCTCTCTCTGTCACGAGAAAACGGGATGGGAATGCCTGCTGGGCTTTGTTATGAAAGGAATGTCATGCCAATAAAAGTTTCGGTGGTGGAAGACGACACCCAAGCGCGCGGTCTTCTGGTCGGTTGGATCAATCGCTCGAAGGACTTCGAGTGCGTCAGCAATCATGGTTCCGCCGAGGAAGCCTTGGAATGCCTCCCGAAGGCGCAGCCGAGCATAGTGTTGATGGACATCAACCTCCCCGGCATGAACGGGCCGGACTGCGTGCGGCGCTTGAAACCGCTGCTGCCCGAGGCCCAGTTTGTCATGGTCACCATCTATGAGGACTCGGACCACATTTTCGCGGCCTTGCAGGCCGGCGCCACCGGCTACCTGCTCAAACAAAGCGAACGCACAGAACTACTGGCAGCACTTCATCAGGTGCATGCCGGCGGCTCTCCCATGACGCCCAACATTGCGCGCAAAGTCGTGCGCGCTTTCCAGCAACTCCAGCCGCAAACGCCGCCCGAGGCGATGGCTGAACTTTCCACCCGCGAGAACGAAATCCTGCAACTGCTGGCCGCGGGGTTTCTTTACAAGGAAATCGCCGACCAACTGGGTATCAAACTGGCCACCGTGGATACCCACATCCGCCGGATCTATGAGAAACTCCAAGTCCGCTCTCGCTCGGAGGCCATCGCCCGCTATGCCCATTTGCCCGTCCGCCAAGCGTTGGCCGGGCAACCTTGAGCCAACTTTCTATTTCCGTTGAGGCGTGTACCTCTGACCAAGGACTCTGCGCTGCGCGTTTTCATGGCCCCCCCCCCTACGGACGCGCTTCAATCGAGTGGCGGAATGAGGTTGCCGCCGGCTGCCTTGTTGCGGATGAGGTCAAATTCTTTGGCCTTCATGCCCCTTTGATAACGATTTTGAGACGTCGCTTTGCCGTGAGTCGAGAGTTCGTCCATCACTTCCCGCCAAGTCCTCGTAGCCAGTGTTGGGTCAGCATTTCTCAAATACACTTTCCCGAGTTCTAGGTTTAACGCTGCCGATTGGCAGACCTGATTCTCAGCCTCAAGTAGTCTTTGAGCTGCGGCTTTGTCATTGGTCCCCAGACTTCTTTGCCCCCCCGTTTGATTGTTCTGGATATGGAACCCGCCACCAGCTCTTTGGTACATCCTGTATGCCTTTTTCATAGTATGTGTATGCAAACAGGATAGGAAGATTTGCGGTTTCCACTTAGCGAGCAGTGGGCGGCTTAACCGGGAGTATCTGCGAATTGTGAACGCCTAGTTCCGCGATTCACTTTTTGCTGGCAATTCTGCTGGCAACTCGCCTGCGGGTGGTGTCCTTCTTGAAGAATTCCCCAACAAAATTGGAGAAATGTAATTGGCTCCAGAGGTAGGACTCGGCCAGATTTCCCCGCCGTTGCAGTTCAAATATGCCTGATTCTATTGGCTATTCAAGCATAAACTCTTTTATCCGAACGTATCGTTTTTAATCCGCTTGGTGTCCGTTTTGGTGTCCGCTTTCAACTTCAAGTTCATGCGATTGGGGTTCGATTGGTCACGCCTTGCAACCAATTCTTCCCTTCGTCTGTGGTCCGGTAACGCTGCAACCGACTTTGGGGTTTGTCGGGAATCGTTCGCCCAAGCCGGCCCTTGCCGATAAGCGCGTTGAGATAATTTTCGCGGAATGTCTGGCGGTGTTTGACACCGACGAGCGCCTGGATTTCGCCAGCCTTACGCGGTTGCTCACAGAACTGGAGAATCTGCGCCGCAACTTGGCCGGTCGCTAGACGTTTCCGTTCCTTGGCCTCTTTGATGAATTCAGGATGGAGCGGCAAGCGCACCAGAAAATAAGTCCGGTCATCATCAGATTCAAACACGGGTTTCGGAAACCCATTGGCCCGCAACGCGCTCAACATTTTTGGAATACCAGTGCCTCGACCTTCGGTGAGACTGAGTTCTTTCAGAAATTCGCCAATGCGCCGGTTGCGATATCGCCACGTGGCAAAGCGCCCGGTTTGCAATTCCTTGATACTGACCGAGCGGTCCAGGCCCGGATAGCTGGCCACGGTGATTTCCTCCGGCAGAACCCGGACTTCAATCGGCTCCAGGATTTCGTAGCTGCGATGGTAAACTGCATTGACCACCGCCTCCTCTAATGCGGCGTATGGCACATTGAAAAAGCGGTCGGCTTCCGGTTGGCCGCCGTGTTTCACCACACGTTCCTCAATCACGGCGTTTTTCAAAAACGTCAGCGCGTCCTTGAGGATCACGTCCAATGGAGCAGCGAAGGTTTTTTCCGTGAAAGTGTCGCCACCGGGGCCATCGGGAAACTGCACCACGTCAATCTGTGTTTGCGGGAAAAACTTTTGCGGTGCCGGGTTGAAAAACATCAGGCCGATATTCAACGGGTGCATCGCCTCGGCAGGGCCGTCGGCAATTCGCATCTGGCGGCACAATTGGACAAATTCCATCTTGCCGGAATCAGCCAAGAGGTCGCTGCCCACTTCGCGCAGATAATTCTGAACCAGCGGAAGCTTGAGGTCGTTCAAGGCGGCACGGTGGTGAATGCGGTCACCGAAAGGAACCGTGGCCGCCAAGCTGATCAACTCGACTTCCTCATCGTGTTTGGCTCTGATGGTGGCCGAGCCTTTGCGAATGTAGTAGGCGAAATCGCGATTCCCCTTGGCCAGGGACACTGGAGACTTGTAAGGCCGGGACTGACCGCCAGGACACCAAAGCACGAGGACATGCTTTTGTTGGACAACGTGCGGCGCAATCACCGGATGGTAGTGGGGCTGAATCCGATGCCCGATTTCGAGAATCTCTTTTTGAATAGCATCCGGTTTGCTGGCGGGCAATCCTATCGGCGGCAGCACGGGTTGCGCCTGACTTTCCGCGACACCGATGAAAATGTAGCCGCCGCCCAAATTGTGAAAATCATTGGCGAAGGCGCACATCGTGTGCAGGACGGCCTCCGGATTCCAGCCCTGCTTGAATTCCAACCGCTCCCATTCCACGGTTTATCCGTGCAGGATGTCATCAACGTTGATCGGCAAAGGCATTGCAGGGACAGGATAGGTCAAAACTGTCTGCGAGAAAGCCAGATTATCTTTGCGGTCTGTTTCATTCGGTGCGGGCAGCGCTTCATCGTGTTCACGCAGTCGTGAACATTGCAGTTTTTGTGAACAGGCCAAACGTTCTCGTCCGAAATCCAGCCACCAATTGCAGCCCTCCAATTCATTCAAAAACCAGACATGCATACTCCCCAGCGTGCCTCCCTAACCGCCATCCCTCCCGGCGAAGCGAGCGCAGTCAAGAGACGCAGGGCAAAGGGGCGTTCGACCTTGACGGCGCGAGCAGGCCATACAATTGCAGGCGAGGGGCACGCTGATCTCGGTGATCCGACCAGACTTCGCGCGACTAGGAGAAAAATTAGGCATTATCGCTGCGCCGACTCCTTGGCTCTGGCTGAGATTGGCAAGCAACTTGGCAGGGCAGGTCGCCTTAATCACTTAGAGCCTGTCATGCACATTGAATGGGGCGTGAATTGACGCAAGTATTTTTCTCTGGCTCCTTTACAGGAAATCTGTGAAAAGCTGGGGATGACGAAAGCGCGCAAAAGTTATCCGAGTGATGTGAGCGATGAGGAATGGGCGTTCTGCGCGCCCTATTTGACGCTGATGAAGGAGGACGCGCCGCAACGGGAACATTCCCTGCGCGAACTCTACAACGGGCTGCGGTGGTTTGTGCGCGCGGGTTGTCCTTGGCGGATGCTGCCCAACGATCTGCCGCCTTGGCACGCGGTGCAACAACAGACGCGGCGCTGGTTGCGCGCGGGCTGTTTTGCAACGATGGCCGAAGATTTGCGGGCATTGCTGCGGCTGGCCGCGCAACGCGACAGCGTCCCGACGGCGGTGATCGTGGACAGTCGCACGTTGCAATCCACGCCGGAGAGCGGGGGCCGCGTCGGCTACGACGGGGCCAAGAAACGCAAGGGCAGCAAGGTGCATGCGGTGGTGGACACGTTGGGCCATCTGTTGGCGCTCAAAGTCACGGCGGCCAACGAACAGGACCGGGCGCAGGTCAAAGCCCTGGCACAAGCGGTCCAGGCGGCGACGGGGGAAAACGTGCAACTGGCGTATGTCGATCAAGGCTACACCGGCGAGCAACCGGCTGCGGACGCGGCGCAACACGGAATGAAGTTGGAAGTCGTGAAGCATGCCGAAGCCAAACGCAGCTTTGTGCTACTGCCACGCCGCTGGGTGGTGGAACGGACGTTTGCTTGGGCCGCACGTTTTCGGCGACTGGCGCGAGATTACGAACGCCTCGCTACTACCCTGGCAGGCTATCACTGGCTCGCACTCGCCATGCTCATGCTCAAACTCGTGTTCGCCAAAAGTGCATGACAGGCTCTAGTTCTTCTGGCGATATTCAGCGAGACGTCCCGCGGCTTCAGCCCAAGCAGCCGTCGGCTTGGGATCGTAGCGATGCACGGCGCTGGACTTACGGACGGCTTCGCGCAACTCAGCCAATGACCCCAATTCCCCACTGGCGCGCACCTGCGTAAGCAGGTTGCCCAGGGCGGTCGCCTCTACCGGGCCGGCAACGACCGGACGTTGGCAGGCATCGGCGGCTAATTGGTTCAAAACCTGGTTCTGTGATCCGCCCCCGACGATGTGGATGACTTCGATGCTCACGTCCGTGAGTTCTTCGAGTGAACCAATTACTTGGCGATATTTGAGTGCCAGGCTTTCATAGGCGCAACGCACCAGTTCACCATCGGTTCTGGGCACGGGCTGTTTCGTTTCCCGGCAGAATTCCTGGATTGCTTTAGGCATGTCGAATGGATTGAGAAAGCGCGGATCATTCAAGTTGATCAATGAACGCCAAGGTCTCGCCTCCGCTGCGAGTGTCGACAATTGGAGGTAATCGTATTTCCGGCCGTGCGTGTCGAACGAGCGTTTACACTGCTGGACAACCCATAAGCCGAGAAGATTCTGCAACAAGCGATACGTGCCATCCAGGCCGCCTTCATTGCTAAAATTCAACTCCAATGTGCGCGATGCGAGCACGGGTTTTCTGACTTCGACCCCCATGATCGACCAGGTACCGGAACTTACATAAGCCCAGTTCACCTTGCCGGTGTTGTTGGTGGGCACAGCTGCAACCGCAGAGGCGGTATCATGCGAAGGCGGCACGACAACTTTTGCTCCGCTCAAGCCCGATCGCTGGGCAAGGCTACTGCGAACCGGGCCGAGTTCAGTGCCGGGCGCGACGATATTGGGGAGGAAATGCGTGGGCAATCCAAATTTGTGCAACAGTGGCAACGACCATTTGCGTTTGAGCGGATGGATAAACTGGGAAGTTGATGCGACGGTAAACTCTGCATTACGCGCTCCGCAAAGGCACCAGTGCATGAAATCCGGTATGAAAAGCAGACTGTGCGCCTCGTCGAGGATTGAGGGCGAGCGTTCCTGCCAAGCCAGCAACTGGTAGAGCGAGTTCAATTCCACGAACTGATTACCGCTCTGCTCGAAGATCTCGTCGCGGGGAACCTTCTTATAGGCACGATCCAATGCGCCCCGCGTCCGGTTGTCACGGTAGTGATAAGGATGGCCGAGCATTTCGTCCTTCGCATTCAGCAGCACGAAGTCCACACCCCACGTGTCCACGCCCACGGAAACAATTTTGCCACCGTATTTTTTCCCCGCCATGGCTAACCCGTTCTGAATTTCCGACCATAGCCGAAGCACATCCCATCGTATGGTTTCGCCCAGCAGTACCGGGCCGTTGGGAAAGCGGTATATCTCCTCGAGCCGAATCGTCCTTCCATTCCACAAGCCGGCCATCACGCGCCCGCTCTCCGCGCCAATATCCACGGCCAGATATACACTTACCGCCATGATCAGACCTTGCGATAAAGCGGCCCGAAGTTCGCGCACGCACGAAAATCAGCACCTTCGGGCTCTGCGGTGCCAAAGGAAGTCCACGCCGATGGGCGGAAGACGCGCTCGCTCGGAACATTGTGCATATAAACCGGGATGCGCAACATGCACGCGAGCGTGATCAGGCTTGAACCAATGTGACCATAGCTGATGGTACCATGATTGGCGCCCCAGGCATTCATCACAGAGTAGACGTCCCGGAACGGTCCTTGCCCGGTGAGATTCGGCACAAACCAGTGCGTCGGCCAGGTGGGATTTGTTCGTTCCTCCAGCACGGAGTAGATCTCCGGCGGCAGGTCAACGAACTGGCCCTCGGCAATCTGCAGCACGGGCCCAAGACCCTTGACCAGATTGAGGCGAAACATGGTCGCCGGCATGTTGGCGCGGGTGCCGTAGGCGCTGGAGAACCCACCCCCCCGGAAGTATTCGCGCACGGCTGGCGGCCAGGTCGTGGCCTGGAGGCAGGCGCGAGCTTCTTGTGGCGTGATCTCCCAGAAGGGCTTCATGACGGCGTTGCCGTTTTCGCGCATCAGGCCACATGCATCCAGTGTCGCGGCCCCAGAGTTTATCAGATGGAGCACTCCTTTGGCAGCCGCACCGGTTACCGCACGACCGGTGGCCTTCGCGATAGCGGCTGGGTTCCAGTAGGTACGGACGTCTGCGAAGATTTGAGCGCGATTGGTGAGCAGATGGCCCAGCAGCATGCAAGCCCCATTCAAGGAATCGTTTTCCGTCGCGACGATGTAGGGCTGGCGAATGCCATTCCAATCGAACGAAGAATTCAAGATGGCTTCGAGAAAGTCACCATTGGGGTAGTGATCGGTCCATTGGCGCTGGCCCTGGAAGCCCGCCGCGATGGCATTATGCCCGAGCGCCTCCTCGCCAAAACCGAGCCGCGCCAGGCGGGGATTACCCACCATGAGGTCTCGCAAGATGATAGCCGTCTTCACGACGAACTGCCATTCCCACTCGCGGCGTTTGCGGGACGCCGGGCGATCATTGTAATCCTTGCCCTCCGCGCAGTTGGCGCGCACCCAACGATAGGCGCGTTGGTATTCCTCGGGATCGAAGATCTGTTCCTCGATGCGGCGGGTCATTTCGGTCATGTCGATGGTCTCGACTCGCAGTCCCAGGAAATCCTCGAAGAAATCTTGATTAACCATGGAACCAGCGATCCCCATCGAGACGCCGCCGACGGACAGATAGGATTTGCCGCGCATGGTGGCCACCGCGAGACCGGCCTTGGCAAAAGCGAGAATCTTTCCGCGGACGTCCGCGGGGATGTTCGTGTCGCCGATATTCTGAACATCGGCCCCGTAGATGGTGAATGCTGGCAGGCCCTTCTGGTTGTGCGCGGCACTTAGCGCTGCGAGATACACGGCACCTGGCCGCTGGGTACC
The DNA here is from genome assembly GCA_044225555.1 of Limisphaerales bacterium. GTDB lineage: Bacteria > Verrucomicrobiota > Verrucomicrobiia > Limisphaerales > JADLHS01 > JADLHS01. The sequence goes on along the minus strand of JBGAIM010000005.1, from coordinate 11,811 downwards.
ATTGAAGCCCCAGATCGCTTTCGGGACGTGTGGATCGGCATCCATGGTTTCGGCGCCGTAGCACCAGCAAGGACTGACCGTCAGGGATACACCAACATCCTCTTTTCGGAACTTTTCCGCGGCCATGGCTGATTCAACCACCCCGCCGATGCAGGTATCGGCAATTACACATTCGACTGGAAGGCCGTTGGCGTGCCGCAGGCTCGATTCGATGAGTCGAGCGACGGACTTCGCCATCGCCATGGTGGTTTTTTCCAAGGCTTCGCGGACGCCCTGTCGGCGACCGTCAATGGCCGGACGGATGCCGACTTTGGGCATGGCGCCGACGAGGTGATTCCTGGGAACATTGACCTTTAGTGAGGAGTTACTGGGGTTTTTCATAAAACAGTTAAAGTGATGAACGTTTCAAGAAGCAACCGGTTACCAAGGAATATGAAGAGCGCCTCGAATGACCGCCGGCGAAACACGAGGATTCGCCTGGGCAACAGCATCCAATTCCTGCATGGCAACATTCGAATGAATGGCTCGGCAGCCCTGCGCGGGACTATGTTCCACAATATGCCGTCCTTGGTTCATGAACTACTCGTTCACGCTGATAGCGCCGTCAGGTTCTATTATGAGCTGCACCTGCCGGTTCGGGCTCCCAAGGTTGAATTTGATATCGGGGGTTGAGGAATTGGGGCGTTTCGTTCCAGTTCTCGACGATGTCCATGAGAGGCTGAGCCGGTTTCGCATCTCATAGGGTGCGGCGGCGTTGCCCGTGCCCGTTTCATCCGAACTCAGGCTAGTGCCGTGAGTTCCCTTCCGATTTCCAACCGAAGTATTCATTGTATTCATTTGAACCTCGTCACGGTGGTCTCAGGCTCGAGGCGGTGCTTCAAAATGTACTTCTCAATATGTTTAGCGGCGTCTGAAGGATCGGAACAGCCCCCGTTCGGGGGTGCGTCGCATGGCGTAGTGCGGGTTTGAGTTGGCAAACTTTCTGCGAAACGGTACAGCTTCACAATATTCCCCGGCCACGTTTCGGAAACTTAATTTGCGGTAGAAATTTGCCGACCCGAACAGACCCACAGATGACAAACTCAGCGACTTAAGTTGGTCTGTGCCTGAACCGGGGCCGGCAAAACCCCTTCGGACTTTGAGTCTTTGTTGTGCCATGACCGTTCGATATCCTCGAGGCTGCGGCCCTTGGTCTCAGGCATGATTTTCCAGACAAAGTAAAACTGGGGGATCAAGACGATGGCAAAGACGTAGAAGGTGATGTGTTTGCCCCAGTTGTCGCGCATGAGAGGGAACAGTTGGTTCAGGATGGCATCCGCAGTCCAGACAGCCATCGAACAGATGGCAACGGCGCGGCCACGAATGCGCGTGGGGAAAACCTCCGACATGAAGACCCACTTGATCGGGCCCATAGAGAACGCAAAGCACGCAACAAATGTGGCCGCCGCCGCAACCTTAAGCGTGCTCGATGAATCCGCACGCCCGAGCAGAAAGCCCAGAACCAGGAGGGAGAAAAAGCAACCGAGATTCCCCCAGAACAGCAGCCGACGGCGACCGGCGTGATCCATCAGCCAGACGGCAACGAGGGTAAAAATGGAAAGGGAGGAGGCGATGACGACCATACCCGTCATTTCGTTGGTGAGTTGGATGCCCTGACCGCGGATGATCTCCGGCCCGAAATTCCAGATCGTGGTGATACCACTGAACTCGGAAATCACGGCGAGGAACAATGCCATGAACAAAGCGCGCCGCAGTCCGGGCTTAAACAGTTCCATCAGCGACCCACTCTCGACCGCGATGGTGGAGGAGATATCCGCCAACTCCCTTTGCGCGATTTGGGAACCATTGATTCTTTCCAGCACTTGAAGCGCTTCGCGTTGCCTGCCTTTCTCAGCGAGCCATCGAGGGCTTTCCGCGATAATGAGACAGGTGACAAAGAACAGCAGCGCGGGAAGCGTCTCCATCCCGAGCATGCTTCGCCAAACATCCCGTGCGACCATCGAGCCCATCAATCCTGAGGCTTCCGTGCCCTTGATCTTGTCATGCCAGGAAAGCAAGCCGGTATTGACAATAATCGCCGCGACAATGCCCACACAGATCGCCAACTGGAAAAGCGTGACCATTCGCCCGCGAAGACGTGGAGGCGAGATTTCCGAGATGTAAAGTGGGCAAATCATTGAGGCGATGCCAACGCCCACGCCGCCGATCCAACGGAAGAAGATCAATGAAGCAGTGGACCAAGCCAAAGCACAGCCGACCGAACAAGCGAGCAGGAAAAAGGAGGCAACGATCAGTACTTTTTTCCGGCCAAAACGATCGCTGAAAGTCCCTGCGCCGATGCAACCCAACATTGCGCCCACCATGGCCGAACTAACAAACCAGCCCTCCATCAGCGTGGATAGCTGGAAATGTCGAACGATCAGGTCCTTCGCGCCGGAGATAACAAACAGGTCATAGCCAAATAGCAGCCCGCCCAAGGCGGAGGCGAAACAGCAAAACGAGAGATACAGTAGACTGCCTTGAAGGATCGCGCCGCTTCCTGTGGAAGAACTGGGAGTTCTCATGGTGTTATTCATGGCATATTGATGAAGGAGAGCGAGTTGGACTGTCGCTCTCCCTGCCTAGTTTTTCCATGATTATGGCGGCATCGGGGAGATGGCATACCCCCCCGTTCGGGGGTAGGTAAGGTAATATGGACGCACTCAAGATTAAAACCACCACGGCTGAGATCGCAGAGAAGGCTCGCTGCCTTACACAAGCCAGTGGAACTTGTTCCCTACCACGATGGTCAGCTATTGAATCCCGCGGATTGCGCCGGCGGCTTCCACCTTGAGCTGCTGCAGCGCCGATCATCAGTGAGTTTCGCCTAATGGGATACCAATGATCACGCCTTCGGCTAGTGCACTGGCGAGAGGATTAGCCCCGAGATCTTAAGTCCTGCGCCTTCCGATCCGAGCGGACCGAGAGTGAGCCGCTGTGGACCAGGTTTCTTAAACTCCACGACCCCGATCCGGTAGGTGCGAAAGCGGGGAAGCGAGCCGCCAAACGCAGAGCGCTTTGGGCGATCTCCCGTGTCGATCAGCGGAAAAGTGATCCCGACGTCTGCGGCGCTGACGTACCACTCGGAGTAATCATCCTCGGCGGGACAACTGTAGTCCACATCAAGGTAGAACGAGCCGGGTTCCAGGGTGAGGAATTCCCAGGTAGCGGAGCTCTCGCGTCCCCGCCAACCGACGAGGCAATCCGCATGTTTCCAATCACCGAATTTTTCCATCCAACTTACCGACGTTTGCCTGGCGACTTTCAAGCGGGCGGTACCGGCCTCAAGCGTTTGGCGATGGTCGTTAAGGACGTATTGGTCACGGCTCGCGGCGGGAGGGCCAGTCAATTCGATGGCAATTACAGGAATCAACCAGTCCGGTTGCTGGTTAGGCAGCGTAAGCGTGACTCCATTCGAGGACGAGTTGAATGCAACCTTCTCGCCGCTGGACAGCCGGGCGGTGAGGACTTGAGTCTGGAGACCGGGAAGGATGAGGCGGCGGTTGGCGGGCCATTGAAAGACATGGAGGTAGAGTGTGTTGCTGCGGGTCGTGCATTCTCCCCAAGCCAGTTGGCCGAAGACAGTCGGACCGGCGCCATGAATGGCGGCCTCGTTTGCGTGAACCCAGCGGCCCACCTCGCGAAGTATGCTCACACATGCCGTCAGGCCCGACGTTAAGCATATAAGTGCCGCCCCGACTCACCACCCGGACCAGTCGGATCACTATTTCCCGCGGGCTCTTCCAATTATGGTCTTGGATCGCGTAGCCCCAGGTGTCGTTCATCGTGTCAATAGATTCCCACAAACCCGGACGGGGCAACCGGGGGGATTTCCTGATCTCCCAGCGTTTCATAATCGCCGAGATTATTTCCAATGCGGCTATTCACGAGGCATTCGGGCTGCAGTTTGTGCACCAAGTCCACCAGCATGCGCGACTGTGCGGGCGTTATGGGGCCAGGTGTATCGAACCACATCCCGGCCACTGGTCCGTAGCCGCTCAATAGTTCTTCGATTTGAGGAACGGCCTTGCCTTGAAGATAGCGCCGGAAGTCCTGTTCGCGTCCCTGGAAATCCCACGTGTTGCCTATGGCGTCGGGTTCGTGCCAATCGGCGGATTGCGAGTAATAAAAACCCAAACGGAGGCCACTGGCCTGGCAGGCTGCCGAGAGTTCCTTAAGCGCGTCACGTTTGAAAGGGGTGGCATCCACTATGTTGAATGGGCCGGCCTTTGAGCCGAAAATCGCAAACCCGTCGTGGTGTTTGGACGTGATCATGATGTGCCGCATGCCCGCATCACGGGCGACTTGCACCCACGCCCGGGCATCGAAGTTCTTGGGATCAAAGCGCGCGGCCACGGCGGAGTAGTCGGCAACCGGGATGCGTGCGCGGTTCATAATCCATTCCGCGATTCCGTAATAGGTTTTCCCGTTCCAGTGGCCCCCCAATTCCGAGTAAAGTCCCCAGTGAATAAACATGGCGAAACGCGAGTTTTGGATCCATTCGCCGCGGGGATTCTCAATTTGCCCTGATTCGGTATGCGCCGCACTGGTTGCCACATTTGTGTGGATTGTTGCGGGAGCAGCTTGAAGCGCCTAGGCAAGCACCATGGCGAAAAGCAGGCAGCAAGGCAAATCGGAGTTTTTTTCATGCGGCATGTCGCATTGCTGTTGGGATTGAGCATATTGACATTTCAGCTTGTTATTTACCCTCTGCCCTACGGGAACTCGGGGCACTGGCTAGCCTGCCAAATCGGGGCAAGGCAATACGCATCTGGATGATGGCAATTACTCCAGACCCCGTTCGCATCTGAACAGAACTCTGCGGGCGAAAGTCTTTCCTTGAAGATCAATGACCTCAGTCCGTTACAAGGTCAAGGGAGTCCCAAGTAAACCAGCCGTCGCCCTTAACGCTGACAGTCAGGCGATTCTTGCCTTTTCGCAGTTGCGATTTGGGAACGTCGAATTCCACCGTGGCTGGAAACGCAAGGTGGGCCGGGTCGCGACTTTGGATTCCCAACCCCTTCGGAAGCAGGCGCTCCATCTTTTGGCCGTTCAGTTCCACTTCGATAATCGTCTGATCAGTCTTGGACTGGTCCGCTGTGTGAAGCCGCAGGCGGGCCGGTTGGATTGCTTGATCCGTGGCCAAGTTGAACTCAAACCGGGCCTCCCCTCCGACCTTCAAACGATAGGGCAGCGAATCGGCAGGCGGCCGATTCCCGCCGCAGTTGGTGACCTCCGTTCCCTTTATGCTCTGGGGCAGGAAGTAACCAGCGAACTCGCGGCACATTTCGTCGCGGCGCCCGACCGTAAGCAGGACACTCTTGTCGGGCGCGACTGTCAAATCGTCGGCATTCCAACACGAAATCCGCCAGCCGGTTTGAGCGAGCGAAAGGCCGCAAGCTGGCACGCGCGGGCTGCGGATGACAATGGTCCGAGTTTCGCCCGGGGGGATGAAACAATTGTTATTTTCCACGATCAGGTCAGTTCGATAATAGAGCACGGGATGCGGTTCGCAGAACAAGGCCGTCATCGAACCCGTGTTGTGCATCTCCAGCTCCAGTACTTCCTGATCACCTTCCAGGCGCACCGGGGCCGCTTTGACCGTCAACGCGGTACGGCGAACGGGATTGTTGGCAGTCTTGGGGTCGTGGTTCTTCAATAGGCCCGCGAAAGGCCCTTTTTGACCACGCTCCCCAAAAACCTGCACGCGCTCGGTCAGCGGCTTCCCATCTGCGGATTCAACGCGCATTTCCACGAAAACGAGTCCGGTGGCTTCCTTACCCGATAATTTTGGATTGATCGTTCCGAGCATTTTGACTTCCAACGGCTGCATGTCTGCAACACCACTCCCTCGATCAAATACTTTCCCATTCCGGTCGCGGGCGAGCCAGCTCCAGCGGATGCCGGAACCGGACTGCGCAGCGTCGCTCACAAGGGAGAGTTCCGCTTTCACCCCGTCGGCAGGTTTGTAGAAGGCGTCGCCAATCCGAAGCGATAGACTGATGGGGCTGATCGCCTGCTGGAGGAAATCATAGTTCATCAAAGTCCGCCCAGCGTAATCCACAAGGTAGCTGCCGGCCAGATTGGGATGCGGCTCGCTGTAACAGTGGCTGGTAATATTGGCCAACCGCAGACCCTTGCGACGCAATTCGTCATAAATGTAACGCAAACCGTCCGCCCCGAGGTACTGGCCCGCGGCAATCACCTCCGGTAAATTGTCGAGCGGGCCGAACACCGTTTCGATGCGCTTCTTCATCAGCCAATGTTCGGAGGAGAACACGGCGCGCGTCGCGTTCTTGCGGACCAAAACCGGGTCATCCACATCCTCGAGGGGCCATTGGGAGGCGAGCGGGGCATCGCGATACCAGACCTCCAGATGCGAGGGTGAACAAGTGCCCATCTCGCTGTAGCTCATGGTCTCGGTGGCCGGATTCTTGGTGGATTGCAGGAACGAATTGTAATGAGCATAGGAAGCCACGTAGCCGAGGTTGGGCATGGCCTCCCAGCGCTCGCCCGTATTGCCTCCGAGAATATCAAAATCCCACGGACAGTGTTTGCCCCCCAGATCCGGACTGGTGGCGCGAAACAAGGTGGTCGTCTCCTCAGCCAGCACTTTGCGCATCACTTGCAGCGCGGGATGTTTGCTGGCCTCATCCCACTCCATCTCGTTGCCGCCGCCAAATTCGATGATGCAGGGATGATTGCGGGCTTCCTTGATCATGCTACGGCAACTGATTTCGAGGTTCCGCAGGAAGACTTCATCCGTTTCGGGTCGGCCTTCGGTTGAGTTGCCAATCGGAAACTCCGACTGAATCATGATACCCAGCTCATCGGCGAGGTTGTACCATTCCTCATTAAACAGCGACCCACCACCACCGCCGTTGATCCGGAGCGTGTTTATGCCGCAGGCCTTGGCCTGGTGCAGCAACTGGAGATTGTGCGCGGAGACGCACGCGGGGAACACGCCTGGATGGATCAGTCCGCTGCCAATCGTCCGCACCTTGCGACCATTGATGACGAGTTGATAGCGGTTGATGTAATTGGTGGGCGCGCCCTCGGTATAAACCCACTGGAGGTCCCGAATTCCGAACCGGACCGAACGCGCATCACTCAAAGTTCCATCGGGCAAAGTCAATTTCGCTTCCAGGGTGTAAAGCGGCTGTTCTCCCTGACCAGCAGGCCACCAGAGGGCAGGACGATCAACAGGGATTTCCGTTGCAACCAAATTGCGCCCCGGCTTCAGTACCGTCTCAACGGAGCTGGACAAGGTCGTGCCCATCCGGGTGACTTGAAACTTCGCTTGGACGGGTTGCTCCGCCGGGCTGTCCACCTCCAATGTGGCGCGAACCGTAGCGCTGCCGAAATCTTTGGCCACCGCCGATTCGATGCGCGTCCATTGGATGCGCGCGGGCCCCGTCGCTTCGAGGCGGACATCCTTCCAGATGCCGAGCGTCCAGACATTGAAGGCCCAATCGTAACTGAAATTGCCCGGTGTCTTGAGGTCCTTGAGCACCTCCCGCGTCCGGTTAACTGCCGTCATGAATCCGAACGGACCAAAGGGGTCCTTTTCGCCGGGTCCATCCGAGTTGATAATGTAGGGGACCAACTCGGCGGGCATCCGGGCCAACCAAACCGCCAGTTGATTGGTCTGGCCTGGCCGGGCCAAAGCTGTCACGTCAAACTCAAAGCGGCGGAACATTCCTGCGTTGCCACCGATCTTGCTGCCATTCAGCCAAATTTCACACCGTTCATCCACTCCGTCGAACACGAGTGTCAGTCTTCGTCCTTCGAATGACGCGGGCACGACAAAGTCCTTCCGATACCACCAGTCCTTCTCTGCGACCTCGTACAGGTTGGGATCGGTCGCGCCGTAAAAGACGGGGCGCAGTTTGTGGGCCTGCTCCACATCGGCCTGCACATTGCCCGGCACCTGGGCTGGAATCCAATCGGTGGCGGGAACCGGATTCTGGTAGAACTTCTGTTTCAGACCGGTTGCGGCCGGGTCCTCGCGAAGCCACCAGTCGCTGCCCGCAAGTGAGAGGCGGGCGGGCGGCAGGACATCGGCGCTGACGGCATGCCAGCTCCACAATCCACCGAGCAGGGCGAGTAGCTGACCAAGTAGGGTCCTCTGGAGTTTCATGTAATTTATCACAGAAAGATCATTTCAATCTCAGGCAAAGCGGCTTCCGGCTTTTCGTTCGCGACAAAACTACCCCGCAGTGATTGCTGAACCACTGCGGGGAGCCACCTATCTTCCGATCCACTCAACCTCCACCAAGCCGGAACGCCGTAAAGTTTCCAAGCGCGTTGTTGCATTAATTACTGGCCCCACCTCTTAACCTTGTTACGGCGAAATCCATGCCCTGGAGGGCCATTTCTTTGCCAACCCAATTATTATTGCAACGGTTGCCAGGCTGGCGTCATGTAGCGGTCGTATACCCAGACGAAATCAGGGTTAGAAGCGTTCCCGCCGCTCCAGTAAATGCTGTCCATGCCGTTGGCGGAGTTCCGCGCCGCTTCAATGGTCTTCGGATCTTTCCAGACGTGGCCTTCCGCGTGGCCGTCCACAAACCCGAAGGTACTCCAACTACCGTGAAAAATGGCGAAGACGTCCACCCAGCCCGGCGGTTTCTGATTGAACACCCACGTGCTTTGGTTGAATCCGCGCGAATCTGCCTCCTCAAGGAATATGAAGGAGGTGGATGGTTTGGGAACCGCGCCGAGCTTCTTAAAAAGACTTGAAGCTGCGCCCCAAGTTCCGTTGTTCCAACCGCCACCGTTCATCGGATCGGCCTTCGAATAACTATCCCAAGCCCATCCCTGCCCAAAGGCCTTCCGCGTGCGCGTGTCGCCGGGACAATGGATCAGGCCGACGCTAATCTTGTAATCCCACAATGGGGATTGCATCAGCCCTTTCGTAACCCGATTCAACGCTTCCGTCTGGTCTTTGACCCCGCCGGAAATCGGTGGGGTTGGAGCCGCCCAGAAGCCACCCCCGATCATCCCGACGGGGCTTCCGTTTACGTTGAAGGTGCTGGGTATGATCCCGTCGTCGTTATCATTGGCATACATCAAGGTCGCCACGAGCAACTGTTTCTCGTTGCTGAGACAGGCCGCCCCCGTAGCTTTGAGTTTTGCCTTCGTAAGTGCCGGCAGCAGCATGGCGGCCAGAATGGCGATGATGGCGATGACCACCAGCAGTTCGATCAGGGTGAACGCCCTCCGCAGCCCGGTGGCTGCGGAGGGGTTGTTTGCATGCACAGCGTTCATGTTTTTTACCATGGTCACTGGGCCTCCAACTTAGGGAAGCACGAGGACCGCGCGATAAAATCTGGCCGTCTGCGTGGATGCCTGCGTGCCATCCGTCACGGAGAGCGGGTTGCTATTAAGCGTCGGAATGTCCTGCAGCACCTGCCAGGTCGCCGGATTCAAGGTGGCATTATACTGGAGCTGGTAGTGCAATCCCAGGACGCCGTTGCCGAGGATGGCGTTAATCCGGCTGCCAGCGGCGACAAATCGCACTTCGGACAGCCCGGTCGCTTGGGCGCCACCGAAGCTGGTCCAGATCTGAAGTTTCACAAAGCGCACTCCGTTGGTCGGCGTGCTGAAATCCTGCGCTGGCTCGCCGTTGGTACCTCCGGCGCGGGCGGGGAAAACCGAGCCCAAGGAGTTGTAGGTCACGTTGTCACTGGACACGGAAATCTCGACCTCGGCGGCCCCATACACGGTGAAGCCGTAGGGTGATTGGTTATACTGCCAGAGGCGGGTGGTTTGCAGGTCGTACACTGAACCCAAATCGAGGATAACCCACGGGGTTGTGTCGGGCGGAGTCAGAAACGGGTCAGAATACCACATGGATGCGTCCACGTCATTGCCATGAGTGGTATCCGCGGCGCCTAAGATGCCCGAGGCTCCCACCGTAAGACCTGATCCATCTACGATGTGCTGTGCCGTGCGGGGACCAAACTGGGAACTGTTGGTTGCCACGGTGGGGGCAAGGATCGGCTGATTGATGAAACTCAGGCTGACCGAAGGATATGGCGCAACTATCAACGTGCGGTTTGCGCTCAACGTCGTCTTGCCAATGCTGTCGGTGACGAGGACGCGATACGTGCCATTGTCGTCAGTCTTCAGACCGGTGATAATGAGGTTGGTGGTCGTGGCCCCGGCGATGTTGCCGCCATCAACCAGATTGGTGCCGTTCTTCCGCCATTGGTAGGTCAGGGTTGCCGCACTGCCGGCGAAGTCGGTGGCCGCGACCGTGAAGCTCGCCGTCATGCCAACCGCCTTGGTCACATTCAGTGGCTGCTGCGTGATGATTGGGCTGCCGAGCACGAGTTGCGCCTTGGTACTGGTCACCAAACCATTGGCATTGCCAATTACGACATCGTATTGACCTTCGGAAGTCAGGTCCACGGTGGAAACAACCAAGTTGCTGGTGGTGACGCCGGAGATGTTGCCGCCATTGGTCAGGTTCGTGCCAGCCATTCTCCATTGATAGGTAAGGGGTGTTGGTCCAACCGCTGTCACGGCGAACGACGCATTTGCACCGGGCGCCAGGGTCTGGTTCTGCGGCTGCCCAGTGATCACGGGCGGCGCGGTGTTCGAAGCCACCACGAATCGCACTTCCGAAAGCCCCGTCGCCTGGGCCCCGCCGAAGCTGGTCCAGATTTGGAGTTTCACATAGCGCACACCGGTGTTCGGCGTGCTAAAATCCTGCGCCGGCTCGCCGTTGGTACCGCCAGCTCGGGTGGGGAAGACCGAACCCAGCGAAGTGTAGTTTGTGTTATCACTGGAAACCGAGATCTCGACCTCCGCCGCCCCATACACTGTGAAACCGTACGGCTCTTGATTGAACTGCCAGATCCGTGTGGTCTCCAAGTCATAAGCTGCTCCGAAATCAAGAACCACCCATGGCGTGGTGTCGGGCGGAGTCAGGAAAGGATCGGAGTACCACATCGCGGCATTGACGTCATTGCCGTGGGTGGAATCCGCTGCGCCCAGGATTCCCGAAGGGCCGACGGTCAGCCCGCTCCCGTCTACAATATGTTGGGCGACCCGTGGACCGAAGGCGGAACTATTGGATATGACGGTCGGGGTGACTATCAATTGGGAACTGGCCAGATTAGTGAACATGCCGGCTGCTGCAAGGACGGCGAACAGCGCCAATCGAGAGAGAGCTGACGGTTTGAATGTGCGGGTTTTCATTTTGTTCTGGGCGTGGTTTAGTTGTTGGTTAACAGAGGATCGGGGTTCGTATTTGATTAGACTCTAGTCCCCATTGAAAAGTGTTGTATCCCCCGTTCGGGGGTGGCGCTTTCCGCCCGGCTAACACTGTATCCACGCAGAATAGCCGAGATTTTATCGCTCAAAAGACCGACATTCACAAATGACCGGGCTTTGCGTGACGGTGAGGATTCTGGCCCGGACAAGCTGGGCGGGAACTTGTATCCGGGGCAAAGCCGTTCCAGGGGGGCTTCCTCAATTCGGGATTTCCATGGCGATATTAAAACCGAGCTTCCACTCCCCGCCCGACCTGATTTCAAGCTGCACCGGTCGGAACTACCCGTCGTCGCCTTCGTCGAGAACGGCGCGGAAGCAAGGTGCCCAGCCCTTATGAGTTCATCTCTCATAGAGACTGAATTCACGAACAACGGGGTTTTGGGTGGCTGCAAGAATCCTGACCCTGACCATCCGAGCCGTCACGGGCGCAAACTTGAACTCGGGACAAAAGAGTTCCATCGGGATTTTCTTCCACAATTCCGGATTCCC